>CAVPUR010000021.1:0-108462 GCA_963708995.1 uncultured Actinomycetota bacterium
GGTCAACCTTTCGCAGCTGCGCTGCTGGTCGGAAAGCAGCTGAGCGCGCGCGTTTTGCGCTACCTGGATGGCTTCGTCGGCGCTGAGTTTCTGCTCGAGACGCCACCGCTGCTCCTCGAGATGCCGATTCCGCCGCATCAGCCTCGGCGGCGAGCTGTTCGGCGTGGGCGCGGTCGCCGGGCTCGGACGAGATCGGGTGTCCCTGCGGCTGCGCCGACCCTCGACGTTGCGGCGAGCCTCCTCATGAGACCCTTTGGGCGGCCCGCAGCTCGGTTTCGGCTTCGCCGCGGGAACGGTTCGGCTTGGGCGGCGGTTCGGCTGCTGCTCGCTGGTTGGGCCGCGCTGCGCGAAGACAAGTCGGTGGGCATCGGTGCTCAGCACCAGCTCGAGGGCACGTACTTGCACGTGTTCGGGGTGGGGCGTCCCATTGCTTACGGGCGTCGCGGACCTCTGTTTCGGCGGCCTGGACCGCGTAGCGGCAACGTGGCTTCTGGCAATCGTTGGGCGGGAGCTGCTTTTCGGGGCGGCTTCGACCGCTGTCCTTGGCGGTCTGCAACGCCAGATCGGTCGGCTGCGGATCGGGAAGGGTTTCCAGTTCGGCACGCCAGTCGACCCGGCGCGCGGTGACCTGGTCCTTATGCAGACGGTCCGCTCGGCTTTGGCGGCATGGGGCGGCAGCGCGCTTGCCTTGCCGCGCGTCAGTTGCGGCATCGGGCGGTGGCGAGCTCGGCCGGGGTCTTCCGGTGAGCCGGCGGCGGGAAAAGAGGAGCCATCACTTCGGTTTCGGTGACGGCCAGGTGACGCTCGGCCGGGTCTGGTCGGGGCCTTTGCTGACCGCGCCGTTGCGTTGGCGCCTGCAGTGCCGCGGCCAGTTCTTTCGAGCTCGTTGCCCAGGTTGTTTCGGCGCTGCTTGGTGGGCGTCCCGTGGGGTCGCGCGCTGCACGCAACGCGGCGGCCGCTTGAGCCAACCAGGGATGCGCAGCCCGTCGACACCTGTCAGGGGGGATCTCGTCAGCGAATGCGCGCGGGCTGGAGACAACAGCGTGTCGTCGGTGCGGCGCTGGCGGTCGACGACATGCGCATGAGGCTGTCGAGTTGGCTGTGTGCTTCGGTAGGGGCGCTGAGTTCCACCGTGGCTGCAGCGAGGGGTCGTGTTGGGCCGGCGCGGGGCCGAGGATGAACTGCGGAGCGCAGCGTCCGTCGAGGACACAGAAACGTGAGCGAGGACTACCACCTCCTCGACGGAGTTGTGGATGTGTGCTGCCACTTCGTCGAGGTCTTCGCGGTAGACGATGATCCCGTCGACGACTGGCGGGCAATTCGGCGATGATGTTGGTGTGCTGGGGCGAGCGGTCGATGTGCTGGGCGAGGTACTTCTCCGCCCGATACCGCGGTGATTCCGGCTGCTGCAGCTTGGTCGAGGATCTTTTGCACTTGCAGTCTCGGTGGTGGACGAGATTACATCTATCTCGAGCACGTGTAGTGCACGGGCTGGGCCAGCGGCAGGAGGGCCTCATTGAGTTCAAAGAGTTCACGTTCGGCGGCGGCCTTGGCTTGCTCCAAGAACGGAGATGGGCGTCGGCGGCCTCATGTGCGAGCTCGATGATGTCGGCTTGCGTCCGGGGTGCGCGAGCCGGTGGTTGTCGGCGAGGGGTGGCGGCCATTTTCTCCAGTTTCTGCAGCTGCGGCGTCCAGCTGGGAGTGCGGCCAGGTTGGCAGGCGGCCACAGCTTCATGGTCGCGGATAAGGATTGTGCTGCGGTCGACTCGAGTTCGTTGCTCGTCTGTGCCTTTATTGTATAACCGGGTCGGCGGTTTCACGGGCTTCAGCGGCCGCGGTAGGTCAGCCGGTGTTCGGCGGCGGCCAGTGTTTCGTCTGTGGTCAGTACGCCGCGGGGTCGATCAGCCGTTGCTTCTGCAGGTCTGAATCTGTTCGATGACCGGAATGGATGGTCTGCCGTTCGGAGTCCAGTTCTGTGCGGCGCTGTTGGGCAGCGTCTTTCAACCTCGGCATCGGCTGGCTTCTAGCAGCGTTGTTGTGCGCCTCGATTTGCGCAGTCGAGGTGGGCGATTTCGGCCTCGGCGGCGGTTTAATTCCCGATGTAGGGCAGCCGCCGAGATGCGCGGGGCCTCGTCGACCTTGTCCTGCAAGGGCCGGGCGGCCTGCGTTTTCTCCTCCAGGGCTGCACCGATGCCAGCTGTGCTCGCCGGTTCTCAAGTTGGAGATGCTGTTCGACGGCTTGCCGACTTCCACGGTGGTCTTGGCGGCTGTCGCGGTCGCCTCAGCACGATCGACGGCCGCCTTCGCCGATTCGACTCCGAACTCGGCGGCCTTCATCCGGTAGTGCACTGCGCGGGAGTGGTACATGTCCAGGTCGCTGCGGATGAGCTCGAATGCCTCGTTGATGATGCCCGTACGGATGCCGGCTTGGTTGGCCAGCTCGGCAGCCGCGGCGGACGCCTCGAGTAGGGCGTGCTTGTATTGGCCGGCGCGCTGGCGTTCTTCCTCGAGGGTGCGCGCAGCGTCGGCGCGGTTGGCGCGCGCGACGCCTAGTGCCACTACCTGCTCTTGGGCGTCGTCGCAGAACTCTTTTTCGGCCAGGTAAAGGGGACGTTTGGCGATCTCGGAGGCGGTGTCGTTCAACAGAGCCCGCACGGGTTCGATCCGCTCGTGGTTGCCGACGAACCCTGACAGGGTCACGCGCACGAATTTGCCGGGTGAGTCGATGTCTGCAAAGAGCCCGTCGATGCCGCCTTCGGCTGCGTTGACGACAAGGAAGTACTCGAACAGGCCGGGGTCGAACCGGCGTTCTCGCAGCGCGGCGTGCCATTCGCCGATCGTCTGGTTGACGACAACGGCGTTGACGCCTTGGGCGGCCAGCCCGGTGATGTCGGCTGCGACCCGGTCGCGGTCATAGGCCCCGCCGGTGCGCAGGTAGAAGGGCGATGTCCAGGGTGGCGCCCTCGACGTCGGAGTCGGGGGTGATGCACCGCCCAGTTGCGCCGTAGCCGGTCTTTCCCTTGGTGTTGTAGTCGGTTGGGCGGGTGCGGCCATCCCATTCGTATACCGCCCCGGTCACGAGCAGTTCGCCGTGGCGACCCATTCGGCCAGCTCGACATGAGCGGTGTCGTCACGTCGATCAGGTAGCGGGTGCAGTTGTTTTTCGTCCTGGTTCCAAGAAATCTCGTCGTCCGGGCCGAATCAGGGCCAGCAGCAACGACAGCATGGTGGTCTTGCCGGCGCCGTTGCGAAGCCAGACGATTGAATCGGTTGGCTTGCCCGACATGTCGGTCAACTCGACGGTCAGATCGGCTTCTGGGCTTCGGCCACACCGACCGAGTCAAGGTACAGGCGGCGCAGGCGAAACATCAGGCGTCTTCCGAGATCTACTGGGGCGGCGCTCATTTCAGCGATCAGCAACTGGGTGACATCGGCTAACCCGATGCGGAACCGAGTCGTTGAGAACATAGGCCTCTCCGGTTTGGTCGTCCAACGCGGGCTCCACCGTCGCGGCCCTGCTCGACCAGAAACGTCAGGGTGGCGTTGATGTACCAGCGGTGGCAGTCGCGGGCCACCCGGCCGGTGTCGGTGACAAGTAGTTGGGGCAGGTCATTCCAGGTCGTGGCGGCCTGGCTGCAGTGGACCTCCGATTCGCCGAGATCATCGTCTGGTCCGAGTAGTAGGTGTGATCCGCTGCTCCAGAGAACCGTTCGATGTCGACCGGCCGTAACGTCCGGTTGGCCGGGTCGATCAACGCCTCACCATTCGGGTAGGCGTAGGTGATGATCGCCAGCAGCACGGGGCCAAAGCAGCGCCGATCCTGCAGCCGCAGGAGACGATCGCCGCTCTTGCGCACTGGCAGCCCGCAATTGTAGAGGGTCGACCCGAACGGCCAGTCGGTCGCCCCCAGATCAACAGACCGAGCTGACTGGTCGTCGATCCTCCTCGAGCCCTCATCCTTCTCGGCAATCCGCTCGACGATCTCGGCGAAGTTGACGTCGGTTTGGTAGCGGTCAAGCAGCTCCCGATACTGACTTGCCGGCGTCGGCCGGTCCCTCGGGGACAGGGCGTGACGCAATAACCGCGCCGCCGAGGAGATGTCGGAATGATTCATGACGTCCTGGCCACGTTTGACTTCGACCGCATCCAGGGCGACCGATCGAGCCAAGGTGAGATCCGGGCCACGATAACGGCCGTCGTCCAGCATCTGCTCGTCGCGGACCGCGGTAAGTGCGCCGACGGCGGCCGCCAGGTCAGCACTGGTGGGACGCTCGTCGTCGGCCCGGTCGTCGCCCAGTGGGGAACACCCACAGGGCGGCCCCCCACAGAACGTCCAGAAGCCGTTCACTGTCGGCCACCTCGTCGGCACAACCCCGGGCAAGGGGCCAGTGACTCCGATACCCGAGTGGGGTGCTCGGATGCGACAGCGAGGACGGCGGCGGCGCAGCGCGCAACATCATCCGGGATGGAGTCACCGGGTGGCTCACCGAGTTCACCAGGGTCATCGACCGCAGGCGGGCATTGGTCCTAGCTGATGGGCGGCTTGAACGGCGAGGATCCCGTGAGATCGCCAAGCCCCCACCACGCTGGGGTCGGTGGTGGGCTCACCCGAGCGACAAGCGCGCCGATTCCCCGGTGGAAGGCGGGCTCGGGGGCGGCCATCGCCGGGTCGAACACATCACGGGTCATGTCGATTGCGGCGGCCATACCGCGAGGATGGAAGCGCTGCAGTGTTCTGCGCTTCCAGGAACACCGGGATCGCGGCCAGCACGTGGCGTTCCAATCGGGTCCACACGTCGCCGCCGGCACGAACCTCATCGGCGATGTTGCGGCACGCCTCTTGGGCCGCCGGGTCATCTCCGGTTCGCCGGCCAAATCGAGCAACAGGCGATCGCGTTCGATCTGCTGCCGGATCTGGCCGCGGACCTCAGTGAGCCATCGAGGCATTTCGCCGTGCCAGTCCACGGTGCCGACGTCTCGCCGGGTATCGGCGAGCCGTTCGCGCAGCGAGGCAGACAACCCCCGCGCTGTGCGGGTCGCTTGACGTGCCGATTCCAAAGCCTTGTCGAACTCGCCGGCCTGCATCTGGATCTCGACCATGAGCTTGAGCGCCAACGCCCGGTCCGCCAGGTCGGTGTTGAGCGCCTGCAGGTACAGCAGGATCGCCTCATCAGTGGCGGTCACCGCCGCGCCGGCCTCGCTATCGACCATGCGCAGCAATCGGAACCGGAAGACGTCCTCATCAGGCTCCTGACCGGCGGTATCGGCGTCCAGCCAGGTCGCCTCATGGGGCCGGCCGTCGTTGAAAACCGCACTGAACACCAGGCGCGCCACCTTGGTGTAGGGGCGATTGGGATCGCCCGGATGCATCCGGCGAGCGACCTGCGTGAGGTGGTCGGTGACGGTGTCGAGGCTGACGGCACCTTCGAGACTGGCCTGGTTGTGCACGACGTAGTCAATCAGTCGCAGCGCCAGCTGCGCCAGGTCGTAGCGGCGGTGATCGATATCGGCGCGAGGTGCGGCCCGATTAAGCAGCTCGAACACCGGACCGAGTAACTGCAGCGTCTTCCATCGGTCCTTGAGTTCAGTGCTATTGGCCAATCGCCCTCCCTGCAGCGCCAGGATGCTCCCTGTCGGAACAGTTGTACAGCTGACCGCCGACATCACCGGTGTACACCTCGATGATGTTTGCCGGGGCCGTTTCGTATCTGGGTCAGGGCCACAAATGCGGACTGGGTGAATGCGAGGTCGGGATGCCGGCCTCGTGGCCGGCATGAACGCGAGAAGAACCAGGTCAGCGAGTGAGCACCTGGACATCGCAGTCGACACCGTGTTCGGGCTCAAGGGACCAGTCACGAAGACGCTCGAGTGGAAGCGCTCTACGCGGCGTTCAAGACCCTAGGCGGTGGGCAGTAGCCGGGGCGTGTTGACCCGGTCGCCGCGACTTCCCCGAACTGACCGCCCCGGTGGTTACCCTGCCCGAATGGGACGAAGTGGTGCCGCGGGCGGGACTGATGGCGTCGCTCGAAAACTCCGCGGGCGGGTGGGAGACCGCGGAGGTCATGATCACCGTGAAGACCTACCCGAACCCGAGCGAGACGTACGGTGAGACCGTTTGCGTGGCCGGCGTCCGACTCGACCGCGGCGATCCTGAATGGATCCGGCTCTACCCGGTGAAGTTCCGCAACGCCGACTTCGACAGCCAGTTCAAGAAGTACGACGTCATCCGCGTCAACGGCACCTACCACCAGGCCAACGACAACCGACCCGAGTCGTTCCGGCCCCGCCAGGACGAGCTGGAGCACGTCGAGTGGCTGGACAGCCGCGGGAACTGGCAGCGGCGCAGGATGAACCTCACCGGGCTCATCGGTGCCACCACGATGTGCGAGCTCCTCAACCAGAACCCGAAGGGTGGAATGGCCATACCGTCGCCGTCACTCGGCCTGATCAAGCCGACGAAAGTAACCGTCACAGTCGCCGACGGTGAACCGTGGGACACGGCCGCGCAAGCGAAGATCGACAAGGCATCCGCGCCCGACCTGTTCGGCACCTCGCTCAAGCCGCTGCAGCCCGCACCGTTCGCGATCAAGTACCACTACCACTGCGAGTCAGCGGGCTGCGGCGGGCACCACCAGAAGGTGCTCGACTGGGAGGCCGGTGAAGGCGGCCGGAAGTGGCTGCGGGATTACGGCGAGGCCGGCGCCCGCGACGCGATGCTGAAGAAGTGGCGCGACGAGATGCTGTCCACGGACAACGACGTGCACCTCTTCGTCGGCAATCAGAACGCTCACCGTCGGTCCTTCTCAGTCCTCGGTGTCTGGCGGCCGAAGTTCGAGAACGCCCTGTTCTAGACGTGCACCACGGCGGCGTCCGGGCGGGCCTTCAACAGCTGGCGCACCACGATGTCGCGGTGGCACTCGGCGTGGTCGTGCTCGAAGCAGAGAAGCGCCACTACGCCGCCGTCCAGGAGCTCGCAGACGTGGGCCAGCGCGTCGGTGGCGGCCGCGCTGTCGAGCACCTCGCGGTACCGGGCGTGGGACTCGGGTTCGCCGGCGCGGAACCCTGCCCGGTTGTCCTTGGGATTGCCCAGCGCGGGATGGTGCACGTAGCCGATGCCGACGGCGGCGAGGGCCTCGGACAACTTCGTCTTCGACAGACCGGGCTTGCGGCTCAGCGGGGTCAGGCGAACGTCGACGAGGACACGCACATCCTGTGCGAGCAGCTGCCCAACCAGGTCGCCGACGGTCCTGCCCTCGTAGCCGATGCTGACCAGGATCCCCTCGCCGGAGTCAGTAGTTCTCACGAGTCCCTATGGTGCATCACCAGCCGCGCCGGGGTGCGCCGAACCCCCGACGACGCGACGCAACTGTGATCATGACTTGGACGCCAGCACTACCCGGGCCGGCTGGACGAAAAGCGCGTGCCAGTCGCCATCCGGGTGGTCGAACCTTTGCCAGCCCAGTCGCGCCCAGAAGCGGTCGGCATCCTGGCTGTACGCGAACAGCCTGCGGTCCGGGTGGCGCTCAGCGAGCATCTGCACCACCTGAGTACCGATCTTGCGTCCGCGAGCCACGGTGGCCATCTCGATGAACTGGATCTCCAGGCGTTCGGGGCCGATCGTCGGCACGCCCGTGTAGTCCGGGTTGATGTCCCCGGAGTCATCGAGTTCGACGCAGGCCACCTCCACGCCGTCCCCCACCACCTGCACGAACCACGGGTCCTCCACGTAGTACCGGACCTCGTCCCACCACCGCTCATTCTCGTAGGCGATCGACCAGTCGAACGGAGGCATCCACGAGTACTTGTCCGCGGAGCCGCGGTGGTGGTCGACCAGGTCCAAGGTCATGAACGAAGCCTATGGACAGGCGCCGACACCGAGGTATGCCATCGACGCGGTCGACAGTGCGCCGCGTAGAAGGTGGGAACGGCCGACGCACTGTATTCGGCGGGTTTCGTACATGAAGGTATGAGGGGCACGACCGTGTCTCTCGAACCTCGAGGATCAGGAGAGCCACGTCATGGCGATCTGCGGATACTGCAACCATCCCGGCTACCACGCCCAGTTCATCCCGCCAGGAGCCGAACCGTCGCGGCGGTGCGGTGACTGCCCACGCTGCCGGCAGGAAGTGGACCAGCGGCCGGAACGGCGCCGGTAGCGAAGCGGCTGACCCCGGGACCGGTCGATCCTGCCCGGGCTCGGTCTCGCGGGCCGTGGCTGTCCGGGTGCGGCGATACGCTCCCGGCATGGCAACGGCTCATGTGAGCGCGGCATGAGCCTCACGCCCCAGGAAGTGATGAAGGTCGTCAACCGCTACATCGGGGTGGCCGGCGGCTACCTCGGTGACTTCTCGTACCGGACCCACGCGGAGTTCTACCCGAGTACTGCGATCTCGACATCGACCCGAACAACTACGCCGGCACGACCCGGGAGCGGTTCATCGAGATCCTCTCGACACAGCCGCCACGCGACCAGGCGAAGATTCTGCGCGGCGTGATCGACCGCTTCAACGAGGACGGCAACCCCGCTCGCGCTCGACTCCGGCCCGAATTGGAGGCGTGGATCAACCGGCCGGAATCCGCGCCCGCGGTTGGCCTGGACACCCCAGAACACACCCGTGATGTGGTGCTGCGCGCGCTGGCCGACGCCGACGAACTGATCCGCACCAACGGGGCGACGAGCGCCGTCGACCGGATCCACACTGCGTTGCACGGCCACGTGCTCGCCCTCTGCGAGGCCGCGGGTATCGAAGCGGATCGCGAAACGACGACGAACCGTGCGCTCAAGCTGCTCCGACAAAGTCACCCTGCGCTGGCTGCCAGCGGCCCGCGCGCCGACGACATCACCAGAGTGCTCGGGGCGATAGCAACGGTGCTCGATTCCCTCAACCCGCTCCGGAACAACGCGAGCGTCGCGCACCCGAACGAGGAGCTGCTCGACGAACCCGAGGCGCACTTGGCGGTCAACGCCGCACGCACGGTGTTCGCGTTCCTCGACGCGAAGCTCGGCGCTACGAGCTGAACAGCCGCGCCGACCAGGCTGTGACTGTCGGCTCGAACCGCTCCGGCGCAAAGGACGCCTACCGCCGCCCCCGCTGCCACTGCCAGACGCCGTGATCGAGGTCCGTCGGCGACATGCCCATCTCTGCGGCCGCAGCGGTCAGGATCCGTAGGGCGAACCCGGTCGTGACGGCGAGACGGGGAATCTCCAGCGCGTCGGCGACGAAGCGGCAGATCATCCGGTCCGGCTTCACTCCCGGGATCCCGGCGAGCATCTGCACGTAGTGCCACGTGATCCCGGAGCGCTGGCCGGGCACGGCTCGCCACACCGCCTCTACTACAGCCAAGCGCCCGGCGTCCTCGGCCGCCTCCCGCAGGCCGGCGGCGGTGTCGATCCCCTCGGCGGTGAGTGCGAGCGCTGCGTCCCGGATCGCGGCGGCCTTGAGTGGCGCGTCGACGTGCGTCGAGGTGCGGTTCCCGTTGCCGATCCGCTGCGCCCAACCGTCCGGGCCGCTCAGCTCGTCGAACGTGGTGAGGAGCTCGGGCACGCCGTCGGTGTTCGGGTCGCCTCCCTGTTCCCGGCGGTAGGCACGGTAGCGGGCGACGACCGACTCCACGCTGGAGTACGTGACGCCCGTCGACTGCACGGAATCGACCACGCAGAGGGCCAGGCCGTCGCGGTAGCCCGCCGGGGCCTTGGCGTCGCGGAACTGCGCGCAACGGTCGATCACGGCGTGCAGCTGCTCGGCAGTGTGTGACACGGGCGCAAGCGTCGCACAGGGCACCGGCGGAGCGGGTGCAACCGCGAGGAACCGGCCTCTGCGCCGTTGCTAATCCGCCACGGTTTGACTTTCACGCAGGCATTGTCGGGCTAAGACGCAGCACCTCCGCCACCGATAACACCCGATTATGTAGCAGCAGGCGCGAGAAGTGCAGCTGGTGCGCCACCTTGTGGTGGAGTACGGACAGCGCGGCCTGGTGAACACGTACTGGTAACCCGCCATATTCGATCCCGCCGTATTGCATCCCCTGCTGGATCGAAGCCGTCGGCTTACGGGGAGCGGGTCTGGCGATCAGCTCAGTCGTTGTGAAACTAGCTCGCCCCTAGTGGTACTGCCTGTCCTGTGGGCGTCCGTTGGTTTGCTGGCGACTCCGTCCGTCGATGTTGTCCGCGGGTCCCGGGGCTGTAGGCGCCACCGCGGGCAGTGACCATAGCGACGTGTTTGGCCTTCAAGCGCGCCGGGTTCGGTGCGTGCGCCGTCGACCATGTGCGCGTTCTCGCGTTGTCCGTCACGGCGTGCGGGAGGATGGGGGTGTGGCGAAGAAGAAGGGTCGGGATCTGCGGACCAAGCGGCACATCAAGGTTGATGATGCGGCGGCGGTGATCGCGGCGTTCCAGTCGTGGGTGAACCGACCGCCAGCAGGCAGCCCCGGGGCGCAGTGGGCTCAAGACGTGGCCGCAATGATCTTCGAGAAGTGGTCCGACAGTCCTGTGGTTTTGCGGGTCGACGACGAGTTCGCTGGGGCGCTGATTAACGCGAACACCGATGTGGAGCTAGTGCCGGACTGGTTGACACGGTTCCCGTTCGACGCTGTCGCGTACAGCCTTGCCACCCCGTTGTCACTGCACGACGGGCGTCGCATGTGTCACTACCTCGGAATGGTGGTGGCCGGCACGGTCAGTCAGTACCGGTACTTAAAAGGTTCGGGACCGACGCCTGCGGTGGGCAATCTGAAGCTTCGAAGCGCTGACGGTCGCGGCGTGTTGACGGGTTACACGAATATACCTGCAGCGCAGGGTGTCCGGTGCATGTGGGTGTATCAGGAGGAAGGTGATCCGAGCCCGCAACTGCAGAGCGTGACTTTCCCGCTCCGCGGCGATCTTGCAACAGCGACGACGCTCGCCGATCTGGTCACGGCGCAGATTCAAGGTGCGCATGAGGCGGGGAACTCCAATGGCGAGGAGTTACCGGTGCTCATCCCGTTGTCGTTGTCGTTGTTGCTGTACTCCGCGTCGGGTGATCCCGAAATCGACTGGCCGCCTGCGGAGCAGATTTCTCGACCGCAGCAGATCAGCTGCGCGGAAATCGGCAACCTGGGATGGCGGACCGGCGCATCGCTGCGGCAGTACCGCCGGCAAGCGGGCGAGCGCACGGGCGATATAGGCATTGCTGCATGGAGGCTCCCACCCCATATCCGTGTGGCCCATTGGCATCGGGTCCGCGTGGCCGAACGAGACGAAAGCGGCAACGTCATCGGAACCCGCCTTGGCGCCGAAGGCATCGATTGGCACTACGAACTGCGCTGGTACCCACCGACGCCGGTGAATGCCGACGGTGGTATCGCCCCTGCGGTTCGAGACTTGAACTAGTGGCCAACTAGCCATGATAGGTGAGTTTTCCGGCCCGGAGGCGAGACGCCGTCAGCCTCGTGGGTCGCGTTACAGGCGTCTAAATATGGTGCAGTTCGGCGCATTTCATGATTAATTTGATGAACATAGCGTAGATGATCATGGATAACCGCTGTTATCCATGAAGAACGGCTCCAGAACGGATGGCCAACGCCCTCCTATGGTCGGTGCTTGGTGTCAGCGGTCACGTATTCCCCAGGTTTGAGCGGTTGTCCATCACGTAATTCCCCTCCCCGGCTGTCACGTAATTCCCTGGCACTGGCCGGATCTCGGCTCAGCCTGAACCTCGGCACGATTCAACCGAGCACAATTCTGACCAGTCTGGATCTGCGCCATAGCGTGGCTTGAACGAGTTCTCGCGGCGGCGCCGCGCGGCGGAGGCGACGAGGAGCAGCAGCCCGCAGAGGCACGCCGTCGTGGTAAACGGGCGCGGTGTGTCGGTGCCGGACGCTCACGTTGGCGTCCACCACAACGATGGGGTGCCCACACATCGCTTCTCACGCTGGGCCAGCGCCGACCTCAAACCGTTGTCGGAGGGCGATGGGCCATGCGGGAATCACGGTGACCGCCGACACCTATGCCGACGAGCAATTCGGCAACATCGCCGTGCGCCTGACTCGCTGGCTGACCTTCCGTCAGACAGCAACCAGGTCGTGCGGCCCCAACCTGGCCCCATATGGCCCCATAGGAGGACCGCATGGCCGCCCCGCCGGCGCCACATTCACACCCTGATACGCTTCTCTGGAAGCGCGCCGTTGGCTGGCGTACCAGGATCGTCGAACTCGGGCGTCCCACGATGCGCGTGCACGACCTCCGGCACACCTACGCGTCTTTGTCGCGATCGGCCGGCGCCGACATGAAACTTTTGCAGGTGACGATGGGCCACGCGTCGATCATGGTCACCGCGCACACCTACGCGGATCTCTACGACTCGGACCTGGATCGTGTGGCAAATGCGCTCGACGGGCTCGGAGACTGACGTGACGGCGGATAAACGGCGGATAAACCGGGGACCGCGGAGGATCAAACGGCGCATTAGAGCAGTCAAAAAAGCCAGCTACCAGCAAGTTCTCACAGTGGCCAGGGGCGGGATCGAACCGCCGACCTTCCGCTTTTCAGGCGGACGCTCATACCGACTGAGCTACCTGGCCGGAAGGCATCATGTGCCTCGCCGTATTGGCGACCCTGACGGGACTCGAACCCGCGACCTCCGCCGTGACAGGGCGGCGCGCTAACCAACTGCGCCACAGGGCCTTGCTGCTGCTCCGCGACACACCGCGTAACAAGTACCCCCTACGGGATTCGAACCCGCGCTACCGCCTTGAAAGGGCGGCGTCCTAGGCCGCTAGACGAAGGGGGCCAGAACCGAATCTCTCCGGGGTACTCACAACGTGGTCGTTGGGAGCCACGTCAGCTTAAGTCACGCGAAGCCTAATCCTCAAACGAGCGTCGCTCCCAACACAGTATTCTGAATCTCCGCAGCCCCTATAGCTCAGTTGGTAGAGCTACGGACTTTTAATCCGCAGGTCGCAGGTTCGAGCCCTGCTGGGGGCACCGAAAACCGGGTATGACCTCGGCCGATGCTTGACTGTCGGCTTCTGGTGAGGCCTGACAGTGTTCCGTACTGTTTACTTCGGCTGATTCTTGACGCGCGCTGGACGCGAAGTCGCTCCGCGTGGCTGGATCACGGCGGCCCGTTTGGCTGTCCGTCGGCTTGGTTATGCTTCCCGAGATGAACGAGGACGACGCCTACACCACGCCACCCGCTGCCGCGCCGGTTGCTCCATCAGTCACCGCGCCCGTCGCGTTGGTCACGATGGAAATCCGTCATCCTGCAACGGATTCCCTAACGGAGTCGACCAGCCGAGAGCTCAAGCACCTGCTCGCTGACAGCTTGCCGATCGAACGTCAGGCCCAGGACATGAGTTGGGGAATGGCGGCCCCCGGCGCCGCCCCAACGCCGACCGCGGAGCGCTTCGTCCGCTTCGTCAACCGCGACAACACGTTGGCCGCCTCGATGAAGAGCCAAGCGATCGTCGTTGAGACCACCAACTACACCACCTTCGAGTCCCTGCGCGACATTGCGATGCGGGTCGTGGACGCTCGCGCACAGGTCTCGTCCCTCGTCGGAGTGGAGCGCATCGGCCTGCGCTATGTCCTCGAGATCCGGGTTCCCGTCGGGGTCGACGGCCGTGTCGAGTGGGGCAACTGGATCGCGGAGCCGCTGCTCGGGCCGCAGCGTCTCGCTCCCGCCGGTCTGTTCCTCACCGAGTGGCAGGGTGCCGCCGTCTACCGCGAGCCACAACCCGGTAAGTCGCTCGTCGTCCGCTATGGTCCAGGCTTCGGTCAGGCGCTTGATGCGAATTACCACCTGCGCCGCATCACCCCAGCCCAACCCGGCCCGTACTTCCTGATGGATATCGACAGCTTCTGGACGCCCAGCGGCTCCATTCCCGAATATCACCGGGACGAACTGCTCTCGACCTATCAGGCCTTATACGATCCGGCCCGTTCCGTCTTTCAGGAGACGCTCACCGGCCGCATGAAGGACGACTTGCGGAGCCAGTAGGACTGGTTTATCGGGTGAGCACCGCGCTGCTGTAAGTCACGTCGGCGAAGGCCTTTGCCACGTCGTCGCCGGGGTAAGTGAAGCCGTTGGCCGCGTGCAGCTCTGCGACCGTGTGGGGCGAGACCTGCCAGGCACGCTGCTTCAGGTAGTCGATGATGTGACTGCGCTGGCCGTGATAAACCAGATCGTTGAAATCGACTTCGAATCCGAGTTCGCTCATCCGGTCATGGTGTGCGCGCCATCGCGGGTCCGCGAAAACCGCGGTGTCGGGCACGAATTCAAAGGCCAGCCGACTGCCAGGCGCGCTCAAAGCGGTGATGTTGTCGAACAGCGCATCCTGAGCTTCGTCGGGCAGGTAAACCAGCAATCCCTCGGCGCTCCAGGCCGCTGGAGCCTTCGGGTCGAATCCGGCGGCCTGCAGCGCCGTGGCCCAGTCGTCGCGCAAGTCGACCGCGACGGTGCGCCGCTCGGCCGTCGGCTCAGCGCCGAGATCACCCAGGGTCAGGGTCTTGAACTCGATCACCTCGGGCATGTCGACTTCGTAGACCACGGTGCCCGCCGGCCACGGCAGGCGATAGGCGCGCGCATCGAGACCCGACGCGACGATCACCGCCTGGCCAATGCCGCTCTGTGCCGCATCGAGGAAGAAGTTGTCGTAAAACCGGGTGCGGCAAGCCATTCCCCGGGCCATACGGTCTGGATCGAATTCCGAATCCCCGCCGACGGGAATCTCGCCGTTGACCAGACGAACATAGACATCGATTCCGACGGCGCGCACCAGCGGCGCGGCGTAGGGGTCGTCGATGAACTTTGCGTCGGAAGCAAGCGCCCGCTGGGCGGCGACCATGGTCGCCGTCGCCCCGACGCTCGTCGCGAGATCCCAACGATCACTCTCGGAGCGCGCCATGGTTCTTCCCTATCCCCAAACCCGGATAAATATAGGCTGTCTAGTTAATACCACAAGGGCGATCCCCCAGCTCGGGACTACCCTCGCCCTTGTCTACTCCCATTCGTTCTTGCGGCCGGAGGACCTGTGATCGACTTTGCCCAACGGACGATCGACCTGGCTCGCCAGAACGTCGCTGAGGGCGGTCGTCCGTTCGCGACGGTGATCGTCAAGGACGGCGAGATCCTCGCCGAGAGCGCCAACAAGGTAGCCCAGACCAACGATCCGACCGCCCACGCGGAGATCCTCGCCATCCGCGAGGCGTGCATGAAGTTGGGCACCGAGCACCTGGTCGACGCCACCATTTACGCGCTCGCGCATCCGTGTCCCATGTGCCTGGGCTCGCTGTACTACTGCTCGCCGAAGGAGGTCATCTTCCTCATCACGCGCGAGGATTATGAGGGGTACTACCTCGATGACCGCAAGTACTTCGAGGTTTCCAACTTCTACGACGAATACGCCAAGGACTGGGACCAGCGGCGGCTGCCGATGCGCTACGAACGCCGTGACGCCGCGGTGGATGTCTATCGGCTCTGGAACGAACGCAACGGCGGCCAGCGCAAGTCGACGACCGTCCCGCAGGGCTCAACCCGCGGTTGACAGCGCCGTCGGCGTTTCGGCTATTATCTGCGTATGCATGCAGGTAATAGCGAAGGGCGGTTGCCCGACGATCAGGCCGGTCTGGTGGTCGAGGTTTTCCGGATGCTGGCCGACGCCACCCGCGTGCAGGTGCTCTGGTCGCTGACGCATCGCGAGATGTCGGTCAACGAACTCGCCGAGCACGTGGGCAAGCCCGCGCCGTCGGTCTCCCAGCACCTGGCCAAGCTGCGGATGGCGCGTCTGGTGCGCACCCGCCGGGACGGGACCACCATCTTCTACAGCCTGGAAAATGATCACGTGCGCCAGCTCGTCATCGATGCCGTCTTCAACGCCGAGCACGCCGGTCCCGGGGTTCCCCGTCATCACCGGCCCGACGGCGGGCTGAAGGCCGTGAAGGTCGCAGCCGATTCCGTGCCTGCACCCCAGGCGAACTGAATCCACAAGAGAAACGACATATTTCGCAGAGAAAGTTGACAATCATGTCCGATCAACACACCCACGACGCGCCGCACGCGCACGAGCACCAGCACGGCCAAGAGGCTCACACGCACACACACACCACGCATGCGCACGACCACGTCACCCACGAGCACCCCCACGCCCACGACGACGGGACTGAACACGCTCATCAGCACGTGCACCAGGCGGGCCTGGAAGAGGCGCACAACCACAGCCACGGCTAAATGCGGAGCGCCAGGGCGGCTCCCCGTCAGACCTTGGGGCAGTAGTGCATTGGGTTGTCGCGCTCGTCCAGCGGCGGCAGATTGCGCGCGGGCGTCTGCACTAACGGTGCGTCGGCCGGGATCCGCCCGACGGCGCGATCCCAGCCGGCGCGCGCCCGCGGGTGTTTCTGGTACCGGCGCGGAACGAAGGCGAAGATCAGCCGCACGATATTACCGAAGCGCCGGTGCAGCCATTCGTCGCGGCGCGACCACCGGTAACCCATCAGCTCGCGCACCGGCGGATCGTAGAGACCGGCGGTCAGCCACACCAAGAACGGGGCCAACAATTTGCGCTGCGCAGCCCATATCCAATCCGGAACCCGTTGGGCGAATGGGGGTTTGGGCAGTTCGGTCAGATCGAGCACGGCACGTGCCGCGAAGTTGTTCTCCAACACGTTGCGGCACATGTGATCCCAGTACTCCAGAAATTCCTCCCAGGACGCCGGCACCGGCCGCATGCTCATGCCGTACATGCGATACCACTCGACGTGTTCGTCGAACAGCTGGCGCTTCTGCGCTTCGGTGATGCCGCCGCAGAACCGCTCGGCGACATGGATGGTCCCGACGAAAAAGGTGGCGTGTGCCCAGTAGAAGACATCGGGGTTCAGCGCGTGGTAGCGGCGGCCGTGTGCGTCGGTGCCCTTGATGGTGGTGTGGTAGTCGCGTACCTCAGCGCCGGTGACCGGGGCGCGTTCGCCGTCAAACACAACGCCGCCAATGGGGTACAACGACCGCATCAGCCGCGGCCAGCGTTCACGGAAGAACGTCGAGTGTTCTTCGACCGCCGCGCCCAGCTGCGGGTGCATGTTCTGCATGGATCCCGCCCAGGGACCTTGCAGCATGCCGCGCCAATCCCCGAAGTATCGCCATGTCAGAGAATCTGGGCCGAGCGGGGCCGGCGGTGCGTCATAGCCCAGCGGGGAGACCGGGCAGCCGCCCGTCACACCGGACGCTCCCCGCTGGACCGAGTCGCTATCAGCTTTGGTGCTGGTCAGTGGGCATGGTGGCGACGTATGTTGAGTCACTGGTCAATTTCCTACGAGTTCCGTGATTCTGACTACATGCGTTGTCAATTTGAAGTCTAGGGAGCGAAGTGCCGTCCGGTCAACGACGGAGCCGTTGGTCCGGCGTCCCACTTGAGAGTCGCCTCGCGCTACGACGAGAAAATCTCATTGCCGCCGGTGTGCAGTTGCTTGGCGAGGACGGCGGCCCAGCGCTGACCGTTCGCGCGGTATGCCGTAAGGCCGCGCTGACCGAGCGCTACTTCTACGAAAGCTTCTCCGACCGTGACGAATTCGTGCGCGCGGTTTACGACGACGTGTGCACCAGAGCAATGGCGACGCTGGTATCGGCAAAAACGCCCCGGGAAGCCGTCGAACAATTTGTCGAGCTGATGGTCGACGATCCGGTCCGCGGGCGCGTGCTGCTACTGGCACCGGCGGTCGAACCGGTGCTGACCCGGTCCGGCGCGGAGTGGATGCCCAATTTCATCGAGCTGCTGCAACGCAAGCTGTCCCGGATCAGCGATCCGATGCTGCAGAAAATGGTCGCCACCAGCCTGATCGGTGGCCTGACGAGCCTGTTCACCGCGTACCTGAACGGACGGCTGGGGGCCACCCGCGGACAATTCATCGACTACTGCGTCGAGATGCTGATGAGCACGGCCGCCACCTATGTCCCCAGCCTGCCGCCACTGCCCCGCGATTGAGCAGGACTGCGGCGTGCCACGCCGGAGAGAAACTTGATGCTACTTGAGTACACAGATATATTGACTGCAACCCATAGACACAGATAACTGGAGGGATCATGTCAGCCCAGCTGACCGACCTACAGCTGCTGCACGAGCTTGAACCGCTCGTCGACAAGTACCTCAATCGACACCTCAGCATGCACAAGCCCTGGAACCCGCACGACTACATCCCGTGGTCAGACGGCAAGAACTATTACGCGCTCGGCGGCCAGGACTGGGATCCGGAGCAGAGCAAGCTGTCCGACGTCGCCCAGATCGCGATGGTGCAGAACCTGGTCACCGAGGACAACCTGCCGTCGTATCACCGCGAGATCGCGATGAACATGGGCATGGACGGCGCGTGGGGCCAGTGGGTCAACCGCTGGACCGCCGAGGAGAATCGGCACGGCATCGCGCTGCGCGACTACTTGGTGGTCACACGTTCCGTCGATCCCGTCGAGCTGGAGAAACTTCGCATCGAGGTGGTCAACCGGGGTTTCAGCCCGGGTCAGAACCACCAAGGTGAGTTATTCGCCGAATCCGTCTGCCACTCCGTCCTCTACGTCAGTTTCCAGGAACTGGCCACCAGGATTTCGCACCGCAACACCGGCAAGGCCTGCAATGACCCCGTCGCCGAGCAGCTGATGGCCAAGATCTCGGCCGACGAGAACCTGCACATGATCTTCTATCGCGACGTCAGCGAAGCCGCGTTCGACCTCGCTCCCAATCAGGCGATGAAGTCGCTGCACACGATCCTGCGGAACTTCCAGATGCCCGGCTTCCAGGTGCCCGAGTTCCGGCGCAAAGCCGTGATCATCGCAGTAGGGGGCGTCTACGACCCGCGCATCCACCTCGACGAGGTCGTCATGCCGGTGCTGAAGAAATGGCGCATCTTCGAGCGCGAGGACTTCACCGGTGAGGCCGCCGAGTTGCGCGATGATCTTGCGCTGCTGATCAAGGAACTCGAGATGTCCTGCGAAAAGTTCGAGGTGTCCAAGCGCCGCCAACTCGAGCGGGAAGCCCGTACCGGCAAGAAGGTCACCGCAAACGAGCTGCATCAAACCGCGGGCAAGCTGGTGATGAGCCGCCGGTAGCCTGCCTTGCGCATCGGTCCGATCACGCTGGCCAGCCCCGTTGTGCTGGCCCCAATGGCGGGTGTGACGAACGTCGCATTCCGGTCGCTGTGTCGCGAACTGGAACAGTCGCAGGTCGGCACGATCAGCGGTCTGTATGTCTGTGAGATGGTGACCGCACGGGCACTCGTCGAGCGGCATCCCGTCACCATGCACATGACGACGTTCGCGCCGGACGAGTCGCCGCGCTCGCTGCAGCTCTACACCGTCGACCCCGCCACCACCTACGCGGCCGCCAGGATGATCGCGGACGAAGGCTTGGCCGACCACATCGACATGAATTTCGGCTGTCCGGTGCCCAAGGTCACCAAGCGGGGCGGTGGAGCGGCGCTGCCGTACAAGCGTCGTTTATTTGGCCAGATTGTGGCCGCGGCCGTGCGCGCCACCGAAGGCACCGAAATCCCGGTCACCGTCAAGTTCCGCATCGGCATCGACGACGACCACCACACCCATCTGGACGCCGGGCGCATCGCCGAGTCCGAGGGCGCCGCCGCGGTCGCGCTGCACGCCCGCACGGCCGCGCAGCGCTATTCCGGCACCGCCGACTGGGAACAGATCGCCCAGCTCAAGCAGCACGTGCGCACCATCCCGGTGCTGGGCAACGGCGACATCTACGACCCCAACGACGCGCTGACCATGATGGCCGCCACTGGGTGCGACGGCGTCGTCATCGGCCGGGGCTGCCTGGGTCGGCCTTGGCTGTTCGCGGAGCTGTCAGCCGCGTTCACCGGCAGCCCGCCACCCACTCCGCCCACCCTCGGCGAGGTCGCCGACATCGTCCGCCGACACGGCGCGCTGCTGGCCGCGCACTTCGGGGAAGACAAGGGCATGCGCGACATCCGCAAGCACATCGGCTGGTACCTGCACGGCTTCCCGGCGGGATCCGAGTTGCGGCGAGCGCTGGCGCTGGTCAAGACGCTGGAGGAGCTCGACGACCTGCTGAACCAGCTCGACCGCGCTGTCCCGTTCCCGGACGCCGCGACCGGCCCGCGAGGTCGGCAGGGTTCGCCTGCCCGCGTGGCCTTGCCCGACGGCTGGCTGGCCGACCCGGACGATTGCACGGTGCCGGCGGGAGCCGACGTCATGCACTCGGGTGGCTGAATCGAAACACTCGAAATCGCGAACACGTCAAGAACTCAGTACGATATGGCCTGCTGCATGGCCCGTCGGTGGCGGATCGTTTTATCCCGTCGCACGAGGGCTACAAAGTACGGCGCGATCCATCGGTAGCGACGCGTGAGCACGGATAACACTGACTTCCGCAGGAGAGTTTCGGAGGCCGCTGAGACATGAGTGACGGCGAGCACAACGCCACTCCTGATCATTGGCGCGCGTCCGCTCCGTGGGAGCGATTTTCTGCACCGGCCGACCGGCCCGCCCAGGACCGGGAAGGTGACACCGAAAAGGTCGGAAGTCACGCCGACGGCGCGCTCAGTGTCTCCGACCTGATCGCCAAAATCGGCTCCCCGACCGCCGACCGGCACAGCCATCACCGTGTAGCCGATGAGGCCGACGAGCCTGATGAGCCGGCCGCGGATATCGAACCTCACGAGGTCGCGTCGGACGTGCCCGGCGACCTCCAAGACACCCAGGTCATCGACGCCCCGGCGTACTCGCTCGAGCTCGTCTCGGAGCTTCCCGACCTTAACTCTCATGCCGCCGCCAACTACCCCAACGACGACGCTGACCAGGACCCGGCGCCCAAAGCCAGACGCGGCCGTCGGCCGATGTTGCTGGCGGCGCGCTCGCTGGCGGCGGTGTTCGCCGTGCTGGCGCTGACCCTCACCGGCGGCGCTTGGCATTGGAGCACCTCGAAGAACAACCGCCTGAACACCATCAGCGCGCTCGACCCGCAGTCGCGCGACATCGTCGATCCCGGTGGCCAGTACGGCGATGAGGACTTCCTGATCGTCGGGATGGACTCCCGCGCCGGGGCCAATGCCAACATGGGCGCCGGCGACACCCAGGACGCCGACGGCACACGATCGGACACCGTGATGCTGGTCAACATTCCGGCGAACCGCAAACGCGTGGTGGCGGTGTCGTTCCCGCGCGACCTGGCGATCACCCCGATCCAATGCGAGGCCTGGAACCCCGAAACCGGGAAGTACGGACCCCTCTACGACAAGAAGACCGGAAAATACGGCCCCCGGGACGATCTACACCGAGACCAAATTGAACTCGACGTTCTCCTTCGGCGGTCCGAAATGCCTGGTGAAGGAAATCCAGAAGCTGTCCGGTTTGAGCATCAACCGTTTCATTGCCATCGACTTCGTCGGCTTCGCGCGGATGGTCGAGGCGCTCGGCGGCGTCGAGGTGTGCAGCACCACCCCACTGCAGGACTACGAATTGGGCACGGTGCTGGGACATTCGGGACGCCAGGTGATCAACGGGACAACGGCGTTGAACTACGTGCGGGCCCGCCAGGTCACCACCGAGAACAACGGTGACTACGGCCGGATCAAACGCCAGCAGTTGTTCCTGTCCTCGCTGCTGCGCTCGCTGATCTCCGAGGACACCTTGCTCAACCTCAACAAGCTCAACAATGTCGTGAACATGTTCATCGGCAACAGCTACGTAGACAACGTCAAGACCAAAGACCTGGTCCAACTTGGACAATCCCTGCAGGGTATGGCTGCCGGGCACATCACGTTTGTCACCGTTCCGACCGGCGTTACAGACCAGAACGGCGACGAGCCGCCGCGCACCGCCGACATGAAGGCGCTTTTCGCCGCGATCATCAATGATGATCCGCTGCCGCTCGAAAACGATCACAACGCGCAGAGTTTGGGGACCTCCTCAGCCTCGGGGCCGACAGCCACGCCCTCTAGCCCCTTTGGTCCACCGTCCACCGCCAGGAAAGCGCCCGGCGCGACGCCGGAGACTCGACGCGAGCAGGTGACGACGACTTCACCGGAGGACGTCACGGTGCAGGTCTCCAACGCGACCGGCCAATCCGGCCTGGCTGCCACCGCAACTAGCCAGCTCAAACACAACGGCTTCAACGTGATGACGCCGGACGACTATCCGAGTTCGCTGAACGCGACGACGGTGTTCTTCTCGCCAGGCAACGAGCAGGCGGCCGCCACGGTGGCGTCGTCGTTCGCCAACGCAAAGGTCGCGCGCGTCAACGGCGTTGGCCAGGTGGTTCAGGTGGTGCTCGGTCCGGATTTCAGCTCGGTCAGCACTCCCCCGCCCAGCGGCTCGTCGATCAGTGTGCAGATCGACCGCAATGCCAACACTCCGGCGACCAAGCTGCCCGAAGACTTGACAGTGACCAATGCTGCCGACACCAGCTGCGAGTAACCCCGTTCAGGCGTCGCTCCGGCCGACTTTTCCGGCGGCGAGAAGTAGGCTGGATCACATGCGGACCGCATACCATGAGCAACTCTCGGAATTGTCGGAGCAGCTCGGCGAAATGTGCGGGCTGGCGGGTATGGCCATGGAGCGGGCGACCCAGGCTTTGTTGCAGGCCGATCTGGTGCTGGCAGAACAGGTGATCTCCGACCACGAACAGATCGCGACCCGCAGCGCGCGCGCCGAGGAGAGCGCATTCGTCTTGCTGGCCTTACAAGCGCCGGTCGCCGGCGACCTCAGGGCCATCGTGAGCGCCATCCAGATGGTGGCTGACATCGACCGGATGGGCGCGCTGGCCCTGCATGTCGCCAAAATCGCCCGCCGCCGCCATCCCCAACACGTGCTGCCCGAAGAGGTCAACGGGTATTTCTCCGAAATGGGCAGAGTCGCAGTCGAATTAGGTAACAGCGCGCAAGAGGTGGTGTTGTCGCGGGACCCGGAGAAAGCCGCCCGGATCCGCGAGGAAGACGACGCGATGGACGATCTGCACCGGCATTTGTTCTCGGTGCTGATGGATCGCGAATGGAAGCACGGGGTGGCGGCCGCCGTCGACGTGACGCTGCTCGGCCGGTTCTACGAACGCTTCGCCGACCACGCCGTCGAAGTGGCACGGCGGGTCATCTTCCAGGCCACCGGCAAGTTTCCTGAGGACGAGGCGACGCAACCCGCGCGATAGCCGACCTAGCCGAAGCGCCCGGAGATGTAATCCTCGGTTGCTTTCTGGGTTGGGTTGGAAAAGATCTTCTCCGTGTCGTCGATCTCGACCAATCGCCCGGGTTTTCCGATGGCTTCCAGGTTGAAGAATGCGGTCTGATCGCTGACCCGCGCGGCCTGCTGCATGTTGTGGGTGACGATGACGATGGTGTAATCCTGCTTCAATTCACCGATCAGGTCTTCGATGGCCATCGTCGAGATCGGATCCAGCGACGAGCACGGCTCGTCCATCAGCAACACATCGGGTTGTACGGCGATGGCGCGCGCGATGCACAATCGCTGCTGCTGCCCGCCGGAGAGCCCGCCGCCCGGCTTGTCCAACCGATCCTTGACCTCATCCCACAGGTTCGCGCCGCGCAGCGAGTTTTCGGCGGTGTTATCGAGCGTCTTGCGATTGCGCACGCCCTGCAACTTCAGGCCGGCCACCACGTTGTCGCGAATCGACATGGCGGGGAACGGGTTCGGGCGCTGGAACACCATCCCGACCGCCCGGCGCACACCGACCGGATCGATGCCGGGGGCGTAGATGTCTTCGTCGTCGAGCAACACGGTGCCCTCCACCCGCGCGCCGGGGACGACCTCATGCATCCGGTTCAGGGTGCGCAGCACGGTCGTTTTGCCGCAGCCCGAGGCGCCAATGAACGCCGTCACGCTGCGCGGCAGAATCGACAACGTCACATCCGAAACAGCGTGAAATGCACCGTAATAGATGTTGACGCCCTTGAGGTCCAACCGCTTGGCCACGTAGTTTCCTGTCTACGACTTCTTGGGGGCGAAGATTCTCACGACCACCCTGGCGCCGATATTGATGATCGCGATCACCAGGATCAGTGTCAGCGCAGCGCCCCACATCCGATCCGTGGGAATCGGGTTCGCTCCGGCAGCCATCGATGTCTGGTCATACATCATGCCGGGCAACGATCCCATGAAGCCGGTGAAGATGTTGAAGTTGATTGCCTGCGAATAGCCGACCAGGATCAGCAGCGGGGCCGTCTCGCCCATCACCCTGGCCACCGCCAGCATGATGCCGGTGATGATGCCCGCCAGCCCCGTCGGCATCACCACTCGGGCAATGGTTTTCCACTTCGGAATCCCCAGCGCGTAACTGGCCTCGCGCAGGTCTGCCGGAACGATCCGCAGCATCTCCTCGGTCGCGCGCACGATCACCGGCAGCATCAACAGCACCAGCGCCAGCGACACCGCGAACTGGGAACGGGGCAGCCCGAGGGTCGCCACCCACAGCGCGTAGATGAACAACGCCGCGACGATCGAGGGCACACCGGTAAGGATATCCACCACGAAGCTGACTAGCCTGCCGAGCGGAGTGCCGCCACCGTATTCGACCAAGTAGACCGCCACCATGAGACCGATCGGGACGGAGATCGCGGCGCATACCGATCCCTGCAGCAAGGTGCCGACGACCGCGTGGTACGCGCCGCCGCCGGCCACGAATGCCGTCATACCCGCTTGCGAATGCGTCCACCACGCGCTGGACAGGATCGCCCGGATTCCCTTGGCGATCACCGAGTACAGCACCAAAACCAAAGGCGCCAAGGCGATCACCGTCGACAGCGTCACCAACACCGTCGCGACGCTGTTCGCTATTCGACGACGCGGGCCCAGTCCCGAGAACGTCCGCGGCTTGAGGGGGCGGTCCAGGATCGAGGTCATCGGGTGCCCCGTCGGGCTCCGGTTCCGGCGACCGCGGCCCGCGCCACCGAATCTACCACGAAGGTGAACAGGAACAGCACCAGTCCCGCCGCGATGTAGGCGCCCGACTTGTATTTGTCGTTGAATTCCGATGCGGTGCCAGCGATTTGGGTCGCGAACGTCGAGCCGCCGTCGAACAACGACCAACCGAACGCCGTCTGGGTGCCGCGCAGGATGACCAGCAACGCCACCGTCTCACCCAGGGCACGGCCCAGACCCAGCATCGCGCCGCTGAAGTATCCGGATCGCCCGAACGGCAGCACGGTCGTCTTGACGACTTCCCATCGGGTGGCGCCCAGCGCCAGCGCAGCCTCGATCTGGTCTTGCGGCGTCTGCACAAAGACTTCGCGAGTAACGGCGGTGATGATCGGCAGGATCATCACCGCCAACACGATCCCGCCGGTGAAAATCGTGCCGCCGCCGGCCACCGACGCGTTGCCACTGGCGAACAGAAAGCACCACCCCATGGTGTGGTTGAGCCAGGTTGCGACGGGTCGCAGCTGCGGTGCGAGTACATACAGACCCCACACGCCGTAGATGATCGAGGGAACCGCGGCGAGCAGATCAACCACGTACGCCAGCACTCCGCCAACACTCCGCGGCGCGTACTGCGTGACGAATATGGCGACGCCCAGGGCGATCGGCATCGCCACAACCAATGCAAACAGCGACACCAACGCGGTCACCTGCAGCAGATGCAGGATTCCGAATCGCATCGCCGAGGTGTTCGTGGTGACCCATTTGCCACCATAAGTGAAGAAATTCACTTGATTGCGCTGCAGGGCGGGTACTGACCGCCACAGCAAGAACGCGCCGATCGCGACGACCAGCACCACCATCAAGACTCCGGAGCCCTCCGACAGCCTGCGAAATATCCGGTCCCCCAGCCGCGGGCGGGCATTGCCCCACGGGTTCAACGGCGCGATCGGCGGCTCGGGAAAGGGCGCAGCGACGACCGCGCCCGAACCCGCGTCGCTTGGGTTTGGCGTTGTCACTGGGATCCCGTCACTGTTCGCGCTGGGCCAATCGGTTACCGCATTGCGTTGATCGCGCTCACCAATCGCCCCTTGACTTTATCGGGCAACGGCACGTAGCCGGCCGACGAGACATCGGTCTGACCGTTGTACGTGGCCACGCTGAGGAAAGACTTGATCGCCGCGGCCGTGTCCTGGTCGTAGCCCGCCGAGCAGACAAGCTCGTAGGTGGCCGTCACCAACGGGTAAACAGCTGGATCCTGAGAGCCATACATCCCATTCATGTCCAGCACGAGATCGTTGCCGCCGGCCACGAAGTTGACGAGGTTGCCGGCGTTGCGCGCCGTGTCCTCGTTGAGCGGCACTCCGCCGCTGCCGGTGTCGATCTGGGCGAATGGCAGACGGGCCTGGTCCGCTAAGCCCTTCTCGACATAGCCGATTGCGCCCGGTGTGGCGTGCACCGCCTGGACCACACCGGCTGATTTCAGCACACCTTCGCCGAAGCCGCCTTGAAACTCGGTGCCAATCCCTTTGGTCCAGCTCTGTGGTGCGTCGGCTGTCAAATATCGCTGCAGGTTGTCAGTGGTTCCCGAAGAATCCGTTCGGTAGATCGGCGTGATTCGCGTGTCGGGCAGCGGAACGCCGGGATTGAGCGCCGCGAGTATCGGATCACTCCACTTGGTGATCACGCCACTGAAGATTTTGGCCAACACGTCACTGTTGACGACCAGGGTCTGGATGCCAGGCAGGTTGTAGACCAATGCGATCGGTCCAAACACCAGCGGCAGGTCCCACGCCGGATTTCCGTTACAGCGTTTGGCAGCCGGGGCGATCTGCTCGGAAGTCAGGGGCGACTCCGATCCGGCGAAGTCGACGTGGCCGGCAACGAATTGCCCGCGTCCGGCGCCCGACCCGGTGGGGTTATACGAAAGGTTTTTGCCGGGGCATGTCTGTCCCCACAAGTGGTTGAACAATGCGATCGCGTTCTCTTGAGCGGTCGACCCCTCGGCCGTCAGTGCGTTTTTGCCGCTGCAGGGCACGGTGCCGGCGGATACCCCCGAAACGGCCGCCGTCGAGCCGGCGCGGTTGTCGTCGCTGCCGCAGGCGGTCAAGACGCCGCCAGCAGCCGCGAAAGTGGTGATCACCGACACCACTGCGGCCGCCGTCCTGCCCAGCCCGCGCCTTACCTGGCTCACTTTCTCAGCGCATTCTCGAGACGTATCTGCACGGCTGGCCCCGCCCGTATGACGTCCCGAACGAAGGTTGCCAGCCCACCCCGGCAAGTATCCTCCGGTGGCGGTCAGTAACACGCCCATCCGGTGAACATGGTGTGAACAGCGCGCCGCGGGCGGGTCCGCGCCGTCGGTCAGCTCCCGATGCGGGTCGTCGCGTAGGCGGTGTCGACGCTGTAGGTGGTGAAGCCGAGCCGCTCATAGGTCCGTAAAGCGGCGACATTGTCCGATTCCACGTAGAGCAGGACCCTGGGATCGCCGGGGCTATTCGGACCGGCCAGCCGCTCTGCCAGCGAAGCGATACCGACGGCCGTCAAGACCTGCCCCAAGCCCCGGCCCTGCGCCGACGGATCGACGCCCACGACATAGACCTCGCCCAGGCCCGCTTGATCGGGATGCACCTTGGTCCAGTGGAAGCCCAGCAGCGGACCTTCCGGGCCGCTTGACGCGTCGAACGCCAGGAACAACCCCGCGGGGTCAAACCACGGTTCGCTGCGTCGCTCAGCGAGTTGGACTTCGGTCCACCCGCCCTGTTCGGGGTGGGAGGCGAATGCCGCGTTATTCACCCGCAGCAGCTCCGCGTCATCGGTCGTGCCGGCGTAGGTACGGATCCGCACGCCGTCGGGAATCCGCGGTTCGGGAACGTTGCGCAACGAGCGCCGCATCTGGACCAGTTCGCGAACCGGGACCAGACCCAGCGCGGACGCCGTCGCCTGGGCCGGCGGTAGCGTGCCGTGCGCCCAGAACCGGTTATGCCCCGCGGTCTTGGCCAGTGCGGCGCGCCCCATCGCGGCGCCGATGCCGCCGCGCCGGGCCCGCGGGTGTACCACCAACTCGGCCATCGCGGCATCCGCGTGAGGGGAGCTGAGATTGCTGAGATTGAGGTAGCCGGCGATTCCGTCGTCGCGTCCCGGATAGGTGACCAGCAGATGCTCGGTGCGTTCGTGGTCGAGTTCGCGCAGCACCTGCTCGCCGACGGGGGCTACCCCGTCGAATTCGGTCGCTTCAGCGACGAGTTCACGCACCTGCCGCTGCTCTTCGATGGTCAGCGCGGAGCGCCAGACCGGCAGCGTCACTGACTGCGCAACGGGTCGACCAGCGGATCTTCGAGGCCGTCTGAGCCGAGCTCGGCGGCTTGGTCGGGTGGGCCGGCCTGATCGGCTTGATCGACTTGATCGGCTTGATCATCATCGGGCCCGGTGATGGGCGCTCGGCCGCGCGCCGGCCGAACCGCCTTGTAACCCACGTTGCGCACCGTGCCGATCAACGCTTCGTGCTCAGGGCCGAGTTTGGCCCGCAGTCGGCGCACGTGCACATCGACAGTCCGGGTGCCGCCGAAGAAGTCATAACCCCACACCTCATGCAGCAACTGCGCGCGGGTGAACACCCGACCGGCATGCTGCGCCAGGTATTTCAGCAGCTCGAACTCCTTGTAGGTGAGGTCGAGCGGACGGCCCCGCAACCGTGCGGTGTAGGTGCCTTCGTCGATCACCAGCTCGCCCAGGCTGACCTTGCCCGCGCTTTCCTGGTCGGCCAGGCCGCCGCGGCGACCGACGACCAGCCGTAGCCTGGCGTCGATCTCGGCGGGCCCGGTACCGGGCAAAAGAATCTCGTCCAGGCCCCAGTCAGCGCTGACCGCCACCAGCCCGCCTTCGCTCACCACCGCCAAGACCGGGACCGAGCGCCCCGCAGTGCTCAAAAGGCGGCACAGACCGCGCGCGGACGACAGATCGTGGCGCGCGTCGACGAGCACGGCATCCGCCGTTCCGGCCTCCAGCAACGAAGATGGTTCCGCTGGCGCCGTCCGAACGGTGTGGGGAAGCAGCGACAACGATGGCAAGACCGGGTCGGGATGCAGCTCCGAGGTCAGCAGTAGTAGCTCCAACGACCCCCTCCAGCCTCGGGGGAATCCCATTCCCCAAATTGATAACACCGTGTGGCGTTTGTTGCCAGGACATCTAACGATAACGTGCCACCTGGCCCTTGGATGATTCGAAGCCGGTGTGAGCCAGGCGACAGACGGCACGAGCCACCCGCACGGGGCCGGCGGGCTGCGCCAGAATAGGCCAATGCGCAAGGTGCTGATCGGTGTGATCGCGTCGGCGATCGCCGTCGGCGTGATCGCCGTCGGTGCCGTTTGCGTCGATTACGGAACCAGCATCTACGCCGAATACCGGTTGTCGTCCAATGTCCGCAAAGCGGCACATCTGGGATCGGACCCGTTCGTCGCCATCCTGGCGTTCCCGTTCATCCCTCAGGCGCTGCGCGGCCACTACAACGAGTTGGAAATCAAGGCCAACGCGGTCGATCACGCGTTGGTCGGCAAAGCCACGCTGGAAGCCACGATGTACTCGGTCGACCTGACCTACGCATCCTGGCTGATCAAGCCCGCTGCCAAGCTCCCGGTCGGCAGGCTGGAGAGTCGCATCATCATCGATTCGATGCATCTGGGCCGCTACCTGGGCATGAACGACCTGATGGTGGAGGCACCACCAGCCGAAACCAACAACGCCACCGGCGGCACCACCGAATCGGGGATCTCGAGCAGCCACGGGCTGGTGTTCAGCGGCACGCCGAAGTCGGCCAACTTCGACCGCCGGGTGAGCGTCTCGGTGGACCTGGCCATCGCCCCTGACGATCAGGCGACGCTGGTGTTCACCCCCACCGGCATCCTGACCGGACCCGACACCGCCGACCAAACCGTCCCGGACGACAAGCGGGACGCGGTGCTGCATGCCTTCGCTGCCAGGCTGCCTAACCAGAGGCTGCCGTTCGGGGTAGCGCCGACCAGCGAGGGCGCGCGCGGCTCCGACGTCATCATCGAAGGCATCACCCGGGGAGTAAGTATCGCCCTCGACGGGTTTAAGCAGTCATGACTTGCGCCGACGATGATGCAGAGCGAAGCGATGAGAAGGAGTGGCGCCGATGACTACCGTGCTCGTCGCGATCGTGGCGGCTGGCGTGCTCACCGGCCTTCTCGGATGGTTGTTGACCCGGCGCTCCGGAACCGTCCGGGAAATCGGGTCGGCGCCAGGTACCGATTCAGACAGTCTCGACGCCGCGGACCTGGACCTTTCGCGTACCGGACCGACTGTCGTGCATTTCAGCGCCCCCTGGTGCGGGCCCTGCGACCGCGTGCGCCGGGTGGTCGGCGAGGTCTGCGCGGACCTGGGCGACGTGGCCCATGTCGAAATTGACCTGGACGCCAACCCGGCGGCCGCGCGCCGATTCTCGGTGCTGTCGCTGCCTACCACGTTGATCTTCGACGCCGATGGACAACAGCGGTACCGGGCCTCCGGCGTCCCCAAGACCGCCGACCTGCGATCGGCCCTGGTACCGCTGTTGGCTTGATCACCATGTCTTTGGGTAAGCTGTCCGACGTGTCAGCCCGCAACGAGCCCCTGCTCGCCAGGCGCCGCGCAGTTGATCTGTGCCGCGTCGCGGGTTGTTGCTGTTGCTGTAGCTGCTGAGTAGCCGCGCCCATAGCGCAGGACTCGGAGCAGCTTCGGACCCTTCCGTGGCGTGTCTCCACCATTCCGTGCAACAGGAGTATCTAGGAGTAGCCCCGTGTCGAGCAGTAACACCGCCGCCACCCAACCGGATCTCGTCGACGTTCGGGGACCAAGGTTCGCCGCCTGGGTCACCACCGCCGTCTTGGTGATCACCCTGCTCGTGTCGGCATCCAGCCCGCTGGCGGCCGCGGTCATCTTGGGCCTGCAAGCCCTGATCTTCGCCATCGGCGCCGTTGGCGGGCCGCGCCGGCATCCCTATGGGCGGGTGTTCGCCCGTGTGGTGGCGCCGCGGCTGGGGCCGGTCAAGGAGCGCGAGCCGGTGCCGCCGCTGCAGTTCGCCCAACTCGTCGGCCTGATCTTCGCCGTCGCGGGTGCTGTCGCATTCGCCGGCGGCGCGTTCTTGGTCGGGGTCATCGCCAGCGCGGCCGCGTTGGTGGCCGCCTTCCTCAACGCGGCGTTCGGGATCTGCCTGGGCTGCCAGCTCTACCCACTTGTCGCGCGCTTCCGGCGCGCCCCCCACCCCGCTTAACCCCCGTTCGTCAGAAGCAATCGAAAGGATCCCCACCATGGCACGCTCGGACGTCCTGGTCTCCGCCGACTGGGCTGAGAGCAATCTCAGCAATTCCGGAGCCGCCAACGTCGTCTTCGTCGAAGTAGACGAGGACGCCAGCGCCTACGACACCGGCCACATCGCCGGCGCGATCAAGCTGGACTGGCGCACCGACCTGCAGGACCCCGTCAAGCGCGACTTCGTCGACGCTGAGCAGTTCTCCAAACTGCTCAGCGACAAGGGCATCGCCAACGACGACACCGTGATCCTCTACGGCGGCAACAACAATTGGTTCGCGGCCTATGCCTACTGGTATTTCAAGCTGTACGGGCACGACAAGGTCAAGCTACTCGACGGTGGCCGCAAGAAGTGGGAGCTGGACGGCCGCGCGCTATCCAGCGACTCCGTCCGCAGGCCCGCGACTTCCTACACAGCGGCCCCGCCGGACAACAGCATTCGCGCGTTCCGCGACGAGGTCATCGCAGCCATTGGCGTCAAGAACCTGGTCGACGTGCGCTCCCCCGACGAGTTCTCCGGCAAGATCCTTGCGCCCGCGCATCTACCGCAGGAACAAAGCCAGCGGCCCGGGCATATCCCCGGCGCGATCAATGTTCCGTGGAGCAAGGCCGCCAACGAGGACGGCACCTTCAAGTCGGACGAGGAGCTAGCCAAGCTGTACGCCGCCGCCGGTCTGGACGGGTCCAAGGAGACCATCGCTTACTGCCGGATCGGCGAGCGGTCATCGCACACCTGGTTCGTGCTGCAGGAACTACTCGGGCATCAAAACGTGAAGAACTACGACGGCAGTTGGACGGAATACGGCTCCCTGGTGGGCGCCCCGATCGAGTTGGGAAGCTGATATGTGCTCAGGACCAAAGCAAGGACTGACGTTGCCCGCCAGCGTCGACTTGGAGAAGGAAACCGTGATCACCGGCCGCGTGGTGGACCGCGACGGCCAGGCCGTGGGTGGCGCGTTCGTCCGGCTGCTCGACTCGTCGGACGAGTTCACCGCGGAGGTCGTCGCATCGGCCACCGGTGACTTCCGGTTCTTCGCCGCACCCGGATCCTGGACGCTGCGCGCGTTGTCCGCGGCCGGCAACGGCGACGCCATCGTGGCCCCGTCGGGAGCGGGCATCCACGAGGTTGACGTCAAGATCGCCTGACGCGCGCCCGACAGTCCGGTCCCCCGAAGCCGACAGCGACGAACAACGGCGAATAGACTCGTCCCCGTGGTGCTCTTCTTCGAGATCATCCTGGTCGTGGCAGTGGCGGTCATCTCGTGGTTCGCGCTGTACACGCTCTACCGGCTCATCACTGACGAGTCGTGAGTCCTGAAGAGAGCCCGGACGGGCCACCCGGTCTCCAGGACTCCGGCGACCGTGCGATGGCCGCCGCTGCTGAACGCGCCAAGTTGCCCGCGACCCGCAATATCCCGGCGTTCGACGATTTGCCGGTTCCCGCCGATACCGCGAACCTGCGCGAAGGCGCCAACCTGAATGACGCGCTGCTGGCGTTGCTGCCCCTGGTCGGAGTGTGGCGCGGCGAAGGCGAGGGCCGCGCAGCAGACGGCGACTACCGGTTCGGCCAGCAGATCGTGGTTTCCCACGACGGCGGCGACTACCTGAATTGGGAGGCCCGCTCCTGGCGGCTCACCGAAACGGGTGGCTACCTGGAACCAGGCTTGCGCGAGACGGGCTATTGGCGGTTCGTCAGCGATCCCGACGACGACCCGACCGAGTCCCAGGCCATCGAGTTGCTGTTGGCCCACTCCGCCGGTTATGTCGAGTTGTTCTATGGGCGACCACGTACCCAGTCGTCGTGGGAATTAGTCACCGACGCCCTGGCGCGCAGCAGGTCCGGCGTGCTGGTCGGTGGCGCCAAACGGCTTTACGGCATCGTGGAGGGCGGTGACCTGGCCTACGTCGAGGAGCGGGTAGACGCCGACGGCGGGCTGGTGCCGCATCTGTCGGCGCGGCTGTCTCGATTCGTCGGCTAGCGGCTGGGGTTTGACCCAACCAGTTCAATATCGCCGAGCGCGGGCCCTATGTACGCGAACTGCCGTGAATCGTCCCCAGGCCCCACGCTCGTCGGCTCAGATCGTTCAAGACATGGAGCGGCCCCCGAGCAAAGCTCCTGGTTGGACAAAACCGGAAGCTCGGGGGCCGGGTGGCTACGGGGAATTCGCCAGCGCGACAATCGCTAGCTCTTCCGAGCCGGTGCAGCTAGCGCGTAGCCACCTCACATGTCCATGAAGCTATCAATTCGCGGACCACCTCCTTCCTTGTGTACGGCCGAAAGTACCCGCAGTACGCGCTATCCACAACAGGAATTCACCGGTTCAGCGATCGCTGACGATCGCGGCGTCGACCAGTTCGGCGAACTCCGCGGCGATCGGCGAGCGGGGCATTCGCCGGCCGTCGAGGGTGTGCACACGGGCGGCCAGGGTCATGCTCGATACCAGCCAGATCCCTTGGGCACCATAGAGATCGGCGGCCCGCAAGGCGCGGTAGTCGCAGTCGTAGCCCTTGGTGCGGGCCACCTCGAAGAGCGCCTGCTGCGTGGTTCCGCGCAGGATCGGATACCACGGTGGCGGTGTCAGCAGGCAGAGATCACTGTCCGCGTTTTCGTGTGAGTCGGTGGCGATCACTACCGTCGAGCGCGGGCCCTCCAGAACGTAGCCGTCGGAGCTGACGAAGATGACGTCACCCGCGCCCTGCCGCGCGGCGTGACGCAGCGCCGCCATGTTGACCGCATAGGACAGCGTCTTGGCGCTGGCCAGCAGCCAGGGCATGGTGTCCACACCGGTGGCGGGCAGCCCGCGGTCCAGCGTCATCGCCGCTAATCCCTCGCGGCGGACCGCGGTGACGCGGTCGGGTACTGGGTTGACCATCACGTAAGCGGTTGGTGCCGAGCCGCTTTCGCGCCCGCGGCTGTAGATCAACCGCAGCGCGCCTTCCTCAGCGCTGCCCGCACACCATTGCGTCGCGGCCACGTCGATTGCCTGCCGCCAGCTCGGGAGGTCCGGCGCAGGCAGATCCATCAACTTGGCCGACTGGGTCAGCCGTTGCAGATGCGACTCGACCAGACACGCCCTGCCGTCGCGAACCAACAGCGTCTCGAAGATGCCGTCGCCGCGAATCACGGCAAGATCATCGGAGTGCAGCAGCGGTGTCCCCGGCGCGTGTATCTCACCATCTAGCGTGACGATCACAGTCGTCTGCCCAGCCATGGACGTGAAGCCTAGCCGCGAGCGTGAAGCCAGCTTCACGCGAGCGTGGTGGTCCGTAGAGTTGACGTGTGCATCGCGCCGGCGACGATGCAGAGCGCAGCGATGAGGAGGAGTGGCGCACATGAACGCAGTCCCTGCGCCCGATTCCGGACCCGACGCGGGTGCGATCTGGCACTTCGGCGATCCGCTGGGCGAGCAGCGAGCCGCCGAAACCGACGTCGTGCTGGTGGACCGTTCACACCGCGCGGCGCTGACGCTCACCGGTAACGACCGCCAGACCTGGCTGCACAGCCTCTCGACCCAGCACGTCAGCGAACTGCCCGAAGGTGCCAGCACGCAGAACCTCAGCCTCGACGGTCAAGGCCGGGTTGAGGACCACTGGATCCAGACCGAGCTGGGTGGCACCACCCACCTCGACACCGAACCCTGGCGGGGTGAGCCACTGCTGCAATACCTGCTCAAGATGGTGTTCTGGGCCGACGTGACCCCGAGCGCCGCCGACACGGCGGTGCTGTCCCTGCTGGGTCCGCGAGTGGCCGACCGCGCCGTGCTCGATGCGTTGGGCCTGGACGCTCTGCCGGACGAGCCGATGGCGGTTCCCGTCGCCGGCGGTGGGTTCCTACGCCGGACGCCCGGGGCTCTGGCCGGCCAACTAGAACTGGATCTGCTGGTGCCGCGTGCCGCATCGGCCGACTGGCAGGGGCGCTTGGCGCAGGCGGGCGTGCGATCGGCCGGCGTGTGGGCCTACGAAGCCCACCGGGTGGCAGCGCTGCGCCCCCGGCTCGGCGTCGACACTGATGAGCGCACCATCCCGCACGAAGTGGGTTGGATCGGCGGCCCCGGCGACGGAGCGGTCCACCTCGACAAAGGTTGCTATCGCGGGCAAGAGACCGTGTCGCGGGTGCACAACTTGGGCAGACCGCCACGCATGCTGGTGTTGTTGCACCTCGACGGGTCGGTGGAGCGGCCCTCGACAGGCGATGCGGTGCTGGCCGGCGGGCGCGCCGTCGGACGCCTCGGAACCGTCGTCGAGCACGTGGACTTGGGGCCAATCGCGCTGGCGCTGCTCAAGCGCGGCCTAACGGCAGCCACCGAACTGGTGACGGGTCCGCAGGCCGAGGTCGCCGCCGTGATCGATGCCGACTCCCTGCCACCCAGCGACGAGATCGGCGCCGGACGGCTGGCCGTCGAACGGTTGCGCGGGCGATAGCGTGAAAAGTCTTATAAGTTGTCCACGACAGCGGCGGGGGGCGCCGACGCCCCACCACGAAGCACGGTAAACTGTCGGCAGGACAATAAACGACACCAAGAGATCGGAGCCGCCTACTCGTAGGCCGCTCCGTTATTGCGCGAGGGGGTTCCCCCATGGGCCGCGGCCGGGCAAAGGCAAAGCAGACCAAGGTTGCTCGAGAACTTAAATACAGCTCTCCGCAGACCGATTTTCAGCGGCTTCAGCAGGAGCTGTCAGGTACGAGCGCCGACGACTCCGACGGGCTGGACGGCTTGGACGGTGATGACAGCCCCGACAATTCATGGAGCGACCAGGACGACTGGCGCCGCTAGTCCATCCCACTTTCCGTGCCGATGCGTTTCGCATCGGCACGGTGCTCGTTCCAGCTAGTCCCGATTCCTAGAATCTCGGGTGCTGCCCAACCAGTTTGGCTCGCGGGGCGTCTTTGCCGCCTTTGCGGATGGTGCCCAGCTCCCAGCAGTCCAGGTGTCGCGCGGTCAGCATGGCCCGGGCCCGGTCGGTGTCTTCGGGCGCGACGACGGCGATCATGCCGACGCCCATGTTGAACGTCTTCTCCATCTCCTCGCGCGGGACGCGGCCACGCTGGGCGATCATGTTGAACACCGGCGCGGGCGTCCACGTGCCGCGGTCGACCTCGGCGATCAGCCCGTGCGGGATGACGCGTTGCAAGTTGCCGGCCAGCCCGCCACCGGTGACGTGGCAAAACGTGCGGACATGGGTTTCGGCGGCCAGCTTCAGACAGTCTTTGGCGTAGATGAGGGTGGGCTCCAGCAATTCTTCGCCCAGCGTGCGGCCGAACTCCTCCACATAGCCGGCCAGGTTCATCCGGTCGATCTCCAGTAGGACCTTGCGGGCCAGCGAGTATCCGTTGGAATGCAGACCGGAAGACCCCATCGCGATGATGACGTCCCCGGGTTTCACGCGGTCGGGCCCCAGGACGTCGTCGGCCTCGACGACGCCGATGCCGGTGGCCGACAGGTCGTAGTGATCCGGCTCCATCAGGCCGGGGTGCTCCGCGGTCTCGCCGCCGAGCAGCGCGCAACCCGCGCGCACACACCCCTCGGCGATACCGCCGACGATCGCGCTCAGTCGTTCGGGCACCGTTCGGCCGACCGCGATGTAGTCCTGCAAGAACAACGGCTCGGCGCCGCATACCACGAGATCGTCGACCACCATGGCTACCAGGTCCAGGCCGACGGTGTCGTGCTTGTCCATCGCCTGAGCGACCGCCAACTTGGTGCCGACCCCATCGGTGGAGGCCGCGAGCACGGGTTCGCGGTAGCCGCCGCGGAGGGCGAACATTCCGGCGAATCCGCCCAGGCCACCGCGCACCTCCGGTCTGGTGGCCTTGGTTGCCAGCGGCTTGAACAAGTCGACGGCGCGATCGCCTGCCTCAATGTCCACCCCGGCAGACGCATACGTGATGCCGAGTGCGCCCAGATCGTTTCCGTGGGTTTTTCCGGAGTCCGTCATCGCGATAAAGGCTACCGGGCGGCGCTCACGGCCGGACTCAGTTGCACAAGCTGGTCAGTGGAAGTCGACGGGTGATTCTCGACGGTGCTCGTCAAAGACCAACGGGAACTTCTGGAAAATCCTGGGCAGCCAGATCGCCCAGCTCGGACCCGCGCGCGGCAGTGGCGAGCATCTGCTCGACGACGTTCTTGCCCAGCACGGTCTCGCTGGGCAGCTCGATCGGGTATTTGCCGTCGAAGCATGCGGTGCAAAGCCGTGAAGCGGGCTGCTCGGAAGCCGCGACCATGCCGCGCAGCGAAATGTAGCCCAGCGTGTCGGCCCCGATGGCGTGCCGCACCGCCTCGAGCATCTCCTCTTCGTCTTCGACCGCGTTGGCGATCAGCTCGGCCGGCGACGGGAAGTCAATGCCGTAGAAGCAGGGCCACTTCACCGGCGGTGAGGCGATGCGCACGTGCACTTCAAGAGCTCCGGCCTCGCGCAGCATGCGCAGCAGGGCTCGCTGGGTGTTCCCCCGCACGATCGAGTCGTCGACGACGATCAGCCGCTTGCCGCGGATCACCTCTTTGAGCGGGTTGAGCTTCAACCGGATGCCGAGCTGGCGGATGGTCTGCGACGGCTGGATGAATGTCCGCCCTACGTAGGCGTTCTTCATCAGGCCCTGCCCGTAAGGGATGCCGGACTCCTGCGCGTATCCGACCGCGGCGGGAGTGCCCGATTCCGGAACGCCGATCACCAGGTCGGCGTCGACCGGGCATTCGCGGGCCAGCCGACGACCGATCTCCAGCCGGGTGCCGTGCACGGACCGGCCGGCGAGCGTGCTGTCGGGCCGCGCCAAATACACGTATTCAAAGACGCAGCCCTTGGGCGTGGGGTTGGCGAAACGGGTGGACCGCACGCCGTCGGCGTCGATCGCCAACAGTTCGCCCGGTTCGATGTCGCGGACGAACGAGGCGCCGACGATGTCGAGCGCGGCCGTCTCGGAGGCCACCACCCAGCCGCGGTCCAGCCGACCAAGCGAAAGCGGCCGCACCCCGTGGGGGTCGCGGCACGCGTAGAGGGTGTTCTCGTCCATGAACGTCAGACAGAACGCTCCGCGCACAGTCGGCAGCAGCTCCAGCGCCGCCTGTTCCAGGGTGGAATCGGCCGCACCGTGGGCCAGCAGCGCGCCCAGAATGTCGGAGTCCGTAGTCGCCGGGGCCGGGCAGCGCGTGCCGATCAGCCCCGCTTCACGGGCGCGCGTGGCCAGGGCGGCGGTGTTGACCAGATTCCCGTTGTGCCCCAACGCAACCCCGGTGCCAGCCGCGGTGTTGCGGAACACGGGCTGGGCGTTTTCCCACGTGGTGTCGCCGGTCGTCGAGTAGCGGCAGTGGCCGATGGCGACGTGGCCCTCCATCGCCGCCAACGTCTGCTCGTCGAACACCTGGCTGACCAGGCCGAGGTCCTTGAAGACCAGCACCTGGGAGCCATCGGCGACAGCGATTCCCGCGGCTTCCTGCCCGCGATGCTGCAACGCGTACAGGCCGTAATAGGTGAGTTTGGCGACTTCTTCGCCCGGGGCCCAGACCCCGAATACGCCACACTCTTCACGGGGTGAATTCAGGTCCTGCTCGGGTTCCTGGACGGTCACGATTCGGCGGCTCCCCGGGGAACGGATGGTGACGTACAGGAGTCTACGGGCACCACGGGCCCGCCGCCGAATCGACCGGGCGTGTTGACCGAGAAAAAAATCGATCCCACCACCCTAAACCTGCAGTTCAAGGTTATATTCAGCGCACAGCTATGAGGGGCAGCCAGTGCTCAATCTCACCCGCCCGGGAGCCTGAGAGCACCACCGCCCCGGTGGCCTGCGCCTCGGCCAGGGGTATCAGCCCGGCAGCCAGCAGCAGCCACGTGCGCGGATCGGTCTCGACGATATTGGGGGGTGTTCCGCGGGTGTGCCGAGGACCGGCAACACACTGCACCGCGACAAACGGCGGTATTCGGACCTCGACGCTGGCGCCGGGGGCCAGGGCCGCAAGGGTGCGCGCGGTGAGCCGAACCGCCTCCGCCAGAGCAGCCCGGTCGGGCTCCGGATGTGATGCGTCACGCAACCAGTCGGCGACGGCCAGCATGGCCTGTCGGGTCCTTGCCGGATCGGCACTGTCTCGGGCTGGCATACCAGAACTTGCCCTACCCGAAGATTCGCGGCAGCACCGCCTCCGACGTCGCGCGCAGTTCCGCCAGAGGAACGGTGAAAAGGCCCTGCACCTCTATCGCGTCCGAACCCTGATCGACGACGCCGATGCGGACCGCCGGCAACCCCCGCGCCTCGCACATCGAACGGAACCGGCTCTCCTCGGTGCGTGGCACCGCCACCAGCACCCGGCCCGCCGATTCGGAAAACAGCATCACAAACGGGTCCGCATCCTCGGGAAGCACGATGCGGCAACCGGTTTGACCGGCCAGTGACGATTCTACGACGGCCTGGGCGAGGCCTCCTTCGGACAGGTCGTGGGCCGCGGACACCAGTCCGTCCCGCGATGCCGAGCTCAGCACGTCGGCCAGCAGCTTCTCGCGCGCCAGGTCCACGGCGGGCGGCCGGCCGCCCAGATGGTCGGCGGTCACCTGCGCCCACACGGAGCCGTCGAACTCGTCGCGGGTGTCGCCCAGCAGTATCAGGGTCTCGCCCGGGTCGCTGCCCAGGGCAGTAGGAAGACGTCGGCTCACGTCATCCAAGACGCCGAGCACCCCGACCACCGGCGTGGGCAGTATCGCCGCCGACCCGGTTTGGTTGTAGAAGCTGACGTTGCCACCGGTCACCGGAATCCCCAGGGCCACACAGCCATCGGCGAGCCCGCGCACCGCCTGCGAGAATTGCCACATCACCCCGGGGTCTTCGGGCGAACCGAAGTTGAGGCAGTTGGTCACCGCGAGCGGCGTGGCGCCGGTGACGGCGACGTTGCGGTACGCCTCGGCCAGCGCGAGTTGGGCCCCGACATAGGGATCCAGCTTGGTGTAGCGCCCGGACGCGTCGGTCGACAGCGCGATGCCGCGCCCGGTGGACTCGTCGACGCGCAGCACGCCGCCGTCAGCGTGCTCGGCCAGCACGGTGTTGCCGCGCACGTACCGGTCATATTGCTCGGTGATGAACGCGCGGCTGCACAGGTGCGGACTGCCAAGCAGCGCAAGCAAAGTCGCGCGCAACTCGGCACCGGTGGATGGCCGCGGCAGCTGAGACGAAGTGTCGGCGTTGAGGGCATCCTGCGATTCGGGGCGAGCGACCGGCCGCTCGTACACCGGACCTTCGTGGGCCACCGTGCGCGGGGGCACGTCGACGACCGTCTCTCCGCGCCAGGTGATCCGCAGCCGGTCGCCGTCGGTGACCTCGCCGATCACGGTCGCCAGCACCTCCCATTTGCGGCACACCGCTAAAAAGGCATCGACGTTTTCCGGCGCGACCACCGCGCACATCCGCTCCTGAGACTCACTGCACAGCACCTCGGCGGGTGTCATCTCCTTAGCCCGCAGCGGGACGGTGTCGAGCTGGATCGCCATTCCGCCGTCGCCAGCCGATGCCAATTCTGATGTCGCGCAAGATAATCCGGCTCCGCCCAGGTCCTGGATGCCGATCACCAGGCCGCCCGCGTACAGCTCCAGACAGCACTCGATGAGTACTTTCTCCATGAACGGGTCGCCCACCTGGACCGACGGCAGCTTCTTGCGGGACCCTTCGCTGTCGAAGGTGTCCGACGCCAGCACCGACACCCCGCCGATGCCGTCCAGCCCGGTCCGCGCGCCGAACAAGATGATCTTGTTGCCGTTGCCAGAGGCGAACGCCAAATGCAGGTCCTCCTGGCGCAATACGCCGACACACAACGCGTTGACCAACGGGTTGCCGGCGTAGCACGCGTCGAACACGGTCTCGCCACCGATATTGGGCAGGCCTAACGAGTTGCCGTAGCCGCCGATGCCGCGCACTACGCCGTCGACGACGCGGCGGGTATCGGGGGCGTCGGCGGCGCCGAACCGGAGCTGGTCCATCACGGCGACGGGTCGCGCGCCCATGGCCATGATGTCCCGGACAATGCCACCGACGCCGGTGGCCGCGCCCTGGTACGGCTCGACGTAGGACGGGTGGTTGTGCGATTCCACCTTGAACGTGACGGCCCAGCCGTCGCCGATGTCGACGACGCCCGCGTTCTCCCCGATGCCGGCCAGCATGCCGGCGCGCATCTCGTCGGTGGTGGTCTCACCGAAGTAACGCAGGTGCACCTTGGACGACTTGTAGGAACAGTGCTCGCTCCACATCACCGAGTACATCGCCAGCTCGGTGTCGGTGGGCCTGCGGCCCAATATGTCGCGGATCCGCTGGTACTCGTCGTCTTTGAGGCCCAGCTCGTGAAAGGGTTGCGGCTGGTCGGGGGTGGTGGCGGCCTGTTCGACGGTGTCAATCATCTCTGCGCACCTAGGTGCCACGCGCTCGTCACGCAGACAGTCTAAGAGTGCCGGCCTACCGGAGCGACTGTCACGGGTGCCCATCGAGAAAACCGGTGAGGCCACTCGGCTGGTGCGGCCCAAGTGCGATCTGTTCGACGACGCCCACACCGCGACGGTCGCCCATTTTCGCGGTGACGAGGTTCTGAATGTGGATCGATCCGAAATCGAGGGGGTCGAAGTCGTCGAGTCGTATTGATTCGCGACCGGTTTCGAGCTGGCCGTGGTTGCTGCCGTGTAACCAGTGTGGGTGCCAATAGCCGATGCCGCGCATGCGGAAGGTGAACTTTTTCTCGACCTCGATATGGGTCTCGCCCTCGACCGGATCGTGGAACCACAGTCGGGCCCGCCGCATCTCGCGCCGTCCGGGTTCCCATTCGATCTCATAGCCGATGCCGTTGCATTCGCGCACTCCGGCGGTGCTGCACGCGGATGCCCCGTCGGGAATGGGGTCCAGGACGAGCGCGGTCTCGAGCCATCGGCGGCCGTCTTCGTGTTCGTGAAAAGCCAAGTGGGTGAACCGATCCCCGAAGTGCAGCGGCGCCCAGAGCCAGAAGACCTGGAATCCCATGGGCTGTCGGAGCACCGGGATCTGTTCGCCGACCGGCCGGATGCCCCACGACCGGTCGCGAGTGCCGGACACCTCGGCGGGGTCGATGCGCAGCTCGTCGCCGTCGACGACGACGGTGCCCTCCCACGTTCCCCACTGGGTGAGCCGAGTGTGGTCGGTCAGCAGAATCCCTTCCGGGCTGCGGCGTTGTTGGCGGGGCTCTTCGATGGCGACGGTGGTAGCCCGGAAGGTGAGGTCACAGGCGATGCCGTGCTCGTTGGGTTCGACGATGTAGCGGATGGTCCGCATCGGTTCGGGTACCTCCACGCGGATCGGCCCGATCGCAGTCGACCGGTCGAGCGGCATGGCTCCGGAAGCAAAGATGGAATGCTCAACCCCGTCTTTGACCAGGCTGAAGGCGGCGTCGAGGACGCCGCGGACGGGATAGTGACCCATCGCGGCGCCGAAATAGAAGGCGCCGTCGCGTTGATGCCCGTTGAACCAATAGCGGTCGTAGTGGTTGGGGTCGCTGCTGGCCGGCGTGGCGATCGGATCCGCCGAGGGGTGGATGGGGAAGTCGTCGAATGGGCTGAGCACGGTGCCTCTCTTGGTTCAGAGCTTGACTACTGACCCACCACGCAGAACACATTGCCCTCGGGGTCGGCCATTACCACCCAGCGGAAGGTGTCGCTGAGTATGCGCCCGCCCACCTCGGTGGCCCCGGCCGACTTCAGCCGCGACACTTCGGCATCCACGTCCGCGACACTGAAGTCGAGATGCACGCGGTTCTTTCCAGGGGTGGGATCGGGCACCTTCTGGAATCCGAGCCGGGGGCCCTCGGGCCGGTCACCGCGATGAATTCGCCGGGCAGCAACTCCTGCGCCGTGCCATCGAATTGCTCGGCCCACCAGCCGGCCAGCTTCGCGGGATCGCTGCAATCGAACGTGACCATCTCAACCTTGAGCGCCATACCGGCAGACTCTATGCCCGGCGAAAAGGCGACTCAAACACCAACCCCAGCATGCCAATAACGACATGAGTCGCCTATGTGCCGCGATAGCGATCTTCCTTTGCAGAATTGCCGTGCGGCGACCCAGCTAACGCAGGCGCCATGATGGAGGCGCGAGCGGCGGCACCGGCGGACGCGGCGGGGACGCCGGACTGTTCGATCATGGTGGTGCCGGTGGGGTGGGCGGCGCCGCTACCGGCAACGGCGGCACCGGCGGCGCCAGCGGCGCCCGCGGGGGCTGTTCGGCAGGTTCGGCACGCACGGCACGTAGCGCGCCGTCCAAATTCTGTTAATCGCGAGTGATTCGCTAGCCGGCGATTTCGGCCAGCGCTGACGCGGGTATCGAGGTCGGCGTAGGCGAACGAATACCGTTGCGCCAGTGCGACAGAGACGTCCGTTCGCTGCCACTCGCCGGCGCTGGCGGTAACCAGCCACAGGGTCAGCCCGTGCGCGACCGACGCCCGGTACCGCAGCCAGATCTCGTCCGCGCTCGGCAGCTCGTCGGCCGGCAGCCCCAGCGAGTCCCGGTACTCGGCCAGGAGGTCGCGCTCGCTGCGACGCCGATCCTCGACGGTCAGGGCACCTTGCAGGAAGTAGCCCAGATCCAGCGACCAGTTGCCCCGCCGGGCAACCTGCCAGTCCAGGAAGCCCACCTCGCCGCTGGGCAGCAGGTAGGTGTTGCCGATATGCGGGTCGCCGTGCAGCAAGGTCTGCGGCGAGGTGGTTAACGTTGCGACGTACGGCTTCCAGATCGAGTCGATCAGCGTCTCGATCGTCAGCGACGTCACTTCGGCGGGCGCGTGATTCGCCGAGACGTTCGAGGGCAGCCGGCAGCGGCGCCGCCTCCATGCCCCGCCACGGCACGAACGGCTCCAGCCATTCCAAGGCGGGCTCACGGAGTACGCGTTCACCCCAGTACCGGCCGTGCATGCGGGCCAGGCCGCGCACCCCCGTGGCGACCTGCTCGACCGTCATCGGTCGGGTGCCGTCGCGGGGATCGGCTCCCCGGGCCCTGAGATCTTCCATGACCATGACGAAGTCGTAGTCGGCCTCGTCGATCAGCGCGGTGTAGACGGCGGGGTGCTCGAGCGGCAAATCGCACCCCGCAGGTAAACAGTCGCGGCTCGTGGAACATGCCGCTGGTCAGGCGGATCATCGCTTTGTGCGCGGGGTCGGCGGCCTTGACGAAGACGGTCGCGGGACCGCTACCGGCTTGGTAAGTGACCCCCAGCCGGGCGCGTCGGTTGGTGCCGTCATCGCGAAGTTCGACGGTGACCGCGTCGACCACGGCGCCGGGGAATTTCGCGGCCAGCGCCGCCGACATCCACGCGGGCGTGATCTCGTCCCAGGTCTTCGGCACCGACAACGAGGGGGCACTCACCGGTGAGTCCTTTCTTAGAAACGACACGTATCGTTTCCTAAAATGTCCACGATGAACGTAGCCCAACCGACCCGTCAGCCGCCAGTGCCCGAGGAACGGGTGGGCCGGCCGCGTGACAGTCGCAGGCATCGCGCGATTCTGGACGCCACCCGGGAGCTGTTGACGACCGGCAGCTACGCCGAACTGTCGATGGAAAGCGTCGCGGCGCGCGCGCAAGTGGGAAAGAAGACGCTATACCGGCGGTGGTCGTCGAAGGCGCCGTTGGTCGCCGAGGCGGTGTTGGAGGCCTACGGAGGTTCGGGATCGTTTCCCGTCGCCGAGACCGGAGACGTCCGCGCAGACCTGCAGACGTGGCTCGACGAGCACGCCGAATTCTTGGCGGAGCCGCCGAACGCCGCGTTGGTGCGAGCCCTCGTCGCCGCGGCCGCCGCCCGTCCGGGCGACGGCGAGGATCTCTATCGCCAGTTGAGCGCTCCGCAACTCGCGGGTTTGACGACTCGACTCCGCAACGCCGTCGAAGCCGGAGAGCTGCGCGCCGATGCGGACATCGAGGCCGTCGCCACCGCCATTGTCGGGACGATGCTCTTCCATGCGCTCACGCAGCTGGGCAGCGGCGCGGGCGGACAATTCGACGGTCTGCTCGACGCGCTGCTCGAGGGGCGTCAGCGGCGTCTAGGCCGCAAGGAACGCCTGCATCGCCGCCGAATAGGCGGCCACGTCGTGCGCGCCCATCAGCTCACGCGCGGAGTGCATGGCGAGCTGGGCAGCGCCGACATCGACGGTGGGAATGCCGGTCCGGGCCGCGGCCAGCGGCCCGATCGTCGTACCGCACGGCAGGTCGGCCCGGTGCTCGTAACGCTGCAATCCGACCCCGGCCTGCCGGCAGGCGAGCTCGAACGCCGCCGCCGTACGTGAATCCGTGGCGTACCGCAGATTCGGGTGCACCTTGAGCACCGGACCGGCGTTGACCTCGATCAGGTGGCCGGGCTCGTGGCGCTCCGGGTAGTTGGGGTGGGTGGCGTGTGCCATGTCGGCGGAGGCCAGCAGCGAGGCGGGCAGCCGGCGCAGGTAGTCCTCCCGCCCGCCGCCGGCGGCGAGCACGATGCGCTCCAGCACGGTGGTCAACAGGTTGGACTGCGCGCCGTGGTCGGAGGTCGAGCCGACCTCCTCGTGATCGAACAGGGCCAGCACGGGCACGAAGTTTGACGGCTGGGCGCCCAGCAATGCCTCCATGCCCGCGTAGCAACTGGCCAGGTTATCCAGTCGGGGAGCGCTCAGCAGGCTCGAGTCGCCGCCGATCACCCTCGACGGCGTCAGGTCGTGCGTCATCAGGTCGGCGGCCAGCACGTCGGCCGGCGCCACCCCGGCGCGCTCGGCGACATAGCCCACAAATGACTCCGCTTGTCCGCCTTGTCCATTAGTGCCCCACACCGCGTTGACATGTCGCTGCGGGTCCAGCGTCAGCGACTTGCGATCCTCGGTCAGATGGATGGCCAGCTGCGGCACCCGCAGGATCGGATCGTCAATCCGGACAAGCCGATGGCTGACTCCGCTGCCATCACGTACCGACAGCCTGCCGCTGATACCCAGATCGCGGTCCAGCCAGGAGTTGAGCCAGGCTCCCCCGTACGGCTCCAGCGCCACCACCCGCCACCCGACTACCACCCGGTCCGGATGCTGCTTGACCCGTAGGTTGGGACTGTCAGTGTGCGCGCCGACGATTCGGAAAGGGGCACCGGCCGCCTAATGGACCCTGCGGCGTTCCAGGCGACCAGTGAGCCGGCGCGGATGGTGAAGTAGCGACCCGGTTCACTGGGCCACGGGTCGGCTTCGCGGAGTTCGACGTACCCGGCGGCAAGTAGCCGGCCGGCCACCGTGGCACAGGCGTGAAACGGCGACGGAGAGGCGTCGATGAATTCGCAGAGGCCTGCGGCGCTGGCCGACATGTTCACCATCATGGCTGTCCGCGACCACGCAGTTCACGCTGGGCCTGATTCGCCTTTCCATGTGCCTCCGGTTCAGCCGCAACCCGTTCTCGCGCCGTTGACGCCTGCCGCGATATTCCTCGTGGTCACCATCAACGACGGCGGCGAAGCGACCGTGCACGACGCGCTGCCGGACCTGTCGGGGTTGGTGCGCGCTATCGGTTTTCGCGACCCGACCAAGCATCTGTCGGTGATCGCCTCGATCGGCTCGGATGCCTGGGACCGGTTGTTCGGCGGGCCTCCTTAGGCCCGCCGAACTGCATCCGTTCGTCGAGCTGACCGGGCCGCGGCACACCGCGCCCGCCACGCCCGGCGACCTGCTTTTCCATATCCGGGCCGAAACACTGGACGTGTGTTTCGAATTGGCCGGCCGCATCCTCAAGTCGATGGCCGGTGCGGTGACCGTGGTCGACGAAGTGCACGGCTTCAAGTTCTTCGACAACCGCGACCTGCTGGGTTTTGTCGACGGCACCGAAAACCCGGACGGCCCAGTCGCTGTGAGCGCCACCGCGATCGGCGACGAGGATCCCGACTTCGCCGGCTCCTGCTACGTCCACGTGCAGAAGTATCTGCACGACATGCATCGTGGGAATCCCTGTCAGTCACCGAGCAGGAGCAAGTGATCGGCCGCACCAAGCTGGACGACATCGAACTCGACGACGACGTGAAGCCATCCAACTCACACATCGCACTTAACGTGATCGAAGACGACGACGGCAACGAGCTCAAGATCGTGCGGCACAACATGCCGTTCGGCGAACTCGGCAAGGGCGAATACGGCACCTACTTCATCGGCTATTCGCGCACGCCGCCGTCACCGAACAAATGCTGCGCAATATGTTCATCGGTGACCCGCCCGGGAACACCGACCGCGTGCTGGATTTCTCCACCGCGGTCACCGGCGGACTGTTCTTCTCCCCCACCGTCGACTTCCTCGACGATCCCCCGCCCCTGCCCGCTCCGCTGGTGACGGAGCGCCCGGCGCCACCCGCTTCGGATGACGGCTCACTTTCGATCGGCAGCCTGAAAGGAACCTCTCAATGACGAACAACCTCTACCGCAATCTGGCGCCGGTCACCGACGTCGCTTGGACGGAAATCGAATTGGAGGCGACGCGAACGTTCAAGCGCCATATCGCCGGGCGCCGGGTGGTCGACGTCAGCGATCCCGGTGGGCCGGTGACGGCGGCAGTCAGCACGGGCCGGCTGGTCGATGTCGAAGCACCCTCCGACGGTGTCGTGGCTCACCTACGGGAAAGTAAACCGCTTGTCCGCCTGCGGGTTCCGTTCACGCTGTCGCGTCTTGAAATCGACAATGTCGAGCGTGGCGCGCAGGACTCCGACTGGGATCCGGTCAAGGAGGCCGCCAAGAAGCTGGCGTTCATCGAAGACCGCGCCATCTTCGAGGGCTACGCCGCCGCGTCAATCGAGGGCATCCGCGGCGCGAGCTCGAACAAGCCGCTGACGTTGCCGACAGATCCCAGCGAAATTCCGGACGTCATCACCCAGGCGATCACCGAACTGCGGCTGGCCGGCGTCGACGGCCCCTACTCGGTGCTGCTGTCCGCCGACGTCTACACCAAGGTCAGCGAGACCACCGAACACGGATATCCGATCCTCGAACACATCGACCGGCTGGTTCCCGGCGACATCATCTGGGCTCCGGCCATTGACGGTGCTTTCGTATTGACCACCCGCGGCGGCGATTTCGACCTGCAGCTGGGCACCGACGTCTCGATCGGTTACACCAGCCACGACGCCGACACCGTGCAGCTGTATCTGCAGGAGACCCTGACGTTCCTGTGCTACACCGCCGAGGCGTCGGTCGCGCTCAGCGTCTAAAGATCCAGCACGAGGTCGGTTGCCGGAGCCGCCGAGCAGATCAGCACCGTTCCCTGCTCAGGCGGCTCCAATGGTGACTGGACATAGGTGGTCGCTCCGGCCACGACCCCGGTGACGCACACATGACAGACCCCGCTTCTGCAGGCGAATCGCGTTGGCACGTCGCACGCTTCAGCGAGATCGAGGATGCTGCCGTAGTCAGGAGACCACTTAACCGTAAGCCCACTGCGCGAAAAGGTGATCGACGGTCCACTGCCCGGCGTTCCGGGCGGCGGGTGCGGCGGCGTGCGCTGTCCCGTGTCGACGACGCCCGGGTTGATGGGCGGCAGCGCACCGAATAGTTCACTGTGGATGCGTGCGGGATCGAATCCAAGGGACGTCAGCGCTTCGCGCATATCGGTCATGAATTGCGTTGGGCCGCAGAGATAAGCCGTGGCATCAGCCGGCAAGTCCAGCTCCGCGATGGACCGCCGATCCATGCGCCCGCCGGTTTGTGTGTAGAACACCTGCTCCTGCGCATGAGGCAAAGACTTGATCAGTGTCGTTACTTCGGTTGCAAAAGCCTGGGTTTCAGGACTCCGGGTGGTATGCAGCCACCAGATGTCGCGACCGCTGCCCGCAGCCGACAGCGCGTGCAACATGGCCAGCACGGGGGTGGCACCGATTCCCGCTGAGAGCAGAACGACCGCCGTGCTGTCATCGGTCAAATAGAAGTCACCACGGGGGGCGGCGGCTTCGATCACCGACCCCGGTTGGATGCGAGCATGCAGCCACTGGCTCACCAGGCCATGCTCTTCGCGTTTGACGCTGATGCGGTAGCTCCCGGTGCCGGGATCACCGGAGAGCGAATAGCTGCGCAGCGGCGTCGGGTCGCCGGCGCCAGAAATTCGCACGGTCAGGTACTGACCCGGAAGCGCCCGCGGAAGCGGGGCCCGGTCCTCGGCCTCCAGGCAGATCGACAGCACGTTATCGCTTTCGCGGTGTACGGCGCTTACGCGCAACGAGCGAAATCCGTTCCACCCCGGCTCGACTCCGATCGGCGGCGCCGTCGGCGCCGTCGAAGTCTCGTGCGCCGCCAGCATCTCGTTGAACGACTGCTGCCAGCCAGGGCTCAGCGCCGGAACGTCGATGATCTTGCGGAGTTGCTCGACGTTGCGGTCAGGCAGGTAAAGCAACGCGTCGACATCGGCGACGCTGAGCTCGTGGCGTCCACGCCGAGTCCGCACGATGTCGTCCCCGGCCCGGACCTGCCCCTCCGTGATGACGCGGAAGTAGAAGCCCGGACGGTGCTGGGCAACAAGCAGGTTGGGCATTTCCGGCTCGTTCAGGCGAAGGCCAACGCGGAAGCAGGTAACCCGCGGTTGGGTGACTTCGAATTCGGCGTCTCCGATGCGGTAGCGGTCACCGATGCAGACTTCGGCGTCCGCCAGTCCGGTGACGGTGAAGTTTTCCCCGAAGTGACCGGGCGCGAGGTCGTCGCGATTCAGGTAGGTCTTCCAGAAGTCGTACGATTCGGTTTGATACACCATGACCGCGCGCTGCTCGCCGCCGTGGCCGGCGAGATCGCCTTGGCCGTCGCCGTCGATGTTGATGCGCCGCACCATGACTGGTCCCTCGACCGGGGTCTTCCATATCCCCGTGTACACGGTCTTGCCCCGCCATGGGACGTTCTTCGGCATGCCCACGTTAACCGAAACGAGCCTGCCCACGGCGTCTCCTCGGCCTCAGACAAGTGGTTCGCCACCGTCGATCTTCAACGTCATGCCGGTCATGAACGTGTTGGTCATCGCGAACAATACGCCGCTGGCCACGTCTTCGGGTGTTCCGATTCGCCGCGCCGGGTTGCTGTCGGCGATGTGCTGGAAGTAATCGCGCTTGCCGTCCTCGCCCATCGCGTCCCAGGCGCCCGTATCGATGACTCCGGGCGAAATCGCGTTGACCCTTATCGGAGCGAGTTCGACGGCCAGCCAGCGGGTGAGGAAGTCCACGGCGCCATTGGTGATACCGACCCCGAGGTAGCCGACGTTGTGCTTGAAGGCGTGCACCCCGGAGAACAGCACGAACGAGCCGCCCGGATTGATTTGAGGGGCAAAGTATTTAGCCAGCATGGTGGGGCCGATGACTTTGGTGTCGAATGATTGCTGCAGGTTGTGGCGCTGTAGGTCGGCCAGCTTCCCGCGGGCGCGGGCCGATGCGGTTGACACCACATGATCGACGGCGCCTACGCGGTCAGCGAGGGCGGCGATCGATTCGTCGTCGGTGACGTCGACGACCTCGGCGCCGATATGACTGCCGGTGTAGGCGCTGACGAGTTTTGCTTGATCGCGTCCGGCCACGATGACCAGCGCGCCTTCCGACTGCGCCAGCAAAGCAACTGCCCGCGCTATCCCGCTGCCGCGCCCGACCACCACGACGGTCTTGTCCCGCAACGCGTTACCCATCGGGCAAGTACTCCTCTGGCCTGGTAGGCGCTCTAAATTGGGATGGCTGGCCCAGAATATTCCAAACCCCGGGCACGTCGCAATACCCGGCTGCGGACACTGTTGCGCGCCGACCGTTTTGGTGCATACTGGGTCATACAACCCAGAACTGCCAAAGGGGTGCGTCATGCCGGCTGTTCATCACCGCTACGCCACAATCGACGGTCATCGGCTGTTCTACCGTGAGGCGGGCGACCCCGATGCACCCGCGGTGGTCCTCTTGCACGGATTCCCGACCAGCTCCCACATGTTCCGGGATCTGGTTCCCGCACTCGCCGACCGCTACCACGTGATTGCGCCGGATCATCTCGGCTTCGGACTCTCCGACGCGCCGCCCGTCGAGGAGTTCGACTACACCTTCGACGCGCTGACGGACTTGACCGCCGGCCTGCTGCGCACGCTCGGAGTCGGCAGGTACGCAATGTATGTACAGGACTACGGCGCCCCGATCGGTTGGCGGCTGGCGCTGCGCGACCCGGCCGCGATCACGGCGATCGTCAGCCAAAGCGGCAACGGCTACGACGCCGGGTTCGTCGAGAGCTTCTGGAAGATAGTCCGGGCCTATCAAACGGAGCAGACAGCCGACAACGAGGCCGCGGTGCGGCAGTTCCTCACACTGGACGCCACTCGATGGCAATATGTCACCGGCGTGCCCGACGAGACGCTGGTAGACCCCGAGTCCTGGTATCACGACTACGCGCTGATATCCCGGCCCGGAAACGACAAGGTGCAGCTAAAGCTGTTGCGCGACTACGCCACCAACGCACCGCTGTACCCGCGCGTTCACGAGTACTTCCGCGCCACCCGGGTGCCGCTGTTGGCGGTGTGGGGTCGCGGCGACGAGATATTCGGTCCGGCCGGCGCCGAGGCGTTTGCCGACGACCTGCCCGATGCCGAGATCCACCTTCTCGACGGCGGGCACTTTCTGCTGGAGTCCGCGCTGGAGGAGGTCGCCGAGTTGATCCGAAATTTCCTCGCCAAGGTGCACGTGCCCGCCTGATGCGGACCCGCGGGCGGCACGCTCCGACCCGCCCTTCTAATGGGCTGGATATCCCATATTCGGAGGCGCCCCGGGTTAGCCTGACGCGATGGCCCATCCCGACGTTCAGGACGAACAACGGTTGACCCCCAAGGGGCGCGCCACCCGGGACCGGATCGTGCAGGCGGCCGCCCAGCTGATCGTCACCGAAGGTTTGGCGGCGTCCAACATGGAACGCGTGCGAACGGCCGCGTCGGTCAGCGGCTCTCAGCTGGCACATTATTTCACCGACAAGAGCGCGCTCATCCGCGCGGTCGTCCGGCGCCAGATCGGGGTGGTGCTGGAGTTTCATCGGCAGCCCAAGCTTCGGGACTTGGACTCGTTCGACGACTTCGAACGATGGATCGACCTCAACATGCGCTACCTCAGACACATCGGAACCTCCGGCCGCACACCGACCTTCCACGCCCTGACCGCACAGCTGGCGAAGTCCGACGACACCACCCGCGCCACGCTGGCCGCGGGCTACCGGCAGTGGATCGAGCTGCTTGAAGCGGCGATCGAGCGGATGAAAGACCGCGGCGTTCTGGTCGCGGACGCCGACCCGCGACGGTTGGCGATGGTCATCGTCAGTGCGCACCAGGGCGGCGGCACGTTGGCTTTTACCTATCGGGCGGAATGGCCGCACGCCGACGCCGTTCGATTCGCGGTCAACTATCTGCGCATGTTCGCTACCGACCCTGCCGAACGGCCCCCGCGCCCGCCCCGACGTCCGCGCGGCCGGCGCGCGCCAACAAGAGCTCACTGATGAACGACGACAGCACATCTCGATTCACCCGCAAAGGCTTGGCGACTCGGGCGCGCATCGTCGGCGCCGCGGCGAAGCTCATGTTCGAGCGCGGCGTCGCCAACACCAGCATCGACGAAGTGCGCAGCACCGCCGGGGTCGGCGGATCCCAGATCTCGCATTACTTTCGCGACAAGCGCGATCTGACCCGCCAGGTCATCGCCGCACGCCGCGACGACGTCGTGGCATTCCACACTCAGCCGCAGCTCGGCGCGCTCGACAGCCTCGATGCCCTGCAAGCGTGGGCCGACGCCTGCGTGGCCGACATCGACACCGTCTACCGCCTGGGCGGATGCGTCTACGGTTCGCTGGCGGGCGAGCTGATCGACGCCGACGACGAAATCCGCGACGATCTCGCCGACGGGTACGACGAATGGCTTGACTTGTTCCAGACCGGGCTCACGGCGATGCGGCACCGAGGCGAGCTGCGCGACGACGCCGACCCGCGACACCTCGCTGTGGCGCTGGTCATCGCACACCAGGGCGGCGCGATGATCACACACACCACCGGCGAAGCGGAACCGCTGCGGGTCGCCGTCAACGCCGCAGTTGACTATGTGCGCTCCTTTGCTCCGCAGCCCAAGGGCCGCGGCAGCCGGTCCCGACGTGGACCCAAATCCTGAGCCTGCACCCTAGACATTTTTGGGTCTATCCGCCCATAATAATGGGTCATATAGCCCACTCAGTTCGGTCCGGTGCGGCCTTCGCAATCCGACATTGTAAGGCCCCCTAATGATTTGGAAAGAGGCGAATTCCATGGAAGACGCCAGCGCTACAGCCACCAGCATGCTGCCCACCGCGCCGGCCGTGGTACGTGAGCAGCCCGGCGGGGAAACCATGCGCGCGATCATCTTGAAGGAGTTCGGCGGGCTCGACAGCCTGGTGTACACCGACATCCCCAAGCCGCTACCCAAAGACGGCGAAGTGGTGATCAAAGTACAGGGATTCGGGATCAACCACGCCGAGCTGCACATGCGCCGAGGAGAATGGGCCGAGGCCGCCGAAGTCAGCGGCATCGAATGCGTCGGCATCGTCGACTCCTGCCCGGGCGGCGAATTTCCGCTCGGCGCCAAGGTGGCGGCGCTGATGGGTGGGCTGGGGCGAACCATCAACGGCAGCTACGCCGAATACACGCGCGTGGGCGCGGCGAACGTCGCCCTGATCGAATCCGACCTGCCGTGGTCAGATTTGGCGGCGTTGCCCGAAACTTACGCGGTCGCTTGGACATGCCTGTTCCGCAACCTCAACCTGACCGCGGGACAAACACTGGTGCTGCGCGGCGCGACATCGTCGTTCGGCCAGGCTGCACTGAAGATGGCCGTTGCCGCTGGTGCGCGCGTCATTGCCACCGCGCGTAGCCCCAAACGTTTCGCCATGCTCGAAGAGTTGGGTGCTTCGCGCGTCGAGTTGGAGAGGCGCGACCTGGCCGCCCACCTTCCCGAATCGAAGGCCGAATCGAAGCAGATCGACGCCGTCCTCGACCTGGTGGGCAACAGCACCATCCTCGACTCCCTCGATATGCTCCGCCGCGGCGGCACGGCATGCCTTGCCGGATGGCTCGGTGGACTCGACCCCATCGGTGACTTCAACCCGCTGCTCCGCATGGCCAGCGGTGTCAATTGGAACTTCCTCGGCAGCTTCGTGTTTGGGACTCCGGGTTTCCCGCTCTCCGATGTGCCGCTAGAAGACATCGCACGACAGGTGGCTGAGGGCAAGCTTGACGCGAAGCCGACGCGCGTCTTCTCGTTCGACCAGATTCATGAAGCTCACCGAGTGATGGAGGCCGGAGAAGCCGGCGGCAAGATGGTCGTGGTGATGGATTGATGCGCTCCTGAGAACAGAATTCGCATTCGAAAGGACATGACGATGGGTTTGGCATGGCAACAGGGCCCGCTCGCTACCGGATCGGTGGGGCACTTCCTCACAGCACAGCCGCTGCCACCGCGGCTGCTGTTCGCCGAGCCGTTGCGTCGCCGGATGCGGGTGCGTTTCGCAGACCGGTGGATCGCCGACAGCGAGGACGTCATGCTCTTACACGAACCGGGCCGCTACCCGGTCGCCTACTTTCCGCAGGAAGATATCGAATCGGGGATTCTGATCGCCGAGGATCGGCTGACTCAGAACCAGGACCTCGGCGAAACGCGATGGTTCACGGTCAAGCTTCCGGAGCAACCAGACAGCGAAGCCAACCATGCCGCTTGGCAGCACACGGGACTGCCGCAGCACGCGGCGGTTCTAGGTGGACGCGTCGCATTCGCCTGGCGCGCCATGGACGCCTTCTACGAGGAGGACGAACGGATCGTCGGGCATGCCGCCGACGCCTATCACCGCATCGACATCCGTTCCACTTCACGGCATCTCGTGGTACGGGACGGCGAACGAGTGATCGCCGATACCCAGCAGCCGTTGGCCTTGTACGAATCCGGCTTCGCGCCGCGCTGGTATGTGCCGCGCGAGGACATCGACACATCAGCACTAAAACCCGTTGAAGGACAAACCTTCTGCCCGTACAAGGGCATCGCCTCCTACTACGACATCGGCAGTCACAAACGCGCGGCCTGGTCCTATGTCAACGCCTGGACAGAGGTTGGGCGAGTCAGCAACCTGGTGTCCTTCGAGCCCGACAAGATCGACATATACCTCGACGGCAAGCAGCTACAACTCGAGCCGGGCCAAACCGTTATCCCGCACGGTGTTGACCGCGGGCTGGACACCGATGAGGTGCTGCCAGACCCCAACCACCAGTCAGCCTGAATAGCACATTGACCCGGGAGGCAGCGGATGACGACGCGACAAACCAGCCCAGACCGGGCGGAGTTGTTCTCGGATGCTGTCTTTGCGGTGATCATCACCATCCTGGTCCTCAAGCTGAATCCGCCTCACCCCGATACCTTCGGCGCATTGCTGCCGCTGTGGCCCACGGGTCTGAGCTATGTGATCAGCTACCTGTTCATCGCGATCGTCTGGGTCAACCATCTCATTTGTTGCATGCGACGCGCGCTTGACCTGGTCGAACTTCGCACATCTGTTTTCCGTGTCGCTAATCCCGTTCACCACCGAATGGATCGCCGACTCTCGGCTGGAGGCGGCCGCACCCGTGGCGCTGTACGCGTTGGTATTCGTACTGGTGAACATCACTTATCTGGCGCTGTGCACGGAAGTCGTCGATCGGCCGCCCACGAGGACATTTCGCACCGGCTGCAGCGACTGCTTCGAATGAGGTCGTTCATAACGATCGGCGGCTTCGTGGCCGCGGCGATCGTCGCGCTCAGATGGCCGATTCTGGGGGTGACGTTGATTTGTTTGTGCCTGATTGTGTATTTTCGGCCGGATATTCCCGCGGTAAAGAATGTGAGGCGCTAGGCGCGCATGCCCACTCCTACACCGACGGTGCTCGTGTTCGACGTGAACGAGACACTCATCGACATCGATTCCATCGCACCGCTTTTCGGTGAACTATTCGGCGATCGGCGGGTGCTCCGCGAATGGTTCGGTCAGCTTGTCATGTACTCGATGACCGCCACTCTGTCGGAATGCTATGTGGACTTCTTCACGCTCGGCCAGGGCGTGCTACGCATGCTGGCCGACATCTATCGGGTGGACATCACCGACGAGGAGGTGTTGCGTCTGAAGGCCGCGATGCTCACGATGCCGGCGCACCCCGACACCGCGGCCGGATTAATCCGGCTGCGCGACAATGGCTTTCGCCTGGTTACTCTGACGAATTCGCCACCCAATCCAGAGGGGCCGACGCCGCTCGAAAACGCCGGACTGGCCGGGCTTTTCGAGCGCACTTTAAGCGTCGACCCCTGCCGCGCGTTCAAGCCGTCGCCAGTGGTCTATCGGTATGTGTGCCAAGAACTCGGGGTGGCACCTAGCGATTGCATGATGGTGGCGGCGCACGTGTGGGACATCCTCGGCGCACAAAATGTCGGCTTCAGGACCGCTCTCATCACGCGCTGGGGCAACCCCCCGCTGCCGGTTGATGGCCTGCCCCAACCAGACCTGGTAGTCGATGACCTGCACCAGCTCGCCGAGCGACTCGTCGACCGACGACACCGGGCGGCGGACGCGTAGCGTAACCCGCGGAGCCGAACCGAGAGGGGCCTTCGATGGAGCAACCGGGACAGGACTACGAGGTCATCGTGCTCGGCGCCGGGCCGGTCGGGCAGATCGCCGCAGAGCGCGCCCGGGCCGCCGGCCTGAGTGTCGCGGTCGTCGAGCGCGAACTCGTCGGGGGCGAATGCTCCTATTGGGCATGTGTGCCCAGTAAAGCGTTGCTGCGTCCCGTCATTGCACTCTCCGAAGTCCGCCACATCGACGGTGCGCGCGAGGCGGCCACCGGTCCGATCAACGCGGAAGGCGTTTTCGGCCGCCGTGACCGCAACGTCAGCAACTGGGACGACGCCGGTCAGGCCGACTGGGTGGCGGGGATCGGCGCGACGCTGATACGCGGCCACGGGCGGTTGGATGGCCCCCGGCGTGTCGTGGTCGCCACATCCAGCGGTGCAGAGGCGACACTCACCGCCCGGCAGGCGGTCGTCATCTGCACCGGAAGCCGGCCGGTGCTGCCCGACTTGCCCGGCATGGCCGAAGCCCGCCCGTGGACCAACCGCCAAGCCACCGACAGCAGCAAAGTCCCGGCCCGGCTCGCAGTGGTCGGAGCCGGCGGTGTGGGCGTCGAAATGGCAACGGCCTGGCAGGGATTGGGCTCCTCGGTGACATTGCTGGCCCGGGGATCCGGGCTGCTCCCCCGGATGGAACCCTTCGTGGGCGAATTCATCGGCCGCGGACTCGCCGATGCGGGCGTGGACGTTCGGGTGGGCGTCTCCGTCCGGGCGCTGCGTAGGCCCGACCCCGGTGCGCCGGTGACCCTCGAGTTGGACGGTGACGTCAAGGGCACGCAATTGCAGGTCGACGAAGTGCTTTTCGCTACGGGCCGGGCGCCCCTCACCGACTCCATCGGCCTGGAGACGGTGGGCCTGACCCCGGGCAGCTGGCTCGATGTGGACGACACCTGCCTTGTCACCGCCGTCGACGGCGGCTGGCTCTACGCCGCGGGCGACGTCAACCACCGGGCCTTGCTGACCCATCAGGGCAAATACCAAGCACGCATCGCGGGAGCGGCAATCGGGGCCCGTGCGGCGGGAACGCCGTTGGACACCGCGCCGTGGGGAGTGCACGCGACCACCGCCGACCATCACGCGGTGCCGCAGGCGTTCTTCACCGACCCCGAGGCCGCCGCGGTCGGGCTGACAGCCGAGCAGGCAGTGCAGGCCGGTCACCGGGTGCACACGGTGGACATCGAAATCGGTGATGTTGTCAAGGGGGCAGCGCTGTATGCCGACGGATACACCGGACGCGCACGGATGGTGGTCGACCAGGACCGGGGGTGTCTGCTCGGCGTGACGTTGGTCGGTCCGGGTGTCACCGAGATGCTGCACTCGGCCACCATCGCCGTCGCCGGTCAGGTGCCCATCGCTCGGTTGTGGCATGCGGTGCCGTGCTTCCCGACGATCAGTGAACTGTGGCTGAGGCTGCTCGAGGCTTATCGGGATTCGTCTCAGGACAGCGCAGCAAGGTAACCGAACAGGGAGCGCTGATGGCAACTTCGGACGGATTTCACCCCGACTTCGACGCGGACACAACGGAAGCCGCGCGGAACAGGGTGCACCACGTCAAGGCGTCGGACATCACCTCGGACACCGCACAGTCGGAGGGGATGCGGCGCTTCGCCGCGCTGAGCGGACGATCGGTGGGTGCAGAGAAACTGTGGATGGGCGAGACACATGTGTCTCCCGCAACCGCGTCGGCCAACCATCATCACGGCGAAGCCGAGACGGCGATCTATGTGCGAAGTGGTAACCCGGACTTCGTCTTTCACGATGGTGTCCAGGAGGTGCGCATCTCGACGCGGGCCGGCGATTACATCTTCGTCCCGCCTTATCTGCCGCACCGGGAAGAAAACCCCGATCCGGACACGCCCGCGGAAGTCGTGATCGCACGCAGCACCCAAGAGGCCATCGTGGTCAACCTTCCGTCCCTGTATCCGCTGTGAGCAACGGGTTCAGTAGACAGCGATCTCGATGAGATTGCCGTCGATGTCGCGGCAGTAATGGGAGGTCATCGGACCCAACGCGCCCGTCTTGATGACCGGTCCCGAGGTGATTTCGACTCCGCAGTCGACGAGATGGGCGCGTACCTCGTCGGGGGTGCACCGCGTGATGAAACACAAATCTTCGGAACCGGCCGCTTCGACGGTCCCGGTGACCCAGTCTGGATCATCGGCTAGCGCACCGACGGGCCGCAGGTTGATCTTCTGATTTCCGAAGCAAAGGGCTGTCCTGTTCGACGGCCCGAACGTCTCGCGCTTCATGCCCAGCACCCGCTCGTACCACGCGGCCGTGGACTCGACATCGCGGCAATTGACGACGATATGGTCGAACCGCTCCACCGCGAATGCCATTGTCAAATCTCCTGATTCGCGCTGAGCTGCGTTGCGAGCGCCGCCGCGACATCGGCGGCGGCGCGTTCATCGAGTGGGTGGTGCGCGAAAATCATTCGATACCACAGTAACCCGAACGCTTGGTCGACAACGGCGTCGATCTTCGCCGTTTCCGGTATTTCGCCGCGCGCGCGTGCTCGGTCGAGGATCTGGGCCAACGCGTCGCGCCGCGCGGCGCTGAACACCGCGAGTTGTTCCATCGTGGCGGCGTCGCCCAATGCCTCCCGCAGCACCCCCAAGAGCAAGCTGCGGTTGTCGGGCGCGGCGGCGAACGTGGACCGCAGGAACCCACGCAAGTCGGTTCGCAGATCGCCAGTATCGGGCGACGGCGCAACCTGCTCCGCCCGATGAATCATCGCGTCGAGCAGCACCGCGCTCTTCGACGGCCACCAGCGGTAGATCGTTTGCTTTCCTACCCCCGCCCGCTGCGCGATAGCGCCCACGGTGATCAGCGCGCCGTCGCCAGCGGCGAGCAACTCGGCGGCCGCTTGCAGAATCGCCTGCTCGGCGGCTTCGTTGCGCCGACTGCCGGTATGGGGCCGTCCCGTCACAGGGTGAAGGCTAGCGCGAGGATTTGACGAGACTAATAGTCTCGACAATGCTGGCGGATATGAAGTCCAACACATCCGCCGCCGACCGGAAACGCCGCCGTGTCGGCTTTTTCCACCGGCGCATCGCCAACCCCATTACTCGTCGGCTGCCAATGCAAACGCTGCTCGAGACCACCGGCCGCGTCAGCGGGCAGCCGCGGCGCACACCGATCGGCGGCCGGCTCGACGGCGACTCATTCTGGTTGGTGTCCGACCACGGCGAATCGTCGAATTACGTGCGAAACATCCGAGCGAACAACAGGGTCCGGGTTCGCATCCGCGGTCGCTGGCGCGCCGGCGCCGCCGACCTGCTGCCCGACGACGACCCGTACGTCCGCTTGACGGCCTTGCCGCGCTTCAACAGCTCGATGGTGCGCGGGTTGGGCACCGATTTGCTCACCGTGCGCATCGACCTGGACCCGGCATGACCCGACATTCCGAACCGGCTCCTCGCGGCTGGGGCCGGTTTCCTCAGCAAATTCTCAACAGATTCTTCGGTGCTTGAAGGCTCGGCTCAAAGGATCCCCAAAGCCGCGGGCGTCAAGATCAATCCCATGAACAGTGCTTCGCCCTGTGCGACCCTCATAGAACGCTACATGTCCACCAGCGGGCTGCGGTTCTTCCGGGGCCAGCACGATGGCGAATACTTCTTCGTCGCCAACGCCCATCCGCGACTGCACGTCCACCTCGAGGTCTCCCCCTCGTTCGGCGACGTGGTCATCATTCGGGTCACTCCCGCATCCTTTTTCCCCGTCGCCGACCGCCCCTGGCTGACGCGCTTCGCCGACACGTGGAACCAGCGGAACCGCGAAGTCACCGCGATCCTGCACGGCTCCTCTGACCCACAGCGCATCGGTGTTGTGGCCCGCAGATCTCAGTGGATCCGCGAAAGCATGTCTCTCGAGGACTTCGCTTCCTTCGTCGACCGCACCGTCACAGCCGCGATCGATCTCTTCGCTGAGCTGACCCAGGTTGTCGAGCTGCCCTCCCGGTTTCAGGACGAGCAGCCGTGGCTGCGGGACGCCAGCTGAGCCGCAGTCCCCTACGACACTGGCACGCAGTCGCTGACGTCGGAAAGGGGCTCGCCCATCTCGGCACGGATGGCGCCCCACGGGTTGGCGTAGCGCCCTGGCGCGTGTCGGTAGGCGGCGCGGCGTTTGAGCACCATTCGCGCGAGGGGTGCCGCCAGCCGCATGGGGTAGCGCCGCCAGCCGGCAGCGGCGCGCATCTCCGCGAGCATGTCCGGCCAGCTGTGCTGTTGGGATGACAGCAACCGCTGAGAGCGGGCGGTGTCCATCCAGTCGGTGACGAACCAGTCCGCGTCGCTGTCGGGGTCACCCGGCCGCCCCCCGGGCAACACGTTGGTCAGGCCCCTGGCCGCGGCGAGTGCCTTGCCGACGTCTCCCTGGCGCAGCAGGTGTGACTCGTCGCCGCCGATCAGCAGGATTTCACCGACAACGTCGGCTGTGGTGGCCGCGGTGAACGCGGCCGCGGCATCGCGGACGTCGATGCTGTGCATTCGCCCGTCGGTTGGCAGCGCACTTTCGAAGAAGAGCGCGTCGAGGCTGAACGGCATTGCGCCCGGCTCGACGCTCATAATCCCGGCCAGTCGCAGAATCACCCACTGCAGGCCGGAGGATCGCACGTGGTTTTCGACTTCGGCCTTGTGCGCGCCGTAGAGGTCCGACGGCCGGATCGGGGTTTCCGCGCGCAGCAGTTCGTGATGCCGGTGCGGGTTGCGGGAACCGTGCACCGCGTTGCTGGAGGCCTGGATGAACCGCGGCGAATGGGTGCACGACCGGGCGGCGTTCAGCGGTGCGACCGTCGCGTCGACGTTGACGCGGCGCGCCAGTTCCGGCTGCCGGTAAATCACGGGCGGGATCACCGCTGCCAGGTGGATGATCACCGTCGGTGACGTGTCGGCGACCAGCGACGTGGCCGCTTCGCGCTGGGCGGCGGCGCCCAGGTCGGTGGCGACCACCCGGTGACCGTCGGCAGCCAGCCGGCGCACGGTCTGCGATCCGACCAGGCCAAAACCACCTGTGACAAGAACCTTCTCGGCCATCGTTCCCCCTGAACAGCCCCATGTGTTTGGTTCCATAAAAAAGTGGATATCTGATTCTCCTAAATGGAGAGTGCCATATTCTCTATAAGTGTAGAGGCCGCACGGGGTATGCGGTGAAAATCACAGTCAAGAGCTCACGGGGGGACACCATGGCGGGCGTACGGGGCACTGCAGCCAAGAATCAAGAGACCGCCAAATGGGATCCTGCCTTCACTAAGCAGGTAGCCAACGCCATCGGACCGCTGATCAAGCGGTGGTATCGAGCCGAGGTGCGAAACCTGGACAACATCCCGGCGGCGGGTGGAGCGCTGGTGGTGTCCAACCACTCGGGCGGCATGTTCACACCGGACGTGGTGATCTTCTCCCCGGCCTTTTACAACAACTTCGGTTACGACCGGCCGGTTTACACGCTGGCGCACTATGGCCTCTTCGTCGGACCGTTGGACGGCTGGCTGCGCCGCCTCGGGGTGATCGAAGCGAGCCGAGAAAACGCCTCCGCGGCATTGCATTCGGGGGCAGTGGTGTTGGTGTTCCCCGGCGGTGACTACGACTCCTATCGGTCAACTTTGGACGCCACCACCGTCGACTTCGACGGCCGCACCGGCTACATCAAGACGGCCATCGAAGCCGGGGTGCCGATCGTGCCGATGGTCTCGATCGGCGGACAGGAAACCCAGCTGTTCCTGACCCGTGGCAACACGCTGGCGCGCCGACTGGGGCTGACCAGAGCGCGGCTCAACATTCTGCCGCTGAGCTTCGGTTTCCCTTTCGGCCTGACCACAATCCTGCCGCCCAATCTGCCCCTGCCGGCCAAGATCGTCACCGAGGTGCTCGAACCGATCGACATCACCGCTCGCTTCGGCGCGGACCCGGACGTCAAAGAAGTCGACGCCCACGTTCGTTCGGTGATGCACGCCGCGCTGGAGCGGCTTGCCAGTCAGCGTCGACTTCCCATCCTGGGCTGAGGGAGTCGGATGAAAAGGCTCAACGGCATGGACGCCATGGGATTGTCGGTGTCGTTGCCCGTTCACATCGCCGACCCTGCCGAGCGGTCGCGGCTGGTTGCGGTGGCGACCCGGATCGCCAAAGAGGACCACGAAATCCTGGGCCGCCGAGGCGGATGATGAACGTGGCCGTATCCAGCGTCGCCGGACCGCGTGAACGTGGCCGGTTCGGAGGCGCATCGGTCAGCGAGATCTACTCGACCGGGTCCTCTCGCCGGGAGCCCCCGGTCAACATCACCGTGTGGAGCTATGTCGACCAGCTCGGCGTCGCGGTGCTCACCGACGACCAGACGTTCAAGGACGCGCACGACGCCACCGACGCACTCAGTTCCGTGTTCGCCGAATTACATAGTGCTGCAGGCATTTTACCGGCTCACGCGGCAAGAACGGCGTCGAGCGCCGAATAAAACAGACCCAGCCCGTCGTCGGACGGTCCGGTCAACGCTTCGGTGGCATGCTCGGGGTGGGGCATCAGCCCAACGACGCGGCCGTTGGCTGAGCTGACGCCCGCGATGTCACGCAGCGAGCCATTGGGGTTGTCGTGGTAGCGGAACACCACCCGGCCCTCGCCCTCCAGCTCGTCGAGCACCTCCTTGGCCGCCACGTAGCGGCCCTCACCGGATTTGAGCGGCACCAGCAGATCGGCGTCGGGCTCGAAGCGAGACGTCCACGCCGTCGAGTTGGACGCCACCCGCAGCCACACGTCGCGGCAGACAAAGTGCAAGCCCACGTTGCGGGTGAGGGCGCCGGGCAGCAGCCTGGTCTCGCACAGCACCTGAAAACCGTTGCAAATCCCCAATACCGGCATGCCCCGGCCCGCAGCGGCGACCACTTCGGACATCACCGGGGCGAACCTGGCGATCGCACCGGCCCGCAGGTAGTCGCCGTAGGAAAACCCGCCGGGCACTATCACGGCGTCGACGCCCTTGAGGTCGGCGTCGGCATGCCACAGGCTGACGGCCTCGGCGCCGACCCGCTGCGCCGCGCGCGCGGCGTCCACGTCGTCGAGCGTCCCGGGAAAGGTGATGACGCCGATCCGCGAGGTCACCGCGGCTCCCGGCTTATCGTCCAGTCCTCGATCACGGTGTTCGCCAACAGTGACTCCGCGATCTCGGCGAGCACGCTGTCGTCGACGGTGTCGTCCACTTCCAGTTCAAACCTCTTGCCCTGACGGATATCTGAGATACCGGGATGTCCGAGCCGCCCCAGAGCACCGACAATCGCCTGGCCCTGCGGATCGAGAATCTCCGCTTTGGGCATCACGTGTACGACCACCCGGGCCACCGGCATTCCTCCTCAGATCTGGCTCAGATCTATTCGCGCGCCAACTCTACCGGCGACAGCTGTCGCCGGCTCGCGGACACGACGCTATGTAGGTCTCCCACAGCGGCGCTACCACCCCGGTCGGGGCACAATCGTAGACATGCAACTGACGCATTTCGGCCATTCCTGCCTACTTGCCGAGTTCGACCACACGAAGGTGCTCTTTGATCCCGGTACCTTCGCGCACGGCTTCGAGGGGATCACCGGCTTGTCCGCCATCCTGGTTACCCACCAGCACCCCGATCACGTCGACCCCGCGCGCCTGCCGGCGCTCATCGAGGCCAACCCGGACGCCGCCCTGTACACCGACTCGCAGACCGCGGCGCAGCTGGACGCGCCCTTTCAGGTGGTGCACGTCGGCGACGAGCTGTCAGTCGGGGAGCTCACAATTCGGGCGCTCGGCGGCCGCCACGCGGTGATACACCCGGAAATCCCTGTGATAGAGAACCTTTCGTATCTGGTGGACGACGGCGGTCATCGGGCCAGGTTGATGCACCCTGGCGACGCGCTGTTCGTGCCCGACGAGCCGGTGGATGTCTTGGCCGCTCCGGCGTCGGCGCCGTGGATGCGAATCTCGGAGGCCGTGGACTACCTGCGGGCAGTGGCGCCGGCACGCGCGGTGCCCATCCATCAAGGGATCATCGCTCCCGACGCGCGGGGCATCTATTACGGCCGGCTCACCGAGATGACCAGCACCGACTTCCAGGTGCTACCCGAAGAGAGCGCAGTCACCTTCTGACCCTGCGCGAGCAGACGTAAAAGCCCCCGCACGCTCGGCGTGTCGGGGGCTTTTGCGTCTGCTCGCCCTACTACGCGGCGTCGAGAACGGCCTTGTCGGACCGCCACTTGTACACGGTCGGCGTGCAACCGTGCAGAGCCGCCAGGTCGACGGCATCCAGCATCGCCTGCAACGGCCCGGGCTTGCGCAATTGGCGGGCGGCGACCGCGACTCGCACTACGCCGCCACGACGGGCGATCCGCTCCGCGGACAGCACCACCATCCGGCACCACCACGGCTCGCTCAGGAAGCCTTCGCCGATGCCCAGCACGCGAGCGCGCACGGTGGTGTGCCGGACCAGGTCGGTGACCCCGTGAAGATCGGCCAGCAGTCGAAAACCGTTGCGCGGCAATGCCTTGACGACGCCGGGTGACACCACCCAGCCCGGAGCCGCGAAGAGCCGGGTGCGTAGCCCCAGGTGCTCGAGCACCCGGTCGGCGGCCGTCAGCCGCAGGTTGGCCTCGTGCGCGCGCAGCATTGCGAATTCGCCGCGCCGCTTCTTGGTGGCCGCGTCGTCGTAGCCATGCAAGACGATGGCGTCTCCGCCGGTCCGCCGATTGGACAGCCACTCGACGGTAGGCGGGTCGCGGTCGAGTCGGTAATCGCCACTGAGCCGAGGAGCCACCAACAACGAGACCGGTACCGAGCGGGCATCCATCTGCGCGCAGAACGCATCGACGTCGGCCAGGGTCCGCTCCCCTATCCCCGAGACCGAGACGATCAGTTTTCCAGACACACTTGCAGTTTGGCGATCTCAGGTGTCCGGACGGTGAAGGACACGCAGACGACAGGCGTATATCCGGTCCTGTGAGAACAGTTTGAAGCCGTCGCAGCCAGCCGAATCACGGCCGGCCGGCAGCTGTCAGCTCGTTAGCTGTGGCATGCCTATAGGTCCGGGTTCGCACTCGCAGTCGCGTTGCTGGCCTCCACGCTCATTCCGGCAGCGTTTCCGCCGAAGAAGCCGGCGGGCCACACCGCACCGCTTACAGCTGAGCGGTAGCCGCGCGTCGGAGAGCGAACGTATACCGTCGTCGCTGCGGTAAACGGTTCGATATGCTTAGCTCCACTATGGAGAAGGCCCGCGCCGCGGCGGCCGACACCCCGCTGCCCACCGCCCCTACCGGGCAGGTTGGCGCCCTTGGCGACCTTGAACGGGTCTATCCCAACAAACTGGACGCCCACCTCTTACGCATCTCCGGCGTTTGCATCCTGGCCACGGTGATGTTGATCATCGATGTCACCGTCGTCAGCGTCGCGCAGCGCACCTTCATCGCCGAGTTCGGGTCTAGCCAGGCCGTCGTCGCCTGGACGATGACTGGCTACACGCTCGCCCTGGCGACCGTGATCCCGCTGACGGGCTGGGCGGCCGACCGGTTTGGCACCAAACGGCTGTTCATGGGTACGGTCGTGGCGTTCGCGCTGAGCTCGGTGTTGTGCGCGCTGGCGTCAAGCATCTTGCAGCTCATCGTATTTCGGGTCATTCAGGGCATCGGCGGCGGCATGCTATTGCCGCTGGGATTCATGATCATGACCCGCGAGGCGGGCCCCGGACGGCTCGGTCGCCTCATGTCGATCATGAGCATCCCCATGCTGCTCGCCCCGATCGCTGGGCCGATCCTGGGCGGCTGGCTGATCGCCACCTCCAGCTGGCGGTGGATATTCCTGATCAACCTGCCGATCGGGATCGTCACCGCAATCCTCGCGGCGATCGTGTTCCCCCGGGATCACCCGGCCCGGTCGGAGACCTTCGACGTGATTGGCGCGCTGCTGCTCTCGCCCGGCCTGGCCACGTTCCTGTTCGCGGTGTCGTCCATCCCGCGCTTCGGGACCGTGGCCGATCGCCACGTGTTGATACCGGCGACCCTCGGCCTGGCGCTGATCGCCGCGTTCGTCGTGCACGCGTTACGCCGCGCCGATCACCCACTCATCGATCTGCGGCTCTTCCAGAACCGGGTGATCACCTCCGCCAACGTGACGATGCTCGTGTTCGCCACCGCATTTTTCGGCGCCAGCCTGCTGTTGCCGAGCTACTTCCAGCAGGTGCTGCACCACACGCCGATGCAGGCCGGGCTGCACATGATCCCGCAGGGACTCGGCGCGATGCTGACCATGCGGTTCACCGGACCGCTGGTGGACAGGCAGGGACCGGGCAAGATCGTGCTGGTCGGCATCGCGCTGATGACCGCCGGCTTCGGCACCTTCGCCTTCGGTGTGGCCAGGCAGGCGCACTACCTGCCCACGCTGTTGATCGCGCTGTCGATCATGGGCTTGGGCATGGGTTGCGCCATGATGCCGCTGTCGGTCGCGTCGGTGCAGGCGCTGTCCCCACACCAGATCGCCCGGGGCACGACGCTGATGAGCGTCAGCCATCAGGTGGGCGGCTCGATGGGAACCGCGCTGATGTCGATGATTCTGACCAACCAATTCAACCGAAGTGAAAACATCAGCGCGGCAAAGACACTGGCGACACTGCAACAGAATGCCGCTAGTCGCGGTGTGCCGGTTGACGCTTCTGCGATACCGCGGCAGACCCTTACCCCCGACTTCGCTGATCATCTGCTGCATGATCTTTCGCGTGCCTACACAGCGGTGTTCGCGGTTGCCGTCGTGCTGGTGGTGTTCACCATCATCCCGGCGTCGTTTCTGCCCAAGAAACCGGCCGTCCAGACCGCCGGCATCGATTAGCGCGATCAGCCCTCGAACAACATCGTCGCGATTCGCATGACGGTATCCATCGGATCAGCCTCTCGCACTTGAGCGTTGACGGCGCCGTTCAGCCACAGCATCGAAAACCCATGCACCAGTGACCATGCCGCCAGCCGTGCAGCGGCGGGGTCTGCGCGTGCGTCGGGATCCCGCAGCGTCGCCACACCGCGGGCCAGTTCGGCGCCGGAAGCGGCTTCGGCGGCGACCAATTCGCTGTCTGACGCGTCGAGTAGCGACTTGTTGAACATCACTTGGTAGTGGCCGGGGTGCTCGATGGCAAACCGCACGTAGGCCAGGGCAGCATCGGCGAAATGCGGCCGGGCGTCGATGAGCGCCTGGGCCAGCAGTTGAAAACCCTGTGTGGCCAGCGCCGTGAACAGACCCCGCCGATCGGTGAAGTGATGGGCGGGCGCGGCATGCGACACACCCGCGTCCCGGGCCAGCTCGCGAAGCGACACCCGGTCGGCGCCCCGCTGGGCCACCAGGCGCGCGGCCTCGGTCAGAATGACGGCCCGCAGATCGCCATGATGATAGGTCGGACGACTCATAGCGGCAGCATATCAGCCCTAACTTGACAGTGACTAGTTTCGCGCTTATGTTCTATCTTGTCAGTGTCTAGATTAGGGAAGGTTGGAGATGGCTCCGTTGATCGCCTTAGTGGTGGGCAGCATCGCCGCCCGAATCGCCGGTTGGCTTGGTATTGGCTATGTCAGCAGCTGGACGGCGGCGATCGCCGTCGGGCTGGCCGCGATGTTCGTGGTGACCGGGGTAGCCCACTTCGCGCCGCCGATGCGACGCGACCTCATCACGATTGTGCCGCCACGGTTACCCGAGCCCGGTCTGCTCGTCACTGTCACCGGCGTGCTGGAGCTGCTGGGCGCCGCGGGCCTGTTGCTGCCCGTCACCCGGGTGGCGGCCGCGGTGTGCCTGCTGGTGCTGATGCTGGCCATGTTTCCGGCCAACGTCTACGCCTCCCGGATGGCCAACCCGCCCAAGTCGATGACGACCCGGCTATCCCTGCGCACCGCCACCGAGGCCGTCTTCCTGGCCGCCGCCGTAGCGGTCGCCATCGGCGGCAGCTAGCAACCAGGCGTACTGGTATGCGGTTTCCTTCCAGGCTTTGTAGCGACCGCTGACGCCACCATGGCCTGCCGCCATCTGAGTCTTCAGCAGCACCGGATTTCCGTCAGTCTTGGTGTGACGCAGTGCCGCAACCCATTTGGCCGGCTCCACATAGTAGACCCTGGTGTCGTTGAGTGACGTCATGGCCAGAATGGCCGGATAGTGTTTGGCCTCGACATTCTCGTAGGGCGAGTAGGACTTCATGTATGAGTAGACATCGCTGTCGCTCAACGGGTTTCCCCATTCGTCCCACTCGGTGACGGTCAACGGCAACGAGGGGTCAAGGATGGTGGTCAGCGGGTCGACGAAGGGCACCTGCGCGAGGACCCCGGCGAAAAGGTCGGGCGCGATGTTGGCCACCGCACCCACCAATAGACCGCCGGCGCTGCCACCGTAGGCCACCAGTTCCCGCGCCCGCGTCAGCCCCGTGTCCACCAGATGCCTTGCCACCGCGACAAAGTCGGTGAATGTGTTCTTCTTCTCCAGCAGCTTGCCGTGCTCGTACCACAATCGGCCCATCTCACCGCCACCGCGGACATGGGCGATGACGAACACCATGCCGCGATCCAGCAGCGACAAACGCGCGATGGAAAACCCTGGATCCGTGCAGATCTCATAGGCGCCGTAGCCGTAAAGCAATGCCGGAGCCGGGAATTCGATACCCGCGCGGTGCACGAAAGACAGCGGAACCAGGGTGCCGTCGTCTGCGCGCGCCCAGTCGCGCCGCTCGACGTAGTCTTCGGGCCGGTAGTCGCCGAGTACGGGTTGTTCGCGCAGCAGCGTGCGCTCGCCGGTGGCCAAATCGAGGTCGTAGACCCGCGCCGGGATGATGAAAGATCCGGCCCTGATCCGCAGTTTGGGCGAGTCCCAACTTGGGTTGGCACTCAGGCCCGACGACATCAGCTCGGAATCGAACGAGATCTCCTCGGGTTCACCGTAGTTGCCGTCAGAGTCGATCGGCCACAGCTGGATCCGGGGCAGCGCCTCGCGCCGGTAGCTGACCACCAGATGACGGGCGAAGGCATCCACGAAGTCCAGACGCACGTCATCGCGGTGCGCGATCAGGGTACGTTGCCGAGTCGGATCACTCACCGGCGCCTCGACGAGCGTGAAGTTCACCGCACCGTCGTTGTGCAGGATCAAGAACCGGTCTTGGCCCCCGACGACCGCGTGCTCCACCGAGTACTCGACGCCCTCGCGCCGTGGCAGCACGATGGTGAACTGTGCGTCGGGATCGGCCGAGTCGGCGTAGCGGAGCTCGGAGGTGATGGCCGATCCCGCCGCAATGACGACGTAGGCCTCACTTCGGGTGAGCCCGACGCCGAGCCAGTAGCGTTCGTCGGCCTCGTGGTACACCTGCTCGGACGCCTCGCCGGAGCCGAGCCGATAGCGCCACACCTTGTCGGGGCGCCGGGCCTCGTCCATGGTGGTGTAGTACACGGTGCGGTTGTCGGCGGCCCAGGTGACTCCGGCAGCGACCGGGGTGATCTCGTCAGGAAACAATTCGCCGGTGCGTAAGTCTTTGAACCGCATCGTGTATCGCTCGTCGCCGAGGACGTCGACGGAGTATGCCAGCAGGTGACCGTCCAGGCTTACCAGGCAGGCGCCCAGCGCGAAGAAGTCATGGCCTTCGGCCTCGATGTTCGAATCGAGCAGGATCTGTTCGCCGGGTATTTCGGTGTCCTCGTCCAGGACCGGCGGACTCCAGTCGTCGGGATCTTGTACCGGGCAACGGCATTGGACGCGGTACTGCTTTCCCTCGAAGGTGCGGCCGTAGTACCACCAGTCGCCTTGCCGAACCGGAACCGACAGGTCGGTTTCCTTGGTGCGCGCCTTGATCTCGTCGAAGATGCTCTGCCGCAACGGTTCAAGATGGGCGGTCGTTTGGTCGGCGTACTCGTTCTCGGCCTCGAGGTACGCGATGACTTCGGGGCTTTCCTTGTCGCGCAGCCATTCGTACGGGTCGACGAAGACGTCACCGTGATACTCGCGTCTGGTGTCGATGCGTTTGGCGACCGGCGGTAATGCGTCGGTCATGCGCCCGGGCCGATCCAGTCGTTGAAGCTCAGACCGGAAATCCGTTCGTAGGCATTGACATAACGACCGCGAGTGGCGTCGATAATGTCATCAGGCAGTGGTGGTGGCGGCGCGGTTCCGCCGCGGTCCCAGCCGGAGGCGGGGCTGGTGAGCCAGTTGCGGACGAACTGCTTGTCGAAGCTGGTCTGCACCACACCGGGCCGGTATTCATCGGCCGGCCAGTAGCGCGACGAGTCCGGAGTGAAGATTTCATCGGCCAGCAGCACGTTGCCGTCGGGGTCGACACCGAATTCGAACTTGGTGTCGGCGACGATGATTCCCTTCCGCAGCGCGTGATCGGCAGCCTGCACGTAAATCTGTAGCGTGCGGTCGCGCAGCTGGTTGGCGTGCACCGCGCCCACCATCTCGATCACCCGCGCGAATGAAATGTTTTCGTCGTGGTCTCCCAGTGCCGCTTTGGTCGCCGGTGTGAACACCGGTGTGGCGAACTTGCTGGCCTCGACCAGACCCGGGGGCAATGGGATGCCGCACACCTTTCCGGTGGCCTGGTAGTCCAGCAGCCCCGAGCCGGTCAGATAACCGCGGGCCACGCATTCCACCGGAAACATCTCCAGCCGCCGAACCACCAGCGCGCGGCCCAGGACCTCGTCGGGAATCCGCGGGTCGTCGGGCGGCCCGGCCAGGTGGTTGGGGGCGTCGACGAGGCCGAAGAAGAAGACGCTCATCGCGGTCAGGATGCGGCCCTTGTCCGGGATGGTGCTGTCCAGGACGTAGTCGTATGCCGAGATCCGGTCGGACGCGACCAGCAACAGGTGCTGGTCGTCGACGCGGTAAATCTCGCGGACCTTGCCGCTGGCCAGATGCTGGTAGTCGGACAATGCGGGGCGCATCGGGTCAGCCTATCCGGCAAGCTAATCGCAAAGTGTGCTGGTATCAGTGCCATGAGGTTCATGCCGTACTCCACCAAACCGCTGCGACTGTTCGCCCAACTGATGAGCGATATCACCGTCTCCGTGTGGACGATGATATGGGTGTTCGTCGGTCTCGCTGTGCACAGCGCCATCTCGACGATCGCCGACGCCGGCCGACAGGTGGAAAGCGGCTCGAAGGGGGTTGCCGACAACCTGGCGTCGGCGGGCCATGGCACACAGCACATTCCGTTGCTGGGCGATGCGGTCAGCAAGCCGCTGACCGCGGCCAGCCAGGCCGCCCTGGACATCGCCGGCGCCGGCCATGACCTGGACACCACGGCGAGCTGGCTCGCGGTGCTGCTGGCGATGGCCGTCGCCGCGCCGCCGATCCTCATAGCGGTCGTGCCGTGGCTGTTCCTGCGGCTCCGGTTCTTCAGGCGCAAATGGGTGGTGACCGCATTGGCGGCCACCCCGGCCGGCGAGCAGCTGCTGGCGTTGCGGGCATTGACGAATCGGTCGCCGGGCAAACTGGCGGCCGTCAGCCCGGACCCGGTTGGCGGCTGGCGCCGCGAGGATCCCGTCACCATTCGGGCGCTGGCCGCCCTCGAACTGCGGGCGGCCGGAATCGCGATTCCCGCCCGCTAGCGGGGCGATTCGATCGGCGCGCCAGCACCACGCCCGCATGGGAATGTCGACCGTGTCGGCCCCGGGAAACGCTCCTCCAAGGCAATGCGTGCTTCGGCGAGCGCCTGCGCGCGGTCATCCGACAGACGCGATGATGGCCCTGCTGTAGGTGCCGAGCATCGCGACGGCGTCCCCGACTGTCATGGTCCGCACGAATCGGAACACCTCGCGCGCAACGTTGTCGAAGATCTGCGGTTCGGGGAGATCGAAGTACAGGCGCTGCCGGAACCGGTCGGCCAATTGCGCGTCGACCCTGTCCCCGCCGGGCAGCCGATCGAGGTTGCGTACCCAATCCACCTCGCGGTCGCGGCTCGTCCAGATCAGGCCAAACCGACCGCCGTCGCGCAGCACCCGACCGATCTCCGGAACGGCCCGTTCGGGATCCATCCAGTGCCACGCCGAGGAGACGAACACCGCGTCCGCGGCGGCGTCTGGAAGCGGAATCGACTCGCCGCGGCCCTCGACGACGCGTACTCCCGGGGATCGTGCCGTCAGCACCGTGCGCATCCGCGCGTCGGGTTCGACAGCGATGACCTGTCCCGCCCTGCCCACCAGCGTGCGGGTGAACAGTCCGGTGCCCGCACCCACGTCGACGGCCACCTCGCAACCGGTCGGCACCAGCCAGTCCACCGCCTGCTGCGGGGCCTGCGGGCGCAGTTCGTCGTAGTTTTCGGCGATTGATCCGAAGGACATGGCGCGCTCTTGACGATCGGTCACATTCGCCACGGTAGGCCGACAAGCTATGTGCCGGCTGTGCGTGTTAGCGCACTTCCACGACCAGGTGCCGGATGCCGGTGTGCCGGTTACTGCGGGTCCACTCGACGGGCCGCGCAACCCGCACGTGCCGAACCGCGACAGCAGTTCCTCGTACAGCACCCGCAATTCCAGGCGGGCCAGGTTGGCGCCCAGGCAATAGTGCACGCCCTGACCAAAGCCCAAATGCGGGTTGGGTTTACGCGTGATGTCGAATTCGTCCGCGCGGTCGAACACGTCCGCGTCGCGGTTGGCCGAGCCCTCCCAGACTTGGACCTTCTGCCCCGCCTCGATCGAGTGTCCGCCGAGCGTGAGGTCGCGGGTGGCGGTACGTCGCTTGGACGGCGACGGCGACGTCCAGCGGATCATCTCCTCGATCGCCGTCGGCAGCGAGTCGAGATCGCCACGCAGGGCCTGCAATTGCTCGGGATGCTCGGCGAGCACCAGCAACCCACCGGCGACCGCGTTGCGCGTTGTCTCGGCGCCGGCGCTGAACAGGAGGCTGAAGAACAGGTACAGCTCGAGATCCGACATGGCCGGCGCTTCGCCGTCGTCGAGCATGGCGTTCGCGACCACCGACAACATGTCGTCGGTTGGCTGCGCACGCTTCGACGCGATCAACTCCTGGCCGTAGGCGTACATCCGCGACCCCGGCTTCTTCCACCGAGATCTGCGACAGTGACGCCTTGCGCGAGCCGCCGAAGTCGAACTGCGGCTCGATGGCCTCGAAGAGCCAATGTCGTTCGGCCTCCGGGACTCCCAGCAGGATGCAGATCATTTGCATCGGCAGTTCGGCGGCGACGTCAACGAGGAAGTCGAACGGTTCGCCGGACACCACCGCATCCAGCAGGCGGCGCGCCCGGGCCCGCAGATCGTCCTCGACGCGACTGATCATCCGCGGCGTCAGCCCGGAACTGACGAGCCGGCGAATCTGCGAATGCCGCGGGTCGTCCATCATGTTGAGCACCTGGCCCGCGATGGCCAGGTCTTGCAACAGTGTGCCGCCGAACGCCCGCGAGCCGCCCGTAACCGACGAGAATGTCACCGGATCACGCAGTACCTCAAGCGTTTCCGCGTGCGTAGCGACCGACCAGAAGCCTTCGCCATCGGGAGTGTTGTCGGTCGGTACGTGCCAATACACCGGCGCCTCCCGCCGATGTACCGCGAACAACTCGTGCGGGAATCCGTTGGCGAAATTGTCCAGATCGGTGAAGTCGATGCCCGAGAGTGCTCCGGCGAGGGTCACAAGATCGCACCCGGGGTGTATTTGGCCGCGTCCGGATAGCGACCCACCAATTCATCCACCTGCGCAGCCACCTCGTCGACCTGGTCGCCGGCGGCACCGGTGAATGACTTCTTGTCGGCCAGTGCAGCATCCAGAGCCGCCCGGTCCAGCGGCAGCCGCGGATCGTCGGCCAGCCGCCGCATTAGGTCGGGCTCGGCGCCACGTTCCCGCATGTCCAGCGCCGTCGCCACCGCATGTTCGGAGATCACGTGGTGCGCGGCCTCCCGGCCCATGCCCGCGCGCACCGCGGCCATCAGCACCTTGGTGGTGGCCAGGAACGGCAGGTAGCGGTCCAACTCCCGGCCGATCACCGCCGGATAGGCGCCGAACTCCTCGAGTACCGTCAGGAAAGTCTCGATCAGCCCATCGATGGCAAAGAAGCTGTCCGGCAACGCAACCCGGCGTACCACTGAGCAGAAGACGTCGCCCTCGTTCCACTGTGCGCCGGCCAGTTCGGCCGCCATCGAGGCGTAGCCGCGCAACACCACCTGCAGCCCGTTGACCCGCTCGCAACTGCGGGTGTTCATCTTGTGCGGCATCGCCGACGACCCGACCTGTCCCGGCGCGAAACCCTCGGTGACGAGCTCGTGCCCGGCCATCAACCGGATGGTGTGCGCCATCGAGGAAGGCCCGGCGCCAAGCTGCACCAGCGCGGAGGTCACGTCGTGGTCCAGCGAACGGGGATACACCTGCCCGACGCTGGTGAAAACGGTTGCAAAACCCAGGAATTCGGCGACGCGACGTTCCAATTCGGCCAACTTGGCTGCGTCGCCGTCCAGAAGGTCGAGCATGTCCTGCGCGGTGCCCATCGGCCCCTTGATACCGCGCAGTGGGTAGCGATCGATCAATTCCCGCAGCCGGGTCAGCGCGATCAGCATCTCCTGTGCCGCAGACGCGAACCGCTTGCCCAACGTGGTGGCCTGGGCGGCGACATTGTGGCTGCGTCCGGCCATCACCAGGTCGCGATAGGCCACCGCGCGCTCGGCGAGGCGCGCCACCACCGCAACCCCGTGGAAGAACACTAATTCCAGCGATCGCCGGATCTGCAACTGCTCCACGTTCTCGGTCAGGTCGCGGCTGGTCATCCCCTTGTGCACGTGCTGGTGACCGGCCAGCGCGTTGAATTCCTCGATGCGGGCCTTGACGTCGTGGCGCAGCGTCCGTTCGCGGGCCGCGATGGAGGCCAGGTCGACATCGCCGAGCACCCGCTCGTAGTCGGCGATCACTTCCTGGGGAACGGGCACACCCAATTCCGCCTGTGCCCGCAGCACGGCCAGCCACAGCCGCCGCTCCGCGATGACCTTGGCCTCCGGCGCCCAAATCCCGACCATGTCCGCGCTGGCGTAGCGGTTGGCCAACACGTTCGGGATGCTCACAGACACACAGCTTACGGATAGCGGCGCCGAGGTTGCCCGGGTTCTCGCGCAGGTCACATCCGCCACATGCGTCTCTGCTTCGGCGGGCACACTATTTGTCCGCCTCCGAGCGACAATTCGGGTTGTCGCTCGAGAGGCGGGCAAAACGAACACCGCTCCCCGCAGGGACCAGTGTGGCGCATGTGGCGTGCCCCCCGGAAAAACCCCGCCTAACCTAAGTCGGTGTACTTCGTCGGCGTCGACCTTGCCTGGGGCGTACGCAATCCGACCGGTATCGCGGTGATCGACTCACACCGCCGTTTGGTGCATGTTGGTGCTTTCCGCGACGACGCCGACGTGCTGGCGGCCGTAAGGCCATACGTGCAGGGCGACTGCCTGGTCGCCTTCGACGCGCCGTTGGTGGTGACCAACCCCACTGGCCAGCGTCCGGCCGAGACGGCGTTCAACCGCGACTTCCGCAGGTTCGAAGCCGGCGCGCACCCGGTCAACACGGGAAAACCCGAGTTCGCGAACGGTCCTCGCGGGGCGCGGTTGGCCCGGACGCTCGGGCTCGACATGGATCCACGGTCGTCCGCGGCGCGGCGCGCCATCGAGGTCTACCCCCATTCGGCGACGGTGGCGCTGTTCCGGCTGCCACGCACGCTGAAGTACAAGGCCAAACCCGGCCGCGGTCTCGAGCAGCTCAAATCCGAGCTGCTGCTGCTGATGGACGGCATCGAGGGACTCGCGCACGCCCCGGTGCCGCTACAGGTTGCCGGTCCGGAATGGGTCGGGCTGCGCCGGCAGGTGCTGAGCGCGCAGCGCAAGAGCGACCTGCGTCGTGCCGAGGATCCGATCGACGCCGTCGTGTGCGCCTATGTGGCGCTCTATGCGGTGCGCTGCCCGGACGGCGTGACGATCTACGGTGACTTCGCCACCGGGTACATCGTGACGCCGACGCTGCCCTCGGATTTGGCTCCCGCGATCAGATCCGCACCGGACGCTGGTCGATTGGTGCGAGCACGTCGATCAGGTCGACGACCGTCCCCAGCGCAGCCGTGAGGGGATCTCGCCCTTCGACCAGCGCAGAGACCACCGAACCGTCGACCGCACAGATCAGCGTGCACACCAGCTCGATATGCACGGATCGGCCCGATTTCTCGATGGCTTCGGCCACGGCCTCGGCGCGCTGCCGCAGGCTGCGCCGCATTGTTTCGCGCAACGCGGGCAGGCGGGTACAGGCGATGTGGCGCTCGTATCGCGATATCAGCTGGTCGGCGAGTCCCGGACCCGACACGTCCCCCACCAGCAGGTCGACCAGCATTTCAGCGGTGGTCTCGGGGCCCCGTCGCCGCCGAGACAGCGCGGTGACCCGCGCGCGTAGCTGGGCAATCTCGATCATCCCGATGTGCTCGACCGCCCGGGCGATCAAATCGTCGAGCGATGAGAAGTAGTACGTGGTTGACGCCAATGGCAGGCCGGCGCGCCGGGCAACCGCCCGGTGACGCACCGCTTCGAATCCGCCCTCGCCGAGCAGCTCGGCGGCAGCGCTCACCAACGCATACCGTCGACGTTCTCCCTTGGGAGTAACTGCTGCAGTCACGGTTGACTATGGTGCCAGCCAAAGTGGTACTGCGATGCCATTTTGGCCAAACGGCCATGGGATGATTGCTCGATGCCCGACTTTAGCCGTCGCGCGATGCTCCGTCTGGGTGCCGGTGTGGCGGCCGGCGCGTTCGGCGGATACGCGCTGGACATGCTGATTCAGCCCCGCCCGTCGCAGGCCGTACCGATATCTGCGCCCGGAACTCAGGCTCCGTTGGCACCGCCCGCGCCGCTAGAACCGGCGCCCCCGGCGCCGACCATGGCGACGGGCTCATTTGCGTCTGCGGCGCGCGGTGGCATATCGACTAACTGGGCGATCGCCCGTCCGCCGGGCCAAACCAAGCCACTGCGACCGGTGATCGCGCTGCACGGAAAAGGCAGTGACGCGGCCACCGTGATGGCCGGCGGCGTCGAGCAGGGTCTGGCGCAGGCCGTCAACGCAGGATTGCCGCCGTTTGCGGTGGTCGCCGTCGACGGCGGCGGCGGTTACTGGCACAAGAGGGCATCGGGCGAGGACGCCGGTGCCATGGTGCTCAACGAGCTGATCCCGATGCTGGACAAGCAAAATCTCGACACCTCACGGGTGGCGTTCTTGGGCTGGTCGATGGGCGGCTACGGCGCACTGCTACTCGGCGGCCGGTTGGGGCCGGCACGCACCGCGGCGATCTGCGCGGTGAGCCCGGCGCTGTGGCTGTCCTCCGGGGCGGCCGCACCCGGCGCATTCGACGGGCCCGACGACTTCGCGGCTAACTCGGTGTTCGGAATGCCGGCGCTGGCGTCCATCCCGATCCGGGTGGATTGCGGCGACAGCGACCCATTCTACGATGCGACAAAGCAATTCATCGCTCAATTGCCCAATCCGCCCGCGGGCGGTTTCTCGCCCGGCGGCCACAACCCGGGGTTCTGGAGCTCACAGCTGCCAGCCGAGTTGACCTGGATGGCCCCGTTGTTGACGACCTGAGGCAGCGCAGGTGACCACACCTTTCGGTTGGGACTTCCCGTACGCCTGGCCGCGAAAGCCCGTCTTGGCGGCGAACGTGGTGTGCACGTCGCAACCCCTCGCCGCCCAAGCGGGCCTTCGGATGCTCGCCGAGGGCGGCAGCGCCGCCGACGCGGCCATCGCCACCGCCATCACCCTTACATTGGTGGAACCGGTGTCCAACGGCATCGGCTCGGATGCCTTCGCCATCGTCTGGGACGGCCGGGAATTGCACGGCCTGAACGCGTCCGGCCGCTCGCCCGCAGCGTGGACGCCAGAGTACTTCGGCGGCAAGGGCGTTCCCGCGCTCGGCTGGAATTCCGTGACCGTGCCCGGAGCGGTGTCGGCGTGGGTCGAACTGCACGCCAAGTTCGGCAAGCTACCGTTCGAGAGGCTCTTCGAGCCCGCGATTTCGTACGGCCGCAACGGCTTTCTGGTCTCGCCGACCGTCGCGGAGCAGTGGGCGGCGCAGGTGCCACTGTTCAAGTCCCAGCCCGGGTTCGCCGAAGCGTTCATGCCCGGGGGCCGGGCACCGAAACCCGGGGAACGGTTCTCCTTTCCCGATCACGCGGCCACTCTCGAGCAGATCGCCGCAACCAACGGTGAAGCGTTCTACCGAGGGGAACTGGCGGCCAAGCTCGAAGCGCACGCGACGGCCAACGGCGGCGTCATGCAAGCCGGCGACCTGGCCGCTCATCGTGCCGATTGGGTCAAAACGATCAGCCGAACCTACCGCGGATACACGCTGCATGAGATACCGCCCAACGGCCAGGGGATCGTGGCCCTGATCGCCCTGGGAATCCTGGAGCAATTCGATATGTCAGCGCTACCAGCCGATTCCGCCGACAGCGTGCATCTGCAGATCGAAGCCCTCAAGCTCGCTTTCGCCGACGCACAGGCCTATGTGGCCGACATGGACCACATGCCGCTGCGCCCGGAACACCTGCTGGACAACGAATACCTGAAGCATCGTGCGACACTGATCGACCGCAAGCGGGCAAAGCCGGCGGACGCCGGCACTCCCAATGGGGGCACCGTGTATCTCACCGCCGCCGACGCTTCGGGAATGATGGTGTCGATGATCCAGTCGAACTACATGGGATTCGGCTCCGGTGTGGTGGTCGACGGCACCGGCATCTCGCTGCAAAACCGCGGCGCCGATTTCGCCGCGGCTCAAGGGCATCCGAACCAGGTCGGGCCCAACAAGCGCCCCTACCATACGATCATTCCAGGCTTTGTCAGCAAAGACGGGGCGCCGGTGATGAGCTTCGGGGTGATGGGCGGCACCATGCAACCCCAGGGACATGTCCAGGTGCTGGTGCGCATCGCCGACCACGGCCAGAATCCGCAGACGGCATGTGATGGCCCCCGCTTTCGCTGGATCAACGGCGTTGCGGTCAGCTGCGAAAAGAGGTTTTCCGCAGTCAACACTCGACGAGCTCCGGCAGCGCGGGCACGATCTAGTCGCCGTGGACGACTACAACCAGTTCGGCAGCTGCCAGGCGATTTGGCGCCTGGATGGCGGGTATCTCGCGGCGAGCGATCCGCGCCGCGACGGTCAGGCGGTGGGTTTCTAAGGCGTTCTAAACGCCGATCTTTCCCTCGGCCGCCTTGAGCCCGATATCGCTACGGAAATGGCTGCCGGGCAACCGAATTGAACGCAGGATGTCATAGACCTGCGCACGCGCTGCGGGCAGATCGGCGCCGGTGCCCACCACCGAAAGCACGCGACCGCCCGACGAAACAACCGAGCCGTCGTCGCGGCGGGCCGTCCCCGCGTGTAGCACCCCGTCGGCTTCGGAGCCGACCACGACGTCCCCGACGCGGGGACGCCCCGGGTAGTTTTCGGCCGCCAGCACCACCGTCACCGCGGCGCCGTCGCGCCAGTGCAACTCGCCGAAGTCGGCCAGCGTGCCGGTGGCCGCCGCATGCAGTAACTGCCCCAGCGGTGACTCGAGCAGGGCCAGCACGGCCTGGGTCTCCGGATCGCCGAAGCGGCAGTTGAATTCGACCACCGCCGGCCCGTTCGAGGTGATGGCGAGACCCACATATAGCAATCCGCTGAACGGGCTGCCCCGCCGAACCATCTCGGCCGCAACGGGTTCGGCGACCTGGGCCACCATCTCCCGACAGACGTCGTCGGGAAGCCACGGCAGCGGCGCGTAAGCGCCCATGCCGCCGGTGTTGGGTCCGGTGTCCCCCTCTCCGACCCGCTTGAAGTCCTGAGCCGGCAACAACGGCAGCACGGTTTCACCGTCGACGACGCAGAACAGCGACACTTCCGGGCCGTCCAGGAAGGATTCCAGCAGCACCGGGTGCCCGGACTCGAGCAGCCCGGCGGCGTGGGCGCGTGCGACATCGCGGTCCGCCGTCACCACCACGCCTTTACCGGCCGCGAGTTGATCGTCTTTCACGACCCACGCCTGGTCACCGGCGGGCGGCCCGAACCGGCCCAGCGCGGCATCCACATTCGCTGGGTTGTCGATGATTTCGCTTGCGGCGGTGCGCACACCAGCGGCCGCCATGACCTCCTTGGCGAAAGCCTTGGAACCCTCGATACGGGCGGCGTCCTTGCTGGGCCCGAAGCAGGCGATGCCGGCAGCGCGCACCGCGTCGGCCACCCCGAGCACTAGCGGCACCTCAGGACCGATGACCACCAGGTCGGCACGGACATCGCGGGCCAGGGCGACGACATCATCGCCGGAGGTGATGTCGACGTCGTGCTGCTCGGCCAATCGGGCCGTGCCGGCGTTGCCGGGAGCGATGATGAGCCCCGTGACCTGTGGGTCTCTGCGGAGCGCCAGCAGTAGAGCATGTTCACGGGCACCGGAACCGATCACCAGGACGCGCACGACACGTCAGACTAGCCGCAACGCCGCCCGCCTGCCGCACCCGCGCGCGCGGCGGCAGTCAGAGGATCTTTTCCAGCAGGTTCTTGAGGTCCTTTTGTTGGGCGACGGTGAGGCGTCCGAGACGCTTGTCGAACTCATCGGACAACAGCGCGAGCCCGTCCGTCGCGGTTTGACGTCCGGCCGGGGTGAGCAGCAGGCGATGGCGCCGCAGATCGGCTGGGTCGATCTCGCGGCGCACGAATCCGGCCGCCTCAAGCCTTTTCAGGTAGACCGTCACCGTCGCCTTCGGCATGCTCAGCGTCACGGCCAGCTCGGCGGGGTACGGATGCTCGTCGATCTCGGCGAGCAGGAACAACTCCTTGGAGTCCAGCCCCAGCGCGGTGATATCGGCCTCGGCGCAGGAGATCACCGACAACAGCACCCGGTAGTTCAGCGACCAGATCTTGGCCGCATCGACGACAGACATCCGACTTGCCAGATAGTTCAGAGATGAACTAGTTTAGAAATGAACAATCGCATAACCGAACAATCTACCAGGAAGTGACCACCATGCCCCTGGATCAATACGTGACACTCGGACGCTCCGGCCTACGCGTCAGCCCGTTATGCCTGGGAGCGATGACCTTCGGGGAAGATCTCGGCTGGGGCACCAGCGTGGAAGAGTCCCAACAGATCATCGACCGATACATCGAGCTGGGCGGCAACTTCATCGACACGGCGAACTTCTACACCAGGAGCCACTCCGAGAAGATCATCGGCGACCACATCGGCCGCCACCCCGCCCGGCGCGATCGCTTGGTGATCGCGACCAAGTTCAGCGGCAACTGTATCCGGGTGATCCCAACGGCGGCGGCGCGGGCCGCAAGTCGCTGATCAACGCTTGCGAGAACTCGCTGCGGCGGCTGCAGACCGACTACATCGATCTGTACTGGCTGCACATGTGGGACGCGAACACCCCCATCGACGAGACGATGGCCGCCCTCGACGACCTCGTTCGAGCGCGGCAAGGTGCGCTATCTCGGCGTTTCGGACACGCCGGCGTGGAAGATCGCGGAAGCCAACCTCATCGCCCGGTTCCGCGGCTGGTCGAGTTTCGTCGGCCTGCAGATCGAGTACTCGTTGCTCGAGCGCACCGTCGAACAAGAACTGGTCCCCATGGCCCGCGAATTCGGCCTCGGCATCACACCGTGGTCGCCCCTGAAAAGCGGCGTGCTCAGTGGCAAGTACACCCGACGCAATGCGGGCCAGCACCAGGCCGATCGTGGTGCGCTCGTCGAGAGCTTCCTCAACGAGAAGACTTACGCGGTTATCGACGAACTCGAGATCATCGCCAAGGCACACGAGACGAACGTTGCCAGCGTGGCGCTGGCCTGGGTGCACGCACAGGCTGCCGTCTCATCCATCATCATCGGCGCGCGCAGGCTCTCGCAGCTCGACGACAACGTGCGTGCTGTCGATGTGGACCTCAGTGCCGACGAACTGGCCCGGCTCGACGCGCTGACCAAGCCGGCTTTCGGGTTCCCGCACAACATGCTGGAAATGGCACCGGGCATGATCAACGGCGGCACGACGATCAACGGCGTCTCCGGGGCACCCTCCGAGTACGTGATGCCGGCAGGCGGCCAGCCCTACTGACCTATCCGAGGGCCTGATAGATCAGTTGGGTGTACTTTCGGCTGCGCTCGGTTCCGGCGGGGGTGACTTGTCCCATCTTGTTCATCACGTAGGCAAAGGTGGTGCGGCAGTAGGGGTTCATCACCGCCATCGAGCCGCCCCAGCCGCCCCAGTAGCAGATCTTCTCGTCGGGAATGTCGGGCACCGCCTCGGGATTGGGCAGCGCGAAGCCAATGCCCCAGCGCACCGGCATGGCCAGCACCAGGTCGATTCCGTTGGCCTGCTCCTGAAAGATCAGGTCGATGGTGTCGGGGCCCAGCAGCCTTACCCCGTTGACGTTGCCGCCCAATGATATTGGTGACAGTGCGCGCACCAGTGAGCGAGCGTTGCCGTGACCGTTTGCCGAGCCGATGTCCGCACGCCGCCATGCGGTTGTCTCGGCGGCCAACGCGGCTTCCGGAGTCGGCGGCATGGCGGCGAACGTCTTGCGCATCGGATGATCCTCGGGCACCGCATCGAGCGGCACGTCCAGCGGTGGCGGCGGGATGAGCTCGGCGATGCGGACGTCGTCTTCCGGCCGAGCGCCGATCTGAAAGTCGGCACCCAGCGGCTCGGCGATCTCTTCGCGCACAAACTGTTTCAATGTTTTGCCGGTGATCCGGCGGACGATCTCACCCACCAGGTGGCCGATGGTTACGGCGTGATAGCCGGAGGCGGTGCCGGGCTGCCACCACGGCGCCTGCGCGGCCAGCTGCGAGGTGGACTTCTCCCAGTCGTAGATGTCCTCGAGGGCAAACGGCATCTCCCAGCCGGACAACCCCGAGGTGTGGCTGAGGACGTGGCGCACTTCGACGTCGTGCTTGCCGTTGGCGGCGAACTCCGGCCAGTATTTCGCGACTGGGGCGAACGGATCGAGCAGGCCGCGGTCGATCAGCATCAGTGCCGCCAGCGCGGTGACATTCTTGGTGCTGGAGAAGACGTTGACGATCGTGTTTTCCGACCATTCTCGGGTCTTTGCTTTATCGGCGTGCCCGCCCCAGATATCGACGACGAGCTCACCGTCGATGTCGACGGCGATGGCGGCGCCGAGTTCGCCGCCGCTGATGACTTCGTCGGCCAGTGCGGCAACGAGGTCCTCGAAGCGGCTGTCGTAGTGACCGTGCAGAACACCCGTCGTGAAGTGGGCGTCGATCAGGGTCTTGCTGTCCATGTGTGACCTCCTCAAGTCCGACGAGCTCACTATCGGCGGCGCGGAGGCAAAGAACATCGGCCAAAAGACCTAGATGCGGCGAAGTACCGCGAAGCGAATCTAGGTATTTCTGCCGATGTTTGCTGCCGGTAACACCCGCATGCTGGCTAACATGGCTGAGACCGACCGACGCGCGGACCCGCCGCCGTTGAATTGGAGCGACTTGGGCGTGAGCGAGCTCCCGACAGGAACGGTGACGTTGCTGCTCGCCGACGTCGAAGGCTCGACGCGGTTATGGCAGACCCAACCTGACGAAATGAGCGCCGCCATTGCGCGCCTGGACCGCGCGTTATCGGACCTGCTGGCCGCGCACCGCGGGGTCCGCCCGGTCGAGCAAGGCGAGGGCGACAGCTTCGTTGTCGCCTTCGCTCGTGCCAGCGACGCCGTCGCGTTCGCGTTGCAGTTGCAGCTCACGCCGCTTTCGCCGATCAAACTGAGGGTCGGCCTGCACACCGGCGAAGTGCAACTGCGCGACGAAGCCAACTACATCGGGCCGACCATCAACCGCACCGCGCGGCTGCGCGATCTGGCGCACGGTGGCCAGACTGTCCTATCGGCGACGACGAGCGATCTGCTCGCCGACGGGCTTCCTGATGGTGCGTGGATGCTTGACCTGGGCGCCCACCCGTTGCGGGATCTGCCCCGGCCCGAACGGGTCGCGCAGCTGTGTCACGCCGACCTGCACAACGACTTCCCGCCGCTTCGGGCGCCGAAAAACGGTGCGACACAGCATCTTCCACCGCAATTCACCAGTTTCGTCGGCCGGGACGCCGAGATCGAGGAAGTACTACGGATCGTCGGCGCCAACCGGCTGGTGACGCTGACCGGCGCGGGCGGCGTGGGGAAGACGCGTCTGGCGGTGCAGGTCGCCGCCAGGCTGGACGGCGATTTCGCGGACGGGGTGTGGTACGTCGACCTGGCGCCCATCACTGACCCCGACGTCGTGCCGCTCGCTGTTACGCGCGCATTGGGGCTGCCCGACCAAGCAGGGCGTACCACGATGGACACGCTCACCCGCGTCATCGCCGGCCGACACGTGCTCGTCGTGTTGGACAACTGCGAGCATCTGATCGATGCGTGCGCCGCGCTGGCCACCGCGCTGTTGGCGGCTTGCCCGGCGGTGACGATTTTCGCGACCAGCCGGGAGCCGATCAGGGTGCCCGGCGAGGTCGCCTGGCCGGTGCCGTCCCTGTCCCTGGCCGACGAGGCGATCACGTTGTTCACCGACCGCGCCCGCCACGTCCGGCCCGACTTCGTTGTGAACGAAGCTAACTCGGCCACGGTGACCGAGATCTGCCGGCGCCTGGACGGCATACCGCTGGCGATAGAACTCGCGGCGGCACGAGTTCGCGCGCTGTCGTTAGCGCAGATTCTCGAGAGCCTGCACAACCGTTTCCGGCTGCTCACCGGCGGCGCGCGAACAGCGGTGCGCCGCCAGCAGACACTGCGGGCGTCGGTGGACTGGTCGCACGCGTTGTTGACCGAGCCCGAACGCGTGCTGTTCCGGCGGGCGGCGGTGTTCATGGGCGGATTCGACCTCGATGCGGCGCAGGCCGTGTGTGGCGACAGCGACGTCGAGCGCTTCCAGACTCTCGATCAGCTCACCCTGCTCATCGACAAATCGCTTGTCGTCGCCGAAGATAGCCAGTTTGGAACGCGATACCGAATGCTGGAGACGGTTCGCCAGTACGCGCTGGAAAAGCTCGGCGAGTCCGGCGAGGCCGATACGGTTCGCGCCCGCCACCGGGACCACTACACCGGGCTGGCGACCCTGCTCGACACCCCCGGCCGCTCCGGTCATCAGCACCGGGTCGAACAGGCCGTAATCGAGATGGACAACATGCGGGCAGCGTTCACGTGGTGCCGCGAATCCGCAACCGAAACCGCGATCATACCGCATTGCGTCTCGCGTCTGCGTTGCAACCGCTGTGGCTCACCCGTGGCCGCGCGCAGGAGGGAACAGCCTGGTTCGAAGCCGCGCTCGACGACGTCACGGTGCACCACGTGGAGGTGCCGCCCGCGGTTCGCGCCCGGGCGCTGGCGGACAGGGCCATGCTCGACGCCGCGCAAATCATCCACGACCACAGTGCGGAGGCACAAGAGGCCCTGGCGATCGCCCGCGAACTCGACGACCCGGCCTTGCTGGTCCGGGCGCTCACCGCTTGCGGCTGCTTAGCAGCCTTCGACGCCGAGGCCGCACGCCCGTACTTTGATGAGGCGCTCGGCCTCGCCCGCGCACTGGGTGATGACCGGAGCCTGAGCCAGATCCTTGGTTTCCAGGCGTTCGCGGCGGTCACCGGACAAGGTGATCCGGCTGCGGTGCTCGCGGCCGGCGAAGAAGGACGCGATGTTGCCGAGGCGATCGGTGATGGCTACAACTTGCGCACGTGCCGCTGGTGTGTGGCTTTGGCGCAGTGGTGGCAAGGCGACGTCTCCGGCGCCATCCCGCAATTCCGCGACCTCGTTGCCGAGTCCGAAGCCGCGCACGACGAAAGCTGGAGGCTGTCTAGTCTCGTCAGCTTGGGCCACCTGCTCGTCTACGGCGGCGACGCGACAGGAGCACGGGCCGCCGCGACCGCGGCTGTGCATGGCGCCGCGGACTTCGGCGAGTTCGCCGAGGGCTTTGCCTGCGCGGCGCTGGCCGCCGCGACCCTGGCCGCGGGTGACGTGGAGGCGTCGGCCAGCGCCGCCGAGAAGGCTTGGCAACTGATGAGCGTCCAGCCCGAGCTGGCGATCGTCAACGTCACCCCTCTTGCCCAGGTTGCGCTGGCACGTGGCGAACTGACCCTGGCGCGGCGCTGGGCCGACGATGCCGTCTCGGTGGCCCTCGGCGCGCATCTGATGATGGCGCTGGTGACGCGTGCGCGCGTTGCGCTCGCGCAGAATGATCGAGACCAGGCCGAGCGCGACGCCCACGACGCGCTGACGCTCGCGGCGAACCTCAAGGGGTATCTGGTCGTTCCCGACGTGCTCGAGTGCCTGGCCACACTTGCGGTCGGCGCCGGCGCCTACCGAGAAGCCGCCCGCTATTTCGGGGCCGCGCAGGCACTTCGCAACCGCGCCGGCCAGGTCCGCTTCACGATCTACGACGCTGCCCACGACACGTCGGTGGCCACGTTGCGCGAAGCCATGGGCGACAACGCATTCGAGGCGGCCTGGACCGAGGGCGAGGCGCTTACCATTGACGAAGCCATCGCCTATGCGCAACGTGGCCGCGGCGAACGTAAACGACCGTCAACAGGTTGGGCAGCACTGACGCCCGCAGAAATCAACGTGGTAAGACTCGTCAGCGAAGGGTTGCCGAACAAAGACGTTGCGGCGCGCCTCTTCGTGTCCACGCGCACCGTGCAAGCGCACCTGAGCAACGTCTACAACAAGCTGGGGCTGCGCTCGAGAGTCCAACTCGCACAAGAGGCGACGCGGCACTCCTGACGTCAGTCGGCGGTCTTACCCGCGTTCATCTTCAACGCGGCATCGACGTTGGCCTTCTTGTCTTCTCCGGCGCCCTTGGCCGCGGCTTTCTTGCGCTTTGCCACGACGGCGCCGATTGCGCCGTTGAGCGCCGAACCCAGCGGGAACCCGAGGTAGTGGGTGAGGAAGACGGCCATCTCCTTCAGTTCGGTTTCGGTGAGTTCCTCGTTGAGCAGCGCTGCGTTGATTTGGATTTCGGCCAGGTCGCGATTGCCGACCGCCGTCACCGCGGTCAGCGTCATGATGCGCTTGTCGCGCATCGACAGCCCCGGCCGGTTCCAAATCGTGCCGAACAGGTGATCGACGGTCAGGTCGAAGAACGCGTCGCCCTCGATGTTGGGCATCTCCCAGCCGTAGACCTCGTTCATCTTTTCGAGGCCCTTGCGGCGCAGTTCGTCCATCACGCCTCCTTCGGTGTTTCGGTGTCGGTATGCGGCACACCAAGATTGGCCGCAAACTTCTCGAGTGCCAGCCGGGTAAACGGCAGATCAACCGATAGCGACTCCCCCAACTCAAGCGCCAGGCTGAGGTCCTTCTCACCGAGCGCACGGGTGTGCAGGAAGGGCTGGTAGAGGAAGTGATCTGGAGCCAGCGGCTTGGAGTCGCTGCGGTACATGATCGAACTTGCGCCCCCGGTAAGGGCGTCGGAGTGCCGCACCACTTTGGCGAGATCGTTGAGATTCAGTCCGGCTTCGTCAGCGAGTTTCTGCGATTCACCCACAGCCGAGTAGATGATGAACGTCAGCATGTTGCGCGCCAGCTTCATCTTGGTTCCGTCGCCCGGCTCGCCGGCGTGGATGACCACCGACGCCCACCGCGAAAACGGTTCTTTGATCCGCTCGAACGTCTCGTCGTCGGCGCCCACCATGACGGCGAGCTCACCCTTGTCGGCCGCCTTGCCACCTCCGCTGACGGGCGCATCCGCAATGTGGATGCCATGCGGCTTGAGCTCCTGCGCCAACTCGACCGCGGTGGTGTGACTGATCGTGGAGTGAATCGCAATGACCGTGCCCGGCTTGGCGTGCTCCGCCAACTGCCCCACCACATCGCGCACCTGCTCGTCGTTGAGCACGGTGACGCTGATGATGTCGGCATCGGCGACCTCGGCCACGCTCGCCGCCGCGGTGGCCCCGCCTCGGCGAACGGGGCCATCGCCTCGTCCCTGATGTCGAAGACCGTCAGGCCGCCGGGCCAGTCGAGGTAGCGCTTGGCCATCGGCGCGCCCTGGTTGCCAAGCCCGATATACCCCAAGCTTCACGTGATTCGCTCATGACCGGATTATCTGTCCGCCGTCAACATTGAAGATCTGCCCGGTGATCCACCGCGCCTCATCGGACAGCAGGAATAGGCACATGCCGACGAGGTCCTCGGGCTGTCCCATGCGCGACAACGGAATTCCCTTGACGATGTCGGCGACCATTTCCTGCGGCGTGGTGGTGCGGTTGGCCTCGGTATCGATGGGGCCCGGCGCTATGGCGTTGATCCGAATGTTCTGCCCGCCGAGTTCACGCGACAACTGCTGGGTCAGGCCGTTGATCCCGACCTTTGCCAGCGCGTAGAAGTTCGCGTAAAGCCATGCTGCGGTGGAGGATTGGTTGACGATCGCCCCGCCGCCCCGCTTGGCCATCTTCTTGTACACCGCGCGGGTGCACCACAGCGCGCCGTCGAGGTTCACGCTCATGAACTTTTTGTAATACTCGGGGTCGACGGTGACCAGGAAGTCCAGCTTCATGCCGCCGAAGATCGCCGCGTTGTTCACTAGGTAGTCGATGCCGCCGAACTCGGCCAGCGTGCGGTCGGCCATCTCCTTGGCCGACACCGGATCCGACACGTCGACGGGCAGAGCCAGCGCCGTACCGCCCTCGCCCTTGATCCCGTCGGCCACCTTCTCGGCGCCCTGCAGGTTGATATCGGCGACGACGACGGCCGCGCCCTCACGGGCCAGCGCCTCGGCGTAGGCCTGGCCAATGCCGCCACCTGATCCGGTGACAATGGCCACTTTGTTTTCGAACCGCATTCTCCGAGCTCCTCTAGTTGACCTTTAGCTGGCTGAAGTCGCAATAGTTTTGGTTTCCAGGTACTCCTCGAAACCGGCCAGACCCATCTCCCGGCCATTCCCGGACTGCTTGTACCCGCCGAACGGCGCGTCCGCGGAGTACCACACGCCACCGTTGACGTTGATGGTGCCTGCGCGGATCCGTGAGGCAACCCCGGCGGCTCGGTCTGGGTCAGAACCAAATACGGTGCCCGACAATCCGTACGGCGAGTCGTTCGCGATGCGCACCGCGTCGTCGTCGCCGTCGTACGGGATCACAGTGAGCACCGGCCCGAAGATCTCCTCCCGGGCGGGGCGGGCGTCGTTGCTCAAACCCGCAATCACCGTGGGCTCAATGAAGAAACCGACCTCGCGGTCGGCCGGGCGACCGCCGCCGCAGGCGAAGGTGCCGCCCTCAGCCGTCGCCAGGTCGAGATAGCTCTGCACCCGGTCGCGCTGCCGCGCGGAAATCAGTGGACCGCAAATGGTTCCGGGGTCCTTGGGATCTCCAGCCTTGATCCCTCCCATGGTGGCCGCCGCGATGGAGACCGCCTCGTCATAACGTGCCCGGGGCACCAGCAACCGGGTAGTGATCGCGCAGCCTTGGCCGGCGTGCATGCAGACTGAGAACCCAGCAACGCCGGCGGCTCCGGCCAAGTCGGCGTCGTCGAGAATGATGAATGCCGACTTTCCGCCCAACTCCAGGAACACCTTCTTGATGGTGGCGGCGCCGTCGGTCATCACGCTGCGGCCGGTGGCGGTCGATCCGGTGAACGAAACCATGTCCACCCGAGGGTCTTTGGACAACAGCGCCCCGACGCCATGGTCGCTGGAGGTGACGATGTTGACCACACCGGGCGGAAAGTCGGTGTGTTCGGCGATGAGTTCCCCGAGCACCGCCGCGCACCATGGCGTATCGGGCGCGGGCTTCAGGACGACGGTGTTACCCGCGGCCAGCGCGGGACCCAGTTTCGCGAGGTTGATCTGATGCGGGAAGTTCCACGGGGTGATTGCGCCGACTACACCGACGGCTTCTCGCGCGACGGTGCGCCGGGTGGGGATCCCCATCGGCGACGCGTCACCGAGGTCCTGATTCCACACATAGGACTCGGCGGTGTCCGCGGCGAACGCCAGGTCATTGACGGGAACCTCGAGCTGGGCGATGGACGTAAGCATCCGCGGCGCACCGACCTCGGCGATGGTGAGGTCGCGCAGCTCCTCGATGTGCTGCTGCATCGCGTCGCGCAGCTGGCGCACACAGCGCACCCGCAATTCGGTGTTGCGCGACCAGTCGGTCTCGTCGAAGGCACGCCGCGCGGCATCGATGGCGCGGCTCATGTCGTCGACGTTGGCGTCGGCGGCGACGCCGAGCACCTCCTCGGTGGCCGGATTGATCGTCGGGAAGGTGCCCGCGCTGCCCGGGCACGGCTTGCCGTCGATGAACAGTGCACTAACGCCGTCGGCGATCAACGCCATCTTCTCGCTCCAATCGAGTGGACACTTGTCCGGTATTACTTCCCCGAACCATAGCCTTCGTGTTGCGCACGGTGCAAGAGGCTGAACTCTGAACGCCGTTACAGATGCCAATAAGCAGCATCTTTGTCGAACAGGCTTGCTTCGCATCCCACCATCCTCTAGCTTGGACATGTGTCCAGCGATGCACTGGCAGTGTCCACGTCCGAGGCCGACCCTCAGGACGCGCCGCCACGCAACCGCCGCCAGGAAGAGACCTTTCGCAAGGTGCTGGCGGCCGGACTGGAGACGCTGCGCGAGAATTCGTACGCCGACCTGACGGTGCGGATGGTGGCGGCCCGCGCCAAAGTGGCCCCGGCGACCGCCTACACCTACTTCTCGTCGAAGAACCACCTGATCGCCGAGGTTTACCTCGACCTGGTCCGGCGGGTGCCCTACTTCACCGACGTCAACGACCCCATGCCCACCCGGGTGAAGAGTGTGTTGCACCACCTGGCGCTGGTGGTCGCCGACGAACCCGAGGTTGCCGCCGCCTGTACGACGGCGTTGCTGGGCGGCGGCGCCGACCCCGCGGTACGCGCCGCACGCGACCGGATCGGCGCCGAGATCCACCGCCGCATCACGTCTGCCATCGGACCCGGCGCGGACGCCAGCGCAGTGTCGGCGCTCGAGATGGCCTTTTTCGGCGCACTGGTGCAGGCGGGCAGCGGGGAATTCACCTATCGCAAGATCGCGGACCGGCTGGACGACGTGGTGCGGCTCATCCTGACCGGAGCCGAAAATTCAAGCGGGAGCGAGCAATGACAGTTCACGTTGGCGGCCCCGAATTGGGGCTCGATCCCTACGACTACGACTTCCACGAAGATCCGTATCCGTACTACAAGCGGCTGCGCGACGAGGCTCCGCTGTACCACAACGAGGAACGCGGCTTCTGGGCGGTGTCGCGGCACCAGGACGTACACCAGGGGTTCCGCAACAGCACCACACTGTCCAACCGCGACGGCGTCTCACTGGACCCGGCAGCGCGGGGACCGCACGCTTCCAAGACCATGTCGTTTCTGGCGATGGACGATCCGGACCACTTGCGACTGCGCACACTGGTATCAAAAGGGTTCACGCCCAGGCGCATTCGTGAGCTCGAGCCGCGCGTCACCGAGATCGCGCTACAGCACCTCGATACCCTGATGGAGAAGGCGAGCTCGGGCGGTTCGGCAACCGTCGACTACATCAACGAGTTCGCCGGCAAGCTGCCCATGGACGTCATCTCCGAGCTGATGGGGGTCCCCGAGCCGGATCGGGACCAGGTGCGCGCCTGGGCGGACGGCGTCATGCACCGCGAGGACGGCGTCACCGACGTGCCGCCCGCGGCGATCGAGGCGTCGATCAATCTGATCGTCTACTACCAGGGCATGATCGCCGAGCGCCGCAAGAAGTCCACCGACGATCTCACCACTGCGCTGCTGGAAGCCGAGATAGATGGCGACCGGCTCACCGACGAGGAAATCCTCGGGTTCATGTTCCTGATGGTGATCGCCGGCAACGAAACCACCACCAAACTCCTTGCCAACGCTGCATTCTGGGGCCACAAGAACCCGGACCAACTGACGCCGGTGTACGCCGACCTGTCCCGGGTGCCACTGTGGGTCGAGGAGACTCTGCGCTACGACACATCCAGCCAAATCTTGGCCCGCACCGTCTCCGGCGAGCTCACTTTGTACGACACCACCATCCCCGAAGGGGACATCCTGCTACTGCTGCCCGGTTCGGGCCATCGCGACGAGCGGGTGTTCGACAACCCTGACGATTATCTGATTGGGCGCGAAATCGGGCCCAAGCTACTGAGTTTCGGAAGTGGCGCGCACTTCTGCCTGGGGGCCCATCTGGCCCGGATGGAAGCCCGGGTCGCGCTCACCGAATTGTTCAAGCGAATCCGCGGGTATGAGGTCGACGAGGCCAACGCCGTCCGCGTCCACTCGAGTAATGTCCGCGGATTCGCTCACCTACCAATCACCGTGGAGGCCAGGTAAATGCCCCGCTTCGAGCCCCATCCGGCCCGCCGGCCCGCGATCGTCGCGGGAGCGTCGTCAGGCATCGGCGCGGCGACCGCCATTGAGCTTGCGGCGCATGGCTTTCCGGTGGCGCTGGGTGCCCGGCGCGTCGAGAAGTGCCAAGAGCTCGTCGACAAGATCCGCGCCGACGGGGGCGAGGCGGTTGCCCTCCCCCTCGACGTCACCGACCCGCAGTCCGTCAAGGGTTTCGTACATCAGGCCACGGAGCAGCTTGGCGACATCGAGGTACTCGTCACCGGCGCGGGCGACACCTACTTCGGCAAGCTACAAGAAATCGACACCGACGCTTTTGAATCGCAGATCCAGATCCACCTGATCGGCGCCAATCGACTGACCACCGCGGTGCTTGGAGGCATGATCGAGCGTCAACGCGGCGACCTGATCTTCGTCGGTTCCGATGTCGCGTTGCGGCAGCGCCCGCACATGGGTGCTTACGGTGCCGCGAAGGCCGCGCTGGTGGCGATGGTGACCAACCTGCAGATGGAGCTCGAAGGCACCGGGGTGCGCGCGTCGATCGTGCACCCGGGCCCGACCAAGACCGGCATGGGCTGGAGCCTGCCGGCCGACCTGATCGGCCCGGCACTGGAGGACTGGGCCAAATGGGGTCAGGCGCGCCACGACTACTTCCTGCGCGCCGCCGATCTGGCCCGAGCGATCGCGTTCGTCGCGGAGACTCCCAGGGGCGGCTTCGTGGTCAACATGGAGCTGCAGCCCGAGGCGCCGCTCTCGACGACGAAAGATCGTCAAAAGCTCAAAATAGACGAGGAGACGTATAAGCCATGACCACAGCAATCGTGCCGCGGGTCTCGGGCGGCGAAGAGGAACACGGTCATCTCGAAGAGTTCCGGACCGACCCGATCGGTCTGATGCAGCGGGTCCGCGACGAGTGCGGCGACGTCGGCTGGTTCCAGCTGGTCGACAAGCACGTCATCCTGCTGTCCGGGGCCGTCGCGAACGAGTTCTTTTTTCGTTCTTCCGACGAGGATCTCGACCAGGCCGAGGCGTACCCGTTCATGACGCCGATCTTCGGCAAGGGCGTGGTTTTCGATGCCAGTCCCGAGCGCCGCGCGGAGATGCTGCACAACTCGGCCCTGCGCGGCGAGCAGATGAAGGGCCACGCCGCCACCATCGAGGGCGAAGTCAAGAAGATGGTCGCCAACTGGGGCGACGAAGGCGAGATCGACCTGCTCGACTTCTTCGCCGAACTGACCATCTACACCTCGACGGCCTGCCTCATCGGGCTGAAGTTCCGCGAGCAGCTCGACCGCCGCTTCGCCGAGTACTACCACGAGCTGGAGCGCGGAACCGATCCGCTGTGCTACGTCGACCCGTACCTGCCGATCGAGAGCTTCCAGCGCCGCGACGAGGCGCGGGTGAAACTTGTTGCGCTGGTGCAGGAGATCATGGATCAGCGGCTGGCTAATCCGCCGAAGGACAAGGCCGACCGCGACATGCTCGACGTGCTGGTGTCGATCAAGGACGAGGAGGGGAATCTCCGCTTCTCGGCCGACGAGGTCACCGGCATGTTCATCTCGCTGATGTTCGCCGGGCACCACACCAGTTCCGGGACGTCGTCGTGGACGCTGATCGAGTTGATCCGCCATCCCGACGTCTACGCCGAGGTGCTGGCCGAGCTCGAGGAGCTCTATGCCGACGGCCAGGAGGTGAGTTTCCATGCGCTGCGCCAGATTCCGAAGTTGGACAACGTGGTCAAGGAGACGCTGCGCCTGCATCCGCCACTGATCATCCTGATGCGCGTCGCCAAGGGCGAGTTCGAGGTCGAGGGATTCCCGATCCACGACGGCGACTTCGTCGCCGCCTCACCGGCGATCTCGAACCGGATCCCCGAAGACTTCCCCGACCCCGACGCCTTCAACCCGGACCGCTACAACAAACCCGAGCAGGCCGACGTCGCCAACCGGTGGACCTGGATTCCGTTCGGCGCCGGCCGGCACCGTTGCGTCGGAGCCGCGTTCGCACAGATGCAGATCAAGGCGATCTTCTCAGTCCTGTTGCGCGAGTACGAGTTCGAGATGGCGCAGCCCGCCGACAGCTACCGCAACGACCATTCCAAGATGGTTGTGCAGCTGGCCCGGCCCGCCAAGGCGCGCTATCGCAAGCGCGGTGCGTGAGGAGCAAGGCTCATGGGCTCATTCAGAATCGAAGCGGATCTGGATTTGTGCCAGGGCCATGCCATGTGCGAGCTGGAGGCACCGGACTATTTCCGCGTACCCAATCGGGGCAAGGTCGAGATCCTCGACTCCGAGCCGCCAGACGACGCCCGCGACGAAGTTGAACGGGCGGTCGAAATGTGCCCTACCCGAGCACTATTCATCAAAGAGAAAGAAGACTGACGATAATGGCGTCTTTTGAGCGTGCAGAACTGGACGAGTGGGTGCAGAACTGGCTGCAGGCCAACACGGACTGCGAGAAGGCGGGCGATTGGAAGCCGTTGGCGGACTTCTATGCTCCCGAGGCCACCTACGGCTGGAACATCGGGCCCAAAGAGGACGTGATGTGCGTCGGCATCGACGAGATCCGCGATATCGCGCTCGGCCTCGAGATGGAGGGGCTGGAGAACTGGCAGTACCCCTACCAAAAGGTTCTCATCGACGACAAGCAGGGCGAGATCGTCGGTTTCTGGAAGCAGGTCGTGCTCGACGGAGAAGGCGGTCAGCAGGAGATCTACGGCATCGGCGGCAGCTGGTTCCGGCTCAACGCCGACAAACTCATCGAGTGGCAGCGCGACTTCTTCGACTTCGGTCACGTCTCGGCGCTCTACGGGCAGCTGATCAAGGAAGGGAAGTTGTCGGCCGGCATGCAGAAGAGGATCGAGCGCAGCATCGCCGGCGAGAAGCTCCCCGGCTACTACCCGCTGGGGCAGGCCCCGGTTCCGATCTGGTGATCCCCGTTGTTTACTGTGCGGTGACGCAGGTCATAATGGTCTGCGAATAAGAACACGTTCTAAATTGCCATCCGGCCCCGGCCGGCCCCTTTCGCCGACACTCGGGTCGGGGGATGTTAGTGGAGGTCCTACATGAAAACAAAAGGCGCGCTGATCTGGGAATTCAACCAGCCGTGGTCCATCGAGGAGATAGAAATCGGTGACCCGGTCAAGGATGAAGTCAAGATCCAGATGGAAGCGGCCGGGATGTGCCATTCGGATCACCATCTAGTTACCGGTGGCATCCCGATGGCGGGCTTCCCCGTCCTCGGCGGCCACGAGGGTGCGGGCATCGTCACCGAGGTCGGCCCCGGCGTGGAAGACCTCGCCCCGGGCGACCACGTGGTGCTGTCGTTCATCCCGTCCTGCGGGACGTGTCCGACATGCCAGTCGGGCCTGCGCAACCTGTGTGACCTGGGAGCCGGGCTGCTGGGCGGCCAAGCGGTCTCCGACGGCACGTTTCGCATCCAGGCCCGCGGCCAGAACGTCTTCCCGATGACGCTGCTGGGCACGTTCTCGCCGTACATGGTCGTGCACCGCGCCTCGGTGGTGAAGATCGACCCGTCGATCCCGTTCGAGGTCGCCGCGCTGGTCGGCTGCGGCGTCACCACCGGCTACGGCTCGGCGGTCCGCACCGCCGACATCCGGCCGGGCCAGGATGTCGCCATCGTCGGCGTCGGCGGCGTCGGCATGGCCGCGCTGCAGGGTGCCGCGAACGCCGGCGCCCGGTACATCTTCGCGATCGACCCGGTGGAGTGGAAGCGCGACCAGGCCCTCAAATTCGGCGCCACCCACGTCTACCCCGACATCAACGCCGCGCTGATGGGCATGGCCGAGGTCACCTACGGCCTGATGGCCCACAAGGTCGTCGTCACCGTCGGTGAGCTGCACGGCGCCGACATCGACAACTACCTCAACATCACCCAAAAAGGCGGCACCTGCGTGCTGACCGCCATCGGCAGCCTGCTGGACACCAACGTGACCCTGAACCTGGCAATGCTCACGCTGATGCAGAAGAATCTGCAGGGCACCATCTTCGGCGGCGGCAACCCGCAGTACGACATTCCGCAACTGCTGTCGATGTACAAGGCCGGCAAGCTGAACCTGGACGACATGGTCACCACCCAGTACCGCCTCGAACAGATCAACGAGGGCTACCAGGACATGCTGAACGGCAAGAACATTCGCGGCGTCATCCGCTACACGGACGCGGACCGGTAGAGATAGCGGTTGGGACAGCAATGACCCAAACAGTGCAAACCCCCGCATTGGCCGCCTCGCAGGCATCGTGGCGCTGCGTGCAGGCCCACGATCGCGAGGGCTGGCTGGCGCTGATGGCCGACGACGTCGTCGTCGAAGACCCCATCGGCAAGTCCGTCACTAACCCGGATGGCAATGGGGTGCGGGGCAAAGAGGCCGTCGGTGTCTTTTATGACACCAACATCGCGGCCAACCAGCTGACGATCACGTGCGAGGAGACGTTCCCGTCCAGCTCGCCCGACGAGGTCGCTCATATCCTGGTGTTGCACAGCAAGTTTGAGGGCGGCGTCACCAGTGAGGTGCGCGGGGTGTTCACCTACCGCGTCAACGACGCCGGGCTGATCGCCAACATGCGCGGGTACTGGAACCTGGACATGATGAAATTCGGCAAGGAAGAGTGAGCCGAGTCAAAGGCCCAAACCGATCCGTCCGATTCCGGTGATGTTGCCCTGCATGATCTTGTTGTCCATCAGGACCATGGTGGGGGTTTCTATCGGGTCGCTGAGGATGCTGGCCGATTTCGGTTGCTGGATGATGAGTCCCCCCGAGTTGGGGTCGACGACCGCGTAGGCGAAGATGTCAAGCGGTGTGGTTTTGTCGGGCCCGATGCGGGTGATGGTGTAAATCAGGCTGTCCGTGGTGGACAGGTGCGGTAGCGCCGCGCTGCGAACCTTGTTCTCCCACACCGTGTGACAGCCCGGGCTGTCCAGGTCCACCCTGGTCATCCCGCCGACGAACGGCGCCGTCGACGGCATCGCGGGCGGAGCGCCCGCCGGGACGGTCGGGTACGGATACCCGTAGGTGCTGGTCACGAACACCGATCTCCCGATGCCGATCGGTGCGTTCTCACTGCCTGGGCCGCCCTGGGTCAAAACCGTTTGCTCGCATGCCAGTTGGCCCGTGCCAGACTGGAAGATCAGCGCATGCACCTGGGGTCTGGCGTTGTCGACGATGGTCAGATAATCGGCCCCGGTGGTGGGACCGAAATACACGGGAGTGGAGCCGGTCCCCCAGCTCAGTTGCCCGGGCTTGCGGCCGGGCCCGCGGTCATACGCTGCGCGCCAAAGGGTTTGCGGATTTCCGGCGCCGTCGAGGTTCAGCTCGTAGAGGGCAAAGGTGGTCGCGACCGCGACCCGACCGCTCGGTGCCGACGAGATGCTGTTGGCCACTTGCTCGCCGGCGGGCAGCTGCAAGCTTGTCACGCCGCCGCCCAGCTTGGCCACTCCCACCACACCGTTGCCGGTGGCGAACCAGACGTTGCCCGCATAGTCGGGAACCAGGCCGACCGAGCCGTCGCCGGCCGGTATCACGCTGGACACGTCGGTGGACTCCGTGACGGTCAGCTTCCAGCGGCCCAGCGCACCGTCCCTGGCATGACTAACGCGCAGCAGGTGGTTGTTCCCGTCGATCATCACCACCCGGTTCTCGTTGTCCAGGTAGGCGTAGACACCGCCAAGCAGGGTGCCCTTGGCTACCTGCAGGCTGGCCAGCGGGACGACGCGCGGGGCGACACCGCCGGGATCGATCAGAAATATGGTTGGCACCTGGTTTATGTCAGCGGTGCACAACGCCAGCACCAGCCCATCGGTGCCCTGCATGATCGTCGGGCACGCCGCCAACAGCGGGTACGCGAAGATCGCCTTCGGCAGGTTGGAGCCGGGCCCGGGAAGCGGTCCCGCATCCGACGATTCGGCGTCATTGTGCAAGGACGCGAGGCCCTGTGGCGCCATGAACGGGTTGGGCGGCGCCAGCGGCCCCCACGCGGCGGCCGCCCGGGCGGTCGCGGGAAGTGCCATCGGTATCAGTGCTGGGGCGCATGCGGTGAGTACTGCCATCGGAATGGCCAGCAATGCGGCAGGAAACCGCACGAATGGTCTCCTCCCAGGATTGGGTCACAGTGGATTTTGGCGATCGTGCAGAACGACTACAGAACGACGACGCAACGACTCGTTAACGATTCGGCCTGCTGTTGCGCTTTACCTATGCTTGCGGGCATGGCGTCGATCTTCACCAAGATCATCAACCGTGAGCTCCCCGGCCGCTTCGTCTATGAGGACGACGACGTCGTCGCGTTCCTGACGATCGAGCCGATGACACAAGGCCACACGCTGGTGGTGCCGCGCGCCGAGATCGACCAGTGGCAAGGCGTGGAGCCCGCGGTATTCAACCGCATCATGGGGGTGAGTCAGCTGATCGGCAAGGCGGTGTGCAAAGCATTCAGGGCCGAGCGTGCGGGATTGATCATCGCCGGGCTGGAAGTGCCCCACCTGCACGTGCATGTGTTCCCCACCCGCAGCCTGAGCGACTTCGGCTTTGCCAACGTCGACCGCAACCCCTCACCGGAATCGCTGGACCAGGCCCAAGCCAAGATCAAGGCGGCGCTGGATCAACTGGCGTGAACCGGCTCGGGCGCCGGCATGTCGCTGACGCGCGGCAGGGTGACCCGGAAGCAGCAACCCTTCCCCGGCGCGGTTGTCACGGTGACCAGACCGCCGTGGGCGTGCACCAAGGAGTCGACGATCGACAGCCCGAGCCCGGTGCCGCCGCTGGCCCGCGCCCGGGATGAGTCGGTGCGATAGAACCGCTCGAACACCCGGGACGCATCCTCCTGACTCATGCCCGGACCCTTGTCGGCCACTTCGACCACGGCGTCGTCGCCGTCGGTGCCGACCCGCACGACGACGTCGGCGCTGGTCGGGGTGTGCTGTAAAGCATTGACGACGAGGTTGCTCAGTACCTGGCGTATCCGGGGCTCATCACCGACCACCTCCGGGGTGCCCGGACCGTCGAGGATTTCCATGGTGATGGTGCGCTGGGGGTCGATCGCCCGCGCGTCGTGCACGGCGTCGCTGGCCAGCGCCAGCAAGTCCAGCCGATTGTGTTCGAGCGGCCGTTGCACGTCCAGCCGGGCCAGCAGCAGCAAGTCGTCCACCAGCAAGCCCATCCGGCTTGCTTCGCTTTCGATCCGCGACAGCAGCATGGCCACGTCGCGGGTGGCGCCCTGCCGATACAATTCGGCGAAGCCGCGAATGGTGGTCAGCGGCGTGCGCAGTTCGTGGCTGGCGTCGGTGATGAACCGTCGCAGCCGATCCTCTGAACCGCGGGCCGTCTCAGCCGAAGACTCCGAGGACGCCACCGCTTGCTGAATCTGGGTGAGCATCCCGTTGAGCGCCAAGGAAAGTCGGCCCACCTCGGTGTGCGGGTCGCGCTCGGGAACCCGGCGATCCAACTGGCCCGACGCGATCGCCGCCGCGGTTTGCTCCACCTCGGATAGCGGTCGCAGGCTGCGCTGCACCACGGCAAAGCTCACGATTCCGACCACGGCCAGCACCGCGACGCCGATGCCGAACTGCAGCCAGACCAGTGACCGGACCGTGTGCTGGACATCGGACAGATCGACCGCGACCGTGGTCAGGCCGTGGGGCCCGCGCACCGACACCACGCGCCACAGAATGTCAGAGCCGTTGACCGAGGGCAGCGTCACCGGATTGGGACCGACGTCGTTGTCCGGCGGCAGGGCCGGCTCGGCGTTGCGGTCGTTGATGGCCGTGAAGGTGGTGCCGTCGGAGCCAATGCCCCGCACGTAGAACTTCGACGGCGGACGGCCTGGGTCCGGGCCCTCGTAGGGCGGCGCGGATTGCCTGCGCGGCGCCTGCGCCCAGCTGCGGGACGCCTCGAGCAGGTTCGAGTCGATACGGCTGACCAGGCTGTGACGCAGGATCGAGGTCACCGCGACCCCCGAGGTCACCAGGCCGCACGTCACCAGCACCAGGGTGGCGGCCACTAGGCCAATCCGCAGCGGCAACCCGCGTCGAGGCTGTTTGGCCATACCCGTTCTCTTCGTTCTCGCCGACTAACCGGGGCGCTTAGCGCGGCTCCCGCAATACGTAGCCCACGCCGCGCAGCGTGTGCAGCAGCCGCTTGTCGCCGGTGTCGATCTTCCGGCGCAGATACGACACATAGGATTCCACGACATTCACGTCACCGCCGAAGTCGTAGCGCCAGACGTGGTCGAGGATCTTCGGTTTGCTCAGCACCGTGCCCGCATTGATCACGAAGTAGCGCAGCAGGGTGAACTCGGTGGGGGACAGCGACACCGGCTCGCCGGCCTTCCACACCTCGTGTGTCTCCTCGTCGAGTTCGATATCGGCGAACGTCAGTCGGGCACTGCGAGGTTCGGCGCCGCCCTTGCCGGAGCGCCGCAGGATGACCCGCAGCCGGGCGACGACCTCCTCCAGGCTGAACGGCTTCGTCACATAGTCGTCGCCGCCCAGGGTCAGGCCGGCGATCTTGTCCTGCAGCGAGTCGCGGGCGGTCAAAAACAGCGCCGGGGCATCGATGCCGTCGGCACGCAGCCGGCGCAGCACCCCGAAGCCGTCCATGCCGGGCATCATCACGTCGAGGATCACCGCGTCCGGTCGGGCTTCACGGGCCCGATCCAGCGCCGCGGCTCCGTTGGTCGCGGTATGGACCTCAAAGCCCTGGAACTTGAGACTCACCGAGAGCAGTTCGACGATGTTGGCCTCGTCGTCGACGACGAGGACGCGCGCTTCCGGTGTCGTGTCGGTTGGGGTTGCCGCTGTCATGAGGTCAGTTCCCTCGCACTTGGTTGAACGTCAGCTTCGTAATCATTGTGTAGTTCCTGAGAGGCAGTTGCCAACAGTCTGATAGTAGTCTGCCAGCAATCGGGGCTTCGGCTGGGGAGTCTTCGGCGGTTTCGCCTTGCGCGCCGTGAATAGACTCGACGGTATGAACCTCGGCAAAAGCATCGTGGCTCTTGCGACCGCGCCCGGCCCGGATCGGGATTGCCGCCACGGAGGCGAGCTTGAACGTCGCGACCGCGGGTCTTGGTCTGGCGAAGCAGACGTTGGGTGACGGCGGCAGCGGCTCGAACGCGATGGCCAACATGTTGGGGATCGATGATGCACTCGCACGCGCCAACCGGCTAGCCAGGCTGCTGGACGACGATGCCCCGCTGGGACGCGCGATCGCGCCGGAGGGGCCGTTGGACCGGCTGCTGCGCCCGGGCGGGTTGGTCGATCTGGTGACAGCGCCCGGCGGTTTGCTCGACCGCCTGACCGCGGAGGGCGGCGGGTTGCAGCGCGCACTGCAGCCCGGCGGACTGGCCGATCGACTGCTCGCGGAGGACGGCATGATCGAACGGCTGCTGTCCGAAGACGGCGTCGCCGAGCGGCTGCTCTCCGAGGGTGGACTGATCGACAAGATCACCGCCAAGGACGGACCGCTCGAGCAACTCACCGACCTCGCCGACACCCTGAGTCGGCTGGCGCCCGGGATGGAGGCGCTGGAGCCGGCCATCGCCACGCTGCAAGACGCCGTCACGGCGCTCACCCTGGTGGTCAACCCGCTGAGCAACATCGCCGAGCGCATCCCGTTTCCCGGGCTCCGTTCGACGCGCCGCTCGTCGTCGCGGCCGGTGCGCCCGCAACGCGTCATCGACTCCGACGAGTGAGCCGTTAGGCTTGCACCCGGTTAACCGCGCCTCCTTAGCTCAGTGGTAGAGCACTCGCCTTGTAAGCGAAAGGTCGTCAGTTCAATCCTGACAGGGGGCTCCACAGAAGCGCAGTTCATGGCTCATGTTGCGATGCCGACAGCGATCAAGATCGCGTTTTGGCCGTCATTTGCCGTCAACTCGATTCCTTGTCGTCACGCCGGGCGGCGGAAATCGGGACTTCGGCCCGTACGGGGCCGAATAAGCCGGCCGGAGAACCGCTTTCGGTTCCCGGACCGGCCAGGAAGGACGAAGCCGCAGGTCTGACTCACTACTGTGCGGACTTCTTACGCCTCGTCCACGACGAGATGCTATCGGCTGCGAGGGCCAGCTTCTCCGGCTGGTTGTGCACGTAGGTGCGCATAGTGAACGCGGTATCGGCATGCCCAAGCCACGCCGAGATGATCGCCACCGGCACGTTGTGCTCCAAGTGCATCAGCGTGCCGCAGGTGTGCCGGGCGTCGTGCAGCCGGATACGCTTCACGCCCGCCTTCGCGCACGCCGCCGCCCAGTAGTCGGACACCGTGTCGGGGTGGTAGCGCCGCCCCAGAGGGTCCACGACAACGTAGCCGCTGCGCTCGTAAGTGGGCCCGGCGGCGAGCTGCTCCTCGGCCTGCATGCGCGTGGCGGCCCTGAGCGCCGCCAGCAGCTCGGGGGTAGAGGCAGCACACGCGTCGAGGTCTCGGACTTGGTGTCGCCCTCGACGACCTTGCCGTCGACGACGACGCGGGTAATCTCAACGCTGATCGTCTGCGCCTCGAAGTCGACGTCGGTCCAGCGCAGCCCGCACAGCTCGCCGCGCCGCAGACCGACCAGCGCGAGGTGCCACACGTGTCCGAGCCGGTCCTTTGCGAAGGTGCCGAGAAGCTTCTCGACCTCGACTGTGTTGAAGGTCTGCATGGGCACCTTGCTGACCGGTAAGCGGTCGACGAGCGCGGCGACGTTGTAGTTGACCTTGCCCTGCTTGAGCAGCTCGTTCAACATCGACTCGAGGTAGTTAAGCATCGGATTGATCGTGGTGGCCTTCCACGGTCGCCGGTAACGTCCACGCACGCCGCGGCCCTCCTTCACGTGGACCGGCACGATGCCACCTGCCATAGGTCCGTGACGAGTTCATCGAGATGTCGCTTCTCCAGCGCCTGGATCGGCATTTCGCCGCACCGGTCGCGCAGGGGTTGCAGACCATTGCGGTAGGCGGCCTTGGCCGACTTGCGCAGCCCGTGTCGGCCGGCCAGCCAATTCGCACAAGCCTGCTCGACGGAGAGTGTCGAGCGCATCACGTAGGTGCCCCGAGCTGTCCGGTACTGGAAGTCGCGCAGGGCGTCGCGCGCTTCCTGCGCGGTGTCGAATCGCTTGTCGAGTTTGGGGCGCCGTTTGGTGATCGGGTCGACGCGGCCGTTCTCCTTGACGTGGTAGCGGACTTTGCCGTTCTTCAGGGTGATCTTCTTGATCTGTGGGGGGAGGTGCTGGCGCGGCATCGGGCGCGGGTCCTTCCTGGAATCTCTAACCTGTTGGGCGCTGCGCTCTTTCGTCGAGACTTGTGATGAATTCGTCGAGCGCTGCGTCAGTAACAAATCGGCGTGAACCTATTCTCACACTGCGCAACTCACCCGAGTCGATCAACTCATACAGCTTCGTGCGACCAATGCCGAGGCGTGCCATCACCGCCGGGACCGCCATCAGCTCGGCCGATTGCATTCCTCCTGTAGGTCGTCCTCTTCGAGATAGGTGCTTCGCACCCGTCGTGTCCGACTCACGTGCCGCGTCGCGGTAGCGCCACTCGATGCGCATGAATTCGGTATAGCGGTTGCAGCCGGGCAGCAGCGCGTCCTCGCACTCTCCGCACCAGGGCAGGCTGGCCCGGACCTCCGGCGACGCCGGCAACTGGATGGTCATGTCACCTGTTCCCGCTCAGCGGGCGGATCGCGGGCGAGCAGGTTATCGCGCACGGTGTGGCGGTGTTCGATCATCCGCTGAGCCGCCGACAAGATCAGGACGCGCTCGCCGAGGGTGGGCAGTCCGACCCGATCGAATTCCCATTCGACTGCCTCGATGGTCAATGTGGCCCAATGACATGCCACTCCTTTTTGGTCGCGGAATGCTCGGTTTGTTGTTGGCGGGTCCAGGTGGCTCGGTACGCGCGCAGGGCGCCCATGGTGGTGGAGAACAGCCTGGATTTGGTCGTGATGTGCCCCCGATACCCCAGGGTGTGCAGCCAGCGATCCATCCCTTCGTAGGCGCGTTGGGCAGCGAGCTCGGTGATGGTGGTCAGGATGGCCCGTACATGGGCGGTGACGTCCAAGTCCGTGACGGCTAGCGGGGACATGCGTCGGACGCCGACGCCGAACTCGGCCACCGATTTCGTCACGTACTTGGCCAAATAGGCCGCCACCGACCGACCCGACCGCCGTAGCGTTTCACCGCCCCCCGTGGCCGTAGTAGTCGGTTCCAGCGGCTGGGTGTCGGTTTGGGTGCCGAACCGCAGAACCCGACCATCACCGTCGTCGGGGCGCTCAGGGTCGGCGACCGTGAGGGTGACGGCGCGGGCCGCCTCGCTGGACCAGGACGGCCAGGTCGGTCGCGGTGAGCGACGAGACGGGAGGCCTCGGGGGCTCGCCCGGCACGGGTGGCGCATCCAGGCGGATCACCGCGTGAAAGTGCGGGATGGCGCGGCGCTGTATCTCGGCGACCTTCACATAGTTGATTCGAACGCTGTTGGCGGCTTCACCCATGGCGCGCAGGTGGCTATCGAGGAGTCGGCGCAGTGTGATGGTGAAGCGCCGCCACAGTTCGGGAGCGTGCCACGCAAACAGGACGTGCCCGGAGTAGTCGTAGCAGTCTGCGCATAACGATTGACCCACCCGCGAATCATCGTCAGCCATGGATGATGCTGCACCACAACGGTTTCCCATGCCGGCAGCGGTGGTAGCCGCTGCGGCCCGGATCGTGACAGCGGCGACCGTGGTCACGATGTGTGTCATCGCAGGTGGTGTGCACAGCCCCAAAGCTGGGCGCGGTCAACGTAACGAAAACCTGTGGATGCTCGGCGACGGTGGTGGGCATGTCGTGGTGTCCGCCGTGCAGGCCGGCGTGCACGAGTTGCCAGGTATCCCGGGCATACAGGTCCGAGCAGGACGGGCAAACGACCGCTCGGCGGTTGTTGCAGCGAGTCCACACCTGATGCACCCTGCCAAAGCTATCGGTGCCGCTCAGGTGGATAGGGTTGGCGCAGAACCCAACGTTTTCGGCTGTCTGCCACCAGGACTGGAAGCCCGGTGACGCGGCGCGACGCACCATTTGCGTCACCACGTCGGCGGCGTCGATGCCGGCCGGAAGGCCCGGCAGGACCGGAATCACTGCCGCAGAAACGGCAGGGTGGCGTTGGGAAAGCGTCATTGTTGGGTCTGCCCGTTGTCGGATGCGGCTGCCGGGCGCTGTTGGGGTGCAAAGTGGATGGTGAGGTAGTCGATGTCGGGGTCGGTGACGTGGAAGGCACGAACCCGAACCGGTTCACTGGTTCCATCGGCGCAGACGTAGCCGACACCGGGCGTGCTGGCGGGGATCTGGTCGCACACCGCGCCGGCATCTCGAGCAGCGGTACCCAGGACCATGGTGGTTGGGAGGTTTCGGTCATCCGCATCCCGATTCGGATCGAAAACAGTTGCCGGATGGGTAGCACGTCTTTTGAGGGGTCTTGTACCGCCGCGATCACGGAGACCCCGACGGCGCGGCCTTGCGACAACAGCAGTCCAAGGAGTTGTTCGACTTCTGTGCGGGCCTTGCGGTCACCGATATACGCCGTTAGGGAAGCGATTTCGTCCACGATAAGCACGAGTAGCGGTTCGTCGGCCGAAGGGTTGTGCAGCCGGGTGTGGCCGCGCAGTCGCTGCGCGCGCTCTTGCATGACCTTCGTCGCAGCCCGTAAGACCTCGACGTGTGTCGTGGCCGTTGTCGTAGGCGAAGCCGCTGAATAGTTTCTGTCCACGGCCAAATTCCATGCCGCCCTTGGGGTCGACCACCAGCAGACGAATCCAGCCGGCCCGAATCCCGGGGGCAAGGCCTGCCACGAGCGACCAGAGCACCGAGCCTTTTCCGGAACCGGTCGCGCCGGCGACCAAGATGTGATGCCCCAAGACCGGGAGACGCCACCATTTGCCTGCCTCGGTCGCGCCCATGCCGATGTGCGCCGGGTTCACCCGAGTGTCGGGGTCGGCCGGCGCAGGGCGATGGCGTTGGCAAGAGAATCCCGGTGGTGAGCGGTGATGGTGATTTCACGGGGGTTGCCGACCTGATGGTCAGACGCTGCGCGCGGAAGCCTTCAGCCAGCGCGGGTGCTTTGTTCTGCCAGTCGGCCACCGATTGGCCGATAAGAATCTGCACCTCAACGATGTCATAGGTGGTGCCGATGGTTACTGATCGCAGCGTGGGCACGAGTGCGCGTTCACCGAGGGTTGCGGTAAGGCCGTGCAGGGTGCAGATCGTGGTCCAGGGATGGCGATAGATCCGCCATGTTCGCCACCTGGACCGCATCCGCGCCGTCACCCGCTCATCGAAAGAGGCGGGCCAGATTAGTGACCACGCGACCAGGGCCAAGGCCGATACCGCGGCGAGGGCAATGCCAAAGATCGGCCCGACCGGAACCCCAGCCAAAGACTCAGAAGGGTGGGGACGCTGATCATCGGGAACAGAATCGACCACCACACAGTACTCCGAGTGCCTTGGCGAGTCCTGCAGCGATAACGGTGACGGTTTCGTCCCATTCGGATTCAACGCTATGAGATTTGTTGTTGCCGTGCGCTTTTGGTGACGGAGACATCGCGAAACCTTTCGGAGTCGAGTTTGGTAAGGCGGGTGAGCTGCACCACCCCGGGGCTGAGTGTTGCGGTGGTGCAGCTCTCCCGGTCAACTGGACTTAGGCGGCGGGCTTACCCGTGCCGCCTGGCGTTCCGGACGACGGCGCCGCTTCGGTGGCGTGATGACTCCCGCGAGCGCTGGGCCGGCAGCTCGGAGCGAGTCCGCGCGGAACGCCACACCGCTGCGCCCCTCTTGGCTCCATGGCAGCGCCACCAGGCCTTCGACGTGTGCCGGCTGCCCGACGGTGATGTTCGGATCGCCCGGCACGGTCACCGCGATGACATCGGCACCGGAGGCGTTCAGCGCCATCAGCTGTACCTGCCACAGGGGTCGGCCGGTCTCGCGATCGACCTTCGGCTGGCCGGTGTCAAACGCAATTCGCTGCTCCGGTGACCGTGTGCAAATGAACGACACGGCAGAGGTCTCGATCCTCAACTTCATGGCTTGTTTCTCCTGGTTCTGGTTGTCATGACCTTTGTGGCCGAACGGCCACGACGCCAGGACATCAGCGACAGCCAGGGGTGCGTAAGTGAGCGCTGGTGAGACGAGGTGACCCCAAAAACGCGCGGAATGACCATCGAACAGGCCTCTGTGGTGGGCGAAAATTAATGGGTGGCCCACGCCGCTCTTGACCTTCCTGAGGCCGCGCAGCGGCTGCGCGCTGCGCGCAAAGCATGGGCGTGGACTCAGCATGATCTCGCGACGGAGGTCGAGCGGGTTGCGGACTCGGCGTGGATTAGAACCGATCGTTCGGGACTCGATAAGTCGCCAAA
>CAVPUR010000022.1:0-114959 GCA_963708995.1 uncultured Actinomycetota bacterium
CCGGGCCGTCGCGAGTACTCGTCGGGTTTAGAGCTCCGGGTATTCGGGCGTCCAGTGCACTTGCGCGATGCGTTGGGTGAGTTCGTCGTCGCTGCGTTTGGGGGCGACGCCGTCCGTCACGGCTTGGGCGGCGACGGCGTGAGCGATGCGCATCGCCACGGAGGGCACGTCGGGCCATGCCGGCAGCAGCGGCTGGTCGGGGTCGGACAGGGCGGGCGACGCGTCGCCTAGGGTCGCCGCCGCGACCCGCATCATGTCGTCGGTGACCCGGGTGGCTTGCGCGGCGGTCACGGCCAGTCCCATCGCCGGGAAGATATAGACGTTGTTGCATTGCGCGATCGGCCGTTCGACGCCGTTGCGTTGCAGCGGCGCGAACGGTGAGCCGGTGGCGATCAGCGCCCGCCCATCGGTCCAGTGATCCAGTTCGGCGGGGTGCGCCTCGGCGCGGCTGGTCGGGTTGGACAGCGGGAAGATGATCGGCCGCTCGGTCTTGGCGGCGAGTTCGCGCACGATGTCCTCGGTGAAAGCGCCGGCGGCGGTGGACAGCCCGAGCAGGACACCGACGTCGACGTGGTGCACGACGTCGGCGAGCTGGGCGGCCCCGGCCAAGCCCCAGTCCGCCACGCGCGCGGCGGGCTGGGCGAATTTACGCTGTGCAACAGTCAAATCCGTGCGGTCGTCGGTGAGGAGTCCCACCACATCGACGACCCAGATCCGGTCCAGGGCGGCCTGTTCGGACAGACCCTCGGTCACCATTTGCTGGCGGACCATGTCCAGGACGCCGATGCCGGCTGAGCCCGCGCCCAGCATGACGACCTGCTGCTGCGACAGTGGGCGGCCGGCCACTTTCGCCGCGCCGTGCAGCGCGCCGAGGGTGACCGCGGCGGTGCCCTGGATGTCGTCGTTGAAGGTGAGTAGCTTGTCGCGGTAGCGGGCAAGGATCGGCTGTGCATGCACGGTGGCGAAGTCTTCCCACTGCAGCAGCACATCGGGCAGTTGCTTCTGCACCGCAGCGACGAACTTGTCGATGAACGCGTAATAGTCGTCGTCGTCGATGCGTCGGTGGCGCCAACCCAAATACTGGGGGTCGTCCAACAATTCGACGTTGTCGGTGCCCACGTCGAGCACGATCGGAAGAGTGCGCGCGGGATCTATGCCGCCGATGAGGGTGTAGAGCGAAAGCTTGCCGATCGGGATGCCCATGCCGCCGATGCCCTGGTCGCCCAAGCCCAGGATCCGCTGCCCGTCCGTCACCACGATCACGTCGACATCGCGGTGCGGCCGGTTGCGAATCACCTCATCAAGGCAGTCGCGGTCCGCATAGGACACGAACAATCCCCGTGGCCGCCGGTAGATCTCGCTGAAACGTTGGCAGGCCTCACCGACGGTGGGGGTGTAGACAATCGGCAGGGTTTCGGGGATGTGCTCGCTCAACAGCCGGTAGAACAACGTCTCGTTGCGGTCCTGCAATGCGCGCAGGTAGATGTGCTTGTCGAGATCGTCACGGCGAGTGGAGAACTCATGCCAGCAATGCTCGACTTGCTCAGCGAGGGTCTTCACCGCGGTAGGCAGCAGGCCCAGCAGGCCCAACCTGCGGCGTTCGTCCGCGGTGAAGGCAGTGCCCTTGGTCGTCAGCGCATCGAACAGTCTGGCCTGTCCCCGGTTTTCGTTGGACATCGAAATATCCTCACTCAGTCACCGGAGTTTCGGGCTTCATCTCAAAAGACTTCTGCAGGCTGGGCGGCCGGGTCCCGAGGCCGTCCCGCACCTTCTTCGTCCACGGAGCCTCGATGAGTGCTTTGGTCTCAGAGAGCATCGACTTCGGCTCGAGGTTGCGGTAACCGTCGATCTCACCTGCGGCAACCGCGGTCATAGTGGCGTATACCGGTTCGGGGTCGAATTGGGCTCGCGGAAATGCCAGCTTGGCGTAATCGAATAGTCGTTCGGACGCGTCGTCCTCCCAGCTGCGCCAGGTTTCGAACCCGCGGTCGTTGAAACCCGTCAGGAACGGGCCCGGGTTGACGGTTGCCACCTCGATCCCGAACTCTTGGAGCTCCAGGCTCATCGTCTCTGCGATGGCTTCAACGGCATGCTTGGAGGCCGAATAGATTCCGGTGAAGGGGTTGGTGTTCAGGCCTTCTCGGGAGGAGACCCACACGATCCGTCCCTCGCCGCGCTTGACCATCTGCTTTGCGATCCCCTGAGTCAGCAGCAGCGGACCGATGACATTGACCTCGAACTCCCTGCGCATGTTGACCGCCGGGATGTCCAGAACCGACCCGCCCTCTAGAATTCCGGCATTGTTCACCAGGATTTCGACGTTCCATTCCAGGGCCTTTCGCCGATCCCCTGCGTCTGTCACGTCTAGCTTTTCCACTTGTAGAGTGACTTTTCGCGCGGCAGCTTGACGCTTCAGCGTCTGCACTTGGGCGTAGATCTCCACGGCGGCGATGACATCAAAACCCTTTTCCGCTAGTCGCATCGCCACTTCGTGGCCAAACCCCGTACCCGACCCGGTGATCAAGACCTTCTTCATCGCGCTCTCCATCCGGCGCCACTGCAGCGATCAGCGTCTGGTCGGATACTTCCACAAGAATTTTGCGGTGTCGTTGTACACCGCGGGATGAAGTGCGCGCAGGACGCTCGGTCTAGATCGGCTCGAGTCCGGCCAGGTGCCGTTGAGCCAACTCGCGGTAGGCCTGCGGGTTGAGATTGATCCACATCTCGGCGCCCGTTCCAGCGATCGGGCCCTTCACCTGTGCCGGCGCTCCCACGGCCAGGACCCCGGCCGGAATCTGGGTGCCGGCCGTCACCAGGGAATGGGCCGCGATCAAGCTGCGCGCGCCGATCACCGCGCCGTCGAGGACGGTGGCGTGGTTGGCGATCAGCGCCTCGGACCCGACATGGACGCCATGGATGACGCACATGTGCGCCACCGTGGCACCGGGGCCGATATCCACCGGGATTCCCGGCGGCGCGTGCAACACCGATCCGTCCTGCACGTTGGCGCCTTCTCGCACCACGATCGGCCCGTAGTCGCCCCGCAGCACGGCGTTGAACCAGACCGATGCGCCCGCCTCGACCACGACGTCGCCGATCAGGGTGGCGGTCGGGGCCACAAAGGCGGTGGGATCGATCCGCGGGGCCCGGCCCTCGAAAGCAAACAACGGCATCAATTACGTATACCGCATCACGCATATGCCGTGGCCAGACTCTCCGTCATTGCGCTCAGCGGTCCAAAAACTGTAACGTGTTCTAGTTAGAGGCCCACTAGCTAGTTGGAGGTGAAGCTTGACTACCGACACCAACGCGGTCGGCATCCGTGAGATCGATCCCGGCGCCCTGCCCACGCGGTATGCCCGGGGCTGGCACTGCCTGGGTGTCGCACAGGACTTCCGGGACGGCAAACCGCATTCGATTCAGGCGTTCGGCACCAAGCTGGTGGTTTTCGCCGACTCACACGGTGACATCAAGGTCCTAGACGGCTACTGCCGGCACATGGGCGGTGACCTGTCGGAGGGCACCATCAAGGGCGATGAGGTCGCCTGCCCGTTCCACGACTGGCGCTGGGGCGGCGACGGCCGCTGCAAGCTGGTGCCCTACGCCAAGCGCACGCCCAAAACGGCGCGCACCCGGTCGTGGACGACCGACGTGCGCGGCGGTCTGCTGTTTGTCTGGCACGACCACGAAGGCAACCCGCCGGACCCGGCGGTGCGGATCCCCGAGATTCCCGAGGCCGCCAGCGACGAATGGACGAACTGGCGGTGGAACAGCATCCTCATCGAGGGGTCGAACTGCCGCGACATCATCGACAATGTCACCGACATGGCGCACTTCTTCTACATCCATTTCGGGCTGCCGACGTACTTCAAGAACGTCTTCGAGGGCCACATCGCCTCGCAGTACCTGCACAACGTGGGCCGGTCCGACGTGAACGACCTGGGCACCTCCTACGGTGAAGCGCATCTGGATTCCGAGGCGTCCTATTTCGGACCGTCGTTCATGATCAACTGGCTGCACAACAGCTATGGCGGGTATAAGGCCGAGTCGATACTGATCAACTGCCACTACCCGGTGACGCAGAACTCGTTCGTCCTGCAGTGGGGTGTCGTCGTCGAAAAGCCCAAGGGCATGGACGAAGAGATGACCGACAAGCTGTCACGGGTGTTCACCGAAGGCGTCAGCAAGGGCTTCCTGCAGGACGTCGAGATCTGGAAGCACAAGACCCGGATCGACAACCCGCTGCTGGTCGAGGAGGACGGCGCTGTCTATCAGTTGCGCCGCTGGTATCAGCAGTTTTACGTAGACGCAGCCGATGTCACTCCTGAAATGGTGGAGCGCTTCGAAATCGAGGTCGACACCACCCGCGCCAACGAGTACTGGAACGCCGAGGTCGCGGAAAACCTTAAGGCTAAAGACGTTTCCGAGGACGTTCCCGCCGAGCAGCGCTGATCGATATGTGCGCGAACCCATCGGGGGACCAGCCGGCGATTCCCGACGTGGACCGGCTCGCTCGGTCGATGTTGTTGCTGCACGGCGACCACCACGATCACAACGAGCGACCGGACCGGGCCGATCACAACGGTGGATCATGGTCCAAGTCAACGGATTTCGCTAACGACCCGCAGCGTGCTGCCGCGGTTGCGGAAGCTAGCCGCGCCGACCGTGAACGCTATTTGACGTCGGGCCTGCAGCCGGTGGATTGCCGGTTCTGCCACGTCACGGTCACCGTCAAGAGGCTGGGGCCGGGTCACACGGCGGTGCAATGGAGAACCGAAGCGTCGCAGCGCTGTGCCTACTTCGCGGAAGTTCGCCAGTCCGGTGGTGATACCGCACGCACCAGGTCATGCCCGAAGCTGGGCGACAGCATCGAGCATGCGGTCGCCGAGGGGTACCTGGACGACCTGAACGACCCAAACGACCTGAACGACGCCGACGCCGTCTGAGCCATCACAGCCCGGCGAAGCGCTCCTTGACCTCTTCGGAGGTCAGCCCGTAGTCGGCCAGCGAGTACTTGTGCTTCGGAGCCCGGGCGCCGGTCTGACTCTCGGCGTGGCTGTCCTCCATAGCCTTTCGGGCCTCTTCAGTCAGCGTCAGATCGAAGTGCCGGTACACGTTGGTGACCGTTCCGAGCGGGTCGGCGATCAAATCGTGGTAGTCGACGTCGCAGAACTGGGCCGGATTGTGTTTGGCGCGCACGGTGTTGAACCGCTCCAGCCCGCGCGACCAGGTTTCCATCGCGTCGGCACCGATCTGGGCGCCGGCAAAGGTCGTCGACCACCCCTCGGCGGTGTGCTGAGCCAGCGAGCACATCGAGGCCAGGATCGTCTCCACGGGCCGGTGGGTCTGAATCACCAGCGCGTCGGGATAGGTCTCCAGCAATGCGTCCAGCGCAAACAGATGGCTGGGATTTTTGAGCACCCAACGCTTTTCGGCGTCGTTGAGGCCGATCAGCTGAAGGTTGCGGCGGTGCCGCTGATACGACGGCCCCCAGTCCTGTTGCGACAGCCACCGCGAGTACGTGGGCAGGTGGGACAGGGTTTCGTATGACACCGAATGCAGCGACTGCCGCAGCAGCTGCCAGCACTCCTCCAGCTCGTAGGCGGCCATGAAATGCAGGCCGGTGTACTCCGGGTTCTCTTGGTGATGCTGGTTGAACTGCGCGTCCAGCTGGCTGTACCACGGATTTGATTCCCAAGTGTCGCGAGGCGGACGCGGCTGCGGGAACTCGGCCAGCCACAAGTGCAGGCCCTGATGGACCGGGTCCGCGCCCAGCAGCCGGTGCAAAATCGTGGTGCCGGTGCGCGGCAGCCCGGTGACGAAGATCGGCTGCTCGATGCCAATATCGGCGTGCTGGGGGTACTGCTTCCACGCGGACTCTGAAAACAGCCTGGCCACCAGCGCCCCGCGCAGGAAGAACCGATTCATCTTGCTGCCCAACGCGGTTAGGCCGGCGTCACGCTGGTAGGACTCCAGCAGCACACCGAGCGCTTCGCGGTAGTTGTCGTCGTCGACGCCGAAGTCGTCGAGCCCGACCAGCTTGGTCGCCGACGCGTGCAGGTCGTCGACGGTGCCGACATCGGTGCGCTCTGCCATTAGGTGTGGTACTCCCCGCAGTTGACGTCCAAGGTCTGCCCAGTGATGCCGCTGGACAGGTCGCTGGCCATGAAGAGAATCGCGGAGGCCACCTCGTCCTCGGTGGGCAGCCGTTTGAGGTCGGAGTTCGCCGCGGTGGCCTGGTAGATCTGCTCGGCCGAGGTGCCATACTTGCCGGCCTGATGGTTGAAGTAGGCCTGCAGCGTATCACCCCAGATGTAGCCGGGCGCAACAGAATTGACGCGAATTCCTTGCTCGCCCAGCTCGGTGGCAAGCGACTGCGACATGGACAGCAGCGCGGACTTGGCCATCTTGTAGGCGCCGTATTTCGCCTGCGAGTGCCGGATCACCATGGAGTTGACGTTGACTACCGAGCCGTTCGACGCAGCCAGCGCCGGGGTAAAGCCCTGGATGAGCCGCAGCGCGCCGAGCGCGCTGAGTTCGATCGCATCGCGGATATGCTGAAATGTGGTGCCGGCCAAGGGCTTCATGGACGGCACTCGGAACGCGTTGTTGATCAGCACGTCGACTTTGCCGTAGGCCTCCAACGTGGCGTCGACGAGGTTGCTCACCTGGTCGTCGTCGGTGATGTCGGTGGGCACCGTTACCGCACGGCCTCCGGCGTCGGCGATCTGCTTGGCGACATCGTCCAGGCGTTCTGGAGTGCGGGCCGCCAGCACTAGATCGGCGCCCTCTCGCGTGCATCGGTGCGCCAGCGTGGTGCCCAGACCCGGGCCGACGCCGCTGATCACCACAACCTTACCGTCAAGCAACTTCGTCATCCCAGCATCCTTGCCTGAATTTGTTGTTGGCGCAGCGCAATTCGCGCGCGCCAGTCGTCCTCGGAGATTTTGTTGTGCTCGAAATAGGGCAACTTGCCCGCCACCGCGTCGAGGTCGACCAGCTCGACGGTCGGACCATCCGAGTCGGTGAGCTGACGCGACACCCGCTGCCACCGAAACTGCAGGAAACCACGCCGATGGCCCAGCGTCTCGACCCAGTTGGTCACTCCCGGATTCTGGTCGGTAACGACCATGCGCACCTTGCCGTCCGGATCCGCTTGCGCCTGAGTGTTGTTCAGCGAGGTCTGGTGATTGATGTAGTCCAGCGAGATGTACCACAAGCTACCCAGCTGGAAGCCGAGATACGGAGCATCGGTGACCGGAATGGTGATCACCAGCGCTTGGTCGGGCCGCAAGTCGAAGTGCCCGACCGACGAGTACTGCGTGGCCAGGCCGCCCGGCGTCAGCCGGGGCGCCACCATGGTGTTGACCGGGAGGTCGAGATAAAACCACTGCGGGAACTGCAGCCAGGTCTTCACCCGCTGCACAAGCTGCTTTCCCGCTGTGGCGTAACGCTTTTCGATGGTTTCCCGAGTCAGCGGCGGCGGCGCGGTCCCGGCGGTGTCCAGCCGCGATATGGCCAGCGTGCCACGCTGCGCCGACCAGTCGCCGTATACCTCGCGCATCACCAGTTGGCCGTTGCTGGTCGGGCGCACGCGCCACTCGAAGCTGCCGTCCGCGGCGATCTCGAGTTCGCGGTCGTCGAACGCGGCCTGGCTGGCGGGCACGTTGTCGTCGGTGTACTCGCCGCCGAGCAACTGGAAACTCAGGTCGGTGGTGGTGCCGCGCCTGCCGGTGACCACGTAGTCGCGGTCGGCGTGCACCCGGGTGCCGAAGTAGAGGGTGTCGGGGTTGTCCAGACCCATCTTGGTGAACGGCCCGGTGCCCGACTGCAGGAACGGGTGGTCGCGGTCGTAGTCGAAGGCAAGGTGCGTGCAGGCCGCGACACAGCCGGCCAGGTACTGCAATCCTTCGAGCACGTCGGCTTCGGTCTCGATGTGCGGTGCGGCGGCGACGAGTTTCTCGGCCTCCGCGATCGCGGAGGTTAGGGGATCAGAGAAGAGTTGATCGGACACGCCTAGACGCTAGAACGTGTTCTACTTTTTAGTCAATGGCGAACATTCGCGCGCGTCGGCCGCGGCGTTCAGAGACGAGGCCGACTAGCTAGGGTGCGCACTGCTGCGACAGGTCGATCAGATGCTGCCGCACATCAGGATGCCGGTTCAGGTAGTCGATGACGTTGGGGCCGCCACCCTCCGCCTCGGACCTGGCCTGCAGTTGCCGGTGGAGGTCGGGATGCCGCTGCAGGTACGAGTCGATGGAATTACCCACGGTCTGATTGCACGGGGGGTCCGCGTTGGCTGTGCCCGCCAGGGGCAGCGAGATTACCGTCGCGGCGGTAGCCGTTAGCAGCCCCCCGGCGACTAGGCCGTACGGTCCGAGGCGGCGGGTGCCGACTGTCTTGGATGTCGTACTCATGCGCGCCAGCGTACTCGCCGTGCCTTTGCGTAACCTATGTGCGCACGGTGTTGCAAAGCGCCGGCCTAACGCGTGAGCTCGGCACCGCTTTCTTGCTCGCGTTTGATTTCGAGCGCAATGTCGATCAGCTGGTCTTCCTGGCCGCCGATGAGTTTGCGCTGACCAGCCCGGTGCAACAGCTCGTGAGCCGGGACGCCGTAGCGCTCGCCCTGACGAACGGCATGCTTGAGGAAGCTGGAGTACACCCCGGAGTACCCCATGATCAGCGCGTTGCGATCCAGCAGGCATTCGGCCGGCATGGCCGGGCGCACAACGTCCTCGGCCGCGTCGGCGATGTCGAAGAAGTCGATGCCGGTCTTGACGCCGATCTTGTCGAACACCCCGATCAGGGCCTCGACCGGCGCGTTGCCCGCACCGGCGCCGAAGCGGCGCACGCTGCCGTCGATCTGCTTGGCGCCCGCGCGCACGGCCTCCACCGAGTTGGCCACCCCGAGCCCCAGGTTCTCGTGGCCGTGGAAGCCCACCTGCGCGTCCTCGCCGAGTTCGGCGACCAGGGCCGACACCCGGTCGGCCACACCGTCGAGCACCAGGGCGCCGGCGGAATCGACGACGTAGACGCACTGGCAGCCGGCGTCGGCCATGATCCGGGCCTGGGCCGCCAGCTTCTCCGGCGGAATCGTGTGGGCCATCATCAGGAACCCGACGGTTTCCAGGCCCAGTTCGCGGGCCAGGCCGAAGTGCTGGATCGAGACGTCGGCCTCGGTGCAGTGGGTGGCGATCCGGCAGATCGACCCGCCGTTGTCCTGAGCTTCTTTGATGTCCTCTTTGGTGCCGACACCGGGCAGCATCAGGAACGCGATCCTCGCGTCTTTTGCCGTTTCGGCGGCGAGCTTGATCAATTCCTGCTCGGGGGTTTTAGAGAAGCCGTAGTTGAACGACGAACCGCCCAGGCCGTCGCCGTGCGTCACCTCGATCACCGGCACACCGGCGGCGTCGAGCGCCGACACGATCGAGTGCACCTCGTCCTTGGTGAATTGGTGGCGTTTGTGGTGCGACCCGTCGCGCAGCGAAGTGTCCGTGATCCGAATGTCCCAAATGTCGGTCGTCATCGTGTACCTCCTGTGACCGCGAACGTCTCTTTGGCGATCTCCTCGCCGACCTTGGTCGCCGCCGCGGTCATGATGTCGAGGTTGCCCGCGTACGGCGGCAAGTAGTCACCGGCGCCCTCGACCTCGACGAACGTGGTGACCAAAGCCTGGCCTCCGGAGTTCATCGACGGCTCGTCGAACTGCGGCTCGTTAAGGAGGCGGTATCCCGGTACGTAGGTCTGCACCTCGGCGACCACCTCGTGGATGGACTTGGCGATCGCGTCGCGGTCGGCGTCCTCGGGGATGGCGCAGAAGATGGTGTCGCGCATGATCATCGGCGGATCAGCGGGGTTCAGGATGATGATCGCCTTGCCGCGGTCGGCCCCGCCGATGGTCTGGACGCCCTTGCTGGTGGTCTTGGTGAACTCGTCGATGTTGGCCCTGGTGCCCGGACCGGCCGACACCGACGCCACCGACGCCACGATCTCGGCGTAGGGCACCTGCACCACCCGCGACACCGCGTACACGATGGGAATGGTGGCCTGGCCGCCGCAGGTGATCATGTTGACGTTCGGTGCATCCAGGTGCTCGCGCAGGTTCGCGGGCGGAATCACCGCCGGGCCGACGGCGGCCGGCGTCAGGTCGATGGCCCGGATCCCGGCGGCCTCGTATTTGGGTGCCGCGTCCCTGTGCACGTACGCACTCGTGGCCTCGAACACCAGGTCGGGCTTCTCGGACTGCGCCAGCAGCCAGTCGACGCCTTCGTGGGTCGTCTCCAGCCCCAGCTTGCCGGCCCGCGCCAAGCCTTCGCTTTCCGGGTCGATGCCGACCATCCAGCGCGGTTCCAGCCAGTCGGATCGCAGCAATTTGTACAGCAGGTCGGTGCTGATATTTCCTGACCCGACAATTGCCACAGTCGCTTTAGACGGCATGTTGCTCCTTACCTGATGGTCGCGACCCGCTGCGCCCGACTCCGCCGCGCTTGCGATCGCGCCTATTCGAACGACAACCGGACCGCACCGAGCCCGGCGAAGTCGGCGACGAACTTGTCGTCGGCGTGTACGTCGATCGCCCGCGTACACGATCCGGGTAATACGATGTCACCTTTTTTCAGCCTCACCCCAAAGTTTTCCACCTTGCGGGCCAACCACGCCACCGCGGTCACCGGATTGCCCAGCACCGCGTCGCTGCGGCCCTCCGCGACCACCTCGCCGTTGCGGGTCAACGTCGCGTCGATCGCCTTGACGTCCACGTCGGACGGTGACACCCGCGCCGAGCCCAGGACGAAGCCCGCCGAAGAGGCGTTGTCGGCGATGGTGTCGCACAGCGCGATCTTCCAGTCGGTGATCCGGGTGTCGATCAACTCGATCGACGGCACCAGCGCCTCGGTGGCCGCCAGCACGTCGTCCTCGGTGCAGCCGGCGCCCGGCAGGTCGGCGGCCAGGATGAAACCCACCTCGACCTCGACCCGCGGATAGAGGTATGTGGCCGCCTTGACCGGGGTGTCCTCGAACACCTGCATTTCGTCGAGCAGGTGCCCGTAGTCGGGCTCGTCGACGCCCATCATCTGCTGCATCGCCTTGCTCGACAGGCCGACCTTGTGCCCCACTACTCGGGCACCCTCGGCCACCCGCTGCCGGATGTTGATCAGCTGGATTTCGTAGGCGTCGACGACGTCGATATCCGGGTGGCCGGACGTCAGCGGGGCGATCGGCTCACGGCTCCGCTCGGCCTGCGCCAGGTCGGCGGCCAGCTCGTCGCGGGTGGCAATATTAAGCATCTTGCCGAATTCCCCTCGTCCGTTTGACCGGGCCGGTAGCGCCCAGCCCGGGCAATTCTATAACGTGTTCTACATGACAGCGCAGGAGTACGACGTCGTCGTGGTCGGAAGCGGCGGCGCCGGCATGGTGGCTGCCCTCACCGCCGCACATCGCGGCCTCTCGACCTTAGTCATCGAGAAAGCCACGCACTTCGGCGGCTCGACCGCGCGTTCGGGCGGTGGCGTCTGGATTCCCAACAACGAGGTCCTCAAGCGCGACGGGGTGCCGGACACGCCGGAGGCGGCGCGCAGCTACCTGCACGGCATCATCGGCGACGTCGTGGAGCCGGAGCGCATCGACACCTATCTCGAGCGTGGGCCCGAGATGCTGTCGTTCGTGCTCGAGCACACGCCACTGAAGATGTGCTGGGTGCCGCGCTACTCCGACTACTACCCCGAGGCGCCGGGTGGCCGTGCGGAAGGCCGTTCGATCGAGCCGAAACCGTTCAACGCCCGCAAGCTGGGGGCTGACGAAGCCGGGCTCGAACCCGCCTATGGCAAGGTGCCGCTCAATGTGGTTGTGATGCAACAGGACTATGTGCGGCTGAACATGTTGAAGCGACACCCGCGGGGCGTGCTGCGCAGCCTGAAGGTCGGCGCCCGCACCATGTGGGCCAAGGCAACCGGCAAAAACCTCGTCGGCATGGGCCGTGCCCTGATCGGGCCGTTGCGGATCGGCCTGCAGCGGGCCGGTGTTCCGGTGCAGCTCAACACCGCGCTCACCGACCTTTATGTCGAAGACGGTGCGGTCCGAGGTGTCTATGTTCGGGACACCTCCGGTGCGGAATCGGCTGAGCCACAACTGATCCGGGCCCGTCGCGGCGTGATCCTGGCCTCGGGCGGTTTCGAGCACAACGAACAGATGCGGGTCAAATATCAGCGCGCCCCCATCACCACCGAGTGGACCGTCGGCGCCAAGGCCAATACCGGTGACGGCATCGTCGCCGGCGAAAAACTGGGTGCCGCACTGGATCTGATGGAAGACGCCTGGTGGGGCCCGACGGTGCCGCTGGTGGGCGCGCCGTGGTTCGCGTTGTCGGAACGCAATTCACCCGGATCGATCATCGTCAACATGTCCGGCAAGCGGTTCATGAACGAATCGATGCCCTACGTCGAAGCATGTCACCACATGTACGGCGGGAAACACGGCCAGGGCCCCGGGCCGGGTGAGAATATCCCCGCGTGGCTGGTGTTCGACCAGCAGTACCGCGACCGGTACATCTTCGCGGGACTGCAGGCCGGACAACGTATTCCGCGCAAGTGGATGGAGTCCGGGGTGATCGTTCAGGCCTCTACCCTGGAGGAACTTGCTGGCAAGGCCGGCCTTCCGGCTGACCAGTTGGTGTCCACCGTCGAACGCTTCAATGTCTTTGCGCGCTCGGGCGTCGACGAGGACTACCACCGCGGGCAAAGCGCCTACGACAAGTACTACGGTGACCCGACCAACAAGCCCAATCCCAACCTCGGCGAGATCAGCTATCCGCCCTACTATGCCGCCAAGATGGTGCCCGGCGATCTCGGCACCAAGGGCGGCATCCGCACCGACGTGCACGGTCGTGCGCTGCGCGACGACGGCAACATCATCGACGGCCTCTATGCCGCAGGCAATGTCAGCGCCCCGGTGATGGGACACACCTATCCGGGCCCCGGCGGCACGATCGGGCCGGCGATGACGTTCGGTTACCTGGCGGCCCTGCACATAGCTGGAGAGCGCTGAAATGCCAATCGATGTAGCGACCGCACTGGCCGCTGAGCTAGACCCGATCGAATTCTCTTGGACCAGCAGCGATATACAGCTCTACCACCTGGGATTGGGCGCGGGCGCGGATCCGATGGATCCCCGCGAGCTGCGCTACCTGGTCGACAAGACACCTCAGGTGCTGCCGACCTTCGGCAACGTGGCCGCCTCGTTCCACATGACCGAGCCGCCGACCGTCCAGTTTCCCGGCATCGACATCGAGCTGGCCAAGGTGTTGCACGCCAGCGAGCGGGTGGAAGTGCCTGCGCCGCTGCCGCCTTCGGGGTCGGCGAAGGCCGTCACCCGATTCACCGACATCTGGGACAAGGGCAAGGCCGCGGTGATCTGGAGCGAGACCAGCGTGACCGCACCCGATGGCACCCTGCTGTGGACACAGAAGCGGTCGATCTTTGCCCGCGGCGAGGGCGGATTCGGCGGTGAGCGTGGGCCGTCATCGTCGGACGGGGCCCCGGACCGAGCGCCCGATCTCGAGCTGGCGATGCCGCTCCTACCGCAGCAGGCGCTGCTGTATCGGCTGTGCGGCGACCGCAATCCGCTGCACTCGGATCCTGAATTCGCAGCTGCCGCAGGCTTTCCCCAGCCCATACTGCATGGGCTGTGCACCTACGGCATGACCTGCAAGGCCATCACCGACGCCCTGCTGGATGGTGATGCCGGAGCCGTTGCCGCCTATGGCGCGCGCTTTGCCGGAGTCGCATATCCCGGCGAGACGTTGCAAGTCAACGTATGGAAAGAGGGTGGCCGTTTCGTGGCTGGCGTTGTCGCGCCTTCGCGCGACAACGCCGTCGTGCTGAGCGGTGTCGAGTTGGTGGCGGTCTAGCAGTTGTCCGCTTTCCGCCGCGCGTCACGCCAGCGTGACGCTGGCGTTTGAGCGTCACGCTAGCGTGACGCTCGTCGAGCCAACGCCGCTCGGACACGGCTAATGATCTGGGCGGGCCGATCCCCAGCGATCACCCGGATCACGATCCAGCCGAGCAGCTCGAGCATTTCTCGTCGCCGAATGTCCCAGCCGAATTGCCGCCGATCACTGCGATGTTGCTCGCCGTCGTACTCGACCGCGACCTTAATTTCCTCCCAACCCATATCGAGGTAACAGATTCGCTCGCCAAACTCGTCGATAACGGGAATCTGTGTCTGTGGCCTAGGCAAGCCGGCTCGTATGAGCAGTAGGCGAAGCCATGTTTCCTTTGGCGACTGGGCACCCTGATCCGCTAGATCGATGGCGGTCCGCGCGAGGTGGATTCCGCGCCGTCCCGGGTACCGCCGTACGAGCGTTTCAACCTCAGTTACCTTCACGTCGCTAGCTCGCAGCAGGTCGTCGATTGCTGCCACCGCTTCGCCAATTGGATACCAGCATCCCAAGTCGAGGGCCGTCCGGGCTGCCGTCGTCACCGGTATGCCGCTAACCAGGGTGACCTCGTCATCTTCGATCCGGTCTCCGCGGACGCGCAGACCTGGCAGCGGGTTCCTGTTGCTGTGCAGAATGTCAAGGGGCGCGGTGGCATCCACCCAACGGGCGCCGTGCAACGCAGAGGCCGACAGCCCTGCGACAATCCCCCGGCGTCGGGACCACAGCCAGCCAGCTTCTGCCCGGACTAGTGGTGTCAGCTCGGTGCCCGGGCTGACGTATACGTCACGGAACACCTTCACATAGCGAGTCCGTAACGCACTCCCGACAATGTCGCCCGTGGCCACCGCCTCACTGCCGACAAATGGCTCGCGCATGACTGCAGATTTCCATCGACCGCCGCGAACGTCACTTCAGCACAGGCTCATCATCCCCAGCGTCACGTTATCGTGACGCTCGACGCCGACAGTCACGCTAACGTGACGCTCGGCGGAGAAAGGGGCAAAGGGGGGAAGAACTAGCCCAAGATCAGGCCGGAGGTGGGTACGCCCGTACCCGCGGTGACGAGCACATGCTCGACGTCGGGCACCGGGTTCACCGAAGTACCGCGCAGTTGCCGGACGCCTTCAGCGATGCCGTTCATGCCGTGGATGTAGGCCTCGCCGAGTTGACCCCCATGCGTGTTGATCGGAAGTCGCCCGCCCACCTCGATCGCGCCGTTGGCGATGAAGTCCTTGGCTTCACCCTTGCCGCAGAATCCCAACTCCTCCAACTGAATCAGGGTGAACGGCGTGAAGTGGTCGTAGAGGATGGCGGTCTGGATGTCCGTCGGCGACAGACCTGACTGCTGCCACAGCTGCCGGCCCACCAGGCCCATCTCGGGCAGACCCAGTTCGGGCCGGTAGTAGCTGACCATCGTGTACTGATCGGGGCTGGAGCCCTGCGACGCCGCCTCGATGATCGCCGGCCGCTGCTTGAGGTCGCGGGCACGCTCGGCCGACGTGACCACTATCGCGACGGCGCCGTCGGTCTCCTGGCAGCAGTCCAGCAGCCGCAACGGCTCGGCAATCCACCGCGAATTCTGGTGGTCCTCAATGGTTATCGGCTTCTCGTAGAAGTACGCCTTCGGGTTTTTGGCCGCGTGCTTGCGATCGGCCACCGAGACGGCGCCGAAGTCGCGGCTGGTCGCCCCGGACAGGTGCATGTAGCGCTGGGCGATCATGGCCACCTGCGCCGCGGGCGTCGAGAGCCCGTGTGGATACGAGAAGGAATTGTCCGCAGACGTCGAATCAGCCTGTGCGCTCGCGTCTCCCACCAACCGCGTCTGCACCTGCCCGAACCGCATTCCGGACCGCTCGTTGAACGCCCGGTATGCGACGACGACGTCAGCCACCCCGGTCGCCACCGCCATCGCGGCATGCTGGACGGTCGCGCACGCGGCACCGCCGCCGTAGTGGGTCTGGGCAAAGAACTTCAGCTGGCCGATACCGGCGGCCCGCGCGACGGCGATCTCCTTATTGGTGTCCATCGTGAAGGTGGTGAGCCCGTCGACGTCGGTGGGACTCAGTCCCGCGTCGTCGAGGGCGTCGCGCACCGCCTCGGCCGCCAGCCGCAACTCGCTGCGGCCGGAGTCCTTCGAGAAGTCGGTAGCGCCGATGCCGACAATGGCCGCCTTGCGCGACAACATCAGGCATCCCCGATCGTGAGCGTGCTGGTCGCGATGACGTGATCGCCAAGGCTGTTGCTACCCACCACCTTCACGGTGATCAGGCCATCCTGCACCGCCGTCACCTCGCCGGCGAACGTCACTGTGTCGTAGGCGTACCACGGGACGCCTAGACGGAGCCCGATCGACTTGATCAAAGCGGACGGCCCAGCCCAGTCGGTGATGTAGCGCTGTACCAGCCCGGTGTCGGTGAGGATGTTGACGAAGATGTCCTTAGACCCCTTCGCTTGGGCCAAGTCGCGGTCGTGGTGCACGTCCTGAAAATCCCTGGTGGCCAGGGCCGTCGAGATGATGAACGTGGGGTCGCCGTGCAGCTTTAGCTCGGGCAGCTTGGTACCCACTTCAATGACTGGTGCGCTCATGCTCGGGCCTCCAAGGGCTCCCAGGCGTAGAGACTCCACTCCGGCCCGCTGTCGCCGGCCGGGAAATCGATATATGTTGCGCGGACGGGCATTCCGATCTTCACCTCGGCGTGGTCGACGTCGCGCAGTTCGCCGAGCAGGCGGACGCCCTCCTCGAGTTCGACGAGCGCGATCACGAACGGCAGTGTGCGGCCCGGCACCTTCGGTGCGTGGTGCACCACGAAGCTGAACACCGTGCCCTTGCCGCCGGCCACCACGTAGTCCATCGGCGCCGACTTGTCCTGCCACAGCGCGGGCACCGGCGGATGCTGCAGGCTGCCATCCTGCAGCCGCTGGATCCGCAACTCGTGCGCCTTGACGCCCTCCCAGAAGAACGCGGTGTCCCGTGACACCGCCGGCCGCATCATGGCGTCGGCATCCAGGTCCGCGGGCGCTTCAGCCTTCAGGCCCGGCGCAGCCTCAGACTCGCGGGGCTTGAATTTCAGTATGCGCCACTCCATCTCGGCGACATCCTCGTCACCGACGCGCCAGGTGATGTGCTGATTGATGAACCAGCCCTCACCGAGCGCGGTCTGCTTCGGGCCGACCACGTCGCGCATCTCCGACGCGATACTGACCTGCTCACCCGGCCGCAGGTACCGGTGGTAGGTCTGCTCGCAGTTGGTGGCGACCACGCCGACATATCCGGCGTCGTCGAACAGCTCCATCATCGGGCCCATGGGATCGTCGGTTGGACGCTCTCCCCGCAAACCGAACATCGTCCACACCTGAATCATCGCCGGTGGGGCGACAATTCCCGGATGCCCGACATCGCGCGCCGCGGCCTCGTCGGTGTAGATCGGGTTGCGGTCCCCGAGCGCCTCCACCCAGTTGTTGATGATCGGCTGGTTCACCGGATCCCGGCCAGCGCGCGGCTTGGCGACGACGGTGGCGGTGATCTCTGCGACTTTTTCCTTGATGACGTCCGCGTCGGTCATCGAGGCACCCTCGGCACCTTGAGCCCCGCCGCGGCGATCATCTCGCGCATGACCTCGTTCACGCCGCCGCCGAAGGTGATCACCAGATTGCGTTTGGTCTGCGAGTCCAGCCACGCCAGCAGCTCGGCGGTGTCCGCCTCCGCGGGGTTGCCGTACTTGCCGACGATTTCCTCGGCGAGTCGGCCGATGTACTGAATTCGCTCGGTGCCAAAGACTTTCGTCGACGCGGCATCGGCCACGTTGATGTCCTCGCCGGCGGCGGCCACCTGCCAGTTCAGCAGCTCGTTGATCCGCCACATCGCGTAGATCTCACCCAGCGCGCGTTTGACGTCGTCGTGATCGATCGGCGTAACGCCGTCAGCACCGGGCTTCGACGCCCACGCGTGCACCCGGTCGTAAATGCCGGCGGTGCGGCCGGCCGGACCGAGCATCACCCGCTCGTTGTTGAGCTGGGTCGTGATCAGCCGCCAACCACCGTTCTCCTCGCCAACCAGCATGTCGGCCGGCACCCGCACGTCGTTGTAGTAGGTGGCGTTGGTGTGGTGGGCGCCGTCGGACAGGATGATCGGTGTCCAGGAGTAGCCAGGATCCTTGGTGTCGACGATCAGAATTGAAATGCCTTTGTGCTTAACGGCTTCCGGGTCGGTGCGACAGGCCAGCCAGATGTAGTCGGCGTCGTGGGCGCCGGTGGTGAACACCTTCTGGCCGTTGACGATGTACTCGTCGCCGTGCCGCACGGCCGTAGTCCGCAGCGACGCTAGGTCAGTGCCCGCCTCCGGCTCGGTGTAGCCGATCGCGAAGTGCACCTCGCCGGCCAGGATCGCGGGCAGGAACTTCTTCTTCTGCATGCTCGCTGCCAAACTGCTGCAGTGTTGGGCCGACCGTCTGCAGCGTCACCGCCGGCAGCGGCACGTCGGCCCGGTGGGCCTCGTTGACGAAGATCGACTGCTCGATCGGCCCGAACCCGTGTCCGCCGAACTCCTTTGGCCACCCGACACCGAGCTTGCCGTCCTGGCCCATCCGCCGGATCACCGCGCGGTAGGCGGCATTGTGGCGGTCCTGCTCCATCGCCTTCATCTCGTCAGACGAGATGAGGTTCGAAAAGTATTGGCGTAGCTCGGCTTGCAGCTGCCGCTGCTCCGGCGTCAGTTCGATGAACATTGCGCTCCCACCAGGTCGAGACGATGCGACGGCCCGCCCAGCAGCCGGGTCAGGTCTTTGATCGTGGAGTAATACCGGTGCATCGGGTAGGTGATGTCCATGCCCATGCCGCCGTGCAGGTGATGGCACAGCTGCATCACCGGCGGGGCCTGCGACGTGATCCAGTACCCGAGGACGTCCAGGTCGCTGTCGGCGTCCCGCCCTTCGGCCAGCCTCCAGATCACCGACTTGGCCGCCAAATCGATTGTGCGCGAAGCGATGTACACCTCCGCGAGCTGAGCCGCGACGGTCTGGAAGGTCGACAACGGCTTGCCGAACTGCTTGCGGTTGGCCACGTAGTCGGCGGTCAGCCGCAGCGCCCCGGCCACCAGCCCGTCGGTGAAGGCGCCGACCGCCGCCAGCGCCAGCTCATTGACCCGGCGCGGGGCGGCACCGGCGAGCACATCGGTCTCAGGAACGGCCACCGCAGCGAAGGTGACCGTGTACTCCTCCGAGTCGTTCGACGTCGGTGTGCGGACCAGCTCCACGCCATCGGCTTTCGACGACACCACGACAACCGCGTTGTCGGCCGTCACGATCAGCCAATCCGCTTGTTCGGCATATGCGACACCGACTTTGGTGCCCGAGAGCCGCCCATCGGCGAAGGTGGTGGCGGGCCGGTCGGGCAGCGCAGTTCCGGGTTCGTTGAGCGCGGCGGTCAACACCCCGCCCTTGGCGACTGACGCCAGGAACCGGTCCTGCTGTTCGTCGGAAGCCAAGTCGACCAACGGCAGCACGCCGAAGCCCAGTGTCGCCAGCGCCGGCGTGATGGCGCCGTGGCGGCCCACTTCGGTCAGCACCGTCGCGACCTCGGGCAGCCCCACGCCGTCACCGCCGAGGCGTTCCGGCACGGGCAGCGCCGTCACCCCTCCGCTGACAAGCGCGTCCCAAGTCAAATCCCGTTCCAGCACAGACGTGACGACGTCGGCGACAGCCTGTTGTGTCGCAGTGAGATCGAAGTCCATCAGGAGTTCACCGCGCCGTTTCCGGCGTAGTCGACCTGCCAGTGCTTGATGCCGTTGAGCCAGCCTGACCGCAGTCGCTCGGGCTCGCCGACCGCCTTGAGGTCCGGCATGTGATCGGCGACCGCGTTGAAGATGAGATTGATGGTCATGCGGGCCAGGTTCGCGCCGATGCAGTAGTGAGCGCCGGTACCGCCGAAGCCGACGTGGGGATTCGGGTCGCGCAGGATGTTGAAGCTGTGCGGGTCTTCGAAGACCTCTTCGTCGAAGTTGGCCGACCGATACGACATCACCGCCCGCTGACCCTTCTTGATCAGCACACCGCCCAATTCGACGTCCTCGTTGGCGGTGCGCTGGAACGCCGATACCGGCGTGGCCCAACGGATGATCTCGTCGGCCGCGGTCGCCGGGCGTTCCTTCTTGAACAGTTCCCACTGATCCGGATTGTTCGCGAAAGCGATCATGCCGTGGGTGATCGAGTTGCGCGTGGTCTCGTTGCCCGCCACCGCGAGCATGACCACGAAGAAACCGAACTCGTCGTCGGAGAGCTTCTCCCCGTCGATGTCGGCCTGGATCAGCGTGGTGACGATGTCGTCGGTGGGGTTCTGGTTCCGCTCCGCAGCCATCGCCATGGCGTACATGATCAGTTCCATCGACGACTGCGCAGGATCGACGTCGGCGTACTCGGGGTCGGTGCCACCGGTCATCTCATTGGACCAGCGGAAGAGCTTGTCCCGGTCCTCCTGGGGAACACCGAGCAGGCCGGCGATGGCTTGCAGCGGCAGCTCGCACGACACCTGCTCGACGAAGTCACCTGAGCCCTCCGCCGCCGCGGCCTTGGCGATGTTCTGAGCCCGCTGGGCGAGCTCCTCCTCCAAGCGCCCGATGGCCCGCGGCGTGAAACCCCGCGAAATGATCTTGCGCAGCCGAGTGTGGTGCGGTGCGTCCATGTTCAACATGACGCTGCGCTGCAGCTCGACCTGTTCCCGCTTCATCTCCGGCGGCCAGGCCGGGATTGCGCCGTTCTGCCAGCTGGAGAAGACGTCGCTGCGGCGCGACACCTCCTTGACGTCCGCGTGCTTGGAAACGATCCAATAACCGTCGTCCTCGAAGCCGCCGGTGCCGCCCGGGACGTCGACCCAGTGCACGGGCTCCGCCTTACGCAGCTCGGCGAGCTCCGCGACGGGTAGCCCAGCGAGATTGACGTCCGGGTCCAGGAAGTCGAAGTCGGCGGGAATGTTGGGGGGTGCCATGCGGTGTACGCTCCTTTTGCAACATAACTGCAACGTGTTCTAGTGCCAGTAAAACACGGCTCCTGCGCAGATAAAAGGCAGGTCACCATCCTCGCTTGTCAGACTAATGAAACGTGTTCTAGCCTGACGGAATGGGTAACCCGGTAATCGTTGAAGCCACCCGCAGCCCGATCGGGAAGCGCAATGGCTTGCTGTCAGGCCTGCACGCGACCGAGTTGTTGGGCGGGGTGCAAAGAGCACTGGTTAACAAGGCCGGTATCGACGCCGGCGACGTCGAACAGCTGATCGGCGGCTGCGTAACCCAGTTCGCGGAGCAATCCAACAACATCACCCGCACCGCCTGGCTGACCGCGGGCTTGCCCGAACAGGTCGGCGCCACCACCGTCGACTGCCAGTGCGGCAGCGGCCAGCAGGCCAACCACCTGATCGCCGGGCTGATCGCCATCGGCGCGATCGACGTCGGCATCGCCTGCGGCATCGAGGCCATGAGCCGGGTCGGGCTGGGCGCCAACGCGGGTCCGGACCGCAATTGGCGCGCCGAGTCCTGGGACATCGACCTGCCCGACCAGTTCACCGCCGCCGAGCGGATCGCCAAGCGCCGCGGCATCACCCGCGACGACATCGACGCGTGGGGGTTCGAGTCTCAGCTGCGCGCCAAGCGGGCCTGGGACGAGGGCCGCTTCGACCGGGAAATCTCGCCGATTGAGGCGCCGGTGCTCGACGAGCAGAAGCAACCCACCAGTGACCGGCACATGGTCTCGCGCGACCAGGGCCTGCGGGACACCACCATGGAGGGCTTGAGCCAGCTGAAGCCGGTCATGGAGGGCGGGATCCACACCGCCGGTACGTCATCGCAGATCTCCGACGGCGCGGCCGCAGTGTTGTGGATGGACGAGGACAAGGCCAAGGCGCTCGGGTTGCGGCCGCGCGCCCGGATCGTCAGCCAGGCCCTGGTGGGCGCCGAGCCCTACTACCACCTGGACGGCCCGGTGCAGTCGACGGCGAAGGTGCTGGAGAAGGCCGGCATGAAGATGGGCGACATCGACCTCACCGAGATCAACGAGGCCTTCGCTTCGGTGGTGCTGTCCTGGGCGCGGGTGCACGAGCCAGACATGGCGAAGGTCAACGTCAACGGCGGCGCGATCGCGCTCGGCCACCCGGTGGGCTGCACCGGCAGCCGGCTGTTCACCACCGCACTGCACGAGCTGGAGCGTACCGACCAGAGCACGGCGCTGATCACCATGTGTGCCGGCGGGGCCCTGTCGACCGGCACCATCATCGAGCGCATCTGAGCATTGATCGTTTCCGACGAGAGCCGCATCGCGGCGGCGCAGGCGTACATCGACGCGCTGGTCAGCCACGACGGTGACGCCGTTCCGTTCGCGGCCGGGTGCATCCGCATCGAGCAGGGCGTCAAGAACGGATTCTCCGGAAACCATCTGCGGCGCAGCCTCAATCGCGGACCGCAGTACCGGTTGCTGGCGCACACGACGCCGCCGGACTACCGCGTTGACGGCGACGAGGTGCATGCGGCATACGACGTGCTGACCAAGGCGGCGTTCGCCGGCCGGCGGGTCGGCGGCCGGGTTAAGGAGACGTTCGTGATCCCCGCCGAAAGCCCAAGCGGGAGAGCCGAGATCCATCACATCAGGGTCCGCTTCACACCGTTCATTCAGCGCTAGGGATCTGATGAAAAAGCCACGCGCCCTGAATTCGCCGCGGATGACGTTTTTCCTGAAGTGGTTGGGACGCGCCAATACCTGGATCTACCGGCGCACCAACGGAAAACTCGGCGGCACGATGCAGAAGAGTCCCGTCGCGCTGCTGACCACCACCGGACGCAAAACCGGCCAACGCCGGGTGAGCCCGCTGCTCTACCTGCGCGAGGGCGACCGCGTCATTCTGGGCGCCTCCCGCGTGGGCAGCGACAAACACCCGCTGTGGTACCTCAACCTGAAGGCCAATCCCGAAGTCTCCGTGCAGATCAAGGGCGAGGTGCTGGCGCTGCGTGCGCGCGACGCGACGGCCGAGGAGCGTAAGGAGTACTGGCCGAAGATGGTGGCCATGTATCCGAACTTCGAGGACTATCAGTCCTGGACCGACCGGGAGATTCCGATCGTGATCTGCGATCGCGCCTAGGCTCCGTAGACAGGAACCGGCGGCCGCGCCTTGGCCAACAGGTCGGCGACGACGGGGCCCAATTCGGCCGGATCCCACCTGGCGCCCTTGTCGACCTGCGGGCCGTGCGCCCAGCCCTCCGCGACGCGGATCTTGCCGCCCTCGACCTCGAACACCTGCCCGGTGACATCGCGTGATTGGCTGCTGCCCAGCCAAACCACCAGTGGCGAAACGTTTTCCGGCGCCATGGCGTCGAAATCGTCGTCCTGCGTTGCCATCATCTCGGCGAAGACGGTCTCGGTCATGCGGGTGCGCGCCGACGGCGCGATGGCGTTGACGGTCACGCCGTACCGGCCCATCTCTGCGGCGGCGACGAGCGTCATCGCCGCGATGCCAGCCTTCGCGGCGCTGTAGTTGCCCTGCCCGACGCTGCCCTGCAGGCCTGCACCGGAACTGGTGTTGATGATCCGTGCGTCAACGGTTTTGCCCTCCTTGGACAACCCACGCCAATACGACGCGGCGTGGCGCATCGTGGCGAAATGGCCCTTGAGGTGCACGGCGATGACGGCGTCGAATTCCTCTTCGCTGGTGTTGGCCATCATCCGGTCGCGCACGATGCCAGCGTTGTTCACCAAAACGTCGAGGCCGCCGAACGTCTCGACGGCGGTCTGGACGAGGCCGGCCGCTTGGGTCCAGTCCGCGATGTTGGCTCCGTTGGCGACGGCTTCGCCACCGGCCGCGGTGATTTCGTCGACCACACCCTGCGCCGCGCTGCCACCGCCCGCCGGCGAACCGTCCAGTCCCACACCTATGTCGTTGACCACGACGCGCGCCCCCTCGGCCGCGAAGGCCAGCGCGTGCGCGCGACCGATACCGCCGCCCGCTCCGGTGACGATGACGACACGGCCGTCAACCACACCCATAACTGTTTTCTCCTCTACTTGATCGCACTCGCGTTCGTGGTGGCCAGATAATGTGGCGGTTCGCCGCCGCCGTGAACCTCTAACGATGCGCCGCTGATGTAGGACGCCGCATCCGAGGCCAAAAACGCTGCGGCCCAACCGACGTCCTGCGGCTTGGCCATCCGGCCCAGTGGCACGCTCTTGGAGATCGCGGCGATCGACTCGGCGTCGCCGTAGAACAGGTCGGCTTGTTCGGTTTCGACCATCCCAACCACGCAGGCGTTCACCCGCACCTTGGGCCCCCACTCCACCGCCAGCGTCTGGGTGAGGCTCTCCAGGCCGGCCTTGGCCGCGCCGTACGCGCCGGTGCCCGGGGACGGACGCCGGCCGCTGAGGCTGCAGATGTTGACGATCGATCCGCCCGTTGGCTGGTCCTGCATCTTGTCGTTGGCGCACTGCGAAACCAACAGCGCACCAATGAGATTGAGCTCGATGATCTTGCGGTTGAACTTCGGGCTGGACTCCGCGGTCAGTACGTAGGGCGATCCTCCGGCGTTGTTCACAACGACGTCGAGCCTGCCGTGTTTGTCAACGATGGCGTCGATCAACGAGCTGACGGCCTCTTCGTCGCGGACGTCGCAGGAATGGAACTCGTAGGGGAGGCCCTCGACCGCGCGCCGGGCGCAAGTCACCACGGTCGCGCCCTGTTCGGCAAAAACCGAACTGATACCGGCACCTACCCCTCGAACACCGCCGGTGACCAGAACCACCCGCCCGGCCAATCCCAATTTGATGGCGCCGTCTCCTTCGGGGCGAGTCACTGTGCTAGCGTACCAAGCAAGTGCTTGCTTAGGTAGCCACCGCCCTTTTTCCAAGAGGAAGTGCCGATTTGCCGATCACCTCCACTGTCACAGAGCCGGGGATAGTCGCGGTCACCGTCGACTACCCGCCGGTCAATGCCATCCCGTCGAGCGGTTGGTTCGAGCTGGCCGACGCCATCACGGCCGCCGGCGCGAACCCGGAAACCCACGCGGTGATCCTGCGGGCCGAGGGCCGCGGCTTCAACGCCGGGGTGGACATCAAGGAGATGCAGCGCACCGAGGGATTCACCGCTCTAATCGACGCCAACCGCGGCTGCTTCGCCGCGTTTCGCGCGGTCTACGAATGCGCGGTGCCGGTGATCGCGGCGGTCAACGGATTCTGCGTCGGCGGCGGGATCGGGCTGGTCGGCAACTCCGACGTCATCGTCGCCTCCGACGACGCCACCTTCGGGCTGCCGGAGGTGGAACGCGGCGCGCTGGGCGCGGCAACCCATTTGTCCCGGCTGGTCCCGCAGCACATGATGCGGCGGCTGTTCTTCACCGCGGCCACTGTGGACGCCGCCACGCTGCACCACTTCGGCTCGGTGCACGAGGTGGTGCCCCGCGACCAGCTCGACGACGCGGCATTGCGGGTGGCCCGAGACATCGCCGCCAAGGACACCCGGGTCATCCGGGCCGCCAAGGAAGCACTGAACTTGATCGACGTGCAACGAGTCAACTCGAGTTACCGCATGGAGCAAGGCTTTACCTTCGAGCTCAACCTCGCCGGGGTGTCCGACGAGCACCGCGACGCATTTGTGAAGAAGCCATGAGCGACAAGCGGAGCACACTGGACGACGCCGTCGCGGGGCTGCGCAGTGGCATGACCATCGGCATCGGCGGCTGGGGATCGCGGCGCAAGCCGATGGGCTTAGTCCGTGCGATGTTGCGCACGGACGTCACGGATTTGACGGTGGTCACCTACGGCGGACCCGACCTGGGATTGCTGTGCTCGGCCGGCAAGGTCAAGCGCGTCTACTACGGGTTCGTCTCGCTGGACTCGCCGCCCTTCTACGACCCGTGGTTCGCCAAGGCCCGCACCAGCGGGGCGATCGAAGCCCGGGAGATGGACGAGGGCATGTTGCGCTGCGGATTGCAGGCGGCGGCGCAGCGGCTGCCGTTTCTACCCATCCGCGCGGGACTGGGCAGTTCGGTGCCGGACTTCTGGGAGGGCGAACTGGCCACGGTCACCAGTCCGTATGCGGCACCTGGCGGCGGACACGAGACGCTGGTCGCCATGCCGGCGTTGCGCCTGGACGCCGCGTTTGTGCACCTCAATCTCGGTGACAGCCAAGGCAATGCCGCATACACCGGCATCGACCCCTACTTCGACGACCTGTTCCTGATGGCCGCCGAGAAGCGCTACCTGTCCGTCGAGCGCATCGTCACCACCCAAGAGCTGATCAAGGCGGTGCCGCCGCAGGTCCTGCTGGTGAACCGCATGATGGTCGACGCGGTGGTGGAAGCTCCGGGTGGTGCCCACTTCACCACCGCCGCACCGGATTACGGCCGCGACGAGAAGTTCCAGCGGCACTACGCCGAAGCGGCCTCGACAGAAGAGGGCTGGCAGAGCTTCGTGCAGACGTACCTCTCGGGCAGCGAAGACGACTACCAGGCGGCCGTGAAAGCCTTCCAGGAAGAGGCATCCAAGTGAGCAGCCGAGCCGAAGTATGCGCGGTCGCCTGCGCCGAATTATTCCGGGACGCAGGCGAAATCATGGTCAGCCCGATGACGAACATGGCGTCAGTCGGTGCCCGGCTGGCGCGTTTGACATTCTCCCCCGACATCCTGCTGACCGACGGCGAAGCGCAACTGCTCGCCGACACCCCGGCGCTGGGTGCGTCCGGGGCCGTCGAGGGCTGGATGCCGTTCGGCCGCGTCTTCGAGACGCTAGCCTGGGGACGGCGCCACGTGGTGATGGGCGCCAATCAAGTTGACCGCTTTGGCAATCAGAATATTTCGGCGTTCGGCCCGCTGCAGCAGCCGACTCGGCAGATGTTCGGCCTGCGGGGCGCGCCCGGCAACGCGATCAACCACGCGACCAGCTACTGGGTCGGCAACCAGTCCAAGCGGGTGTTCTGCGAGGCGGTCGACGTGGTCTGCGGCATCGGCTGGGACAAGGTGGACGCCGACAACCCCGCGTTCCGGTTCGCCAACACCTACCGGGTGGTGTCCAACCTCGGCGTGTTCGACTTCGGCGGGCCGGGGCGCACGATGCGGGCACTGACCCTGCACCCCGGGGTGTCGCCCGACGAAGTGCGCGAGGCCACCGCGTTCGAGGTGCATGGCCTCGGCGAGGCCGAGGAGACCAGGCTGCCGACCGAGCACGAGCTGCGCCTGATCCGTGAGGTCATCGATCCGAAGGCGCTGCGGGACAGAGAGATTCGGTCATGAAGTTGCGCACGCCGCTGACCGAACTGGTCGGCGTCGAGCATCCGGTGGTGCAAACCGGGATGGGCTGGGTCGCCGGCGCCCGCCTGGTATCGGCCACCGCCAACGCGGGCGGACTGGGCATCCTGGCGTCGGCCACCATGACCCTGGACGAGTTGGCGACGGCCATCGGCAAGGTCAAGGCCGCCACCGACAAGCCGTTCGGCGTGAACATTCGCGCCGACGCCGCCGACGCGGGCGACCGCGTCGAGCTGATGATCCGCGAGGGCGTGAAGGTGGCGTCGTTCGCGCTGGCGCCCAAGCAGGAACTGATCGCTCGGCTGAAAGAGGCTGGGGCGGTGGTCATCCCGTCGATCGGCGCGGCCAAGCACGCGCGCAAGGTCGCGGGCTGGGGCGCCGACGCGATGATCGTGCAGGGCGGCGAGGGCGGCGGACACACCGGACCCGTAGCCACCACGCTGCTGCTGCCGTCGGTGCTGGATGCCGTCAAGGGCAGCGGCATTCCGGTGATCGCGGCGGGGGGATTCTTCGACGGGCGCGGGTTGGCCGCGGCGTTGTCCTACGGCGCCGCCGGCGTGGCCATGGGCACGCGGTTTCTGCTCACCTCGGACTCCACCGTGCCCGATACCGTCAAGAAGCGCTACCTGGAAGCGGCGCTGGACGGCACAGTGGTGACCACGCGGGTCGATGGCATGCCGCACCGCGTGCTGCGCACCGAGCTGGTCGAAAAGCTGGAAAGCGGTTCGCCGGCCCGGGGTTTCACCGCCGCGGTGCGTAATGCGGCAAAGTTCAAGCAGATGTCACAGATGACCTGGCGGTCGATGATCAACGACGGCCTGGCCATGCGGCACGGTAAGGAACTGACCTGGTCGCAGGTCCTGATGGCGGCCAACACCCCGATGCTGCTGAAAGCCGGTCTGGTCGAAGGCAATACGGAGGCCGGGGTGTTGGCGTCCGGGCAGGTGGCCGGCATCCTCGACGACCTACCGTCGTGCGCCGAGCTGATCGAGTCGATCGTGAGTGACGCGATCAAGCATCTTCAGGCGGCGTCCGCGTTCGTGGAGTCTTAGGTGCATCGCCGAAACTGAAACTACGCACACCCCAATCGGCATGTCGTGTGCGTAGTTTCAGCGTCGCGACCGCGACGGGTCAGAGGCGCTCGATAATGGTGACGTTGGCGGTGCCGCCACCCTCACACATCGTCTGCAGCCCGAAGCGACCGCCGATACGTTCCAGCTCGTTGAGCATGGTGGTGAACAGCTTGGCCCCGGTGGCGCCGAGTGGGTGACCCAGCGCGATCGCGCCGCCGTTGGGATTGACCTTCTCCGGGTCGGCCTTGATCTCCTTTAGCCAGGCCAACACAACCGGCGCAAACGCCTCGTTGATCTCGACGGTGTCGATGTCTTCGATTGAGAGCCCGGTCTTTTCCAACGCGTAGCGGGTGGCCGGGATGGGGCCGGTGAGCATGAAGACCGGGTCGGCGGCGCGCGCACTGATGTGGTGGATGCGGGCACGTGGGGTTAGCTTGTGATCCTTGACGGCTTGCTCGGACGCCAGCAGCACCGCACTGGCGCCGTCGGAGATCTGGCTGGCCATCGCCGCCGTCAGCTTGCCGCCCTCGACCAGCGTCTTGAGTCCGGCCATCTTCTCCAGCGACGACTCCCGCGGGCCCTCGTCCACCCGGAATGGACCGGATTCGGTTTCCACAGTGATGATTTCGTTGTCGAAGTGACCGCCCCGGATCGCCGCGAACGCGCGCTCATGGCTGGTCAGCGCGTAACGCTCCATCTCTTCTCGCGACAGGTTCCACTTCTCGGCGATCAGCTCCGAACCGCGGAACTGCGAGATCTCCTGATCGCCGTAGCGGTGCAGCCACTGCTTGGACTCGTTGGTCGGCGAGGTGAACCCGAACTGCTCACCGACCGTCATGGCCGACGAGATCGGGATCTGGCTCATGTTCTGCACGCCGCCGGCGACGATCAGGTCGGCCGTGCCAGCCAGGATCGCTTGCGCGCCAAAGGAAATGGCCTGCTGGCTGGAACCGCACTGCCGATCCACGGTGACGCCTGGGACCTCTTCGGGGTACCCGGCGGCCAGCCACGAAAGCCGGGCGATGTTGCCCGCTTGTGCCCCAATGGCGTCGACGCAACCGGCGATCACGTCGTCAACGGCTGCCGGGTCTACGTCGACCCGGTCGAGCAGTCCGCGCCACCCCAGGGCACCCAGGTCGACGGGATGGACCCCGGCCAGCGCGCCGCCGCGCTTGCCAACCGCGGTACGTACAGCGTCGATGACGTACGCCTCGGGCATGTTCAGACTCCTTCTTTGGTAATGCCGCCAAGAACGATGGCGAGATATTGCTGACCCACCTGCTCCGCGGTGAGCGCGCCGCCGGGCTGATACCAGCGCACCGACACCCAGGTGGTGTCACGGATGAAACGGTAGACGAGGTCGACGTCGAGGTCAGATTGGAAGTAGCCCTCGTCGATGCCCTGATGAAGCGCCTCGACCCACATCTTGCGTTGCTGGCGGTTCATGTCCTCGATGTAGGAGAACCGGGGCTGTGATAACAGCCGTTGGGCTTCGTCCTGATAGATGACGACCTGCGCATGCCGATGCTCGATCGCCTCGAACGACGCCATGAAAAGCCCTTTGAGCCGCTCCAGCGGATTGGCCTCGCTGTCCACGATCTCGCGGTAGCGGGCGAACAGCCAATCCAAGAAACTGCGCAACAGCTCGTCGACCATCTCCTCCTTGGAGGAGAAGTGGTGGTACAGACTGCCGGACAGGATGCCGGCACCGTCGGCGATATCGCGCACCGTGGTGGCGCGCAGTCCGCGCTCGGCGAACATGGTCGCGGCGAGCTCCAGCAGCTCGTCTCGCCGGCTATTTGCCTGACCGCTCACTCGGTCCACCCGATCAGACTATCAACCAAGCGCTTGCTCGGCTAGCTGACGTGTCAGCGCAGCGAGACCGCCGGCGGGCTCTGCCTGACATCGGCCTTCCCGGAAACAAAGGCTCAGTGGTTTGCGGTTGCGGCCGCCCGGGCCTGGCTGCGGGCCGTATTGGGCTACGGTCACCGGCGGGCCTGGCGGGTACGCCCCATACACGGGCGGCTGCTGGCCCGTCGGCGGCTGTCCCCCGGCCCGGATTGCCAGGGAGTGTGGGACCCCAGGAATGCGAGTCGGTCAATGTGATCTCCCCCGTCGAAACTGGTCGAAATTGTAAGCATGTCGCGGAGGTGCGCTAATCACCAATTTTCACGGGTGCTGGCTGGAAACCGAGATCACCTCTCCGGTGAGGTAGCTGGAGTAGTCGCTGGCCAGAAACGCGATGGTGGCCGCCACTTCCCAGGGCTCGGCGGCACGCCCGAACGCCTCGTCGGCGGACAGCCGATCCAGCAAGTCGGCCGACGACGTCTTCTCCAAGAACTTGTGCCGCGCGATGCTGGGCGAGACCGCGTTGATCCGCACGCCGTATTCGGCGGCTTCTATTGCGCTGCAACGGGTTAGCGCCATTACGCCAGCTTTGGCAGCGGCATAGTGCGATTGGGAGTGCTGGGCGCGCCAGCCCAGCACGCTGGCGTTGTTGACGATTACGCCGCCGTGCGGCGCGTCGCGGAAGTATCGCAGCGCAGCGCGGGTCGCCCGGAACACCGAGGTCAGGGTGACGTCCAGGACGCGGTCCCACTCCTCGTCGGTCATGTCGGCCACCGGCGTCTGGCCGCCCAGGCCGGCGTTGTTGACCAGCACGTCGATACGGCCCATCCGGGCGGTGGCCGACTGGATCAACGCGTCGACCTGCGCGCTGGACGTCACGTCGCATACCACGCTTTCGACCCGGCCCTGTCCCAGCGCGGACAGTTCGGCGGCGGACTCCCCCAGCCGCCGTTCGTGATGGTCGGAGATGACGACGTCGGCGCCCTCGGCCAGGGCCCGGCGTGCGGTGGCCGAACCGATTCCGGTTCCGGCGGCCGCGGTCACCACGACTACTTTGCCGTCCAGAAGTCCGTGTCCGGCAATCTCTTTGGGCGCTACCGAGAGCGTCACCCCTTCACCTCCCTGGGCAAGCCGAGCACCCGCTCGGCGATGATGTTGCGCTGAATCTCGTTGGACCCGCCGTAGATGGTGTCGGCGCGGGTGAACAGGTACAGCCGTTGCCATTCGTCGAACTCACCGTCGGACATGGTCATCCCGGGCTTACCGATCACGTCCATCGCCAGTTCGCCCAGGCTGCGATGCCAATTGGCCCACAACAGTTTTGACACGTTGTCCTGGCCCGGCTGCTCGACGTCCATGGTGGCCAGCGCGTACGACCGCATGGCCCGCAGCCCGGTCCAGGCCCGGGTCAGACGCTCGCGGATGAACGGGTCTTCGGCTGCGCCAGTGCGCTGCGCGAGCTCGGCCAGGTTGGAAAGCTCACGGGCATAGACGATCTGCTGTCCCAGCGTGGAGACGCCGCGCTCGAAGGTCAGCGTCCCCATCGCGACCCGCCAGCCATCGCCCGGCTCGCCGACCACCAAGTTGGCGTCGGTGCGGGCGTCGTCGAAGAACACCTCGTTGAACTCCGCGGTACCGGTGATCTGGACGATCGGCCGGACCTGGACGCCCGGTTGGTCCAGCGGCACAAGCAGATACGACAACCCGGCATGCCGCTTGGAGCCCTTCTCGGTGCGCGCGACCACGAAGCACCACTGCGACAGGTGCGCCAGCGACGTCCAGACTTTTTGGCCGTTGATCACCCATTGGTCGCCGTCGAGTTCGGCGGTGGTCGAGACGTTGGCCAGGTCGCTGCCGGCGCCGGGCTCCGAATATCCCTGGCACCACAGCTCGGTGACATCGAGGATGCGGGGCAGGAAGCGCTGCTGCTGCTCGGGGGTGCCGAACGCGATCAGCGTGGGACCCAGGAGCTCCTCGCCGAAGTGGTTGACCTTGTCCGGCGCGTCGGCACGCGCGTACTCCTCGTAGAACGCCACCCGGTGCGCGGTGGAAAGCCCGCGCCCACCGTGCTCGACGGGCCATCCCAGGCAGGTCAGTCCCGCCTTGGCGAGGTGCTGATTCCACGCCCGGCGTTCTTCGAACGCCTCGTGCTCGCGCCCAGGTCCGCCCAGGCCCTTGAGTGCTGCGAATTCGCCGACCAGATTGTCGGCGAGCCAACTGCGGACCTCCGCCCGGAACTCCTCGACGTCCTGCATGACCTGTAGGCTAACCTACCAAGCACTTGCTTTGTCGGCCCGGGCGACGATGCACGCGGTGCAGCCGCGTGCGGAGGAGCTGGGCAATCGACTAGAGAGGCAATGATGACCGACGATCCGCGCACCGTTCCGGCGGCGCTGGATCGTTTTGCGGACCAACTCCCCGCCCAGGACGCGCTGATTACCGATGACCGGTCGTTCACGGCGGCCGCCTTGCGCAACGCGGTACACCGGGCGGCCGCGGCGCTGATCACACTCGGCGTGCAGCCCGGCGACCGGGTGGCCATCTGGTCGCCGAACACCTGGCATTGGGTGGTGGCGTGCCTGGCGATTCACCACGCTGGTGCCGCGATGGTGCCGCTGAACACCCGTTACACCGCAGCGGAAGCCAGCGACATCTTGGCCCGCACTGAGGCGCCGGTGCTGTTCGCCATGGGTCGGTTCCTCGGCAACGATCGCGCTGCCGACCTGGACCGCGACGCTCTACCCGCGCTGCGGCACATCGTGCGAATACCGATCGACGAGGCAGACGGCACCTGGGACGAGTTCATCGAGCGCGGCTCCGACCTGAAAGGCACAGCCGCGGTCGTCGCCCGCGCGGCCGCCGTCACCCCCGACGACGTCAGCGACATTCTGTTCACCTCCGGCACCACCGGCCGCAGCAAAGGTGTGCTGTGCGCACACCGGCAGTCGCTGTCGAGTTCGGCGTCGTGGGCCGCCAACGGCAAGATCACCAGCGACGACCGCTACCTGTGCATCAACCCGTTCTTCCACAACTTCGGCTACAAGGCCGGCATCCTTGCCTGCCTGCAGACCGGCGCGACGCTGATCCCGCACCTGACGTTCGATCCGCTGCGCACGCTGAAGGCGATCGAGCAGCACCGCATCACGGTGTTGCCGGGGCCGCCGACCATCTACCAGACGCTGCTCGACCACCCCGCGCGTCACGACTACGACCTCAGCTCGCTGCGGTTCGCGGTGACCGGGGCGGCCACCGTGCCGGTGGTGCTGGTGGAACGCATGCAGTCCGAACTCGACATCGACATCGTGTTGACGGCCTACGGGCTGACCGAGGCCAACGGCATGGGAACGATGTGTCGCGCCGACGACGACGCCGTGACCGTCGCCACCACGTGCGGGCGTCCGTTCGCCGACTTCGAATTACGCATTGGCGATGGCGGCGAGGTTCTATTGCGCGGGCCCAACGTCATGCTGGGTTACCTCGACGACCGCGAGGCGACCGCCGCTGCCATCGACACCGACGGCTGGTTGCACACCGGCGACATCGGTGAAGTCGACGAGCGCGGCAACCTGCGCATCACCGACCGCCTCAAGGACATGTACATCTGCGGCGGATTCAACGTCTATCCGGCCGAGATCGAGCAGGTGCTGGCCCGGCTGGACGGAGTGGCCGACGCCGCAGTGATCGGGGTCCCCGATCAGCGTCTCGGCGAGGTTGGCCGGGCGTTCGTGGTGACGCGGCCCGGCTCCGAACTGGATGAGGAATCGGTGATCGCTTACACCCGTGAACATTTGGCGAACTTCAAGGCACCGAGGTCGGTGCGGTTCGTCGAGGCGTTGCCGCGCAATGCGGGCGGCAAGGTCGTCAAACCAGAACTGCGGGAGCTTGCTTAGATGGACCTAGCGCTGGACGAAGGAACGTTGGCCTTTCAGGCCGAGGTGCGGGAATTTCTCTCGGCCAACGTCGAGTCGATACCGACGAAGTCCTATGACAACGCGGAAGGCTTTGCGCAGCATAGGAATTGGGACAAGGTGTTGTTCGACGCGGGCCTCTCGGTGATCACCTGGCCGAAGAAGTACGGGGGCCGCGACGCGCCACTGCTGCATTGGGTGGTGTTCGAGGAGGAGTACTTTCGCGCCGGAGCGCCGGGCCGGGCCAGCGCCAACGGCACCTCGATGCTGGCCCCGACGCTGTTCGCTCATGGCACCGAAGAACAGCTAGACCGGATTCTGCCGAAAATGGCTAGCGGCGAACAGATTTGGGCCCAGGCCTGGTCGGAGCCGGAATCCGGCAGCGACCTCGCGTCGCTGCGTTCCACCGCGACCAAAAGCGACGGCGGATGGCTGCTCAACGGGCAGAAGATCTGGAGTTCGCGGGCCCCGTTCGCCGAGATGGGATTCGGGCTGTTCCGGTCCGATCCCGCGGCCGAGCGACATAACGGCCTGACGTACTTCATGTTCGACCTGAAGGCCAAGGGCGTCACGGTGCGGCCCATCGTCCAGCTGGGCGGTGACACCGGTTTCGGCGAGATCTTCCTCGACGATGTCTTCGTGCCCGACGAGGACGTGATCGGCACCCCGAACGATGGTTGGCGCGCGGCGATGAGCACGTCGAGCAACGAACGCGGCATGTCGCTGCGCAGCCCGGCCCGCTTCCTCGCTGCCGCGGAGCGTCTGGTGACGTTGTGGAAGGACCGCGGCTCACCCGACGCGTTTGCCGACCGGGTCGCCGAAGCATGGATCAACGCGCAGGCATACCGATTGCAGACCTTCGGCACGGTGACCAGGCTGGCCGGCGGCGGGGAGCTGGGCGCGGAATCGTCGGTGACCAAGGTGTTTTGGTCCGACCTGGACGTGGACATTCATCAGACCGCGCTCGACCTGCTGGGCGCCGACGGGGAGCTGGCCGGCGCGTGGACCGATGGCCTGCTGTTCGCCCTCGGCGGCCCGATCTACGCCGGTACCAATGAGATTCAGCGCAATATCATCTCGGAACGGCTGCTGGGTCTGCCCAGAGAGAAGAAGTGACCGTGGAATTTGCACTCGACGAACAGCAGCGCGACTTCGCGGCCAGCATCGACGCGGCGCTGGGCGCGGCGGACCTGCCCGGCGCGGTCCGTGCGTGGTCGGCGGGCGACGTCGCACCCGGCCGTAAGGTGTGGGAACAGCTGGCCAACCTCGGCGTCACCGCGCTGGCGGTGCCGGAGAAATTCGACGGCCTGGACGCCGATCCGATAGATCTGGTGGTCGCGCTGGAACGCCTGGGGCGGTGGTGTGTGCCCGGCCCGGTGACCGAATCCATTGCCGTCGCACCGGTTTTGCTGGCCAGTGACGATCAAGCCGAGCGCAGCGGCGGGCTGGCTTCCGGTGAGTTGATCGCCACCGTCGCGCTGCCGCCGCGGGTACCGCGCGCCGTCGACGCCGACACGGCCGGGTTGGTGTTGCTCGCTACCGACGACGGTGTCAGCGAGGCGGCCCCGGGGGAAGAGCACGAGTCCGTCGATCCTAGCCGCCGGCTGTTCGACGTCACACCGACCGGCGACACGTGGCAGGCAGACCTTCAGCGGGCCTACGAGTTCGGGGCTTTGGCCACCGCGGCGCAGTTGGTCGGCGCGGCCGAGGCGCTGCGCGACGCCGCCGTCGACTACGCCAAGCAGCGCACGCAGTTCGGTCGGATAATCGGCTCCTATCAGGCGATCAAGCATAAGCTCGCCGACGTACACATCGCGATCGAGCTGGCGCGCCCACTGGTCTACGGCGCGGCCCTGTCGCTGGAGCCCCGCGACGTGAGCGCGGCCAAGGCGGCGGCATCGGAGGCGGGCCTGCTGGCGGCGCGCTCGGCACTGCAGACGCACGGGGCGATCGGGTTCACCCAGGAGCATGACCTTTCCCTGTTGCTGTTGCGCGTGCAAGCATTGCGGTCGGCGTGGGGTACTCCCGAGGTGCATCGGCGGCGAGTGTTGGAGGCGCTCTAGTGAGACGCGCCGGCGACGATGCAGAGCGAAGCGATGAGGAGGAGCGGCGCCGATGACAGAAGAACGGGAGCTGCTGCGGGAAACGGTCGCGGCGCTGGTTACCAAGCACGCGAGCCCGGCGGCGGTGCGTGCGGCGATGGAATCCGACAAGGGCTACGACGAGTCGCTGTGGCAGCTGTTGTGCGAGCAGGTCGGCGCCGCCGCGCTGGTGATACCTGAGGAGCTGGGTGGTGCGGGCGGCGAATTGGCGGACGCTGCAACCGTTCTGCAAGAGCTGGGTCGGGCGCTGGTGCCCTCCCCGCTGCTGGGCACCACGCTGGCGGAGTTGGCCCTGCTGACGGTACCCGAGCCGGACGCCGAGACCCTGGAGGGGCTGGCCGCGGGCAGCTCGATCGGCGCGCTGGTGCTTGACCCCGACTACGTGGTGAACGGGGGCATCGCCGACGTCGTCGTGGCCGCCCCGGACGGCCGAGGCGGCCAGCTGACCAGATGGACGCGATTCAGCGCGCAGCCCGTCACCACCATGGACCCCACCCGCCGGTTGGCCCGGGTGCGGCCCGAAGAGACCGTAGATTTGGGTGACGACCCCGGAATCGCCGACACCGCGGCCATCCTGCTGGCGGCCGAGCAGATCGGCGCTGCCGAACGCTGCCTGGAACTGACCGTCGAATACGCCAAGAACCGAGTGCAATTCGGCCGGCCGATCGGCAGCTTTCAGGCGCTCAAGCATCGGATGGCCGACCTGTATGTCGCCGTTGCCGCGGCCCGTGCCGTCGTCGCCGACGCGTGCGCCGACCCCACGCCCGCCAACGCCGCCACCGCGCGCCTGGCCGCCACCGAGACGCTGAGTACCGTGGCGGCCGAGGGCATCCAGCTGCACGGCGGCATCGCGATCACCTGGGAACACGACATGCATCTGTATTTCAAGCGCGCACACGGCAGCGCGCAATTGCTCGACGCGCCAAGAGAATTGCTGCGGCGACTGGAAGCAGAGGTGCTTCCCACGCCGTGACCGATCGAGTCGCCCTGCGCGCCGGCATCCCACCGTTTTATGTGATGGATGTCTGGCTGGCCGCCGCGGAACGCCAACGCAGCCACGGCGATCTGGTGAACCTGTCGGCGGGCCAACCCAGCGTCGGTGCACCCGAGCCGGTGCGAGCGGCCGCGGCCGCCGCCCTGCACCTCAACCAGCTGGGTTACACGGTGGCACTGGGCATCCCCGAGTTGCGCGCCGCGATCGCGGCGGATTACCAGCGTACCCACGGCGTCGACGTCGACGCCGACGCGGTGGTGGTCACCACGGGTTCCTCGGGTGGGTTCCTGCTCGCGTTCCTGGCGTGCTTCGATGTGGGCGACCGGGTGGCGCTGGCCAGTCCCGGCTACCCGTGCTATCGAAACATCCTGTCGGCGTTGGGGTGTGAGGTCGTCGACATCCAGTGCGGACCGGACACCCGGTTCCAGCCCACCGCGCAGATGCTCGCCGAACTGGACCCGCCGGTGCGCGGTGTGATCGTCGCCAGCCCGGCCAATCCGACCGGGACGGTCATACCGCCCGTGGAGTTGGCGGCGATCGCGTCCTGGTGTGACGACGCCGGGGTGCGGCTGATCAGCGACGAGGTCTATCACGGCCTGGTCTACGACGGCGCGCCGCAGACCAGCTGCGCCTGGCAGACCTCCCGAAATGCCGTGGTGGTCAACAGCTTTTCCAAGTACTACGCGATGACGGGCTGGCGGCTGGGCTGGCTGCTGGTACCCACCGAACTGCGCCGCGCAGTGGACTGCCTGACCGGCAACTTCACCATCTGCCCGCCGGTGCTGTCGCAGGTCGCAGCGGTGGCGGCGTTCACCCCCGAGGCGACCGCCGAAGCCGACGGCAATCTGCGCCATTACGCGATCAACCGCTCGCTGCTGCTCGACGGCCTGCGCGGCATAGGCATCGACCGGCTGGCGCCGACCGACGGCGCGTTCTACGTCTACGCCGACGTCTCGGATTTCACCACCGACTCGATGGCGTTCTGCTCAAAGCTGTTGGACGACAAGGGTGTTGCCATCGCGCCGGGCATCGACTTCGACACCGAGCGCGGCGGCTCGTTCGTCCGGCTGTCGTTCGCCGGGCCGACCGGCGACATCGAAGAGGCGCTGCGGCGAATCGGGCCCTGGCTGCCGGGTCGATAGCTCGCAGGGCTCACCGGCAGTTCCGGTCGATGCGCGCCTCGAGCACACCGCGCTCGCCGCGCGCGCCGCGCGGGCCGATATCGGCCACGTTGATCCCGAACCGGTCACTCAGGGTGTCGACGACCGCGGCGGCGTCGTCAAGGAGAATCTTCTCCGTCTCATCCGCGCGATGGATGGCCAGATTCCGGTCGGCCAGGTTCCACCGGGCATCGTCGGTCACCAACGCCACCATCAGGTTGGTCACGAAATGCGACGACGGATGGGTCGAGACGTACCAGCTGCCCACCTTCAGGTCGATGTCCGGCTGGGTCCGCATACCGAACTCGTAGAGCGACTGCCACTGGCCCCGCAGCTGAGCCTGCAGCACCAGCCCGTCGCCGCGGTCTTCCAATCGGTACGGCTCGTGCGTGGTCTGCTGGACGCCGCCGGTTTCCAGGCGGATCGGCGAAGTCGGCGTCTGACCGCCGAACCCCACGTCGACGAGATACGAGCCCTGCGACCCGGGAAAGGTCACCGCCAACACGGTGTGCGTCTGTGCCGGCACCGGCGAGTCCGGCGGCACCATCCACACCACCCGCCCCGCTAATCGCCGCACCCGAAAGCCGAGCTCCGCCAGCACGTAGCCCATCAACCCGTTGTGCTCGTAGCAGTAGCCGCCCCGGCGCCGGCGCACCAGCTTGTCGACCAATGCCTCCGGGCTCAGGTCGTCGACCGGCACGCCCAGCAGCGGATCCAGGTTTTCGAACGGAATGCTCTGCGTATGAGCGGTCACCAGGAGCTGCAGTACGTCCAGATTCGGCTCCGCGGGGCCCCGATAGTTGATGCGGTCGAAGTACCCGGTCAGATCCAGTCCCATAACGCCATTCTGGTCATGTAGCTTCCGGCCATGATGAGTTTCTCAGACCTAGCACCCGCGGATCAGGAAGCGATCGGCAAGACGCTGCTCACGCTGCTGAAGGCGTTCGACGATCGCGACGCGGAACCGCTGCTCGGGGTGTACTCGGACGACGCCGACTGGGTGAACGCCTTCGGCACGGTCAAGCGGGGACGCGACGACATCGTGGAGTACCTGCGGGGCCTGTTCGCCGACGACAACTTCAACCGCGGCGAGCTGGCCGGTCCGCCGGAGACGAGTTTCAAGGTGCTGACCCCCGAAGTGGTGCTGGTGTCGGCGCATCTGCAGGTAAAGGGGCAGGGACTGGTAGGCGGGGCACGCTTGACCGCGACAACTTCTCGTTACGCGCGCTACAGCGTCAAGACAGCGGATCCTGGCTGATCGTGTCCGAGATGTTCCAGGACGCCAACACCGAAACACCTATGCGCACTAGGGCCGCCGGCAGCTCACCGCCGATTTGTTTGATTTGTGTCAAATATGGGGACCCCGCTGGACACGGGACTGCTGATACCAGACACCTACATCAAGGGGGCCCACTATGAGCACCAGCACTATTTGGATGGTCGTCGCAGTGGTGGCTGTCATCCTGATTGCCGCCCTGGTCGTTTTCGTGGTCGGGAGGGCAACGCGTCGACGCCGCCAACGGCAAGCCGAGCAGTTGCGCGAGCAAACCAAGCTGGAGACGGCCAAGCTCGAACGGCGCGACGCGCTTGCGCAAGAAACAGCCGCCAAGGCGCGCGCGGCGCAGGCCGAAGCCGAGGTCAAGGCCGCCGAAGCCGCCAGGCTGCAGGAGCGAGCGGCATCACATCAGAACGATGTGGCGACATCGCGCGAGCAGCTCGAGGAGCAGCGCAAGCGGGCGGACAGCCTCGACCCGAACGTCAGGACGGAACGGGCGGATCGTGATCAAGGACACGGTGAGGAGTCCGACGAATCGGCCACCAACGCGGGAGCGTTGAGGCAGGATCCCACATTGGACGGCAAAAATTACGGTAGCGTCAAAAACTAAGGTGGCACGCCCACCTGATTCATGCCGGGATGGCCCGCCCCCTCAACGGGCCATCCCGGCAGTCAGGTGAGATCTCCGGCTTCGATGGTCAGCGATGATCAGCGGAGATCTTTCGCTTTTTGGCGACAGTGCCGAGCGATCTGCTGCTCGCGGGCGTACAACAGGCCGTAGGTGAAGCCGTTCTCCCCCACGGTCGTGCCCGCGGCTATCGCCATCTTCCGCAGCGCCTCGGTGGCGACCACGGTGTCCTGGTGGTCACCGAGCAGGCTTTGGATGTGCTTGTAGCGCTTGATGGTTCGCTTTACCCGCTTCGGCTTGCCCACCGGTTCGCACAGTTCGGCGGCGTAGCGGGCGCGCTTGGCGGCCTTGCGCGCGCGATGCAGCATGCCGCCCTGTGCGTCTCCGGATCTGAGCGCCGCGGCCAGCCGCCGATCCGCTTTGCGCTGGGCGCGCCGGGCTCGCTTGAGCAGCGTGCGGGTGGTGGTGTTCTTGAGGACGGGCGGCTCGGCGCGCCAGCGCCGCAATACCGCCATAATGGCCAGATAGCGCGGGGACTCCATCGCCTCAGCCACCCCGCTGCGCGCCGGCAGCGCGACCGCTTGTAGGTCCTCGCGAATCCGTGATTTCACCGGACCCAGGATCAGGTTGTCGGCGATGCCGTCGAGCGCCTCGATGAACCGGGTCTGCTGGACCTCGCAATCGCGGACCTCGCCCAGCAGCCCCGCGAACCATCGGAGTTCGCCGTCCATATCGCGGATTTCCGACTGGTCGAGAAGCTTGCCGAATACTCGCAGTGTGCTGCGCAGCCGCCGGATCGCGACCCGGGTGTCGTGAATGGGGTCCTGCCCGCGCCGCAGTCCAATGTCCCCCGCCACTATCCGATCGATCTGTGCGTTGAGGTAACCCACCAGCGCCGCGCTCGCGGCATTCGCGGCGATCGCGGTGGGAGCAGGCGGTGAGACGCGGGCGAGCTTTGACTGATATCGCGCGGGCTGAGCCCCGGCGGCGCGCAGGCGCCTGCTCAGCCGCTTCGCCGACGACCCGGTGCCGGCAGCGATATCCACTGCTATTTCGCGCCACGCCAGCAGGCGTTCGCCGACCGACGCACGAACATGATCGTCGTCGACTTCCAGGCACGGCCAGCGCTTCTTCGCGCTGCTGATCCGGTAGTGCTCGCGCATGGTGTGGATCTTCGCGACGTCGACCACCGGCTTTCCGGCAGTTAGGCCCGTGAGCAGCCTGACGGCCTCGTCGGGTGGGGTGTCCGACCCCAGCCAATGCAGCTCGCTGCGGCCGTCGTCGGCGGGAATCTCGAGGCGCCAACCGGTTGCGCCGTGACCGTCTCGGCGGCATAGCGCAACGCCTTGCGCCTGCAGATCGTGGTCTGGTGTGTCGTAATAAACATGCGTCACGTCGATGGTGTCGTGGCGCACCTCTCCGTGGTTCAGGATGGAGTCCAGCGGCGGCAAGGCAAACCGCTCGTCGACGTCGAAATGCCGTTCCAGCAGGCCTTGCATTCCACAATGCATTTCCGCATTAGGCGGGTGCCAAACATCAGCGCCGAGTTAGAGCCAGGTGTCCTGGGTCGTCGTGGTGAGGAACGCCTCCAGGTCGTCGCGCCACTGGGCCGGCGTGGTCTTGTCCGGTTCGATGCCGGTGTAGTCGCCGCGATAGAACAGCAACGGGCGCGGCTTGATCTTGGGGGCCTCCGACAGCGATTCGACCGCGCCGAACACCACGAAGTGGTCGCCGCCGTCGTGCACCGACGCCACCGTGCAGTCGATGTAGGCCAGCGATCCGTCGATGATCGGCGACCCGAGAGCTGAAGGGTGCCAGTCGATTCCGGCGAACTTGTCAGGTTCTTTGGATCCGAATCGCGCCGAGACGTGCTTTTGCTTTTCGGTGAGCACGTTGACGCAGAACCGGCCGCTGGCCTCGATGGCCTTCCAGGACCGCGACACCTTGGTGGGGCAGAACAGCACCAGCGGCGGATCCAGGGACAGCGCCGCGAAGGATTGGCACGCGAAGCCGACGGGGACGTCGTCGTGCACGGTGGTGATGATGGTGATCCCGGTGCAGAACTGACCCAGCACCTGACGGAAGGCTCGCGGATCGATCTGCGCCGACATGCTTAACTCCGGAAGCCGACGCTGAAGTCGTGGCCCCACAGGCTGACGGCGGTGCTTTCTCGCGCGATCCAGTCGTGGTCTTCGACTTTTCTTCCCTCACAACCGAATTCGACATCGAAGCCGCCCGGCGTCTTCATGTAGAACGAGAGCATCAGGTCGTTGACGTGGCGGCCCAGCGTGGCCGACATCGGTACCTTGCGGCGCAGCGCCCGGTCCAGGCACAGGCCCACATCGTCGGCCTGCTCGACTTCGACCATCAGGTGCACGATGCCGCTGGGCGTCTGACCCGGCATGAAGGCCAGGCTGTGATGACGCGGGTTGCAGCCGAAGAAGCGCAGCCAGGCCGGCGCTCCGTCGGCGGGGCGTCCCACCAGCTGCGGCGGCAGGCGCATCGAGTCGCGTAGCGCGAAGCCCAGCACATCCCGGTAGAAGTGCAACGACTCTTGGTCGTCGCGGGTGGTCAGCACCACGTGGCCCAGCCCCTGCTCGGCGGTGACGAAGCGGTGCCCGTACGGACTGACCACCCGGCGGTGTTCCAGCGCGGCGCCGTGGAAGACCTCCAGGCAGTTGCCCGACGGGTCGGAGAACCGGATCATCTCGTCCACCCGGCGATCCGCCAGCTCGGCGGCGGTGGCCTCCTTGTACGGCGTGCCCTCCACGTCGAGCCGATTCCGAATCTCCTGCAGGCCTTCGGCATTCGCGCATTCCCAGCCGGCTTCCGACGAGCCGGTCCTGCTCGCCGGGCACGATCACCAGGCGGGCCGGGAAATCGTCCATCCGCAGGTAGAGCGCGCCCTCGGTGCTGCCCGCACCTTCGACCATGCCGAGGACTTTCAGGCCGTACTCGCGCCAGGCGGCCATATCGGTGGCCTCGATACGCAGATAGCCCAGCGACCGGATGCCCTTCACGCCGCTCATCGTGCGCCTCCCAGGAAATCGATCGTCAGCTTGTTGAACTCGTCGAACTTCTCCACCTGTGCCCAGTGTCCACATTGCCCGAAGACGTGTAGCTGCGCACGCGGAATGGTCTTCAGGGCGACCAGCGCGCCGTCCAGCGGGTTGACCCGGTCCTCCCGGCCCCACATCAGCAACACCGGCTGGCGCAGCTGGTAGACCTCGCGCCACATCATGCCCAGTTCAAAATCGGCTCCGGAGAACGACATTCCCATCGCGCGGGTCGCTGCCAGCGATTCCGGTGTGCTGGCCAATGCGAACCGCTGGTCGATCAGCTCCTCGGTGATCAGCTTCTGGTCGTAGACCATGACCCGCAGAAACGCCTCGAGGTTTTCCCGGGTGGGCTCGACGGAGAACTTCCCCAGCCGTTTGACCCCCTCGGTCGGGTCGGGCGCAAATAGGTTGACGCTCAACCCGCCCGGGCCCATCAGCACCAGGCGCCCGGCGTTGTCCGGGTAGTCCAGCGCGAAGCGGACCGCGGTGCCTCCGCCCAGCGAATTGCCAACCAGCGGAACGCGTCCCAGGCCCAGCTGATCGAACAGGCCTTTAAGCGCTCTGGCGGCATAGCGGTTGAACTGCCCGTGCTCGGCGCGTTTGTCGGAGTGGCCGTAGCCGGGCTGGTCGACGGCCAGCACGCGAAAGTGCTGCGCCAGCACCGCGATGTTGCGCGAGAAGTTCGTCCAGCTCGACGCACCCGGGCCACCGCCGTGCAGCAGCACCACCGTGTGGTCGTTGCCGGCCCCGGCTTCGTGGTAGTGCAGCTTCAGCGGTCCGTCGACGTCGACCTCGACGAAGCGCGAGGTGGACTCGAAGGTGAGCTCTTCGGTGGCTGCGGTCACTGTCCGCCGCTCCTCCTCATCGCTTCGCTCTGCATCGTCGCCGGCGGGCATTAGACCATCGTGTCGCCGGGCGGCAGCCCGAACTCGTTGTTCCCGAAGATCTGGTAGGCCCGCTCGGGGTCGTTGGCGGCGTGCACCCGACCGGCGTGCGCGTCGCGCCAGAAGCGTTGCACCGGTTGGTCATTGCCCAGCGCCGTGGCGCCGGATGCCTCGAACAAGCGGTCGATCGAGGCGATGGCGCGTCCGGTGGCGCGCACCTGATCGCGACGGGCGCGGGCGCGCAAGTCGAACGGGATTTCCTTGCCGGCGGACAGCAGCGCGTATTCGTCGGCGACGTTGCCGCTGAGCTGGCGCCAGGCGGCGTCGATGTCGCTGGCGGCCTCGGCGATGCGGACCTTGGCGAACGGGTCGTCCTTGGCCTTCTCGCCGGCGAACGCCGCGCGCACCCGCTTGCCCTGGTGCTCCACATGCGCGTCGTAGGCGCCGTAGGCCATGCCCACGATCGGCGCCGAGATGGTAGTGGGATGCATTGTGCCCCAAGGCATTTTGTAGACCGCAGCGGTGTTGGTCTCATAACCGCCGGCGGTGCCGTCGTTCATCGCCTTGTAGGACAGGAAGCGGTGCCGGGGCACGAAGACATCCTTGACGACGACGGTGTTGCTGCCGGTGCCGCGCAGGCCGACCACATGCCAGACGTCGTCGATGCGGTACTCGCTGCGCGGGATCAGGAAGCTGCCGAAGTCGACCGGACGGCCGTCCTTGATCACCGGGCCGCCGAGGAAGGCCCACGTTGCGTGGTCACAGCCCGACGACCAGTTCCACGAACCGTTGACCAGGTAGCCGCCGTCGCAGACGACGCCGGCACCCATCGGGGCGTACGACGACGAGATCCGGGTCTTGGTGTCCTCGCCCCAGACCTCCTCCTGCGCGCGCTGGTCGAACAGGGCCAGGTGCCAGTTGTGCACGCCGATGATCGAGCTGACCCAGCCGGTGGAACCGCACGCGCTGGCCAGGCGACGCGCCGCCTCATAGAACAGCGTCGGGTCGCACTGGAGGCCGCCCCACTGCTGCGGCTGCAGCAGGGTGAAGAAGCCGGCGTCGTCAAGTTCCTGGACCGTCTCATCGGGCAGGCGGCGCAGGTCCTCCGTCGCCTGAGCGCGTTCCCGAATCCGCGGTAGCAGATCGTCGATGGCAGCTAACACCGACTGCGCATCACGCTGTTGAATGGACGTCACTTACCTTTGCCTCCTGGGAGTGCGGACTTAACACAGAAGACTAGAACACGTTCCGATTTGTGTCGAGCAGGGTATTCCTGCGGCTGGTAGCGGTATGAATCGGGTTTTCTGTAACATGTTCTAGTTCCGCGGGAAGAGAAAGGACGGGTGTTGACCGAGGCAGATCTGGACGAGCCACTCGGCGACCATGTCCTGGAATTGCGGATCGCCGAGGTCGTCGCCGAGACCGACGATGCGCGCTCGTTGGTGTTCGCGGTGCCGGACGGGGCCGATATCCCGACGGAGCGGCTGCGCTACGCTCCGGGCCAGTTTTTAACGCTGCGGGTACCCAGCGACCGCACCGGTTCGGTGGCGCGCTGCTACTCGTTGTGCAGCTCGCCGTTCACCGACGAGGCGCTCACCGTCACGGTCAAACGCACCGCGGACGGCTACGCGTCCAACTGGCTGTGCGACCACGCCCACCCCGGCATGCACATCCACGTGCTGGCCCCGTCGGGCAACTTCGTACCCAAGACGCTCGACGACGACTTCCTGTTGCTGGCCGCGGGCAGCGGGATCACGCCGATCATGTCGATCTGCAAATCGGCGCTGTCCGAAGGCAGCGGGCAGGTGACGGTGCTCTACGCCAACCGCGACGACCGCTCGGTGATCTTCCGCGACGCGCTGCGCGAGCTGGCCGCCAAGTACCCCGACCGGCTCACGGTGGTGCACTGGGTGGAGTCGCTGCAGGGACTGCCCAGCGCGACGGCGCTGGCGAAGCTGGCCGCTCCGTATGCCGACCGGCCCGTATACATCTGCGGGCCCGGGCCGTTCATGGAGGCGGCACGCGTTGCCCTGGAATCGCTGAAAGTGCCCGCGGCCCAAGTGCATATCGAGGTGTTCAAGTCGCTGGAGTCGGATCCATTCGCGGCGGTGAAGATCGAAGACGCCGACGACGATGATGCACCACCGGCCACCGTCGTGGTCGAGCTGGACGGTGAGACCCACACCGTGTCGTGGCCGCGCAGCGCCAAGCTGCTCGACGTGCTGCTGGCCAAGGGCCTCGACGCGCCGTTCTCCTGCCGCGAGGGCCACTGCGGTGCCTGTGCCTGCACCCTGCGCGGTGGCAAAGTAACCATGGAAGTCAACGACGTGCTTGAACAGCAGGACCTTGACGACGGACTGATCCTGGCGTGCCAATCTCACCCGGAAACCGACTCTGTGGAAGTGACTTACGACGAGTAGTCGCGGAGTTTGACAGCGGGCCGCGGCTCCTAGGTATCCCGGCCTGTCAATCTCCCCCCAAATCTGATTCGGTAGAAGCTACCGACGGCGAGTAGTCGCGAGTTAAGTTCTCTATAGTCAGCGAACCGGGAAGGGGAACGCAGATGATGCGGCTGATCACTGGACTCGCCGTCGCCGGATCGATGCTGACCTCCTTGCCCAGTCCGATCACGGCGATCTCCGAGGCGGCCAGCAACACCGCCACTACCCTGTTCCCGCTGGACGGGCCCAACCAGCTGGAGACGCACGCCTTCCTCAATTGCTTCAAAGGCGACGGCCACTGCGACTTCACCGTCGGCGCCGACACCCGCACGCCCGACGGTGTGACCGGCTTCCCGCCCGGCCTGTGGGCCCGGCAAACCACGGAGATCCGGTCGTCAAACCGGTTGGCCTACATGGACGTTCACGGCGACGGCCAGTTCGAGAGAGTCATGAAGTCAATGGGATCCGACGAGGTCACCACCGTCTACTTCGGTGAGGGCCCGCCGGACAAATACCAGACGACCGGCCGCATCGACTCGACCGATTGGTCAACGGGCCAGCCCAAAACCGACGTCAACGTCATCGTCTGCACCCACATCCAGGTGGTCTACAGCGGGGTCAACATCACCTCACCCGCCACCTGCGCGCAGACCACATTTTCCTGATCTAGGACAGGCTTTCGGCGATGGGCGCCAGCGCTAATGCGGGCAGGTATTCGAGGCCGACCACGATCAAGACCACGCCGATCATCAACCCGACAAATGACACGGTATGAGTGGGCAGTGTTCCCGGATCATCGATCACGCTGGCGCGTTGGCCGGCCAAACTAGCGGCCAGCGCGAGCACCAAAATGATTGGCACATACCGACCGATGAGCATCGCGGCGGCCAGCGCAAGGTTGAATCCGGGCGTGTTCCCGCTGAAACCGGCGAAGGCGCTGCCGTTTCCGGCCACGCAACTGATGAAGCCGTAGAGCAGCTCCGATAGCCCATGCGGGCCTGCGTTATTCATCGATTTAGGCCCTGCCGGAACAGCTCACATCGCCACGATGATCCAGCTACCGGTGGTCATCGCCGGGATAGCCAGCACTTTGGCCAACGAGACCCACGAGGGCAGCTGCAGGTGCCCGTTATAGGCGGCGCGGTCAACGCTGTAGGTTACGGCGAAAAGCGCTACCACCGCCACGATTCCGAAGGCGGGAACCACCCACAGGTTCGTGCGGATCGCCTCTCTGCGCCAGTCCGACTCCAGATAGGCGTAACTGGGCACTAGCGCACCGCGAGCCCGGCCGACGGCTCTCGTCTGTGCGCCATGCAGTGATCTAACCGTGCACGATCACCTGAATCGATCGGTTGGGTGTAAACAAACCGCAAAAATTGGCGAATTCGGGCGCGCCGCCAAAGGATCAGCGCGGCAGGCCGAGCAGCCGTTCGGCGGCCACCGTGAGCAGGATCTGCTCGGTGCCCCCAGCGATCGTGAGGCAGCGGGTGTTGAGGAAGTCGAACACCGCTTGGTTGTGGACGAGCCCACCGCCCTCGCACACGTCCATCGCGTATTCGGCAAGCGCCTGCCGGTAGCGCACCCCGATGAGCTTGCGCACGCTGGATTGCGCCCCCGGGTCCTGGCCGCCGACGGCGAGCTGGGCGATGCGCTGATCCAACAGCGCACCAGTCTGCGCGATGGCGATCAACCTCCCCAGCCGATCCTGTTGAGCGGCATCGAGATCCAGCGACGCCAGCACCTTGAGCAGCTCCTCCATCGGGTTGCCCAGCGCGGTGCCGCTGGCCATCGCGATGCGCTCGTTGGCCAGCGTGGTGCGGGCCAGCCGCCAGCCGTCGTTGACGGTGCCGACCACCATTTCGTCGGGCACGAACACGTTGTCCAGGAAGACCTCGTTGAACAGCGAGTCGCCGGTGATCTCGCGCAGCGGCCGGATCTCGATGCCGGGCGACTTCATGTCCACCAGGAAATAAGTGATGCCCTTGTGTTTGGGGGCGTCCGGGTCGGTGCGCGCCAGGCAGACGCCCCAGCGCGCCTTGTGCGCCGCCGATGTCCACACCTTCTGTCCGGTCAGCAACCAGCCGCCGTCACCGCGCACCGCCTTGGTGCGCAGCGACGCCAGATCGGAGCCGGCTCCCGGCTCGGAAAACAGTTGGCACCAAAGGAATTCACCACGCATCGTGGCCGGGACGAAGCGCTCGATCTGTTCCGGCGTGCCGTGTTCGAGAATGGTCGGCGCCGCCCACCAGCCGACCACCAGATCGGGGCGCACCACGCCGGCCGCCGCCATCTCCTGGTCGATCAGCAGCTGCTGGGCCGGCGAAGCGGCACGCCCGTACGGCGCCGGCCAGTGCGGCGCCTGCAGCCCCGCCTCGGCCAGGGCCACCTGGCGCTTGTCCTCGGACAGCGCGGCGACTTCGGCTACGGCTGAGGCGATCTCGGACCGCTGGCCCTCGACCTCGGTGAGGTCGATACCCAGGCGACGACGCACGCCGTCCTGGGTCAGCGCCGTGATGCGGCGCAGCCACGGCTCGGCCCCGCCGAGGAACCGGCCGATGCTGTGCGCCCGGCGCAGGTACAGATGCGCGTCGTGCTCCCAGGTGCAGCCGATGCCGCCGAGTACCTGGATGCAGTCTTTGACATTGGCCTTCGCGGAAGCGATACCGACGCTGGCGGCCAAGGCCGCGGCAATTCCGAATTGGCGCTCGTCCGATTCGCCGGCGGCCCGGGCGGCGTCGGCGGCGGCCACCTCGGCCTGCTCGGCGCGGCACAACATCTCCGCACACAGGTGCTTGACGGCCTGAAAGCTGCCGATCGGCTTGCCGAACTGCTCGCGCACTTTGGCGTAGTCGACCGCGGTGTCGAGGGCCCACCGGGTCACCCCGGCCGCCTCGGCCGCCAGCACCGTCGCGGCCAGGTTCTCGACGCGTTCCCGCGACACCGAAACGACGGTCGCCGGCGCCGACGTCAGCACCACCCGGGCCAGCGGCCGGGAAAAGTCGGTGGCCCGCAACGGCTCGACCTGAACGCCGTCGCCGTCGGTGTCGACCAGCAGCCAGTTCTCACCGGACGGCAGCACCAAGACGCCGCCGTCGGCGCCGCCCAGCACCCACGACACGGTGCCCGACGCGCGCGCGGCGGCCGCGTCGAACTGCACGTCGCCCTCGAGAGCCACTCCGGCGAACTTCTCGCCCGACGCCAGCGCGGCCAGCACCTCAGCATCGTCCAAGACCAGCGTGGCCAGCGCGGTGGTCGCGACCGGCCCGGGCACCAGCGCATTGGCCGCCTCCTCGACCATGGCGCACAGGTCCTCGATGCTGCCGCCGGCCCCGCCGTGGTCCTCGGGGACGGCGACGCCGAACAGTCCCAGGTCGGCCAGGCGCGCGTATACCGGTCGCCACGCGTCGGCCCCGCCTGTTTCCCACCCCTGCTCTACAGCGCGAGTAGCCTCGCTCGAATCCGAACTCCGAGCCCAATCGCGCACCAATTCCCGCGCTGCGAACTGTTCGTCGGTGACGGTCGCTGCCACGTGTAAGTCCTCCACGTCCTTTGGTTCGACGTAATCAGGGCGCGCCCGCGCGCACTAGAACGTGTTCTAATAGTGCCAGCGATCGAGCGTCAAGTCGAACGCCATCACAGCAGGACAGGTCTGCTGTACCGGCGGGACGGAGGTGCGAAATTCACTCTCGGCTTGCGTATCGTTTGCGAACGAACCGCCCGGAAGAGGGGGAAACCGTCAGATGTCGCCAGCGAACACCAACTCGGAACGCGTCTCCGACTCGCAGCCGCGCGAGGTCATGAACGTGGCGGTATTGGCCGAGTCCGAGCTCGGCTCGGAGGCACAGCGGGAGCGCCGCAAGCGCATCCTCGACGCCACCATGGCCATCGCGTCGAAGGGCGGCTACGAGGCGGTTCAGATGCGTGCCGTAGCGGACCGGGCCGATGTGGCGGTGGGCACGCTCTACCGCTACTTCCCGTCCAAGGTGCATCTGCTGGTGTCGGCACTGGGCCGCGAGTTCAGCCGCATCGACGCCAAGACCGACCGCTCCGCGGTCGCCGGCGGCACGCCGTTCCAGCGGCTGAACTTCATGGTCGGCAAGCTCAACCGGGCGATGCAACGCAATCCGCTGCTCACCGAGGCGATGACGCGCGCCTACGTGTTCGCCGACGCGTCGGCGGCCAGCGAGGTGGACCAGGTCGAGAAGTTGATCGATTCCATGTTCGCGCGCGCGATGTCCGACGGCGAACCGACCGAGGACCAGTACCACATTGCCCGGGTGATCTCGGACGTGTGGCTGTCGAACCTGCTCGCGTGGCTCACCCGGCGCGCCTCGGCCACCGACGTCAGCAAGCGGCTGGACCTGGCCGTGCGGTTGTTGATCGGCGACCAGGAGACCGGCTAACTCATGGCCGCGAAAGCGGCCTAAGCGGGCTGCCCCGACGTGCGCCCGCGAATCAGCTCGGTGTCCAGCAGTTCGACGACCGGCAGGCCAGACCGCGGCGGGTTGAGTAACAGTTCGCCCGCCCGGCGGCCCTTCTGCAGGCTCGGCTGCGCCACCGTGGTCAGCCCCCGGCTGATCGCGTCGGGCACTCCGTCGAACCCGGTGAGGGTTATCTGACCGGGAACGTAAATGCCATGTGCCCGAAGGTAATCCATGGCGGAGAGGGCCAAAATGTCGGCGGTGCACATCAGCGCCGTGATCCGCGGATTGGCCTCCATCGCCACCTTGGCGGCATCGCCACCCGACGTCGACAGGTGCTCGTAGCTTTCCACCACGGTCAGCGAATCCGGGTCGACGCCGGCGGCCTTCATCGCGTCCCAAACGCCGAGGATGCGTTCGCGCTGCACGTCGAAGATCGGTGACTTCAGCCGCTCGGCATCGACCAGGTCTTGCCGGCGGTCCCGGCCCAGCCGCATGGTCAGCAGCCCGATCTCGCGATGCCCCAACCCGAGCACGTAGTCGGCGAGCTCGCGCATCGCCGCCCGGTCGTCGATGCCCACCCGGGAGACTCCGGAGAGGTTTTTGGGCTGATCGACCACCACGACGGGCAGCCGTCGCTGCAGCACCACCTGCAGGTAGGGATCGTCGTCGCCGACGGAATACAAGACGAAGCCGTCCACCCCGGCGCCAAGCACGGCGGCCGTTCCGTCCTCGAGGCTGCGGCTGGGTCCGACGGCCACCAGCAAAAGCCCCTGCCCCAGCTCCTCGCACGATTGCGCGACGCCCGCAACGAAATCCCGCGCCGCCGGGTCGCTGAAGGAATAGGTCAGCGCTTCGGTCATCACCAGACCGACCGCACCGGCTTTGCGGGTGCGCAGCGATCGGGCCACCGGGTCCGGGACGTAGCCCAGCTGCTTCGCCGTGGCGAGCACGCGTTCGCGTAGCTCGGGCGACAGCTGATCCGGCCGGTTGAAGGCATTCGAGACGGTGGTGCGCGAAACCTTGAGCTCGGCCGCCAACGACGCCAGAGTCGCACGCCGGCGCGGTGTGGGACTCACGTTCGGTGACGCTACAGCGGATCAAGCCGATCGCCACCAGCGGATACTGCGTCCCGACCGGCCACTTCCTAATGGAAACGATTGTCATTAGTATTAGGGGTCGGCCAGCGGGCCGCGGAAAGGAAAACCGAACGTGCGAACGGCTCTCATCGGGCTAGCCAGGGGGCTGGGCGCACTCGTCGCACTCATCTTCCTGATCGGGTCCACCGCCTTGACCGGCTGCGGGGCCGGCTGGCCAGGACACCCACGCTCGCCGATGGTGGTGGCGTCCACCGACGTGTGGGGCAGCGTGGCGCGCGCCGTCGCCGGCAATCACATCTCCGTCAAGTCCATCCTGGCCGGCGCCGAGACCGATCCGCACTCCTATCAGGCCAGCCCGTCCGACGCGGCCGCGATCATCGACGCGGCCCTGGTGGTCTACAACGGTGGCGGTTACGACCCTTGGGTCGACGACGTGCTGGCCGGACATCGGGACGTCAAATCGATTGATGCTTATTCGTTCGTCGAGCATGGCGCACAGCCCAACGAGCACGTCTTCTACGACCTGAACGTCGCCAAATCGGTCGCCGCCACGATCGCCGAGAAGCTGGCGGCCATCGACCCGGGCAATGCCGCGGACTACCGGGCCAACGCGGCCGAATTCTGCCGCGGGGCCGACGCGATCAGCAGCTCCGAACACGCCATCGCCAACGCGTACCCCGCCGCCGGAGTCGTCGCGACCGAGCCCGTCGTGTACTACCTGCTGGCGGCGTCCGGCTTGGTCGACCGCACCCCGGAGGCTTTCGCCGCGGCCAACGAGAACGAGACTGATCCCGCACCTGCCGACATGGCGACAGTTCTCGACCTGATCAAGCACCGACAGGTCTTCGCGCTGCTGGTCAACCCGCAGACGTCGACCGCCGCGATAACCGGCCTGGAAGATGCCGCCCGCCGGGCGGGGGTGCCGGTGACCGAAGTGACCGAGACGCTGCCCGACGGCACCGACTACCTGACCTGGCAGCGCAAGACCGTCAACCAGCTGCTTGCCGCGCTGCGGTCGAATCAACAAACAGGCCTATGAACCTATGAATCTGCAAGCGCCGTCAAGACGAGCACCGGCCCCACCAGGCGCTACCGCCGGCCATACCCAAGCGGTGTCGCTCACCGGCGCGCGGCTCGCGTTCGGTGATCGCGTGCTGTGGGACCACCTCGACCTGTCCGTGGCGCCGGGCGAGTTCATCGCGGTGCTGGGCCCCAACGGCAGCGGGAAGACGTCGCTGCTCAAGGTGCTGCTCGGCCAACTGCCGCTGAGCGCCGGCGTCGCGCTCGTAAACGGGAAACGGGTCACCTCCGGCAGTGACCGTATCGGCTACGTGCCACAACATCGCCCGCTGGACCGGGATGTGATGCTGCGTGGCCGCGACCTGGTTCGGCTGGGCATCGACGGACCGCGCTGGGGCGCTCTGCCGCTGCGGGCCGCCGATCGTTCGCGCCGGCGCGAGGCCGTCGCGCAGGCGCTGCGGCAGGTCAACGGCGAACGGCTGGCCGATGTCCGGGTCGGGGTCATGTCGGGCGGCGAGCTGCAACGGATGCGCATCGCACAGGCGCTGGCCAGCGACCCGATGCTGCTGCTGTGCGACGAACCGCTGCTGACACTGGACCCGGCCAATGCCCGGCTGGCGGCGGCGCTGATCGACCGTCGCCGCCGGGAAGCCAACACGACGGTCATCCTGGTTACCCACGAGGTCAACCCGATCCTGCAGTACGTGGACCGGATGCTCTACCTGGTCGACGGCCGTTTCCGGATCGGCACCGTCGAGCAGGTGATGACCTCAGAGACGCTGTCGGCCCTCTACCACGCTGATATCCAGGTGGTGAAGATCAAGAATCGCTTTGTGGTGGTCGGCGATACCAGCGATACCGGGGCCTGCACCGGATGAACGAGCGGCTGGAAAACACGCTGCACCATCTGTTCTCGTTCGACGTCACCGCGAACCTGCTCACCCACGACTTCGTCCAGCAGGCGCTGCTGGCGGCGGCGCTGCTGGGGTTGGTGGCCGGGCTGATCGGGCCGTTCATCGTGATGCGCCAGATGTCGTTCGCCGTTCACGGCTCCAGCGAATTGTCGCTGACGGGAGCGGCTTTCGCGCTGCTGGTGGGGTTCGAGGTGGGCGTGGGCGCGCTGATCGGCAGCGCCCTGGCGGCGGCGCTGTTCGGCATTCTCGGCCGGCGGGCCCGCGAGCGCGATTCGGTGATCGGGGTGGTGCTGGCGTTCGGGCTGGGTTTGGCGGTGCTGTTCATGAACCTCTACCCGGGACGCACCGCGACCAGCTTCGCGTTGCTGACCGGTCAGATCGTCGGGGTGGGCTACTCCGGGCTGGCCATGCTGGCGCTGGTCTGCCTGCTGGTCATCGCCGTGCTGGCGACGTGCTACCGGCCGCTGCTGTTCGCCACTGTGGATCCGGAAGTCGCGGCCGCGCGCGGCGTGCCGGTTCGCGCGCTGGGCATCGTGTTCGCCGCGCTGGTCGGGGTGGTGGCCGCCCAGGCTGTGCAGATCGTGGGGGCCCTTTTGGTGATGTCGTTGTTGATCACCCCGGCCGCCGCGGCCAGTCGGGTGGTCACCGCACCGGCCGCGGCGATCGTGACCTCCGTGGCCTTCGCCGAGGTCGCCGCTATCGGCGGCATCGTGCTGTCGCTGGCGCCCGGGGTGCCGGTCTCGGTGTTCGTCGCGACGATCTCCTTTGTGATCTACCTGTCTTGCTGGCTGATCGGGCGAAAGCGGTCAGGCAAGGAGGCCTCCGCTTAAGCTTGTCGCACAACCTGGCCAGGTGGGCCGGCAAGGGGAGGAACAGTGCGCCAGCAGATAGCGGGGCTCGCGCTGGCCGGTGTGTGCACGTTCGCCGCAGGCTGCTCGGCCACCGTCGACGGCAAGGCCTTGAGGGCCACCGCCGCCGACAAGTCCGGACCGGTAACCGAGACTCCCGTCGAGGTTTCGGCTCTGGACGGGCTGCTGCTGGACGCGAGCCAGATCAATTCCGAGCTGAGCGCCAACTCGATGAAGGTGTGGTTCAGCGGCAAGGTGATGTGGGACTGGAGCACCACCGTGAGCGACACGAATTGCCTGGCGATCGACGGCCCCGCACAGGACAAGGTCTACGCCAACACGGGCTGGACAGCCATCCGCGGCCAGCGGCTCGACGACAGCGTCGACGACTCCAAGAGGCGCAAGCACTACGCGATCCAGGCCGTCATCGCCTTCCCGTCCGCGCACGATGCCTCCGCGTTCTACGACACTTCGACACAAACCTGGCCCGCCTGCTCCAATCGCCGATTCTCAGACCTCAACCCCGGCAAGCCGGACACCGTCTGGACGGTGTCTGGAACCACCAACGACAACGGCATGCTCACTACCTCCCAGGTCCAGGAGGGCGGCGACGGGTGGACCTGCCAGCGCGCTCTGACCGTGCGCAACAATGTCGCCATCGATATCGTGACGTGCAGTTACCGCCTGGCGGATGCAGTGGCGGTCGGCGTCGCACAACAGATCGCCACCAAGGTGGCCAAGCAGTAGGTAACGAATCAGCTACGGACTAGCTAATGCAACGGGCAACTCGATGGCGGAGCGCTTTGCGCGCCGCCTTGGGAGTCGCCATAGTCGTCGGCGCCTCGACGGCAGCAGTCGCGGGCTGCGTCTCCACGGTCGCCGGAGTCCCCCGAGTCGGCAGCGACCGCGCCCCGCTGAGCGGGGGACCCGATCTCGCCGCGGCCCAACTGGCCGATGTGCTGCTCGACGTGGCAGCCGTCAACCAATTCATGGGCACCAACACCATGACGGAGTTGCGAACCTACGACCAGATGCCCGGCGATGACGGTAGCTATTCCGACGCCGCCTGCGCCGGAGCGGTTTTCAACACTGTCGAGGCCGCCTATAAAGGCAGCGGCTACGTGGCCACCAAGGGTGCGCAATTCAGCGATACCGGCGGCAAACACTACGTCGACCAGGGCGTCGTCGCGTTCGGCAGCGGCAGCGACGCCCGCAAGTTTCTTGCCACATCGCAAGGTTCGTGGCGCCGCTGCGTGGCCAAACATGTGACCTACAAGGCCAAGAACGACAGCCCGATCACCTGGACCATCCGCGCGCCGGTCACCACGGAAGGGATCACCGTCGCCGTCGTCGACCAGGAAGGTGGCGAGGGATATGCCTGCGCACACGGGATCACCGCCAAATCCAACGTGGTGATCGACGTCTCGGCCTGCAGCAACGGCATGGACAAACAGGGCGTCGAGATGGCAACGACCATCATCAACGCCATTGCCGGCAAGTTCCCGACGTGACCGGACCGCAGTCCGTGTTGATCGGGGGTTGTCGGCGTTTGTGGTCACCGCCGCCGCGGACGGGACTGAACTGGCCCGCATCGCCGATGCCCCCAAAGCACTGGCCGCCGGAATGAAACAGCAACAGCGGCTGGCGAAGTCGCTTTCACGCAAGAAGAAAGGATCACACAACCGCAAGGATGCCGCCGCCCGTCTGGGACGGCATCACGAGCACGTCGCCAATGTGCGCCGGCATTTCCTACACCAAGTGTCCAACGAGGTGGTCAAGACCCACGCCCGACTCGTCATCGAGAACCTGAACGTACAAGGAATGCTGGCCAACCACCGTCTGGCTCGCGCGATCTCGGATGCGGGCTGGGCCGAGTTCGCACGCCTCGTGAAATACAAACAGGCCTGGCGCGGCGGCCAGCTCGTCGAAGCCGACCGCTGGTATCCGTCAAGTCAGCTCTGCTCAATCTGCGGAGATCGTCGCACCGACCTGAGCCTGGCTGACCGCATGTTCGCCTGCGCCAAAGGCCATTCCATGGATCGTGACCTCAACGCGGCGATCAACCTGGCCCGCTGGGGCCAGCGGCACCACAATGCTTCACTCGATCCCCGGACCCCCAAGCAACGGGGCCGGGCCACCAATGCCCGCCGACGGGACGGCTCTGACCAGCACCCTTCGTGTGCCGGTGAAACCAGCCCGAATGACGTGGGAACCGACGTTCACACCGCCCCGGCGGCCTGAACCGACGACGCCCGAGAAGGGCGGTGCCGCACACTCACCAGAGTTGTTCGACACGCTTTAAGCTGGTCACGTGCCTGGTATCGATCTCAACGCCGACTTGGGCGAGGGCTTCGGCGTCTGGCGGCTCGGCGACGACGAGGCCATGCTCGGGATCGTCACGAGCGCGAACGTGGCGTGCGGTTTCCACGCGGGAGACCCCGCCGGCCTGTTGCGGGTATGCCGCTGGGCCGTCGAGCGCGGCGTGCGCATCGGAGCGCAGGTGAGCTATCGCGACCTGGCCGGATTCGGCCGGCGCTTCATCGACGTCGCGGCCGAGGATCTTCTTGCCGATGTGGTGTATCAGATCGGCGCGTTGCAGGCGATCGCGCAGGCCGCCGGCTCGACGGTGTCTTACGTCAAACCCCATGGCGCGCTGTACAACACGATCGTGACCAATAGCGAGCAGGGCGCCGCCGTGGCGGAGGCGGTGCGCCTGGTGGACGCCGCCCTGCCGGTACTGGGCATGGCCGGTTCGGCGTTTTTCGGCGAGGCCGCTCGCTTTGGCTTGCGCACGGTGGCCGAAGCGTTCGCCGACCGCGCATACCGGCCCGACGGCCAGCTGGTGTCCCGCCGCGAGCCGGGCGCGGTGTTGCACGATCCGGCCGCGATCGCCGAGCGGGTGGTGACCATGGTGACCACCGGCGAAGTCACCTCCCTCGACGGCACACAGCTCGCCGTCTCCGTGGAATCGGTCTGCGTGCACGGTGATTCGCCGGGCGCGGTGCAGATCGCGGCCGCGGTGCGCGATCGGCTCAAGGCGGCCGGCACCGATATCAAGGCGTTCTGCTGATGCGACTCAAGCTCGGCCGCCCCGACATCGCGAGGTATTCGGATCGGTTCACTGTGCCTGCCGCCCAGCCTGATTCGCCGCTGTCGGTGACGTGGTTGGGAGTGGCGACGCTGTTGGTCGACGACGGGTCGTCCGCGCTGATGACCGACGGCTTCTTCTCCCGCCCCGGTCTGACGCAGTTGGCGGCCGGCAAGGTGGCGCCGTCGGCGGCACGGGTGGACGGCTGCCTGGCCCGGGCCAAGGTGTCGCGGGTGGAGGCGGTCATCCCGGTGCACGCGCACTTCGACCACGTGATGGACTCCGCGCTGGTCGCCGACCGCACCGGCGCCCGGCTGGTCGGGGGTGAATCGGCGGCCAACGTCGGGCGCGGCTACGGGCTGCCCGAGGACCGCCTGATCGTCGCGATTCCGGGTGAGCCAATTCGGTTGGGCGCCTACGACGTTACGTTGATCGAGTCACACCACTGCCCGCCGGACCGGTTTCCCGGCGCGATCGACGCCCCGCTCAAACCGCCGGTGAAGGTGTCGGCCTACCGCTGCGGCGAAGCGTGGTCGACGCTGGTGCACCACCGGCCGTCGGACCGGCGGCTGCTGATCCAGGGCAGCGCCGGTTTCGTCGCGGGCGCGTTGGCGGGGCAGGCCGCCGATACCGCCTACCTGTCCGTCGGCCAGCTGGGGCTGCATCCGCGCTCATACCTGGTCGACTACTGGACGGAGACCGTGCGCGCTGTGGGCGCGCGCCGAGTGATCCCGATCCACTGGGACGATTTCTTCCGCCCGTTGTCAAAGCCGTTGCGGGCCTTGCCCTATGCGGGCGACGACCTAGACGTGTCGATGCGAATTCTGGACGAGCTGGCCACGCGGGACGGCGTCGCGCTAGATATGCCGACTGTGTGGCAGCGCGAAGACCCCTGGGCCTAGACCTGAATCCACATGTGTTCCTGACCGTTGCGCTGTTGCTGCTTGCTGTGGTGCTCGGCTTCGCGGTCGCCCGGCCACGGGGCTGGTCGGAGGCACTGGCGGCGGTGCCGGCCGCGGGGGTCCTGATAGCGATCGGCGCGATCTCGGTCCACCAAGCGGCCGCGCAGGTTGCCGGACTGGCGCCGGTGGTCGCGTTCCTGGGCGCGGTGCTGGTGCTGGCCAAGCTGTGCGACGACGAGGGCCTGTTCGAGTACGCCGGCGCGGCGATGACACGGAAGAGCCCCGGGTCGTACGGGCTGCTGGGGCGGGTGTTCGCCATCGCCGCCGTCATCACCGCCGCGCTCAGCCTGGACGCCACGGTGGTCCTGCTGACCCCGGTCGTACTGGTCAGCGTCCGCCTGCTGCGGACCCCGGTGCGGCCGTACGCCTATGCCACCGCGCATTTGGCCAACGCCGCCTCGCTGCTGCTTCCGGTGTCGAATCTGACCAACCTGCTGGCCTTCCACGTCGCGAAACTCTCGTTCGCGAGGTTCACGCTGGTGATGGCGTTGCCGTGGCTAGCCGCGGTGGCCGCGGTGTACGTGGTCTTCCGGGTGTTTTTCGCTCGAGATCTGCGCCGGCCGCCGGATCCCGAGGAGGCCGGGCCGCCGCCTGGTCCAAGGCCCCCGGTGTTCGTCTTGCTGGTCGTGGCGCTGACGCTGGCCGGGTTCGCCGTCTCGGAATCGGTGGGCGTGGCCCCGGCCTGGGTGGCGCTGGCGGGAGCCTCGGTGCTGGCGGTGGGCAGCCTGCGTCGTCGGCACACCCCGCTGGTGAAGGGGGTGATGGAGATCGCGCGCTCGGTGAATGCGTCGTTTTTGGTGTTCGTGCTGGCGCTGGGCGTCATCGTGCAGGCGATCACGCTCAACGGCATGGGCCGCGCGATGTCTACGGTGCTGCCGTCGGGTGCGGAGGGTTCCACGCTGCCTGCGTTGCTGGCGATCGCGGCGGTGGCCGCCCTGCTGGCCAACCTCGTCAACAATCTGCCCGCGACGCTGGTGTTGGTGCCGTTGGTCGCGCCCAGCGGGCCGGTGGCCATCCTGGCGGTGCTGATCGGGGTCAACATCGGGCCCAACCTGACCTACGTCGGCTCACTGTCCAACCTGCTCTGGCGAGGCGTTCTGCGCCGACACAACGTCGAGGCCGGCATCGGGGAGTACACCCGCCTCGGGCTGTGCACCGTGCCCACCGCGCTGGTGGCGGCGGTGCTCGCGCTGTGGGCCAGCGTGCGACTGCTGGGTGTCTAGCGGTGTTCAGGCGAAGGCCGCGAGGGCCGAACGAACCGCACCCCGCATCGCCGCCGTCGAAACCCCGACGTCCAGCACACGAGCAGGGACGGGTTTCGCGGCGACGACAGTGAACGGCGTTTCCACCGGGAATTCCACATCGAGCGATTCGATCTCGACCGCGCGGATGATCGTGGCCAGCGCGAGCGTGGCCTCCAACATCGCGAAGTGATCGCCGATGCATGAGCGTGGTCCGCCGCCGAACGGCAGGTACTGCCAACGGCTGCGACCCTTCGACCGTTCCGGCAGGAACCGGTCCGGGTCGAAGCGCAACGGCTCCGCCCACAGGGCCGGATCGCGGTGCATCGCGTAAAAGCTCACCAGGGCAATGGTTTTGGCCTCGACGCGGTAGCCGTCCACCACGATGTCGCGGGTAGGTGAGCGCATCGTCCCGGCCCCGGGCGGACACAGCCGTAACGCCTCGTGCAGCACCCGCACGGTGAAGCCGAGTTCGGCCACGTCGTCCGGTGTCAGCGTCCGGTTGCCCAGCGCGGCGACCTCCGCGCGCACCCGATCCTGAATTCCGCGGTCGTGCCCCAACGACCACAACGCGTAGGTGAGCGTGGTCGAGGTGGTGTCGTGTCCCGCGAGGATGAACAGCACCAGCTCGTGGCAGATCTCCTCGTCGGTCAGCGGCTTGCCGGTCTCCGGATCGATCGCCTCGATCAGGGCCCGCACCAGCGGGGCTTCCCGGTTGGGGTCGGCGCGCACCCCGTGCAGGATCTCGGCGGCCAGCCGCTGCAGCGTGTCGTTGGCGCGGCGGGCGGCGCGCTGCCCTTTGGTGGGCAGCCACCTCGGCGGATCGACCGGCCGCGCCCCACGGTCGGCCACCCATGTCAATGCGGTACGCAGGGCCCAGCCAATCTCTTCAGCTCGCTCGTCTAGGTCGAGCCCGAGCACCGAGCGCCCGAGTGCGCGCAGCGTCAGCTTGCGGCACTCGGTGTCCAGATCCACGAATGCCCCGTCGCGCCAATCGTTCGCGACCCCTTGCGCCGCCGCGGCCATGTGTCCCGCGTAGCGCGGCACATGCTGCTTGGTGAACATCGGCTGCAGCGCGCGTCGCCGCGGTAACCACCGCTCGTGCGGAAGATCGAGCAGGTTGCCGCCCATCAGTGCGCGCATCTCGACCATCGTCCGGACCCGTCCGCGGTCGGCGATCTCGTCGGTGCGGCCCAACAGATCACGCGCGGCCTGTGGGCTGGCAACCAACACCACGTTCGGCAACAGCCACTTGGGTGCGAGCACGATCCGGGTGACCGGGCCACCGGCGTCGAGCAGCTCCTGGAAACCGTCGATGAGCGACCGCACTGCCTTGCGTTGTTGCCGCCGCGGAAGCGGATTCTTGGGCGCCAGCCGTAGCGCGCGGACTTCGGTGTTATCCAGCATCTCGGCCATGCCGACTCCTTGCCAGCGCCAATGTTGCACGCACGTATGGCAGGCACGGTATGGCCGAAGAAGCCCCATGCGCACGAGTAGTCGACTACTCCAATTGCCTGCGAATTACGCGCAGCCGCAATGCGTCAGCGCGGCAGCCGCGCCGGGCCCGGATCGGATGATCGACGCGAGTTCCTCGCGCGACTGGGCTCCCACCCGCTGGCAGGCCCGGTAGACGTGGCCCTCCACGGTGCGCACCGACATCACCAGCTGATCCGCGATCTGGCGGTTGGACAGACCGGCCACGACGAGTTCGATCACATCGCGCTGGCGACCCGACAACTTCAGACCCGCCGGGGTCCGCACCGCCGGCGTGCACAATCCACCACATTCGTCGGCCAATTCGCGGGCCAGCGCCGCGGCATACAGCCCACGCCTATGCTGCTGGCTCTCGTCGAACGCAACGGAGGCCTGCGCCGCCGCGTCAGCGGCCGCGACCCGATCACCGATCTCCCGGTATTTCGCCGAGGCCTCCAGCAGGCCCTCACCGTCCCCGGCCAACAAGGCCTGCGCATGCAGCGCGACGGCATCGGCCAGCGGCAGCGACAACGCCCCCGCCAACTCCCGTGCCCGCGCAGCCTGCGAGCCATCGCCCCACTGGGCCGCGGCCTGTATGCAGGCCAACTCGTGGGTGGGCTGGCAGCGCTCGCGGGCGAGTAGCGCCGCCTGCTGCGCGCTCGCCACAGCCTCGCCCAAGCGGCCGCCGGCTGCCATCGCCCACCCGCCGGCCAGCGACAATGCAGTTTGCATGAACAAGAAGTCGGCCGGCACAACCGACCGCGCCTCCGCAGCCGCATCGTTGGCTTCGACTGCCTGTCCGAGCTTGGCGCGTGCCTCGGCCAACGCGAAATAGCTCGCCGGCCGCAAACCCGTTGTGATGTCGTGCTTTTGAACCCCGGCAAGCGCTTCATGTACCAGTCGGGCCGCCTCGGTGACGTTGCCGCGAACCAATTCGGCGTTGCCCAACAACAGGGCTAGGTTCGCATACGCCAGGCCCGGAATGTCACGTGCTGAGTCCGCCAGTTTCTTTGCGGTTCCGACGAATTCGTCGATACGCCCCGTCAAGCGGCAGGCGCGACCGTACACAGCGCCGAACCAGAACCGCATGTGGGATGCCTGAAACGACGTCGTCGCGCGCCGCAGCGCCTGCTCGGCCACGGCCGCGAGCTCATCGACCTGACCCAGCGCCCCCATGGCCATGATCAACGCAAGCGAGGCCATCATCGCGTGAAAGCCCGGCAGATCCGGGAAATCCAAAGCGGCCCGGGACTTTTCGGCCGCGGGTTCGCAGCGCGCCGACGCCGCCTCAATGCAGGCCTGCACCGCCAACCGCTCCGCTACCTGCGCCGGGGTCTCGGGGCCAGCCGCGAGGCCTGCCAAGATCGCCGCCGCTTCGTGGAGGTTGGCAAGGTTCCAAATCAGGTTGGCCGCCCGCACGGTCGCCCAGTGATGGCCGTCGGGCACGTCGGGGCCACCGGCCATGTCACGCAGCGCCGCCTCGGCCTGCTCGCCGCGCCCAAGCAGCAGCAGGTTCATCGCCCGCACCCCGGCCGCCCCGGGCGCCCCGGCTTGCGCGGCGGCGGTGGCGAACCGATCGGCGAGATCCAGATCCAGCAGCGTCATGGCATGCCGAGCCGATTCCAGATACAGCTCGGGATCGGGGTCGAGATCCGACTCGAGGCTCAGCAGCGCCCGACGCACGGTGGCGTGCATGTCGGTGTCACCGTTTTGGGCCAGCCGCGTCGCCAGCCTGCCCCGGATTGCCGACAGATAGATCTCGCCGGCGGCGGCGCGGCGAAGCTCACCGAACAGCGGGTGCGCCAGCCGGGCCATCAGGCCGGCGCCGGTGCGCTCGACGCTCACCAGGCCTATTCTCTCGGCGGCCGCCAAGTCGCGGCGGCGCACCAAATCGCACAGCACATCAACGTCCAGCGGCTCACACTGCGACAACGTGTCGACCACCGTCGCCATCCGCGGGCTCAGCCGACCCATCTGGCGCCCCACAGTGTCGGACAGGCTCGCCGAGACTGCGACGTCGCCGTCCCACATCCACACCCCGGCCAATTCGCGCATCCGCCCGGCCGCTATCTGATCGGCCAGCAGCTGCCGCAGGAACAAGGCGTTTCCGCCGGTCAGCTGTCCGAACCGAGCCGCGCTGCGCGCATCCACCGGACCGCCGAGCGTACTCTCGATGACCTCGCGTGTTGCCGCGGCAGACAGCGGTTCGAGGTCAAGGCGGGCCAGCAACCCGTCCTTGTACAACAACGTCACCGCGTCGGGTTCCTCGCTGCCGGTGCGCATCGTGACCACCAGCCGAGCGCCGCCCGACTGCGCCAGCTGATGCACGACGAGGGCAGACAATCCGTCCAGCAGGTGCGCGTCATCGACCCCCACCACTACACGACCTCGACGCTGTTGTGCGACAAACGAACTGATCACGCGCCGCACGTTTGTCAGCGGATCCGACATCGCCTCACCCAGCTCGCCGATGAACGCCCCCAGGGGCAGCGCACGCGCCGATTCGGTGCCGACGATCCATTTTGTGCGCTCACCGCACGCCTCGGCGCGCCGCAGCACTTCGCGGGCCAGCCAGGTCTTGCCCACACCGGCCGCTCCGGCGATCACCACTCCGGAATGGTTGCCGGCACCGGCCAGGGCGCGACGAATGAACGCAAAGTCACTGTCACGCCCGGTCAGCGGGTCGCCGCCGATCACGCGGCGAGTATAGCTGTGCGTGAGCGTCAGGCGCGCCGGTTTATCCGCGTTTCGGTGAGCTCATTTGAACTCATATGTAGTCCATGCCCGCATCGGTGAAGTAGTCGAGTACGCTATCGACGCCCGCGGCGGGGCGCGAGCATGACTTTCGTCAGGTAAACGCTCGGCAAAGGCGGTGGGCGATGGCGAAGATCGGCAATCACGCGGTGGTATTGGGAGCGAGCATGGCCGGTCTGCTGGCCGCGCGGTCGCTGGGCGAGTTCTTCGACGCGGTAACGGTGGTGGAACGCGATCGGTTGCCCGACGCCGGTCCCGATAAAGGCGTCGCCCGTCGAGGTGTGCCGCAGGGCCGGCACCTCCATGGATTGCTGCCCCGCGGCGCCCAGGTGCTCGAGGAACTGTTCCCCGGCATCCTCGACGAGCTGGTCCTCGACGGTGCGCACTACTTGGACGGCCGGGACCTTTCGCGGCTGCACTACGACCTGGGCGGGCACCTGATGGTGCGCACCGGCAGCGCCCCTTCGGCTAACGCTTATCTCGCGACCCGGCCCTTCCTGGAGGAACACGTCCGCGCGCGATTACGCACCATCCCCAACGTCACGCTGCTCGACGAGCACGACATCGTGGAATTGACCTCGACGCCCGACCAGTCACCGCATCACAGGCGCACGGGTAGTCAACCGCCGCACCGGCGAAGACGCCACTTGAGCGCCGATTTGGTTGTCGATGCCACCGGGCGCGCCGCGCGCACCCCGATGTGGCTGGACAGCCTGGGCTACGACCGCCCGCCCGAAGATCACGTCGTGGTGCACCTGACCTACGCGAGCCAGATGCTGCGGATGGCACCAGATGCGCTGCACGAAATCGGTTTCCTGGTCGGAGTCGTGCCGGGCCGGCCGACACGGGCTGGGCATTCTCCATTGCGAGGACGACACGTGGATGTTCACCGTGATCGGCATAGCGGGTCACGAGCCGCCGCGCGACCTTGCGGCGATGTGCGAGTTCGTTGAGGACTACGCGCCGGCCCAGATGCTGGCCGCGGTGCGAGCCGCCGAACCCATCGGACGAGCCGGCGCGGCACCGTCAGCCGTCCAGCCAATGGCGCCGCTACGACAAGATGAGCCGATTCCCCGAGGGCCTGCTCGTCATCGGCGACGCGATCTGCAGCTTCAACCCGATCTACGGCCAGGGCATGACGGTGGCCGCGCTGGAGGCCTTGGCGCTGCGCGATTGCCTATCCTGCGGCACAGGAGATTTGGCGCGACGCTTCTTCCGCGCCGCAGCAAAGCCGATCCGCCAGGCCTGGCAACTCTCGGCCGAGGCGGACCTCGCCCTGCCCGAAATCGAGGGCACACCACCGCTGCCGGCGCGGCTGCTGAAGACGTACGTCGATCGCGTGCTCACCGCTACCGAAACCGACACCGTCGTGGTGGATCAGCGGCGCGACTCAGCTGGGACCGCGCCACCAGAGTCGCCGACGAGCTCCCGCCGATGACCCGGACCGGGCAGCCATGCGCATCGCCCCGCGCACCATGTTGTGCGGGATCGCCTGGCGAGTCCATGTGAACGTGGCCGGTGACCGTTTTGATGAATTGCGGCAGTTGTGCGCCGCCGCCGGGGACAAGCCGTCACTGGCCATCGGAATGGCAGGGCTGGTGAGGGATCACGCATTCCGCGACCGGATGCGCGAGGCTTCGCAACTGGCATCTGAAGCTGGGACCATCGCCGAATCGATCGGTGATCCGACGTTGACGGTGGGGGTAGCCCCTCTGACGATCTACGGCAAGTTTGAAAACGCGGAGTGGTCTGACATGCTCCGGTGGTCACAGGCAGCAATCGACCTCGCCGACGGGGACCCGGTTAAGGGCAACTTCAACATCGGGTCTCCGTTAGCGGTCGCCACCGCCTCGCGGGGCATTGCCCGTTATCAGCTAGGCCGTCTGGGATGGCGCGAGGACATGTGGGACGGGCTCGCGATGGCCCGTCGCATCGGCTGAACCGATGTGCCACGCCACCGTCGTCGCCTGGGTCTACAACTTGGGAATTCCTTGCGGGGTCGTGACGGCCGACGATGCCGCGATGCGCGATATCGCAGGATGCCCTGCAGAATGCCGAACGATCCGGTGATGACCTCGCAACGACTGTCAATCGGATGACACTGGGCAATGCACTCGTACACTGCGAGACCGATGCGGAGCGTGCGCACGGACACCAGCTGCTCGCCGAGGTCAGTGACGTTTTCATCCGCAAGGGACACAACCTGGGCGAATTGCCCTTTGTCAACGCGTACTCGGCGCGCGAGAAGGCTCGGCGTGGCGATATCGATGACGCTATACCGCTCATGCGTTCCGCGGCCGACCATCTGTTCCGGGACGGGACATTGCTGATGTGGAACGTCCCAGTGACAGGTGTTCTGGTGAAGACACTGCTCGATCGCGGCGAGGCCAACGATGTGACCGAAGCCGAAGCCGCCATTAACCGCTTGGCAGCCACGCCCGGCGATGATGGTCTGGCTGTTCGCGGCATCTGGCTGCTGCGGCTACGCGCGCTGCTGGCGCGGGCACGAGGCGAAACCGCGCTTATAAAGACTTCAGGGAGCGCTACCGCGACACGGCCAAAACGCTTGGCTTCGAAGGGCATATCGCCTAGGCCGAAACGATGCCCTGACGACGGCGGTCGGTCGGCCAGCCGGCCGGCCGCGCGAGCAGACGTAAAAGTCCCCGAATCCTCGGCGTGTCGGGCGCTTTCGCGTCTGCTCGGCCGTGGAAGTTAACTCCTGCGCTGGCGGGCGATTTCGGCGAGCACCACCCCGGCGGCCACCGAGGCGTTCAGCGATTCGGTCTGACCGGCCATCGGAATCGACACCACCTCATCGCAGTTCTGCCGCACCAATCGCGACAGGCCTTTGCCTTCCGATCCCACGACGAGCACCAGCGGGTCGGTGCCGTCCAGGTCGTCGATCGCGGTGTCGCCGCCGGCGTCCAACCCGATCACCCGCAGTCCGCGGTCGGCCCAATTCTGCAGGGCCCTGGTGAGATTGGTGGCCCGCGCCACCGGGACCCGGGCCGCGGCCCCCGCGCTGGTGCGCCACGCCACCGCCGTAACCGAGGCCGAACGCCGCTGCGGGATCATCACTCCGTGGCCGCCGAATGCGGCCACCGAACGAACGATCGCGCCGAGGTTGCGCGGATCGGAGATGTTGTCCAGCGCGACCAACAGCGCCGGCGGCGATCCGGTGGCGGCCGCGATCAGATCATCGGGATGGGCGTAGTTGTACGGCGGCACCTGCAGTGCGATGCCCTGATGCAGGTGGTTGGCGGTCAGCCGGTCCAGGTCGGTGCGCGGTACCTCGAGTATCGCGATACCCAAATCACCTGCCCGAGAGACGGATTCGGTGACCCGCTCGTCCGCCTCGGTGCCCAGTGCGATGTACAGCGCCGTCGCCGGCACACCGGCGCGCAGACATTCCAGCACCGGGTTGCGGCCCAGCACCGTTTCGGTCTCGTCTGTGCGTTTGGCGGGCCGGCGCGGCTGGGCCGCGCCACGTTTGGCGGCGGGATGGTTGGGACGCAGGTGCGCGGGCGGCGTGGGACCGCGCCCCTCCAGCGCGCGGCGACGCTGGCCGCCCGAGCCGACCACGGGGCCCTTCTTGGTGCCGGATTTGCGTATCGCCCCCCGGCGCCGCGAGTTACCGGCCATCTACTTGGTGTCGCCGGCCTGCAGCATCCACTGCGGCCCGTCGGCGGTATCGGTGACCTCGATGCCGGCAGTCTTGAGCCGATCCCGGATCTCGTCGGCCAGCGCCCAGTTGCGCTCCTCGCGCGCCTTCTGGCGGCTTTCCAGTTCGGCCTGCACCAGCACGTCGACGGCGGCCAGCGCCGCCGACGTCTCGTCGCGGGATTCCCAGCGTTCGTCGAGCGGGTCGCAACCCAGGATCCCCATCATGGCCCGGATGGAGCCGGCATGTTTCAGCGCGCAGTCATGGTCGCCCGCGTCGAGAGCCCGGTTTCCCTCGGCCCGGGCGTGGTGCACCTCGGCCAGCGCGACCGGGACCGCCAGATCGTCGTCGAGAGTCGCGGCGAACCGCGGGGTCCACTCACCGGGTACGACGGCACCGACCCGAATGCGGACGCGGTGCAAAAACTCCTCGACCCCCACATAGGCTTTGACCGCGTCCTGCAGGGCCGTCTCGGAAAATTCCAGCATCGACCGGTAATGGGCGCTGCCCAGGTAATAGCGCAGTTCGGCCGGTCGCACGCGCTGCAACATCGCCGGGATGGACACCACGTTGCCCAGCGACTTGCTCATCTTCTCCCCGCCCATCGTCACCCAGCCGTTGTGCAGCCAGTAGCGGGCGAACCCGTCCCCGGCGGCGCGGCTCTGCGCGATTTCGTTCTCGTGGTGCGGGAAGATCAAATCCATTCCACCGCAATGGATGTCGAATTCCGGCCCCAGATAGGTGCGGGCCATTGCCGAACATTCAATGTGCCAGCCCGGACGTCCCCGTCCCCACGGCGAGGGCCACGACGGTTCGCCGGGCTTTTCGCCCTTCCACAGGGTGAAGTCGCGCTGATCGCGCTTGCCGGTCGCCACGCCCTCGCCCTGGTGGACGTCATCGATCCGGTGTCCGGACAGCTGGCCGTACTCCGGGTAGCTGAGCACGTCGAAGTAGACATCACCGGCGGCCGCATACGCGTGGCCAGTTTCGATCAGGCGGTCCATTAATTCGATCATCTGGGTGATGTGCCCGGTGGCGCGGGGCTCCGCCGACGGCGGCAGCACGTCCAGGGCGTCGTAGGCCGCGGTGAAGGCCCGCTCATGGGTGGCCGCCCACTCCCACCACGGCCGGCCCGCCGCCGCCGCCTTGTTCAGGATTTTGTCCTCGATGTCGGTCACGTTGCGGATGAACGCGACGTCGTAGCCGCGGGCGATCAACCAGCGGCGCAGGATGTCGAAGGCCACCCCGCTGCGGACGTGCCCGATGTGCGGTAGCCCCTGTGGGGTAGCGCCGCACTGGTAGATGGAGACGTGCCCGTCGCGCAGCGGCACGAAATCCCGCACGGCGCCAGACGCCGTGTCGTGTAGCCGCAAGCGGGCGCAGATCGGTCACGACGTGCCAGCTTACCTGGCCAATTGCCGCAACCGGTGGCCGCGAGTGCCCGCGAGCTGGGGCGCCCCCGCGATGCGAGCGTCACGTCAGCGTGGCTGTCGACGCTCGGGCCCCGATTGCCGGGCGCGACTTACCCGGCGGGGACCACCAGGGCCGTCGCAACCGCGGCCAAGCCCTCGCCCCGCCCCGTCAGCCCGAGCCCGTCGGTGGTGGTGGCCGACACCGACACCGGCGCGCCCAGCAGGCCCGACAGCATCTGCTGCGCCTCGTCGCGGCGCGGGCCGATCTTCGGCCGGTTGCCGATCACCTGTACAGCCGCGTTACCGATCCGGTAGCCGTGCCGCGACAGCAACTCGACGACGTGGCGCAGCATGTCCGCGCCGCTGGCGCCCTTCCACCTGGGATCGTCGACCCCGAACACGCCGCCGAGATCGCCCAGCCCGGCGGCCGAGAGCAGCGCGTCGCACAACGCGTGCGCCCCCACGTCACCATCGGAGTGCCCGGAGCAGCCGTCGACGTCGGGGAACAGCAGCCCCACCAGCCAGCACGGCCGACCCGATTCGATCGGGTGCACATCGACACCCAGACCGACGCGTGGCAGCTCGTTCACTGGCGTACGACCGCTTCGGCCAACAGCAAATCAAGCGGGGTGGTGATCTTGAACGCCAACGGATCGCCGTAGATCACCTGCACCTGGCCGCCGAGCTGCTCGACGAGAGACGCATCGTCGGTGGATTCCGACCCAGCGCGCTGATAAGCCCGCAACAACAGGTCGGTGGCGAAGCCCTGCGGCGTCTGCACCGCCCGCAGGCCGGCCCGTTCCGGCGTGCCCAGAACCACCCCGTTGGCGTCCACGGCCTTGATGGTGTCAGACACCCGCAACGCGGGCACCACGGCGCTGTTACCGGCCCGCAATGCGTCCACCACACGCACGATCAACCCCGGTGGTGTCAGCGCTCGCGCGGCGTCGTGCACCAGCACGAAATCCACGGCCTTAGCAGCCTCGGGTAGGGCCGCCAGCGCCCGGCCAACTGATTCGATGCGATTGGCCCCGCCGGCCACCACCGTGGCTCGTTCGGCAAGCAATTCCTGGGCCTGCTCGATGCGATCGGCGGGCACCGCCACCACGACGTGATCTACCGCTCCGGACTCCAGCAAGCCGGCGACGGCCCGTTCCAGGAGCGTGCGCCCGTCGAGCTCACAGAATGCCTTGGGAATGCTGGCGCCCAGCCGCTCACCCGACCCTGCAGCCGGGACTACGGCGACGACGGATTTGTTCAGGAGGGGTCAGGAGGCGTTCAAGAAGCGGCGGCCAGAACCTCATCGAGGATGGTTTCCGCCTTGGCGTCGTCGGTGCTTTCGGCAAGCGCCAACTCACCGACCAGAATCTGGCGCGCCTTGGCCAGCATGCGCTTCTCGCCCGCGGACAGGCCACGCTCCTGGTCGCGCCGCCACAGATCGCGCACTACCTCGGCCACCTTGTTGACGTCACCGGAGGCGAGTTTCTCGAGGTTGGCCTTGTACCGCCGCGACCAGTTGGTCGGCTCTTCGGTGTGGGGAGCGCGCAGCACCTGGAAAACCTTGTCGAGGCCTTCTTGCCCGACGACATCGCGGACACCGACGTACTCGGCGTTTTCAGCGGGTACTCGAACGGTCAGGTCGCCCTGCGCAACTTTCAAGACGAGATACTCTTTTTGCTCCCCTTTGATGGTTCGGGTTTCGATCGCCTCGACTAACGCAGCACCGTGGTGTGGGTAGACAACGGTGTCGCCGACCTTGAAGATCATCTGATTCGAGCCCCTTTCGTTACTTCATTCTAACACGGCGGCCTGACAGGTGCTCATCAACGGTGCAGGTCAGGGGCACAACACGCGGGAATTAGGGGTTGACTTACGAGGCAAGACGTGCAATGCCTGAGCATCAATCGCGTTGTCACCGTCCTCGGTTGGACCTCCCATGGCAGCTTAGATGAGGGCTCCAGGCGGCTTGGAAGCGGCCTAGAGGCGGCCTAGCGGCGGCCCGGTGAGTGGCCCAGGAAACCTGCTGGATAGCCCCGCGTCTACCGTCGGCAGCACGTTCCTACTACTGTGCATAGTTGACTCGTTGCATAGTTGGAACCTTGACGTCATCTGTCGTCATGCCCGTTACTCACCCCGATCAGTGCCTGATCAGAAGCCCAGCAGGAGGCGTCGAGTGAACCGCTTCAAGATCGGCCTCCGTGTCGCCATCATCGGCGTGCTCACCTTGCTGGCCGCGGCGCTCAGCGGTTGCGGTACCGGTCAGATCGCGCAGACCGCGGCCCAGGAGCCGGCCGTCAACGGCAACAAGCTCAACATCAACAACGTGCTGCTGCGCGACATTCGCATCCAAGCCGCCCAGACCGGTGACTTCGTGCATCCGGGCCGAACGGTGGACCTGGTGTTGGTGGCCGTCAATCAGTCACCGGAGGTCGCGGACAGGCTGGTGGGCATCACCAGCGACATCGGCACGGTCGCGGTGAGTGGTGACGCCCGGTTGCCCGCCGGCGGGATGCTGTTCCTCGGCCCGCCGGAAGGCCAGCGGGTGGCGCCGGGCCCGCTCGAGTCCAACAATGCGGCCAAGGCGACCGTCAATTTGACCAAGCCGATCAGCAACGGCCTCACGTACAACTTCACCTTCAATTTCGAGAAGGCCGGGCAGGCCAGCGTGCTGGTGCCGATTTCGGCCGGGTTGTCGTCCCAGGAGGGCTGACCGCCTAGTCGCGGCGATGACACGGAGGGCGCATGGAAGGGATTTGTCGTACCGGGCCGATACCGTCATGACGTGGCCAATGCGCGCTCGCAATACCGCTGTTCGGAATGCCGTCATTCCACCGCCAAGTGGGTGGGGCGATGCATGGAATGCGGCACTTGGGGCAGCGTCGCCGAGGTGACCGTGCTCAGCGCGGTCGGCGGGGGCCGCCGTGCGGCTGGGGCCGCTGGGGGGCCGGCCTCGCAGGCCGTCCCGATCAGTTCCATCGCGCCCAACCTCAGCCGGCACCAGTCGACGGGCATCGATGAGCTCGACAGGGTGCTGGGCGGCGGCGTGGTGCCCGGTTCGGTGACGCTGCTGGCGGGTGATCCCGGCGTGGGTAAATCGACGCTGCTACTCAAGGTCGCGCACCGCTGGGCGCAGTCCGGTCGGCGGGTGCTGTACATCTCCGGCGAGGAATCGGCCGGCCAGATTCGGTTGCGCGCGGACCGGATCGATTGCGGCGGCAAGGCGGGCAAGGATTTCGAGGAGGTCTACCTGGCCGCCGAATCCGACCTGCACACGGCGCTGGAGCACATCGCCACGGTCCGGCCCGCTCTGGTCATCGTGGATTCGGTGCAGACGATGTCGACCACCGAAGCCGACGGCGTCGCCGGCGGCGTCACGCAGGTGCGGGCGGTGACGGCCGCGCTGACCGCCGCCGCCAAGGCCAACGGGGTGGCGCTGATCCTGGTCGGGCATGTCACCAAGGACGGGGCCATCGCGGGCCCGCGGTCGCTGGAACACCTCGTCGATGTGGTCATGCACTTCGAAGGTGACCGCACCGGCATGTTGCGGATGGTCCGCGGGGTCAAGAATCGATTTGGCGCCGCCGACGAGGTCGGGTGCTTCCTGCTGCACGACAACGGAATCGACGGCATCAGCGATCCGTCGAACCTCTTCCTCGAGCAGCGGCCGGCACCGGTAGCCGGCACCGCCATCACGGTCACGCTGGACGGAAAGCGGCCACTGATCGGCGAAGTTCAGGCCTTGCTGGCCACCCCGTGTGGGTCGCCGCGCCGAGCCGTCAGCGGAATCGACCACGCCCGGGCCGCGATGATCACCGCCGTGCTGGAAAAGCACGCCAGGCTGACCATCGCCGTCAACGACGTCTACCTGTCTACCGTCGGCGGCATGCGGCTTACTGATCCGTCGTCGGACCTCGCCGTCGCGATCGCGCTGGCCTCGGCGTACGCGGACCTGCCGCTGCCCACCACGGCGGTGATGATCGGCGAGGTCGGACTGGCGGGCGACCTGCGGCGGGTCGTCGGCATGGAGCGGCGCCTGACCGAAGCCGCCCGGCAGGGGTTCAACCTCGCGCTGATCCCACCCGGTTGCGATGCGGTTCCGACGGGAATGCGCACGCTGTGCGCACCCACCATCGTCGCGGCGCTGGAGCACATGATCGACATCGCCGACCACAAAAGCACCGGGAGCACTGGGGCCCAAGGGCCCAAGGGCCCGCACCCGCTAGACGCACCGCCCAACCGGACCGCACAATGACACGCTGTGACCCGTCAGACCCTGCGTGAGGTCGTCGCCCGCCTGGCACCGGGCACCGGGCTGCGCGATGGCCTCGAACGCATCCTGCGCGGCCGTACCGGCGCCCTGATCGTGCTCGGCCACGACGAGCACGTCGAGGCCATCTGCGACGGCGGCTTCTCGCTCGACGTCCGGTACGCGCCGACCCGGCTGCGCGAGCTGTGCAAGATGGACGGCGCCGTGGTGCTGTCCACCGACGGCAGCCGCATCCTGCGGGCCAACGTGCAGTTGGTCCCGGACCCGTCGATAGCCACCGACGAATCGGGAACCCGGCACCGCTCGGCGGAACGGGCCGCGGTCCAGACCGGTTACCCGGTGATCTCGGTCAGCCACTCGATGAACATCGTGACCGTCTACGTCGGCGGCGAGCGCCACGTGCTGACCGATTCCGCGACGATCCTGTCTCGAGCCAATCAGGCCATCGCAACCCTGGAGCGGTACAAGACCCGCCTCGATGAGGTCAGCAGGCAGCTGTCGCGGGCGGAGATCGAGGACTTCGTCACGCTGCGCGACGTGATGACCGTGGTGCAACGGCACGAGTTGGTCCGGCGCATCGGTCTGGTGATCGACGACGACGCCGTCGAACTCGGCACCGACGGGCGCCAGCTGCGGCTGCAGCTGGAGGAGCTGCTGGGCGGCAACGACATCGCACGCGAATTGATCGTGCGCGACTACCACGCCAGCCCCGAGCCGCCGTCCAAGGCGCAAGTCTCCACCACCCTGAACGAGCTGGACGCCCTGTCGGACACCGACCTGCTCGAACTCACCGCGCTGGCAAAGATTTTCGGATATCCGACGACCGCAGAGGCCCAGGACGAAGCGCTGAGCCCACGCGGTTACAGCGCGATGGCCGGCATTCCCCGACTGCAGTTCGCCCACGTCGACCTGCTGGTGCGGAAGTTCGCGACGCTGCAGGGCCTGCTGGCGGCCAGCGCCAACGATCTGCAGTCGGTGGACGGCATCGGCCCGTTGTGGGCTCGGCACGTACGAGAAGGGCTCTCGCAGCTGGCCGAATCGACGATCGCCGAAACGCTCGGCTGAAATCAGCCCGCGGGAGGGGCGGCGGCCGGTGGCGCCTCTGGCGGCGGCGCGAGCGCCGGCTGACCCGGTCCGGGCGCCGGCCCGGGCGGCGGTGGCGGCTGATTCAGGATGAACGGCACCGGCTGCGAGCGCAGATTACCCAGCTGCACGACGAGGTTGTAGGTGCCCGGTCCGATCGCCGGCCGCGGCAGCGGGCAGTGCGGCGCCGAGCCCATCCCCGTCCAGGTCACCGCGGTGGTCACCTGCTCGCCCGGGGTGAACGTCTTGACCAAAGTCTCGTTGGACGGTGCGCAGTCCAGGTTGGACCACAGCCGCTTGTTGTCCAGCGAGTAGGCGTAGGCCGCCAGCACCGCGGCTCCGACGTCGCGCTTGCAGGCCACCAGCCCGATGTTGGTGACGACCATGGTGAATTTCGGCTGGTCACCGATGAAGTACTGGGGCGCGTTCGTTAGGCCCTTGACGGCCAGGGTCGAATCGGGGCAGTCATCGCCCGGATTCAGCACCGGCGGCGGTTGCACCGCGGCGGTGGGTGTGGCGGACTCCGGGCTTTGTCCCTGCGCGGGCGCCGCCGGCGGGTTGCCGTCCGGCCCGGCCGGCGGCGGCGCCTGGGGCGCAGGCGAATTCGGATGACCTTGGGCAGACGATTTGTCGACACTGGCCGGTTTGGCACCGGCGCCGTGACTGACGATGGCGACGACGATGGCGGCCGCGATGCCGATCACGACGACCGCGATGCCAAAGGCCAATCCCCTGCGCCGCCAGTAAATCTCCGTGGGTAGCGGGCCACGCGGTTCCAGATCCAGCACGCTCACACCGTAGGTCCAGGTCACGCCGTTTTGTTCGACCCGCCTCGGCGTGTCGCGAGGTTAGCTGGCCAATCACCGTGTTAGTGGGCGGCGCTAGACCGCGGCTACTCCCCGATGTCGCCAACGTGGTCGAGCAGCACCACCCTCCCATCGGCGAGGTGATAGGCGCCACCCACCACCGCCAGGGTGCCCGCAGCCACCCGTTCAGCAATAGCCGTCGAGCGCGACATGAGCTGCGCCACCGTTTCGCGCACATGTCGTTCCTCGAACTGGTCGACGCGGCTCAAACCGTCGCGGCGGCCCATCAGGATCGACGGCGCCACCCGCTCCACCACGTCCCGCACGAAACCACCTGGTATCGCCCCATCGTCAATCGCGCCCAACGCCGCCTTGACGGCACCGCAGCTGTCATGGCCGAGAACGACGACGAGCGGAACGCCGAGCACCGTAACCGCGAACTCGATAGAGCCGAGTACCGCCGAGTCGATGGCCTGCCCGGCGGTGCGAACGACGAACATGTCGCCCAAGCCCTGATCGAAGATGAGCTCGGCGGCCACCCGGCTGTCGGCACAGCCGAATACAACCGCGGTGGGTTTCTGACCCCCGGCCAGGCTGGCCCGGTGCTCGACGCTCTGGCTGGGATGCGCCGGATTGCCGACAACGAATCGCTCGTTACCCTCTTTGAGTGCTTTCCATGCGGTTACCGGATTGGTGTTGGGCATGGCCGACATTCTGCCCGAAGCACCAATGACTCGCCCGGCACACATACCAGTCCCCAATCTTCTCAACTGGTACGGCAGGTCGCGTCGCGAGCTGCCCTGGCGCGAGCCCGGCGTGAGCGCTTGGCAGATCCTGGTCAGTGAATTCATGCTGCAGCAGACGCCCGTTTCCCGAGTGTTGCCGATCTGGACAGAGTGGGTGCGGCGCTGGCCCACGCCGTCGGCCACCGCGGCGGCCAGTGCGGCCGACGTGCTGCGCGCTTGGGGCAAGCTCGGCTACCCGAGGCGGGCCAAGCGCTTACACGAGTGCGCCACAATGATCGCCCACGATCACGGCGACGTGGTCCCCGACGACGTCGACACCTTGCTGACGCTGCCCGGCATCGGTACCTACACCGCACGGGCCGTGGCGTGCTTCGCATACCACCAAGCGGTTCCGCTGGTCGACACCAATGTGCGCCGCGTGGTGGCCCGCGCAGTACACGGCCGCGCCGACGCCGCCCCGCCGTCGGCCACCCGCGACCACGCCGATGTCTCGGCGCTGCTGCCCGACGACGAACGGGCGCCACAATTTTCGGCGGCGCTGATGGAGCTGGGCGCGACGGTGTGCACGGCCCGGACGCCGCGATGCGGGTTGTGCCCGCTGGACGAGTGCGCATGGCGGCGCGCCGGTTATCCCCCCGCGACCGGCCCGGCGCGGCGCGTCCAGACCTACGCGGGAACCGACCGCCAGGTGCGCGGACGGCTGCTGGATGTGTTGCGCGACAACGACTCTCCAGTTACCCGCGCCGAGCTGGACGTGGCGTGGCTCAGCGATACCGCCCAGCGCGACCGGGCGCTCTACTCACTGCTGGACGACGGCCTCGTGACTCAGACCGCCGACGGCCGGTTCGCACTTGCGGGCGAAGGTTAGAGATCGTTGCCCGCGTAGGACTGGTTGAAGCTCTTGTTCGCCAGCGGGAAGTCGGGAACGATCGTGTCGGCCATCGCGACGGGCAACGCCGGCCAGTTGAACCAGGATGGATCGACGATCTTCGCGCGGGTGATGCGATCGGCGTCGTCAATTTCCACGCGGTGGACTGTGGTGCCGCGCCAGCCTTCGACGATGCCGATACCGCTGCGCGCTCCGTATAGCGATGGTATGGATTCGGCATATTCTGTTGGACCGGTGTGTGATTCGATCAGGTGGCACGCCAATCCGGCGGAGGCGGCGAATTCGTCGCGCCGCACCGTGTAGCGTGCGAGCACGTCACCGGTCGCGGCGCCGATCTCCGTGACGGGTAGCGCGGTGGTCGGATGTTCGAGTCGCGCGTCAGTGCGCATTCCGCTGGCGCGTGCGACATAGCCGAGGCAGCCGAGGGCGTGAGCGTCTTCCGCGCCTAGGACAGCGGTCCCGGCGAACCGGTCGTACACCACGGCGTTGCGCAGGGTCAGTTCGGCGACCTCGGCGACGTCGGCCGCAATGGATCGCAGCTGAGTAGTGTCGGGTAGCGCCTGCAGCGTGACCGCGCCGGGACGGATAGCGCCGCGCAGCAGCCGATGTCCGGTGACGGCCGCGTTCAGCCGCAGCAGTTGTTCACGAATGCGTTGAGCATGTGCGTTGGCGAGGCCGAACCCAACGTCGTTGGCCAACGCACCCAGGTCAGCGATGTGGTTGTAGAGCCGTTCGAGCTCGACGAGCAGGGCCCGCAGCCGGTGTACCTCGTCGGGGAGTTCGACCCCGAGCGCGTCTTCGATGGCGAGGCTGTGGGCGAGCGCGTGTGCAACAGAGGTGTCGCCGCTCACGCGTTCCGCCAGGTCGACTGCGCCCTCAGCCGGCCGGCCCTCGAAGAGCTTTTCCAAGCCCCGGTGGACGAACCACAGTCGGGCCTTGAGTCGCAACACGGTTTCGCCGGCGACGGAGAAGCGGAAATGACCGGGTTCGATCACCCCGGCATGCACAGGACCGACCGGGATGTCATATACCCCTGGTCCTTCGACGGTGACGAACGGGAAATGACCAAGGTCTTCGAATTCGGGCGCGGGCGCGGCGTTGCTGCGCATCGGATACCAGTCCTCGGGCCAGTGGCCATGCCGCACCAGTCGGCGCGGTTTGGGATGCCCGACGGGCCGGATCCCATACAAGTCTGCCATTTCGCGCTCGAATCGGCTGGCCGCAAACGACAGATATGCCATTGAGCGCACCGCCGGATCATAGCTGCGCACAACGCATTCGACTTCGACACGACGATCAGGCCAGCCGGCAAGGAACAGATACACGACGCGAAAGGTATCGCCGTCGTCGTGGGCCGCCACCAGAGCCAGACGAAACCCGTCGCCTAGCAGCACTTCTGCCATCTCGGCCAGCCCATCCTGAGATAGCCTGTGGCGCAACCAGTTATGACTCATGGCGCTGCGCCAATGTCGCTGGCTGCCGCGATGAACAGGTCAGTGAGCGGGCCGGCGGTGATACCGATGGCGATCGATGCCGCGACACCCAGGATCAGGGCCGCCGCCACCGCTCGCGGCACGGCGATCGCCGGCTTGCCGTTGGAGCCGCCGAGCAGGACGCGGCCCGAGTTGCGCGCCAGCGCGGCGAAGGCAACCGCGATCAGCAGCATGCCTACGGCAAGGGCCCAGGTGAGCCGGGCGTCGGCGAGCGAGCGGGCGATGGCCAACTCGCTGGCGAACATCGCGAAGGGCGGCAGGCCGAGCAACACGATCACACCGACCGCGAGCGATACACCGATCAGGCGGGACCGCCGCATTACTGCGGTGATGTCAGCGATCGCAGTGGAGTTGTGCGCGGCCTGCAGCTGACCGCTCGCCAAGAACAGGACCGTCTTTCCGATCCCGTGAGCAAGCACGTGCAGCAGCAGCGCGGCGATCGCCAGCGTGGTGCCAGCGGCGGCGGCGACCGCGATCAGGCCCATGTTCTCCATCGAGGAGTAGGCAAGCATGCGTTTGATGTCGGGGGTCACGGTCAGCATCAGGGCCGCGATCAGCAGCGTCGCGAGCCCGATCACCAGCAACCCCGACCGCATGAAGGTCGGCCCGGTGGCGGCGTCGATGATCGGTTTGATTCGAATCAGCACCGAGAACGCCACCGACAGCAGCACCCCGCTCATCAGCGCCGAAACGGGCGCCGGGGCCTGGCTGTGCGCGTCGGCCAACCAGGTGTGGAACGGAAACAGCCCGGCCTTGGCGCCGTAGCCGATCAGCAGCAGCCCGCCCGCCAGGCGAGCGGTCCCGGGATCCAGCCCGCCCGCGTGTGCCATCAGCACGTCGAGGTTCAGGGCCGCGTTGGCCGGCGCGCCGGCACGCTCGGCCGCGTAGTAGAGCAGCACAGTGCCGAGAAAGGCCATCGCTATGCCAACCGAGCAGATCACGACATATTTCCAGGTCGCCTCGAGTGCTGTGCGGGTGCGGCGGTGTCCGACCAGGAAGGCGGTGATCACGGTGGTGGCTTCGATGGCGACCCAGATGACGCCGATGTTGTTGGCGCACACAGCAACAACCATCGCGGCAAGGAACGCGGATGTCAGCGCCCCATACACTCGGGCGCCGCGTGCGTCGGTGTGACCGTGGGCGAGTTCGGCATCGAGGTAGCCGATGCTGGCCCAGGTGGCCAGGGTGGCAACGATTCCGATGACGATCAGCATGGTGACGCTGAGCGCGTCGACGCGCAGCAGTCCGCCCAACGCGAACTGGGTCCCCGATCCGACGAGGAACCCCAGCGCCGCGCCACACCCCAGCACCGTTGTCGCTGAGAGAACGATCAGCGTGGCGGTCGCCCGGCGCCACCCGCCGATCAGGGTCGCGATGGACGCACCAATCGGCGCGAGGATCGCGGCGAGCAGTAAACCGGTCATCAGTCGTGTAGCTCCTGTAACCCGTCCAGGTCGGCACCGCCGAAAGTGCGAGACAGCCGGCCGGTGAGAACACCGATCACAATGACTGCGAACAGCACGTCCAGGGAGGCGCCGAGTTCGACGATGAGCGGCACCCCGGCAGTGAGCAAGAACGCGGTCGCGGCGATTCCGTTGTCCAACATCAGAAATCCCGCGGCCTGCGACACCGCGTGCCGCCGCGTGACCATTACCAGCAGCGCGATGAGCACCACCGCGGTCGCGGCCGGGACAGCGTTGGTTGAGGCCGCCGGCTCCAGGTTCACCAAGGGTCGAACGGCGGCGAACGCGGCCAGTGTCAGGGCGGCGGTAATCAGCAGCGATGTGGCGGTATTCACCAGCGGGGTGGCTTCGCGGTTGGATTGCGGCTCGGCGCCGACTGCGCGGGCCAGCAACCGCGGCAATACCGCAGCCCGCAACACCAGCACGGCAACACCGACACCGAGGAGCGCGCCATCGCCGTCGTACACCCCGCGCAGGAGGGGGATGGCAGCCAGAGCGACGCCCTGACACGCCAGCAGACGACCGATGGCGGCCAGGTCGCGGCGCCATACGATCAGCACCGCTGACAAGATCAGGCCGCCCGCGGCGAGGTCCACCAGTACCGCGAAAGTGTTGTATGTCATGCCGGCACCGTGAAGAAGTTCGCGGCGATGACTGCGAGCAGCGCCAGTAGAAATGACCCGGCCAGCAACTCGGGAACCCGGAACAGCCGCAGCTTGGCGACGAACACCTCGACAGTTGCAAGCAGTCCCGCCAACGCGGCGACCTTGGCCACCACCGCTGCGACACCGACGACGATGTCAACAGCGCTCGGCTGGCCACCGGCAATGCCCCAGGGCGCAAACAGGTTTGCCAGCAGGGCCAGCAGCACGGTCAGTCGCATGCCGGCCGCCCACTCGACCAGCGCCAGGCGCGGACCGGCGTATTCGAGGACCATCGCCTCGTGCACCATCGTCAGCTCGAGATGGGTGGCCGGATTGTCCACCGGCAGCCGTCCGGTCTCGGCGACGATCACGATCACCAGCGCGGCGAACGCCAGCACCGCGGCCAGCGACACGACCTGACCGGGATGGGCGATGGTATGCGCTACCAGGGCACCGAGATTGGCCGATCCTGCCGGCATGGACAGCGCGAAGACCGCGAGCAGAATTGTGGGTTCGACCAGCGCGGCGATGGTGATCTCGCGGCTGGCGCCCATGCCGCCGAACGAGGTGCCAGTGTCGATGCCGGCCAGGGTCAATGCGACGGTACCCACGAACAGCAGGCCAACCACGGCGAACAAGTCCGCGCTGGAATCCAGTGGTGATCCGGTGGCGACCAGCGGTGCGATCGCGGCGATCAGCAATGTCGATCCGGCGACGATGGCAGGCGCGGCCGCGAACACCACCGTCGTGCCAAGCGGGGTGATCTGTTGTTTGCCAAGCTGTTTGACTATATCGCGCCACGGCTGCAGGACACCGCCACCGACGCGGCCCTCCCAGCGTGCGCGCACCTGCCGGGTGAGGCCGACCACCAGCGGCGCCCCGGCCATCACGGTGCCGATCTGCACCGCGCCCGCGACGTAGGACAGGACGCTCATCGGGCGACCACCAGCACGATCAACACACCGAGCGCACCGTAAGCCAGGTACAGGTGCACGCTGCCGGTGTGGGCGCGCCGCATCATTCCCGCCGCGGCCGCCACCACCCGTATCACCGGCGTGTAGCAGCGCTCCTCGATCGCATCGGCGATTCTGCTGCGGTAGGTGATCTTGTCAGCCAGATACTGCGATTCGGGGGTGTGAGTGACCTCGATATCGGTGTCGGGACGCAGGACGTCATCGAAAACCCGTTGCAGCGGCTCCGCGAACGACGTGGCCGTGTACTGCATGCGTGCGGTGAGATCGTCCGCGCCACATGCCCATAGTGGCAAAGCAGCGGGTGCCGGACGCCGCCCGCGACGCCAGCGCGCCAGCGCGGTCACGGTCAGCGCGGCCACGCCAACGCCGGCGGCGATCACCCCGGGTGCGATCGACCCCTGCAGGCCGGGCAGTCGCACCACGGCGCCGAGACCGGTGAACTCCACCGTCCGGGCTGCGGGTAGCGCGGCGACCGCCCGGCGCAGCGCGGGTGCGAAAACCGAGGGCGCCACCGCCAGCGTCAGACAGGCGGCCGCCGCGATTCCCATACCGGCCAACATGCTGCCGGGCGCCTCGCGGGCCTCGGCGGCCTCCGGGCAGCGCGGCCGCGCCAGGAATCCGATCCCGAATGCCTTGACCATCGCAGCCACCCCCAGGCCCGCGGTGAGCGCGACCGCACCGACCGCCAGCGGTGTGGTCAGTGCCAGGGCGGTGGCATGGCCGGGAGCCGTGTGGATCAGGGACTGGACCAGCAGCCACTCGCTGACGAAGCCGGCGCCCAGGGGGAGCCCACACGCTCCGAGCGCGGCCACCCCGAACAGGGTGGTGGTCGCCGGCATCCGGCGGGCCAGACCACCCAGCCGGTCGAGGTCGCGCAGCCCGGTCGCGGCCAGCACCGACCCGGCCGCCAGGAATCCGAGACTTTTGAACGCCGCGTGTGCGATCAGGTGCAGCATGGCCGCGGTCGTGGCGATCGTCGCCGGCCCGTACGCGCCGGAGGCCGCGAACAGGGTCGCAGCCCCCAACGCCAGCGTGATCAGCCCAAGGTTCTCGGTCGTCGAATAAGCAAGTAGCCGTTTGAGATCCGTGGCCACCGAAGCCTGCACCACGCCATAGAGCGCCGACGCCCCGCCGACGACCATCAAGGCGAGCCCCCACCAGCGCGGACCCGGCCCGAGCAACTGCAGGTCGACGCGACAGATGCCGTAGACCCCTAGGTTGACCATCGCCGCGCTCATCAGCGCCGACACCGGGCTGGGCGCCTCCGGGTGGGCGCGCGGCAACCAGGCGTGCAGCGGCACCAATCCGGCCTTCGACCCGAACCCCGCCATCGTCAACACAAAGACCGCGGTGGAGGCACCCTGCGGGATCCGGCGCAAATCGGCGAACCGATCTGCCCCACCAGCCGCCGACAACACCATCAGCCCGACCAGGATCGCCACGAAACCCAACTGGGTCATCACCGCGTACACCAATGCGGCGGAGCGCACCTGCGCGCGGGTGTGCTCGGCCAGCACTAACACCAGCGACGCGACCGCCATCAACTCCCACGCCAGCAGAAACGTGGTCACCGACGCCGCGGCGGGTACCAGCAGCATCGCCGCGACAAACATCGGCAACACCACCAGTGTGACCCGACCCAGATGCCCGCGGCCGGCATAACCGATCACGTACAGTCCGACCGCGACAGCGACCGTCCCCGCTACCGCCATAAAAAACCCGCCCAGCGGATCGAGCGCGAGCTGCACCCCCGACAGGGGAAGCAGCCACCCGATGCGGACTGCGTGAACCGAACCAAACATCCCCAGCGCGCCTGCCCACACCCCGCCCGCACCGACCAGTGACGTCAGCCCACCTGCCAAGACGGATCTGAAGTCATTGCTGGGCATCAGTTTTGGAGGGACCATCGCACTGGTCACCAGCCCTGCGGTCATTTGCCGGTCACCGATCGCAGAGCCGCAACGATCTGGCTCGGCGTCGGCGGGCACCCCGGGATTTCCACATCGACGGGCACCACCTCGCCCACTGCGCCGACCACTCCATAGGCATCCCCGAAGACCCCTCGGTTCAGGGCACAGTCCCCACAGGCGATCACCAGCCGCGGTCGCGGCGTGGCGTCGAGCGTGGTGCGTAACGGGCCGGCCATGTTGTGTGTCACGACGCCGGTCACCAGCAGCGCGTCCGCGTGGCGAGGTGAGGCCACCAGCCGCGCGCCGAACCGCTCGGCGTCATACACCGGGCCGAACGCGCCCGAGATCTCCACCTCACACCCATTGCACGAACCCGCGTCGACGTGTCGGATCTGGAGCGAACCACGCACTCCCGCAGGTGGTTTCATCGTTGGCCGCGGTGCCGGCGGCCGCGGGTTCGGCGATCCGACCGACCCGGAAGGCTTTGCGTATCCAGCCCATGGCCGCTACCCCGAGCCGCCGGCGCGCAGGTCATCCAAGACCGCGACGCGGTCGCTGAGCACCCCGGTGAGAACCTTGCGCGCCACCATCAGCAGTTCGGCGATATTCGGCGAGGCGATCGAGTAGATCATCGTGTTGCCGTCGCGCAGCGCATCGACCACACCGGCGCGGCGCAGCACACCCAACTGCTGGGACAGGTTCGACGACTCGAGCCCGACCTCGCGCAATAGCTCGGCGACCGACTTGTCCCCCGCCACCAGAAGTTCCAGGATTCTGATCCGCGCCGGATGCCCCAGCGTCTTGAAGAACTCGGCCTTGACCTTGTAAAGGGGCTCCGTCATGGTCGAAATCTCCTGAAGAGTTCTGATTTCCTATTTTCGATCAGTTGAAGAATTTATCATATTGTGCTGCGGTCATCGCGCCGAGCGGCGCAGTCCCGACACGCCGCTACGCGAGCATTCCCTGGTCAGCCCCGTATATGCGTCATACTCCGCCCGTGAGCAGCGAAAAGGCCGCCCACGGATTCGGCTCGTCGGCGTCGGTGTCGCGGCGCACGGTGCTGGGCGGGCTGAGCCTGCTGCCGCTGGCCGCCGCCATACCGGGCGTCCTCCCGGCCGCGTCCGCCGACACCGGGTACCGATTCCTGACCGCGCACCAGGCCGCGGTGCTCGACGCCGCCACCCGCCGCCTGATCCCCGGCCCGGAAGACCACCTGCTCCAGCGCGGCAGTCCGGGCGCGGCCGAAGCAAACGTGGTGCGCTTCCTGGACACCATGCTGTCGGCGTTCTCGTTTTCGCCACCCCAGGTGCACGCGGGCGGGCCGTGGAGCAACCGCGCCGGCGGCACCCAGGACTTCATGGCCGACTTCGTCCCGCTAGACCGCGCGCAGACCTACGGGTGGCAGCAGCGGATCGCCGGCTATCGCGAGCAGTACACCAACGGCATCGCGCTGCTTGACCAGGAGGCGGGCGGCGACTTCACGTCGGTGGCGAAGGTGCGCCAGGACCTGATCCTGGGCCACGGTAAGGCGTTGTCGTTCACCACATTGCTGTTCGGCCACACCATCGAGGCGATGTACGCCGTCCCGGAATACGGCGGCAACGCGAACCTGGTCGGTTGGCAAGACATCAAGTTTCCGGGGGACAGCCAGCCGCGGGGCTACACCGACGCCGAGGTCGAGGCGCCCGAGTGGAATGGGGTCGGCACGAGCGGGATTATCGACGTGTTGCTGCGCGGAGGCTGGCAACAGGCCATCGCCAAGATGGGCGGAACGGGCGGCGTAAATGCCGGGTAAGGCGATCATCGTCGGCTCGGGCGCCGGCGGTTCGATAGTGGCGATGGTGCTCGCGGAGGCCGGCTGGGACGTCGTGATATTCGAGAAGGGACCGAACTACTACAACAACCTCGCCGGGAACGGGCCGTTCCCGACGTTGCACTCCAACGACGAGCTCAAGGGGGTGTACCGCTACTTCGAGCAGCCGGACCCCATCGCCTTCCCGCGCACATTTCGCAAAAACGCCAGCCAAAACGCGGCGAACACCTTCGTCGGCGACGTCAACGACCTTGCCAACCAGGTCGGCGGCACATTCCCACACTCGGACACCAAGTGCACCCGGATGTGGGACATCGACTTCAAGGGACTGTCGTTGCTCGGCCCGGTGCCCGGCGCGGACATGGCGGATTGGCCGTTCGAGTACAGCGACATCGCGCCGTACTACGACGAGCTCCAGGACCTGCTCGGGGTTCAGGGCGATGTCGGGTCGATACCCGCCCTCGTACAGAAGCACCAGCCACAAGAAAAGCCCTTCCCGATGCCGCCCGGGGCGCAGCAACGCTCGTCCATGCTCCTTGCCGCGGGGGCCAAGCGCGTCGGGCTGCATCCCTTCTTTTTCCCGATGGCGGCCAACTCGGTCGAATACAACGGCAGCCCGCCGTGCAACAACTGCGGGTTCTGCTCCGGGTACGGGTGCCCGGTCTCCGCCAAGCCGGTCAACCTCATCGCGCTGCGCCGGGCGCTGCAGACCGGGCGGGTGAACTTGCGGCCGCTCACGCAAGTCCTGCAGGTCAACTTCACCGGCCGGCGGGCCACCGGCGTCTCCTATGTCGACCCGCAGGGCCAGCCCGGCGGGGAGAGCGCCGACGTGGTTGTGCTGGCCTGCTCCGCGATCTTGACGCCGCATCTGGCGCTGCTTTCCGGGCTGCCCGACCCCTACGGCCGCATCGGCTTACGGCTAATGTTTCAAAACTTCTATGACGGGTTCGCCGTCTTCCTCGACCAGCGGGTACACGCCTACAAAGGCCGCTCGAACACGCAGGTCATGTTCGACTTCAACGATCCCGACTTCCCCGGGGCTCGAGCCGCCGCACGACTGGCCCGGCTGCCCTATATACGTGCCGGCCTGTGCGAGCTCGGCGGGAGCCAGTTTCCGATCGCGGAAGCCAACTACTACCAGAAAATCCTTGGGCTGCTGCCGGGGCTGCAGTTTTTCGGCGGCCCGTTCAAGGAGCTGATGCGCGCCTCGCTCCTGCGCGACCGGCTCGCCGGCGTTGATTGTTTCGGCACCGACATGCCGTACCTGACCAACAACGTCACTCTCGACCCGACGGTCAAGGACCTCAACGGCCAGCCGGCGCCCCGAATCACCTACCAGATCGGAAAGTTCGAGAAGATCTCGCAAGACTTCTTCGTGCCGCTGCTCGCCGCGATGTGCGGGGCGTCCGGCGCACAGCTGTTCGCCGCCGTGCCCCAGGCTTTGGCGAATTCGCTGGGGGGCGTTGCACCACCGAGCGGCGAACACACTATGGGCGGGATGCAGATGGGCGTGGACCCGGCGACGAGCGTCGTCGACGCGAATGGACGAATGCACCAGCTGGACAACGTCTATGTCGCCGACGGCAGCGTGTTCGTCACCTCCGGCGGCTCTAACCCCACCCTGACGATCATGGCGGTGGCGCTGTGGATCGCGCGCGGGCTCACCGGCCAGCGGCATCCCTGACCGGACGGGGTTGGTGCTCTCATGACGTTTCTGATCACAACACCGGACATCATCAGCGGGGCGGCAACGGATTTGGCCAACGTCGGGTCGACGCTGGGCCTTGCGAACTCGGCGGCGGCGGCCCCCACCACCGAGATACTGGCCGCGGCCCAAGACGAGGTGTCGGTTCAGATCGCGGCGATGTTCTCCCGCTACGCCTACGAGTTTCAACAGCTCAGCCACGGCGCGGCGGCCTATCACGCCAATTTCGTCCAAGCTCTCAATGCCGCCGCGTACAGCTACGCCAGCGCCGATGCATCGCTTGCCGGTTCGCTTGCCGGCTTGTTCAACGCGGTGATCTACCAGCCGACGTACACCGTCGGGCAGGCCTGGATCACCAGCCGGATCGGTGAATTCGTCGACGACACTTTCATCAATCCGATCGGCCAGGCGCTGATCGGGCGGGATCTGCTCGGCAACGGCGCCGCCGGCGTGAGTGGCGGAACGGTGCTGCAGGCCGCCGGCGGTCCCGGCGGGTTGTTGTTCGGTAACGGCGGGACCGGCGGCACGGCCGCGAGTGGTCAGGGTGGCCTCGGCGGGGCCGCCGGCCTGATCGGCAATGGCGGCAGTGGCGGAGCCGGCGGTGCCGGCGCGCCCGGCGGAGATGGCGGCAACGGCGGATTCTTGATGGGCAACGGCGGCACCGGCGGGGCCGGCGGGGCCGGCGGCATCGGGCAAAACGGCGGCGCCGGCGGGCCCGGCGGCGACGCCGTGGGCTGGCTGTTCGGCAACGGCGGTACCGGCGGGGCGGGCGGTGCCGGTGGGCCCGGCGTCACCGGCACCGACGGCGTTTCGGGCTTCCCGGGCACCAACGGCACCGACGGCGGGGGCGGAGCTGTCGGCGGCCAGGGCGGTAGGGGCGGTAACAGCAGCCTGCTGCTCGGCAACGGCGGTACGGGTGGTGTCGGCGGCATCGGCGGGACCGGTGGCGCAGGCGGGGCGGGCGGTGATGGCGCGGCAGCCGTGACGTCCGGCGCGGCCGGCGGCAACGCCGGCGACGGGGGCACCGGGGGCGTCGGCGGCGCAGGCGGGACCGGCGGCTTCGGCGGCGCGGCCCTGGGTTTTGGCACCGTCGGCACCAACGGCGACGGCGGGGCGGGCGGCACCGGCGGCGCGGGCGGCGCACCCGGCAACGGCGGCGACGGCGCAGCCGGCGCGTTCGGTGGTCTCGGCAACGGTGACGGCGGCGCCGGCGGGGCCGGCGGTGACCCGGGCAATGGCGGGGCCGGCGGAACCGGCGGCGCGCCCGGGGACACCGGCACCGGCGGCGTCACCGGCAAGACCGGAGAGGCGGGCAGCACGCCCGGCAACGGCGGCAACGGCGGCCATGGCGGGGACGGCGCCAGCGCCACCAACCCGGGCCACACCGGCGGCAACGGTGGCGCCGGCGGCAACGGCGGGCTGGTCGGCAACGGCGGCAACGGCGGGAATGGGGGCAGTGGGGCCCCCGGGGCGGACGGCGGCTCGGCCGCTACCCCGGACGACGGCGAGGCCGGCGGCGGTGGTGGAGCGGGCGGCACCGGCGGCAACGCCGGAGCGCAGGCCGGTAACGGCATCGTCGCCGGGACGGGCGGCAGTGGTGGTCAGGGCGGACTCGGCGGCGCCGGCGGGGGAGGCGGCGACGCCACCGGTGCAGGCGTAGCCGGCGGGGCCGGTGGTGATGGCGGTGACGGCGGCGCCGGCGGGGCCGGCGGCACGGCCACCGGCCACAGCGCGACCGGCGGTCTCGGGGGTGCCGGCGGGACGGCCGGCCAGGGCGGTGACGGGGGCGCCGGCGGGATCGGTGCGAGCGCCGGCGGGGATGGTGGCGCCGGCGGGGCCGGCGGTCAGGGCGGAGCCGGGGGCGCCGGCGGGGCGACCGTCGGGTTGTTCAGCACCGGCGGGGCGGGCGGTTCCGGCGGCGCCGCCGCCGCGGGTGGGGCCGGCGGCGCCGGCGCCGAGGCCACCGCGACCGACGGTGTCGGCGGTAATGGCGGGGCCGGCGGCGCCAGCGGGACCGGTGGCAATGGCGGAGCCGGCGGCGCGGTCCAGATGTCGTTGAGCACCGGCGGTGCCGGCGGGGCCGGCGGCAACGCAGCCGCCGGCGGGGCCGGCGGCGCGGGCGGCCAGGCCAGCGGCATCGACGGCACCGGCGGTAATGGCGGAGCCGGCGGCGCCAGCGGATCCGGCGGCGGCGGCGGTGGCGGCGGCACGTCCACCACCGGTGTCAACGGTGATGGCGGCAACGGCGGTAACGGCGGGGACGGCGGCAATGCCGGCACCGGTGGGGCCGGCGGCCAGGGCGGCCAGGCCACCGATTCCGGCGGCGTTGGCGGCGCCGGCGGAGCCGGCGGAGACGCCGGCGTCAGCGGTCATGGCGGCGACGGCGGCACGGCCAGCACCGGTGTCAACACTTACGGTGGTTACGGCGGAGCGGGCGGGGCGGCCGCCGACGGCGGCACCGGCGGCAATGGCGGGAGCGGCGTAGCGACCGGCGGCGCCGGCGGGTCCGGCGGTCACGGCGGTGACGGGGCGGCCGGCGGGGCCGGCGGGGACTCGACGCAAGGGCCCGGCGGTAGCGGGGGCGATGGCGCCGACGGCGGGAACGGAGGCAACGGCGGGAACGGAGGCAGCGCCCCCACCCCCGGCCCCTACGGCACGGGCGGGGCCGCCGGCGGGGGCGGCAACGGCGGGCCCGGCGGGGCCGGCGACCCCAACGGCAATCCCGGGAGCACCGGAGCACCCGGTGCTCCGGGCGAGAACGGCCAGCCCGGCTAGTCCAGCCAACGGAATATGCTGTGGTACAGCGTTATTCGAGGGTTACGAGCGCTCACAGCGGATCGATAACCAGCACTCAGCCTGTTGCTGACAACCGGCGGTAAACATAGTGCATCAAATCTACTGCCGAGAGGATTGTTGCAATGATGCTCGCGAATCCGAGGCCCCTGTTTACGAATTTACTTATCGGCGCCGCTGTCGTTTTCGGTTCCTGCGTTGCGGCAGCTGCACCGGCCAACGCGGACCCGAACCCGTCCGGCGCCCAGCCGAACCCGTTCGCCGGCCTCACGTGTAACTGCCAACAGACGGCTCGAACCGGCGGCCCGGTCCCGACGGCAGAGCTCGATCGGGGAATCAGCAACGCTCGCTCAGCACCGTTGCCCTGACCGCGCGGACCCAGCTGAATCAGTGCGGCGCCAAGAAGGACTCGACGGCCTGCCGGTATACCTGCGGCGCTTCGTCGTGGATGAGATGACCGGCTTCGGGAACGTGCAAATACGTCGTCGGACAATCGGTTTCGGTCATCTGCAGCATCTGTCCCGGCGGGGCAACCGAGATGCCGGCCTCGATCAGCAGGGATGGCGCCCGCACAGCCAGCCATTGGTCCCAGTAGTCACGGGTGCCCCATTCGGCGGCGATCTCGATCCATTTCGACGTGTGGCCGTGCAACCGCCAGCCGGTGGGAGTGCGATCGAAGGCATCCAGGAAATACTGCCCTGAGACATCTCCAAATTTGTCGAATACCTCTTTGGCGGAAGGGAATTCGACGGGTATCGAGTGCAACCAAGGTTCCCAGGGACCGGTGGTGCGGCCGCGAAAGTCCGGCGCCATGTCCTCGAGCACCAGCGCCGAAACCAAGTCGGGACGCTCCGCGGCCAGACACCACGAGTGCAGCGCACCCATCGAATGGGCGACCAGCCTGACTGGCGCGCCCACCGAGGCCACCGCGTCGCCCAGGTCCGCAACGAAGCGCTCGGTGCTGATCGGGTACGGGTCGATGACGTCACGGCCTCGATGCCACGGCGCGTCGTAGGTGTACACCGTGCCCAGCCTGGTCAGCCACGGTAACTGGCGCGGCCAGGTGCTACCCCGGCCCATCAGCCCGTGCACCAGAATCAACGGCTGCCCATGGCCGCCCCGGCGGGTCAACAGGTCGGTGGGCATACCAGTCATATTGGGTGGCACGGTAGCCTAGCGGAATGCCAGTGGTGAAGATCAACGCAATCGAGGTACCCCCCGAAGCTGGCCCCGAGCTGGAGAAGCGGTTCGCCCACCGCGCACATGCGGTCGAGAATTCTCCGGGTTTCCTCGGCTTCCAGCTGCTCCGCCCGGTCAAGGGTGAAGATCGCTACTTCGTGGTGACGCACTGGGAGTCCGAAGAAGCCTTCCAGGCGTGGGCAACCGGACCCGCCATCGAAGCCCATGCCGGGCACCGGGCCAATCCCGTCGCAACCGGGGCGTCGCTGCTGGAATTCGAAGTTGTGATGGACGTTGCCGGCTCCGGCAAGACGGGGTAGCCGGCGCCAGCGATGGCGCCGCGTGCTGGTGTTGACCGCCAGCGCCGCACTGGTCATGGCCTTGGCGCCGGGTTGCGGCTCCTCCCCTGCCCCGCACGCGAACGCGGCCGCCTCGGGGCAGCGGATCGACAAGGGGACTCCGCCCGGTCTGCGGGCACAGCAGACCATGGACATGCTCAACTCGGACTGGCCCATCGGGCCGGTCGGGGTTGGCACCCTGGCCACAACCGACGAGGTCGACTCGGTGCTGAAGACCATGGAAGGGCTCTGGTGGGATCGTCCGTTCACTCTCGATGGTGTGGACATCTCTGCCAGCGTGGCCACGCTGCACCTCATCTCCTCCTACGGTGCGCGACAGAACATCCGAATTCACACCGACGACGGTGGCTGGGTTGATCGGTTCGACGTGGACACACAGCCACCGGTAATCAACTCCTGGCACGATGTCGACGCGGTGTTGAGTAGGACCGGCGCCCGCTACTCCTACCAGGTTGCCAAGGTCGATCAAGGCCACTGCCACCCGGTTGTGGGCACCAACACCGACGAATCCTTGCCGCTGGCATCGATTTTCAAGTTATACGTGCTGCACGCCCTGGCAGGTGCGGTCAAGAACGGGACGGTTTCCTGGGACGATCAACTGACCGTCACCGACAAGAGCAAAGCCGTGGGTTCTTCAGGATTGGCGCTGCCTCCCGGCGCGCGCGTTTCGGTTCGCACGGCCGCCGAGAAGATGATCGCCACCAGCGATAACATGGCCACCGACCTGCTGATCGGGCGGCTGGGCACACACGCCATCGAGGATGCGCTCGCCACGGCGGGCCATCACGATCCGGCCAGCATGACACCGTTCCCCACGATGTACGAGCTGTTCTCCGTGGGTTGGGGGCAGCCGGATCTGCGGAACCAGTGGCAGCAGGCGTCGTCTCCGCAAGTCCGCGCGCAGCTGCTACAGCAGGCGAATTCCACTCCCTACCAACCTGATCCAATGCGCGCCCACACACCCGCCTCGACGTACGGCGCGGAGTGGTACGGCAGCGCCGAGGACATCTGCCGCGTGCACTCGACGCTGCAGGCCGACGCGGTCGGCCCGGCCGCGCCCGTGAAGCAGATCCTGTCCGCCGTCGCGGGTATCCAGCTGGATCGTGACGAATGGCCCTACATCGCTGCCAAAGCCGGCGGCCTGCCGGGCGACCTCACGTTCAGCTGGTACGCCGTCGACAAGACACAGCAACCGTGGGTGGTCAGCTTCCAGCTGAACTGGCCCCGTGATCACGGACCCACCGTGACCAGTTGGATGCTGCAGGTGGCGAAGCAGGCCTTCGCGCTGATCGCGCCGCGATAGATCGCCGCGAACGCGAATTCATAGAGGTCTCAAACGAAAAGCGATTCCCGGACCCCGTGACAGCTATGGGTTCTGCATGTACGTCGGCGGTTCGCTTGATCCGCGGTTGACCCCGAAAGTACTGTCGCGCCTAACCAGTCGTTCGTATGCGAACGAATGAAGGAGGACGATGTTCGGGAAAGTTTTAGTAAGTGTTGCGATCGCTGTCGGCTCCTGTGTCGGAGCAGCAGCACCGGCCAGCGCTGAAGACGAGAACGTGTTCGGCGGCCTCACCTGTAGCTGTTCGCAGACAGCTCCATCCGCCGGCTCGCTTCTGAGCGAGATAATTCGAGGACTGCAGAGCGCACACTCCGCCGGGTTGGCAAGGCCAACGACGCCGATCGAGCACAGGTGACCTCAGCAGCGATCTACCAAGGCCAATGACCGCTGGGACGGCGCTGGACACAGCCGCGCTCGATAAGGCGCTTAACGACTTACATTTCAGCGCTCCGGACTGGGCGGCTCTGTCCTTGGCGGAAAAGGTGGCGATGCTCGAAGCGTTGCCGCGCAAGGTGCTTGACCTTGCTCCGCAGATGGTGGCCGCGGCCGCCGACGCCAAAGGCATTGCCCCGACCTCTACCTGGACCGCGGAGGAGTGGTCTGTCGGCGTCTGGGTGTTCATCCAAGCCGTCAACACGCAACTGCTCGTCCTCAAGCGCATTCTCGCCGGACGAGAACCGATCGACGGCAACGCGGTACACACCCGGCCCGACGGCCAAGTTGTCGTCGATGTCTTCCCGCTTACCGGGTACGACCGCCTCTTCCTCAACGGCTATCGCGCCGCGGTTTGGCTGGAGCCGAACGTCAGCGCCGAGCAGGCCCGTAACGACGCCGCCATGGCGTACCGCGGCCCCACGCGGGGCCCGGCCGAGGTATGCCTGGTCTTGGCCGCAGGCAACCTCGGGACCATCACAACGCTCGACGTCATCGACCAGCTGTACGTGCGAGGCAACGTTTGCGCTGTGAAGATGCATCCGGTCAACGACTATCTCGGGCCGTTCTACGAACAGATCTTCAGTGAGTTCATTTCGCGTGGCTGGCTTCGCTTCCTCTACGGCGGCGCCGACGCCGGCGCCTACCTGGCGCACCACCGGAAGGTCGACGCCATCCACATGACCGGTTCGGCTGCCACTTACGATGCGATCGTGTGGGGCACCGACGACCGGGCCGCCGCCCGTAGAGCCGACAACACACCGCTTCTCGACAAACCGATCAGCGCCGAACTCGGCGGCGTCAGCCCATTCATCGTGGTACCCGGGGACTGGACCGACGCCGACGTGAGGTTCCAGGCAGAACACATAGCGACAACCAAACTCACCAACTGTGGCCACAATTGCAATGCCACACAGGTTCTCGTCGTGTCACAGGATTGGCCACTGGCCGACAAGCTCATCGCCGAGGTCCGCGCAGTCATTCGCGATGCCGAGCCACGACCCGCGTACTACCCACAGACTGAGGAAAGAACCGCCAAGGCCTGTGCCGGCATGGCCGGCACCGAGTTCCTCGCCAGTGACAACAGTCGTGCCCTCATCCCCGATGTCGAACCTGGCAGCGCAGTCAGCATCTTGACGGACGAGGTCTTCGCCGGAGTCCTCGGCGTCGTTCGCCTTCCCGGAAGAACGCCAAAGCAGTTCCTAGACAACGCCGTTGAGTTCGCCAATGAGGAATTACCCGGCACCCTCGGGGCAGTCGTCACCATCGATCCGAAGACACGCAAACAGAACTCGGTAGATTTCGACGACGCGATCTCGCGCCTGCGCTACGGCGCGATCGGCATCAACGTATGGACCGGAATGGTTTTCGCTCTGGCGACGTGGGGAGCGTTCCCCGGCAATACCGGGCAAAGCATCGGTAGCGGCACCGGGATGGTGCACAACGCCTTCATGTTGCCCCACCCGCAGAAGGCCGTCGTCGAGATCCCGTTCCGCCCGGCGCCGCGCTCTGTCTTCAACGGCGAGCTGACGCTCTCGCCAAAGCCGGTCTTCTTTATCACCAACAAGACAGCCGAGACGACGACACGGCGGCTCGTCACATTTCTCGTCTACCGCAACCGGATCGCGCTGCCAGCAATCCTTGCCTCCGCACTGCTCGGGTGAGCTGGATCGCTACAAACGAATAGTCCAGTCGCGGCCTCGGAAATGCAGGACGGTGCGAGACAGCGGCTTGATGTCTACGCGCCAGAACGCGTTTGGTGAAGCGCCAAGGGCCACCAGGATCGCCGCGCGGACGACGGCGGGATGTGTGACGGCAACCGTGTGCGATGTGTTACCGGCCAGCGATGCCAGCCACGCGGCCACGCGCTCAACCAGGTCGACGATCGACTCACCGCCGTGCGGCGCCTGAACCGGATCGGTCAGCCACACGTCCAGGTCGGCGGACGGGACATTCTCCAGCGCACTCCCACGCCATCGTCCGCAATCCAGATCGGCCAACCGGGGCTCGGTGACCGGCCGCAGACCCAGCAGCTGCGCGGTTTGCCGAGCCCGCCGCTCGGGTGCGGTGAGTTGGCGCGTACCGCTTTTGATTTCGAAGCCCACCGCCGCTTGCCGGCAGCCGCTGTCGTTTAGCGGCTCGTCAGCCGGAAACCGCGCGGCCGCCATGGCGTCGGTCATCGCGTGCGACACCAACGTCAGCCGGACGACCCCGGTCACGCCGTGATGTCCGTTGCCCGTCCGGTTCCGGCCCGCTCACCCAGCAGCCGGCCGGCCAGCCTTCCGAAGAGCAGACCAATGGCCACCCACAACACCAGCTGCGTACCCAGCGAAACCAACCTGAATTCATAAAGCACGTCAGCGGGGAAGCCCGGATAGATGATCGCACCGGAGGCGTCGCGCAGTGGTTGTGGTGTCTCGGCCACCTTCGGCAGCAACACATACACCACAGCGACCACCACCACGTAGGCCTCGGCCGCCAGCACCCCGGCGGTCCACCCGCCGAATCGAGCCGTGAGGCGCCGCGCCAGCCACACTGCTGCGACCGCTAGCAGCACCGACACCAGCACCGCGAAGAGATACCAACCGGTGCGCATCCCGATCGTGTCCGGCTGTCCGACGGCCGGCGGGTTGGGTGGGTACTTCGCAAACGGCACCAGATACACCGTTGCGAAGGCACCCGCCGCGAGCTGCGCCGAAAGCCGGTGTGGCACAGGATTTTCGGATCGCACGTAGACCAGGCAGAAGACCACCGCGAACAATGCACCCATCGCCAGCCCGAAAAGCAGCACACCGAAACCCAATCCGGCGTTGGCCTGCACGCCGCGGGTGAACAGCTCGACTCCGTGCTCGTGCACACCCTGCGCCTGCTCGGCCTCGGTGCGGCCGTCCTCATAGGCGATGGCGCGCCCGATGATCGGCTCGGCGCATAAGCGGGCGAACACAAAGGCCAGTACGGCGCCCACCAGGCCGGCCAACAGACCGCTCGCGATCAGACGCTTCTCCACGTCGGAGCCGTCCCGCCTAGTTAATGGCAGGGGAAACCGAGCAGATGCCTTGCGTCGTGCACGAATTCGTGCACGTGTGTGTCACTGCCGAACAGCGACACCGCGCCCTGGTCGACGCCGACGAAGTACAGCGTCAACAGCGCCAGGAACGCGGTTGCCGCCAACCAGAGCGCAGCGCTGGCCTTAGAAAGGTCGGAGAGGTCAACCGGACGGGTTCCGGTTGCCGCCGCACTGCTCGTCATGGCCACGGTTAACTCCTTCTGGGAATCTCGTGTTGCCGCTAGTTCGCGGTCTGCCCCTCGGCGCTGTGCGCTCCGGCCTTGGCTAGGTCCGGCTCGGCCGGCGGCTTGCGGGTTCCGGTAAACGTGAACACCGCGTCCTCGCCGGTGCCCTCGCCGTCCCAGTTGTCCACGTCGACGGTGACGACCTGGCCCGGTCCGACCTCCTCGAAGAGGATCTTCTCGGAGAGCTGGTCCTCGATCTCGCGCTGGATGGTGCGCCGCAGCGGGCGGGCACCCAGCACCGGGTCGAAGCCCCGCTTGGCCAGCAGCGACTTGGCCTTGTCGGTCAGATCCAGCGCCATGTCCTTGCTCTTGAGCTGGCCCGCGACCCGGCCGATCATCAGGTCGACCATCAGGATGATCTCTTCGCGAGTCAGCTGGTGGAAGACGATGACCTCGTCGATGCGGTTGAGGAACTCAGGGCGGAAGTGCTTCTTGAGCTCGTCGTTGACCTTCTGCTTCATCCGCTCGTAGTCGTTCTCGCCGCCGCCCTGGGTGAAGCCCAGTCCGACCGGCTTGGAGATGTCGGAGGTGCCCAGGTTGGACGTGAAGATCAGCACGGTGTTCTTGAAGTCGACCGTGCGGCCCTGCCCGTCGGTGAGCCGGCCGTCCTCGAGGACCTGCAACAGGCTGTTGTAGATCTCCTGGTGCGCCTTCTCGATCTCGTCGAACAGAACCACCGAGAACGGCTTGCGCCGCACCTTCTCGGTGAGCTGGCCGCCCTCCTCGTAGCCGACGTATCCGGGCGGAGCGCCGAACAGCCGCGACGCGGTGAACCGGTCGTGGAACTCGCCCATGTCGATCTGGATGAGCGCGTCGTCGTCGCCGAACAGGAAGTTGGCCAGCGCCTTGGACAGCTCGGTCTTACCGACACCGGACGGGCCGGCGAAGATGAACGAGCCCGACGGCCGCTTGGGGTCCTTCAACCCGGCGCGGGTACGGCGAATCGCCTTGGACACGGCCTTGACGGCGTCCACCTGACCGATGATCCGCTTGTGCAGCTCGTCTTCCATGCGCAGCAACCGGGTGGTCTCGGCCTCGGTGAGCTTGAACACCGGGATGCCGGTCCAGTTCCCGAGCACCTCGGCAATCTCGTTGTCGTCGACCTCGGCGACCACATCGAGATCGCCTGAACGCCACTGCTTTTCGCGTTCGGCCCGCTGCGCAACCAGGGTCTTCTCCCGGTCGCGCAGGCTGGCGGCCTTCTCGAAGTCCTGCGCGTCGATCGCCGATTCCTTCTCCCGGCGCGCCTCGGCGATCTTCTCGTCGAACTCGCGCAGGTCTGGCGGCGCGGTCATCCGGCGGATCCGCATCCGCGCGCCCGCCTCGTCGATCAGGTCGATCGCCTTGTCCGGCAGGAACCGGTCGTTGATGTAGCGGTCGGCCAGGGTGGCCGCGGCCACCAACGCCGCATCGGTGATCGACACCCGGTGGTGCGCCTCGTAGCGGTCCCGCAGGCCCTTGAGGATCTCGATGGTGTGCTCCACCGTCGGCTCGCCCACCTGGACCGGCTGGAAGCGGCGCTCCAGCGCGGCGTCCTTCTCGATGTACTTGCGGTACTCGTCGAGCGTGGTGGCGCCGATCGTCTGCAGCTCGCCACGGGCCAGCTTGGGCTTCAGGATGCTTGCCGCGTCGATCGCGCCCTCGGCGGCACCCGCCCCGACGAGCGTGTGCAGCTCGTCGATGAACAGGATGATGTCGCCGCGAGTGTTGATCTCCTTGAGCACCTTCTTCAGGCGCTCCTCGAAGTCACCGCGGTAGCGGGAACCCGCGACCAGCGAGCCCAGGTCCAGCGTGTAGAGCTGCTTGTCCTTAAGCGTCTCGGGGACCTCGCCGTGCACGATGGCCTGCGCCAGTCCCTCGACGACGGCGGTCTTGCCGACGCCGGGCTCGCCGATCAGCACCGGATTGTTCTTGGTGCGCCGGCTCAACACCTGCATCACCCGCTCGATTTCCTTCTCGCGGCCGATGACCGGGTCCAGCTTGCCCTCCATGGCGGCGGCCGTCAGGTTGCGGCCGAACTGGTCGAGCACCAGCGACGTGGAGGGGCTGCCCGATTCGCCGCCCCGACCACCGGTGCCCGCTTCGGCGGCCTCCTTGCCCTGGTAGCCGCTCAGCAGCTGGATCACCTGCTGGCGCACCCGGGTCAGCTCGGCGCCGAGCTTGACCAGCACCTGAGCGGCAACGCCCTCCCCCTCGCGGATCAGGCCGAGCAAAATGTGCTCGGTGCCGATGTAGTTGTGGCCGAGCTGCAGCGCCTCGCGCAGGCTCAGCTCGAGAACCTTCTTGGCGCGTGGCGTGAACGGGATGTGCCCCGACGGCGCCTGCTGACCCTGGCCGATGATCTCCTCGACCTGGCTGCGGACGCCCTCAAGCGAGATGCCCAGCGATTCCAGCGACTTGGCCGCGACGCCTTCGCCTTCGTGGATAAGACCCAACAGGATGTGCTCGGTGCCGATGTAGTTGTGGTTGAGCATCCTGGCCTCTTCCTGCGCCAGGACGACCACCCTGCGGGCACGGTCGGTAAATCTCTCGAACATCGGTGCTTACCTGCTCTCCCTCACCATCGGTACAAACTCACTACCGGCTGGTGTCCACTGTAATGGTCGGCCCGCCACGGTTCCTAACGTTGCGCTAGGCCTGTACCTGACAACGGGGAAAACCGCCGAATCGTTTCCCTAAATGCCGACCACCCGTTCGCCACCAGCGAAAACGAAATAAGCGCACCGGCGCCCGGACCGCGTGGCCCGGACGCCGGTAAGTGGTTCTGTTACGTCGCCGCGTGGAACGCGTCGATCACGTCGGCCGGGATACGGCCGCGAGTCGACACGTTGTGCCCGTTGCGACGGGCCCATTCCCGGATGGCGGCGCTTTGCTCGCGGTCGATCGCGCCGCGGCCGCGACCGGCGCCCGAACGCCCGCGCCGCCGACCGCCGACACGCCGGCCGGCCGCCACCCATTGCTTCAGATCGCCGCGGAGTTTCGCGGCATTCTTTGAAGAAAGGTCGATCTCATAGGTCACCCCGTCAAGCCCGAATTCGACTGTTTCATCGGCGGCGCCCGCACCGTCGAAATCATCGACCAAGGTGACGGTCACTTTTTTCGCCATTGGCTTACCCTCGCGTTTCTTCCTTGCAGTCCAGCAGCTTGGATTGACTCCCCGCTTCACCAACCTGCCATATTTCCGCAGAATACTCAATCCGGACAGATCATGCACGAGTTTCAGTTGGAGTGCGGTCGAACAATCGGGAACAAAACTGTCTCCCGAATTGACAGCCCGGTCAAAGACATCAACAACCGATCGATACCCATTCCGGTTCCGGTGCACGGCGGCATCGCGTACTCGAGTGCGGCCAGAAAATCTTCGTCAAGTGCCATCGCCTCGTCGTCGCCGGCGGCTGCGGCACGAGCTTGTTCGGCGAATCGCTCACGCTGCACCACGGGATCGTTCAATTCGGAGTAACCGGTGGCCAGTTCGACGCCGCGCACGTAGAGGTCCCATTTCTCGGTCACCCCGGGGATGCTGCGGTGCTGTCGCGTCAAAGGTGTTGTCTCGACTGGGAAATCCTTGACGAATGTGGGCGCGGTCAAGGTGTTGCCCACCGCATGCTCCCACAGTTCCTCGACAAGTTTCCCGTGCCCAGCGACAAGGTAGCCACGGTTGTCCGGAATCTCGATACCCAGTCGGTCCGCAATTGAACGCAGGTGTGCAACCGTCGTGTCGGGCGTGATCTCTTCACCGAGCGCCGCCGACACCGACGGATACATTTGTATAGAAGCCCATTCTCCGTCTATGTCGTAGACACTGCCGTCGGGCAACGGCAGTTGTCGCGTCCCGATCGCCTCGTCGGCCACCTCTTGAATAAGCTCCCGGGTGACGACTGCCGAATCGTCATAGGTGCCGTAGGTCTGGTAGGTCTCCAACATGGAAAATTCCGGGGAATGCGTCGAATCGGTGCCTTCGTTTCGGAACACCCGATTTAGTTCGAAGACCTTGTCGAAACCACCGACGATGCAGCGCTTGAGGAACAGTTCCGGTGCGATCCGCAGGTAGAGATCGATGTCCAACGCATTGGAATGTGTGGTGAACGGCCGGGCCGCCGCACCACCGGCCAGCGTCTGCAACATAGGCGTTTCGACTTCGGAAAACCCGCGGCGTTCCAGCGCATTGCGTAGCGCGCGAACAACGGCGATTCGCTGGCGGGCCACCGTTCGCGCCTGCGGGCGCACGATCAGGTCCACATACCGCTGCCGCACCCGCGATTCTTCGCTCATCTCCTTGTGCGCCACGGGCAGCGGCCGCAACGACTTGGCCGCCATCTGCCAGGAGTCGGCGAGCACGGATAGTTCGCCGCGCCGTGAGCTGATCACGTTGCCGTGCACGTAGACGATGTCGCCCAGGTCGACGTCGGCTTTCCATGCGTCCAGCGCTTCCTGGCCGACCTTGTCGAGGCTGATCATCACCTGCAGGTTGGTGCCGTCGCCGTCCTGGAGTGTCGCAAAACACAACTTTCCGGAATTGCGCGCGAAGATCACCCGGCCCGCGACGCCGACGACGTCATCGGTCGCTGAGTCGACCGCCAGGTCGGGGTGGGCGGCGCGGACCTCGGCCAGGGTGTGGGTCCGTTGGATGGCGACAGGGTAAGGGTCGCGACCCTCCGCCAACAGGCGAGCGCGCTTGTCCCGGCGGATCTGGAACTGCTCGGGAAGGTCTGGATCGGCTTCCGGGGGCTCAGAGCTCACGACGTGCCAGCTTAAATGACCTGACGCGAGCGGACTTACCCGCGTTTCGTCAGCGCGCCGACTTCAGCCGGCCGCGCTGGGTGTCCTGGTTGCGTTCGAAGACGAGCCGCAGGCCGTGCAGGGTCAGGTGCTGGTCATAGTGGTCGACGGTGTGCAGCTCGGGCAGCAGCAGCGGTGCGGTGTGTCCGGTGGCCACCACCGCGACCCGATCGCCCAACTCGTCAGAGAAGCCGTCCACGTCCTGGCGAATACGCCCGACCAGGCCGTCGACCAGCCCGGCGAAGCCGAACACCGCACCCGCCTGCATGCATTCGACGGTGTTCTTGCCGAGCACCGAACGCGGCCGCGCCAGCTCGACCCGACGCAGCACGTTGCGGGCCGCCGCGGCATCCGAAGACACCTGCACCCCGGGCGCGATGGCGCCCCCGAGGAACTCGCCTTTGGCCGACACCATGTCCACACAAATCGACGATCCGAAATCGACCACGATGGCGGCCGATTTGAACCGCTGATATGCGGCCAAGCAGTTCACGATCCGGTCGGCGCCCACTTCCTTCGGATTGTCGACTAGCAGCGGGATGCCGGTGCGCACGCCCGGTTCGATCAGCACATGCGGCACCGACGGCCAGTACTGGTCGAGCATGACCCGCAACTCGTGCAGCACCGACGGGACCGTCGACAAGGCGGCGGCGCCGGTGAGCCGCTCGGAATCATCGCCGATCAGGCCGTCGATGGTCAGCGCCAGTTCGTCGGCGGTGATTTCGGGCTCAGTGCGTATTCGCCACTGCTGAACGACCTTTGCGTGCTCCTTGGAGCCCGACAGCAACCCGACGACGGTATGCGTGTTACGGACGTCGATCGCCAACAGCACGGCTACCGTGCACCCATCCGCGGGTTCATCAGCTCCGCCGCGTCATCCGGGACGAAGGCGGGATCGCTGCCCAGATCGATCTGCTTGTTGCGCGTGTCGACAAACACGATCCGCGGCTTGTAGGCGCGGGCCTCGGCGTCCTCCATTGTTCCGTACGCGATCAGGATCACCAGGTCGCCGGGATGAACGAGATGCGCTGCGGCGCCGTTGATTCCAATCACGCCGGTGCCGCGCTCGCCGGTGATCGCGTAGGTCACCAGCCGGGCACCGTTGTCGATGTCGACGATCGTGACCTGTTCGCCCTCCAGGAGGTCGGCGGCGTCCATCAGGTCGGCGTCGATGGTCACCGAGCCGACGTAGTGCAGGTCGGCCTGCGTGACCGTGGCGCGGTGGATCTTCGATTTCAGCATCGTCCGTAACATCAGTTCCTCCAAGGTGATTCAGCGACTCGATTTGCGTCCGGCCCGTCGGTGCCGGCGAGAGTTCCGATTTCGACTGCGATGTTGTCCAGCAGCCTGGTCTTTCCGAGCCTGGCGGCGACCAGCAGCCGGCCGGGTCCATCGGCGGGCGCGGGACCCAGCCCGGGGTCGCGCAGCTCCAAATAGTCGACGCCGATCGCGGGCACGGCGTCGAGCACGGCACGCGCCGCGGTGAGCGCGGCCTGCGTACCGGCCGGCGCGGCGTGCATCCCGGCCAGCAGCGCCGCCGAGAGCGTCGCGGCCAATTCGCGCTGCACCGAATCCAGGTAGCGGTTGCGCGACGACATCGCCAGTCCATCCGATTCCCGCACGGTGGGCACCCCGATCACGTCGACACCAACGTTGAGGTCGGCCACCATCTGCCGGATCACCGCCAGCTGCTGATAGTCCTTCTCGCCGAAGAAGATCCGGTCAGGGCGCACGATCTGCAGCAGCTTGAGCACGACCGTCAGCACGCCGGCGAAATGGGTGGGCCGGGCCGCGCCCTCGAGCTCGGCGGCCAGCGGACCCGGCTGCACCATGGTGCGCAGACCGTCGGGATACATGGCAGCGGCCGTCGGGGCGAACACGATCTCGACACCGTCCTCGCGCAGCAGCGCCAGGTCGTCATCGAGGGTCCGCGGGTAGGCGTCGAGATCTTCGCCGGCACCAAATTGCAACGGGTTGACGAAGATCGACACCACGACCACCGAGCCGGGCACTAGTTTGGCGGCACGCACCAGCGCCAGGTGCCCGTCGTGCAGCGCGCCCATGGTCGGCACCAACATCACCCGCCGGCCGGTGTGCCGCAGCGCGCGGCTGACATCGGTGACATCGCGCGGGGTCGAGTACAGGTTGAGTTCGCCGGGAGTGAAGGTGGGCGCTTTTGTCGGGGACTTCGGGCTTGCCGGGATCGTCGAGGTCATTGCGCCAGCACCTCGACGACGTCGGCGGGAGCATGCGCGCGCCGCGCGGTCCGTAGCGCGTTCACGCGATAGGCCTCAGCCAATTGCGGGTCGACCCGGTTGAGCGCGGCCAGATGTTCGGCGACCGCGGCGGCGTCACCCCGGGCCACCGGGCCCGTCAGCGCGGCCTGTCCGCGTTGCAGCGTGTTCTGTAGCGCCGCCCGGGCCAGCGGCCCGATGATCCGTTCGGCGATGCCACCCGGCTGATCGTCGACGAGTTGTTGTCCGAGCAGTTCGCTGCCGCGCAGGGCGGCCCGCAACGCGTCGAGCGCATCGGCGACGACGGCCACGATGTGGTTGCCCGCGTGGGCCAGCGCGGCGTGATAGAGGATCCGCGCGTCCTCGCGCACACAGAACGGCTCCCCGCCCATCTCGAGCACCAGCGACTGCGCGATCGCTTGCCCGACGTCGTCGGCGGCGGTGATCCCGAAGCAGGTGTCGGGCAGCCGGCTGATGTCCTCGTCGGAGCCGGTGAACGTCATCGCCGGGTGAATCGCCAGCGGTATGCAGCCGTCCTGGGCCAGCGGCGCCAGAATGTTGACGCCGTTGGCGCCGGACGTGTGCGCCACGATCGTTCCGGGTCGCACCGCCGACGTGGCGGCCAAGCCGGACACCAGGCCGGCGAGTTCGCTGTCGGGAACCGCCAGCAGCAGCAGCTCAGCGCCCGCGGCGACGTCCGGCGGTGCCAGCACCTGCGTATCGGGCAGCCGTCGCGCCGCCCGCTGCCGGGATGCGTGGGAGATGGCGCTGCACGCGACCACGACGTGGTCGGCGCGCTCCAGCGCGACGCCCAACGCGGTTCCTACCCGGCCCGCGGAGATGATTCCCACCTTGAGCCTGGCCGGGCGCAAACCGTCGAACTGCACCATCGCAGACGGCCTCACAGTGTCTTGGTTTCGTTCCAGTCCCGCGCTGCGGGTACCGGACGGTCAGTAAGACTCTAGTCGATTTGCCAGGCAGAACCCAGTGTCATCCGTCACGCCGGCGCCGCCGGCCGCCTCCGGTGGGTTCGACCTGCAATCGCGCCAGCAGGTCGGCGACCGACTGACCGCCGGATTGCGAGCGTCGCCCCTCCGACTGCTCGGGCTCTTCCGCCTCCGCATCGGCGCTGCGATGCCGGGGTGTCGGTGGCGGTGGCGGCGGCGCCAGACGCGGCGGCGTAGCCTCGCTCGCCTCGGTCACCGGTGCGGCCGCAACACCGTCGTCGCGGTACTCCGTCGAATGCCGCGACTGCGACCGGCGATCCGACTCGCTGTACTCGCCAGGCGGGCCGCCCCCGGATTTGTCCGGGCTGGAATGCCGGGCCCGGGTGCGGCCCGTCAGTGGGTCGGGCTGTGCATTCGCCGCGTCGGCGCCGGACCAGTTGCTGCCGGGCGCGCCGGCGGGCAACCACTGGCCGTCGGCCGCGGCCGGGTGCCATTGCGGCGCTTGGGGCTGCATTTGTGGTGGTGGCTCGGGTGGTGGCGGCGGGGTTGGATAGGGCGGCCGCACCTGCTCGCGCGGCGGCGCAGGTCGCGGGGGCGCCCCAGCGCCGGGGGGCGGGACGCCCACCTCGGACACGTCGATGATCGGCGATTCGTCGGTTCGCTCCAGCGCATTCTCCGGCGGAACCGTCGTGACCCGATCGCTGGACACCCAATCGACGGGCGCGCTTTCGCCGTTGCGGGCCCAATCTGACTGCGAATTCTCCAGCGCGCGGCGGTGATCGAGGTCCGTGTCGAACAAGATCTCCAGGCTGGTGCGCAACGCGGCCAACTCCGCGCGCAGCGCCGCCACCTCGTCGGCGGCCTGGGCGCGCAGCTCGGAGGCCAACTCGCGGCGCAGCTGCGACTCCACGGTCAGCTCATACTCGCGACGGGCCGAGATTTCCCGATCCAACTGCAGGTCATAGACCAGCTTCAGGTCACGCACCCGGGACTGGTCCGCATCGCTTTGCCTGCGATAGAGCACCGAAACGAAGGCGCCGGCGACTGCGGCCCACAGCGCCAGGATCACAGCGAGCTTGAGCAGTTCCACGCGATTGGTGAAAACAAGTGCGGAACTGGCCCCCATCGCGAGGACTAGCAACGCCGTCAAGAGCACCCAGCCCGGCCTGCGGCCGCCGCGCCGCACCCGGGCGCCGCGGGGCAGAACGGTCATGGCCTGACTGTACCTGTGCGAGGTCATACCGCGTGTCGCGCGACTCCGGCGATTCTCTGCTAGCCTTCCGCACCCTCGCCGTGCTCGGTCGGATCCTGTGGAGACTTGCAGCAATGCTGTAGCCACAGGGCAGCGACAACCAACGCCAGCGCGCTGACGGCCGCCACCGCGGCGCCGGAGGTGTCCTCGGCGGCGGCCCGCATCCATGACCGACGCGGCAGTAAATAGGTCAACACCCCGAACCACCAGCCCAGCATCAGCGCACCGAGCCACGCCGACGCCTTGGCGATCACCACGCTGCGTGCCACCGAGAGCGGGTGTAGCCAGCCGGGTCCGTCACCGATCTCACCGCTGGTGATCTTGGTCCGCACGTAGCGTGCCCACAGCGCCTCACCGAGCGCGACCGCGAGCAGCGACAGGCCGGTCCACACCGTAATGGGTGGGAACCACCGGTACGACAGCAGCACCAGCAGATAACCCAGCACCCCGGCGCCAACCACCGCGGCCGTCAGCTCACGTTTGCGGGTGGGGCCCATCAGACTGATTTCGGATTGAGCGCCAGCTCGGATAACCGCACCCCTGCCCGGTCGGCCGGGTCCAACTCGGCCAGCAGCCGGGCCACCGGTTGCGGCCCGCCGCCGACCGTCAGCTCGGCATCGGGGTCGACGGCCAACCAGGGGATCATCACGAACGCCCGCAGATGGGCCAGCGGGTGCGGCAACGTCAGGTCGCTTTCCACGGCGACCACCGCGGTCTCCGCGTAACAGGCGATCAGGTCCACGTCCAGGGTGCGCGGGCCCCAGCGCTGACCGCGAACCCGACCCGCGGCCCGCTCGAACTCCTGGGCCGTGCGCAGCCAGGCGTGCCCGTCGCGGGCCGGGTCGTCGGCGATCAGCACCGCGTTGAGGAAAGGTCCCTGCTCGACCTCGCCCCACGGGTCGGTCTCATAGATCGGCGACACCGCCACTACTGCTTCGCCGAGCCCGACGACGACCGACTGCAGCCGGGCCAGGCGGTCGCCCAGGTTGGAGCCGATCGAAAGCACGACCCTGGTCATAGCGCTCTGCCATCGGGGGGGCCGGCGGGCACCACGGAACCGCGACCGCCGCGCCGCGATCGCCGGACCACGACCGCCACATCGGCAAATTTCTGCTGGATCGGAGCCTGCGGCTTGTGCACCACAACCTCTACGGCGTGCACGCGTTGGTCCTCCATCACGCGCTCGGCGATCTCGCCGCCGACCGCTTCGATCAGGTTGCGCGGGGGTCCAGCCACGATGCCGGCCCCCAGCTTGGCCAAGGCGTCGTAGTCATAGGTGTCGGCCAGCTCGTCGCTCGCGGCGGCGTCGGCCAGGTCGATCCACACGGTGATGTCGACGACGAAGTCCTGCCCGTTGACGCGCTCATGCTCGAAGACCCCGTGCCGGCCATGAACTGTCAAGCCGCGCAATTCGATTCGGTCAGCCATTACACCCCGTCCAGGCTCCGACGACCTTGAGGGCATCGACCGAGGCCCGCACGTCGTGCACCCGCACACCCCAGGCTCCGTGCAGGGCGGCCAGTGCGGAGATCACCGCGGTCGCCGTCTCCCGCCCGTCCGGCGGCCGCACCTCGCCGTCGGGCCCCGCGAGCAACGCACCGAGGAACCGTTTGCGCGAGGCGCCCAGCAGCACCGGGATACCGGTGGCCACCAGCTCCGGCAACGCGTGCAGCAGCGCCCAATTGTGTTGGGCCGTCTTGGCGAATCCGAGCCCGGGGTCGATCACCAGGTTTCCCGGATCGACACCCGCCGCGACGGCGTCGTCGACGCCGGCGAGCAGCTCGGCGCGCACTTCGGCCACCACGTCGCGGTAGGACCGGGCCTGATGTGGGCGGTCGGCCGCCACCGGCCGCCAGTGCATCAACACCCACGGCACGCCGGCTTCAGCCAGCAGGGCAGCCATCGCGGGATCGGCCCGTCCGCCGGACACGTCGTTGACGATCTGCGCGCCGCCCTGCAGGGCGGCACGTGCGACATCCGCGTGCATCGTGTCGATGCTCACGGTAATCCCTTGGGCCGTAAGCTCTTTGACGACGGGAATCACACGATCCAGCTCGGCCCGGGGGTCGATCCGGGTGGCACCGGGCCGTGTCGACTCCCCGCCGACGTCGACGATCCCCGCGCCTTCGGCTGCCATTGCCAGACCATGCGCGACGGCGGCGTCGGCATCGAGATAGCGCCCGCCATCGGAGAACGAGTCGTCCGTGACGTTCAGGACCCCCATAACCTGCACAGGTTTGCGGCTCACTTACGCAGGATGAGGTCGAGCGCCTCGGCTCGAGAAGCGGCACTCGTCTTGAACTGGCCGCGCACCGCCGATGTCGTTGTCACGGCGCCGGGCTTGCGGACACCGCGCATCGCCATGCAAAGGTGCTCGGCCTCGATCACCACGATCACGCCGCTCGGATCGAGTTTGTTCACCAACGCGTCGGCGATCTGGCTGGTGAGCCGCTCCTGCACCTGAGGCCGCTTGGCAAAGAGGTCCACCAGCCGGGCGATCTTCGACAGCCCGGTCACCCTGCCGTCCTTGCCGGGGATGTAGCCGACGTGGGCCACCCCGTGGAACGACACCAGGTGATGTTCACAGGTGGAGTAGAGCGGGATCTCCTTGACGATCACCATCTCGTCGTGGTCTTCGTCGAACATGGTGTTGAGCACCGATTCGGGTTCGGTGTAGAGCCCGGCGAACATCTCGCGGTAGGCGCGAGCGACGCGGGCCGGAGTGTCCCGCAAGCCGTCGCGGTCGGGGTCTTCGCCGATCGCGTAGAGCAACTCGCGAATCGCAGCCTCGGCACGTTCGTGGTTGAACGTGTGGATGCGCGGAGTCGCGGTGCGGCTATTCGGCCCCAAATCCGGTAAGGCCATCTGATTCTCCGTTCGTCAGCCCTGGACCGGTGGGTTGGACCGGCTCACGTCCTCGTCCGGCTGCTCGGGAGACCTACCGGTGTCCGGGGTGGGTTGAGGCGGCGGCGGATACGGCGGATAGGGCGGGTACGAGGGGTGCGCCGGCTGGGCCGATTGGCCCGGATAGCTCGGCGCCGGCTGCGGCCAATAGGGCTGCTGAGGCGGTGCGGGCGGATACCAGTGACCCTGCTGGTCCCGCTCAGCTTGTCTGGGAGGCCAACCCGGGGCGTGCCAGCCGGCCGGCGCGCCGTAATCAGGCTGGGTTGGCCCGTGTGGCTGTCGATCGGCGGCCCCTTGACCGCCGTGAGAACCGTTGGCGCCGTGGGCGTTTCGGTCGGCCTCGGCGCGCGCGGCCTCGGCGGCCTGGCTCGCCTGCGCGATAGCCGCCTTGAACGCCGGCTCGGGCACCGGCTGCGGCCAGGGTTCGCCACGTTCGATCGCCAGCTCGCCGGGCGTCTTGATCGGCGGCTTGTCGGACGGGATCCGGCCGCCGAAATCGTCGAACATGGTGAGCCGGGGCCGCTTTTCGACGTCGCCGAAGATCGCCTCCAGCTCGGGTCGGTGCAGCGTTTCTTTTTCCAGCAACTCGCCGGCCAGGGCGTCGAGCACGTCGCGGTATTCGGTGAGGATCTCCCACGCCTCGGTGTGCGCGGCCTCGATGAGCTTGCGGACCTCGTCGTCGATGTCGCGGGCGACCTCGTGCGAGTAGTCGGCCTGATTGCCCATGGTCCGGCCCAGGAACGGGTCACCGTGTTCGGTGCCGTACTTGACGGCGCCCAGCTTGGAGCTCATGCCGTACTCGGTGACCATCGCGCGGGCGATTTTGGTGGCCTGCTCGATGTCGGACACCGCGCCGGTCGTCGGCTCGCGGAAAATCAGTTCCTCGGCGGCCCGCCCGCCCATCGCGAAAACCAGTTGGGCGATCATCTCCGATCGGGTCCGCAGGCCCTTGTCATCCTCGGGCACCGCGACCGCGTGCCCGCCGGTGCGGCCGCGGGCCAGGATGGTGACCTTGTAGACCGGGTCGATGTCCGGCATCGCCCAGGCCGCCAGGGTGTGCCCGCCCTCGTGGTAGGCGGTGATCTTCTTCTCGTGCTCGCTGATGATGCGGCCCTTGCGGCGCGGGCCACCGATCACCCGGTCCACCGCTTCCTCTAGCGCGGCGCCGGTGATCACGGTGCCGTTCTCCCGGGCGGTCAGCAGCGCCGCTTCGTTGACGACGTTGGCCAGGTCGGCGCCGGTCATGCCGACGGTGCGCTTGGCCAGCCCGTCCAGGTCGGCGTCGGGGGCGATCGGCTTGCCCTTGGAATGCACCCTCAAGACGGCCCGGCGGCCGGCGAGGTCCGGGTTGGACACCGGGATCTGCCGGTCGAAGCGGCCGGGCCGCAGCAGCGCGGGATCCAGGATGTCGGGCCGGTTGGTGGCCGCGATCAGGATGACGCCGGCGCGCTCGCCGAAACCGTCCATCTCGACCAGCAACTGGTTCAGCGTCTGCTCGCGCTCGTCGTGGCCGCCGCCCAGTCCGGCGCCGCGCTGGCGGCCCACGGCGTCGATCTCGTCGACGAAGATGATGCACGGGCTGTTCTGCTTGGCCTGCTCGAAAAGGTCCCGGACGCGGGACGCGCCGACGCCGACGAACATCTCGACGAAGTCGGAGCCGGAGATAGTGAAGAACGGCACACCGGCCTCACCCGCGACGGCGCGGGCCAGCAGCGTCTTGCCGGTTCCGGGCGGCCCGTAGAGCAGCACGCCCTTGGGGATCTTGGCGCCCAGCGCCTGGTACCTGCTGGGGTTCTGCAGGAAGTCCTTGATCTCGTAGAGCTCCTCGACCGCTTCGTCGACGCCGGCGACGTCGGCGAACGTCGTCTTGGGCATGTCCTTGTTCAACATCTTGGCGCGGGACTTGCCGAAGCCGAAGCCCATCCGGGCGCCGCCCTGCATGCGGGAGAACATCACGAACAGGCCCACCAGCAGCAGCAGCGGCAGCGCGTAGACCAGCAATTCGCCCAGAATGCTGCCCTCGTTGACGACGGTGCTGACTTTGGCGTTCTTAGCGGTGAGCGCGTTGAAAAGATCGACCGCATACCCCGACGGATATTTGGTGATGACCTTGTCCGAATTCTCGGTGTCGTTATTGCCCTTTTTCAGGGTCAGCCGCAACTGCTGCTCGCGATCGTCGATCTGCGCGCTCTTGACGTTGTCGCCGTTGATCTGGGACATCGCCACCGAGGTGTCGACGGACTTAAAACCGCGGGTGTCGTCGCTGAAGTAAAAGAACGACCAGCCCAGCAGCACCACCACAGCAATCGCCGTGATGGTGCGGATCACGTTTTTCCGGTTCATCAATCATCGGCCGTTGAGGCCAGGTCCTTCCCCGATATCACGTCGCTGGAAAAGTCCAGGCTACCGCCCGTGGCGATCGCCAGCTCCGGCGGAGCCGGGCGCAGCAGGTCGCCACCATATCCTGCTGAGACAACGTCCAGCAGTTCCCGAGTGTGACGCCAGCGTCAGGTTGGCCCGGGTCGAGCAGTTACTCGTAGTAGCGGGCCTCGACGACATTGCCGTCCGGATCAGCGAAGTAAAACGCCTGCGGCGCCCACCCTTGGGCCCCGAAGTTATCGTCCCTGCGCGCGCTGGTGTCCACGCGCGCTGCCTGAAGACGCGCATCCAGCGCGTCGTACTCGGCCCGCGAGAACGCGAGGCAAACGTGATTGACCGGATGGCCGGCACTGCCTCTGGCCATCTCGAGCGGCATCAGGTCGATTAGGGAGTCCTCGCACACCCGCACGCTCGGAAACGGTGCCTCTCCGGCCTCGAACTCGCTAAACCGCACCGGGGCAAGTCCGACCACCCTCGTGTAAAAGTCCACCGCTGCCCGCGGATCCTTCGTCCACAGAACAATGTGATCCAACCGCATCAGCCGATAATGCGCGGCTGCGGTCGCAGGTAACAAGCTCTTCTCAGGCCGTCACAGCTGTGATTTGGTGAGACGATGGCGGTATCAACCGGACGGTTAGTGGACACCAACGGTGTGCGGCTGCGGGTGATCGAAGCCGGGGAGCCGGGCGCACCGGTGGTGGTCCTGGCCCACGGCTTTCCCGAACTGGCGTACTCCTGGCGGCACCAGATTCCGGTCCTCGCCGACGCCGGCTACCACGTGCTGGCTCCCGATCAGCGCGGCTACGGCGGCTCCTCGTGTCCCGACGCGATCGAGGCCTACAACATCCACGAGTTGACCGCTGATCTGGTCGGCCTGCTCGACGACGTCGGCGCCGAGCGCGCCGTGTGGATAGGGCACGACTGGGGCGCCATGGTGTTGTGGAACTTGCCACTGCTGCACCCCGACCGGGTGGCGGCGGTCGCCGCGCTGAGCGTCCCGCCGCTACCCCGCCCACGCCAGCCGCCGATGCAGGCTTTTCGTCGCATCTTCGGTGAGAACTTCTTCTACATGCTCTATTTCCAGGAACCGGGTGTCGCCGACGCCGAACTCAACGGCGACCCCGCCCGCACAATGCGCCGGATGATCGGCGGTGTGCGGCCACCAAGCGATGAGGGCGCCGCGATACGCATGGCGGCCCCCGGTCCCGAGGGCTTCATCGACCGGATGCCGGAGCCCGACGGGCTGCCCGACTGGATCGGCCAGGACGAGCTCGACCACTACATCGCCGAATTTTCCCGCACCGGATTCACCGGCGGTTTGAATTGGTATCGCAACATGGATCGCAACTGGGAGACCACCGAAGAGCTCGCGGGCGCGATGATCACGGCGCCGTGCTTATTCATCGGCGGGACAGCCGATCCGGTGTTGACGTTCACCCGCACCGACCGTGCCGCCCAGGTTGTCTCCGGCCCTTACCAGCAGGTGATGATCGACCGGGCCGGGCACTGGCTGCAGCAGGAGCGACCTGACGTGGTGAACGAGACGCTTCTCGACTTCCTCAAAGGAGTGGAATGGTGATGGGTGCCCCGCTACGTTTCGGTGTCTTTGTCACTCCGTTTCATCCGATCGGCCAATCCCCAACGGTGGCACTGGAATACGACATGGAGCGGGTGGTCGCGCTGGACCGACTCGGGTTCGACGAAGCGTGGTTCGGCGAGCATCACTCCGGCGGCTACGAGCTGATCGCCTGCCCGGAAGTGTTCATCGCGGCCGCTGCGGAGCGTACCAAGCACATCCGGCTTGGTACCGGGGTTGTCTCGCTGCCCTACCACCATCCACTCATGGTGGCCGACCGCTGGGTGCTGCTGGACCACCTGACGCGCGGCCGGGTCATGTTCGGCACCGGTCCCGGTGCGCTGCCGTCGGACGCCTACATGATGGGTATCGACCCGATAGAACAGCGGCGGATGATGCAGGAGTCCCTCGAGGCGATCCTCGCGCTGTTCCGCGCCGCACCCAGCGAGCGAATCGACCGTCACTCCGACTGGTTCACCCTGCGCGACGCACAGTTGCACGTCCGCCCCTACACCTGGCCGTATCCGGAAATCGCCACGGCAGCAATGATTTCCCCGTCCGGGCCGCGGCTGGCAGGAGCGCTGGGCACGTCGCTGTTGTCACTGTCGATGTCGGTGCCCGGCGGCTACGCGGCGCTGGAAACCACCTGGGACGTGGTGCGTGAGCTGGCCGCCAAAGCCGGCCGGGACGAGCCGGACCGCGCCGATTGGCGAGTGCTGTCCATCATGCATATCGCCGACAGTCGCGATCAGGCGATCGATGACTGCACCTACGGGTTGCAGGATTTCGCCAACTACTTCGGCGCGGCCGGGTTCGTGCCGTTATCCAACAAGGTCGACGGCGCCCAGTCACCGCACGAGTTCGTCGAAGAGTATGCGGACAAAGGAAATTGCTGCATTGGGACACCCGATGACGCGATCGCCCACATTGAAGACCTGCTCGACCGGTCGGGAGGTTTCGGAACGCTTTTGATGCTTGGCCATGACTGGGCCGCACCGGAAGCGACCTACCACTGCTATGAACTGTTCGCCCGCAAGGTGATTCCCCATTTCAAAGGACAGCTGGAGGCGCCGCGCTCATCGCACGACTGGGCCAGGGGCCGACGGGACCAACTGATCGGGCGCGCCGGCGAAGCCGTGGTGAAGGCCATCACCGAGCACGTCGAAGAACACAAGATGGAGGCCAAGTGATGCGCGCTTCGGTGCTACGCGACGGGCGGATGGTCTACCGGGACGACGTGCCCGAGCCGGTGCCCGAATCAGGTCAGGTGCTAGTCGGTGTGCGAGCGTGTGGAATCTGCGGCTCCGACTTGCATTTCGCCGCTCACGGATCCACCGTGCTGGAGATGAGCAACCGGGTCGCTCGCGGTTCGGGCGGCATGGAGGTCGCCCTGGAACGCGATGTCTTCATGGGCCACGAATTCAGCGCCGAAATACTCGAAGCCGGCCCTGCTACCGAGACGCATCCCGTCGGAACCTTGGTCACGTCACTCCCGGTGCTGTTGTCCGCCAAGGGAATCAACCCAATTGTCTACAGCAACGGCACTGTCGGTGGCTACGCCGAGCGGATGTTGCTCTCGGCGCCGCTGCTGATACCAGTCCCGAACGGTTTGGACCCGAGACATGCCGCACTGACCGAACCCATGTCGGTAGGTTTGCACGCCGTCAACAAGTCGAATATTCAGCCGGGCGAGGTCGCTTTGGTCATTGGTTGCGGCCCGATCGGCATCGCCATCATCGCCGCCCTTCGCACGCATGGCATCGAAACCATTGCAGCGGCCGATTTTTCACCGAAGCGGCGCGAACTGGCCGCCACGATGGGCGCGCATCAGACGCTCGATCCGGCACAAGGCTCCCCGTTCGACTCAGTCAAGCCCAAAGTCGTGTTCGAGGCGGTCGGGGTACCCGGAGTCATCGACGACATTTTGTTGCGGGCGCGGCACGGCACACGGCTGGTGGTCGCCGGGGTGTGCATGCAACCCGACACCATGCATCCGTTCTTCGCGATCGCCAAAGAGGTCAACATACAATTCACGCTCGCCCAAACCCCGGACGAATTCGCCGAGTCGCTGCGCGCGATCGCGGAGGGCGAGATTGACGTCAGCCCCTTGATCACCGGCGAGGTCGGCCTGGACGGGGTGGGCCAGGCGTTCGACGACCTGTCCGACCCCGAGCGGCACTGCAAGATACTGGTCACTCCTCAGAGCTGACATTCTTGTCGGACCGTGTTGCC
>CAVPUR010000023.1:0-113686 GCA_963708995.1 uncultured Actinomycetota bacterium
CAGCTGCCCGGCCCGCTTGTGCAAGGGGCCGTCGTGCTGCGTCTCACCGCTTTGGCGCACCGCCAGAACTGCGCGCAGGAACGCCATTCCGCCGGGTAGGCCGATTTCGCGGGCCGCCTGCCTGGCGTAGGCGAGCAGATCGCCGCGCAGGCTTCCGGTGTTCGGAATCGGTGACCTGACCTCAACCCGGGCCTCCTCGACGTCGAGCATCAGCGCCTCCAGCGTGCCCCACCGGCGATAGATGCTCGTTGGGTTGACCCCCGCCCGTTCGGCGATCTCGCTGACCGTGACGTCGCCGGGGTTTCCGTCCGCCACAAGCTCGTTGACCGCGGCGTGCACCGCCGCCACCACCCGCGCGCTGCGCCCACCGGGCCGTCGCTGAACCGCAGACATGCCTTAAGACTAACGCACGTGTAGTTGCTTTTACGCACAAGCGGGCGTAGCGTCACTAACGCAACTCAAGACGACTTAAGGAGTTCCACGATGAAGCCGGTACTGTTCGCCGACGACCCGTCCTTCTGGTACGAGGCCCTGCGCACCCTCGGGCACGCCGCCTACGGCGGAGCTGACATCGGCGAGGTCCTGACCACGTCCGCGGCCATCACCGAAGGCGACTACGACAGCTGGCATGACGAATGGCTGGCCACCGCCGACCGGGTCAGCGCCGAGGCCGAAAAGATGCTGGCCGCCGGACACCGGATCAGCGCCCGCGACGGGCTGATGCGGGCCAACAACTACTACCGTGCCGCAGAGTTCTTCCTGCACGGCGACCCCGCCGATCCCCGTATCGACTATGCCTACCAGCGGTCGCGGGAGTGCTTTATCACGGCCGCATCGCTCTTCGATCCTCCGATCGAGCCCGTCGAAATCCCTTATGAGGGAACCGTTTTGCACGGCTACTTCTATCGCGCCGCCGGAAGCGGCGTCGAGCCGCGGCCAACGATGATCCTGCACAGCGGATTCGACGGCACGTGCGAGGAGATGCACTGGTTCGGTGCCGCCGCCGGCCAGGAACGCGGCTACCACGTCCTGACCTTCGACGGCCCAGGGCAGCCGGCGGCACGCCGCCTCAACGGTCTGGTGTTCCGCCCCGACTGGGAGAACGTCATCACCCCGGTGCTCGACTGGTTGGTGCAACGTCCGGGGGTCGATCCCGCGCGGATCGGGCTGGTGGGTGCTTCGATGGGTGGCCTGCTGGCGCCCCGGGCTGCCGCCTTTGAGCATCGGCTGGCCGCGTGTGTCGCACTCGACGGCGTGTACGACCTCGGACTGACCGCGACCAACAACATCCCCGTCCCGCGCGCCGAGGCCGAGGCGATGCTGCGTGTGGAATCCGCACCCGAACTCGATGCGGCGCTGGAGCAGATGGCGGCCACCAACCCGGTGATCCGGTGGGCGACCACCCATGGCCAGTACGTCATGGGGGTCGCCAGCGCCCGTGAATTTCTCGCCTCCTACCTCGACTACACCCTGGCCGACGGCATCGCCGAACAGATCACCTGTCCGACCCTGGTCTGCGACGCGGAAGAAGACCTGTTCTTCGACGGTCAACCCAAGCTGCTGTTCGACCATCTCACTTGCGAGAAGGCATATTTCGAGTTCACCAATGCCGAAGGCGCGGGCGCGCACTGCCACACCGGCGCCCAGCGGTTAGCGATCGCGAGGATCTACGACTGGCTCGACGACCATCTCAACCGGTGACGCCTTACCGCGACGAGTTGGTGCGGATCGCCGTGTCCTACGCTTCATCCACACCACGGCGGAAGGTCAGTCCATGCGAATCAGCCTGATATCCAACCTCGACAACGCGTCGCCGGTCGAATCCTGCGTCCGCGAGTTGGCGCAAGCGCGCGACGAGGGGTTCGCCCGGGTGTGGTTCACCCAGATGCCGTTCGACGTCGATCTGTTGACCGTTCTGGCCGTCGCGCTGCGCGAGGTTCCTGACATCGAGGTGGCCAGCGGCGTGGTGCCGATCCAAAACCAACACCCGTCACTGCTTGCGCAACGGGCGTTGACCCTCAACATGATTGGCGACGGGCGGTTCACCCTGGGTATCGGAGTCACCCACCGGGCAGTGACCGAGGGAATGTGGGGTATCTCTTGGGACAAGTCGGTGAAACGGTTGTCGGAATATCTCGACGGCCTGCTGCCCCTGCTGGCAGGGGAGCAGGCCGACGCCCCCGGCGAGCTCGTCACGACCAGGGGCGCCCTGCAGATCCCCCACGCCCCGACCCCCCAGGTGTACGTCGCCGCGCTCGGTCCGCAGATGCTGCGGGTCGCTGGTCGGCGCACCGCCGGCACGATCACCTGGATGACGGGCCCGAAGACGCTACGAGAACACGTCGGACCCACGCTGCGCGGTGCGGCCGCGGACGCAGGACGCCCGGACGGGTCGGTCGCGGTCGCCGCAGCGCTGCCGGTAAGCGTGACTGACGACGTCGACGCCGCCCGGTCGCTCGCCGCCCAGCAATTCGCGATGTACGGCCACCTGCCGTCCTACCGCGCGATGCTCGATAGGGAGGGTTACTCCGGCCCGGAAGACGCCGCGTTGATCGGAGACGAGTCCACGGTGTCGCAGCACCTCGATGAGCTTCGCGACGCTGGCGTGGACGAGTTCGTCGCCATCTCGTTCGAACCGTCGCCCGAGGCGGGTGTGCGCACGCGAGCGTGCTTGCGCGCGTGGGCGTCTAAGGCTTCAAGTTCCTAACCGCCGCTAGCGGCGCTGACCAGATGGATCGCGGCCGACCCCATCCCGCTCGCGCCAGCCTGACTTTCGAGGGATGCTTAGACGTCAACTCCCCGTGCAGCGCGAAAGGCGTGGTTCGCTCGTGACTCTGGACCAGGAGGAGCGCGCCGACGCTGAGCAACCGTCGGTGTGGGCGCCTCTGCGCAGTCGCGTGTACCGCAACTTGTTCATCGCGCAGTTGGCCTCCAACATCGGGTCGTGGATGCAAAGCGTGGCGGCCCAATGGTTTTTGGTGGAACGGCACAGCAGCGACGTCATCATTGCACTGGTCCAGACGGCAAGTCTTGGGCCGACGCTGCTTTTGGGACTGCTCGCCGGGGCGCTTGCCGACCTGTTCGACCGGCGGCGATTGCTGATTGTTCTCCAGACGTACGCGGTGCTGGTGGCGCTGGCGCTGGCGGTGCTGACATACCTCGGTCGCGTCGGCCCGACAGCACTGTTGATGTTTACTTTGGCCATCGGCTGCGCTTCTGCACTGACCGGACCGGCCTGGCAGGCGATTCAGCCCGAGACCGTCCCGCGCGAGCAGATACCGGCCGCCTCGACTTTGGGCAGCGTCTCGGGTAATGCGGCCCGGGCTATTGGACCGGCAATCGGCGGCGTCGTCGTGGCATTGGCGGGCCCCGCGGCGGTCTTCGCCATCAACGCGGTATCGTTCGCTGGAGTAATCGTCGCCCTGGTGGCGTGGAAACGACCAAACCAACGTACGCAACTCGAGCGAGAGCACTTCGGCCACGCCATCGTCTCCGGACTGCTATTCGTTGGTAACAGTCCGATCTTCCGCAGGATCCTATTGCGCGCAGCCCTTTTCCTGTTTCCCGCATCGGCAGTGTTGGCGCTGCTGCCAGCGGCTGCCGCCCACAGGTGGCACCTGGGATCCGCCGGTTACGGTGTGGCGCTAGCGGCGATCGGTTTCGGCGCTGTACTCGCTGTCGTGTTTGCCACGCAATTGCACCGCCGAGTGTCAGACAACGTGCTGCTGGCCGCATCCGCCGCCGTATCCGGTCTTGCGCCGTTGGCGGTGGTCTGGCTGCCGTTCGCCGCAGCGATCCCTTTTTTGGTGTCGTCGGGGATGGCGTGGCTGATAACGCTGACGACGTTGAACGCTGCAGCGCAGTTGTCTCTGCCGAGTTGGGTTCGGGCCCGGGGGTTGTCGGCGTATCTGCTGGTCGCCACGGGATCTCAGGCAATCGGCTCCTATGTGTGGGGCGCCATCGCCACGCGGGAGGGACTTCATGTCGCGATGATCGGCGCGGCCGTGGTGTTGGGCGTCGTTGCGCTCAGTACTCCCGTGCTTGGACTCCGGCCGTGCACCGGGACGCTGAGCCTCGATGTTTCAACCGCCTGGCCGTCGCCGACGGTCACTTTTGAACCATGTCCTGGTGATGGACCGGTGCTGGTAACCGTGCACTACCGAGTGCCGGCCGAGAGCCTGAACGACTTCACCGAGGCGATGAGGGCAGTCAGGCAGTCGCGGCTGAGAACGGGTGGCCACAGTTGGCGGCTGTATCACAGTGTCGGACGGCCCGATACGTTCCTCGAGAGGTTCACCGTCGCGTCCTGGACCGAATTCGAGCGCCAGCGCACCGAGCGCTGGTTGGAGTACGACACCGATGGTGTCCAGAAGGCGCTCAGCTACACCGTCGACCGCGACCGACAGCACGAGTACTACCTGGCCTTGCGGATGCGCCGGTGACTTGCGACAAGGTCATTGACTCGAAATACGTTACGGGCCAAGGACACTGACCGGCAACTAGACCCGATGGTGGCGACCCGCTTCGCCCGGCTACGCCGCGCTCGCGATCGCCGCTAGACCGCCGACTTTTCCAGGATGTGCACGCCGCACGCGGAGCCCAGGCCGATCACGTGGGCCAGCCCCACCTTGGCGTTCTCGATCTGGCGATCGCCCGCCTCGCCGCGAAGGTGATGGCAGACCTCCCAGATGTTGGCGATGCCGGTGGCCGCGATCGGGTGGCCCTTGGACTGCAGCCCGCCCGATACGTTCACCGGAGTCGAGCCGTCACGCCAGGACGCACCCGAGTTGAAGAAGTCGGCGGCGCCGCCCTCGTCGCACAGCATCAGGTTGTCGTAGTGCACCAGCTCGGCCGTGGCGAAGCAGTCATGCAGCTCGACCAGGTCGAGGTCGCTCGGCTCGACGCCGGCCTGCTCGTAAGCGGTCGCGGCGGCGTTGCGCGTCAGGGTGTTGACGTTCGGCAGGACCTGGCAGCCCTCCTCCCACGGGTCGGTGGTCAGCACTGAAGCCGACACCTTCACCGCGCGCCGTTGCTGTTCGAGCGAGAGCGACTTCAACGTCTCGCCGTTGCACACGACCGCAGCCGCGGCACCGTCACAGTTGGCCGAGCACATCGGCCGGGTGTTCGGGTAGGCGATCATGACGTCGCCCATGATCTGCTCGAGCGTGAACCTCTTCTGGTAGGCGGCCAGTGGATTCAACGTCGAATGGGCGTGATTCTTCTCGCTGATCTTGGCGAACAATTCGAAGCTCGTCCCGCCGTACTTGTGGCCGTACTCGGTGCCGATCTGGGCGAACACACCGGGCATGGCCTCGGTGCCGATCCGCCCGTCGACCGGCGCGACGGCGCCGTAGCGGCCCTTTGGCGCCCAGACGTCGGCGTCGGCCTTCTTGTTGCCGCCCGCGCCGAGCAACCCGGCGCCGGAGAGCTTTTCGACACCTACGGCCAATCCGTACTTCACCTCGCCAGCCTTCACGGCCATGATGGCGGTCCGCAGCGCGGTGGCGCCGGTCGCGCAGGCGTTGGCCACGTTGTACACCGGTATGCCGGTCTGGCCGATCTGTTTCTGAAGCTGCTGGCCGATCCCGGCGTTGGCGGCCATCAGGTTCCCGGCCGCAATGACGCCGATGTCGGCCATGGTCACGCCGGCGTCGGAGAGCGCGCCGGTCGCGGCCTCGGCCGCCAGGTCAACGGTGTCCTTGTCGGGGTGCTTGCCGAACTTGGTCATCCGGATCCCGAGAATCCAAATTTCGTCGCTGGCACTCATCGTCGCTGCTCCTTCGTCGGTCGGTGGTGGTCTGTGATTTAGGCGGGCTCGAAGCCGAAGCCGATCGCCTCGGTGCCTTCGGAGTCCGCGCCGATCGGGTACGTGGCGAGTCGCACCTTCATGCCGTCGCGGATCTGCTCGGGATCGGGCTCGACGTTGATGAGGTTGGCGCGGACCCGGGTGCCGTCGCAGTCGACCACGGACGCGACGAACGGGGTGGGGATTCCCGGCGCGGCGAAGGTGACGATCGTGAACGCACGCACCGTGCCCTCTGTCGCGACTGGGACGGTCTTGAATTCGGTCGCGAAGCAACCAGCACACGCGTTGCGCCGGTCAAAAAAACGGGCGCCGCAATTTGTGCATTCCTGCGCGATCAGGCGGGGCCCGCCGTCGCCGAGCACCAGATAGTCGACCAATGGGATCTGTCCAGCCATAAAAACCTCCACCATGTCCGGCTTACCGCACCAGTACCGTCAACCTACTTGCCGACATTTGACAATCGTGCACCGGTCATATCGCCGGGACCAGACCCGGAACGTCCGGTCGGCTCAGGCCGGTGAGACGACTACCTCGACGGAGGTGAATTGCAGATCGTCCGCGGCGCCGCGCCAGCGGTCGAGCTCGGCCGGGGCGAGCGAAAACAGGAGGCCTTCTGCCTGCTCCCGCGTCGGGCGGGTGGGGAGCTCGACGCTGATCGCGGCGCCATCGGCGAACTTGACGTCGTGAGAGACGTACCAGCCCCGCAGTTCGAAGGTTGGCATTTCAGGTTCCCCCAGGGGGTGTGCCGCCGCACAGATGGTTGTGTCTCATCGAGATCATTCAGCCGGCTCTCAGCAATGTCGGCTTTTGTGTAGGTAGATGTCGACTCAGACACCTTTCGAAAGGAGCATGGCAGTGGACACCGAGACCGTCGATCGCCAATTCAATGCACTGCAGCAGCAGGCGCAACAAACCGCAACGTTGATCCAAACGCTGGCCGGGAAATTGTCCACCGCGGCCGCGGCGGGCGACGCTAACGCTCGCGAATGGGCACTGGACCTCAAGGAGATCGCACTAGCGATCCGCGACGAGCAGAGCACCACCACGGAGCTCCTGCAAGCGATCCACGCACTGGTCGACAACCACGTCGCGGCCGCCGAGCCGTCCGCGCCGCCTTACTACCCGCCCCCCGCCCAGTACGCGCAACCGCCGCAATACCAGGCCCCGTATCAGCCCCAGTACCAGCCTCAGTACCAGCAGCCCGCGCCCTCCGGGGGTGGGACGCTGCAGCGGTTCCTCGGCGGACGGTTTGGCCAGGCAATCGTCACTGGTGCGGGCATCGGGATCGGCGACGACATCGTAAATAGCATCTTCGATAGGCTTTGAGCTGCAACACTATTGGGCTTATCGATTCGAATTAGCAAGGTGCAAATAGGCTATGCGCTGCGTGCAGGCCACCAAGCTGAATTGCATAGCTGGGGCATAGCTTTTGGACAGTCCGGCTCAATCTCCCACCACTAGCGTCGATGTTGTTACGCCGATGAGGGGAGACAATGATGGCGCAACGCACCGTCAGGCTCCGTCGATTATTGGGGGCTACGGCGTTATGCGGGGGTATGGCAATTGCCGCGGCTGGACTTGGCGCGGGTGTCGCCAGCGCGGACCCGTGGGGTCCGCCACCGCCCGGTCCGGTGGCTTGGGGGCCGCCTCCGCCGCCTCCTCCGCCAGTCTGTGTTCCCTTCCTTCCCTGCTGACCTGTATTGGTTAGGAGGGAGGTGACCGCCGACGCTGTGGACACCGCCGATGATGTCGGTGTCCACAGCGCCAGCGGGTATTTCAACGAAAATCATTGGTGGACTGAGGATTACAACGACCGCGCCAAGTGCGATTATTTGCCGGTGCGCTCGCGGTGCTTGCATCCCGGCCAGCAGCAGGGTCGGCGCTGACCTTCTTCCAGTTCCTCTTGGGTGCGGCGGATTCGTCGCTGACGGGTTACCTGTTGCTTCGCATCCTCGACCCAGCAAATGAATTCGTTGCGCGCCAAGGGTGTGATGTTCTTCCACGCGGCCAATGCCGTGGAGTTGGCGATCAGCGCCGTGCGGAGGTCTGCGGGCAGCTGGTGCACCACCCCACCTGGCACTCGCTTGGTGCTCACGCGGCCAGGGTAACCTACTGCTGCGCAGCGACGCAGGCAGCGCGTTTGGGACAGGAGACGTAACCTCGCGCCATAGCCAGAATCGATGGAAGGCGCGACATTGGACTTTGAGCCTGAAGGTGACTACCGGTACGTGATCATTGGCGCCGGCGCTATCGGCGGCACTGTGGGCGCCGTGCTGACGCGGGCCGGGATTCCCACGGTGTTGGTCGCACGGGGCCGGCATGCCGAGGTCCTGACCACCACGGGCATGACGCTAAGGACCCCGGACGGCACCTTCCACACGGCAGTCACCGCGGCGTCTCGGCCCGAGGATGTGCGGTTGACCCGTCACGATGTCCTAGTCTTCGCGACCAAGACCCAGCAACTCGATGCCGCGCTGCAGGAGTGGGTTGATCGACCGGTCCATGACCGGGACGGTGTCGCCGGGGCGGCTGGCGAGCTGCTGCCGGCGATGACCGCGCTCAATGGTGTTGCCGCCGACGAGAAAGCGCTGCGCTATTTCGGTCGGGTATTCGGTGTCTGCGTGTGGTTGCCCGCCGTACACTTGGAACCCGGCGAGGTGATCGTACGGTCCTGGCCGGTGGTCGGCCAATTCCACATCGGACGGTGGCCCGCGTCGATCAGCGCCCCAGCCGACACCGACTTGTTGGCGAGGCTCGCGGAGAATTGGACTGCCGCCGGAGTCCACGTGCGCACTCCCGATGACGTCGTCCCGTGGAAGTACAACAAGCTGCTGAGCAACCTCGGCAACGCCGTGGGTGCACTGACCGCCGAGTCGGCCGACGCAAGCGACGTGGTGGCCGCGCTGCGCAGGGAAGGCGCGAATGTGCTGCGCCACGCGGGAATCGATTACATTTCGTTCGAAACATCCACAGCGGCGCGGGCAGAAGACGGACCGACGATACGGCCGATACCCGGATGGAATGCCGGACCGAGCAATTCGACCTGGCAATCGTTGAGCCGCAACACCGGCAACGTCGAGACCGACTTCCTCAACGGCGAGATCGTTCGGCTCGCTCACAAACACGGCATCACCGCGCCACTCAATGCCGCGTTAGCGCGGGCTGCACGCGAGGCAGCCCGCAATGGCCTTGGGCCGAGCCACTACTCGGCGACGCAACTGGCAGAACTGCTCGGGATCAACGCGGTCGCCGCCGCACGCGATTAGCGTTCTATCGGCAATGGTTCCAGCCATGGGAGGAACACATGACCATCACCTATGACGAGGCGCTGCGCGAGCAGGTTCGGGCCCATCTGGCGGGTCACCACCGTCGCGTCGTGACGGACCCGACCAAGCGGCACGCCGCGGTCGCGGTGCTGCTCGTCGACTCCGAGGTCGGGGAGGACAGGGTAGACGCCGCACCCGTGGACGACTGGAACGCCGGGCGACCCACGGAATCGGGTCTGGACGGGCGCATGGTCGACGTCTCGGGTGGCGCCGCTTTCTTGCTATGCCGGCGGACATCCCGCCTCAGTTCACATCCGGCTCAGTGGGCGCTGCCCGGTGGGCGCGTGGACCCAGCGGAGAGCGTGATCGACGCCGCGCTACGGGAACTGGACGAGGAGGTCGGTATCCGGCTGCCCGACCAGACCGTGCTGGGCCTGCTCGACGACTACCCGACACGGTCCGGGTACGTCATCACGCCGGTGGTGATCTGGGGCGGCGGAAGGCTCGATCCGCGTCCGGCTCCCGACGAGGTGGTAGCGGTCTACCGGGTCGGGATGCACGAACTGCACCGCGACGATTCGCCGCGGTTCATCACCATCCCCGAGAGCCCGCGCCCCGTGGTGCAAATTCCACTGGGAAACGACCTCATCCACGCGCCCACGGGTGCGGTACTGCTGCAGCTGCGGTGGCTGTGCCTGGAAGGTCGCCACGACGCCGTCGACGAGCTGGAACAGCCGGTGTTCGCCTGGAAGTAGGTATTACCGCTGAAAGCGGTTATCTAACAACCGCTTTGGCGGCCGATTGTGACACGAGAGGCCTGCTCGGGATGCGCTCGCGGAGAACGGGGGCGACGTGAGTGTAGTCGAATGACTACACTCGGCGCACGGGCTAAAACGGCTGAACCGAACTCCTCACCCGCGGTCTGTTTGCGCCGTCACGCGACGGACGTGCAGTGTTTGCCTTCTGGTCACCGACGGGCGCACTGGGTCTGCGAACCTTGAGCGACGCACCGGGACGGAGGAGTCGCCGGGACTTGGAAAGGCTCGCCATGACCGAACATCTGCGCGCTTACAACAGTCTGTGGCAGGTCCGCAGTGACTCGTGGTGCCGATTGGAAGAAGCCGCCGATCGGCTGACCCGTCCGTCCACCACAGGAGCGTTGAAAGAGAAGTACGTGAGCGCCTGCCAGGAGCTGCTGGCGCGCCTGAGCACCTTAGAGCCGTACTGGGCCTACCCGGGCTCACCCCAATTCGCGCTAGTTCAGCGGCTTTTCGCCGCAGGCAGCTATGACAAGTTCGCGCAGGCGGTGGTGCGGATCTACCGCGCGCTGACCACGGAGTCGTACCGCTCGGGGGACGTGGAGAACGCCGGGGCCGACGAACTGGACATGTTTCCGTCCGATCCGCGCCGGCTCGAGGAACCGTCGCCCCAGCGCGACCGCCCCTATTTCGAAGTGCTCGTCGTCGAAAAGATGACCGAGGACCAGGAACGGGCACTGCGCAACGAGGTGCGCAAATGGCGGCGTCCCGACGACGAGTTCGTCTATGAGCTCGTGGTGGTGTCCAGCGGAGATGAGGCGCTCATCGCGGCACGGCTCAACGTCAACTTGCAGGCGGTGGTGATTCGGCGCCGATTTTCGCATCAGTCGACCCGGGACTTGTCGGCTCTGGCGGAGTTCGTCGACACCGCGGTGTCGGATGAGTTGGCCGATCATCAGTCGCCCGAGGAACGCGCGCAGATCCTGGCGGTGTCCCTGGCGAAGTTGCGACCCGAACTCGACCTGTACCTCATGACCGAGATCGATGTGGAGGAGATGGCCGGGCGGCTGGGACAGTACTTCCGCAGGGTGTTTCATGCTCGGGAAGGCATGCTCGAGCTGCACCTGTCGATCCTGCAGGGAGTGGCGGCGCGCTACCGCACGCCTTTCTTCAGCGCGCTTAAGGAGTACAGCCACCGGCCCACGGGTGTCTTTCACGCCCTGCCGATTTCGCAGGGTAAGTCGATCGTCAACTCGCACTGGATCAAGGACATGCTCGGCTTTTACGGTCTGGATGTGTTCATGGCCGAGACGTCGGCGACATGCGGCGGCCTTGACTCACTGCTCGAACCGACCGGGCCGTTGCGCGAATCCCAACAGCTCGCGGCGGAAGCCTACGGGTCGCGTCACACGTACTTCGTCACCAACGGGACCTCGACGGCCAACAAGATCGTCACCCAGGCGTTGGTGGCCCCCGGCGACATTGTGTTGCTGGACCGCAACTGCCACCAGTCGCATCACTACGGGATGATGCTCGCCGGCGCGAATGTCATCTACCTCGAGGCCTATCCGCTCAACGACTACTCGATGTACGGCGCGGTGCCGCTGCGCGAGATCAAGTCAAAGCTGTTGGCACTCAAGCGCGCCGGCAAGCTCGACCGGCTCAAGATGATGTCGCTGACCAACTGCACCTTCGACGGGGTCGTCTACGACGTGCAGCGTGTCATGGAGGAGTGCCTCGCCATCAAGCCCGACCTGGTGTTCCTGTGGGACGAGGCGTGGTTCGCGTTCGCGCGTTTTCACCCGGTCTATCGGACTCGCACCGCGATGGCGTCCGCGCAATCATTGCGCGAGCGGCTGCAGGACTCCGGCTACAAGCGCCGTTATGAGGAGTCTCTTGCCTCCCAGGCAGAAGCCAGCGAAGACGACCTCCTGCATCGTCGCCTCATGCCCGACCCGGCACGGGCCCGGGTGCGGGTATACGCCACCCAGTCGACGCACAAGACGCTGACCGCACTGCGGCAGGGGTCCATGATCCATGTCTACGACCAGGACTTCGACCAGAAGGTCGCAGAGCCGTTCCACGAGGCCTACATGGCACACACCTCGACTTCGCCCAACTACCAGATCCTTGCGTCGCTGGATCTGGGCCGCCGGCAGGTGGCGCTGGAGGGTGTCGAATTGGTGCAGCGGCAGATTGAAAACGCGATGCAGCTGCGCGATGCGATCGACAACCATCCCTTGCTCAGCAAGTACATGCGGTGCCTTCGGACTTCTGATCTGATTCCAGACCGGTTCCGGCCGTCGGCCATCGCCCAACCGCTGCGCTCCGGCCTGCGCAACATGATGGCTGCCTGGGAGCAGGACGAATTCGTGCTCGATCCCTCGAGGATCACCTTGTTCATCGGGCCCACCGGCTACGACGGCGACACCTTCAAGCGCCAGCAGTTGATGGACCGCTACGGCATTCAGATCAACAAGACGTCGCGCAACAGCGTGCTGTTCATGACCAATATCGGGACCACGCGCAGCTCGGTCGCCTTCCTGGTGGAAGTCCTTGTCAACATCGCGCGCGAACTCGACCAAGAAATCTCCGAGATGAGTCTGGGTGAGCGCGAACACTTCGAGCGCGCAGTGTATCGGCTCACCGAAATGTCTTTGCCCCTGCCCGATTTCAGCGGCTTCCACCCCGCGTTCATGGATCACAGCGGAAGCGAGTCGACACCGGAAGGCGATGTCCGCCGGGCTTTCTACCTGTCCTACGACGACACCACTTGCGAGTACCTCACCGGCGAGCAGATCGACGAACGGCTGGACGCCGGAGTCGACATCGTGTCGGCGACCTACGTAACGCCCTATCCGCCGGGATTTCCGGTCCTGGTGCCGGGTCAGGTGTTCAGCCGCGAGATACTGCAGTTCATGCGCGATCTCGACACGCCCGAAATCCATGGCTATTTACCGAATTTCGGCTATCGCGTGTACACCGAGAAGGCGATCGAGACGGTCAGCGCGGCCGCCGGGTTGACGGTGAACGGTCACAGCTCCGCGGTGCCCACGCCGCCGGAACCTGACAAGGGCAAGACACCGAAGAAAAAGCTGGCACGCCGCGGCGGGAATGGCGATCGCAACCTTCCCGAGGTCGGGCAGGATGAGTTGGTCGGCCGGCAACAGCCCGGCGACGCGATCACCGTGCCACCACCGGGTGATGGGACTGCCGCCGAGGTCGGCGCAGCAGACCTCACCGGCAAGTAGCCGCTAAAGCCCCTTGGGCGCGTCCCGGACCGCCTGTACTGCCGCCGCGTCGCCGCTGAATTCGATCCGGGCCTCTCGTCCGACGGCGAACAGCAGCAGCTCCTCGGGTGCGCCGGTCACTGTGACGGCGGGGCCGCGGCCGGCGGTGATGACCGTCTTGCCCTCCGGGGTTCGCAGCGCCAGCCGGGCGGGCACCTTCGCCAGCGTCATCCGGCCCATCAGCGGCAGGGTACGGCGCAGCACGGTGGTCAGCGCTGGTTCGAGCTCGCGAGGCTGCCACCCCGGCTGCGCACGGCGAACGTCCTCGTGATGGATGAACATCTCGGCGACATTGGCGATTGGGTCAAGCAGTTTGAGTGGTGAGTAGGCCGGCGGGCCGGATGCGACTTTGTCCACCAGCTCGTTCCAGTCGGTGTGCTGGGCCACGTCGTCTTGCACCTTGGCGGTGTGGCCGGCGAAGAAGGGGATGAGGATGCCGGGTGCAGCATCAAGGCGGTACTCCCGGATCATCAAATGGGCGGCTAGGTCGCGGGTTTTCCAGCCTTCGCACAGGGTGGGCGCTTCCGGCCCGACGCCGCGCAGGGCGTCGACGAGGGCGGCGCGTTCGCGTTGAGCAATAGACACCTGATTTCCCTTCAGTTCGGGTGAGCGCTGGTTCGCCTGCGGCGCTGACCGCTTCAGCCTAGAGCCGATAGGCTTGTTGGTAGGACCCGGCAATCATTGGGAGGAACGAGTGTCATCACCTACTTCGGCGCGTAGCGAGGGCGACAGCTGGGACCTGGCCTCCAGCGTGGGAGCGACGGCAACGATGGTGGCAGCTTCCCGAGCGCTGGCTTCTCGCGGGCCGGATCCGTTGATAGACGATCGGTTCGCCGAGCCATTGGTGCGCGCGGTCGGACACCCCTTCTTCATGCGCATGTTGGACGGCGAAATCCCCCTCGACAATCAGGACCTGCCCACCACCCCAGAGCAGCGGCGCCAACAGATCGCCGTGCGCACGAGGTTTTTCGACGATTTCTTCCTCACCGCGACCGCCGCCGGGATACGTCAAGCTGTCATCCTGGCCGCCGGGCTCGACGCGCGAGCCTACCGGTTGGCCTGGCCGGCCGGAGTGGTCGTTTTCGAGGTGGACCAGCCTGAGGTCATTGCGTTCAAGAGCACCACGCTGACCCAACTCGGTGCTGAACCGACCGCCGAGCGCCGCGCCGTCGGCGTCGACTTGCGTGACGATTGGCCAACCGCGTTGCGCGACAACTACTTCGACACCGCACTACCCACCGCCTGGATTGCCGAGGGCTTATTGCCCTACCTGCCACCGGAGGCCCAAGACCGGCTCCTGGACCACATCACCGCACTCAGCGCGCCGGGGAGCCGACTGGCCACGGAGAACATCTCCGACATGAGCGTGTTTACCGACGAGCGCTTTCGGTCCTTGCGCAGTGGGTGGCGTAAGCACGGACTGGACATCGACGTTGCCGAGTTGGTGTGGCTCGGTCCGCGGCGTCAAGCCGCTGACCACCTGACAGCTGCGGGCTGGCGGGTCACCCAATGCACCACCGAGCAGGCATATGCGGCCAACGGCTTCGCGCTGCCGGATCACGAGGCAATCAAGGCATTTCGCGGCGCCGTCAGCTACATCAATGCAGAGCTCGGGTGATCAGCGCGGCCGTATTTCAGGAATAGGTATCCCTGGTGGGTCAGCACGTGGTGCAGCGAGAGTTCTGTGGGGGCCGGAAGCTGCGGTAAAACCGCCGATGTTGCCGACTGGCCGGTCCCGGCGAGTTTAGGGGCGATGGTCACGCACATTTCATCGATGAGGGCGCGTAAGACAAGTTCGTCAAGCAGCGTCGGACCGCCTTCACACAGGACGCGCCGCATGCCCCGCGAATTCAAGGCGGTAATCGCCGTTGCCATATCGACACTGTCCTCGCCGGCGATCACCACGTCGGGACGCGCTTCGGGTTCGAACCGCAGGCTCGCGGCGGCCGACGAACTCGTGATGACTATCGGGCGTTGCGCGCGCACGGCGAACAACGACTGGGGCAACTTTCCCGACTGGGACACCACCGCGATGGGCGGCGGTTCGTCAAGTGCCCAACGCTCCCGCCGATAGGAGCGTTGATCGTCGGTCAACCGCACCGGGCCGTAATTCTCCGCGCGTGCCGTCCCGGCTCCGACGAGAACCACATCGGCGTAGCCGCGCAGCGCGCGCAACAGTTGTTGGTCGACAGGACCCGATAGCGGGCCGGCCCGGCCGTGCATCGATGCCGCGCCGTCGGTACTGAAGATCATGTTGGCGCGCACTCCAGCGGGTGGGTCACTGTAGAAACGTTGCAGTTCGGCGATGTCGTCGACCGAAGACATCCGCGCCATGCGGACCGTCACGCCTCGTGCCCCGGATCTAGATCGGCGACGTCGGCGAAGGTGATCAGCTCGTCAACGGAATCCGGCGCTTCGCCGGCGATCGGCTCCAACAGGTGACCGACATGGTCCCCGACGTCGATGCGCGTCAGCGTTTTACCGACGAACCAGGCGATGGCGCCATCGAGAATCGGCATGTCCTCGGGGCCGGCATGCCAGCCGCAGTGGCTGAACTTGTCAATCTCGTCGCCGGTCTGGCTCCCGAACAGCTGCGCGAGTTCGCGATGTCGATGCGACAACACATGCACCGCAAGATGGTCCGCGTCCCGCGCGACTCGGTAGGTGTGGTTGCGCTTGGACAGGCCGACGAGAAATCGCGGCGGCCGGATACTGGTCTGACTTGCAAAGCCCACCAGGCACCCGGCCAGGGTGCCCCGGGCTTTGGTCGTCACCACGAACATCGGGTAATCCAGCAGCCCGACCAGTCGTTCGAAGGCTTCTGTTCCCCTTGTCGATCCCGTCGACGCTGTCACGACCTCAGTCGCTGCGGTCGTGGATGCCGACGGCCGCCAGCGAGACTTCAGAGTCTGACGGTGAATATCGTTGCTGCAGAGCAGAACCGGGCTGTTCGGTCGCTTGACCGCGCGCCAACGCGACAGTGGCCGCCACCATCGCGCAGACTGCAACCACGAGAACGATGGCCCCCGGGCCCCGCACCGCCACGTGTTCACCGAGCACCACTACCCCGAGCAGAACCGCCACGACCGGCTCACCCACCAACATGACCGGTACCGACGCCTGTAACGCTCCGGCGTGTAGTGCGGCGTTTTGCACCGCCGTCACCGCCACAGCAAGTGCGACCAACACGTAGGGAGCGGGAATGGTCAGCAGCCCATGCCACCCTCCGACGGCGAAGCGGTGCGTGCAGATCTTCGTCAAGACTGCGATCATGCCGAGCAGGATCGCCACCGCGACCGCCAACAGCATGGCACGCCGGCGGCCGATGGCGCGGCGCGCTGCGGCGACGCAGACGATCACCAGCGGCACGGTTATCGCCAAAGCCAGCGTCCACGCCGGTATCGCGGGGCGGTTATGGCCCTCGCGAGGCTGGCCAACGAGCACGAACACCGCCAGGGCGGCGGTCAGCAGCGCGGCCCAGCCCCACTCCGTCCAGCTGATGCGTTGGTGGTGCAGGCGCGCGCTCAACGGCAGCGCGAACAGCAACGACGAAACCAGCAATGGCTGGACCAGCAGCAACGATCCGTGGGCCAGCGCCAGAACTTGAAACACGTAACCGGCGACGGTCGCGAGAGTTCCCGCCCACCATGACGGCTCGCGAACCAAGGTCGTTACCAGCGCTCCGGACTCGGCCTCACCCGCCCGAACAGTCTGGGCCGCTCGTTGCCGAACGACGATGCCCACTGCGGCGCAGAATGCAGCGAGCAACCCCGAGAAGATTGCGACCGCGTGTACTGACACCCACCCCATGTTGGGGGTCTATACCCCGGATTCCTCCGCGGCTAACTCGGCAGGCGGTTCTCGTCCTACGCCCTTGGGAATTGACCCTGGACTCAGGGAAGACTCAGGGGAGGTGGGGCTTGATTTCCTCGATCACCCACTGCGCGAACTCCATGTAAGCCTCGACGCCCGACACCCGGGGCGTGGGAACGCTGGTAAACGTCACGCCCATTTCCGCGTACTCGTTGAGTCGGTCGATGATCTCCTGCGCACTCATTCCACTGCGCTGCTTAGGGTCGTCGATGCTGACGTGCCCTTCGCCGACCCTGCCCATGCCCAACGGATACACCACGTCGAACGGACGGCCGTCGTACGTCAGCTGTGACTTGACGAAATCAATCTTGGCAGGAAGCTCTTCCGGCTTGGTCAGGAATGGCCACCACCCCGAACCGTACTTCGCCGCGCGCTTGAGCACCGCGTCGGCGTCGCCGGCGATCCAAATCGGCAGATGCGGCCGCTGAACCGGTTTCGGTGCGAACGCGATGTTGTCGAACGACACGTACTTACCCGCGAAGCTCGGCGCCTCGCAGGTCCACAACTCCACGATCGCGGCCAGATACTCATCCGCCATCCGGCCTCGCTCATGGAACGGCACCCCGAGCGCCTTGAATTCCTCTGCGTCCCAACCCACTCCAAACGTCACCGTCACCCGGCCGCCACTCATCCAGTCCGCGGTCGCCAATGCCTTCGCCATCACGATCGGATGCTGGAGCGGCAAGATCGTCACAGCCGAGTTCACCCGAATGCGTTGCGTCGCACCGGCGACGAATGCCTGCCCGACCGTCGAGTGCAAGTAGTGCGGGCCCGACAATTCCAAATGGGAGTGCGGGACCACGAAATGCTCGGGAATAGAGATCATGTCGTAGCCGAGCTCTTCGGCACGTCTGGAGATCGCCGCCTGCTCGGGGCCGGTCACCGTGAATTCCCACGGCGCAGTAATGGCTGGCAGCTCGATCGTGTGCGGCAGCGCGAACCCCAACTTCATGCGGCCATGATTGCACGGCAGCCTTTCAGGTGCGGCAGAACTTATAGCGTTTGCGCTGGCAGCCGGCTCTCGAGGATCTTCAGCGCGCGTTCGGCCCATCGAATGTTCTCTTCTTCGAACGCGATTCCACGCAGCAAGGTCAGATAAGGCCCGACTCGTTCGGTTTGGGCCAGGTACTCCTCTTCGGTGCGACCGTCGAACAGACGCATCCGAAACCGCTCGTAGCGTTGCAATTTCGCGGTCGCCCATTTCAGTCGGTCAACGATGAAGTCGCGGACAGCCTGCGCGTCGCCGGCATCGGCAGCCGAGACTTTGACCATCAGCTCATCACGGATTACACCGGGCTTCGGCGCCTTGGCAGTGAACCGGTGGATCGCTTCGTGGCCGGCCTCGGTCAGCGAATACATGCGCTTGTTGGGCCGCCGTTCTTGTTCGACAATGCGCGCCTGGATGAGCCCCTGTTCGGCGAGCCGGTCCAGTTCGCGATAGAGCTGCTGCGGGGTCGCCATCCAAAAGTTGGCCACCGAGGCGTCGAAGCTTTTGGCCAGGTCGTAGCCGGAAGCCTCGGCTTCGAGGAGTGCGGCCAGCACCGCATCACGCAGCGACATCGGCCGATGGTACAACGATGCGACTATTCAATAAAGTGATTAATCACCTATAGACATTGGTGCCATCGCCCTCTACCGTCAGTCCCATACTCAACAAATTGACTATGGGAGGTTTTCCCGTGTCTTCTCAGCACCCCTTCCGCAAGGCAGTCGAGGAACGCGACGAGGCGGCCATCCAGGCGATGCTGGCCGACGACGTCGTGTTCACCAGCCCGGTGGCGTTCAAGCCCTATGTCGGCAAGCCGATCACCGCGGCGATCCTGCGTGGTGTGTTGCGGGTCTTCGAGGACTTCCGCTACGTGCGTGAGATCCATGACAGCAACGGCCGCGAACATGCGTTCGTGTTCGAGGCCAAAATTTCCGGTGTCGAGGGCAAGACAGTCACCGGCTGCGATTTCCTGCACTTCAACGACGACGGTCTGATCGACGATTTCATGGTGATGGTGCGGCCGCTGTCCGGCGCGACGGCGTTGTCCGAGGCCATGGGCGCCCAGTTCGGCCGGATCCAGCAAGAGGCTCTCGAGCTGGCCGATCAGTTCGCTTCGGCGTAGGGGCGGAGGGGAGCTGGACATGCGGATTGGGCTGGGGATCAATTACGCCGGCGGGTTCAAAGAGGTCGCCGCCGAAGTGGCCGACCTCGAACGCGCCGGGCTGGACATTGTTTTTGTCCCCGAGGCGTATTCGTTCGACGCGGTGAGTGCGCTGGGCTACCTGGCCGCCGCCACAGAAAAGGTGCAGCTGGCTTCTGGCATCTTGCAGCTCTACACCCGGACGCCCGACGCTGACCGCGATGACCGCGGCCGGCCTCGACTACGTCTCCGATGGGCGGTTCACGCTCGGCCTGGGCGCCTCCGGCCCACAGGTCATCGAGGGCTTCCACGGTGTGCCCTACGACGCCCCGATCGGCCGCACCCGCGAAGTCATCGACATCTGCCGTCAGGTGTGGCGCCGGGAGTACCTGGACTACCAGGGCAAGCATTACACCATCCCGTTGCCCGCCGACCAGGGCACCGGGCTTGGCAAATCGCTGAAGCTCATCAATCAGCCTGTCCGGGAACGCATTCCGATACTGGTGGCCGCGCTGGGGCCCAAGAATGTCGAGCTGGTCGCCGAAGTCGCCGAAGGCTGGCAACCGATCTTCTATCTGCCCGAGAAGGCACAGGATGTGTGGGGAAAGGCTCTGGCTGCCGGCCAGGCCAAGCGGGACGCCGCGTTGGGGAAGCTGGACGTGTACGCCGGGCCGGTGCTGGCCATCGGCGAAAACGTGGAGCCGCTGCGGGAATTCGTCAAACCACACCTGGCCCTCTACATCGGGGGAATGGGCGCCAAGGGCAAGAACTTCTACCATGCCCTGGCCACCAAGTACGGTTACGGCCCGCAAGCCGACCGGATCCAAGAGCTCTACCTGGCCGGCGACAAGGACGGCGCGGCCAAAGTCGTGCCCGACGAGCTCGCCCGAGACATCAACCTGATCGGTACCCGCGAGTTCGTCAAGGAGCGCGTGGCGGCGTTTCAAGAGGCGGGGGTCACCACCTTGAACGTGGCGCCCATCGCGGCTACCCCGGCCGAGCGCATCAAGCTGATCGAGACGCTACGCGAATTGATCTGAGCGCCAACGCTCGCGCGCGGTCACCCGGCTGCCGCAGCGAGGATCCCGACGCGTCCGGCGTCGGCCTCGCCCCGCAGCACCGCGGTGGCCAGGTCGAACCTCACCCCGGGGATCGTTTCGTTGACCCGCGGATTGCCAGTCCACCAGGTGATCCGGCATACCCGGCGGGCGATGCGCCAGCCGCCCGGGGTGCGTACCAGGGCCTTGTCATACCAGGTCATACTGCGTGATCGCCCCGACGTCGCGGTCGGTGTCGTTCATGGTCCTCCCCGGGTGGGTGATCGATATCGGCACATTCAACAGCAATGACTTCGCTTGTCATAGAGCGCGTTTCATCGCATGTCGGGCGGAAACCCCGGCTTCAGCTCTCGACGTTTAATTTGCGCTCAAGCGGGTTCCGCATGGTCCAACCCGCCGGCTTTGTTTGCGCGATCTCGGGTAAACGCTGGCGACGCGAACCTGATGGATGGTTGTCTTAAGGGACGAAGACCGCAAAGGGTCACATCGCGAAGGGACGGAAGTGGTTTTCCGGGCAGACCAGGAGATCGGACGCGATCTGGCCGCGGTCGATTGGGTGTCCACCCCGCTCGGGCCGGTGGACGACTGGCCCCAAAGCCTCCGAACGGCCATCAACATCCTGCTGGCGTCGCGGTTTCCGATGTGGATGGCGTGGGGACCCGACCTGACGTTCTTCTGCAATGCCGCGTATCGCCGCGACACCCTCGGCCGCAAGTACCCCTGGGCACTCGGCCGTCCGGCCAGCGAGGTGTGGGCGGAGATCTGGACCGATATCGGTCCGCGGATCGAGAGGGTGCTGTCGACCGGGGAGGCGACCTGGGACGAGGCCTTGATGCTGATCCTGGAGCGGTCGGGCTACCCGGAGGAGACCTATCACACGTTCTCCTATAGCCCGCTGCGCGACGATGAAGCGCGCGTAGTCGGCATGCTGTGCGTGGTCAGCGAGGACACCGACCGAGTGATCGCCGAGCGCCGAATGGCGACGCTGCGAGACTTGGGCTCCGACCCGAGCGTCGTGCGCACCGAGCGGCAGCTGCTCGACTTCTCGGCCGACCAGCTCGCGGGCAACCCGTACGACCTTCCTTTCACCCTGACCTATCTGTTCGGCGACGACGGCGACGCGCGGCTTGCGGGGGCCAGCGGAATCGCGCACGGGCATCCCGCGGCGCCCGAAACGCTTTCGCGCGAGGGGAATTCGCTATGGCCCGTGGAGAAGCCGGCGCATGGTGAACCCGAGTTGGTCGAACTCGGCAAGATCTTCAGCGGCGCATCGAGCTTGCCCACGGGGGCCTGGTACGCGCCGCCCAACCGGGCGCTCGTGGTGCCGCTGTTGCAGCAAGGCGCCCTGCCGCTGGGCTTCCTGGTGGCCGCCCTGAACCGGAACCGTCCGCTCGATGACAGCTACCGCGGCTTCGTCGAGCTCGTGGCCGGGCATATCGCCGCGGGCGTGGGCAGCGCGCGCAGCTACCAGGCCCAGCAGCAGCGCGCCGAAGAACTGGCCGAACTCGACCGGGCCAAGACGACGTTTTTCTCCAACGTCAGCCACGAATTTCGCACACCGCTCACCTTGATCCTCGGACCGCTCGACGAGCTGCGCAGCCGGGCGGACGGGTTCGACGAGCAGGCCCGCCACGAATTGGACATCATTCACCGCAACGGCTTGCGGCTGACGAAGCTGGTGAACACCCTGCTGGACTTCTCGCGCATCCAGGCTGGCCGAATGCAGGCCAATTTCGAGCCCGTCGACCTATCCGCCGTCACCGCCGGACTGGCCAGCATCTTCCGCTCGGCGATCGATCGGGCCGGGCTGACATTCGTCGTGGACTGCCCGCCGCTTGACCTACCGGTGTACGTGGACCGCGAGATATGGGAGAAGGTGATGTTCAACCTGCTCTCCAACGCGCTGAAATTCACCTCCGACGGCTCCATCGCCGTGCGCGTAGCTCGCGAGGACACCGCTGACGGCGTAGCCGCTGACGCCATAGTCACCGTCACCGACACCGGGATCGGAATACCCGCCGCAGAGATGCCCCGACTCTTCGAACGCTTCCACCGCATCGAAACCGCGGGCGCCCGGTCCACGGAGGGCAGCGGAATCGGGCTGGCCTTGGTCAAAGAACTCGTCGGATTGCACGGCGGCACCATCAGTGCCGACAGCCGCGAGGGTATCGGCACAACATTCACCGTCCGGCTGCCGATCGGCGCGGCCCACCTGCCCGCCCACGAAGTGGCACCCGCGCCCGCCACGCGCGCCGTACCCGGCGTGACGGCCGAACCCTACGTTCAGGAAGCGTTGCGCTGGCTGCCCGCCGACGCCAATTCCCCAGCGCCGGAATGGAGTACGGCGGCAACGAAAGCCGTCTCCGCCGAAGCGGGCGGCAAACCGACCCGCGTGCTGGTCGCTGACGACAACGCCGACATGCGCGAATACCTGACCAACCTGCTGCGGACATCCGGTTATCAGGTAAGCGGCGTCACCGACGGCCAGCAGGCCCTCGAGGCCATCCGCGCGCAAGTCCCCGACCTCGTGATCAGCGATGTGATGATGCCCAGGCTCGACGGTCTGCAGTTGCTCGCGGCGCTGCGCACGGACTCGCGCACCGCCGCCGTACCGGTCCTGCTGCTGTCCGCTCGCGCCGGACCGGACGCCTCGATCGAGGGCTTGTTGGCGGGCGCCGACGACTACCTCGTCAAACCGTTCGCCGCGGCGGATCTGCTCGCTCGGGTGCGCGCCAACGTCGAGCTGGCGCGGCTGCGCAACCATCACGCCCGTTGGCGCACCGCCCTGGTCGACTCGCTGCAGGAAGCGTTCTTCGTCTGCGACGCACACGGTGCCGTCATCGAGATCAACACCGCCTTCACCGAGATCCTCGGCTACGGCCCCGAACAGCTGCCCTACGAAGCTACCCACCCCTGGTGGCCAGACGCCGACACCGACCCGGAAGCCTACCGACAAGTCGAAGCGGCGTTCGCGCAACTGCTGAGCCAGTCCCACGGCGCCTTCACCGTTCCCGTTACCCACCGCGATGGGCATCGGGTGTGGATCGCGGTCAACTTCAACCACGTCGACGATCCCGAATCGCGGCGGCGAGTCATGGTCGGCACGTTCCGCGATGTCACCGCCGAACACTATGCCGTGCAGCGCCAGATCGCGCTGGCTGCACTGAATCAGCAACTGGCTCAAGCGGATACGCTGGATGACGCGCTGCGCGGCGCCGCCGAGGAATTGCGGCGGGTGTGGCAGGCCCGGCGCGTTCTGGCCGTGACGTTCTTCAGCGACGCTCCCGAAACCGCAGCGCCGGGCCTGGTGTGCGCGGGTGAGCCGGCCGACTGGGCGGACCTGCCCCAACGCCAGCGGCAGCTGATCGAATCGCTGCGTCATGCCGACCTGCTCACCACCCTGGCCGAGGAAGCCGAGGAAGTGGGCGCAACGGGCGTCGCGTTGCAGCATCCCCGAGGAGTCCTGGTCGTGTGGGTCGAGTTGGCCGAGAAACGACCCTTCACCCCGGAGGATCACACGCTGCTCACGTTGGTGGCCGGACGGCTGGGTCAAGGCCTGCACCGCGTCTACCAGCTCGACGAGCAACGGGAAACCGCCGTGGCGCTGCAGCACGCGATGCTGGGCCCCCCGACTCTGCCGGAAGGCTTCGCCGTGCGGTATCGCCCCGCGAGCCGACCGCTGCAGGTCGGCGGTGACTGGTATGACGTCATCGATCTGGGGGATGGGCGCGTCGCGCTGACCGTCGGCGACTGTGTCGGTCACGGGCTGGCCGCGGCCACCGTGATGGGTCAGCTTCGCAGCGCCTGCCGTGCCTTGCTGCTCGAGGAGCCCAGTCCGAGCGCGGCACTCGCGGGGCTGGACCGCTTCGCTGCGCTCCTGCCCGGCGCCCGGTGCACCACCGCATTCTGTGCGGTGCTCAACCTTGACACCGGCGAACTGGTCTACTCCAGCGCCGGCCATCCGCCACCCATCATGGTGCACGCCGACGGCACCACCGTGCTGCTGGAGGGCGGACACCGGCTTCCCTTGACGCACTGGCGGTCCGCAGCCCGGCCCGAAGCCCGCATCACGATGCCCGCCCGCGCGACACTGTTGGTGTACACCGACGGCCTGGTCGAACGTCGCGGCAGTTCGATCGACGACGGCATAGGCCGTGCCGCCGATCTGGTTAAGGATGGCCGTTCGACGGCGCTCGATGAGGTCGCAGACCAGCTGATGTCCCGGCTTGAACCCGAAGGCGGTTATCCAGACGACGTGGCCATGCTGCTCTACCGGCAGCCGGCGCCGCTCGCGATGAGATTCGCCGCCGACGCCAGCCACCTGGCCCCGAGTCGTGCTGCCCTGCGCAGCTGGCTGAACCAGGCTGGGCTCGGGCCTGACCAGATTCAAAATGTGCTCATCGCCACCGGCGAAGCCGTCGCCAACGCGATCGAACACGGCCACCGTGGTCGGCCCGAGGGCACCGTGTCGTTGCGTGCGACCGCCCTCGTTGATCGGCTCCAGGTGACCGTGACCGACAACGGCACCTGGAAGACGCCGGGCAAGGTCGCCGGTAGCAATCGCGGCCGCGGCATCGTCCTCATGCGAGGACTGATGGAGGACTTCACGATCGACTCCGGCGACGCCGGCACCACCGTTCACCTGTACGCAAGGATCACGTAATGGCCACACCGCTCAGCTTGACAGCCGACCTTGGCGCCGACGGGACGCCCCGGGTGACCGCAGCAGGGGAGATCGACCTCAGCAACATCAATGCGTTCACCGATGCACTCGAAACCGCCAGCGCCGGCACCCGCGGGCCGATCACCGTCGATCTCAGCGCGGTCAAATATTTAGACAGCGCCGGCGTCAACGCGCTTTTCGACCGTGCCGACCAAGTCGATGACCTGCATTTGATCGTGCACCCCCTGCTGATTCGCGTCCTCACGATAAGTGGTCTCACCAAGGTCGCGAACGTCGAAGCCGGCCCTACGAATGCGAATACTTAATTCGGGCACCGCACGACTTGGCTTATCGTAGAGTCGTTTTCGGGGCTTATGTCGTGCACCCGAGAAAGCAACGCCAATGGACTTCGAGCGCATCGCCCACCCGTTGCGGCTGGCCAGCGGATCCCATCAGCCGGAATCGGGCAAAGGGTGTGCCATGAACGCGATTTCGTACATCAACGGCGACGCGCAGATCACCGACTTTCCGGCGACGTCCGCCCGGCCGCTGGCCTCCTTCGTCCAGGTGTGCAATGACCTGCTCGCCGGACCCGACGGCTACCTGTCCCCCGAAGACAGCTTTGTGGTACTCGAGTTGGGTTGGCTCACGGTAGGCACCGCCTGCATGGCCGGCACCGTCGGCGACAGCGTCGTTCACACGTGGGTGAGCAAGCTGCTGGTCAGCCCGCCCTGGGGCGTCGTTCGATACGCGCAGAACGCTGCGGCCGAAGCGATCTCCGAGATCGCCGAACTCCACCGCAGGTTCGTCCCCGGGGAGATGCCGTCGATCGCCGCGTGGGACAGCGCCGCTCGGGCCGCGCGCGCGATCAGGACGACGCCAGTGACACCCGAACGGTATGCCGTCCGGGCCGCATACCAATCGACCGCACTTGTCGAGACCGACGACTGGGACGTGCTAGATGCCGTGACGGGCAACGCCCTGAAAGCCCACAGATTGGCAAACGGGGATGACGGGCCTGCCCGGATCCTGGAAGTCACGCGCCACGCCATCCGTTCGTGGCGGCGCCTAGCCGGGCTGGGCGTTGTCAACAACGTCCCGCCATCGGCCGCCGGTGCCGAGCAGCGCAAAGGCACAGCGGTATAACATCGCGCCAAAAGCCGGGCACTCGTGCCGATTTGGTCAAATACCGGCTTCGCCAACTCGGGCAATTGCAACACCGGCTTGTGGACTCGGGCGACGTCAACACCGGCGCCGGCAGCACAGGTAGCCACGGTGGAAGTTCGGGGTTCGGAACACGGGCACGGGCGACTCCGGCTTCTTCAACTCGGGCAATTACAACACAGGGATGGGCAATCGGGCTTCTTCAACTTGTGAGACGTGCCTGACCGGCGTTAGACCCGAAACCCTATGCCGTAAAGCACCTTTGACGTTGCGTACTGGATCACGACTGCAACGACTGAAGAATGTCGCCCGCTTGCTGGGCGGTCTTGCCGTAGCCGAGATCGGATGCAGCGTCGGTGCCGGTGTCGGCGCCCGTGTCGGTGTCGGGGCAGGTACGTGTGTTTGGCAGCCGGTCAATCCCAAAACTGCGGCAAGCAGGAGGGCGGAAAACCTTTGGCGTGCAGCGGGTGTGTGTTCGGTGTTGGGCACAGTGCAGAACAGTTTAGGGGCATCATTGGTACCATGGTGCATACGCTGCGCAGACGCAGGTGAGGCGGCCGTGAATTTCGTCGCCGGCATCGACTCGTCGACTCAGTCGTGCAAGGTCGTGGTCTGCGCTGCCGACACGGGTGAGGTCGTTCGCAAGGGTCGCGCCCCACATCCGGACGGCACCGAAATCGACCCGGCCGCTTGGGAATCCGCGACGGCCGACGCTGTCGTGGCCGCCGGTGGGCTCGACGATGTGGCCGCAGTCTCGGTGGCGGCTCAGCAGCACGGCATGGTATGCCTCGACCGCGGCGGCCGCGTGGTGCGCCCGGCGCTGCTGTGGAATGACACCCGCTCGGCCGATGCAGCCGCGGCACTGGTGGGCGAGCTGGGCGGGCCGCAAGCCTGGGCGAATGCCGTCGGGGTGGTGCCGCTGGCGGCGATCACGGTGGCCAAGCTGCGCTGGCTGGCCGACCTCGAACCCGACCACGCCGATCGGACAGCGGCGGTGTGTCTGCCCCACGATTGGCTGACCTGGAAGCTACGCGGCCACGGCGATATCACCGAACTGACCACTGACCGCAGCGACGCCAGCGGCACTGGCTACTACGACGCGGTGGACAACACCTATCGCAGCGACCTGCTCGAGTTGGCGATGCGGGGTCGGCGTCCGCTGCTGCCGGCCGTGCTGGGGCCCGGTCAGGCCATCACGTCGAGCGGGCCGACCGCGTTCGGGCCTGGGTTGGGCGACAACGCCGCGGCCGCGCTCGGCCTGTGCGCCGAGGAAGGCGATGTCATCGTCTCGGTTGGAACGTCAGGGGTGGTGTCGACGATCGCAAGCGCCCCGACCCACGACGACCGTGGGTTCGTCGCCGGATTCGCCGACGGCACAGGGCGATACCTGCCGCTGGTATGCACCCTCAACGCGGCCCGGGTGCTCGACGCGGCGGCCGCCATGTTGCGTGTCGATCACGATGAGCTGTCCCGGCTGGCGCTGTCGGCGCCAGTGGGCAGTGCAGGCCTGGTGCTGGTGCCCTACCTGGAAGGCGAGCGCACGCCCAACCGCCCCAACGCCGCCGGAGCGGTGCACGGCCTGCGAGTGTCGAATTCGACGGCCGCCAACCTGGCGCGGGCGGCGGTCGAAGGCCTGCTGTGCGCGCTCGCAGACGGCATCGACCACCTGACCGCCCTCGGAGTGGTTGTCCGCAGGGTCCTTCTCATCGGCGGCGGTGCCCGCTCGCGGGCCTTGCGGGAAATGGCGCCGACGGTCTTCGGCGTCCCCGTGCTGGCACCCAGCCCGGCGGAATACGTGGCGCTCGGGGCGGCGCGGCAGGCCGCCTGGGTGCTCGGCGGCGACCCGCGCCCGCCGCGGTGGAAGGCGCCGCCGGCCGACGCGTACCAGGGGCCACCGTGCCCGGCGGTGCGTGAGCGTTACGCCCAGGTCCGCGATCTCACTGAAGGAGCACGCGTCGCGGCCCGGGGGTGACGCTCACCGGCTTAAGGGCGGAGCCGATCAGGTCGAGGCACGCACGACCAGACGGGCGATGTCCGTCGGCTGCGGGGGCGGTTGGGCGGGATACCCCAACTCGGTGAGCACCGCGGCGATGGCCGCGTCGGCGACCGCGATGGGGTTGAACTCCACCGTGGTGAGCGCGGGAGAGCTCAGCGCTGCCATCGGAGTGGCGTCGACGCCCATCACGGCGAGATCCTCCGGGCAGCGCAACCCCGCTTCCCGGATTCCGTACAAGACCAAGCAGGCGATCTCGTCGCTTTGCGCGCACACCGCGGTGACGCCGTCCTGCACCCAATCGGTGACCACCTGTGCGGCGTTTTCCGCGGTGACCTCGGCAATGCGCACGGGCGGAAGACCGCGATCCTGCGCCGCGCCCGCGACTCCTTGCAGCCAGTAATCACCCAGGGCGCGCCAGCGGCCGACCCCCGTGTAGGCGAACCCGATCCGTTGGTGACCGCGGGAGACCAGATGCTCTACGCGTAGCTCGCCAACCGAGAGGTGCGGATCTCCCAGCGCGGGCAGCGCCCCAATCTGGATATGCGGTATCGAGGCGGCCTCGACCACGTCGACAACGTCACTGCTGAGCGGGAACAGGCTGGTAACCGCGACAGGGTCCAGATTCTTAACGGCGTCGACGACATGCTGGTCGTCCTCGGTCTCGAAGCATTGCACCTGCAGCAGGCCCACCCGCGCCAGTTCCGTGGTCATCCGGCTGCCCGCTTGCATCGGCATGTCGCCTACCGCCACCCGCGGCAGCACGTATAAGACGACGCCGCTCTTGCCGCGGGCGAGGTTGCGCGCGGCAAGATTGGGCCGATAACCCAACTGCTCGGCGGCGCGATAGACGGCCTCGCGGGTGCGGGGCGAGATCTTCCGGCCTTCCACCTCGTTGAGCACGTAACTGACCGTCGCGGTCGACACGCCCACCAACCGGGCCACGTCGGCGTTGGTGGGACGCGCGAGTTTGTTCGTGCTCGACGCCCCGTCCCCCGTGGCCTCCGGTCCGCGCATGCCTCATGGTGACATGGCCGGTCCCGACTACTGGCCAGCGGCGGGATTGCTGAGCAAGATGTGGTGATGCGAAATCGATCCCGGAGCGCCACATGACGACCTACGCGTTCGACCCTGAAATCGCTGAACTGATCCCTCTCCTCCCCACCTGGGAGGGTGACGACGTGGCCAGGATGCGGACGGCGATGTCGGAGATGATCGCCGAGCTGCCGGTGCCGGACACGACGGGGCTGCACATCGAGGACCGCCACATCCCGGCCCGCGACGGCGATCCCGCGGTGACGGTGCGGATCTACCGGCCCGAACATCCCACCGCACCCGCCGGGATATACAGCGTCCACGGTGGCGGGTTCATTGCCGGTGATCTCGAGACCGAGCACGCGTCCAACGTCACGCTCGCCCGTGAGCTCGGCGTCGTCGTGGTGTCCGTGGACTACCGGCTGGCGCCGGAGACACCGTTCCCCGGGCCGCTGGAGGACGTCTATGCCGGCCTGGTCTGGATGGCGGCTCACGCGGGTGAGCTGGGCATTGACCCTGCGCGCATCGCGATCCACGGCATGAGCGCCGGCGGCGGGCTGTGCGCGGGGCTGGCGCTGCTGGCCCGTGACCGCGGTGGGCCGCATATCGCCTTTCAGTTCCTGTCGGTGCCGGAGCTCGACGATCGGCTCACCAGCCCGAGCATGACCGCATTCACCGATACCCCGCTGTGGAATCGCCCCCGAGCGGTATTCAGCTGGGACTGCTACCTCGGACCGGGCCGCGCCGGCTCCGACGACGTGCCGGTCTACGCCGCTCCGGCCCGCGCGACCGAGCTGGCGGGCCTGCCACCCGCGTACGTCTCGGTGATGCATTTCGATCCCCTGCGCGACGAGGGCGTCGCCTACGCCCTGGCGATGCTCACCGCCGGAGTCAGCGTCGAATTGCATTTGTTCCCCGGCACTTTCCACGGCTCAGCTCTCATCCAAACCGCGGCGGTCTCGCGGCGGGAGCAGGCCGAGGCGATCGCGGTGCTGCGCCAAGCGCTGGCCTTGTAGCGCCTGGCGAGGCGCCTGGGTTGCCCGGCGCTTCGGAAGTCGCGGGTCTGGGCGGCTTCGGTTGATGTGAGGTGGGAGCCCGTCTGTTGTGAGATTCTGCGGGGGTGTCATCTGATCGAACGCCTGCTCCTTCGGGGGTGGTGACGTTTTTATTCACCGATGTCGAGGGTTCGACCCGTCGGTGGGAGGCCGACGCGCACGCGATGCGCATCGCCCTCGCTGCCCATGACGACGTGTTGCGCCAGGCGGTCGAGGCGCAGGGCGGCTGGCTGTTCAAGCACACCGGTGACGGGGTGTGTGCCGCGTTCGCCTCACCCAGGTCAGCGGTCGACGCCGCTGTAGCGGCGCAGAGAGCGCTGGAGTTGCCGGTGCGGATGGGCCTAGCGACCGGCGAAGCCGAGTTACGGGGGGCGGACTACTTCGGTGTGGTGCTCAACCGCGCGGCACGGGTGATGGCCGCCGGGCATGGTGGACAGATCCTTTTGGCCGAGTCGACGGCAGGTCTGCTGACCGGAGTGGATCTGGTGGATCTGGGGCCGCGGAGGTTGCGGGATCTGCCGGCCCCAATCGGTGTCTTCCAGGTACGAGCAGAAGGCCTGCGCGCGGAATTCCCGGCCCTGCGGGCGCTGGATGTGTGTCCGGGGAACCTGCGGACTGGGGTCACCAGCTTCATTGGGCGCGAGTTCGAGGTCGGCGAGGTGCACGCCGCGGTGAAGGCTCATCGGCTGGTCACGCTGACCGGGGTGGGCGGGGTCGGCAAGACCCGGCTGGCTCTCGAGGTGGCGGGGCGGTTGGTCGATGAATTCCCGGACGGGGTATGGCTTTTCGAGCTGGCCGCGGTCAGCGATCCTGCTGCGGTGCCCGACGAGGTGGCCGCGGTTTTGGGCGTCACCCAACAACCCGGCCGCAGCGTGGCCGAGAGCGTGGCCGTCGCCCTGGAGGGCAGGGAGCGGCTGCTGCTGTTCGACAACTGCGAACACGTGCTCGATGCCGCCGCTGATCTGATCGAGGCCATCCTCGATGCCTCGGCAACGACCAAGGTTGTCGCCACCAGCCGCGAAGGACTCGGAATCGCTGACGAGCGGCTGTGGCCGGTGCCCTCGCTGGACGTGGGCGCGGGCGTCGACTCGGCCGCGGTGGCCTTGTTCGTCGAACGGGCCCAGCACGTTTCGCCGCGCTTCACGGTGGGCGCCGACGGCGAGGCTGCCGCGGTGGTGGAGATCTGTCGCCGTCTGGACGGGGTTCCGCTGGCCATCGAGCTGGCGGCCTCGCGGATGGCGGCCATGACCGCCGGCGAGGTGCGTGATCGGCTCGATCAGCGGTTGCGGCTGCTGGTGGGCTCGCGGCGCGGTCTGGAGCGCCACCATACTCTGCGCCACGCCGTCGCTTGGTCCTATGACCTCCTCGACGATCCGGAAAAGGTGCTGCTGGATCGGTGTTCGGTGTTCGCCGGTGGATTCGACCTGCAGAGTGCCTGTGCCGTAGCGGGATCCGCAGACGCCCCAGATGAATTGGCCACCCTGGATCTGCTGGATGCACTGGTGCGCAAGTCGCTGCTGGTCGCCGAACGGTCGTCCGGGCGGACCCGATACTCGATGCTGGAGACCATCCGCCAGTTCGCCGCCGAGCAACTCGCCGCGAGCGGTGCGGCGACCGAAGCCCGGACCGCACATGCCCGCCACTTTGCTGGACGTGAAGCCGAGATCATGGCGCTGTGGGATAGCCCGCGACAGCGGGAGGCCTACACCTGGTTCAGCGTCGAGCTGGCCAATCTGCGCACCGCATTCCGCTGGGCTGCCGACCACGGCGATCTGGATGTCGCCGCCGCCCTCGCGACCTACGCGGCGTTCCTCGGCGTTTGGGTTGAAAAATACGAGCCGATAGCCTGGGCCGAAGAGCTCATCGAGGCCGCCCGAGCCGTCGACCATCCCCGACTCGCGTTCCTATATGTGGTGGCTGCGCAGTGCTTCCATCCCGGACGGATCAAGGCGGCTGTCCGCTACAGCGACGCCGGCCAGCTGGTGATCGCCAGCGGCCGCCACGAGGTGCCGTTCGGCGTCGAGGGCTGGCTTGGCGCTGCGTACATGGTCATCGGCCAGGCCCAGCGATACGTCGAGTGGTGCCGCGCTCAGCTGGCACACGGTCGCGACACCCGTGTAATCACCAGGGCATGCCTCGTGCTCGCTTTGCCCGCCACCGGTTGCGGTGAGGAGGCGAGGGCCGCCGCGAACGGCCTGATCGACGCCGCCGAAGCCACGCACAACCCCTGTATGCTCTCGTACGCGCTTTGGGCTCACGGCCACGCCTCCCACGGCGCGGATCCCGCCGGAGCGCTGGAAGCCTTGCGCCGGGGCCTGGTGATCGCCCAGGACAGCGGCAACCGCGGCAACGAGACAACCCTGGCGGCCAGCGTGTCCCGCCTGGAGGCCGAGGACGGGGACCCGCTGGCCGCGCTCAACCACCTCATGATGGTGATCCGCAACCTCCAGGATGCGGGCAACACCACCCTGATCCGTACCACGCTGGCTATCCTCGCCGCCCTTTTCGACCGGCTCGGACGGCACGAACCAGCGGCCATCATCGCCGGGTTCGCGTTCAGCCTCATCACCGCGGCGATCTCCCCCGAGATCAATACCGCGATCGCCCACCTACGCGAAGTTCTCGGCGATCCGGCCTACGAATCACTCGCCCGCAAGGGCGAGACCATGACCACCGCCGCCATGGCGACCTACGCCTACGACCAAATCGACCAGGTCCGAGCAGAACTCGAACATTCCCGCTGAATGCCTCTCCCAGGAGCCGCGGCGCTCGGCGAGCATTTCTTGATACTCCCAGCGAGCATTTTCGTAAACGTGTATCTCGCGCCGGTGCGTCGCGACCCGATACTTTCGCTTTGGGCTGCCAGCCGAACGTCTAGATGCGCGTTAAAGGGCAGATGAAAGGGCACTGGCCGTTTAGTCTCGCGGGATGGACCGTGTCTGGCAGTGGGCTTGGGATCGCCACGGACCAAGGTACTCGTGGGTGATTTGCGCGATCGGTTTCCCTATAGCGTTCCCGGTCTACCTAGTCTTGTCGTTCATCATCGTGGCCTTCGAGAAGTCCAGTCGCTACATCGAGTCGGCCAGTGTCACCGTTGTCGCGGTGCTTGTGCTGACGTACGTGCTGGTCCTTCCTGGCCTCGGCGCGTGGCGACTTGTCGATGGATGGGCTGCGGGCCAAGAGCTCGATCGGGGGAGCGCTCTGGAGGCCACGTATGTCTGGTCTCGCCAGGGAACCGCTCGAGCATTAGGGGTCGTCGCAGTCGTGGCCGGCGTGTTGGCGGTCATTGTCGGTGTCATTGCCGGCGCGACCGGATGGCGGCTTGGCCAGTATGGGATCTTGGGTGCCATTTTCGGGCCGGGCTGCCACCTGATCGGCGTGCACAGCTTGGTGGAGGCCGCGCTGCGGCCGGTAAGGGTCGCGCTCGCTGGTGGCAAGGGAATCGGGGACTGCCTGCCGCGGTCTCGCCCTACGTTCGCCACCTGGACGAACCTGTCCATGCTCGGGGTCGCGTTTGCATTCGCCGTCTTGGGCGAGATGCTCACGGCTGTGTTCGCCCGGGTGAGTCAGATTCCCGCGCTTTGGGTGGTCATCGGATTCGGGGTGACTCTGGGATTTGGTGTGCCGATAACGCTCTTTGCCTCCTTTTCGCCGGCCCTGAAACCAATTGCGGATCTTGCCGAAGGAACGAAACGTGTCGCAGCCGGCGACTACAGCCAGCAATTGCCGGTGGTTCAAGACGATGACCTCGGTGTGCTCGCTGCGTCGTTCAACCGCATGCAGGCCGGTCTGGCTGAGCGGCAACGACTTCAGGCGGCGTTCGGGACCTATGTCGATCCCGGCCTGGCGGCGCGGCTGCTTGAACAGGGTGACGATGTCTTCACCGGGGAACGCCGCGATGTCACGGTGATGTTCGTGGACATCCGCGACTTCACGCCGTTCGCCGAGGCCAACACCGCCGAGGAAACGGTCGCCCGGCTCAACGCGCTGTTCGAGATCGTCGTGCCGGCTGTCGTGGACGCCGGTGGGCATGTCAACAAGTTCCTCGGTGACGGCGCACTGGCTGTTTTCGGCGCCCCGAATGACCTCGCGGAGCATGCCGACGCTGCGGTGAGCGCCGCCGTGCTGATTCAGCGTCTGGTCGCTAAGCGATTCGGTGGCGAGCTGCGGATCGGCATCGGGATCAACACCGGGGTGGTGATCGCCGGCACCATCGGCGGCGGGGGGAAGTTGGAGTTCACCCTGATCGGTGACACCGTCAACGTCGCGGCCCGCGTCGAGCAACTCACCAAAAGCACCGGCGACACGATCCTTCTGACCCAGCAGTGCGTCGACGCCTTGGCGTCTCGACCGCCTGGACTCATCGACCGGGGATTCCATGTCTTGAAAGGGAAGTCAGCCGCCGTGCAGGTCTTCGGCCTCGACCAAGAGACCACCTATGCGCGAGTTGGCCTCACTAGCTAAAGGCAGGCGTGTCGAAACGTCGGCGCGATCACCCTCCCGATCCCGTACTTTCGCTGCGGCTTTCGAGAAACCCACAACGTTAGTTCTGAAAATGCAAGGAGAGTTGCGTTGCCGCCGCCTTTCGTTGCACTACACACGGCGTTAGGGACTGCCGGATAGTTGCGCCTTCACCGCGCGCGTCAGGTCGTCGGCGAGGACTTCCGGTAAACCGGCGAGCAGGCCGTCCAACGCGAGTTTGGCGACCACCGAGGGATCGGTCTTCTGGTCCGCTGGCGCGAAGGCGGCCATGTCAGTGTCCATGTAGCCGACGTGTACGGCAGTGACTTGAATGCCGCGAGGAGCGAGTTCCTGCCGAAGGGCATCAGTCATTGCCCAGGCTGCTGCCTTGGCTGCGCCGTAGGCACCGGAGCCGGGAAGGTGCAGCCAGGACAACACCGAAAGCATATTGAGGATTGCACCTCCGCCATTTCCTTCAATTATCGGAACGAAGGCGCGGATAGCATTGAGCGTGCCGAAGTAGTGCGTGTCCATCTCTAGCCGCACGTCCTCTAACGAGCCAGATAGCAGTCCGGCGCGCGTCGAACTGCCGGCGTTGTTGATGAGCACGGTAACGTCGCCGGCCTGGTCGGCAGCGCGGCCTACCGAGGTTGGGTCGGTGATATCGACCTGGACGGGTTCAACGCCGGGTATGTCTATTGTTTCGGGGCGGCGTGCGGCGGCGTAGACCTTCGCTCCACGCTCGACAAGTTGGGCCGCGAACCGCTTACCCAACCCACGGTTGGCGCCAGTGACGAGCGCGACGATCTGGTCGTTGTTCATCGTGGACTCCCTCGGTTGTTCAGGACTAAGCGTGACGATCTGAACGCTCTCGCCTATGGACGGCGAGCGCACGTCGAAAGTCAATCCCGAAACAAGCTAACCGTATGTGGTTTTTCGTGGGAATCCTTAGTGAGCCGGATTTTTCGGAGGGAGCGCTGGCGCTGAGCGGTGCAGCGCCACCCGAACAAGGGAAAGGCTGGCCGAGATCGCTCTGTCCCGAGTTGCGTGGTAACCCTGCGGCTGACACGACATTTGAGAATCCGGGAACGTTAGCTTTGAGACAGACGAACTCGAATGCCTTGCCGAACAACCGAATGAGTTTCGTCTTTCTTAGCTCGAGGTGACACTTCGTACGCCGGGAGCATTCGCAGGTCGAGGCGCTTGACGTTTAGTCTTCCGGGATGGACCGCATCTGGCAGTGGGCGTGGGATCGGTACGGCGCGAGGTATTCATGGGCGGTTTGGATAGTTACGTTCGCCTCAGGGCTGCCGGTCTACCTCCTCTGGTCCTGGAGCGTCGTGGCTTTCGAGAAGTCGAGTCGCTATGCGGAGGCATCTTTAGTCGCCGGTGTCGCGGTGTTGGGGTTGGCGTTCATGCTGGTTCTTCCGGGTAATCGAACGCTCCGGGGTGCCGAACGATGGGCGGCTGGCGGTGCCGTCGATCGGGCGGCAGCACTCAAAGACACCTATGCATGGAGTCGTGCGGCGGGTGTTCGCGTTTTGGGTTTAATGCCTGTTTGGCCCGCAGCGCTTTTTGTGGGTTTCGCTGTGGTGGCCGGAATAACCGGGCGGCGGCTCGTCCAATACGGGATCATGGGCGCCGCATTAGGAACCGCCTCGGGCCTGATCGCCGTGCACGCGTTCGCGCAAGGAGCAATGCGACCGGCTCGAGCCGCTCTCGCCGGGGATACGTCGATCGGCGATACCCTGCCGCGTTCCCGTCCGAGCTTTGCCGTGTGGTTGGAACTCTCGGTGCTGGGCGCCGTATTCACGTTCCCTGGAACAGCCGTGCTGCTGGGCGTCGCCCTGGATCGGACCGGTGCCGTCCCATTACTTGGTGTCGTGATCGCGGGTGCGCTGACGCTTTTCTGGGGTGTGCCGATCACCGTCGGCGCCATGATCTCGCCGTCCCTGCATCCCGTTTATGACCTCGCCGCAGCAACAGCACGTGTCGGGGCCGGCAATTACAGTCAACGCCTGCCGGTGGTTCAAGACGACGATCTGGGTGCTTTGGCGGCCTCGTTTAACCGAATGCAGGCGGGATTGGCTGAGCGGCAACGACTTCAGGCCGCGTTTGGAACCTACGTCGACCCCGCCCTGGCGGCGCGGCTGCTTGAGCAGGGTGACGATGTCTTCACCGGTGAGCGCCGAGAAGTGACGGTGATGTTCATCGACATCCGCGACTTCACTCCATTCGCCGAGGCCAACCCGGCCGAGGAAACGGTCGCCCGCCTCAATGCGTTATTCGAGATTGTTGTGCCCGCGGTCGTCGGCGCCGGTGGGCATGTCAACAAGTTTCTCGGCGACGGCGCATTGGCCGTTTTCGGTGCCCCGAATGACCTCGCGGAGCATGCCGACGCTGCGGTGACAGCCGCCGTGCTGATTCAGCGTCTGGTCGCTAAGCGATTCGGCGGGGAGCTTTGCATCGGGATCGGGATCAACACCGGTGTGGTGATCGCCGGAACCATCGGCGGCGGCGGCAAGCTCGAGTTCACCCTCATCGGTGATGCCGTCAACGTGGCAGCCCGCGTCGAGCAACTCACCAAAACCACCGGCGACGCGATCCTTCTCACCCAGCACTGCGTCGACGCGCTGGCGTCTCGACCGCCCGGACTCATCGACCGGGGATGCTATGTCCTGAAAGGAAAGTCAGCCGCCGTGCAGGTCTTCGGCCTCGAGCAAGAGACCCACGCCCGGGTTGACCTCACCCGCTAGGGGAGGTTTTGGTCAAGGAGATCTATACGGTTGCGGCGCGCGACCGGCGAGGAAATGATCACTGAGTTTCGCCAGAAAGCCCCGCGACGGAGCCTCCGCTTCGGACTTCAGCCACGGGGCTTCGCTATTTCCAGCCAGTCCCAGGAAGCTTCGTGAGCGCCCTTTCGTCCGAGACGATCCCCCTGACCGCCCCCAGCAGTGCGGGAATCAGCCCGAAGCCGAGGCGGCGTCGGATGCTGTCACCCGCGCTTCCGCTGGCGCTGCTCGGCCTGGGGCTGTTCGTCGGCTGCTGGTATCTGACTGTCGACGTGCTGGCGCTGCCGCGATTTCGTGGCATCCCCGGTCCGACCGAGGTGATCCGGGAATGGGTCAGCCCGGACCCGGCCTACGGCACGTCCATTTTCACGCTGTCCTATTACGCCCACATCTGGGCGAGCGTTCGGCGCGTCGCCATCGCCTTCACCGCGGCTTTGTTGACCGGGATTCCGCTGGGCCTGCTGCTGGGGTGGTCATCGCGATTTCGCCAGTACGCCTTTCCGGTCTTCGAGTTGATACGGCCCATCCCGATCCTGGCGTGGGTTCCGTTGGCGATGCTGATGTTTCACACCAGGGAGGGCTCCGTCATCTTCCTGACCTACCTCGCGGCGTTTTACGCGGTGACGCTGAACACGTTGCTCGGCGTGCATTCCATCGATCAGAACTTGATCCGGGCGGCACGCTGCCTGGGCGCCGGCCCGACCACGGTGCTGCGCACCGTGGTGATTCCGGGTTCGTTGCCCTACATCTTCACCGGCCTGCAGATCGGGATGGGAGTCGCCTGGTTCTCGCTGGTCGCCGGGGAGATGATCGCGGGCCAGTTTGGTCTGGGCTACCTGATCAATGCCTCCTACACGACGACCCGCTACCCGACGATCGTGATCGCGATGATCACGCTTGGCTTGGTCGGTTTTGCCAGCAGCGCCTTGATCCGCTTCGTCGGCAGCCGGTTGATGGCGTATCGGGCGCGGAGCATCGGGTCATGACCGGGGGCAACCTGGTCCTCGACGCTGTGGGCAAGGAATACCGGACGGCCGGCGCTCCGGTAGCGGCGGTGCAGGATTTCACCCTCGACATCGGCGCTGGCGAACTCCACGTGATCGTCGGACCTTCCGGGTGCGGCAAGAGCACCCTGCTCGGGGCCGTCGCCGGGTTCACCGACATCACTTCGGGGCGGATCGACCTGGACGGGCAACTGCTGTGCGGCCCGCGCCGGCCCACCGCCGGGATCGGTCCCGACCGGGTCGTCGTCTTCCAGGACAGCACGCTCTTCCCGTGGCTTACCGTCGCCGACAACGTCGGCTACGGCCTTGTCGCGCAGCGGCGGCTCAGCCGCCGCGACGCTGCGGGCATCGCGCGTGGGCGCCTGCAGGAGGCGGGGCTCGGCGACATAGCGCACAGCTACCCGGGCGAGCTGTCCAGCGGCGTGCAGCGGCGCGTCGAGATTCTGCGTGCGCTGGTCATGGAACCTGCCGTGCTTCTGCTCGACGAGCCGTTTCGCGGAATGGACGCGATCTCGCGCTCTGCGATGCATGATGCGCTCTTGCAGATCTACGACAAGTTCGCCGTCACAGTGCTTTTCATCACCCATGACATCGAGGAAGCGGTCTACCTGGGCAGCCGCGTCACTGTCATGACGACCCGCCCCGGTCGAGTCAAGACGACGATCGACATCGACCTGGATCGTCCCCGGGACCGCGGCATCATCACCGCACCGCACTTCCGCGAACTCGTCGGCGAAGTCTCGGACGCGGTCCGCGACGAAGCCCGGCGCGCGTTCGACGTGGGGGAGCGGGAGATGGTGCGATGATCGCGATTTCAAGTCGCCCGGGGCTGCTGCGGCGCACCGAGCAGGTGGAGACGACCGCCTTCAGACGCGGTGCGATCGGCATTGTCGTCTTCGCCGCGGTCTGGGAGCTCGCCACGCGACTCAACGGGTGGGTCGGCATCCGCGTCCCACTGGTCGCCCAGCTGCCGCCCCCGTCAGCGGTCGTCGTCGACTTCCTGAAACTTGCTGGCAGCCCGGGATATTGGAACAGTTGGTCGCTGTCTTTCCAGCGGGTGCTGGCCGGTTTCGCGCTGGCGCTGATAATCGGCGGAACGGTGGGGCTGCTGATGGCAACCCGTCCGTGGTTCAAGCGCATGGCTTTTCCGGTGTTCGAATGCTTGCGGCCGATCCCGCCACTTGCCTGGGTGCCGATCGCGATCATCTTCTGGCCGACCCAAGAACTGTCCATCACGTTCGTGACCTTCCTCGGCGCGCTGTTTCCGGTCGTGCTGAACACCGTCGGCGGCGCCGAAGAGATTGACCGCCGCTACGTGCTTGCCGCGCGGTCGATGGGTGCGAGCCGGTCGTATATCTTCCGGCGCGTCGTGTTTCCCGCGCTGCTGCCGTCGCTGGTGACGGGGGCGGCGGTCGGCATGGGCATTACCTGGGAGGTCGTCGTCGCCGCGGAACTGATCTCCGGCGGCGGCCGACAATCCGGCGACGGTGGGTTGGGCTTCCTCGTGTGGAACGCATACGAGGGCAATAACTTACCCCGGGTCGTCGTGGCGATGATCAGCCTTGGCATCGCCGGCTACCTGTCGAGCGGACTCGTGCGGGCGCTCGGAAATCGACTGATGCCGTGGCGGCGCGTGGCGTCATGACAGCTAACCCGGCCGGAGCGGTGCTGTTCGATCACGTCTCGTTTGACGTCCGCAGGGGTCGTCAGGCCGTGAAAGTGGTTGAGGACTGCTCGTTTCGGCTCGCGCCCGGTGAGATCGTGGCGATGATCGGACCCTCGGGCGGCGGCAAGACCACCATCGGTTACCTGCTGGCCGGGTATCAGCGGCCCGCGAGCGGTCTGATCACCGTCGACGGCCGTCAGGTGAGCGGGCCTTCGGCCGAACGGTTGCTGTTGTTCCAAGAGAACGCGTTGATGCCATGGTTGACGACTGCCGAGAACGTCATGTTCGGGCCGCGCGCACGCGGCGAACGTGGTCCGGAGGCGCGGCGGCGCGCGGACGCCATCCTGACCCGCGTGGGACTCGCCGATTTCGGCGACCGGTATCCCAGTGAACTGTCCGGTGGCATGCGTCGGCGGGCCGAATTAGCCCGGGCCCTGATCAACGAACCCGCCGTTCTGGTGCTTGACGAACCGTTTCGCGGTTTGGACGCGATGACCCGCGAATTGATGCAGGAGTACACCGCCGAACTCCTTGCCGAGCAACGAAGGACGGTGTTGTTCATCACCACCGACGTCGACGAGGCGCTGCTGCTGGCCGACCGCTTGCTGATCATGACCGAACGACCGGCCAGGGTGCGCGAGGAGTTTTCCATCAACCTCGCCCGTCCCCGTCAGCGCGCGGATCTCCTGCACGACGACCGGTTGCAGCACATCAAACACCGCGCCCTGGACTTACTGCGCCCCGCCGGGACGACCGACGTGCCGGTAGCTACCTGATCGATACCCCGACACCTTTGACGACAGAAAGATGCCGATGCGACTCAAACATGTACTCGTTGTTGCCCTGACAACGATAGTCACCGCCGCCGGCTGCGCCGCGGTCGGCAACATCGGGGGAAACGACATCGTCTCCGACGGCGGCGCCGTACACCTCACCGTCGGCTACCAGCCGTACTACACCGAAGCGTGGTCCGGACTTGTCATGCGGGGCAAGGAATTCTGGAAGAAATACCTGCCGAATGGCTCGACGGTTGATTTTCAGGTTGGCCTGCAGGGCTCGATCGTCGTGAGCCAGCTGCTGGCCGGCAAGCAACAAATCGGCTATGTGGGCGACATGCCGGCGATCGTCGGCACGAGTAAACGAAGCACGCGGGATCTGCGAATCCTCGCGACACTCGGACTCTCCCAAGACCAGTGCGGCGTATTTCTTGTGCGACCGGACGCGCCGAACTTCGCCAGCCAACACGACGCCCTCGCCTGGTTTGATGGCAAGACCGTCGCCACTCCGCAGGGAAGTTGCACCGACCGCATCGCCCAATCCACGTTCGATGCCCTGAAAGTCAAGCCCTCCGCCTACCTGAACCAGAGCATCGAGGTAATCACCTCCAGCTTCCAAAACCACACCATCGATGGCGCGATCATCTGGGAACCCACCGCGTCGAAACTGGTCAATGCCGGGCTGGCTAGGCGCGTTGCCAGCGACGTACTGACCGACCAGCATGACGGCGGTTTCCTGGTGATGGACAAGGAGTTCACCGACAAGCATCCAGACGTCGCCAAAAGCTGGCTGAAAGCGGAACTGGATGCGCAACGTTTCCTCGCAGACCCGGCGAATGCCGACGAGATCGTGCGTATAGCGCAGAGTCAAACCGAAGGCTTCTCGGCCGCCGACCTGCACGACGCCCTCTACCGTAAGTGGCCCGTAGACCAGGGCGGCAATGCCGACGGGATCCGGCTGCGCCTCCCATTCGTCCCTACCGGGGATAGCGCCGACCTGATCAAGACGGCCACCGAATTCCTGTACCGCATCAAGTCAATACCGGCCGCCACACTGCCCGACGGAGCGGTCGAACCGGATACGGCGAGCACGGTGCTGCGCGACGCGGGAGTCAACACGGCAACCGGTGCGGGATTCGTTCGGGCGCAATGACGCCCACTAGCCCGGGCGACTCAATTGCACTGCCCGCCGCGACCCGCGCCGCGAGGTTGGGCACCGGGTCCTTTCCATAGGCCAACAGATGTAGTTCGCGCGACACGCCAGGCCAAAATACTCCGGCCCGTCCCTTGTGGCGCGGGTTAAATCCGCCCAGAGCGCGACTTGCACGCCCGCCCGACGGCAACCTAGCGTCGAGATAGATGTCTCCCAAATTTTTCTGGTTCTTGCCCACCACCGGTGACAGCCGCTCGATTGTGGGCGGGTCGCACGCATCGACGAACCGCTCGAATCCGAAGGGATTTCGTCCGCCTACTCGTCGCTACTTGGCCGAAGTGGCTCGCGCCGCCGACCGGCTGGGCTTTGAAGGCGTGCTGACGCCGACGGGGACCTGGTGCGAAGACGCATGGCTCAGTTCGGCCGCGTTATTGGCCGAGACCGAAAAGCTGAAGTTCCTGGTCGCTTTCCGTCCCGGACTGATCCCGCCCACCTTGGCCGCGCAGCAGACCGCGACGTTGCAACGCTTTTCCGGAGGCAGGGTGTTACTCAACGTCGTCAGCGGTAGCGATGACGCCGAGCAACGCCGCTTCGGCGACTTCCTCAGCCACGACGAGCGCTACGCCCGCACCGCCGAGTTCCTGCAGATCGTCACATCGGTGTGGGCGCAGGATTCGGTGGATTTCACCGGCAAGTACTACACCGTGAACGACGCCCGGGTGTCGGCACCACCGGATCCATTGCCGGGGATCTACTTTGGCGGTTCCTCGGGCGCGGCGCTGCCGATCGCGGCGGAGTTCGCCGACGTCTACCTCACCTGGGGTGAGCCGCCGCAGGCGGCGGCCGACAAGATCGACAAGGTGCGGGCGGAGGCCGCCGCCCGGGGGCGCGCAGTGCGGTTCGGCATTCGGCTGCATACCATCAGCCGTGACACCTCGGCTGCGGCGTGGGCTGTAGCCAACGAGCTGCTTGCCGAGCTCAGCGAGGAGCAGATCGCCAAAGCCACGGCGCAGCTTGCCAGTTCGGAATCCGAGGGGCAGCGACGGATGACCGCGCTGCACGGCGGGCGGGTCGACAAGTTGGAGATATACCCGAATCTGTGGGCCGGCGTGGGCCTGGTCCGCGGTGGTGCCGGTACCGCGCTGGTCGGCAGCCACCAGGAAGTCGCCGACCTGATTCGCGAGTACCATTCGCTGGGCTTCGACGAGTTCGTCCTGTCGGGCTACCCGCATCTGGAGGAGGCCTACTGGTTCGCCGAAGGTGTGCTGCCATTGCTGGCTAACAGGGGATTGCAATCCCCATGATTTCAGCAGCCCCGCCGCGTATCGGGTGGTAGGAACGCGTACTTGGCGAAGGTGCGCCGGCTGCCGTGGAATCGACCAGCGATTCCCCTGGTTACTGGTAACAGGGACGTCTGCCGCTGACCGCGGCGGGTCCCGGTAGCCGTATCCGTAGGAAGGCAGGTCGAGAATGCCTGGTTCGTCGAGTTCCCTGCACCTGGCCGTGGCGTTGGAGGGTGCCGGGTGGCACCCTGCCGCGTGGCGTGAACCCGACGCTCGTCCCGCCGAGTTATTCGACGCCGGCTACTGGGCCGATTTGGTCGCTGAAGCCGAACGTGGAGCGCTGGACTTCGTGACGATCGAGGATTCGCTCACGTTGCAGTCCGAGAATGTCTTTGAGCCCGACGACCGAATCGATCGTGTGCGCGGCAGGTTGGACGCGGTGCTCATCGCGGCCCGGATCGCGCCGCGCAGCCAGCGAATCGGATTCGTGCCGACAGCCACCGTTACCCACACCGAGCCGTTCCATGTATCGAAGTCGATTGCCACGCTTGATTACGTCAGCACCGGCCGAGCAGGAGTTCGGGTTCAGATCTCAGCCCGGCCCGATGCGGCGGCGCACTTTGGGCGTCGCGACCTGCCTCGTCTTTCAGCCGACTGGATCAATGATCCGGCCGATCAGCAGCTGGTCGACGAGTTATTCGCTGAGACCGCGGATTACGTCGAGGTGCTGCGCCGTTTGTGGGACAGCTGGGAGGACAACGCTGAGATCCGCGATGTCGCCACCGGACGGTTCATCGACCGGGACAGGCTGCACTACATCGACTTCGAGGGCCGGTGGTTTTCTGTCAAAGGACCCTCGATTACGCCTCGTCCACCGCAGGGCCAGCCGATTGTCGCCGTCTTGGGCCACGGCGGCAAGTCCTACGAGTTGATCGCCGGCAGCGCCGACGTCGGATTCGTTACGCCACACGACGCCGCGCAGGTAGCCGACATTGTCGGCGAGATCAGGGCGCTGCAGTGGGCCGCCGGTCGAAGCCGGGAGACCTTACACATTTTCGGCGACGTGGTCGTGTTTCTCGACGGCACCCCGCAGGCGGCACAGGCGCGACGCCGCCGACTTGACGATCTCGCCGGACACGAATACCGCAGCGACGCAGAGATTTTCGTCGGCACTCCCGCCCAGCTGGCCGACCTGCTGCAGGAGCGACATGCCGACGGGCTATCGGGGTTTCGGCTGCGGCCCGCCGCGCTGCCGCACGACCTCGGCCAGATCACCGAGTATCTGGTGCCCGAGCTACGCCGCCGAGGTCTGTTTCGTACCGCCTACCAAGCCGACACGCTTCGCGGGTTGCTCGGATTGACCCATCCCGCCAACCGCTACGCGGTCGCCTGACCTACCCGAGACGTTTCAATTCAAGGACTTTTCAAATGAGCAAGCCCATCAAGCAGATTCACCTCGCCGCGCACTTTCCGGGCGTCAACAACACCACAGTGTGGAGCGACCCGGCCGCCGGCAGTCACATCGAGTTCAGCTCGTTCGCGCAATTCGCTCAGACGGCCGAGCGGGGCAAGTTTGACTTCCTGTTCCTCGCCGAAGGGCTGCGGCTTCGCGAGCAGAACGGCGAGATCTACGACCTCGATGTGGTCGGGCGTCCCGACACGTTCACGGTGCTCGCTGCGCTGGCGGCTGTCACCGAGCGATTGGGGCTGACTGGCACGATCAATTCGACCTTCAATGAGCCCTACGAGGTGGCGCGGCAGTTCGCGTCTTTGGACCACCTCTCCGGCGGCCGCGCCGCCTGGAACGTCGTGACATCGTGGGATGCGTTCACCGGAGAGAACTTTCGCCGCGGCGGATTCCTGGCGGAGGATCAGCGCTACGAGCGGGCAAAGACATTCCTGCAGACGGCACGGGAGCTTTTCGACTCCTGGCGTGGCGACGAGATCGTGGCCGACAAGGTAACAGGTGTGTTCCTGTCCGATCCGCACGCCGGCGCATTCGAACACAGGGATGCGCATTTCAACATCCACGGCCGGTTCAACGTGCCGAGGAGCCCGCAGGGTCGGCCGGTGATCTTCCAGGCCGGCGATTCGGACGAGGGTCGTGACTTCGCCGCCTCCGCCGCGGACGCGATCTTCTCCAGACACAGCACCTTGGCGGCCGGGCAAGCGTTTTACGCCGACGTCAAGGGTCGTCTTGCGCGCTACGGTCGTCGTCGCGACGAGTTGCTCATCCTGCCGGCCGCCACATTCGTGATCGGCGACACCGATGCCGAGGCGGCCGACATCGCTCACGAGGTGCGGCTCGCGCAGGTGTCGCCACAGACGGCGATCAAGTTCCTCGAACAACTTTGGAACCGCGATCTGTCCGACCACGACCCGGACGGGCCGCTGCCCAGCGTGGACCCCGTCGTGGGGGAGAACACGATCTCGCGTGGCCGGGCCAGCGTGCGCATGTTCCGGGACTCGATCGCGATCGCCAACGAATGGCGGGCAAAGGCCGAGGCGGAGAACCTGACCACCCGCGAACTGATCGTCGAGGTCACCGGACGCCAATCGTTCGTTGGATCGCCGCAGACTCTCGCCGCGACGATCAACGACCTCGTGCAGGCCGACGCAAGTGACGGATTCATTCTCGTTCCGCACATCACGCCCGGCGGACTCGATCCATTCGTCGACCAGGTCGTGCCGCTGCTGCAGGAGCGCGGCGTGTTTCGCGCCGAATACACGGGCACCACGCTGCGCGAGCACCTGGGCCTGGCGCCGCTGCCGGCACCGCGGCGGTCCGCCGACCGGAACGCCTCGACCGGGGTGGCTTCATAACCGCTATGACGACTCCGCTAACGGTGCTCGATCTCGTCCCGATCTCGTCGGGGTCGACGGCGACGCAGGCCCTGCGCAACAGCATCGATCTCGCCCAGCGCGCCGAGGCCCTGGGTTACGCCCGCTACTGGTTTGCCGAACACCATCTCAATCCCGGGGTTGCCGGCACCTCGCCTGCCGTGCTGCTAGCCCTGACCGCCGCCGAAACCTCGACGATCCGACTCGGTTCGGGCGCGGTGCAAATGGGACACCGCACCGCGCTGGCCACCGTGGAGGAGTTCGGCCTCCTGGACGCGCGCTACCCCGGCCGCTTCGACCTGGGCTTGGGGCGTTCCGGTGGAAAGCCGCGTGAACCCGCACCCGCCACGACGCCCCGTGCGTTGTGCAACGGACGCACACCGAACGGACTGTTGATCCCGGCGAAGTTCGACCCGACGCCGCTGTTGAAATCGCCGCGCATGGCGTTACACAAGGCATTGCTGCAGCTGCCGGGCGCGCAATCGCAGAACTACACCGAGCAGGTCGGCGACATCCTCGCTCTGATCGCCGATACCTATTCGGCCGACGGCCAAGAGGCCCGTGTCGTACCCGGGGGAGGCGCCGATCTGCAAGTCTGGATTTTGGGCAGCAGCGGAGGGGAGAGCGCCGCCGTCGCTGGCCGAAGAGGTCTGCGGTTCGCTGCCAACTATCACGTCGCCCCGGCCACGATCGTTGAAGCGACCGATGGTTACCGGGCGGCCTTTCGGCCCTCGGCCGAGCTGGACCGGCCGTATGTCGCGGTTTCCGCGGACGTCGTCGTCGCCGAGGACGAGGCCACCGCTCGTGACCTGGCTGCAGGGTACGGCCCGTGGGTGCGCAGCATCCGCACCGCCGAAGGTGCGATCCCGTTTCCCACTCCGGACGAGGCGCGTGCCCACTGCTGGACCGATGCCGACCGCGAGCTCGTCGCGGATCGCGTCGAGACTCAGTTCGTCGGAACCGCAGTCCAGGTTGCCGACCAGCTTGAGCGGTTACGCGACGCGACCGAGGCCGACGAGCTGATTGTCACGACGATCACCCACGACCACCAAGACTGGGTCCGCTCTTATCAGCTGCTCGCCGAGGAGTGGGCGCATCGATGAGCGGCGTTCCCGACGCGCGGGAGTGGATCGACCAAGGCGAGACGTTGATCACCCGCGGGGGACATCGCATCGCCTTCCGGAGGCGCGGGCAGGGACCCGCAGTGCTTCTGCTGCACGGATTCCCCACCTGGTCCTGCGACTACGCCGAGGTAGCCACCTTGTCGTGCTGAACTCCGGCATCGTCTTCACCGCCTACCGGCCGACACGCCTGCAGAAGCTGCTGATTCTGCCGGTCATCGGGAAGCTGCTCGCCCGCCGAATCACCGCCAACCGGTTCCGCTCCGCACTCGATGCGGTCCGCGGTTCAAGGCTGACCGATGCCGAGTTCGACAACCTCTGGCATGGCGTTGCGCGGCACGACGGCCACAAGCTTGCGCATCTGCACATCCGCTACAACGCCGAGCGCGTAGCCCATCACCGCCGCTGGGAGAGGGCCCTGGCTGACTGGGACGGTCCTTTGCAGCTGGTGTGGGGGCTCGACGATCCGGTGTCGGGACGCCACGTTCTTGAGCAGGCGACCTCGGTCCTGCCCCGCGCCGAGGTGACCGAACTGGACGGCGTCGGCCGGCTAGGCCGGTAGCCAGTCCTGCTGCAATCGGTTTGGGCTGAGCCCCGATGGGGTCGAGGTATCAATTTCAACCTGTCGGCAAGTGGTAGCCGGATAGGGTCACCGTGCGCGATGCTAGAACTTGGGCGAAGGCCGCCAACGACGGAAGGATCACAGTGAACGACGAGCAACGCAACGTGATGGCGTCGGGGCGTGGCTTCATCGCCGCGCTGGACCAAAGCGGTGGCAGCACGCCAAAGGCCCTGAAGCTTTACGGCATTCAGGAAGACGAATACGACGGGGACGAGCAGATGTTCGACCTCATCCATCAGATGCGCGCGCGGCTGATCTCGAGTCCGAGCTTCACCGGTGACAAGGTCATCGCGACCATCCTGTTCGAGCAGACCATGGACCGCACCATCGACGGCGAGCAGTCCGCTGCGTTTCTGTGGAAGCAGAAGCACATCGTGCCGTTCGTGAAGGTCGACCAGGGGCTCAGTGACGCCGCGAACGGCGTGCAGCTGATGAAGCCCATGACGAAGCTCGACTCCTTGCTGGAGCGCGCCGTCGCCAACGGCATCTTCGGTACCAAGATGCGCTCGTTCATCCAGGAGCCCAACGACGAGGGCATCAAGGCCATCGTCGACCAGCAATTCGAGTACGCGGACACCATCGCCTCGGCCGGGCTGATGCCGATCATCGAGCCCGAGGTCAGCATCAAGAGCCCGGACAAACCCAAGGCCGATGCCCTGCTGGTGGCCGCACTGACCGCGAAGCTCGACGAGCTCCCCGACGACAGGCAGGTCATGCTCAAGCTGACGTTGCCCGACGAAGACAACCTCTACGCGCCGCTGATTGACCATCCCCGCGTGCTGCGTGTGGTCGCCTTGTCCGGTGGCTACAGCCTCGCGGAGAGTTGCGCGATCCTGGCCCGCAATCACCGCCTCATCGCGAGTTTCTCGCGGGCGTTGACCGAGGGGCTGACCGCCCAGCAGACCGACGCCGAATTCGACACAGAAGCTCGGGTCGAACATCGAGGAGATCTACACCGCGTCGGTGACATGATCGCGCTTGTGACCATCGCGCACGTGCCCGGCGCGCACTAATCTTTCGGGCATGGCCCCGAACAATTTCCTGCCGAAGATCTTCCTGGACTGGCCCGTCGTCCGTCAGTTGCGTTCTGGGGACCGGTTCGGCCGCGGGACGGCGGTGACCTCCAAGCAGACCCGCGCCATCACCGCTCGAACCACGACGGCCGACCGAGTGGTGCAAAGCGTGTGTCCCTACTGCGCGGTCGGCTGCGGGCAGCGGGTGTACGTCAAAGACGAGAAGGTCGTCCAGATCGAGGGCGACCCGGACTCGCCGATCTCACGAGGCCGCCTGTGCCCCAAGGGTTCTGCCAGCGAGCAGCTGGTCAACTCGCCCGGCCGACAGCTTGAGGTGCTCTACCGGGCCCCGCGGGCGACCGAATGGCAGCGCCTCGACCTGGACACCGCCATCGACATGGTGGCCGACCGCTTCGTCGAGTCCCGCCGCAACACCTGGCAGGACATCGACAAGAAGGGCAACCTGCTGCGTCGCACCATGGGCATCGCCTCGCTCGGTGGCGCGACGCTGGACAATGAAGAGAATTACCTGATCAAGAAGCTCTTCACCGCCGCGGGCGCGATCCAGATCGAGAACCAAGCTCGTATTTGACACAGCTCCACGGTTCCCGGTCTGGGAGCCTCCTTCGGGCGCGGCGGCGCCACCCAATCACTGCAAGACATGGCCAACGCCGATTGCATCATCATCCAGGGCTCGAACATGGCCGAGTGCCATCCGGTCGGGTTCCAGTGGGTCGAGGAGGCCAAAACCCGCGGCGCGAGGGTGATCCACGTCGACCCGCGCTTCACCCGCACCACCGCGGTGTCGGACAAGCACATCCCGATCAGGGCGGGCTCGGATGTGGTGCTGCTCGGCGCGCTGATCAACCACATCATCACCAATGACCTGTGGTTCAAGGAGTACGTCGTCGCATACACCAACGCCGCCACGCTGATCAACGAAAACTTCAGGGACACCGAGGAACTTGGCGGGCTGTTCTCCGGCTACGACCCCGAGACCGGGCAGTACGACCCGTCGACGTGGGCTTATCAAGAAGAAGGGGCCGAGCCGGGGGGTGATCACATCGAGTCTCCCGGCGGCGGCCACGAACACGGCGCCGACGCCTCGGCGCGCGCGGCGGGCGACGAATACGGCGGCAGCGGCCCAGCGCTCGAACACGCTCGGGTGCTGCGCGACGACACCCTTCAGCACCCGCGCACGGTATTCCAGATTCTCAAGCGGCATTACGCGCGCTACACCCCGGAGATGGTGCGCGACGTCTGCGGCATCAGCCTCGAGGATTTCCACTACCTGCTCCGTTCCATCGTCGAGAACTCCGGGCGCGAGCGCACCACCTGCTTCGCGTACGCCGTCGGGTGGACCCAGCACACTCTCGGGGCCCAATTCATCCGCACCGCAACGATTTTGCAGCTCCTGATGGGCAACGTGGGCCGCCCGGGCAGCGGCATCATGGCGCTGCGCGGCCACGCCTGCATCCAGGGCTCCACCGACATTCCGACGTTGTTCAACCTGCTCCCCGGCTACCTGCCGATGCCGAAGGCGGGCACCCACGACACGCTGACCGACTACCTGGAAGCGGTCGGGTCGAAGAAGCAGAAGGGCTTCTGGGCCAACGCCGATGCCTACACGATCAGCCTGCTCAAGGCGTGGTGGGGCGACGCCGCCCGCGAAGACAACGATTGGGCGTACGACTATCTGCCGCGGCTGTCCGGCCCGCACGGCACCTACCAGACCGTCATGGGAATGCTCGACGATGAGGTGGAGGGCTATTTCTTGCTGGGTCAGAATCCCGCCGTCGGGTCGGCCCACGGCCGCCTGCAGCGCCTCGGCATGGCCCACCTGAAGTGGCTCGTGGTGCGCGACCTCAACATGATTGAATCGGCCACCTGGTGGAGGGACGGTCCGGAGATCGCGTCGGGCGAACTGAAAACCGAGGACATCGAGACCGAGGTGTTCTTCTTCCCGGCGGCGACGCACGTGGAGAAGGCAGGATCGTTCACCCAGACGCAGCGGCTGCTGCAGTGGCGTCATAAGGCAGTCGAGCCGCCCGGCGACTGCCAAAGCGAATTGCAGTTCTTCTACGAGCTGGGCAAGCGGATAAAGCAACGATTGGCAGGTTCGACAGACGAGCGGGACCGGCCGCTGTTGGACCTGACCTGGGACTACCTGACTGACAAGCACGGCGACCCCGACGGCGAGGCGGTGCTGGCCGAAGTCAACGGGTATCACCTCACGGGCCCAGACGCGGGCAAGAGCCTGTCGTCATTCACCGAGCTGCGCGCGGACGGGTCGACCGCCGCCGGCTGCTGGATCTACACCGGGGTGTACGCGAACGGCACCAACCACGCCGCGCGCCGGGTACCTGGCGGCGGCGCCGGGCCGAGTCAGTCGGAGTGGGGCTGGGCCTGGCCGGCCGACCGGCGGATCCTCTATAACCGCGCGTCGGCCGACCCGGACGGCAGGCCATGGAGCGAACGCAAGAAATACATCTGGTGGGACGAGCGGATGGATCGATGGGTTGGATATGACGAGCCGGACTTCCCGGCCGACCGGGCCCCGGGCAGCCGCCCCGATCCCGACCTCGGTGGCCCGGCCGCGCTCGCGGGCGACGACCCGTTCATCATGCAAGCCGACGGCAAGGGCTGGCTGTTCGCTCCCAAGGGCGTGGTCGACGGGCCGCTGCCCACGCACTACGAACCGCAAGAGTCGCCGGTCGCCAACGCGCTGTACCCGCAACAGCAGAACCCGGCGCGAATCATCTTCCCGCGCAAGGACAATCTCAGCGCCCCGAGCGCCGGGGAACCCGGCGCGGACGTGTACCCGTACGTGTTCACCACCTACCGGCTTACCGAGCACCACACCGCCGGCGGCATGAGCCGCTGGCTGCCGTATCTGTCCGAACTGCAACCGGAGATGTTCTGTGAGGTCTCCCCGGAGCTCGCCGCCGAGCGCGGCCTCGAGCCCTACGGGTGGGCCACCATCATCTCGCCCCGGGCGGCGATCGAGGCGCGGGTGTTGGTCAGCGAGCGGATGATCCCGCTGGTCATCGGCGGCCACACCGTGCACCAGATCGGGCTGCCGTACCACTGGGGAGTTGGCAGCGACGCCGTGGTCAGTGGCGACGCGGCCAACGACCTGCTCGGCGTGACCCTCGATCCGAACGTGCAGATCCAGGAGTCGAAGGCCGGGTCCTGTGACATCCAGCCGGGCCGGCGGCCCCAGGGCGAGGACCTGCTGCGCCTCATCGCCGAGTACCAGTCTCGAGCGGGCGCCACGAACGAGACGGACAATGAACGCATCAGCGACGCCGTTCGGGAGATCTTCGACAGTAGGGGAGGCGATGGGCCAGCTAACGGGACCGACTGACCCGGCCACCGACGCCGGTTGGGGTGATCGCAAGCCGCGCAAGGGCTTCTTCACCGACACCTCGATCTGCATCGGCTGCAAGGCCTGCGAAGTGGCGTGCAAGGAATGGAACCGCAACCCGCGCGACGGGAACCTGGAATTGCTGGGCTCGTCCTACGACAACACCGGTCATTTGGGCGCCAGCACCTGGCGACACGTGGCATTCATCGAGCAGGGCCGGGACCGCATCGAGGAAGCGCGTGAATCCGGTCGTGCCTTAATAGGTTTGGGCATGCCCGCAATGCCGGGCCGCGCGCAGGAAGACACCCCCTCTGTTTCGAACCCGCCGGACACCCCGGAGTTCCGCTGGCTGATGTCCTCCGACGTGTGCAAGCACTGCACGCACGCCGGCTGTCTGGACGTCTGCCCCACCGGCGCGCTGTTCCGTACCGAGTTCGGCACGGTCGTGGTGCAGCATGACGTCTGCAACGGCTGCGGCACCTGCGTGGCCGGATGCCCGTTCGGCGTGGTCGAGCGGCGCAGTGATGGAACGTATGCGACGGCGGAGCGCAAGTCGGACAGTCTCGCTCACGATTTCGTCACCGGCGTCGCCCAGAAATGCACCCTCTGCTACGACCGCCTGGTCGAAGACCAGATACCGGCGTGCGCCCAGACCTGCCCGACCACGTCGATCAAGTTCGGCAACCACGACGAGCTGGTCGATCTGGCCAAGGAACGGGTCGCCGAACTGCACGCGCAGGGGCGCACCGAAGCGCGCCTTTACGGCGCCAATGAGCGCGACGGTGTCGGCGGCATCGGGTCGGTCTTCCTGCTGCTGGACGAACCGGAGGTTTACGGCCTGCCGCCTGATCCGCGGGTGTGCACGGCTGACCTGCCGACCATGTTCAAGCGGGCCGGCCTCGCCGCGGCCGGCATGTTCGGCGCGGCCGCGGTGGCGTTCTGGAGAGGCCGGTGACGACGTCGGAGTTCGACAGCCTGCGACCGCCGGAGCCTTCCGGCGGCAAGCGACGCCGGAACGGAAAAGGTAAGGGCCGCAGAGTCGTTGCGGACGGGTCGCGCGAGATGCCGATGGTGCCCGAAGCCGAGTTCACCTCGTATTACGGGCGCCCGGTGGTCAAGCCGGCGCCGTGGGGCCACGAGGTCGGCGCGTATCTGTTCCTTGGTGGCGTTGCGGGCGGGTCCGGCCTGCTGGCGGCCGGCGCCCAACTCACCGGGCGAAACACATTGCGCCGCAACACAAGGCTGTCCGCCCTGGTTGCCGTGATGCTGGGCGCAGTCGCGCTGGTGAAGGACCTGGGCCGGCCCGAGCGTTTCGTCAACATGCTGCGCACGATCAAGCTAACTTCACCGATGAGCGTCGGCTCGTGGATTCTCAGCTTCTTCAGCGCTGGCATCGGGATTGCCGCGGCCTCCGAGCTCGACCGGATGACCGGCGAGCGAATCCCGTTGGGCCCGTTGCGGACCGTGCTGCGCGCGATGGAGGGACCGGCCGGATTGGAAGCCGCACTTTTCGCGCCACCGCTTGCCGTTTACACCGCGGTGCTGCTCACCGACACCGCGACCCCGACGTGGAACGCCGCGTATAAAGACCTGCCGTTCGTGTTCGCCAGCTCGGCGAGCCTGGCGGCATCGGGATTGGCGATGATCACCACTCCCGTCTCCGAGGCCGGGCCCGCCCGGAAGCTGGCTGTCATCGGTGCGGCCTGTGATCTGATCTCCGCCAGGTTCACGGAGTACCGGATGGACCCGCTGACCAGAGAACCGCTGCATCACGGCACGCCGGGCCGGCTGCTGGCATGGAGCGAATGGCTGGCCGCCGCAGGCGGTTTGGGCGCGCTGCTCGGCGGGCAGCGCCGCGGCGTCGCCGCCTTGTCCGGCCTGACGCTGCTGACGGCGTCGGCGATGCTGAGGTTCGGTTTCTTCGAGGCGGGCAAGGAATCCGCGCGGGATCCCCGCTACACGATCGAGCCGCAGAAGCGCAGGCTGGCCGCGCGCCGCGCGGCAGGTATGACCGACGATTCGATCACCACTGCTGGTTGAAGCGGACTAACGGATTTCGATGCCCTCGCTTGCCACGATGTGGCCGATCACGGGATGGCCGGGTAATTCGCCGACCACGAGCAGGCCGCCGGAGGTTTGTGCGTCGGCGAGCAACAGCAGGTCATCCTCGCTGATGTTCGGCGCGGATCGCAGCTGCGGCCGAACCCAGTCGAGGTTGCGGCGAGTCCCACCGGAAACGAACCCGTCGCGCAACGCTTCCCGGGCACTCTCGATCACGGGCACCGCCGCGACGTCGATGACGGCGCCGACCTTCGAGGCCCGGCACATCTTGTAGAGGTGCCCGAGCAGCCCGAAGCCGGTCACGTCGGTGGCCGCGCGCACACCGCTGGCAACCGCGGCCGCGGCGGCGTCGCGGTTGAGCTGCGTCATGGTGGCTATCGCTTCGGCGAACACCTGACCGGTCTGCTTGTGCCGGTTGTTGAGCAGCCCGACACCGAGCGGTTTGGTCAGGGTGAGCGGCAGGCCGGGTTCGGCGGCGTCGTTGCGCAGCAGCCGAGCCGGGTCGGCCACACCGGTGACGGCCATCCCGTACTTCGGCTCCGGGTCGTCGATGGAATGGCCGCCGATCACCGGGCAGCCCGCCTCCGACGCCACCGCCAAGCCGCCGCGCAGCACCTCGGTCAACAACTCCAGCGGCAGCACATCACGCGGCCAACCGACAAGGTTGATCGCGACGACCGGGCGCCCGCCCATCGCGTACACGTCCGAAAGCGCGTTGGCCGCGGCGATCCGGCCCCAGTCGTAGGCGTCGTCGACTACCGGTGTGAAGAAATCCGCCGTGGACAGCACCGCAAGATCGCCGACCCGCACCGCGGCCGCGTCGTCGCCGTCGTCGAGCCCGACCAGGACGTTCTCGCTCGACTGCCCAACGAGACCGCGGACGGCTTCTTCGAGCTCACCGGGTGGGATCTTGCAGGCACAGCCGCCGCCGTGCGCGTATCCGGTGAGGCGCGTGGGGCCCATGCCCCACAGCGTATTGGTCACAACTGCCACAGCAGTCTCTGGGCCGGGCGGTATGCAATTTGCCCGCCTCTGAGCGACAAATCGTTGTCGCTCTGAGGTGGACAAAACGGACACCATCCTCCCGAGAGGCCGCTGTGGCGGATGTGACGTGAAGCGTGCTCAGCGTCGCTCGTAAGGCCTAGGAGCGCGCCGAAGCCGTCTGCATCGCCACGCGTTGTCGCTCGGAGGTGGACAAAACGAATACCGTTCTCCCGGAGAGACCGATGTGGCGGATGTGACACGACGCCGCAGCGGACGTCGGGCTAGGTTGTGCGGTGGAGGCGTTTGGGTTCCTGGTGGTCCCCCCGGTCTTCAAAACCGGTGAGATCGAGCATCTCGGTCTGGCGGGTTCGATTCCCGTCCGCCTCCGCGAAACGAGGAGGCACGTGACTCAGGTCGACCCGCGCCGACTGATTCCGCGTACGGATCATTTGTTGGCGCTCCCGGCGGTGCAGGGGGCGCGCACCCGGCTGGGCGAGCACGTTGTCAGAGCGGTGGTACGCGATGTCCAGGAGCAGGCTCGGCGCGGTGAGCTGACGCCCGACCAGGTGCCCGACGCCCTGGCGGCGTCGCTGGCCAAGCGCACCGCCACGACGTTGCGGCCGGTCCTCAACGCCACCGGTGTCGTCGTGCACACCAACCTGGGTCGCGCCCCACTGGCATCGGGCGCGGTCGAAGCGCTGATCGCCGCGAGCGGCTACGTCGACGTGGAACTCGACCTCGCCACCGGCGCCCGCTCGAAGCGGGGGGTCGCTGCCCGCGAAGCATTGCTCGCTGCCTGCCCCGCAGCCGAGGACGCCCTCGTAGTCAACAACGGAGCCGCCGCGCTGGTACTTGCCACCACGGCACTGGCCGCCGGCGCGGAGGTGGTGGTGAGCCGCGGCGAACTGATCGAGATCGGCGCCGGGTTCCGGCTGCCCGACCTTATCGCCTCCACCGGTGCCCGACTGCGTGAAGTGGGCACCACCAACCGCACCCACCTAAAGGACTACGCCGAGGCAATCGGGCCGGAGACCGGATGCGTGCTGAAGGTGCACCAGAGCAACTTCCGGGTGGAAGGTTTCACGAAATCCGTTGCCCTACGAGATCTTCGGGAGCTGACCGCTGCCAACGGCGTGCCCTTAGTCGCAGACCTCGGCAGCGGGCTGCTCGCGCCCGACCCGTTGCTGCCCGACGAGCCCGATGCCGCCACCGCGCTGTCCGAAGGCGCCGACGTCGTCACCGCCAGCGGTGACAAGTTGCTCGGCGGCCCGCAGGCGGGCATCGTGCTCGGTCGCGCGGACCTGGTAGCCCGGATGGCGCGGCACCCGTTGGCGCGCGCGGTGCGCGCCGACAAACTCACCCTCGCCGCGCTCGAGGCGACCGTCCGCGCCGCCGAATCACCGGTGACCCAGGCCCTGCACGCCGATCCCGACCGGCTGCGCGCCCGCGCCGAGCGACTCGCCGACGCGGTCGGGGCGTCGGTCGTCGCGCACGACGGCCGGGTCGGCGGTGGGGGAGCCCCCGGCGTCCCCCTGCCCGGCTGGGCGGTCCGCCTTCCTGAAGCCGCGGCGGGCCCCCTCCGCGCCGGTGACCCCGCGGTGCTGCCGCGGGTGCACGACGGCGCGTGCCTGATCGACCTACGCTGCGTACCGGAGTCCGACGACGACCGTCTGCTGGCCGCCGTGCGTACCGTGTTGGCGCGACTGCGGGACGACCACTGACCACCCCGCACACATACGTCGTCGCCACCGCCGGCCACGTCGACCACGGCAAGAGCACCCTCATCCGGGCCCTCACCGGCATGGAGCCCGACCGCTGGGAGGAGGAGCGTCGTCGCGGGCTGACCATCGACCTCGGCTTCGCTTGGACCTCCTTGGCGTCGGGCCGCCAGGTCGCGTTCGTCGATGTACCCGGCCACCATCGCTTCCTGGGTAACACCCTGGCCGGCCTCGGTCCGGCACCGGTGGTCTGCTTCGTCGTTGCCGCCGACGAGGGGTGGCAGGCGCAGTCCAGTGACCACCGAGATGCGCTCGCTGCCTTGGGTATTCGGCACGGCCTTATCGTGATCACCCGTGCCGACCGAGCACCCGAAGGTGCCGCCGCGAAGGTCCTTGAGCAGGCTCGCGAGGAGCTTTCGGAGACCGGGTTGGGCGACGCGCCCGGCGTCATCGTGTCGGCGGTCGACGGTAGCGGGCTGACCGAGTTGGGCGCCGCCCTCGACCGCGTCCTCTCGCAGCTGCCCCCGCCCGAGACCACCGCGCGGGTGCGGCTGTGGGTCGACCGTTCCTTCACCATCACCGGTGCGGGAACCGTGGTCACCGGGACGCTGGCGGCGGGCACGCTCGCCAGTGGTGACCGGCTTGACCTGCTCGGCGCGCACCGCACGCGATCGGTGGTGATCCGCGGTCTGCAGAGCCGCGGCGAACCGTACCCCAAGGTCGGACCGGTAGCTCGAGTCGCGCTGAACCTGCGTGGGGTGTCCCGCGACGCCGTCCACCGCGGCGACGCGTTGCTCACACCCGACGCGTGGCCGAGCACCCGCACCATCGACGTGCGCCGCGTCACCGGGAGCCCACTGACCGAAGCCCCCGCGCAACTGGTCGTGCACGTCGGAACCGCGGCCGTGCCGGCGCGGCTGCGACCTTTCGACGACGAGCACGGGCGGCTGACCCTGGACCGGCGGCTGCCGCTGGTCCTCGGCGACCGGTTGATATTGCGCTACCCGGGCGGCAGTCTCGCACTCGCGGGTGCGCAGGTGCTCGACGCCGATCCGCCGCCGTTGCGGCGCCGCGGCGACAGCGCGCACCGCGCGGCGGCGCTGGCCGGGATGGACGCCGGCGGCGACGTGGCAGCCGAGGTGGCGCGTCGGGGTGCGGTGCAAGAGCGCCACCTACGCCGGTTGGGGCTGCTGTCCGGCGACGCTGATCCGCCCGCAGGGCTTCGAGTACTGGGCGGCTGGTGGGTACACGGTCCGACCTACGACGCCTGGCAACAGCGGCTGCGGTCCGCGGTCAACGAGCTGCACGCTCGAGATCCGTTGGCGGATGGCCTATCTCGCGGTGCGGCCCGCGACCTGCTGGACCTGCCGGACGAGTCGCTGCTGGACGCGGTCGCCCGCGACGCGGGACTCGAGCAGGGCGGCGGGCACATCCGGCGGGCCGGCGCCCGCGACGACCTCGGAAATGCCGAGGGGGCCGTCGGTGAGCTCGAGACGCGGCTGCGAGCCGAGCCGTTCCACGCGCCGGAGGCTGACGACCTATCGGCGCTGCGGCTCGGCGCCCGCGAACTGGCCGCGGCCGAGCGTGCCGGTCGGGTGCTGCGACTGCGCGACGGCGTGGTGCTGCTGCCCACGGCGCCCGCGCTGGCGATGCGGGCTCTGGCCGGGCTGGAACAACCCTTCACCACAAGCCAAGCGCGGCAAGCCCTTTGCACCACTCGGCGGGTCGTGATCCCGTTGCTTGAACACCTGGACGCGCGCGGCTGGACCCGTCGCCTCGACGCAGGCCACCGCGAGGTCGTGCGCTGACGGCCGGGCTAGTGTTTGGCGATGGACATCTCCTGCGCGTTTGCCACTTCGTCCGACACCCCGGCCCACGTAGAGCTGGCCGAGACGCTGGGCTACCGGCATGCGTGGCTCTACGATTCGCCCGCGCTCTACCCGGACGTGTGGATGGTGCTGAGCCGATGCGCCGAGCGCACGACGCGCATCGGTCTCGGCCCGGGCGTGCTCGTTCCCAGCCTGCGGCATCCGATGGTCAACTGCCGCCGCGATCGCCGAGCTGGAGGGCCAGGCGCCCGGGCGGGTCGTGGTGGCGGTCGGCTCGGGTTTTACCGGCCGGATGGCGCTGGGGCAGCGGCCGATGCCGTGGCGCAAGGTCGCCGAGTACGTCCGCTGCTTGCGGGCTCTTCTGGCCGGCGACACCGCCGAGTGGGAGGGGGCGAAGATCTCGATGCTGCAGCTGCCCCGCTTCGGGGCGCCGCGACCGATTGAGGTGCCCATACTGATCGGCGCCGAGGGCCCAAAGGGATTGGCGGTGGCCGCCGAGCTGGGCGACGGCGTATTCTCCGCCTCCGTACCCCAGCCCGATGCCGCGAAGGTGACGGGATGGAGGGCGCTGCTGTGCTTCGGCACCGTGCTCGACGATGGCGAGGACCTGACGTCGCCCCGCGTCGTCGATGCCGCAGGCCCCGCTGCGGTGGTGTTCTACCACGCCGTTTACGAGCGCGGCGGCGCGGCGGTGGACGCATTCCCGGGTGGGGAAAGCTGGCGCAAGGCGGTCGAGGAGTATCCCGAGGATGAGCGGCATCTCGCCATCCATGCCGGGCATCTCGTGCAGGCCAATCCTCGAGATGAGCCGCACGTTGCCGACCTGATTCCGCTTGCCAGCTCGATGGCGCTGACAGGCACCGCCGAGCAAGTCGCGGAGAAGATCGCCGGCCTCGCCGGGCAGGGCGTCACCGAGATCGTTTACCAGCCCGCCGGATCCGGCATCGAGCGAGAACTCGAAGCATTCGCGGCCGCCGCTGGCCTCGCGGGCTGATCAGATGTCACAAGAAAGCGCTCTCGGCGGAGGGCAGCCCGACATCCGCGTGTTGGGGATGCGGCTGCCGACGCGGGTGCTGTCGCTACGCACCATCGTCATCGTCTCGCAGCTATCGGTGATCGCACTCGTGCTCGCGCTGGGCGCGTGGGTGTGGATCGGCGTCACCAACGATCAATACAGCCAGCTCGACCGCCGCCTGGATTCGGTCAGCAGCTTGGGTGACATCAACAGCCTGCTCAACACCGCACAGCTCACCAACCCCGACCGGCCGACGTCGGACGGGACCTGGTACGCACCGCGCGCATCGGGGGCGTGACCGTGTCCGTGCCCAGCAACGTCATCGTGCCCAAACTCGCGAACGGCTACGCCAACACGACCATCAACGGCGTGCAGTACCGCGTCCGTACCTTCTCCGCGGGTCCGGCCTCGATCGCGCTGGCCGCGCCGTTGGCCGAGGCGCAGCATCGGATCAACGAACTGCATCTGCGGGTGTTGCTGATCTGCGCCGGCGTCATCGGTGGCACGGTTCTGGTCGGCTGGGTGATCTCGTTGATCATGGTCAACCCATTCCTGCTGCTGGCGCAGCAGGCACGCGCCATCAATGCCCAGTCCAGTCCCGACGAAGTCCAGGTCCGCGGTGTGCGTGAGGCCGTCGAGATCGCCGAAGCGGTCGAGGGCATGCTGGCCCGCATCGGCAACGAGCAACAGCGCACCAAGGCGGCGCTGGAATCGGCCCGCGACTTCGCCGCCGTCGCCTCACACGAATTGCGCACCCCGTTGACGGCCATGCGCACCAACCTGGAGGTGCTGTCCACCTTGGAGCTGGCCGCCGATCAGCGTCACGAGGTGATCGGCGACATCATCCGCACCCAGAGCCGGATCGAAGCGACACTGACGGCGCTCGAACGACTGGCGCAGGGCGAACTGACCACCGTCGACGATTTTGTGCCCTTCGACATCACCGAGCTGTTGGATCGCGCCGCGCACGACGCGCTCCGCATCTACCCGGACGTGCAGGTGTCGCTGGTGCCGTCACCCACCGTGCTGATGATCGGGCTGCCTACCGGGCTGCGGCTGGTGATCGACAATGCCATCGCCAACGCTGTCAAGCACGGCGGCGCGAGCGAAATTCGGCTCAACGTAACAAGTTCCGCCGAAGGCGTGGAAATCGCGATCGATGACAACGGCACCGGGATCCCCGAGCAGGAACGCGCCGCGGTCTTCGAACGCTTCTCCCGCGGGTCGACCGCATCGCGGTCGGGGTCCGGATTAGGTTTGGCACTGGTCGCCCAGCAGGCCGAATTGCATGGCGGCGCAGCGTCTCTGCACGCCAGCCCGCTGGGTGGCACGCGACTGCTGGTGAAACTCACCGGCGACGGGCGCGGTCCCGCCTGAACCGTTACAGGCCCCACCAAGTGGCGACGCGAGCGATCTCGATATACAGCGGTATTCCTATGGTGGCGTTGTAGGAAAACGTCAAACCCAGCGCCGCCGCCAACGGTAGGGTCGGGCTGGCTTCGGGGACGGCCAGCCGCTGGACGGCCGGGACGGTGATGTAGGACGCGGCCGCACATAACACCGCGAACAGCGCGTAGGTGCCCTGTTTGAACTCGGTGTGGGTGTAGAAGGCGTATCCGTGAGCGATGACGATCCCCAGTGTCGCAAAGACATTGGGCGCAACCAGACCGAAGAGGATGAAGCCCAGGCCCGCCGACCGCAGGTCCTTCAGCTTGCGCGAGGCAGCCATGCCCATTTCGAGAAGGAACAGACACAGCGCCCCCTGGAAGGCCGACACAAAGAAAGTGTTGTCGTCGTGAATCACCTTCTGGCCCTGCAGCCCACTGATGAAGCCAATGAAAATCGCGCCGACGAGAAGGCAGATCCCGGGGTTGAGCAACACCTCGTTGAGCAGCTCGGTTTTGGAGACGCGCTGGTGCACGCCATTCCCGTGGGGCTGCTGTCGCTCGAGATATTCTCCTTTCCCCGAAGCGATCTCGCGTTTGCGCGCCCCGGTAGCGGGCCCGGTGCCGACCGTGGCGGGTGCACTGTACCCGGGCTCATCAGGCATGTTGCCCGCCGGGTCCATGCCCCGGTTGCGCAGTCGTGCGGCCAGATACAGCGCGATCAGGCAGCCGGGAATCTCCATGACGGCGAGCATGACTGGCATATAGGCGTCGAACACCATGCCCAAGCTGGTCAACACGGCCACGCAGGTGGCGAAGGTGCCGGCCGAGTCCGAGCTGTAATAGCCCGCGACCATCGCCCTGTCCACGCGCCGCACGGCGCTCAGCCAACCCAGCGCCAGGTAGGTGACGGCACCGATCGCGACGTTCACGACGAAGCCCAGGACCATGAAACCGGCGATCGCGCCGATGTGCGCCGGCTTGATCGCGGCGAGCTGCTCGCCCCCCTGCCAGCCGATCGCGACCAGCAGGTACATGGTCAGGGCCTGGTAAATGACGTGCGGAAACTCGAAACGCACCTTCAGGATCGGGATCAGGAACCCGAAGTAGAAGAACAGCAGGAGCGGCTTGAACAGGTTATGGGTGAAGTTATCCCAGAACGCGTGCAGCATTGTTCTCTCCTGTGAGTGGTGCAGCGATCAGGTTAGCCGTGATCAGCGGCTAACACGAAAGCGCTTCCGGCGTGACAGGAACAGCACTAGCTCCAGACACCAATTCGATTCGGCTTCTTGGCAATTGGAGGTGGGCCGCCAATAAGCGGGCGACCGCGTCGTTGGCCCTGCCGTCGACCGCCGGCTCGCGCACGTAAATCGTCAGGTCACCCTTGGAACCGACCTCGACAAGCGGCCCCTTGCGGCTGCCCGGCTTGACCTTGACCACGACGATGTCCGTCATGCTGCCACTCCAGGGGGGCGTCAGTTTTGCGCGGCCTCCAACGTGGCATTGAACGTCTTGCTCGGCCGCATCACCGCCGTGGTCTTCTCGCTGTCCGGCAGGTAGTAGCCGCCGATGTCGACCTCCTCGCCCTGGCCCTCGTTGAGCTCGGCGACGATGGTGTCCTCCTTCTTGGCCAGCGCGTCGGCCAGCTTGCCGAAGCGCTGGCTCAGCGCCTTGTCATCGGTCTGCGCGGCAAGCTCCTGCGCCCAGTACAGGGCGAGGTAGAACTGGCTGCCCCGGTTGTCGAGCTCACCGGTCTTGCGCGACGGGCTCTTGTTGTTGTCCAGCAGCTTGCCGATCGCGGAATCGAGCGTCTTGCCCAGGATCTTGGCCCGGTCGTTGTCGGTCTTGATGCCCACGTCTTCGAAACAAGCGCCCAGTGCCAGGTATTCGCCCAGCGAATCCCAGCGCAGGTGGTTCTCCTCGACCAATTGGTGGACGTGCTTGGGCGCCGAACCGCCCGCACCGGTCTCGTACATTCCGCCGCCGGCCATCAGCGGCACGATCGACAGCATCTTGGCGCTGGTGCCCAGCTCCAGGATCGGGAACAGGTCGGTGAGGTAGTCGCGCAGGATGTTGCCGGTGGCGGCGATGGTGTCCTGCCCGCGCATCGCGCGCTCGATCGTGTGGCGCATGGCGCGTTCCTGCGACATGGTCTGAGATGTCGAGACCCTCGGTGTCGTGATCGGCCAGGTAGGTCGTTGACCTTCTTGCGCAATTCGTTCTCGTGCGGACGCTCCTGGTCCAGCCAGAACACCACCGGCATGCCCGGAGTTTCGCGCCCGGGTGACGGCCAGCTTGACCCAGTCGCGGATCGCTTCGTCCCTGACGACGGGCATGCGCCAGATGTCGCCCTCCTCCACGTTCTGCGTCATCAGGACCTCCCCGGTGTCGAGGTCGACGATGTTGGCGACGCCGTCCTCGGGGATCTCGAACGTCTTGTCGTGCGAGCCGTACTCCTCCGCCTGCTGCGCCATCAGCCCGACGTTGGGGACGGTGCCCATCGTCGCCGGATCGAACTGCCCCATGCGTCTTACAGAAGTTGATGACTTCCTGATAGATCCGGGAGAACGTGGACTCTGGGTTGACGGCCTTGGTGTCCTTCTGCCGCCCGTCAGCGCCCCACATCTTGCCGCCGGCGCGGATCATCGCGGGCATCGACGCGTCCACGATCACGTCGCTGGGCGAATGGAAGTTGGTGATCCCCTTGGCCGAATCGACCATGGCCAGTTCGGGGCGGTGTTCATGGCACGCGTGCAGGTCGCGGATGATCTCGTCGCGCTGCGAGGCGGGCAGCGACTCGATCTTGTTGTAGAGATCGACCAGCCCGTTGTTGACGTTGACGCCGAGCTCGTCGAAAAGCTCCTGATGTTTGGCGAACGCCTCCTTATAGAAGATCTTCACGGCGTGTCCGAAGACGATCGGGTGCGAGACCTTCATCATCGTCGCCTTGACGTGCAGCGAGAACATCACGCCCGTCTCGTACGCGTCCTCCATCTGCTCTTCGTAGAAGGCGCACAGGGCCTTCTTGCTCATGAACATGCTGTCGATGATGTCGCCCTCGAGCAGCGGCACCTTGGGCGCAAGCACGATCGCCTCGCCGCCCTTGGTCACCAGCTCCATCTTGACGTCGCGGGCGCGGTCCAGGGTCATCGACTTCTCGCCGTGATAGAAGTCGCCGTGCTTCATGGTCGCGACGTGGGTGCGCGAGGCCATGCGACCACTCGCCCATGCTGTGCGGGTGCTTCCGCGCGTAGTCCTTGACGGCGTTCGGCGCGCGGCGGTCCGAGTTGCCCTGGCGCAGCACGGGATTCACCGCGCTGCCCAGGACGTTGGCGTAGCGCTTCCTAAGCTCCTTTTCGTCGTCGGTCTTCGGGTTCTGCGGGAAGTCCGGAATCTTGAAGCCCTTGCCCTGCAGTTCCTTGATCGCGGCCACCAGCTGCGGGACCGAGGCGCTGATGTTCGGCAGCTTGATGATGTTGGTGTCCGGTTCGTGCGTCAGCTTGCCCAGTTCGGCCAGGTTGTCCGGCACCCGTTGCTCCTCGGTGAGCTCGTCGGGGAATTCGGCCAGGATGCGCGCCGCGACGGAGATGTCGCTGGCCTCGATCCTGATTCCCGCGGGCTCGGCAAAGGCGCGCACGATGGGCAGAAAGGCGTAGGTCGCCAGCATCGGCGCCTCGTCGGTCAGCGTGTAGATGATGGTCGGCTCGGCGCTCATGGTTTGTTTCTCCCGGCGGCATGGTCGGTCAGATCTTGATGGGGTTCGGGTTCTAACGGCGGCTATTAACTATCGTCTCGCAACCCTACTGTTGGCCGCGCCTGAGGCCGTCGAGGGCGACCTCGCTGACCTTGTCGGCCAGCTCACCGTTGTAGCTCTGCATGGCTTGGCACCCGGCATCCAGCGCTCAGTCTCACGACGTCGAGCTGCAGCGACGGCTGTGGACGGTGTCCGACGAACTCACCGGGGTGGTCTTTCCTCTGGGATGAGATCGCCGGGCAGCTCGTCGTTCAGCACGGCCTGGGCGAGCAGTTCACCGAGCAGCGGTCCGAATTTCATCAGGTTGCTGCCGACGAACGCGACGACGCGGCCGCGGCGGGCTACCGTCCAGCCATCCCCGCCGGAGTCGAGCCAGGGGGCGCGGGCCGTGACACAGTCCACCCGGCCAACGGGGGACAGTGTTGGGAACAGCGCGCCTACGGTCGCGGGGTCTGGCACTTCCTGCCCGAAGGCCCAGCGGCCCGTGCTGCCCAGCGGCAACCCATAGCCCTCGGGTGCGGACAGGCACGCGGCGCCGGTCGCGTGGGCGCCCTCGTAGGTGAAGCGAGTGTGCGGGGCGAATTCGACGCCCAGCGGGCCGAACAGCGCCGGTGTCTGGACCCCGGCGCAGATGAGCACCCGGTCGCCCCGCACCACGGTGCCGTCCGCAAGCGTCGTCGAGCCGTCGTCGGCCACCGATACGACCTCGGCGCGGGAGATGGCGACCCGCCGCGCCAAGGCGTTCAGCGCGCGGCGGATGCGCAGGCTGCCGCCGAGTGGATCGAATACTCCGGTCTCCCACGGCGCGGCCAAGAACGGGATCCGCGCCGCGATCTCTGACCGGTCACACCAGGAGAACGCGGCGCCGGCATCCGTCATCGCCGTCGCGGTGTCTTTGTCGGCGCCGACGGCGATGAAGCCCTCGGAGCCAAGCAGTCGCCCGGCGCCAAACTCAGCCTCCCAGCGCTGCCAGCCGACGCGGGCCTGCATTGCCAGTCGGCACAATGTCGGGCGCCGGTGTGCGATACGGAAGATTCGCGCCAGTCCTGCGGATTGTTCGGCGAATGGCTCGCCGCGCTCGAACACGATCGCGCGCTCGCCGCGCCGCGACAGCTCGTAGGCGGCCGCGAGCCCACATATCCCCGCGCCGATGATGACAATCACGGGCTCGTCCCCCCAGCTCCCCTAGAAGTAGAACCCGGCATACGGTGCGACGGGGACCGCGAACAGCCGGTCGGCCACGGCCAGCGCCGACGGGTCGTAGGCGCGGGCCAGCCCGGCCACGGCCAGGCCGCGCCAGGTGGCGCCGCCGAGCAGAACGGCGCCGAGGCCCTCGATACCGACGTGCAGTTGCGGGCGCCGGTCCGTCTTTTCCGCACCGTCGGCCGCGATGCTGAAACTGGCTGAATTGTTCTGCAGCAGAGGGTCATTGACGGCGATGGTGACGGCACCGTCGCCCTGATAGCGGCGTGCCGTCAGCGCCTGCTGGGTGTCGACGACGCGGAGCCACGTTTCATCGTGCATCGCGGTGACCCGGGCGGCCCGTCGGTCGAGAAGCAACCAGGGCAGCGGGTCATCGACGGGTAGCATCCAGAACGTCACGCGGTCGACGAGATCGAGCCCGAGCAGGAAGCGCATCAGTCCGAGATAGGCGTCCGTGGTGGGCGCGAAGAAGTCCTCGACCACGATGGTGCGCTGATCGCTGACGAACCAGGTGTCGGTGTCGATGGGGCGGTAGCGGACGAATCCCGACTCGTCACCGGCTTCGCCGTGCACCGCGACATACGAGGCCCCCGGGAACGCTTCGGCACGCAGGCGCAGGCCCTGCCACCACACCGCCGGGCGGTCGACGGTGCCCGGCCGGGATGGACGATTCTCGGAATAGATGCGGGGCAGGACATCCCAGGCCTGCGCCGCGTCCAGCAGTCGCACCGGACCGCCGGGCCCGACATCCGGACGTAGCACGGCCCGTGCCGTCTGAACCTCCACGGTTTGTGACGAACTCGCGACGCCGTAGCCGTAGCGCTCATAGATCGTCGCCTCCGACGCCCGCAACGTTGCGACCACCTCACCCCGTGCGGCAATGTCGTCCAGCTGATGCCGAATCAGGTCAGTGGCGATCCCTTGCCGGGTGAACGACGGCAGCACCCCGATGTGTGTCACGGCGGCGTGGTCGACGATCGCTCCGCCGGGAAGTGTCAAACCGCCCGTGGTGGCGTCGGCGGTGCCGACGAGCTGTCCGCCGACGAACGCACCGATGGTGCGGCCGGGTTCGAGCATCTTGGTGATCTGCCCGGGCTGCAGGTTCGACAGTGGCGGGAACCCGACCATGGCGGTGCGAAACACGTTAGCCGCAGCGAGGAGGTCGTCTTCGCTATCGAGAACACGGATCTCGGAGGTCATGCGGCCATCATGACTCGCGGCCCGAATTAACGGATGGGCAGGCCGGTTACCGCTCGCGAAATCACCAGGCGCTGGATCTCGCTGGTGCCTTCGAAGATGGTGAAGATCTTTGCGTCACGGTGCATCCGCTCCACGGGGTAGTCGCGGGTGTACCCGTTGCCGCCCAGGATCTGGATGGCCTCATCGGTGACATAGACCGCGGTCTCGCTTGCCACCAGCTTGGCCATCGAGCCCTCCGCCGAGTCGAAGCTCTGGTTGTTGCGTGCCATCCAGCCGGCCCGCCACACCAACAGACGGGCCGCGTCGATTCGGCTCTTCATGTCCGCCAGCTTGAACGCCACGGCCTGGAATTCGCCGATCTTGCGACCGAATTGTTCACGCTGGCTGGCATATTCGAGCGCGTACTCATAGGCGGCCCGTGCCACGCCGACGGCCATCGCTCCGACGGTGGGCCGGGTGCGCTCAAAGGTCTTCATCGCCGCGTGTCCGCCCGCGGAGGCACCGGATTTGACCCGGGCGATCCGGGCTTCGAACTTGTCTCTGCCGCCGAGAATCAGGTCCTCGGGTAGGCGGACGTTGTCGAGCACCACCTCGGCGGTGTGCGAGGCACGGATCCCGTGCTTCTTGAATTTCTGCCCCTGAGACAGACCTTCGGTGCCCGGCGGGATGACGAACGTGGCCTGTCCGCGGGTGCCGAGTTCGGGATAGACCGATGCCACCACGATGTGCACGTTGGCGATACCGCCGTTGGTCGCCCAAGTCTTGGTGCCGTTGAGAACCCACTCGCGGGCGGCCTCGTCGTAGCTGGCGCGCGTGCGGATGGCGCCGACGTCCGAGCCCGCGTCGGGCTCCGATGAGCAGAACGCGCCGAGTTTGGGGTCGCCGGGTGTGCCGAACATGTCGGGCAGCCAGCGGCCGATCTGTTCGGGAGTTCCGTTGCCCGCCAACGCTGCCGCGGCCAGCCCGGTGCCCATGATCGACAGCGCGATACCGGCGTCACCCCAGAACATCTCCTCGAACGCGGTGAGCATGCCGAGCCCGGTCGGCTCGGCCGCCTGCTGCGCGAAGAAATCGGGGGAGTAGAGGCCCACCTTCGCGGCCTCCTGGATCACCGGCCACGGAGTCTCCTCGCGTTCGTCCCATTCGGACGCGGCGGGGCGGATGACCTCGGCCGCAAACTGGTGGACCCAATCGCGGACTTCGATCACGTCGTCGCTGAGTTGCATTGAGAACGTCACAGCTCTTACTCCTGAAACTGGTTGTTGTTCTTAGTTTTTCGGGGATTTCCTGCGGTTGGTGTACTGCGCGAGGACGCTGAGAGTTTGGTTGACCCACGCCTCGAAGTAGCGGTCAGCGTCGATGTTGCCGGGCGAGCGGCCGGTCAGCGCCTGCAGCGTCCCGGCGTAGGACAGCGACCCGATCGCCACGGCCGCGGCCGCCTCGGGATCCGGGATGCACGTGCGGCCGGAGCGATTGGAGGCGGCCAGTTCGTCGGCGAACCGCTGGTAGGCGTTATCGGTGATCACCTGCCAGGTCTTCTCGTCGAGATCGCCGAGTTCGTCGGGTTCGCGCAGCATGACCTTGAGCAGATCCTCGCTCTGGGTGAGGTTGTTCCAGATCAGCTCGCCCGCGGTGCGCACCGCCTGCTCGACGCTGCCCGGCTCCCCGGCGTCGTACTGCTCCCGCGCGGCCACGATGCTGTCGGTGCGGTGCGCAACCGCGGCCTCCAACAACTCGCGCTTGGAGCCGAAGTGCTTGTAGAGCGCGCCCGACCCCGGCGCCAGGCCGGATGCCCGCTGGATGTCGGCCACCGACGTCGCCGCGTACCCGTTGGCGGCGAACAGCTGCAGCGCTGCGGCCAGCAGCCGATCGCGTCCCCCATTAGGTCCAGTGGGCATGGTGAGAGAGTACTCACTCACCAGTGGAATGACAAATGGGTGCTGAGACAGGGGCCAGGGACTAGCCTCGGCTGCGTGGGCGTTGGCCGATCAACGCCAGCGATGCGAACAGGAGCACACAGATGGCGCCGACAGTGGCCCTAGGCGACGGATTGACGGTCAGCGCAATCGGATTCGGTGCGATGGTGCTGAGCCAGTCGTACGGCGAAACCGACCGTGCGGAGGGGCTTGCCACGCTGAACCGTTGCCTGGATCTGGGCGTGACCTTCATCGACACCGCCAATGTCTACGGCGGCGGCGACAACGAGCGCCTGATCGCCAAGGTGCTGGCCAGCCGTCGCGACGAGGTCACCCTTGCCACGAAATTCGGGATCGCCGGCAATCCCGCCGACCGGGCAGCCGGCGGCCCGACGGCCCGCGGCGACGCCGCCTACGTGCACCAATGCATCGACGAGAGCTTGCAGCGGCTGAACACAGACGTGGTGGACCTGTACTACCTGCACCGCCGCGACCTGAGCGTGCCGATCGAAGAGACGGTCGGTGCGATGGCGGAATTGGTGCGCGCCGGCAAAGTGCGTCATCTGGGGTTGTCGGAGGTGACGGCCGACGAGCTGCGCGCGGCGGTCGCGGTGCACCCGATTGCCGCGGTGCAAAGCGAGTGGTCGGTGTGGAGCCGCGATGTCGAACGCAACGTGGTGCCCGCGGCTGCGGAGCTCGGTGTCGGTTTCGTGCCGTATTCGCCGTTGGGGCGCGGCTTTTTGACCGGAACCATCCGCTCGGCCGCGGACTTTTCCTCGCCGACCGACTTCCGCCATAGGATGCCGCGATTTGCCGAGGGCGCACTGGATGCCAACCTCTCGGTTGTCGACGTCATCGAATCCGTCGCCGCCGAGCAGGGTGCGACTGCCGCGCAGGTGGCGTTGGCATGGTTGCGGTATCGCGCCGACGAGCTTGGCGTGGCGTCGGTGCCGATCCCGGGCACTCGGCGGGCGTCGCGGGTCGAGGAGAATCTCGGCTCGTTGTCGGTGGCACTGACGCCCGATCAGCTCAGTGCGCTGGACGCGGCGAGCGCGGGGGTATCCGGGGGCCGCTCTGTGTTTCCGGAGTGGGTGTCGTCCGCGCGCGAATGACCTTCGACCGATCGGTCAGCTGAAGGCGCTGGTGATGGCCGCCATGTCGAAGTAGTCGCGCCACGCCGCGATCTGACCATCGACGACTTCGAAGACACCCATCACCGGCAGCGGAACTTCGCCTCCGCCCTTGCGGTGCATCACGTCGGTGCGTTCGTTCATCACCACGCGCCGTCGCTGACCTGCCGATGGATTTGGAAGTCGATGCCGTCGAATGCGGCGAGAAAGCCCGCGATGAACTCCTTGATCGCCGCACGTCCCTGCACCGCCGCCATCGGAATATTGTGGTAGACAGCGTCTTCGGTGAAATAGCTGGCCAGCTTTTCCGGATCGGGCCCCGGATTGGACGAAGCCCACAGCTTGCAGAACTCGACAACTAGGTCACCCGGGGTGCGCGTCATGCGTCGATAAAACGGTAAACCCCAACAGATGTCAACAGGTTGCCGCTCTGGTTGTGCACCGCGCGTAACTAGGTGCCACGCTGGCCAACCAGCCGCGTAGGCTGCCGGGTTATGAGTACGAAGTGGGAGTACAGCTGGTTCACGACCGGTACGCATCACGATGTGAACGCTGTACTGGGATGGGCTATGGAAAGAGCAAATCACTTTGGCGCAGATGGGTGGGAGTTGATCAACTTCCAACTGCGGGAGGATGGCGACCAGGTCTTCATCATGGCCATGATGAAGCGGCCCTGGTCGTAGGTTTAGGCTAAGCGACCCTATCGTCGTAAAACCGATGCTGGATAGTATGTTTGCTGTTGCACAGGGCAAAGGAAGTATTGTCACGTGAACATCAGCTCCCGTCACGACCGGCATCACCACATGCGGTCGGCCATCGCTCGTCTGCTGGGCGCCGCGGTGGTGACAACCTCGGCCGCGCTGCCGAGCGCATCGACCCTCATTGCCTCCGCGTCCGCTGATCCCTGCCCCGACATCGAGGTGACGTTCGCCCGTGGCACCGACGAGCCACCTGGTGTTGGCGCGGTTGGACAGGAATTTATCGATTCACTGCGCTCGCAGGTTAGGGGTCGGTCCGTCGGGGTGTATCCCGTCAATTACCCCGCCGGCGACGATATCGCCCCATCCGCATCCGCCGGCGCCAACGATGCGCACGCTCACGTTCGATCCATGGTTGCGAACTGTCCCAACACCAAGCTGGTGCTCGGTGGATATTCCCAGGGGGCGGGCGTGATAGATCTGACCACCATCGCCCGAGCACCGATTTCGGGCTTGATCCCCGACATACTGACGGCGGACGAGGCTGATCACGTCGCTGCGCTCGCCACTCTTCGGCAATCCGATCGGGCAGAATTCTGGGGGCGCCGGTAACTGAGCTCAGCCCGTGGTACGGGGCGAAGGCCATTGACTTGTGTGCGCCCGGCGATCCGGTGTGCGCTCCAGGCGCGCTCCTGACGCTGCCGTCGCATGACGAGTTGTTCTCCCCGGCGCACCTTTCCTATAAGCAGTCCGGGATGCCCAGTCAGGCCGCGACTTTCGTGGCGAGCCATCTCTAGCGCAGCTATTGGGGAGCTGGAAGGTCGCCGCCAGTCATCCGCTCGGATTCAGGTAGGTCGAGGTAGCGCTCAAGGTTGCGGTGCATGTTGATCACGCGCCGCTCCTCGCTGGAGAGCACCAATGGGTGAAGCCGGGCTGGTGCATGCCGCGCTGTAGGCCCGCGAGAACCCGGATGTCCTGGGTGATCACCAGGCCGGGTTCGGCTTCCCCGGCGGACGTGCGGATGTCCGTCGGCTTGTTGTACGGCGCGCCCGACGGCATGTGCGTCATCAAGAACATGACCAGCTCGCCTTTATCGGGGTCCGGCCCCGGGTGCGAGCACATGATGGTCAGGTGGTCGGCGTTGACCAGAAGCGTCATGTTCGGGAACACGTTGTACTGGTGCAGCCGGGTGATCCGGTCGGTGTCGGCCCAGTCGAGATCGACCCCGCGCTCGGCCGCAAATGCCCTTGTGCGCACGGCAATCAGGTCCTGCACCGTCTGCCCGGGCTGACGCTCGTCGGCGGGAAACGGTGTGCCTTCGGCCGCACCCATCAATGCGCCTTGTGTGTAAACGTAAGCGTCCCACACCTCTTCGTCGCTCAGCTTGCCCTCAAACCGGGGACTCTGCACACCGTAGGGCTGGTCGGATTTGCCGGTGTGACCCCAAATCTGTTGCGGCGCATGAATGTCGTCCACGCAGCGCAACAACTCCGGATGCAGCGTCTGAATGTGGTAGGTCTCGCTGTAGCCGTCGGCGATCGTCTTCCAGTTGGCGTCGACCTCGACGGTCAGCGTGGCATAGCAGCGGAAGTCGCTCAGATTGCACCAGGCGAGGTCGTCGGGCACCGCCTCTAGGTACTCGATCAACGGCATCGCGTTGACGTCGAGGTTGACGAAGACCAGTCCCTCCCAGACGTCGACGCGCGCCGGAACGAGCGGGAAGTCGGACATTCGCAGCGAGCCGAAGCCCTTGCGGTTGGGCACCCGCTTGAGCGCGCCGGCCAGGTCCCAGGTCCAGCCGTGATAGCCGCACTTGAGCTCGCGCAGCCCCGAACCCGAGCCCACGCACAGCGAGTTGCCGCGGTGGCGACACGCGTTCTGAAATGCGCGCAGTTCACCTCCGGATTCAGAGTCACCGCGCACGATCAGCACTCCATATGGACCGCAACGGTATTCGAAGTAGTCACCAGGCTCGGCGACATGGTCGACCATGCAGGCGACCTGCCACACTTTCGGCCACATCCGCTCGGACCTCGAGCGCCGCGAACGCCGGGGAGTAATAGCGTTCGGCCGGAACCAGGGTCGGCGACGCGGGCGGCGTTCCGATCGCGTCCTCGTCGCGGGTGCGGGTCTGATCGCGCGCGACCAGCTTCACAGCTCAGCGGGCTCCGCGAACCAACCGGCCGGGACGTGCCCCGGTGTCGACATCCTTACGCCGGGTCACCGTTCCGCTGACGATCGTCGCGTCGTATCCGCTTGCCCCCTGCAGGATCCGGTTTCCGCCCGCTGGCAGATCCCAGGCCATCGCCGCCGGGTGCAACGTCAGCGCGTCCATGTCGATCACGTTGATGTCGGCCTTCTTGCCGCGTTCGATGGTGCCGCGGTCGGTGAGGCCGAACAGGTCGGCGGTGTCTTTCGACTGTTTGCGGATCACGTATTCCAGGGACAGCTTCTCGCCCCGCTTGCGGTCTCGCGCCCAGTGCGTCAGCAGGAACGTGGGATAGGAAGCGTCACAGATCATCCCGCAGTGCGCGCCGCCGTCGGAAAGCCCGAGCACGCCGGCGGGGTGCAGCATCATCTCCCGGATCGCGTCGTGGTTGCCCTCGGCGTAGTTGAACAGCGGCAGCATCAGCATGGCCGTCGCGTTCCGCTCGAGCATCAGGTCGTACAGCGTCGACAGCGGGTCCTCGCCGCGCGCTTTGGCGATGGCCGCGACGGTGCGGTCGGGGGTGGGCTCGTAGTCGGGCGGGTTGCCGAGCGCGTACAGCCGTTGCAGGGAGTGCTGCACCAGGGCGAACATGCCGTCGAACAACAGGCTCGGGTCAGCGGGCAGGTCGTCCTCGGAAAGGATGGCGGCTTTCACCGCGGGGTCGGCCAGGCGCAGCGTCAGCTCTTCGCGGTTGCATTCGGCCGCCAGCCGGCGGTAGGTGGGCCGGTGGCTGAAGCCGTGGTGGCCCTGGAAGCCGATCATCATGCCGAACGGGCGCGCCGCGACCTGGGGGTACAGCCGGCTGCCCGCCGCGTGCGCGTCCGCGGAGAGGTCCAGCATCTCGCGCCAGAGGTTCGGGTCGGCGTCCACCTGGATCAGCGCGAACGACACCGGCCGGTCGATCTCGCCGCCCAGCCGCCGCATCCAGTCGAGTTCCTTTTTCGGGGCGACGATGTCCTCGCCCGCGGATCCCTGCGGGGCCAGCTCGAACACCGCCTGGCCTCCGGCCGCCATGGCGCGGCCAAGGCCGAACAGCTCTTCCTCGGCGGCGAACGTGCCGGGCACGGGCTCGCCGTCCATCGCGCGGTGTCCCATCGTGCGCGACGTCGAGAATCCGAGCGCCCCGGCTTCGATCGCTTCGGTGACCAGTCGACCCATCGCCGCGATGTCCTCGGGCGTGGCCGGTTGGTTGCGGGCGCCCCGCTCGCCCATCGCGTAGGCGCGGATGGCCCCGTGTGCGACCTGGCTGCCCACGTCGATCGAGAACTTCTGCTTGCCGATCGCGTCGAGGTACTCGGGATAGGTTTCCCAGCCCCAGGTGATGCCTTCGGTCAGCGCGGTGCCGGGGATGTCCTCGACACCCTCCATCAGCTCGATCAGCCACTTCTCGGTGCCGGGGCGCACCGGAGCGAAGCCGACGCCGCAGTTGCCGGTGACCACCGTGGTGACCCCGTGGCCGCTGGACGGCTCGAGCAGGCCGTCCCAGCTCACCTGGCCGTCGTAGTGGGTGTGGATGTCGACGAAGCCGGGGGCCACCACTTTCCCGGTTGCGTCAATCGTCTCGGCGGCCTCCGCTCTCTCCAAACCGCCCGGCTCTGTGCCGTTGGCACCGCGGCGGACAACGTCGACGATCGTGCCGTCCTTGATGCCGATGTCCGCGCGATAACGTTCCGCGCCGGTGCCATCGACGACAGTGCCACCGACGATCTTCAGGTCGAACATGAGATTCTCCTTGTCGCCATGGGCTACCGACACGCAAGATTTGCAGCATTACGCTACTCGAAGTAGCGTAACTCTTGCGGCGGGTATGGCAAGGGGTTCGGCGGAATTTCCGACGGCTACAGAGAACTCTTCACTGCCGTGATGGTTTCCAGGTCGTCGAGTGCTGCGACACCGCGCCGCAGACCTTCCATGGCGATGTCTTCGACCTGCATTCCGCCCATTCCGGCGGTGATCAGGGGAGCGACATAGGCGTACAGCGCACCCTGCCGGTACCGCAGCCACAGCTCGTCGCGATCCAGGTCGGGTCCGCCGGCAGCCGCCAGCGCGCGCCGATAGTGGTCGAGCAGGTCGCGTTGGGTGGCTTGGCGGTCTTCGGGCGTCAGGCTGGTGATCAGGGTGTAGGCCAGTTCGCGGGAGGGGTGCCCGCGCCGGACCGCCTGCCAGTCCAGAAGTCCCGCCTTGCCGCCGTGGAAGTACATGTTGCCGGGATGGGCGTCGCCGTGCATGACCGTGTGCGGGGGAGTGTCGATCAGTGCGGCGACGGCGCGGTAGTTGTCGGCGATGAAGCGGCCCTTTTCGACGGGGATGGTGGTGCGCTCGGCAAGGCGTTTGATCGACGTGTTCATCAGGGAGCCGGTCAATAAAGACGTGACATCGCCTGATGGCGTGTAGAGCCATCCCAGCGGGCCGCGCCCATCGCGTGGCAGGCGGTCCCAGAAGGTGGCGTGCAGATTGGCCAGCAACTCGACGATGAGGCTGGCCTGGTCGGTGGAAAGCGGGTGCAAGGTGTCGGGAAATTCGCACGAGGCGGCGGGCAGGTCTTCCAGAACCAGCAGATACCGGCCGGTCCAGGTGTCGAATGCCGCGCCGTAGGCATTCGGGACCCCGATGAGCTGCGGGGCGAGTTGGCTGTAGAAGCGCACCTCGGTGTGGCCGAGCCGGCCCAGTTCGCCCATCAAGCGGGTGGCGGCGGTCTTTGCCGCCAGCTTGACGAACACCGACTCGGGTACGCCGCTTCCAGTCAGGACTAGCCGGGCCCGCGACGACGTCCCCGCGTCGCTACCAAGGACACGGACCGATCTGACAGTTGTTCCCATGACCTCGGAGAGGACAGCGGGGGTGATGTCTTCGACCGTCCGTGGCAGACCCAGCCTGTCTCCCAAGACCGCGTCAGTGGTCACCCGGCCGACTCCGCGGCCCAGATGAGCGCCCAGGCCGACGACGGAAAAGGCCTGTTTAATGGGGTTCATATCAATCCATTCTGCTCGGGGACCCCGTCGCTCGCGGCGGCTCACATGCAAGGGCCCCTCGATCGGCGCAGTGCGCCGTCAGACGAAAATAGCCAAATGTCTGGACATCAGACAATATCAGATTATTGTCTGATCTGTGGCACCAGGGCACGCACCACAAACTGCTCGACGAATTCGCGTTTGTCGGCCGCCGGTCGGTACCGCCACGAGGGCGCCAGCAAAAACAATGTGGTCGTGTGCAGCCACTGGACGACCGACCCGGGATCGAGATCGTCGTAGAGACGGCCCGCCAGCTTCCACCGATTCAGCAACGGTCCGTAGTGCCGCAACAGCAACTCCACGATGGGAGCCGAACCCTTCTCGAGGGCCGTGGCCACCGCGGTGCTCTCGGCGGCGAACAACGCTTCGTTCAGCGGGTTGCCGTGCACTGACTCGACGCGGGCCAGGACCATCTCGGGCACTGACCGAACCGGGTCGTCCGGAGCGGGCAGCGAGCGCACCAGATCACCAAGCGCGTGGTCGACACGCATCAACATCAGGCCCAGCAGGACATCGTCGCGGCCGGGGAAGTACCGATACACCGTCGACCGCGACACCCCGGCCTCGTCGGACACTTCGCCCATCCGGAACTGAGTGTTTCCCCGTCGCACGATGCAGCGGCCCGCGGCGTCCAGGATGCGTCTGCGGGCTTCCTCGTCATCGAGGATCGCGCGGTCGTCGCCCCACCGCCGGCTCGGTTCCATGGCGCCTTCCATGGCATCAAGGTTACGGCATAAGTTGTGTTTATTCTCGAATTCCTTTGCAGGACAGGTAAATTAGATGGCGTATTCCGCGGCAGACGAGTCGTTAACCCACCAGCTTCCAACGACTTTCGACCAGGTGCACGATCCCGATCCCACGTGGTCGGATCGCTGCTACTTCTTCGCCGCGTCGCCGGACGGGGCGCTGCTGTTGGCCGCCGGCTACGGCAACAACCCGAACACGGGAACGGGGCTGGGCTACGTCAAGGTCAGCCTCGCCGACGGCCGGCACTGGGATCTGTTGTCCGGCCGACCGGTAACGGGTGATGACCGTGGCGACCTGCGCGCCGGGCCGATGCGATGGACCTGCGTCGAGCCGCTGAAAAAGTGGCGGCTTGACGTCGAACCCAATGGGTCCGGAATCGAGTGGGAGCTCTACTACGAACCCACCGCACCGATGTGGGAGCTACTGCCCATGAAGGTGCGCGACAAGGACGGCCAGGCACTGGCCGACATGTATCACATGAAGGAACCCGGGCGCTGGAGCGGTTGGGTGCAGATCGACGGTGAGCGCATCAGCGTCGACGGATTCCACGGCGGCCGGGACCGTACGTTCGGGGTGCGCGTCGCCGACAAGATCGACTTCTGGCTATGGCTCGACGCCGGCTTCGAAGACCGCGCGATCGAGGCGTGGATCATCGAATCCAACGACGGCACAGTCAATTACGTCGACGGCGGGATCACGCACACGGACGGTACTTTGTCGAAGCGGTTCGTCAAGATCGAGCACGACATCGAATTCGACGGCGGTACCAAGCGACCCGCGCACGCAACACTGATCTTCACCGACGAAGACGGCAAGACCTACCGCGTCACCGGCGACGCGCCACACCAGAACGTCAACGCCTACTACGGTCTGCCTATGGCGCACTGCCAGTACGAGGATCTGGGCGGCGGTGCCTACTTCATCCACTTCCTTTGGGACAGCAACAATCCCGAGCAACTCACAGAAACCGAGGGCAAATCGATGGCGCTCGATCAGCTGATGAGTTTCAAGCTCGACTCGGAATCGGGATTGGCAACCGGCTGGGGCATCTTCGAGTTGCTCATCGGCGGGCAGGGCTACCGCCGCTACCCGAACTGGGCGGCGATGGACATGTCGGCGTTCAAACAGGACAAGACCCCGGTCGAACGCCGGCCCTTGGAAAGCGATGCGGGCGATGGAGCCCGGCAATGACGCTGGACGCCAATGTCCTTGAGCGGCTGACCGGTTGGCTGCGCACCCAACTGCCCGACGCCGACGACGTCCGGGTCGAAGGTGTGGACCGGGTGGACTTCGGGCGTTCCGCCGAGATGATGATGTTGACCGTCGTGACACGGCACGGCGGCAAAGACACCAGCCAGGACGTGGTGTTGCGGGTGCGGCCCAAACCGCCCGCGCTACTGGAGCCTTACGACCTTGCTCGCCAGTTCACCATCCTGCGCGCGTTGGAGAACACCGCGGTTCGCGCACCGCTGGCGCTGTGGTTCGAGGCCAGCGGCAAGGTTTTCGGACAACCGTTCTTTGTCATGCAACGCGCCGTCGGGGAGGTCTACGAAATGGAGGCGCCCACCGGCCTTGACGATCCTGCCGACCAGACGGTGGCGCGGATGTGTCAAAGCCTGGCCGAACAAATCGCAACGATCCACGCCGTCGACCTCAAACAAACCGGACTGGACGCGCTCGACGACGGCAACGACCACCTCGACCGCGAGCTCGACCACTGGGCCGCAGAGATGAACCGCGTCAAGCGCGATTCGCTGCCCGCCCTCGAGCGGCTGCATGAGGCGTTGCGCGAGAGCAAGCCCGAGCCTTGCCCGAAAGTGACTCTGGTGCACGGTGACGCCAAGCCGGGCAATTTTGCCTTCACTGGTGGTGAGGTCAGCGCGGTCTTCGACTGGGAGATGACGACCGTCGGCGATCCCCTGACCGACATCGGTTGGCTCGAAATGCTCTGGATGCAACCCGTCGGCATCAACGCCCATCCCGCGGCACTCACCATCGATGCCCTGCTCGCGCACTACGAGGCGGTCAGCGGGATCACGGTCCAGAACCGCCCCTGGTACCGCGCATTCAACGCCTACAAGATGGCCGTCATCTGCCTCATCGGCGCAATGCTGGTCGACGACGGCCACAGCGACGACCAGAAGCTTGTCCTGTCCGCCTACGGCACATCGATGATGACCAAGGTTGGGCTATCCGAATTGGGCATCGACGAACCACTCGACGACGGCCCGGTGCTCCCGCGCGAACAACGCATCCAGCAGGTCCTGGCGCAGGCCACCTGACAGCAAACTCTGCCTTCGACGACGGGCAGTTGGTATTTTCGGTGAATGCTCTTCGCGGCCCTGCGTGACATGCAATGGCGAAAGCGGCGCCTCATCATCGCGATCGTCAGCACGGGACTGATTTTCGGGATGACGCTCGTGATGACCGGGCTCGCGAACGGCTTTGGGGTCGAGGCCCGCAACACCGTCGATTCGATGGGTGTCGACACATTCGTGGTCAAAGACGGCGCGGCCGGACCCTTCCTGGGTTCGACACCGTTCCCCGACGTCGACCTGGCCAGGATCGCCGCGGAGCCCGGCGTCGTGGCCGCGGCCCCACTGGCCTGTGTCGGCACGATCATGAAGGAAGGCACGTCGACGCGAAACGTCACGGCCTTTGGCGCGCCCGAGCACGGGCCCGGTATGCCGCAAGTCTCGGAGGGCAAGGCGCCATCGAAGCCGGACGAGGTCGCGGCGTCGAGCACACTGGGTCGGCACATCGGCGACACCCTGCAGGTCGGTGCGCATGCGTTGCGGATCGTGGGCATCGTGCCCAATTCGACTGCGCTGGCAAAGATTCCCAACATCTTCCTGACGACCCAGGGCCTGCAGCAATTGGCCTACAACGGGCAGCCGATGGTGACGTCGATCGGGGTGGTCGGCAAACCCCGACAGGTCCCGAACGGTTACCAGACTTACGACCGGGCGGGCGCTGTCAAGGATTTGGTGCGCCCGTTGAAGGTCGCGGTGACGTCCATCTCGATCGTGGCCGTCTTGTTGTGGGTGGTGGCGGCGCTGATCGTCGGATCGGTGGTCTATCTTTCTGCGCTCGAGCGGGTGCGCGACTTCGCGGTGTTCAAGGCGATCGGCACGCGTTCGCGCTCGATCATGGCGGGGCTGGCCTTGCAGGCGCTGATCGTGGCGCTGCTCGCGGCGGTGGTGGGCGTCATCCTTGCGCAGTTGCTGGGACCGCTGTTTCCGATGATCGTCGCTGTGCCCGTCGGTGCCTATGTGCTGTTACCGGTGGTAGCGGTCGCGATCGGCCTGTTGGCCAGCCTCGCCGGACTCAGGCGGGTGGTGGCCGTCGATCCGGCGCTCGCGTTCGGAGGTCCCTGAGCGATGGGCGATCTGAGCATTCAGGACCTTGTCGTCGAGTACTCCAGCGGCGGATACGCGCTGCGGCCGATCAACGGTTTGAACCTCGATGTGGCGGCGGGTTCGTTGGTGATCCTGCTCGGGCCGAGCGGCTGCGGGAAGACGACGCTGCTTTCGTGCCTCGGCGGCATTCTGCGGCCCAAGTCCGGGGCAATCAAGTTCGATGACGTCGACATCACGACTCTCGACGGCGCCGCGCTGGCGAATTATCGGCGCGACAAGGTGGGCATCGTCTTCCAGGCGTTCAACCTAGTGCCCAGCCTCACCGCTCTCGAGAATGTCATGGTTCCGATGCGCGAGGCGGGAATGTCGCGCCGGGCAGCGCGCAAGCGTGCCGAGGAATTGCTGACACGGGTGAACCTGGAAGAGCGAATGAAACACCGCCCGGGCGACCTGAGTGGCGGGCAGCAGCAACGCGTTGCCGTCGCTCGCGCGATCGCGCTGGATCCGCCGCTGATCCTCGCCGACGAGCCGACCGCGCACCTCGACTTCATCCAGGTGGAGGAGGTGCTGCGGCTGATCCGCGAGCTGGCCGACGGGGATCGCGTGGTGGTGGTCGCCACCCACGACGCCCGGATGCTGCCGATGGCCGACCGTGTCGTCGAGCTGACACCCGATTTCACCGAGACGACCAAGCCACCGGAAACGGTGGAGGTGAAGGCCGGCGAGGTGCTGTTCGAGCAGTGCACGATGGGCGAACTGATCTACGTGGTCTCCAAAGGTGAGTTCGAGCTGCTGCACGAATTAGCGGACGGCGGTGAGGAATTGGTGAAGGTCGCCGGGCCCGGGGACTACTTCGGCGAAATCGGCGTGCTGTTTCACATGCCCCGCGCGGCGACCGCGCGCGCCCGCACCGACGCGACCGTCGTCGGCTACACCGCGCCGGTGTTCCGTGAGCGGCTTGGTGCGGGGGGCGTGCGCGACCTGATCGAGCATCGCAAGCTTGCCACCGAGTGAACGAATTCCGTTTCTGCGTCGTGGTGCGAGTGGTGTTCCGTCACTGCCAAGTCGGGAAGGATGGTCGGCATGGAGCCCGACGAGCAGCACGACGAATCTGGTGAAGCCGATGCCCACTGCGCCTGCCTGGCGTTCCGCGCTGACCCGGCGCGGCGCGTTGGTGGGAATGGGCGCCATAGGCGCTATAGCCGGTATCGCCGCGGTGGACGTGGGCGGGTTTGCCTATGCGGGCGGCTGGTTGCGGCCCGACGCGCTGACCCCATCCCGGTTCGCCGATCGCTTCGAGCACACCTACGGCCGCCATGATGGGTTTCGGCGAAACCATGCCAAGGGCCTCAGCGCCACAGGAACTTTCACGAGCACCGGGGCGGCCGCGGCGATCTGCCGCGCAGCGGTCTTCCAGCCGGGAACCGTTCCGGTGATCGGCAGGTTTTCGCTGGGCGGCGGCTTGCCTGATCAGCCCGACAAACCCGACACCGTCCGAGGCCTGGGCCTGCTGTTGGAGGCGAACGGCCAGCAGTGGCGCACGGCGATGATCAACATCCCCGTTTTCACCGACAGCACGCCGCAAGGGTTTTACGAGCGCTTACTCGCGTCCAAACCTCTGCCGGACACGGGCAAGGCCGACCCCCAGAAGATGGCCGCGTTCCTCGGCCGCCACCCCGAGACCGCCGCGGCGATGAAGATCATCAAGCAATCACCGCCCAGTGCGGGGTTCGGCGACAGCACGTTTCACGGGCTGAATGCGTTCTACTTCACCAACGGCGCGGGTGCGACTGTTCCGGTGCGCTGGTCTGCCGTTCCGCAAGACGCCCCGACAGCCCCGCCGGCCCCGCCGGGGCCAAAGCCCGGCAAGGACTACCTGTTCGATGACCTCATCCGCGTGGTGGCACAGCGGCCATTGAGTTGGCGGCTGGTGATCGCAATCGGTGAACCGGGTGATCCGACCAACGACGCCACCAAACCCTGGCCGGAGTCGAGGCGGTCCGTCGAGGCCGGCACCGTCACCATTTCCGCGGTGCAGACGGAGGAAGCCGGCAACGCGCGCGATATCAACTTCGACCCGCTGGTGCTGCCGGATGGCATCACCGCGTCCGATGACCCGCTGCCCGCGGCGAGATCCGCCGTGTATGCGCGTTCCTTCACCCGCCGCGCCACCGAACCCAAGTCGCCCAGCGAGGTCAATGTCAGCCAGGTCCGCTCATGACTGACGAAACCAGCAGGGCCCCAGCGCGTTTCGCGCTGCCCTCTCGGATTCTGCACTGGCTTATGGCGCCGATGGTCATCGCGCAGCTGTTCATCGGCGTGACCATGGTTGCCGCTTTGAGTTATTACCCACTGCTGCTGGCGATCCACCGCCCGTTGGGGATTCTGATCCTGATCTTCGCCGTGGTGCGCCTGGTGAATCGGTTGACCCACAAGCTGCCGCCATTTTTGGCCTCCATGAGCCGGGCTGAACGCCGCGTCGCGTCGTGGTCGGAATACCTGCTCTACGCTCTGCTGCTCGTCCAGCCACTGATCGGGTGGGCCATGCTGTCGGCCGCCAGATTCCCGATCGCCATGTTGGGGCCATTTCATCTGCCCGGCATCGCGCCGCACAACATGGATGTCTACGGGATACTCCGGGGATGCCACACCGTTTTCGGCTACCTGCTTTTCCTGACGTTCACCGCCCACCTGTGTGCGGTTCTCTTTCACACACTTGTGCTGCGCGATCGGCTTATCGATCGGATGGCGGTGTGGCCCACCAAGTCTGACGACAGCTGATACCGAACGAACAGGAGCTCACGGTGCCGATATTCATGGTCGAGCGTGCCTTCGCCGAGGAACTGGAACCCAACATCGATCTCGCCGACGGAATCAACCGGATCAACGCCCAGGCGGGCGTTCGCTGGCTGTACTCGTTTTTGTCAGCGGACAAACGAAAGACGTACTGCCTCTACGAGGCGCCCTCGCCGGAGGCGATCAGAACCGCGGCCGCACGTGCCGGTCTTCCCGCCGACGTCATCGTCGAGGTAAACCAACGCGTCATGCCCGACGGTACGTTGTCCGACATCTGACAGCCTCACCCGAGCAGCTCGTGATCCGCGGCGTACATCGCCGCCTGGGTTCGGTTCGCGGCTCCGGTCTTGATCAGGATGCTGCGAACATGGTTGGCCGCCGTGTTGGTGCTGATGAAGAGGCGTTCGCCGATCGCGCGGTTACTCAGCCCCGCGGCCAGCAGCCGCAGCACCTCGACTTCCCGGTCCGTCAGGCCGTCCGGTCCCTCTGGTCCCGTGGTGAGCAGCGCATCCACCAGGTCGAGCACCCGGACCTGGCCGATGGACGCGGCGATAGCCCGAGCCTCATCGGCCAGGCGTCGGGCGTGGTCCGTGCGACCGCACGACGCCGCGAACAACGCTTGGCGGGCCAGTGTCTCGGTGACATGCACGACCGAGCCCATGCGCCGGTCCATTTCCAGCGCCGCATCGAAATGACGTTCGGCCGAACCGGTGTCGCCGCCCAGCGCCGCGATCCGGGCGAGGTATCGGTCACCGCTGCCGAAGAGCGCGACGAACTGGCCGGCCACTAGGTTTTTGCCTGCGTATTGGGCGACGTATGGGTGCAGCGCGCGGAGCGCCTCGCGGTTGCCCAGCTCCAACGCCGCCTCGATCATGAAGACCAGCTCCATCGGAAACTGCGCCTCGTTGGTGCGGTCGGAAAGGTTGCGATTGAGCAACTGATTGAGCGCACGCGTCATGCCGCGTTCGCAGTTGAGTTCGGTATACAACGCGAGCAAGCCGGGCACCCAGCGGCCGGCGAATGTCTCGCTGCCGTCCACGAACCCGCCGTAGCTCTTCAGGTCGCCGGTTTCGCGGCTGATCATGAACATCTGGACTCCGTGCGAGCCCTCGGTGTCTTCCGCATCGAACAAATTGCCTGTGCGCAAAGCGATGTCGGCCCACCGCTGCGCGCCGGAAAAATCGCCGCGCAGATAGGTCAACGCTTGCTCGACGCATGCACCGACGAAACCGAAGACGGGTTGTCCGCAGGCTTGGGCCGCGCGCCGCATGTCGGCCGCCGACGTGGCCAGGTCGTCTGGCCGGCCGGCCAGGTAGCTGGCCATGGCGCGGAAATGCGATGACGCACCCAGCGCCTCGTAGTTGCGGCTCGCTAGCGCCGTGCGCGAAACCTCGGCCGAGCGCTGCAATTGGGTTTCGCACAACTCCGGGGTGAGACCTTGCCACAGGCTCGTGGTCAGGGTGTGCAACAGGACCGCCGGGTCGGCGACGACCCGCGCCCGCTCGATGGCGCGGTCGCTGATTTCGCGGGCACGCCCGACCTCGCCACCGAACGCCAGTGCCCGTCCGAAACTGCCGAGGGCTTGCAGGTAGCGCGGGTCATCCGTCTGCAACCCGCACGATTCCAGCGCCGATGCCAGTAGGTCGGCCGCGTTCGAATCGGCCCGCCGGTAACGCCAATTCGCGTCCTCGTAGCCGACGGCCGCTTGCAGCCGGACGAGCGGGTCGTCCATCGTGCTGATGCGTTCGTAAATGCCCAGCGCGCGAGGAAAATCTCCGGCGCGCACATGGTTTGCGGCCGCACCCAGGTTCATCGTTGCCCGATCGGCCAGGCTCAGGTCTGGGAGCGATGCCGCCCGTTCAAACCATTTGGCCGCGTCCTCGTAGGCCACGCTTTGTTCGGCCATCCGGGCCGCCTCCCGCGCGTAACGCAATGCCTGCTCGTGGTAGCCCAGCACGTGCGCCCGCAGGTAGTGGTTCGCCAAGCGGGGAACCAGCGATGGGTCCGCGCGTCCCTCGAGCGCCTCGGCGGCCCGGGCGTGCATGATCCGCAGCGCAGACGCCGCCATCCCGCCGACCACGGCCTCGCGGGTCAGCGCGTGCACGAACGAGAACTCGCCGTCGGAGTCGTCAACCGCCCGGATCAGCCCGAGACCCTCGGCCGAATCGATGGCTGCCAGCGTGGCGGCGAGATCGGTCTCGCTGGACGCGATGAGCGCAGGCAGATCAAACGTCTCACCCAGCACCGCCGCCTGCTCAATGACCTTTCGAACACTGACACCCAACCCCCCAAGGCGGCGCGCGATGGCGTCACCGATCGATGCAGGAACGGTGTGCTGCGAACTAAGGGCGGTTACCCCTCCCCGCAATTCCAGGTCGTTGCACAGTTCGGTCAGGAAGAAGGGATTGCCGCCGGTTCTGTCGCGCAGCAGCGCCGCGGCTGTACGCGCCGACGAAGGGGCCAAGTGTTGTGTCTGACTAACGAATTCGGCGATCGCCTCGGTGTCCAGACCGGCGAGATCCAGACGTCGTACGCCGTCGAACCGGTGCAGCTCGGCCAGCCGGGTGATGAGTTCGTCGGAGCGGTCGGGTTCGGTGGTGCGGAACGTTGCCACCAGCAGCATGCGGACATCGGCGCAGCCGATGAGGACCTGTTCGAGCATCGCGAGGGTGGGCAGCTGTGCCCAATGCAGGTCGTCGAGGATCAGCGCGATCGGGCGGTCGATGGCCACGCGCCGCAGAAAGCCGGTGAGTGCGTCGAAAAGGGCGCGCCGGGCATGAACCTGCTCGACGTCGTCCGCAACCGCGCCGGCGTCGGGCAGGTGCCGATCCACCTGGGTTGTCAGCCGGCGCAGCTGGGGTCCCGCGTCAGCCAACAGGTCTGCCATCGAGCCGGCAGGGGCGGCAATCAGCAGACGATCCAGTGCCTCGGCGAACGGTGCGTACGGGACGTCAGCGTCGGCCGTTGAGCTGCCCACGAGCACCGCAACGTCGTGGTCGGCCAGCGTTGCGGCGACTTCGGCGGCCAGGCGTGTCTTGCCGGCCCCGGGCTCGCCGCCGATGAACACCGCCTGTCGGTTACCGCTCTCGACCCGCTCCCACGCCTGCTCGAATGCCGCGAGTTCGGTGGCGCGGCCCACCAGCGGGCCGCGGCGGCGTGCGGTCAGCTCTGCTGGAAGCGGTGGTGGCACCCACTGCGCCATGCTCATAAGGTAGCCGCGCGGACGCCGGCGGGAGAATAGTCAGAACTGACTATCGTGGAGCGCCCAGCAAATCCCTCGTTGTGGTCATGACGACCGACCTGCTGACCTCGTAGCGTCGCGGCATTAACACCTGCAAAGCAAAGGAGGAGGTTCTCCGATGAGCCTCACAAGCGCAACCGACGAAATCCGCACCCGGTTAGGTGGCGAGGTGATCCTGCCGCACGACCCCGGATACGACGAGGCTCGGGCGCTGCACAACGCCATGATCGACAAGCGGCCGGCGGTGATCGTGCGCTGCCGATCCACCAACGACATCGTCGGCGCGCTGGAATTCGCGCAGACCTCGAACCTCGCCATCGCCGTCCGCGGGGGCGGTCACAACGGTCCCGGATTCGGTTCCGTCGAGGGCGGCCTCGTCATCGACCTGTCTCCGATGAACCGTGTCGACGTGGACCCCGACCAGCGCATCGCACGGGTCCAGGGCGGCGCGACCTGGGGTCAGGTGGATGTAGCGACGCACGCTTACGGCCTGGCGACCCCGGCCGGCATCATCGCCTCCACCGGGGTCGGCGGCCTCACCCTCGGCGGCGGCCACGGCTACCTATCCCGCAAGCACGGCCTGACCATCGACAACCTGCTGGAGGCCGAGGTCGTGCTGGCCGACGGCCGGGTAGTGGCGGCGTCCGAATCCGAGCATCCCGACCTGTTCTGGGCGCTGCGCGGTGGCGGCGGAAACTTCGGGGTGGTCAGCGCGTTCACCTTCCGCCTGCACCCGGTGCACACCGTGATCTGCGGTCCCACGGCGTGGCCGTCATCGGCTACCGCCGACATCCTCGGGTGGTTCCGCGACTTCATCCCCGCCCAAGACGAGGATCTCTACGGGTTCTTCGCGGCCATGACCGTCCCGCCGGTGGCGCCGTTCCCCGAGGCCTTCCATCTGCAGAAGGCGTGCGCCGTGGTCTGGTGCTACACAGGCGATCCCGCGCGTGCCGACGAAGCGTTCGCACCGGTCCGGCAGATGGAGCCGGCCTTCGACGGCCTTATGGAGGCTCCGTATCCCGCGCTGCAGTCCACCTTCGACGGTCTGTATCCCAAAGGGCTGCAGTGGTATTGGCGCGGTGACTTCTTCCGCACGGTGTCCGACGGTGCGGTGGAAGCACACGCCCGCTTCGTCGAGGAACTGCCGACGATGCACTCGACGATGCACCTGTATCCGATCGACGGGGCGGTGCACCGCGTCGGACAAACCGACACCGCGTTCGCCTACCGGGACGTCAACTTCTCCCAGGTCATCGCGGGAGTCGATCCGGACCCGGCCAACGCGGAGGTTTTGAAGCGGTGGACGGTGGACTATTGGGACGCGACCCATCCGCACTCGGCGGGCGGAGCCTACGTCAACTTCATGATGGACGAAGGCCAAGACCGAATCCGCGCCACCTACGGCCCGAACTACCAGCGGCTCAGCGAGGTCAAGGCGCAATACGATCCGGCCAACGTGTTCCGCATCAACCAGAACATCACGCCGGCGGGATCGCACGGGGCCTGAGCCGTGGTTGCCGCCCTTCGGCCAGCACCCGAGCGGTCAGGAGGGCGGCCACCATGGTGGCAACGCAGATCAGTCCATCGTCTTTGAGGCCCCACCTGATCGCGGCGAGGGTCGCCACCCCCGCCACGCAGAGCAGCGCCCCGACCGCCAGCAGCATCACCGCCGTGCCCAGCGCGGCGCGGCCGGTGAGCAGGCGGCGGCGGTAGGCGATGCCGAGCATGCCCGGGATCAGCCAAACGGCCTTGTTGCGATAACCCAGCGGCGCCGCGGCGGACCAGTGCAGCCTGACCGCGTCGATGACCGAGATGGCGCCGTAGACCGTGGCTATGCCCGCGGCGAGGCGGGCGGTGGTGGTGATCCGATACAGCACCGGCATCGCGGCCGACACCAGAACATAGGCGCCCAGGAACCACAGCAGCTGGATACTGACGCCGGCTATCGGTTCGTAGACGTGCCTGGGTAGCACCGTGTACAGGACGGTCAGCCCGAACGCCCAAAACGCCAAGTAGTAAAACACCGGACGAAACAACCGGCTGCAGCGCTTCAGCAACCAGCTGCCCCAGTTGGTGCCCGGCCGCCAGGACGCCTCGCACGCCGCGACACCGGCGAAAAAGAACAGCGGCATGATCTGGGAAATCCACGTCAGTGCCTGAAACACCGGTGAGGTGGTTAGCAGGTTGTCCCAAATCAGCACGTTGTTACGGATGATGCTGGCTGCCATCACCGTGTGGCCGACCACCACGCCGATCAGGGCGGTGATTCGGATGACGTCGATGGCTCGGTCACGGTCTGAAGGAGTGCCGTCGGCCAATTCGGTGGGGCTGGGAAATGCGGTCTGCGTTTTCACCCACTGAGCGTCGCTAATCGGCGCACGTCATCGCGTGCGTAGTTCTACCTGTCTTGGGTGGGTAGGCCTACCCGACGGCATCTTCGAATGGGCAGAACACCGGACTAATAGTCCGTAGATGAGGACGAACAAGTCTCGGCTGGACATGCTTCTTCGCTGCGCTGAGAGGCGCAAATGCCGTTGACTCTGTGACTGAAACCATTATCTAATAGTCAGCATCGACATCGCAGGAGTGTGGCATGAATAAGGACGATCTGATCCTGATCAGCGTGGACGATCACATCGCCGAGCCGGCCGACATGTTCGACGCGCACGTCCCCGCGAAGTACAAGGACCGCGCGCCCCGGGTGGTCCTCGAGCCCGACGGCATCCAGCAGTGGTACTACGGCGAGATCCGTGGCCGGAACATGGGCCTGAACGCCGTCGCGGGCAAACCCCGCGAGATGTACAACATCGACGCCTCACGCTACGACGAGATGCGCCCAGGCTGCTTCAACGTCGACGAGCGGGTCCGCGACATGAACGCCGGCGGCCAACTGGCGGGCTTGAATTTCCCGAACTTCACCGGCTTCTCGGGCCAAGTCCTCAACCAGGGCCCCGACCGCGACGTCAACCTGGTGATGATCAAGGCCTACAACGACTGGCACGTCGACGAGTGGTGCGCAGCGTATCCGGGCCGGTTCATTCCGTGCGGGATCCTGCCCCTCTATGACGTCAAGGAAGCCGCCAAGGAAGTCAAACGCCTGGCGGACAAGGGCTGTCACGCGGTGACGTTCTCCGAGAACCCGGAAGCGTTGGAAATGCCCAGCATTCACACGAAGTACTGGTATCCGCTCTTCGAGGCCGTGTGCGAGAACAAGACGGTGCTGTGCACCCATGTCGGCTCCGCGTCCCGGTCTCCGCAGGTGTCGAGCGACGCCCCACCCAGCGTGCAAATGACGGCGTCGTCGATGATGAGCATGTTCACCTTCACCGAGCTCATCTGGGCCGAGTTCTGGGCAGACTTCCCACAACTCAAGTTCTCCCTCACCGAGGGCGACGTCGGCTGGATGCCGTACTTCCTCTGGCGCGCAGAGCACGTCTACAACCGGCACTCGGGCTGGACGCTCGCGAAGTTCCCACCGGGCTACAGCGGACCCTCCGACGTGTTCAAACGACACTTCTACACCTGCTTCATCAGCGACAAAGTCGGCGTGCGGAACATGGACTGGTTCAACGAGGACATGCTCTGCTGGGAGTCCGACTTCCCGCATTCCGACAGCAATTGGCCGTTCGCGCCCGAGGACATCCTCGAGACCATGGGTCATCTCGACGACGCGACCATCAACAAAATCACCCACGAAAATGCCATGGCCGCTTACTCTTTCGATCCGTTCCGGTACATCCCGAAGGAGCACGCCCGCGCCGGCCACCTGCGCGCCCAGGCCGCCGACGTTGATGTGGTCACCCATGTCGGCCGCCAAGCCAGCCAGCGTGACCGCGACGCGTGGACCCGGATGACGCAGTTCGCTCTGCAGGCGCGGGCAGAAGCGACAGCGGCCACGGTGGACGCCACCGGAATCGCCGACCGCGTGACAACCTTGGGCAACTGAGCGTGGAGGACCACGCCCTGGCACCGTTCGCCGACTGGCGTGTGCTCGAGTTGTCGAACGGCATCGCGGTGTCGTACTGCGCCAAGATGTTCGCCGACGCGGGCGCCGATGTGGTGAAAATCGAGTCGCGCCAGGGTGATTCGGCACGGAACTGGAACGCGGGCGGACCGGCCGGGGCCCTGTTCGACTATCTCGCGGCGGGCAAGAGGTCGGTGGTGCATCGCGACCGAGCGGAGGTGACGGGACTACTGGCCGGCGCCGACGTCGTGCTCACCGACCTGACCGACGGTTGGACGCTGGCGGATATCACCGCGCACACCGGCCCTTCGGCGGTGATCGTGGCGGTGACGCCGTTCGGGCTGACGGGCCCCTACGTCGACGATCACGTCGCCGCAAACGAATTCATCCTGCAGGCATTGTGCGGTTCGATCGCCGGCCGGGGCTGGCCGGACGACGAACCGGTCCAGGCGGGCGGCCGGCTCGGCGAATGGCTGGCGGGCACGTACGCCGCCGCGGTCGCCGCCGCCACCGCCAGGCACGCCGCCCGGGGCGGCCGCGGCGAGATCGTCGACGTCTCGATCTACGAGGCGATGGTGATCGCGATGGGCGGCCTGCCGGCCATGTCCGCCAGCGTGCTGGGCGCGGATTCCCTTATCCAGCAACGCAGTCTGGAGCTGCCGTCGATCGTCCCCACCGCCGACGGGCTGGTCGGCTTCTGCACCATCACCGCACAGCAGTTCCAGGACTTCCTGGTGATGATCGATCGCGCCGACCTGGTCGACGACGCCGAGCTGGCGTCGTTCGCCGGCCGGATCGAGCGCCGCGACGAGTTCGTCGGCATGGTGACCGAATGGACGCTGGCCCGCACTACGCGGGAGATCGTCGATCTCGCGGTGGCGTTCCGGATTCCGGTGGCCCCCATCGCCACCCCGGCCACGCTGCCGACCGTCGACCACTTTGTGCAGCGGGGCGTGTTCGTCGAATCGCAGCCGGGCGTGGTCGCGCCGCGGGTGCCGTATCGCAGCGACGCGATCGCGACGAGGACACCCGGGGCCGGGCCGCCGCCGCTGGGCGCCGACAACGGTCGCGTCTACTGGCCTACTCGGCACCGGCGATCCCACCTCGACGACCAACTTCCCTTGTCCGACATACGGATAACCGACCTCACCGCCTTCTGGGCCGGGCCCGTCGCGACCCAACTGCTCGGATCCCTGGGCGCCGACGTGATCAAACTCGAGGGCGTGCGGCGGCCCGATGGGATGAGGTTCTCCGCGGGCCGCCCACCCACCTGGGATCAGTGGTGGGAATGGGGCCCGGTGTTCCTGTGCAGCAACAACAACAAGCGCAGCGTCAGCGTCGAGCTCAGCACCGACACCGGACGTGCCATCGCTCTGGAGCTCATCGCCGCAACCGATCTCGTCATCGAGAACTTCTCACCGCGGGTCATGGAGAACTTCGGCCTGGACTGGGACGCCGTGACGGCCGCCAACCCGCGGGCCATCATGATCCGGATGCCGGCCTTCGGCCTCGACGGCCCGTGGCGCGATCGCGTCGGCTTCGCCCAGACGATGGAACAGGCGACGGGCATGGCGTGGATGACCGGCCATGCGGACGGACCCCCGGTGATTCCGCGGGGCGTGTGCGACCCGATCGCGGGTCTGCACGCCGTGTTCGCCGCCATTGCGGCCCTGGTGATTCGCGACCGGGACGGGGCCGGCATGCACGTCGAATCGACGATGGTCGAGTCGGCGTTGAACGTCGCCGCCGAAATGCTGGTGGAGTACTCGCGCAACGGAATCGAGATGCGGCGTCAGGGAAATCGGGGACCCGGCGCCAGCCCCCAGGGGGTGTACCGGTGCCGCGACGACGACGAGTGGGTCGCGCTCGCCGCGCTGGACGACACCGCACGCGCTTCGGTGGCGGGACTCATCGGCCAACCCGACCTGGCACTCGACGAGGCCGCGTGGCGGGAGCGTGCCGACGACATCGACAAGCAACTGTCGGACTGGGCCAGCACGCGCACCGTGACCGAAGCCGTTGGGGCGCTGCGCGCCTGCGGCGTGGCCGCGGCACCGGTGACCGGAGCCGCGGCGCTGTTGAGCGACCCGCACCTGCTCGCGCGGGGCTTCTGGGAGACGGTCGACCACCCGGTCGTCGGTTCATTCCTGTGCACCGGCATGCCATTTGCGTTCGTCGGGAAGCCGAGGCGCTGGCTGCGCCGCGTGCCCCCGCTGTACGGGCAGCACACCGGCGAGGTGTTGACGGGAGTGCTGGGGCGCAGCGAGCAGGAGCTGGTGCGTCTGCGCGAGGCGGGGGTCACCAGCCCGCGTCCGGCGGGCCTTTGAAGTGGCACGAGCAATGGCCGTCACATTGTGTGTCCCGCCACGCCCCGGCGAGCTCTGCGCGCCGGTCCGCTTCCTGGTGCGCCAGGACTCGCTGGTGATGGAACTAACTGCGCGACACCGGATCACCGGTGTCGAGTGGGATGAGCGCGAACATGCGGTGGCGATGGTCGTCGAGATCACCGACCCGCAGACCGCGCGCCCCGTGGACGTGCGGATCGATGTCCTGGACGCAGAAGCTCCCGGGGCGCTCACCGAGCCGCGAACCAAAACGATCGGCCGCATTGTTCGCGATGGACGACCATACGACGTCGTGGGCACCTATCTCGGGGTGGTCGCGGATGAAAACTAGAACGGAGGCAGGGTGACGAAACCCACCGCCGCCATCGTCGGGGTGCACAACACCCGGCAGGGCCGCCGCCTTGACGGCGAAACCTCGCGTGGTTTGGCGCTCAAGGCAATTCACGGTGCGCTCGCAGATGCCGGTTTGAGTCTCGAGGACGTGGACGGCATCAGCGCGGGCCCACTGTCCACGACGTTGATCTACGACTTGCGCATCGGCCCGGCCTGGCAAGGGGTGGGCTTCGGCCTCGGCATGATCACCGAGGCGGCCACCGCCATCGAGCACGGCATGGCCGACGTGGTGGTGCTCGTGGCCGCGCAAGCCGGTGAATACCGCGACCACGAGGCCACCGCGCCGTGGACCCGGCCCGAGAATGAATTCGTCGCGCCCTGGGGAATGTTCACCACCGCCGAGTTCGCGCTCATCGCTCGGCGCCACATGCACGTCTACGGCACCACGCGCGAACAACTTTCCGTCGTCGCTGCCACCATCCGCAATAACGGATCACAAAACCCCGAAGCCGTGTACTACCAACGCGGACCGTTCACCCCGGAAGACATCACCGCATCACGGCCGATCGCCGAGCCGTTTCATCTACTCGATTGCGCGACCACCTCGGAGGGCGGATGCGCGCTGGTGGTGGCGAACCTGGCCAAGGTCGATAGGGCCAGCCAACCGATCTACGTGTTGGGCAGCGGCGCGGACTTTCACGGCCCGTCGTATCAGCACCCACCCGCGTGGGACCTGGCCGGCCGGCGCGGCGATCACGTGAACGGTCAGGTGGGTGCCCGGGCCGCCGACCGTGCGTTCAGTCACGCGGGACTTCGGCGTGACGAGGTGGACGTGCTGGAACTCTACGATCCGTTCTCGTTCGAGATCATTCGTCAACTGGAGGCGTTTGGGTTCTGCGGCGAGGGCGAAGGCGGACAATTCGTCGCCGACGGACACATCGCCATCGGTGGCAGCCATCCGGTCACCACAGACGGAGGAACCATGTCCTTCAGCCACGCGGGCACCAATCCGCAGATGATGCAGCGCGCCATTCGAGCCGTTCAGCAATTGCGCGGTGCGGCGGGGGGCCTGCAGGTGCCGGACGCACATATCGCGTTGTGCAGCAACGGCGGAGCCGGAGCATTATTCACCACACTCATGATCCTGGGAGACGAACCGAGTTGACTACGTTGCGGCCTCAGACCGGCCCCGTGCCCCATGCCAGCAGTCAGGTCAGCGTTCCGTTCTGGCAGGGATGCCGATCGGGCGAGTTGCGTTATCAACTTTGTGCGGCATGCGGCCTGTCGAATTTCCCGCCGACCGAACACTGCCGCCAATGCCTGTCGGCCGATTTGGACTGGCGCAACAGCGGCGGCGTCGGCGAGATCTACAGCTGGACGGTGGTCCACCGGCCAGTAACGGCGGGATTCGAACCTCCCTACGCGCCGGCCATCGTCACCCTGGGCGAGGGCTATCAGATGCTCACCAACATCGTCGGCGTGGCGCCCGAGGAGCTGGCAGTCGGGATGCCCGTGCAGGTCCAGTTCCATGCCCTGGGCGCCGAGGCCACCGACGTCACCCTGCCGTACTTCACCGCACGGCCGTGAGCCCGCTCCGCACCAGCAGTGGCCTGCCGGTGACCGCCTACCTTGTCCTGGGCGTGCTGGCGGCGAACGACGAGCAACTCACCGCCGGCGAGATCAAGACGCGCGCCGAACTGTCGGTCGGCCACTTCTACTGGTCCCCGTCGGTCAGTCACGTGCGCCGCGAACTGAACAGACTGTTGGCGCGCGGCATGGTCGGTGAGATCGGTGCCCAATCCGGCAAGCGCGCTATCACCCTGTACGAGACCACGGATGCCGGGCGAGACGCCCTGCGCCGGTGGGTGCAACACTTTCCCGGCCAGGATCAGGTCGTCATCAAGCACCCCGTCATCCTGCGGACCTGGCTGGCCCGCGGCGAGGATCCAGAACACATCGTCGACACCTTGGATCGGCACCTGGAGGCCACTCGGGCTCGGCTGGACGAAGCACTGTGGTCGCGGCAACGGTCTCGCGAGCTGGGCATCGTTCATGATCCTGACCAGCGTTTCTCCTTCGCTGTCCTGGACTACTCGATCCGTGGCCTGTACGCAGAGCTCTCCAACATTGCGCAACTACGCGACGAAATCGCCCACGGAACAACCCGGGACCCCGTCAAGCGGGTGCGACGCTCGAAGGGGCAGATGCGCCGCCGTACGCCCACAACCGGCGCCTCGTCGCGGTAGGGCGCACGCCTCTCAGCAACTTCTTGGGCGTTTTAAGCACATTGCTCAGTTTCGTCGTGCAAGCTGTAGCCCGAGGGAGTAGGTCGCCGCCCGGTAGGCGAAGCGCACAACGAAGTGCAGCTGAGGGGGTTTAAGGCTTTTCTTTGAGAGGTATTCACGAGCATGGCTAATGCACTTAACGCGTCAGTGATTTGCCTCCAATCACATCCGGCTTGGGCCGCAGCCGAGCGGCGTGCACAAGAACGCATGGACGCCATGCGCCGTCATCCGTCCTTTCAATCCCGGCTGCACCGTGCTGTCTTGGGCGAAGGCAGTGGCGCCAAGGTCGGCGTTGTGCGCGAGCTTCGCGTGTGCCGCGGCGAGACAGTGCTTGAGTTCCCGTCGCGCGATCGTATTTGCTGACGCCGTTCACGTTTGTATTAATCGTCGATAACCGCCGATAAACACAGCCCTCCAAAATTCAGCGCGTGCTGACCGCTGAGTCCCAGGCAGCCATACTAAAAAGTATGCTAAGGTCCCGGCCATGCCTGCGTCCGGGGGTCCGTCGGCACAAGCAGAAGCCGCAGACGTCAATGCCGAGTTCGTCGCAGCGTTGGCTCAGCGGGCCGACGAGGCCGAGCGGTTGAGAAGGCTGCCCGCGGCCACGATCAGTGACTTCAAGGCCTGCGGGCTGGCGACGTTGCTGCTTCCGGCAAGGTTCGGCGGTCGCCAGGCCCAGTTCTCCCAGTTGCTGGACCCGGTCCGGCGGATGGCCCACGGATGCGCCTCCAGCGCCTGGACGCTCGGCTTCTACACCCTGCACAACTGGATGCTCTCCCTGTTCGACATCGAAGCCCAAGAAGAGGTGTTCGCTTCGGGGCCGGTCCTGGCTGCGGCGCCGCTGGCGCCCACCGGCCGGGGAGTTGTGGTCGACGGCGGCATCCGGTTGACCGGCCGGTGGTCGTGGGCGACCGGAATCATGGACGCCGACTGGGTGATGGTCGGCGCCGTCATCGACGGCTTGAAGGGTAAGACTGAAAGCATCTATCCGGCGCTGGTGGCGCTGCCGGCGGACGAAACCGAGGTCGTCGACGTGTGGCACACCGCGGGCATGCGCGGCACCGGCTCCCACGACGTCATCGTCACCGACGTCTTCGTCCCGCTGCGCCGGGTCGTCAGCGTCGTCGACATCTACAGCGGGACCGCCCCGGGATCAATCGCCCATGACGCCGCGACGTACCGGTGGCCTATGGTTCCGGCGCTGGCGCTGACGGCCGCGATGCCCGTGTTGGGCGCGGCCGAAAAGGTGGTCGAGCTGTACCAGGAGCGGGTGCAGGAGCGGGTGCTGGCCTACAGCGGGGTGGCGCAAAAGGACCAGCCGGCCGCGCAGATCCGCCTCGGCGACGCACGGGTTCGACTGTGCGCGCTAAGCGCGCTGGTCGCCGACACCGCGGCGGGCATCGAACGGATCGTCGCCGCCGGCGACCGGGTGTCCCGCGCGGTGCGCGCGGACGCGCGGGCGGCGGCAGCGCACACCGTGCACGAGTCGCGGGCCATCATCGCGGACCTGCTGGAAGCGTCTGGGGCCAGTGCCCAGTTTCTGAGCAACCCGCTGCAGCGTGCCAAACGCGACGTCGACATCGCCGCGGGCCACGTCATCTTCGACTACGACCTGAGCCGCGAGCTGTCCGGGGCGCTGTCGATCGGCGCCGCGATTTCACCACTCGCGATGATCTGAGGTCCTCACCTGGGGTTGGCGAGCATCAGATCGACGAATCGTTCCCGTTGTCCCGTCGACCCGGTTTGCGCCGCCGAGCCGGCCAGGTGCAGCAAGCCGATGCCGGCGGCGAACGTCGCCTCGGCACGAAAGCGGGCCTCGCTCTGACTGCACCCGTGGTCCTCGAACACCTTGGCCACCGCCCGCAACACGCGACGGTCCGCGGCGCGGACGTTGGCGGCCGCCGTCGGGTCCGATCGTGCCCACTCGCGCATCGCGCGCTCGAGCATCCAATGCTGGGAGCTGACCAGCTGGTCCATCATCTTGGACAGCCGCTCGCGCGGCGGGAATTCGTCGAGGCTGGCCAGCGAATTCCGGTCCTGCTCGAGAAAAGAGTTCCACGATGCGACGAGGGCTTCACGGTAGCTGCCGATGTCTTCGAAGTGCCAGTAGAAGCTGCCGCGGGTCGCACCGACTTGTTGGCACAACCGCTCGATCTTCAGCGCACGCACGCCCTCCTCGGCGATCAGTGCGTAGCCGGCTTCCAACCAATCACTGACCGACAGCGGGACACCTTGTGATTTACGCGCCGGTCCCATACTCCGCAGAGTACGGCCACGCGGCGCAGCGGCAGCCTCACGCCTGCTGGGTGAGGCTGACCAGCAGGTAGGCGACGCAGCAGAGGAAGTTCAACATCACCAGAACCAGCCCGAGAAAGATGAGGAATCGGGTGCCGCGGCGTTGCAGGCGCCCTAACTTCGCGGTGCGTTCGTCGCGCTTGATCTGGGTCGCGATCAGAGCGAAATGGACATCGGTCACTTCGTCATCTGGGAAGGGCGCACCCGCGACCATCTGTTGCAGGCGCTGTGGCGCGGTATCGACGCCGACTTGCGCGAAGCGCCGGCTCAGCCGTCGCGCCTGCCTGCGGCCAAGACACTGGTCTCGCATCTGGGGCCGACGCGAGAGCTTTCCCCATTCGTCGGCCCAGGGGTTCGACGCGGACGTCACAAGCGGGGAGTCTAATTCGCTTGCGCCGTTATTCGAAGGACAAATTGCGTCCGTTTGTGACCGGTTAGCGCAACTGCTCGGTCGGTACCGCATAGCGGTCCTGGTAGGCGCGCACCCGGTCGCGCACCTCGGCGGCGTCCAGTCCGGTATCCGACCACGTGTAACGTGCGCCTCCGCCGTCTGAGGGATGGGCGGCCAGGAAATCGCGCATCTTCTGTGCGGTGTCGGGTCGCAGCTCGCGACCCAGCTTCTGATAGATGTCGCCGATCGTGCTCCACGGATCCTTCATGAAATCGGCGAACTGCACGTCGATGACGCGGCCGTCGGGGACCGCGCCGCTGTCGCGCAGCGCCATGCCGCGCTCGAGCCCGACGACGATCTCTTCATAGGACTGGGCCGCGCACTCGGCGATGTTCGATTCGTCGCTGGCCATCCGTCGCAGATGGTGGGTCAGCGCGGCGATCGAGGAGATGACGTTGAGCGGGTCGCGGTGCGTCTGCACGATCAAGGCGTCGGGGTATTCGGCGAGCAGCGCGTCCAGCTGCCACAGGTGCGCGGGAGATTTCAGCAACCACTGACCGGGGACGCCAGATTGCAGGTGCTGCAGGAAAATCCGGTGGAAGCGGTAGGCGCCGGCGTGGTCGGCCTCATACAACAGCCAGCGGTAGTAGCTCGGCAGGCGGTACTGGACGGTGAAGATCATGCTGGTGAATTCGCTGGCCGTAATGCGGACGCACTCCTGTCCCACCAGAGCGCCCATCGGGTGAAATGCCAGGAACCCGGGAACGATCTGCTCGGACATCTCGATGCTGGCCTGCACTTGCGCGATGCGTGGATCGTCGTGGTAGGTCTCGGGCTGGGGGACCGGGCATGGTTCGTCGACCTCCCAGGTCAACGGTGCGCGCAGATCAGGATCTTGGGCGAGCAAGTCGTAGAGGATCGTGGTTCCGGTGCGGGGTTGGCCGACGATGACGATCGGCTGGGTGATCGGCTTGCTGGCGATCTCGGGGCGTTGCTTGCGCCACGCGATCACGCCGAGCCGATTCTTCAGGGCGCGCATGAGGTCGAGGTAGGCGATTTCCACACCGATCGCCGACAGCCGCGCCTCGTTGATCAGCCCCTCGGTGAGGCGGTCCAGCCCGGTCTGCCAGCCGTCCGCACCGAAGTCATCGCTGCCCGCCTCGTCGCAGGCGGTGGCGATGAGCCGTTCCGGGGTGAAGCGCTCCTGCAGCGTCATGCCTGTGCCTCGCGCTCGCGCACCGACACCGTGACGTCGGGCGGATCCGGATTGTCCAGCCAGCGCAGCACCACGAAACCCCGATGCCGGCCACCGGTGTCGAGCCAATGGCCGAACCCGAGGTCCTCCGCGGAGATCGCGATGCGCACCCGCCCGTCGGCGTCCGGGCGCACCCCCCGGTTGGTCACCGAGCTGTGGCGACGGCGCGGCTCCAGGCATTCGTGCCAGATGTTTTCCAGCGTGACGTTCCAGTAGCGCGTGTTGGGTGGTTCGATGTCCAGCACGAGCGCTTGGCCGGGCTCGAGCCGGAAGGTGCCCATCATGTACAGGTTGTCCGGGGTGGTGTCGGCTGCACCCAGATCGGCGGCTTCGGCGGTCAACAGCTCATTGGGGCGGTCGAGCAACTCGGGCTTGATGGTGCGGTGCAGGGTGGCCAGCTTCATCAGTGACCACGCCATCGCGGTGAACTGCTCGGCGAGGTCGTCGTCGGTCAGCGGCGCCACCGGGTCTGGGTCGAGCGCCTCGATCCGCAAGGTGGCCAACTCTTCGGCGGCGCGATCACCGATGTATTCCCGGACGACAACCGACGATGCGTCGTCGGGGATCTGCACCCACTGCGCGCCGCGCAGGTCGGCAGGTTCCTGGGGTTCTTGAGCCGACAGCACCAGTGCGAATTGATCGCCGCTGAGCGCCAGGTCGAAGTCGCTGACGTAATTGGACATCCGGCGCGGAGTCAGCCCGGTGCCCGCGAGAATCTGAAAACCGAGGTAGGAGGTGGTGCCGCGGGTGCCGGTGATGCGGTAACGCCGATCGCCGCGGATCATGGCCAAGAAGTAGTTGCCGTCCGGATTGGGGCCGCCGATCATTCGGTTGTCCGAACACATATCGAAGAACACCGGCCGGCCGAGGTCGGATTCGACGGACATCTGCGAGCACAGCGACGATATCCGGGCAATGACGCGCAGCCCTTCGAGCAGCTCGCGCGCCGATTGGGCGTCTTCGGTCACGATCTTGGTGATGTCGGCGAGCATCTGCTGGAAGAACTGCCACGCGGCCTTCGACGCCTCAGCTTGAGTCACAGTCTCATTACTTAGACGATGTCTCACGCTTTAGATAGTGATTCACGAGAATCGCTCGCCGACCGAAAGCGAACGGCGACGCGACGGCGCATTGCGGCTGCCGCCGCACAAGTGGTGGCCAGTCGCGGTCTGGCGGTAGCGACGGTAGAGCGCATCGCGGATGCGGCCGACATCAGCAGAACGACGTTTTTCCGCTACTTCAACTCCAAGGAAGACGCCGTTGCCGAGGGCATGAACGTACATTGGCTCAACCGGATAACCGCCGCCTTGGCAGCGCAGCCGGATGGCCTGGCAGCCACCGAGGCCGTCGTCGGGGCGTTTCACGAGCTCGCTCGCGGATTCACCGAGATCGAGGACCAGGTCCGTGAAGTGGCCATGCTCACCAGGTCATCCGAGACGCTTGATGCGTGGACGCTGCACATCTACGTGCGCTACGAAGAGGCGATCGCCGAGCTCATCGCGCCGCGGATACCCCGGCTGGCCCCGCAGGATCCCAGACCTCGCCTGATCGGAGCGTTGGCCATGGCCACGGTGCGCATCGCGCTCGACGACTGGCTCGCCTGCGGCGGGTCCCTACCCGAGCGGATCCGTCAGGGTCTGGCGGCGATCACGATCGCGTGAACCTCAGTGCCGCGACAGCCCCTCGACGATGAGTCGCGTGGTGAGTTCGGCCCGCCGCCGCGAATATCGTTGTGCTTCCGACAAGATCGGATAGACCACGCCACCGACGATCGCATCCGCGGCGGACTCGGCGGTGGCCGCGTCGATTCCCTCTGCGAGCAGACGGGTGCGGACGCTGTCGTGCAGCGGCTTGCTGAAACCGGCCCGAAGCTTCGCCTGCGTGTCTTCGTGCTCCATGCCGGCGACCGTCAGGATCCGCAGCATCGCCGAGCCGCGCACCGACGTGAGAGTCGCGGCCAGTTTGCGCACCCACCCCACGAGATCAGCGGCCAGGTCATCGGTGTGTTCCATCGACGCGAGGATCTTGTCGGCATCGTCGAGCACGACATCGGCGACGAGCGCGGGACGGCTGGGCCACCAGCGGTAGATGGTCTGCTTGCCGACCCCGGCTCGAGCGGCGACCGCCTCGATGCTCAAACCGTCGAACCCGCGCTCGAGAAGCAACTCGCGGGTGGCGGTGACGATCGCCATGCGCGACTTCTCACTGCGGCGCCTTGGCGGGCTGACCGGGGTGAGATCGGTTGGCATCTGGTAGACCCTCGCTGTCGGCAGTCGCGCGCTTTACATCTTCTGACCCGCCCCGTAGTCTGCCACAAGACGAGACGGTCCGTCTCGTAACCAGAAAGGATGTCGCGCTGCCGTGACGCTGGGATTGAGCCCGGAGCAGCGAGAGCTCAGCGACGCCGTCACACAGTTCGCCGCGCGGCACGCCCCCATCGCCGCCACCCGCGACAGCTTCGACACGCTGGCCGCAGGACAGCTCCCGGGCTGGTGGGACGCACTGGTCGGCAACGGCTTTCACGCGGTGCACCTGCCGGAGCACCTCGGCGGCCAAGGCGGGCGAATGATCGACGCCGCATGTGTTCTCGAGTCGGCGGCAAAGGCGCTGCTACCCGGCCCGCTGCTGCCGACCGTGACGGCGGGAGCCGTTGCGCTGCTGGCCGATACCGCGCCGGCCGCTGAAGCGCTGGTGCGCGGGCTGGCATCGGGGGCTCCCGCCGCCGTGGTTCTGCCCGGCGACGGTGACTTCAAGGCGCGCGCCGACGGGCAGCGATGGCTCATCACCGGCGCGTCGGAGGTCGTCGCGGGCGCATGCTCGGCGCGCGTGATCCTGCTTGCTGCCCGCGCCGGCGACGGCGAGGTGGTGTGGGTGCAGGTGGACATGGGCCAGCCCACCGCGGCGGTCGAACCGGCCAACGGCACTGACCTCGTCGGCGACGTGGGGATTCTGCGACTCGACGATTATTGTGCCGACACGTGCGACGTTCTCACCGGAATCGACGCCGACCGCGCGGCATGTGTCGTGGTGGGGCTGGTGGCCAGCACGACGGCCGGTATAGCGCAGTGGTGCGTCGACGTCGTCACCGCGCACCTGCGCACTCGGGAGCAGTTCGGCAAGGTGATTGGGACGTTCCAGGCGTTGCAGCACAGCGCGGCGATGCTTTTGGTCAACAGCGAGTTGGCCACCGCGGCGGCCTGGGACGCGGTGCGTGCCGCGGACGAATCGCTGGACCAGCACCGGCTGGCCGCGGCGGGTGCGGCGGTGATCGCGATCTCGCCCGTGCCTGATCTGGTGCTCGACGCCCTGACGATGCTCGGCGCCATCGGTTTCACTTGGGAACACGATGTGCACCTCTACTGGCGGCGGGCCATCAGCCTGGCGGGATCGATCGGTCCTGCGAATCGCTGGGCCCGGATGCTGGGACAACTGGCCTGCTCGAAGCAGCGCGACATGTCGGTCAATTTGGGTGACGCGGAGGCGGTCTTCCGGTCCTGGGTCGCCGAGACGCTGGATGCGGCCTTGCAGTTGCGCAACGATAAACCCGCACCGCACGGCGACTATGAGCATCTCGCGACCGGGCCGCAGCGCACGTTGATCGCCGACGCCGGTCTCATGGCGCCGCACTGGCCGCCGCCATGGGGCGTCGATGCGGATCCCCTCAAACAGCTCATCATCGACGAGGAGTTCGCCAAGCGACCCGGGCTGGTTCGGCCATCGCTGAATATCGCCGAGTGGATCCTGCCCTCGGTCCTGGCCGCCGCACCAAAAGACTTGCAGGAGAGCCTGATCCCGGCGACGCAACGTGGCGACATCATGTGGTGCCAGCTGTTCAGCGAGCCTGGAGCCGGCTCCGACCTCGCGTCGCTGGCCACCCGGGCGACCAAGGTCGATGGCGGCTGGCGGATCAACGGCCACAAGATCTGGACGTCGTTGGCGCAGTACGCCGACCTGGGGGCGCTGCTGGCGCGCACCGACCCCGAAGCCAGCAAGCACCGCGGCATCGGCTATTTCATCCTCGATATGCGATCCCCCGGGGTAGAGGTCCAGCCGATCAAAACGGCGACCGGGGAGGCGCATTTCAACGAGGTCTTCCTCAACGACGTCTTCATCCCCGACGAGATGCTGCTGGGCGGTCCTACCGACGGCTGGAATCTCGCGATCGCCACCATGGCCGAAGAGCGTTCGGCCATCAGCGGTTACGTCAAGTTCGACCGGGCGGCGGCGTTGCGCCGGCTCGCATCCGAACCCGGGCCGGACCGCGACGACGCGCTGCTCGCGCTAGGCGAACTCGACGCCTACACCAACGCCATCAAAGCATTGGGCGTGCGCGAAACCATTCGACTGCTCGACGGTCAGGCGTCCGGACCGGCGTCGAGCATCGCCAAGGTCGCGATGAATGTGTTGCTGCGTCGTACATTTGAGGCCACGCTGCAGTTGACGGGGAAGCTGGGGATGGTCGTGGACTCGACTCCCGCCATCGTCGAACCGTACCTGCACCTTCCCGCCGAGCTCATCGGCGGGGGAACCAGGGAAATACAGCTGAACATCATCGCGCAGATGATTCTCGGTCTGCCCCGCAAATAGCGAAATTGAGGACACAACATGGGATTACGCGGAGAAGCCGCGATCGTCGGATACGTCGAGCTTCCGCCCGAGCGGATGAACAAGGCGTCGCCGGCGCCGTTCGCTATCGAACAATGGGCTGAACTCGGCGCCGCCGCGCTCGAGGACGCGGGACTGCCCTTCGAGGTCGTCGACGGCATCGTGGCGTCCCACCTGAGCGAATCGGAGATCTTCGTACCCTCGACCATCGCCGAATACCTCGGAGTGGGAGCGAGATTCGCCGAACACGTGGACCTTGGCGGGGCCAGTGCCGCGGCCATGGTGTGGCGGGCGGCCGCCGCTGTCGAACTCGGCATCTGCGAGGCGGTGCTGTGCGCACTGCCTGCGCGGTACATCACGCCGATGTCCAGCAAGAAACCCAGATCACTGGGCGATGCCTTGTACTTCGGATCGTCGAGTAACCAATACGGCTCCCCGCAAGCAGAATTCGAGATACCGTACGGCAACCTCGGCCAGAACGGCCCCTACGGTCAGGTGGCCCAGCGCTACGCGGCGGTCTACGGCTACGACGAGCGGGCGATGGCCAAGATCGTCGTCGACCAGCGCGTCAATGCCAACCACACCGAGGGCGCGATCTGGAAGGACAAGCCGCTCAATGTCGGCGACGTGCTGGCCAGTCCGGTGATCGCCGATCCGCTGCACATGCTGGAGATCGTGATGCCGTGCGTCGGCGGCGCCGCCGTCGTCGTGGCTAATGCCGACGTCGCCCGTCGGGGGCGCAACCGGCCGGTGTGGGTCAAGGGTTTCGGTGAACACGTCCCGTTCAAGACTCCGACCTATGCCGCGGACCTGCTGCGCACACCCATCGTGGAGGCCGCTGACACCGCGTTCGGCATGACCGATCTGACCCGCGACCAGATGGACATGGTCTCGATCTACGACTGCTACACCATCACCGTGCTGTTGTCGCTCGAGGACGCCGGGTTCTGCGAAAAGGGCAAGGGCATGGAATTCGTCGCCAGCCACGACCTCACCTTCCGCGGCGACTTCCCGCTCAACACCGCCGGCGGCCAACTTGGCTTCGGCCAAGCGGGATTGGCGGGCGGAATGCACCACGTGTGCGACGCCACCCGCCAGATCATGGGCCGCGCCGGTGACGCCCAGGTCGCAGACTGCAACCGCGCGTTCGTCTCCGGGAACGGCGGGATCCTTTCCGAGCAGACGGCGCTCATCCTGCAGGGGGACTGACCAGCCATGACGAGATTCGAACGACCGATGCCGGTCAAAACACCTACGACGGCGCCGTTCTGGGATGCGTTGGCGCAACATCGCATCGCCATCCAGTACTCACCGTCGTCGCAGAGCTATGTGTTCTATCCGCGGGTGCGCGCTCCGCGCACGCTGGCCAACGACCTGGAATGGCGCGAGATCTCCGGCATGGGAACGCTGTACTCCTACACCGTGGCGCGGCGTCCGGTCAGCCCGCACTTCGTCGACGCGGTCCCGCAGTTGCTTGCCATCGTCGAATGGGACGAGGGCCCCCGGTTTTCCACCGAAATGGTCAACGTCGATCCCGACGAGCTGCGCGTCGGGATGCGGGTGCGGCCGGTGTTCTTCGACCATCCCGAACATGAGGTCACCCTGCTGCGCTACGAGCCCGCCGACTGACCAGCCCAATTTGGAGCGATGAGGTGGTGACGTAATTTAGCTTGATGAGCCGGATCTTTGGTCAGATCGCGCAGATCGGCTATGTCGTGACCGACATCGAGGCGTCGATGCAGCAGTGGGTCCGGCACGGGGTGGGGCCGTGGTTCTACATCGAACGGGTGCAGACGGATTACTTCCGCCACCGCGGCGTCGACTCTCCGGTTCAGCTGAGCATCGCGCTGGCCAACTCGGGTGATGTCCAGATCGAGCTCATCCAGCAGCGCAACGACGCGCCGTCGATGTACCGCGAGTTCCTCGATTCCGGTCGCTCGGGCGCCCAGCACGTCGCCTACTGGACCACCGACTTCGGAGACCTCTACCAGCGCGCTCTGGCGGCCGGCTACACCGTGGGTCACGAAGGCCAGATCGGTGGCGAGCAAGGCAAATTCGCTTACCTCGACACCGAGCATGATCAGGGGACGGTCATTGAGATCTCCGATATCAGCGGCGCCAAGGGCCAGTTGTTCGCCTATATCCGCGAGCAAGCGGCCGCCTGGGACGGCACCGATCCGATCCGTCGCATCGGCTGACACACGAGAGAAAGGCGTCGAAATGACTGACCCTGATCGGCTTGCTCGCCGGGAGGCCAGGGAAGCCCGAGTGATCGAACACATGCAAAGCGAGAACGTGCAGGAGTGGGACCGCACCATGGCGACGTTCAGCCACGCCCGCTACGAACTACCCGACGGGACCATCATCGACGGCACCGAGAACGTGATGAAGTACTGGATCGAGGGCCGCACGTTGGTGCCCGATCAGCGCAACGAGTTGATCGAACTCACCCACCTCGACGACGGCGACGTGCTGATCGACTTCTGGCTGCGGGGCACGCCCACCGGTGGCGGCCCCTTTGAAGTCCGGCTATGGGCGGTGTTCGGCTTCGACGAGAACGATCTGATCACCGGCGAGCGCGTGTATGCGGCCCGCCCAGGCGATGTAATCAACAAGCCTTAGCCACAAGATAATTGGCGTGCAGCTGCCACGCACGGCCGCAGGCGGTCCATCGGGCCGACACCGGACACGGCCAGGCTGCGCATCGGAATCTCAAGCCCGACAATCACATCGGCCGGCACCGCGGCGAGGATTTCGGCCAGCGGAAGCTCCCCATCGCCGGGAGTCATCCTTTCGTACATCGCCTCTTCCAGGTAGGACTTCAGCCGTGGCTCCAGCGTGGTGTCGCTGAGCTGAACGTAGCCGATCTTCTCCGGACCGAGTTCGCGAAGTTCGGCGACGCCGAAGCCCGCCCGCACCCAGTGCATGGTGTCCAGTGCGAGTCGGAGATCGGGCCTGCCGACGTGTTCGATGGCCGCCAGCAGCGTGTCCGGATCGCCGATCGTTACCCCCGGTGCCAATTCGATCGTGGTTCCCATGCCGCGCTCGGCGGCCAACTCGGTCAGCGTCGCGAGTTGGTCGAACGTGCGGTTGCGGTCCCGGTCGAAGCTGAGGGTGTTGATCTGGGCGGCGCCGAGTTCGGCCATGACGTCCAGATCGAAGGCCAGGCCGGACACGTCGGCGTCCGGGGCGATGACCATGCCCTCGCCCAGGGAGATACTGACGCCGCGCTCGTCCATCGCGGTGAGCACCTGCCGCCGAAGCGCACGGTCGTCTTTGAGTGAGAACGCCGGATAGCCAAGGGAGTTCAGCGGCCGCCCGACCAGTGCCATGGAGATGTAGCGGCAGCCCAGGTCGGCGGCCAGGTGCACGAAGTCGACCGGGGGCAGCCCGAACACACTGATGAACTCGATGCCGAGATCACGCATGAACGGCTGTTAACCGCCCACCATGATCAAGCCGCCGTCCACCGCGAGCAGTTGCCCGGTAATGAAACCCGAACCAGCTCCGGCCAGAAAAATCAGGATCGGTCCGACATCTCGCGCGGGATCGCCCAGCGCCCCGCCGAGCGGGATCATCATTTTCATCTGCTGGTCGATGAGGCCAGCGGCCTCCGGACCGAGGAAATCGCGCAGTCGGTCGGCGCCCGGGGTCTGCACCGCCGGTGCCAAAGCATTGACGGTGACATTGTCGGCCGCCCAGGCGCGGGCGGCGGATCGGGTCCAGGCCTGAACCGCGCCCTTCGTCGCGGCGTAGACGGCCGAGATCGGGCTGCCCATAACGGCTTCGGAGGATCCGAAGTTGATGATCCTGCCCCCTTGGGCCTTCATGACGGCGTACGCAGCCTGATTGGTGAGGATGGTCGCCTTCACGTTGGTGTCCAACAGAAACGAGATGTCGTCGGCGCCGATGTATCCCGGTATCCCTGCCTGCCACAGGCCCGCAGCGTTCACCAAGACGTCCAGGCCGCCGAGGCGTTCGGCGGCCTGCTGCACCGTCGTCGACACTGCGTCGGGGTCGCGTGCATCGCACTGCAGCCAGGTGGCCACCAGGTCATCCGGCGGCGGTGTCTGGTGATAGGTGGCGACGATCTCGGCGCCCGCCTCGGTGAGAACCCGCACGGCGGCCGCACCGATGCCGGTCGCGGCGCCGGTGACAAGGATCCGTCGACCCTGCAGTGGCGACGTGACATTTGACATGGCCGAAACGCTATCAAGCCGTCCAGCGAGCGTCGGGCTCCGAATCAGTGAAGACTTCGATCCACCGCGGGCGAGAGGAGCGATATGCATCGCCAGGTCGGGCAGGGCCATCGGGTGCGGTTGGGGTTAGGCGGAACGGCGATCGCGTTCGCCTTGGCGCTGGGATTCGGTGATGTCGCAAACGTTGTGCCATCAACCGGCGCAGCGACGGCCTCCACGCCCTCGCCGCGTCCCAGCGGCCCCACCACAGGAGGGGGAGCCGTGCCGGTGGTTCCCGTCGGCGGCGGCGCGTGCATTATCGGCCTCAACTGCGGGTGCATCCGTGGCATCACCTGTCCCGGTACTGTCCACCACCGTCCCGCCCCCTCCAACGACCATCCACACGATCCGCCAGCCGGCCCGGGCGGGTGAGCCTCCGCTAGGCGCGCACCGCGATCGTCGAGAGCAGGTCGGCGAGCCGGTCCGGCCGGTCCACCATCGAGAACGTCCGCGCTCCCTCGATGACCTCGAGGCGGGCGTTAGGGATGATCGCAGCCAGTCGTTCGCCGTCGCTGAGCTCGAAAAACGTGTCGTCGGCAGACCACGCGATGAGCGCGGGCTTGTCGAACTCGGGCAGCCGGGCCGCGACGCCCGTGGTCACCTCGGTGCGCAGCGACAGCGTGAACTGGCGTAGGTCTTCGGCGACGGCGGGATCGGAGAGTAGCGGACGCACCCAGATCTCGGTGAGGTCGTCGATGTTGCGGTGCGCCAGGCCGTCGAACGCGCGCCTGCGTGCGACCGGCGCCCGCACCGCCTGGACGGCCGTGCGGAACAGCGTCTTCGACTTGGCAGCAAGGATCACCGGCTTGAGGATCGGCGGCGGAAAGTGTTCGAAAGCATCGCAACTCGTGAGCACCAGGGCGCCGAGCCGCTCGGGGTGGTGTACCGCGACGAGTTGGGTGACGACCCCACCCGTGTCGTTGCCGACCAGCACCACGTCCTCGAGGTCGAGGGCGGCAAGGACATCGGCGACCATGCCGGCGACGCCGGTGATGGTGCGGTCGGCGCCGGGGCGCAGCGGCTGCGGATGTGCGCCGAGCGGCCAGGTGGGGGCGATGCACCGCAGGCCCAGACCACCGAGGCGTTCACTGACCTGGCGCCATAGTTGGCCGCCCATCATGTAGCCGTGCACGAACACGACGGGCCTGCCGTTTTCGGGTCCGGTTGCTTCGTAATGGATGGTTCCGGCACTAATGTCGATCGTCGGCATGGATAACTCCCCACTCAGATACATTTACAAACAGGCTGTCTGTTCGTAAGTTACCAACAGGTTGTATGGAAATCAAGAGACGCACCCAGGAAGAGCGCTCGGCGGCCACCCGCGACGCGCTGATCTCGGCTGCCCGCAGGCTGTGGGGCCTACGGGGTTATACCGAAGTGGGGACGCCGGAGATCGCCAAGGAAGCGGGCGTGACCCGGGGGGCGATGTATCACCAATTCGCCGACAAGGCAGCGCTTTTCAGCGAGGTCGTCGAGACGGTGGAGCAGGATGTGATGGCCCGGATGGCCACCATGGTCGCCGCGTCGGGAGCCAAGACACCCGCGGACGCGATTCGCGCCGCCGTCGACGCGTGGCTGGAGGTCTCCGCGGACCCGGAGGTGCGGCAGCTGATCTTGCTGGATGCGCCCAGTGTGCTCGGCTGGCCCGCCTTCCGCGACGTCGCCCAGCGGTACAGCCTGGGCATGACCGAACAATTGCTCACCGAGGCGATCCGGGCGGGCCAGCTGGCGCGCCAGCCCACGCGTCCACTGGCTCATGTGTTGATCGGCGCGCTCGACGAGGCGGCGATGGTGATCGCCACCGCCGACGACCCCAAACGGATGCGGCGGGAGACCAGGCAAGTGCTGCACCGGCTCATCGACGGGATGTTGCTTAACCCGGCGCGCTGATGCGGACACGAAAGGCAACTCAAGTGATAACTCGCGATGTCGAGGCGAGCGCCGTGGCCGACTTGGCGCTTTCGCACCCACGCGCGGCGTTGGCCGCCACCGTAGACGACGAGATCCTCGTGCTTCCGGTATCGGTGACTCTTGAGGGGCCGGTCGATCCCGCGTCGTCGCCGCGCATCGTGCAGGTATCGGCAGGTAACCCCGATCTGGCCGGTCGCAATGTCGTAGTGATCGTCGACGACGGCCCGCAGTGGTTTCGATTGCGCTCGCTGACTGTCAGAGGGGTCGCCGAAGCCGTGGGTGGTTGCACGTATCGCGTTGTGCCCGAGCGAATCGTGGCCTGGGACTACGGTTCACTCCGCGAGGCGCCGACATCACCGGAAACCTCAACTTCACGAATGGCGTCGTTTTCGGTTGCCGCCGACACGGACGAGGTTCAGCCGTTCCACTCTCCGAATCTGGAAGCGGCGCTTCGCAGCTCGCGAGTCATGATTCTTGCCAGCCGTTCGCGCAAGGGAACGCCCTTTGCGGTACCGCTGTGGTTCGTCCATCATCACGGCCGCATCTATACGACGACCTCGGCTTCGTCGTGGACGGTGCACAATGTGGCTGCTGCGCCGCAGGTGGCCCTACTGCTCGGCGGTGAGGGTCGGGATGCCGCTGGCCGGCTCCTGGTACGTGGATACGCCCGAGCGGTTCGTGGCATACCACCGTTGACGGTGCTGGCTCGGATAGCGTGGCGTTACTACCTGCACCCACAGTTCGCGGCGGTAGAGCTGAGTCACGTACGGCAATGGGCACTGCGAGTGCGCTACTACAGCCAGTCACAGGCGGCATTCGTCGTGATCACTCCCCAGGCAGCGACGGAGTCTCGGATGCCATAGTTGCAGCTCTGACGAGACCGCCATCCCCGTGCACTCCTCGGTCCGATCAGGCGACGACTCCTATCTCACGGTCGCGGCGCGGGCTGGGCGCAATCGTGGAAACAATAGGCCGGTTCGGGCCTTGTAGGCAGCAAAGCCAGGAAGGCGTGCCATCGACTGATCCTTCTTGATCATGTTCCGGATGAAGAATCCGACAATCCACGCTGCGTTTACCACAAACGGGATCGGGTTCCATGAGATGACTGCGAAACCAAGGTAGGTCAGGATCTCACCGAGATAGTTCGGATTCCGCGTGCGAGCGAATAGCCCAGTTTCGATCAAACCGGGACGAATCGTCAGGGTGTAGTACTTCTGGGCGTCCGAAACATAGTGCAGGAAGATCCCGAATATGTAGACGCTGACCCCCATGCAGACGGCGAAGCCGGGGACGTTGGGTTTGAGCCACGCCAACAGAATCGGCGCGGCGTAGTAGCCGGCCAGCGGCAGGAAAACGAACACGATCCCAATCCCGATGGCCACTTGTTCGGTGAACCGCCGATCGGGATACGTGCGGCCCTTGATCAGCCACAAGATTGAGTAGGTTCCGTGCATGGCCAGATACAGCCACATCACCGTGCCGTAGTTGGCAAAAGTAATCATCGCCGCCACCGTCACGGGGATGACGAGGGCTTTATGCAGGTTGATGAACAAGCCGGTGGGTTTCATCACTCCTCAATTCGCGCAACCGATAGCGTGTTCGCGACCTCGATCGCTCGGGCGCTCTATACTGGATAGTAGCACTATCCAGCAGCTGGACAAGTGCCGACCGAATGCCCTGCTCCCAATCGCTGCTGCAGGAGGAACGACGTTGCGGGTATCTGAATTGGCCGAGCACACGCACGTGTCGGTGGCCACCGTCAAGTACTACATCCGCGAAGGCATGCTCGCGGCCGGTGACCAAACGGGTCCGCGCCGTGCGATATACAACGACTCACATGTGCAGCGGATACGCTTGATCAAGGCATTGACCGGCCCGGCGGGGCTATCGCTATCCCAAGCCAAAACGATCTTGCGGATTATCGACGAGCCCAAATCCAGCCTTATTGATCGCTTGGCGGCCGCTACTAAGCTGCTGGCCGATGCAGCCGGCGCCGCCATGGAAGCCGACGATAGGTCCTGTCCACGTGCGGAGCAGGTCGTCGGTTGGCTTGGCGATCCGTACCGGGCCGAACCGCCCGCGGCCACGCTCCTCGAAAATGCGCTGTGTGCGATCGAAGGAGCGGGCTTTCAGCTTCACCCAGACCAGTTCGCTGTCTACGGCGAACACATGCTTGCCATCGCCGCCAGCGAGATCTCCAACATCCCAACCGATCCCGCCGAAGCCGTCCAATACGCGGTGCTTGGCACCGTACTTTTCGAACCCGTTCTTACCGCGATCCGCCGACTCGCTCAGCAGAGTTTGGTCAAACGAGGCTTGGACACCTGACAAAACGGATGCGCTCGGGTGCTTGTTGTCCCTACGGGAAAGGACCAGTGGCCCTAGGCCGGCGCTGAACTGGAACCGACAATTGCGCCATGTCGACAATTAGCGCTGAACCGATGCTGATCGAATCGGCACTTCCGATGTTTGACGCCATGATCGCCGAGCACGCGGTGGTGGCGGCGGATCCGTCCACGACCTTTCAGACTGCCAGGGGGCTGGATTTCCTTACCGTGCGCACGCCGCTGCTCACGGCGTCGATGTGGGTTCGGGATTTGCCGGCGCGATTGTCTGGCAAGGCCGGCGCACCCCCACCGCGACTGGTGCTAGCCGACAGGATGGGGCTGCCGGGCTGGTTGATGCTAGGCGAGCAGCCCAACCGCGAGATCGCCTTCGGCGCTGTGGGAAAGTTTTGGCGGCCGCTCATCGAGTGGCGTGATGTACCGCTGGCGGATTTCTCCGGCTTCGCCGCAACCGGCTGGGGCAAGATTGCAGCTAACTTCTCGATGGTGCCGTACGGCGAAAGCCACACCCTGCTCAGCTACCAATGCCGAACTACCACAACCGATCCGGATTCACGTCGGCGCTTTTTGCGCTACTGGTGGCTGGTACGGCCATTCGTCGCGCACATCATGCGCGCGACGCTGAACACGATCAAAGCCGATGCAGAGGCGGCTGCGATAGACAGGAGAAAATGATGCGTGTTTTGGTGTGCTTCGGTTCCAAGCGGGGCGGCACCGCCGGGCTGGCCGCGATGATCGGCGACGCGTTGACCGAGACTGGGCATGACGCAGTCGTGCGCCCTGCCAAGGACGCGGGGGAGCTAGGCGGCATTGACGCGGTGATCGTCGCCGGCGCGCTGTACGCCAACAGGTGGCACCGCGACGCGCGGCGGTTTGTGCGCCGCAATACTTCGGAGTTGCGCAAGCTGCCGGTCTGGCTGGTCAGCAGCGGCCCACTGGACGGCTCAGCCGAGGAGCGTGACATCCCACCCACGGCACAGGTTGCGAAGTTGGCCAGCCGTGTGGGCACCCGTGGTCATGTGACCTTCGGCGGTCGGCTGGAACCGGATGCAAAGGGCTTTCCCGCCAGCGCGATGGCCAAGAAGATGTCTGGTGATTGGCGTGATCCTGCGCATGTGCAGCGCTGGATCACCACAGTCGTCAGCGAGCTTGAGCGGCCGACGATTACCCACCAAATTTAGGACGGGTTCACGCTACCTATTCGCCTCCATTGGTGCGCGGTCGTGCCGTGGCGGGCAATCCGGAAACACGAGGCTTACTTGTACGCCATGCGT
>CAVPUR010000024.1:0-25815 GCA_963708995.1 uncultured Actinomycetota bacterium
GAGACTGAAACGGGGAGCTGTCGGGGTGCGCCGCTGCCGACCAGGCGACCGCCAGCACGCTGAGCCCGATCCTCTTCGCTGAGGGCAGCGCTGACGCTGCCGGCTCGACGGTTTTGTCGGACGGCCTACGTACCTTTCGGGCATGAGTACTTCCAGGTCGAGCGCTGGCGGCGGGTTCGCTGGGTCCTTCGGGTTGCTGCTGCTGATCGGGATCATCATCAAGTTCATCTGGTGGATCCTTGGCGCGGTCGCACTGGTCGTTCTGTTCTTCCTCGTGCGGGCCCTCGTGCGCTGGTACGAGAAACGCCAGGCCGCCTATGCGCGTTACCGCGATGGTCTAGTCGCTCGCGCCGATCAGCAGCACAACTGGGTGATGCGGGGGGATGAGCGCGGGATCTACGGCACCGAAGGCGCCAAACTCATGCACTACCTGTATCGGAACAGCCGACACTGCTGATTGCTACCATCGCGCGGTGGGTTTACCGCCCGTTTCACGGCGCGCTGTCCTGAAATTTGGCGGTGTCGCGCCGGCAGCGCTCGGCATCGGCGCGATGCTCGACGCCCCACAGGCGGCAGCGGGTATCGCCGGAATGGCCGTCTTCCTCGATGCGGGCCACAACGCCGTCAACGACTCCTCGCTAACCCAACAAGTCCCCAACGGTCGCGGCGGCACAAAACAGTGCAACACGTCGGGTGCCGCCACCGACGACGGCTATCCGGAGCATGCGTTCAATTGGGCCGTCGTCGGGTTGATCCAGGGTGCGCTCGATCAGATGGGCGTTCGCACCCAGCTGTCACGCGCTAACGACAGCTCGGCTGGACCCTGCGTCGATCAACGCGCGGCGGAGGCCAACGCGATGCACCCGGACGCGATAGTCAGCATCCACGCCGACGGCGGACCCTGTCGGGCCGGGGATTCCACGTGAACTACTCCAGCCCGCCGCTGAACGCCGCCCAATCGGGCCCCGCCATGCAGCTCGCGCATGCGATGCGCGATGCCCTGGTCGCAGCCGGTTTTCAACCGTCCACCTACATCGGGTCCGACGGACTGTATGGCCGAGACGACCTCGCCGGTCTGAACCTGGCCGAATACCCCGCGGTCCTCGTCGAACTCGGCAACATGAAAAACGCGGACGAGGCCGCCCAGATGGAAAGCCCCGACGGCCGGGCACGGTACGCGGCGGCCGTCACCAACGGGATCACGGCGTACCTGAACGGCAAAGCCCCGGCCGGCTAGCGACGGTGAAGCTTCGCTGGAGGCTGACCGCGATTGCCGCGGCGCTGGTTGTCACGGCCGCGGTCGTGACGATATCCGCCGTCGTCACCTACCGCCACGCACCCGGACCGCCGGCTTCGACGCCGCCGCCGACAACGTTGGCTGCCGAATTCACCCAGTTAGAAAACAGTCTGCACGCCAAGATGGGCATCGCGGTCAGCGCCGTCGGCAACGGGCAAGCCCCCATGGAGTGGGGAGACTGGCAAGAGGGACCGGCCTGGTCAACGATCAAGGTGCCCTTGGTCATCGCGGCCTACCGGCAAGGCAACCCGCCCCAAGTCACCGGCATGATGAAGGCCGCTATCACCGAATCCGACAACGCCGCGGCCGAATCGCTTTAGGCGCAGCTCGGCGATCCGCCCGCCGCGGCCCAGCGGGTACAACAGATCCTGCAGGAAACCGGTGATCCGACCAGCATCGAATCACGCAGGCTACGGGCAGAATTCACTGCTTTCGGCCAGACCATATGGTCGCTGACCAATCAGACCCGCTTCATCGCCGGCGCCTTCTGCAATGGCGCAAACGACCCGATATTCCAGCTGATGAGCCAGGTCGCGCCCAACCAGACCTGGGGGATCGGCGACATCGCCGGAGCAGAATTCAAAGGCGGTTGGGGCCCATCGCCGTCCGGCAAATACCTTGTCCGTCAGATCGGCGTGCTCACCACCCCGGCCGGGAAGGTCGCGGTGGCGATCGCCGCCAAAGCCAACGTGGTCATAGACGTGCTGGTGTCCGCGTCCGCCGTCGGCGGCGACCGCCTCCAACAACTCGCCCTGTCCATCACCAACTCCATCCTCGGCAAGATCCCCGGCTAGCGCGCGCCGCGTCGAGTGTGCACTGATGGCGGCGTATTCTCGCTTGGGCGGCCGCCTTGAGCGCACACTCAAAGCCGCCTGCCACGACTAGAGCAGTTCGGTGACCGACGTCACGGCGATGAGCACCAGCACGGCTATCCCGACGATGTACACCTGGCGGCGGGGAGTGATGCGTGCGGGGATCGGGCGCTGCTCGAGGGTTCGTTGGCGTCGCAAAGCGATCATGTACGTGCACGCCGCCGCCGAGGCGGCCAACAGGGCCGGGATCAGCCGCGACAGCCCCTCACCGCTGTGCAGGTTCTTGATCGTCAGCAACGCGCCGTTAGCCAATAGCGCGAACGACGTCCGGGTCCACGCCAGCATTGTCCGCTCCGGCTGTGTCCCGCGCTCCGGTCGAGCACCCGTCGGCGTCGAGTGGCTCAACCCATGACCACCTTCGCAATGACCAACCCGAGCGCGATGACCCCAACCACGATAAGACCCAGAGCCAGGTAGCCCGGTGCGGGATGGCGCGGCAACGGCAGGCCGCGTCGCATGGCGCGGTCAGCCTGGTGCCAGCGCAGCAGCCCCATCCCACTGGTGAGGACCGCCAGGGCCGCCAGCAGCACGCCGAGCGCGCGCCGCGCGCCAGGGACAGCGAGCTCCGGGACGAGTTGTACGAGGGCGACCGCCGCGGCGAGCAGCCCGAGCGAGGTGCGCTGCCAGGCCAGGAAGGTCCGCTCGTTGGCCAGGGTGAACCGGTAGTCGGGCTCGATCTCGGCCGGGCTGTCGGATCCTTGTTCGCCGGCGGGCGTGGTGGTGCTATCGGCCACGACTTACCTCGCAGGGCGTAGTAGGGGCAAGATATGCGACACCGCAGATTTTAATCAACGGGAGGGCACGCCACGCCGCGTTTCCGCGACCTCCGCTGAGTCGGCATGATGGGGATGTGGTGAAGGCGCTGTTGTTCGACGTGCAAGGCACGGCGACGGATTTTCATTCGACAGTGTGCGGCGAGGCGCAGCGGATCAGCGCCGGCCGCTACCCGAGCGTCGATTGGGCGGAGATAGTGCGGCGTTGGCGCGCAAGATACTTCGCCTCGCTGGACGCTATGCAGAGCCGTCGCGAGGGCTGGGTTTCCGTGCACTCGGTGTACCGCGACGCACTGGACACCGTGCTCGACGAACTTGGCATCACTGGATTTTCGGATGCCGAGCGCGAGGAGCTCACGCTGGCCTGGCAGCGCTTGACGCCGTGGCCGGACGTGGTGCCCGGCCTGACCCGACTGAAGAATGTCTTCACGCTGGCCACCCTGTCGAACGCCGATGTCGCAGCGGTGATCAACATCTCCAAGCGAGCGGGTTTGCCCTGGGACGCGATCTTCGCCGCGGAGATGGCCGGCGTGTTCAAGCCCGACCCGGCCATCTATCACATGGCCGCAACCTATCTCGGTCTGGATGGCGCCGAGATCATGATGGTGGCCAGCCACAAGTACGACATCCGAGCCGCGGCCGGTCTCGGCTTTCGCACGGCGTTCGTGGCCCGGCCGCTGGAATTCGGGGTCGGCGGCGATGCGGACGTGGCCTACTCAGACGAGTTCGACATCAACGCGTCTGATTTTCTTGACCTTGCAGAGCAACTCGACTGCTAGGTCAGCGACGGACGGAACCGGTTAGCGGCTGACCGTTTGCGCGCTGGACCAAACAGATGACGGTGCTCGGCATCGGAGTGGCACCGGTGCGATCCATGTTCGAGTCGATCAGATACGTCACCGAGTACGGGCCGCCTTGCGCAGATTGCGCGGATTGCCCTGTGTAGGGCGCAAATCCGGCGGCGCAGTCTTGATTCGCGACGTTGGCGATGGCCGAGTCGACCGCCATCGGAGCGCGCAGATACACCTCGGCCAAATGCGCCGTCCCGCAATCGACAACGGTGACGGTCACCCGGCTCAGATCGGCCGGCGGAAGGTCGGTCACGCATTCACCGACCTTGAGGTCAATCCACTTCTCGGTGCGGGGGCCCGTGACGGGGACGGCGGTCACCGCCGTTGCCGCTGCCCTGGTCGGCACCGCGGGCGCGGGCGGTGCCGTCGTGCCGGCATGGACCCCGTTCGTGCCGCAGGCCGCCAGTAACGCGGCCGCGGCGAGGCCGCACAACGCAGGAATGCATCGCACCCGCATTGCGGCCTCCTCGATCCCATCCGATGACCTGAAGTCTAGGCGCTAAGTCTGGCGCGCGACACCACCCGACCGGCTTCCCCGGCACAACGCCCATCCGGTGATAGCGTGCACTTGATGACTGCTGCGCTACCGGTCGCCGAGAAGATTCGGACGCGATATCGCGCCGAACGGCAACGCTTCTCGGAAGCGCAATACGTATTGCGCCCTCCTGAGAGGCTGCGCGTCCAAGCCGAAGCGCTCGGCGACTATCTCCACCCAGGCGACAGCGTTCTCGACGTCGGGTGTGGGACCGGATATCTGTCCGCGCATATGCAGGAGATGTACGGGGTGACCGCGTGCGGGGTCGACGTCAGAGACTTCCGTCAAGCCCAGATACCGTTCCAATTGTTCGACGGTACGTCGATTCCGTTCCCGGACAAATCTTTTGATCATGTCGTGCTCAGCGAGGTGCTCCACCACAGCCACGACCCGATGGCACTGCTCACCGAGTGCCTTCGAGTGGCGCGCCGCAGCATCATCCTGTTCGAGGACATGCCCGAAGGACGCGTCGGCAAGTTGATCCTGTATCTGCACGTGCGGATCTTCGCGCGGCGCTACGACTATCCGTTCAAGGCGGCGAGCATTCGCGCCTATCGTTCCGCGCTGGCGTGGCTGCACGACCATACGTCGTGTATCGCACGAATCCCTCAGGAACCCGAATGGTTTACCGTCTACCCGCGTGTGTTGCTCGTTTACGAGCTGTAGACCCGCCCGCCGAGCAGACGCAAAATGCCGCGACACGCCGTGCGGGAAGGGGCTTTTACGTCTGCTCGGCGGAAGTCAACGGCTTCGCTGATGTCAGGCCGGAGGAGTCCAGGCGACCGGCAGGCTCTTGATGCCGTGGATGAATTGTGACAGCAGACGCGAGGGTTCGGCCATCGCGACGATATCGGGAATTTCGCGGCACAACTCATCGAACGCGACCCGGATCTCACGGCGAGCCAGGTTGGCGCCCAAACAGAAATGGGCGCCGCCGCCGCCGAAGCCGAGGTGCGGATTGGGATTGCGCGCCACGTCGAAAGTCCAGGGATCAGCGAACTTTGACTCATCACGGTTGGCCGAGTTGTACCACAAGATGGCCTTGTCGCCGGCGGCCATCTTGGTGCCGCTCAGCTCGAAGTCCTGGGTCAGGGTGCGGCGCATGTAGACCACCGGCGACGCCCAGCGGACGATCTCCTCGACAGCGGTAGGCGCCAGGGCGTCGAAGTCCGACCACCATTTGTCGCGTTGCTCGGGATAGCGGGACAACGCCAGCACGCCATGGCTGATCGCGTTGCGCGTCGTCTCGTTGCCCGCCACCACCAGCAGGATGAAGAACGACGCGATCTCTTGGGATGTGAGCCGGTCGCCGTCGACTTCGGCTTCCACCAGGCTCGTCGTCAGATCGTCGTGGGGATTGGAGCGGCGATCCTCGGCCAGCGCGCTGGCGTAGGCGCCGATGTCCATCGAAACCTGAAGGAATTCTTCGAAATCCAACGTCAGGTCAGGGTCGCCAAACCCGAGGATCACGTTGGTCCAGTGGAAGACCCGCTCGTGGTCTTCCTCGGGAATCCCCATCATGTCGCAGATCACCTGCAACGGCAGCGGCCCAGCGAGTTCGCTGACCACATCGGCTTGCCCGTCGGGATGATTGGCGATCATCGCCTGGACCAAGCGTTGGGCGCGTTCGCGCACCGACGCCTCGATGCGGGCCACCACTTTCGGAGTGAACGCCCGGCTGACGATCGAACGCAGCCGCTGATGCCGCGGATCGTCGAGCACGATCATCGAACCGAAGTACTCGGCCAGTTCCGGTGTCTGCTCGTTGACCGTGATGCCGCCGGCGGAGCTGAAGATGTCTGGGTGGCGGCTGGCGAAGTGGACGTCGTCCAGCTTGGTCAGTGCCCAATACCCGTTGCCGGTCTCAAAGCCCTCGTACTCAATTGGGGACCAGAACGAGATCGGGGCCTCGCGGCGCAAGGTGGCGAAAGTGCCGTCGCGAACGTCATCATTGCGGGCCCAGAAGTCGAGCAATTCGAGATGGATGTCGGCAAGCGGAATCTCAGGCGGCGGTGTTCCGTTAACGCGCGCCTTCAGGCCCTTTTTGACGCCGGTGTCCAGACCCACGTCGATCCTCCTAATCTCGACTCAGTGCGAACAGACGGCGCGCCCCGGAGTCCCTGAGGCTGTTGCCTTGAACACCGAGTTGCCGTCGACCACGATGTTGCAGGAGATCTGGCCTTGCCCCTCTGCGCTGAGAACGAACACCTGCCCGCCGAAGGAGGTGAACTGCGTCGACCACGGCAGGGGCACATTCACGATATGTTTCTGACCGGTATCCAACTGATAATTGATGGTGTCAGCCACGCCGGAACCGCTCACTTCGTAGCGGACCTGAGGGAAGTCGCCCACCGCGTTAGCCACACCGCACGTGGCCGCGAATCCGACCGCGACAGCGAACAGGATCGAGCAACCGCTGAGAGCCAATCGACTGGTCATGGTTTCTCATCGTGTCACCACACACAACGGCGCGTCGAGGGTTTCGGGTCGTTTAGCGAGAAGCTAGATACCGCGAAGCGACCCGCTTAGGGTGATTGCTGAGCGGAAGGCGGTTCATGAGCGAACTGATAGCAAATCGCGGGCCAAAGCGCGTCGTGGTGTGGGGCACCGGCTTCGTGGGCAGGATGGTGATCGCCGAGGTCGTCAAACATCCGGCCTTCGAGTTGGTGGGAGTGGGCGTCCGCAATCCGGACAAGGTCGGCCGCGATGTCGGTGACATCTGCGGACTGGACCAGCCGGTGGGCATCACCGCCACCGACGACGTCGAGGCCCTGATCGCGCTCAAGCCCGACGCGCTGGTGCATTACGGCCCCACGGCCATGCACGCCAAGGACAACATCTCGCTGATCACGCGTTTCCTGCGAGCCGGCATCGACGTGTGCTCCACCGCGATGACGCCGTGGGTCTGGCCGACCATGCACCTCAACCCGCCACAGTGGATCCAGCCCATCACCGAGGCCTGCGAGCTGGGCGAGTCGTCCTGCTTCACCACCGGCATCGACCCGGGCTTCGCCAACGACCTGTTCCCGATGACGCTGATGGGCCTGTGTTCCGAGGTGCGGCGAGTGCGCGCGTCGGAATTGCTGGACTACACCAACTACGAAGGCGACTACGAATTCGAGATGGGCATCGGTCGCGAGCCCGAATTCAAGCCGATGCTGGAAGACCGCGACATGCTGATCTTCGCGTGGGGCGCCACCGTCCCGATGATCGCCCACGCCGCCGGCATCATGCTCGACGAGATCACCACCACGTGGGACAAGTGGGTGACGCCCACCGAACGCAACTCCGCCAGGGGCGTCATCAAGCCGGGGCATGTCGCCGCCGTCCGGTTCACCATCAACGGGATCTACCAGGGTGAGACGCGCATCCAACTCGAACATGTCAACCGCATCGGGCGCGACGCCGCGCCCGACTGGCCGTCGGGCCACGACGACGACGTGTACCGGGTGGATATCGAAGGCACGCCGAGCATCTTCCAGGAAACGGCGTTTCGGTTCACCGACGGTTCGGGCCGCGACCCGGCTACGGCCGGGTGCCTATCAACCGGGATGCGGGCACTCAACGCGGTGCCGGCGGTCAACGATTTGCCGCCGGGCTGGGTCACCCCGCTCGATCTACCGCTGATCGCCGGGGTGGGGACCATCCGCTGACCAGCTTGGTTTGAAGCTATTTGCTTACGGCTTTGTCGTCTTCGGAAGCCTCGGCTTTTTCGGCTTTGTCTTTATCGCCCGCTTCGGCATCCTCTTTTTCTTTGGCTGCCTTGATCACGGCTTCGTTGAATTCCTTGTCCTTCTCGACCTGTTCCTCGAAGTCGTGCTCGTCTGTCTCGCCGTCGTCTTTGTCGTCGCCATCTGCTTTGGCCTTGGCGGCGGGGGCGTCCTCGTCGTTGGCGTATTTGGGGTTGCCGTCGTCGTCGAGCCAGTCGCCAACGGCCGTGCCCGAAATCGCTCCGCCAGAACCGGGCAGCACTAACGTCGGCTTGTCGACGTAGGCCGTCTTCATTTCGGCGGCCTTTTCTTTGTCTTCTTCGTCAGGTTCCGGCTTTTCTTGCGGAGTCTGCTCCGAATTGCCGCCGTTTTCTTGGTCGGCTGGTTCGTTGGTTCGTTCGCTGTCTTGCTCGCCCATGCTCTGATCCCCCTTGTGGAGTTGCGATGTGAGCCGACCCCGAACTGTGGGGTTACCCACAAAAGCGCTACACCGAAACTCTTGTCACCGCGATCCGCGCTTGACCAGTACAAGCGAGGCGAGTGGAATCCGCATCGGCTCGGGCGTGCTCGACAGTCGCTGCGCGACGGCGGCCTCGAGCTGCTCGATGAATTCGGCCGCCCGGGGGTCACGGGCCCTGCTGTTCAGCGCGGCCGCCAGGGTGGGGAAGAGCGCGGCCTGCGCGAACGCTGCCCACCGCGCTCCGAAAGCCTCTGCGTCGCCATCCGATCGGAAGCGGGCCCAGAACCGGTCCTCGGCATTGAAGATCTCAAGATGCTCGATCGTCAAACCCTCGAAACTTCCCTTGGGGGAGAAGGGCGCGCGAAGGTCCTTTTCGTCGCGGGCGAAAACGGGAATTGTCATGCGCCGCAATTCATCTCGATGCAGCAGGCCATCGCTGACCTGATCGTTGAGCGCCGCGTACAGCGCGTCGTTCATGGCTCGGTAACCGAATTCGCCGTTGTCGTCGACGGCCATCGTCAGCACCACCAGTCGCCCGTCGGGGCACAACTCCCGCCCCCGAAACGCCACGAAGTCGTTCCAGTCCTTGGCGGCCTGGCGCGCGTAGGCGGCACGGGCCTCCGCGTTCTTGCTGTATGCGACCTGCACATGGTCGGAGAATTCCGGCGCTCCCGCCGGGATCCGGCTCAGCCACTGGACCGCCCAGGACGACCAGCCGAGATTGACGGTGTTGGACGGCAGGATCTGGCCGTAAAACGAGCGGCCGATGGCCGAAGGAAAACTGGAGGCGTCGTGGTTCAGGTAGCTGTCGTGGTCGTCGGCCAGCGTCCGGAACAGCGCGGTGAAGTCGTTGTCCGGTACGTCGGTGTGCGCCACCAGGATTGCGTGATCGTGACGGGTGCGCCGGCGCAGCACCTCGATCGCCGCCGACATCGGCTTGAGCGAATTGTGTCCGGTGGCAGCGCCATAGTCGGCGATGACGATCGGCTGCGGTGGTGTGGGCAGCGGCACTTCCGCGGCGGCCTGTTCGAACAACGCGACGGCCGGTAGCAATCCGGCGGCCTGCAGTCGCGACGACGCGGTATAGGTCGCGCTCTCCATCGGCTCCGGTCGGACCACGATGCTCGATTCGGGCAGTCGATGCTCAGGCCGCATCGGGCAACGATAATCGCTGCGGTGGTTCTCAGCTCGTTGTCGGGTAGCGGACACCGGTGAGTTGCTCGGAAAGCTCCCACAGTCGCCGGCAGTCGTCGTCGTTGCGGGCAAGCTTAGGTATCTTGGCCGGCGCCACACCGCCGCCGGCCAACTCGTAAAAGCCGCTCGGCCCGTAGAAGGCGCCGCCCTCGGCCCGCGGAGTGGCGGCCGCGTACACGGCGGGCAGGATCCCCTCGTCGATCTCCTGCCACAGGAACGGCGCGAAACGCCACGACGTCTTGTACAAACGCTCCATGAGCGCAGGCTTCTCCCGGCCGAGTGAGGGCCCGCTGATCTGCAGGTTGGTCTTGGTCAAGCCCGGGTGCGCGGCGTTGGACATGATGCCCCAGCCGGCCGCGCGGCTGCGCCGGTCCAGCTCGAGGGCGAACATCAGCACCGCCAGCTTCGACTGGCCGTAGGCCGACATGGGCGCGTAAGACTTCTCGAATTGCGGGTCGTCGAAGTGGATCTTGCCGCTTTGCCGGGCCGCCAGGCTGCTCAGCGAGACGACCCGAGCGCCGTTGGCGGCGCGCAACAGCGGCAGCACGTGACCCGTGAGCGCGAAGTGCCCGAGATGGTTACTGCCGAACTGCAACTCGAAGCCGTCGGCGGTGGTGTCGCGTGCCGGGGGCGTCATGACGCCGGCGTTGTTGATCAGGATGTCGATGGGTCGGCCCTCGGCGTTGAGTTGTTCGCCCAACGCGGCAACGGAGGCCAGCGACGACAGATCGAGGGGTTTGATGGTCAACTTGGCGTCGGGGACCGTTGCGCGGATGTCTTCGATCGCCGCCTCACCCTTGGCGCGATTGCGTATCGCCATGACGACGTCGGCGCCGGCGGCGGACAGCCGTCGGGCCACGCCGAACCCCAGACCGCTGTTGGCCCCGGTGATGACAACCAGCTTCCCCGACAGATCGGGCACGGTGGCGACGAGATCGTTGGCCATGCGTGTCACTCCTTCTTCGGTATGCGCCCCGTCCTAGTGTGCTCTTTGTGTCGCTGTCAGCGAACCCGAGCGGCATTCTGGTCGGCATGGCCGTGCGCTTCGCTGGTTGGGCGCCGGCGGTGGTCGCCGGCGCGCTACCCGCGCTCGCTTTTCCCGCTCCATCGTGGTGGTGGCTGGCCTGGTTCGGCGTGGTGCCGCTGCTGTTGGTGGTTCGTGCCGCACCGACGCCCTGGGCGGCGGCCGTGCGGGCGTGGTGCGGGGCCGCCGGGTTTGTGCTGACCACCCAGTACTGGCTGGCGACCACAATCGGTCCGCTGCTGGCGTTGTTGGCCGCCGGACTCGGTGCACTGTGGCTGCCGTGGGGGTGGTTCGCGCATCGGCTGTTGTCGGGGCCGGCCGCCGCCGGGCGCACGGTTAGCGCGCTGGTCGTGTTGCCCAGCGCGTGGGTGGCGGCCGAAGCGGCGCGGTCCTGGCCGTCGCTGGGTGGTCCGTGGGCGTCGCTGGGCGCGTCACAGTGGAACCAGCCCGTCACGCTGGCATCGGCCGCACTGGGCGGGGTCTGGCTAACGAGTTTCCTTCTGATCGCGACCAATACCGCCATCGCCGGCGTCATCGTGCACCGGGGTGTGTCTGGTCGACTCGTCGCGCTGGCGTGTGCGATCGCGTGCGCGGGACTCGGCCCGGCCTGGTACCTGCTGGGCCCCGGGCCGGCCGGCGGTCCGACGGTGCGGGTGGCGCTGGTGCAGCCCGGGGATATCGCCGATGGCGGCGCCCGCCAGGCGGCCAGTGAGAGGCTTACCGCAAGCCTGGCGGATCAGCGGCCAGACCTGGTGGTCTGGGGAGAAAGCAGCGTCACCCAAGACCTCACCAGCCATCCCGAGGTCCTGGCCCGGCTCACGGATTTGTCGCGTCAGGTGGGCGCGGACCTGCTCGTCAGCGTCGACGCGCCCGCACCGAGCGGGGGAATTCACAAGTCGGCGGTGCTCATCGGAGAACACGGAGAATTGGGCACCTACCGGAAAACCCGCCTGGTTCCATTCGGTGAATACGTGCCGCTGCGGCCGCTTTTCGGCTGGATCACCCGCCACAGTAAGGCCGCCGCCGAGGATCGGCAGCGGGGCACCGGGCCGATGGTGCTACGTGTCGACCGCTTCGACGTAGGGCCGCTGATCAGCTTCGAGACGACCTTCTCTGACCTTGCCCGCCGTGAGGCCCAGCTCGGCGCCGACCTGCTGGTGTATCAAAGCTCCACCTCGACATTTCAAGGGACTTGGGCGCAGCCGCAGCTGGCCGGACAGCCCGCGGTGCACGCCGTCGAGGTGGGCCGCGCGGCGGTGCATGTCGGGTTGTCTGGCGACAGCTCGGCCTTCGACGTCCGGGGCCGCCGCCTGGGGTGGCGCCCCTCGGACTACCGGGGCGTGACCGTGGTCAACATTCCGCTGGGATCGAGCATCACGCCCTACCAACGGCTGGGCGACTGGGTGCCAGCGCTGGCGTTTGCGATCCTGTGCTGTGCTGCGGGCTTTGCCATTTTTCGTTGGCGCCGGCTGGCTCGCGTGACAGACTGCGTGGATGAGTAGCCGACGGCTGGCAAAGATTTCGCTGTCCGTCGCCGTCGTGGTGATGATTGTGTCGGTGGCCGGCTTCATCGTCGCCTTGGTGCTCAATGCGTTCTTTCTGGATAAATACAACGCCTACGGCGAGGTGCCCGTCCCGGGGGCGAGCCGCCTGCATTTGCCCGCGGGTGAAGTCACGATCAGCCTGCACACCGTCGTCATCGGCGGCCCGAATGGCGGCGGCCTGCCAGTCCCGCCGCTCGGGGTAACGATCAAACCGCCCGACGGTGTGGCGCAACCAGTGGTCGCGGAAAACATCGGCAGCACAACGACGGTCAACAACGACGCGCACGTGCGAGTGTGGGTGGCACAGATTCCCGCCGATGGCACCTATGACATCACGACGGACGGGCAAGTCAACGGGTACATCGATCCGCGATTGGCGTTCGGTCATCGCAGCTCGTACGGCTACCTGAAGTGGGTGTTCGTTGCCATGTTCGTTGTGGGCCTGGCCGATTCGATCTTGTCGGGAATGTGGCTGGCTCGCACCCGCCGCAAAGCTGCGGCGGCGGTGGTGTCGCACAAACCCTACGAGCCGGCGTTCGAGTCCAGCCAGGCGCCGAGCGTCTGGGCGGTGCCCGAGGCGCCGGTCCACACGGCCCATGAACCCAGCGACGAGGGAGTCAGGCTCGAGCGACTCAAAACGCTTGCGTCATTGCGGGATTCCGGTGCGCTGACCGAGGAAGAGTTCCAGGCCGAAAAGGGCCGGATCCTCGGCGGCGGCTAGTTGCCTTTCTTGCCAGCGTGCGTGTTTGTACGGCGGCACGCCGCTACGGCTGTCATTCTGCGCACGCTCGTGGCATCGGTCAGTGACCCCGGGCTACCCACTCCTCGTAGTGGACAATCTCGTCGCCGATGATGGTGCTGTCACCGTGGCCGGTGTGCACGACCGTCTCGCCGGGCAACTGACCGAGCCGCTCGGAGATGGACTGCAGAATCGTTGGGAAGTCCGAGTACGAGCGCCCGGTTGCGCCGGGGCCGCCGGAGAACAAGGTGTCGCCGCTGAACACGACACCGAGGTCATGCACATACCAACACACGGACCCGGGGGAGTGCCCGGGGGTGTGTAGCGCGGTCAGTTCGGTGCCGGCGATGTTCAACTTCTCCCCGTCGGATACAGTCCGAAAGTCCTTGTCCGGATGAGTCATTCGCCACAAAACCTCGTCACCGGGATGCAGCAGCACCGGTGCGTCAAGTGTCTTGCCGAGTTCCGGCGCCACCGTGACGTGGTCGTTGTGGCCGTGCGTGCACACCACCGCCACTACGTGGCGGCCCCCCACAGCCTCGATGATCGGTGCCGCGTCGTGAGCGGCGTCGAAAACCACGACATTGGAATTATCCCCAATGAGCCAGATGTTGTTGTCGACTTCCCAACTGCCACCGTCGAGTTCGAAGGTGCCGTGGGTCACCACGCGATCGATATCAACCATTACAGCACCACTACCGAGCGCAATACTTTGCCGTCATGCATCTTGTCGAACGCCTCCTCGATGCCGTCTAGCCCGATGCGCTCCGAAACAAACTTCTCCAGCGGAAGCCGGCCCTGCACATGGAGGTCGATGAGGGTGGGGAAGTCGCGTTCGGGCAGGCAATCGCCGTACCAGGAGGACTTCAACGCGCCGCCGTGGGAGAAGAAGTCCACCAGCGGCATGTCCAGGCGCATGTCGGGTGTGGGAACACCCACCAGGACCACGGTTCCGGCCAGATCGCGCGCGTAGAAGGCCTGCTTCCAGGTCTCCGGCCGGCCGACGGCGTCGATCACCACGTCGACGCCGAAGCCGTCAGTGAGGTCCTGGATGGTTTTGACTAGGCCCATTTCGTTGTCGAATTCGCGCGCGTTGACGGTGTGCGTGGCACCGAATTTGCGGGCCAAGTCCAGTTTCGTGTTGTCGGTGTCGACCGCGATGATCCGCTTGGCGCCGACCAGCGCGGCCCCCGCGACCGCGGCGTCGCCCACACCGCCGCAGCCGATCACCGCGACGGTGTCGTCGCGGGTGACTCCGCCGGTATTGATCGCGGCACCCAGCCCGGCCATCACCCCGCAGCCCAGCAGGCCGGCGACGGCCGGGTCGACTTGGGGATCGACTTTGGTGCATTGACCCGCCGCCACCAGCGTCTTGTCGGCGAATGCCCCGATGCCCAGTGCCGGCGTGAGTTCGGTGCCGTCGGTGAGCGTCATCTTCTGTTCGGCGTTGAAGGTGTCGAAGCAGTACGCGGGCCGGCCGCGTTTGCAGGCCCGGCACTGGCCGCACACCGCGCGCCAGTTCAGGATCACGAAGTCGCCCGGCTCGACGGAGGTCACACCCGGCCCGACCGCTTCGACCGTGCCTGCGGCCTCGTGGCCGAGCAGGAACGGGTACTCGTCGTTGATGCCGCCCTCGCGGTAGTGCAGGTCGGTGTGGCACACCCCGCAGGCGCTGACGGCGACCACGGCTTCACCGGGCCCGGGGTCTGGGACGACGATGTCCACCAGCTCGACGCGTTCACCTTTTTTTCGTGAAATCACTCCGCGCACTGTCTGACTCATGGGCTACAACCTACTGGGCGGCCGCCATACACTCCGCGCGTGGTCGTCCAGTCTTGTTCGGCGTTACGGGTGCCGGTGTAGCGTCGCTGAACATGACGGCACCTGAGACCGCCGAGCAATTCAGCGAACGAATGGTGGCGGCGATCGACAGCGCCAGCCTGGCGCTCCTGATGAGCGTTGGGCATCAGACCGGCCTGCTCGACACGATGGCCGGTCTTGGGCCGTCCACCAGCGCCCAGATCGCCGCGGCCGCGGGCCTCAACGAACGATACGTCCGAGAGTGGCTGGGCGGCATGACGACTGGGCACATCGTCGAATACGACGCCGAGAACGGGACCTACTCGTTGCCCGCCCATCGAGCAAGCGTGGTGACCCGCGCGGCCGGGCCGAACAACCTTGCGTTGGTGGCCCAGTTCATTCCGCTGCTCAGTGAGGTCGAACAAAAAGTCCTCGGCTGCTTTCGGGCCGGCGGCGGGGTGCCCTACAGCGAATTTCCGCGCTTCCATACGTTGATGGCCGAGATGAGTGGTGTGGTGTTCGACGCCGCGCTCGTCGACGTCGTGCTGCCGTTGGTGGACGGCCTTCCGGAACGCCTGCGCTCCGGCGCCGACGTCGCGGATTTCGGCTGCGGCAGCGGTCATGCGATCAACGTGATGGCACGGGCGTTTCCGGCGAGCCGATTCACCGGCGTCGACTTTTCCGAGGAAGCGATTGCGGCCGGTGCTCAGGAGGCGGCCCGTCTCGGTCTGACGAACGCGACCTTCGAGAGCCACAACCTAGCCGGCCCGGGCATGGCCGAAAAAAGAGCAACCTACGACGTCATCACCGTGTTCGACGCCATCCACGACCAGGCGCAACCCGCGCGCGTGCTGGAAAACATTCATCGCGCGCTGCGGCCCGGCGGTGTGCTGTTGATGGCCGACATCAAGGCGTCCAGCCGGCTCGAGGACAACGTCGACGTTCCGATGAGCACCTATCTCTACGCGACCTCGTTGATGCACTGCATGACGGTCTCGCTGGCGCTGGACGGCGCCGGGCTGGGGGCGGCGTGGGGAACCCAGCTGGCCACTTCGATGCTCGCCGACGCGGGCTTCGACGACGTGCGGGTGGTCGAGGTCGAGTCGGACCCAATCAACAACTACTACTTGGCCTATAAAGGGGCCACCAGTTGACGCTGAGCGTTATCGACCCCCTTGCCGATTGGCCCGTGGACAATGCCGCCGCCGCGGTGATCGGACCCGCCGGGATCCTGGACACCCATGGCGACACCGAGCGGGAGTTCCAGCTGGCGTCGGTCACCAAGCCGCTGGTGGCCCGCGCGGTGCAGATCGCCGTCGAGGAAGGCGTCGTCGACCTCGACACCGCGGCCGGCCCGCCCGGGGCCACGGTGCGCCATCTGCTGGCGCACGCGTCGGGCGTGGCGCTGCAGTCCGGCAAGGTGCTGGCCAAGCCGGGCACCCGCCGGATCTACTCGAACTACGGCTTCACCATGCTGGCCGAGACCGTGCAGCGGGAGTCGGGCATCGAGTTCGGCCGCTACCTCGCCGAGGCGGTGTGCGAACCGCTGGGGATGGGGTCGACGCGGCTGGCTGGCGGCGCCGAGGCGGCCGGGTTCGGTGCGAGCTCGACGGTCGCGGACCTGGCGGCGTTCGCCCGCGATCTGCTGCGCCCGTCGACCGTCTCCCCGCAGATGCACGCCGAGGCGATCACCGTCCAATTCCCCGGCCTGGACGGCGTGCTACCCGGATACGGCGTGCAGCGTCCCAACGACTGGGGGCTGGGTTTCGAGATCAGGGATTCGAAATCACCGCACTGGACGGGTGCGCGCAACTCGGCCCGGACATTCGGCCACTTCGGCCAGACAGGCACGTTCATCTGGGCTGATCCGGAGGCGGAGCTGGCGCTGGTGGTGCTCACGGACCGGGATTTCGGCGACTGGGCGCTGGGCCTCTGGCCAGCGATTTCCGACCGAATCTTGTCCGAATGACAACTGAGAAATTTGCACTCTAGCGCAACAGGGGTCTCACAAGGCACAATAGACACGCACGACACACAAATATCAAAGCAAGCATCCTGCTCGTCGGGTTCACCAGGTCGTTGGGGAAGACGTCCCTCGTGGAACCGAAGGAGCAACAGATGCGAGCGTCGAATCAATTCGCCGACGCCACGGCAGGCGTGGTGTACGTCCACGCTTCGCCCGCGGCGGTTTGCCCGCATGTCGAGTGGGCGTTGTCATCGACCCTGCAGGCCAGGGCGAACCTGGTGTGGACCCCGCAGCCGGCGATGCCCGGGCAGCTGCGCGCGGTGACCAACTGGATGGGGCCGGTCGGCACGGGCTCCCGGTTGGCCAACGCGCTGCGCTCCTGGTCGGTGCTGCGGTTCGAGGTCACCGAGGATCCCAGCCCCGGCGTGGACGGCCAGCGGTTCAGCCATACCCCGCAGTTGGGGCTCTGGAGCGGGTCGATGAGCGCCAACGGCGACATCATGGTCGGGGAGATGCGGCTGCGGTCGATGATGGCGCAGGGCGCCGACACGTTGGCCGCCGAACTCGATTCCGTGCTGGGAACCGCCTGGGACGAGGCGCTCGAGGTGTATCGCGACGGCGGCGATTCCGCCGAGGTGACCTGGCTCAGCCGCGGGGTCGGTTAAATCACCGGTGGCGAGTAAGGGGTGGCGGTCAGCGGCATTTCGACGCTGCCCTTGCATGCGCCGCTCACGATGTCGGTGTGAAACACGCCGGTCAGCGCGCCGTTAGGGCCGGGCGTCAGGGCTGTTATCGACCTTGCCGGGTCGTGTTCGACGAGGCCGCCGAGTAGCGGGCAGTCGTATTTCGTGGCCTTTTGCTGTACCCACTGCGACCCGTTCCAGGTGTATGCGCCGGACTGCTGCGCGTATTGATTTACGGGTGCCGGCGAGTCATTGACCGTAGCGACACACACGCCAGTCGAGCAGCTCGAGGTAAACGAGTACTTGGCCCACTGGGCGGATTCGGGCTGGCGGGCCGCCATGCTGGTGCCGGTCTTCTGGTTAGCGGAGAAGGTCAGCATGTAATGCCCGTCCAAGGCCGAACCCGCACCGGCCAAGGCTGCCGGAGCAAGCCATAGTGAGCAGCTCACTGCCGCTCCCGCCAAGGCGATCAGTCCAGTCTTGCGGTGTCCCGACATCTTTTTCCTCCCCGTGGAATGCGTTTACGCCAAGATGTCGTATTTGGTGTCCGAAGTGTTACACCGCCGTGATCGTCAGCGGTTGGGGCGCAGGATCTGCAACGCGCGGGGAACCGCGGAAATCTCGGCGGGCAGCAGGCACGCGAAGTCTCCGTCGGCGTACACGCTGATGCCCGGGCACTCGACGTGGATTGACGTGGCGCGTGCCGTGCTCACCTCGTCGAGCTCGACATGGGTGCCCTTCATGACGGTGGGGAACAGGCGGACCAGCTTAGTGCGGGAATCCGAGTGCGCCATGGTGATGTCGAGCAGCCCATCGGTGCGATCGGCGTTGGGGCAGATCAGCAGTCCACCGCCGTAACTGCGGGTGTTGCCGAAGGCCGCGAGCGTGATGTCGGCGTCGATCACTTCGGTTCCTTCGGGGGTGCCGTCGAGCACCAACCGGAACGGCAAGAGCCGCAACTGCGAGAGTTCGGCGAGCATCGCGAGGTAATAGCGCAGCCGCCCGTGCGGCCAGCGCATCCGGTTGGCGCGATCGGTCACCAGGGAATCGAATCCTGCCGCCGCCACGGTGCCGAACCACTTAACCGAATTTTTGGGACCGCTGCCGCACCGAATCCGGCCCAGGTCAATGGTTTCCGTCCAGCCGTCGACGATGATATCCGCCGCGGCCTCGGGATCCTTTGTGGGAATGGCGAATTCACGAGCGTGGTCGTTACCGGTGCCCGCCGGGATGATGCCCAGCGGAACGTCGGTGCCCGCCAGCACCTGCAGCGCGTTGGAGATGACGCCGTCACCGCCGGTGACCATGACGGCGTCGGTGCCTTTTTCGAGCGCCGCGCTGACCAGGTAACGCGCGTCTTCGGCGCTGTCGCCGATGATTTCGACGACCTCCACGCCGCGGTGATGCAGCCGGGCGATCGCGGTTTGCGCCGCTGCGACGGCTGCGCCGTGCCCTGACACCGGATTGGTCAGCGCGGTTACCTTGCTGATCTCGCGCCGGCTCAGGTCGGTCACGGAATCAGCTTGCCGGGGTTCAGGATTCCGGCCGGGTCCAGCGTCGCCTTGACCGCGCGCAACAGCTGCACGCCCAGATCGCCGACCTCGTCGCGCATCCAGGCTCGGTGGTCGGCACCGACCGCATGGTGATGGGTGATCGTTCCGCCGGTGGCCATGATCGCATCGCACGCGGCCTTCTTGGCGGCCCACCACTGTTCGATCGGGTTGCCGCGCTGCCCGGCGACGACGGTGAAGTACAGCGAAGCTCCGGTGGGGTACACGTGCGAAATGTGGCACATCACCAGCGCCGGTGTCCCCGATTCGGCCAACGAGGTCGTCAGCGCTTGGGTGACGGCGGCCTTCAGCGCGGCAAGATTTGACCAGTCGGTGGCGGTCTCGAGGGTCTCGCAGAGTGCGCCCGCGGCCAGCAGGGAATCGCGTAGGTAAGGGGCGGCGAACCGGCCGCGCTCCCAGGCCTGCGCGGGCGCCTCGCCCAGCGACGTTCCGCCGTGGGCCTCCAGCAACGCACGCGTCTCGGCCTGTCGGCTCTCGGTGTGCTCCCTGGTGCCCTCGAACAGGGTCAGCCCCAGGCAGCCCCCGGTGATCTTGCTTTCCCCGATCGCCTCGGTGGTGGCGAGATTGACTCCGGTCTCGGCCTCGTCGGAGAGCCGGACGACGGTGGGTCCGGTGCCGATTTGGGTGACCGCCCGCAGGGCCGCGGCCCCGGTGCCGAAATCGGGGAACGACCACGCCTCGTAACGGGTCATCTCCGGTGCCGGGTGCACCCGCAACCGCACCTTGGTGATGACGCCGAAGACACCCTCAGAGCCGATCGCCAGTTGGCGCAGGTCGGGGCCGGCCGCCGAGGCCGCGACGCGCCCCAGATCCAGCGTGCCCACCGGGGTGATCATGCGCAGCCCGAGGATCATGTCGTTGAACCGGCCGTAACCGGCCGAGTCCTGGCCGGACGACCGTGTCGCCGCGAAACCCCCGATGGTGGCGAATTCGAAGCTCTGCGGGAAGTGCCCGAGCGAGAAGCCGTGTTCGCCGAGCAGGCGTTCGGCGTCCGGGCCGGTGACGCCGGCACCCAACTCGGCGACGCCGGACACCTCGTCGAGCGATAGGAGCTGGTCGAAACGCCGCAGATCCAGCGACACCACGGCGCCGAACTGACCGCGGGTGGGATCGAGTCCACCGGTGACGCTGGTGCCGCCGCCGAACGCGACGACGGCGATGCCGTGCTCGGAGCAGTAGCGCAGGATCGCGGCGACTTGCTCCTCACCGTCTTCGGCATTAGGGCCGCCCGGGAGCAACACCGCGTCGGGCGCATCCTGGACGCCGGTGTCTTTGCGGCGCAGCAGGTCCGGGGTGGACTTGCCGCCCGCGCGCAGCAACCGGTCCCGATTAGCGATGCGCACGTACTCCGCGCCCACGATCGCGGCCAGCGCATCCTGATCGGTCTGCGACAACGACGACGGGCGAAGCGTGACCTGGTCGGGTTGGAGTTCGGCTGCCTCCGATTCCTCCAGCCCCACGACCTGCTTGAGCAAAGACCGGATCCCCTCGGAGAGCGGTTTGGCGGCGGCGGGATCCCCCCACGCGTTCCATTTCATCGGCGGAAGGAGTTCGCCAGCATGCGTCACGCGTTACAGTATTACACATGCTGTCAATGAGTAACGCGCCTTCGGATACCGGAGAACGGATTCTTCACGCAGCGGCCAGCTGCGTGATCGATTTCGGCGTGGACCGGGTGACGCTGGCCGAGATCGCCCGGCGCGCCGGCGTGAGCCGCCCGACGGTGTACCGCCGCTGGCCGGACACCCCGTCGATCATGTCGGCGTTGCTGACCAGCCATATCACCGAGGTGACCCGCGAAGCGCCGGTGGACGGGGACGACCGGGAAGCGTTGGTAAAGCAGGTCGTCGCGGTGGCCGACCGGTTGCGGCGCGACGCGCTGGTCATGTCGGTCCTGCATTCGCAGCTGGCCAGGGTCTACATCACCGAGCGCCTGGGTACCAGCCAGCAGTTCCTGATCGAGGCACTGGCGGCCAGGCTGGACGTGGCGCAACGATCGGGCAGCGTCCGCGCCGGCGACCCGCATCAAATGGCGACCATGGTGTTGCTGATCGCGCAGTCGACCATCCAGTCCGCCGACATCGTCCGGCCCATCCTTGACTCCGAAGCGCTGGCCGTCGAACTCACCCACGCACTGAACGGATACCTATCCTGATGCCTAACCCGACCGCCCTGAATGCCGCGCGCCGCACCGCCGACCTGAGCGCCCTGGCCGACGGCGAACCGCTCGATGTCCTCGTCATCGGCGGCGGCATTACCGGCGCCGGCATCGCCCTGGATGCCGCGTCACGAGGCCTGCGCGTCGCACTGGTGGAAAAGCACGATCTGGCGTTCGGCACCAGCCGCTGGAGTTCCAAACTGGTGCACGGCGGTCTGCGCTACCTGGCGAGCGGCAACGTCGGAATCGCACGGCGCAGCGCCATCGAGCGCGGAATCCTGATGACGCGCAACGCCCCTCATCTGGTTCATGCGATGCCGCAGCTGGTTCCACTGCTGCCGTCGATGGACCACGCCAAGCGCGCGTTGGTGCGCGCCGGGTTTCTCGCCGGCGACGCGTTGCGCATGCTTGCGGGTACGCCGGCGTCGACCCTGCCCCGGTCGCGCCGGGTTTCCGCGCAGCGCGTCGTGGAGATGGCTCCTACCGTGCGACGTGACGGTCTTGCCGGTGGATTGCTTGCCTACGACGGGCAATTGATCGACGACGCCCGATTGGTCACCGCGGTCGCGCGCACCGCGGCGCAGCACGGCGCGCGGATCCTGACGTACGTGGCCGCCTCCGAGGCGAGCGATGCCTCGGTGCGGTTGACCGACCAGCGAACCGGGCAGTCGTTCGACGTGTCGGCCGGTGCGGTGGTCAACGCGGCCGGGGTGTGGGCGGGCGAGATCGACCGTTCGCTGAAGTTGCGGCCCAGCCGCGGAACACATCTGGTGTTCGATGCCGGTGCGTTTGCGAACCCGACTGCGGCGCTGACCATTCCGATTCCCGGTGAGCTCAACCGCTTCGTGTTCGCGATGCCCGAGCAGCTGGGCCGGGTTTACCTCGGGTTGACCGACGAGGATGCTCCGGGGCCGATTCCCGATGTGCCAGAGCCATCTTCGGCGGAGGTCGCGTTCCTGTTGGACACGGTGAACACCGCGCTGGGGACCGCGCTCGGCCGCGAGGATGTCATCGGCGCCTACGCGGGTTTGCGGCCGCTGATCGATACGGGGGAGGGACGAACCTCCGATGTTTCGCGTGACCACGCCGTCTTTGAATCGCCCTCCGGCGTCATCAGCGTGGTCGGCGGCAAGCTGACCGAATACCGCTATATGGCCGAGGACGTGTTGAATCGCGCCATCAGCCTGCGTCAGTTGCGTGCCGCGGATTGCCGGACCCGCAACCTGCCGTTGATTGGGGCGCCGGCGAACCCCGGGCCGGCTGGTCAGTTTCAGAAGGTGCCTGGAGCCGGTGTGCCGAGGTCGCTGGTGCAGCGGTACGGGGCCGAGGCGCCCAACGTCATCGCCACCGCCAGCTGCGAGCGGCCGACCGAGTCGGTCGCCGAGGGCATCGACGTGACCCGGGCGGAGTTCGAGTACGCGGTGACCCATGAGTGTGCGCTGGATGTCGGCGATATCCTCGACCGGCGGACCCGGATCGGTCTGGTGGCGCGCGATCGGGACCGGGTTGTTACCGTCGCCGAGGAGTTCCTGGCGTTGCCGGGTTAAATCCAGTACGGAGCTTTGGCGTAACCGAGAATCGTTTGCGTGGTTCGACCGCGCACGAACCCGTGTCCTTGCGGCGAGGTTCCCGGTCCGGGTAAATTTAAGCGGAACCGCAGCGTATCGCCTGAATCGAGGAACATCTTCCATGACTACCGACAGCGTTCGAAGCGACAGGGCGGCGCGCACGGCACGCCGACCATCGGGGAAAAATCCGGGACGCTTTGATCCCGCCCTTGACGCCGCGATCCTCGAGGCCGCGCTGGAGGGGCTGAGCGAACAGGGCTACGACCGGATGAGCATGGACGACATCGCGTCCCGCGCGCGTGTGGGCAAGGCCGCGATCTACCGGCGCTGGCCGTCGAAGGCAGCGGTGGTGGCCGATGCGATCGCCCATTGGCGACGAGGACACGGACCCGTGGATCCACCGAATACCGGTAGCCTTCGCGGCGACATCGAAGCATTAGTGGCCGCGGTACCGGACTTCGACGAAGCCGGTCTGAGCACGATCAAGGTGATTGTCGGCGCAGCGACGGCGGCGATGAACCATCCCGTCCTGGCGGCGGCTCTGGACGACCTTGTGCTGTCCATGCCCCGACGGATGACCAACGTCGTTCTCGACCAGGCCGTGGCCCGGGGAGAGATTCCCGCAGGCCGGGATTTGACGCTGATAGCCGACGCCCTGCTGGGTCTCAACGTACTGCGAGCGATGACGGGACGACCGATCGATCGCGTCTACGTTCGACGCGCTCTTGAAGAAGTGCTGCTGCCGCTCGCGACCGCCGATCCCGTCGCCTAGCGCGTCTCGCGGACCCTTCGAACTCCGGGCGCTTGCGCGTGGTCCCGATCAGTGCCAGTCTTGACATAGAACGGAACTGTCACGTTCCGCCTGTGAGATCTGGATCTGAGAAGAAGAGAGCCAGCCGTATGGAGCGTCGCAAGCGAGTGGTTTGTTTGCTGCGAGTAATGCTGGCGGTACCCATCGTGGTGGCCGCCACCGTGGTGGGTTGGTATCTCCTTTTGCTTGCCTACTCGCCGCTGCTGCGGGTGAAGTGGTTCAGCGACAGGACCCGCCGGTTCACTAAGACGGCGAACCGTCCCATGCGGAGGATCGCCGGAACCCGCCTGGGAATGCTCTACTTCAACCTCGGCGCTCTGCATCACATCGGACGGCGCAGCGGGCGAACTTATGTGACCCCGCTCAGCGCATACCGGCTCGGCGAGGGTTTCGTTTTGGGGGTGGCATACCCCGAAGTCGATTGGTGCCGGAACGTCTTGGCCGCGGGGAAATGCACTCTGACCTGGAACGGGAAAGAGTATGCGCTGGAAAGACCTGAGCTTATCCCCGCTGCCCAGGCGATGAAGGCGTATCCGCTGCTGGTAAAGCCGTTCGTAGTCGGCCCGGGAACGAAGACGTTCCTATGGCTGCATCCCGCCGATAGGACCCAATCCGAGGAGGAGAAATGAGCATACGCGCGACCCGTATCCCTGTGGTTATCGTCGGTGGCGGTGTCGGCGGGCTGGCCACGTCGGCGTTGCTTGCCCAGCACGGGATTCGCTCGCTACTGGTCGAGAAGCGGCGCGAGGTCTTCATCTATCCGAAGGCTCGTAATCTGAGCTTCCGCAGCCTAGAGATTTTGCGCGGTCTTGGTTTGAGCGACGAGGTCCACGCGGTCGCCGATGGCGTTTCCGACATGTTCGTCAAGCCGACGCTGAACAGTGCCGAGGAAGCACCGGCCATGGACGTCGACGCCATATTCGCGCCCTTCGGCGAACTGAGCCCTGAGCCGCCCGCCCAGTATTGCCCGCAGAGCAAGCTGGAGCCGATGCTGCTGGCCGAAACGCGCAGGCGGGGCAGCGAGGTTCGGTACGGTGCGGAGCTGTCGTCGTTCGAGCAAGACGATGCCGGCGTGACGGTGGTTGTGCGCGAACGGGATTCGGGCGACACCGCGACAGTGCGCGCCGACTATGTCCTCGCCGCCGACGGTGTGCACAGCCCGATCCGAGACTGGCTCGGCGTGACCACCTCCGGATACGGTGCGCTGCCGATCTTTGTCGTCTTCGTCTATTTCAAGGCGCCGTGGCGGAAGTTCGTCCCGGACCTGGGCGACGGGGATGGCATGCAAGTCAAGAACGCTGACGTCGACGGGATATTCCTGGTGGTGGAGGGTGACCTTGGCATGTTCATCACGACGTACTTGCCGGGCGAGGGTGAAACGGCGGCGCAGTTCACCTCGGAGCGTTGCGCCGAGTTGCTCACCCAGGCCATCGGTGAGCGGATCGACACGCAGATCATCGAAGTGGCATCGTGGCAACCGTACGAGCGGGTGGCCGACCAATTCCAGTGCGGGCGAGTCTTTCTCGTCGGCGACGCCGCCCACACCATGCCGCCGTTCAAGGCCGGCGGAGCCAACACCGCCATCCAGAGTGCGCACAACCTGGCCTGGAAGCTCGCAGCGGTTTTGAACGGCCAGGCCGAGCCCGCGCTACTGAGCACGTATCAGACCGAGCGGCACCCCGTCGGGCGCTTCAACGCGCGCCAGTCACTCACCGGGCCGTCGCTTGCGCTCCTCAGGCTGGACGACGACCGACCGCAGTTGCCGCCGGACGAAGAGGCGCCGATGTTCGCTTTGTTGATCGGCTACCAATACCGCTCGGCGGCAGTCACTTCCGACGAACCCCCGCCCACGGATCCAGACGCAGTGTCACTGGTGCAAGAGTTGCGAGGGCAACCGGGCACCCGGGTTCCACACGCGTGGGTTCGGTATGAGGGCGAGCGTGTGTCGACGCTCGACCTCCTCGGTCCCGGGTTCACCGTCCTTACCGGCGACGAGCAATGGCGTTCGGCCGTGACTTCGGTGTCAGCCGCCCTGGACGTCCCGATCACCATGCATTGCATCGGCGACGACGCGTGGGCGACTGCTACCGGGCTTTCGCGTGAGGGAGCACTGCTCGTCCGCCCGGATGACTTCGTCGGCTGGCGAACCGACCAACTGCCAGCCGACCCGGGAGCCGTACTGCACCAAGCGCTTTCGCAGATCCTGTCCCGCTGAGCAGACGTAAACCCCCCAAAAACCGCGGTTTTTGGGGGGTTTTA
>CAVPUR010000025.1:0-545335 GCA_963708995.1 uncultured Actinomycetota bacterium
ATCCGGAAAGCTCAGCTCACCGAACCGCGAGTTGCAGGCGCTCGCGCCGTCTGACCAGGATGCTGGGCAACCATTCGCCGACGTCGGTGGCCTCGATCCAGGCGGTCCGTTCTAGCAGTGTGCGAAGCACGATTTGGGCTTCCAGGCGTGCCAGCGCGGCCCCCACACAAAAATGCACACCCTTGCCGAACGTTACGTGTCCTTTGGCGCCACTGCGGTTGAGGCGGAATTCGTTTGGTGCCTCGAAGTGCGCCGGGTCGCGGTTGGCGGCTCCCCACATGAGCAACAGATGGGAATTGGCGGGCACCGGGACGCCCCCCAGGGTGGTGTCGCGCCACACGTGTCGGTAGTGGCCGCGAAACGGTGACTCGTAGCGCAGTGTCTCTTCGATAAAGGCGCCCAACAGTTCGGGATTGTCCCGCACCTCTTTTTGGATGTCGGGTCGATCGGTGAGAATCCAGGCCGCGCTGCCCAGAAGTGACGCCGTCGATTCGCCGGCGGCGCTGAACAGCGTGAGCATCATTCCCAGTGCCGGCAATTGCTTCAGCTCGCCGGAGGCGTAGCGCGCGGCCAGGTCACCGATCAGTCCGTGTTCTGCAGTGGCGCTTGCTTTTTCGAAGTGCTCTAGCACATAGCTGGACAGTTCCAGTGCCGCCGCTCCGGCCGCCTCGAGCTGGTCGGATGTGACGACCCCGTCGAGCAAGGTGGTGGTCGCGTAGCCGAGCCGAATGAGTTCGTCGACGTCGTCATGGGGCAGGCCGAGCAGCTCAGCGACCACCATCATGGGAAGCCGGTTGGCCATCGCGCTCATCCACTCGATCTGGCCGGCATGCAGATTCTCATCCCACAAACGGTTTGCGGTCCGGGCGGCGAACTCTTCGATCACCCGCACGCGCTTGGCCGATAGGTGGGGCAGCAGGATCTTTCGGTGCAGCGCGTGCACCGGGTCATCAGCGGTGGCCAGCGCATGTGCCGAGCTCCCCGGCTCTCCCATGTCGAACGGCGTGATGGCACCGTCCTCGTGATACACCATCGTCGCGGTGAGATTGGACGAAAAATCATCGACTCGGTCGACGGCTTCGAGAACGGCTTCCCAGCTGCACACGGCGTAGAACACCGAATCGCCCACGCGGTGTACGGGCGCCTCGGCGCGCATCCGGTCGTAGAGCGGATAAGGATCCGCTAACGCCTCGGTGCCAAAGAACTGGATCGGGTCGTCCAACACTGCCATAGGTTCAGGCTGAGGCGGCTCACCGGCAACGTCAACGGAACGAGACAAAGTTGAGGGACGCCCGCCGCCACTTGCCACCGCAGGTCAGACCCTTCATCCAGTGCCACCAGTGCATTACCCTGAGAATAATGAGTTAGAAATTCTCAATGTGAGGAATCATTTCAACGGGATTGAGGCAAAGGAGCGGGTCGCATGTCGCGCGAGGACTGGCTGGTGGGACGGGATCGCCGCAGCGAAGCCTGCGACCGGATCTACGCCGCGGCCGCCGACCTGATTTCTCGCCGGGGGTATGACGGCTTCACCATCGAGGCGCTGGCCGCAAAAGTTCACTGCTCGCCCGCAACGATCTACCGGCATGCCGGCGGCAAGGCCGCCATTCGCGACGCCGTCATCGCCATGCAAGCCGCCCGCATTGTCGACACGACGCGCGAGGCCATCAAGGGCCTCACCGGCCCGGAGCGGGTGGTCACCGCCACCATCGTCGCCCTGCAACGCCTGCAATCAGATCCGCTGGCCCAGCTCATGCGGTCAACGCAGGCAACTCCCATTAACGAATGGATCACCGAATCACCGGCTGTCACCGGCTTGGCCGGCGAAATGCTGGGCCGACGACCCTGACAACCCTGACCCCCTCGCGAAGCAATGGCTCATCCGCGTCTTCCTGGCCCTGTGGTGTTGGCCTCTCAAAGACCCAGCTGCGCAAACCGTGATGCTGCAACGCTTTCTCGGGCCGCCATACATCACCGCCAGCTAGCGATGGTGCTACGCGGCGAGTTGTTCACTGCTGCTGAAGTTCAGGCTCATGCGTGAAGCTGCCGGCTTCTGCTGTTTTGGCACGCTATGTTGCCAGTCGCGTTGGCAGCGGCCTCGCATGATGAGGACGTCGCCTCCGCGGGGTGTGAAAGCGGTGCTTCGTCCGCCTCCGTAAGGGCGGATCAGGAAGCGGCGCGGTGCTCCCAGGCTGAGCACTGGAATCGTCGCTGTCTCATTGCTCTACAGTGACTGGTGATGACAACGTGTCAGCGGATAGAGTCCCGATCCCGGCGAGCTCAGCGACCTCAGGCGGAGTGGTTTAGCCAGGCGCTGGACTGCCATGTCAGGGCGGTTGAGGTGATTGACGCGCACTCGGGGACCACGGGCCGGGCGCGGGTTCGGCTTCCGGGGGCGCGTGTACCGGAGACGTCATTCGTCAAGCTGCAGCCGTTTAGTCAAGATCAGCGAGAGCTGATCCGGCAGGTCGGCCTGGGTGTAGCCGAGGCGCGTGTTACGCGAACATCGGCAGCGAGCTGCCCGTGCGGGTACCTCGTGTTTGGCACAGCGCTTATCGAGCTCGACGACGGGGCGTTCGTGATGGTGCTGGAAGACTTGACGCTCCGGGTGCAGATTTCCCGCCACGGGCGACGAGGACATCCTGGAGGTGGCCACTCCACCGTCGAGGAACTTGCGAAGCTGCACGCGGCTTATCAAGGCCGCGAGCTGCCGTGGCTGCGCACGGCCGAAGGGATGCGGGCCAAGCCGGACGATCTGAAGGTCGCGGCCGCCGTTCGATGTTCATCAAGTGCGCTCGACAAGTTTGGTGTGAAATGCCGCTGTTTTCCGGCGTTTGGCCGAGCGTACATCGAACGTAACTTCGACGTGGTGACTCTTTTCGGCGAGGGCGAGCACACGCTGATCCACGGGGACAGTCACATCGGCAATCTGTTCGTCGACGATGGGCGCACGGTTTCTACGACTGGGCCGTAGCGAGTGGGGGACGGGAATGCGAGACTTCGCCTACTTATGTGCAACTCGGTACCCACCGATTTACGCCGCGCTCACGAGGATGACCTGCTCAGCCTGTATCGCCGTACGCTTCGAGTGCATGGTTGCACTGTGGATGAGACCACCGCGCGCGAACAGTATCGCCTGTTTTCGGTGTACGCGTGGATCGCGCGACCTCCACTGCGGCAATGGGATCGAAGTGGCAGCCGATCGAGATTGCGCGACTGGCATGATCGGCGCGACCGAAGCGGTCGAGGATCTCGACGCTGTGGGGTTGCTCGAAGAACGGCTCGGCCTCAGCTGATAGCAATCAGGTGGGGCATGAATTCCTGGATCGGTTTCAGGCAGAACATAGCTATCGGCCCGAATACTTCTTCTCGGTCTACTGCTATGACATCGGGAGGCTGATGATGACCGCGCTGGCGACCGCGCGCCCGCACACCGGACCCAGGGTCAAGGAAGCGCTGGAACGCGTCAAGATGCTGCCTGCGGCTGGCGGGGAGGCGGGAACGCGCCTGCGATTCGGAAAGTTCATCCGACACGTCTGGGTCGGCAGTGAGTTCCTGGTCGCGCGCCGTGTGCCGCCTGATGCAAACCGGTCTGTCCTGCATGCCACCGTCGAAGGCCTCGTTGGGTAGCCGGACGCACCACGACCGTCCGCGTAATCCAGTGTGTAGGAAGCTGATCGCTGGCCTGCAGGCTGTAATTCAGCGAAAACGACTGTGGCACAACAACACCAGACTGTCCGTCGGCGTGAGAGCTTAGGGGCGGCGGAGGGTAACGATGGTGACGTCGTCGTCAATGTTGCTCGATGCCATCGCCGTCCAGATCTCGGACGCCGGCGCATCACCCGCGCGGCCGAGGGTCTCGGCCAACCGGTCGATGCCTTCGTCGATCGGTTCCCCGCGACGTTCCACCAGGCCGTCGGAGTACATGACCAGCCCGTGGCCGGGCTCGACGGTGAACGTGCTCGCTGCATACGTCACGCCGCGAATACCGATCGGCGGCGAGAGCTCTATCGGCGCCGGGGCGGCCGCCGGGACGGAGTTGGTCAGGAACGGGATCAAGTGGCCGGCGCACGCGGCCTCGACCTCCCCTGAGCCCAGATCGACCCGCGCGGCGATGACGGTGGCGAAGGCGCCGTGCATCATGTGCACGCAGAAGTCATTGAGCTGCTGCAGCGCCTCGGCCGGTGCGGCGCCGGCGAACAACTGCGCGCGCAGGGCGTTGCGTAACTGCGCCATCGTGCCGGCCGCGGTGATGCCGTGCCCGGCGACGTCGCCGATCAGCAAGATCAACCGGCCGTCGCGCAGCTCAAACGCGTCGTACCAGTCGCCGCCGACGTTATCGCCCGCGGCCGGCTCGTAGTACGCGGACAGTTGCCAGCTCTGCAGCGTCGGGATCGACACGGGCAGCAGACTGCGTTGCAGCGTCTCAGCGACGCGCAGCGCACCCCGCGTGCGGCGGTACAGCGACTCGACCAGGTGGCGTCGCAACGCCTCGGCGGACTCCGTCTCCCTCAGCGTCCACGGTTCGCTGCGTTCGCGGACGACCTCGCGCCACCGGTCGAACGACTTGCGCGGGCTGAGCCGGATCCCGTCACCTTCGCTGACCGCGATCGCCTTGTTGTGCGGGTCGCCACCCCAGTCCACCGAACGCACCGCCTCACGCCGAAACCAGACGGCGTACTGCCCGTCGGGCAGGGTGAGCGCGAGCACCCCGGCGGCCAACTGCGGGTCGAGGTCGAACCCGGGTAGCTCACGGGACAGGCACTCGCTGCTGGCGACCTCGTCGCTCGCGTCGCGCGCCCAGGCAGCCACAGCGGACACGACCTCCGGTGGCGGAACTGACCCGCGTACCTGAAGTTCGCCCTGAATGTTGACGACGACGCCGTCGGCGGGCACGAGGTCGAGGAGGTCGGGTGCTCCGAGCAGCGCCGCCGCGAGCGGTTCGCTATCGCCCAGGGTGGCGCCGGTGAGCTTAGCCAGCACCGCCTGCGCGGCCAGCCGCTTGTGCAGTTCGTCGCCCTCGAACCGGTCGACGAGCCGCAGCGACAGGGTCGAGCCGAGGAATTCGGCCGCCGCCCGGGTGGCGAACGGCGGCAGATGCGGACCGGCGTAGTGATGGCAGGCGATGAGCCCCCAAAGTCTTCCCCGCCGCAGCAAAGAAATCGACATCGATGCGTGCACACCCATGTTCTGCAGGTACTCGACGTGGATCGGCGAGACGCTGCGGAGCGTGGCGTACGTGAGGTCCCGCGGTGCGCCGCTCGCCGGGTCGATAGCCGGGACAAGCGGTACGGGCGTGTAGTCGACATCCGAGATGAGCCGGATCCAGTTCTTCTCGTACAGCGCCCGCGCCTGGGCCGGGATGTCGGTGGACGGGTAGTGCAGGCCCAGGAATGAGTTGAGGTCCTCGCGCTTGGACTCGGCGACGATCTCGCCGTTGTACTCCTCGTCGTAGCGGTACACCATCACACGGTCGAAGCCGGTGAGGTCGCGGACCGCACGCGCGGTGGTGTCGTACAGCTCGGTCAGCGTGGCTGCCTGGTTCAGGTCCTCCACCGAGCGGCGCACCGCCTGGTAGGTGTTCGGAAAGGAGAACGGCCGCTCGCCGTAGGCGACCTCAAGTTCGACCAGGAGCACATCGCCCGGTTCACGGCGCAGGATGGCGTCGAACGCCCGTCGCTCGCCGGCGACGTCAATCACGCACTCAAGCGGGTTGCGTTGGCGGAGATCGCCGGAGGTCGACGCCGCCTGCTCGACCAGGGCGGCCTGTTCGGCGCCGATCAGCACCGACAGGTGCCGGCCCAGGACGGTGTCGACGGAACGCCCGAGCAGGTCGGCGACGTTGGCGCTGACCTGACGCACCTCAAAGCCGGGCTCGCGCACCACCGCGAGCACACCGCGCGGCTGGATGCTGCCGGGGATGTGGATCGGCTCGCGGGCGCAATTATCGAGGTCGATGGGCGTGCCGACCGGGACAAGGTCGTTCTGCCTCTCGCCGCTGGTCACGCGATCAGCTCCATCGGTTCCAGACGAGCAACAGCCAGGCCTCCCGGGTTGAGATAGGTGTATGGGGGGGCCGTGTCTCTGGACCACCGAGGATGAGCATCGCGACTAGTTCTGGACGTGCCGCGAGCTTAACGTGAATTTACCTGCAGGGGCCGCTGCATCAAGCGCCCGCGCGAGAAGCCGCACCTGCCGCTAAATTCTGAAGGGATCGACTTCACCCTTTCTAGACCCTCTTCAGGGGAGACATGGGGCGGTTTGACAGCGGCCAGCAGCGGGCAGCAGAGCTGGAGGCGTACCAAGCGCTGTGGAACCTGTGGCACACCTCGCGGCGAGCGGCAGTGGATATCAGCAACTGGGAGTCGGCCTGCGAAATGCTGCAGACGTATTACACCGTTGCTCAAGCCCGCCAGGATTCCGAGGTTTGCGCCATGCGGATTCGGTACCTACAGATCTCGGAGCCGTTACCCCGGCTCGTGGACTTCGTGCACGCACCGCCGTATCGAGTACCTGATGCCCCGCGGCAGCTGGCGCAGGCCAGCTACGAGTTCAGGCTTGCGCGTCAGCGCCATCCCGAACGCGAACGGCAGCGCCTGAAAGAGCTCGAGACAACCAGGGTGCTTTACCAGGCGGTGAAGTCCGCCGAAGCGAGGGCCAAGGCTGCCGAGATAGCCCGGCGACGCGAATGGCAGCAAAGCAGATGGCCCAAAGGCGTTGTCCTGGAAAGCGAAATCTACAACCTGGACAGCGTCGAGGCTCAGGTGGAGCTGCAGAACGCGAAAATCGAATCCCAATGCGCTGCGCTCACCGAGCTGCTCCATGACGGACTGCAAAGCCTGACGAGCGCCTCGGATTCCGAACTCACCGCGAGCTATCGCGCGGGCGATCCGGCCGGGATCACCGCCCGCGCCGAATGGGCGCTGACGGCAATGCCGTTGCCGCGGTGTATCACTCCCAAGGCCCGGGTTGCGTATTCACCAGATGCGCGCCAATTGGTGGTCGAGTATGAACTACCCACGGTAGATGTCGTCCCGAAGGCCAAGTCCTACCGTTACGTCAAGAGCCGCGAGACCGTCGTCGAGGCAGCACGACCTGCGCCGCAAGTAAAAGCGTTGTACACCAGCGTCATTGCACAACTCACGTTGCTAGCTGTTGCGGCCATCGTGAGATGCGACAGCGAGCGCCACATCGATGCTGTGGTTTTCAACGGCGTTGTCGATGCGATGGATCCGCAGAGCGGGCAACCGATCCGGCCATGCCTGATCGCCGTCCGGGTCGCCAGAGACGCGTTGGCTGACATCAACCTTCAAGACGTCGATCCGTCGGCCTGCCTCAAACGCCTGTCGGCTACTGTGTCGGGCAACCCGACGGACTTGATCTCCGTGCGGCCCTTGGCTTGATTGAGGAACCTATTGTGACCACCCACCAAAGTCCGTTCCGGGCCGATCTCCTTGCGGGGAAGGTGGCGTTGGTTACCGGCGGCGCCACCGGACTCGGGCTGGAGATCGCCCACGTACTGGGCAGCCACGGCGCTCGCATCGCCATCTGCAGCCGAAAGGAAGCCAATCTTCAGGCGGCGGTTGCGGCGTTGCGGGAAGCGGGAATTGACGCCGTCTACGGCGTGTGCGACGTCCGCCGTAACGAGGAGGTGACGTCGGTGGTCGAGGAAGTGTTGGCAACGTTCGGTCAACTCGACGTTGTCGTCAACAATGCCGCCGGGAACTTCCCCGTCCCGATCAGCGACCTGTCCCCCAACGGATTCAAAGCCGTGGTCGACATCGATTTGCTGGGGACTTTCAACGTATCGAAGGCGGCGTACGACCTGTGGCTGCGTGATCACGGTGGCGCCGTGGTCAACATCAGCGCGGCGATCCAGTACCGCGGTATGGCGTTGCAAGCGCATGTCGTTTCGGCCAAGGCCGGCATCGACGCGCTGAGCCGCACCTGTGCGATCGAATGGGGCCCCGACGGGGTTCGGGTGAATGTCGTTGCCCCCGGGGCGATGTCGGGAACCGAGGGAGTCAAGCGAATCGCCGGCGATGCCCAGCACCGCACCTTCCAGAACCCGCTGAGACGTCCCGGATCGACCACCGAGGTTGCCGAAACGGTGCTATTCCTGGCCAGTGACGCCGCGTCTTACGTGACAGGAGCAACGCTGGTTGTCGACGGCGGCGGTTGGTTGACGTGACGGGCGCGGCGTCAGGCGATGTACCCGCGGGGCAAGACCGTGAAGTCGACGCACGCCGCGGCCAATATGTCCCCCAACTCGGGAGCGACCGGGCGCCGATATTGTCGAGCGATTGGTCGACGCTCACAAGCGTCGATCGACTTCTTATGTCAGGCGGACGTCGCTCACATCGATGGACACCATGAGTTCGTCGGGCAACAGCCCGCCGCTCGCGTCGCAGCGGTAGGCCCGGCGCTTGGACGGGAACTTGATTCCCTCGGCCTCCACGATGTCGTAGACATATTGGATCGCGGCGAACCCGCCGGCGACGTCGACACGGTAGTCGTGTCGGCGCAATAAGAAGTCGCTGCCGAAGTAGAACTCCTGCAGGACGCTGTGACTGGCGAACTGGTTCGGGAAGTGCGCCTGCAGTCCTAACCAGCGCTCGCCGTTCTCCTCGACAGGATCGATTTCGGCGACGGTGAACCCGGGCAGCGCCATCAGGAACGGAGTGGTCAGATAAGTCCACAGCGCGTAACCGTTGAAGTACGCACGCTGCAACGGATCCCACGGCGTCGTCAAGCTGTGACCGGCGAACGATTCTCGTGGATTAACTCGTTCCGTGACCACGTGGCCATCAAGCTTTTCGATGGCAATGCGTCCGGGAGTGAAGTCAGATTTCTGGTCTGCCGCACCAAATGGCTGCACCGATGCCCATTCGCGGTGTAGCGCAACGGTCATCCGCCGGGGCTCGGGATCTTGCGGTTGGCCCTTGATCTCCCATAGCTTGCCGCCACTGATGATCGTCGCCTCGATGGTGCTGAATTCGCGCCACCGGTCCAGCCCTCCGTGCGCCGCCACGACGGCGTCAAGCAAGTCGCCCGTCACCGCTCGACGCCCTGTGGCCGCTGTCCCCTCGGCGGACATCGTTTGATGATAGGCCGCAAGCGCACGGTCCGAAGGGCGTCGATCGCTCATTAACCCAAGGGTGTCCCTGTCAGTACCACGTACCAATTGGGATTGGCTGCCGATCCGTTCGCCGGAATTCCAAACCACTGAGACGCGCTCACCCTAGGCGTAAGCGTTGGGCGGATGGCGAACTCCGTCAACCGACCGGCGGCCGAACATACGAACCGTTGTAAGAGAGAGGAATATCATGTCCGTCATCCACTTTCACGAATCGACCACGTCGACCCCCGAGCAGTTCATTGCCGGGCTCACCGACTTCGGACCGGACCGGTCGAAGATCTTCACGAACAGCGCCGATGCGTACCTGACGGTGCATTCCAAGAGCCGTTACCACGCCGACGTCACCGAGGGCTCGGGCGGCGTCTGGGAACGACTGCAATACGACTGGTCCGATCCCAGCCACGTAATACTCACGACCAGCGACTCCAACGTGTTTGGGGGCGCATCCGGCTACACCTACACCCTTACGCGGCAGCCCGACGGAACGACCGACGTAGACCTCGTCATCGTTCGCCAGGGCAAGAACCTCAAGGGACGGGTGCTGTCGTTCGTGCTTGGCACCATCGGCAAGCGCGTCTTGGGCAAGGCCTTCTCCAACAGCGTCAAGGCCATCGAAGCCCGGAGTGCGGCGGGCAGTGCTGGCGAGTCTGCGGCCGCGTCTTGATCCCGATTAGCCCTTTCGCGCGGCGGATCGTCATTGCCTCCGATCCGAAAAGTATTGAACGGGATACGATCACACGCCACCAGGTCGAAGTGCCCAAGTTACCGGCGGTGCAGCTGCGGCGTCGAGGCGTTGCTGAAAAGCCGGCAACGCTTCACGCCGCACTAGCGAACAGGGGCCGACAGCGACCGGAGTTTCTCTAGCGCTCTTGCGGAGTCGCTACCGGGCTCGGCGCGATACATCACCACGTGATCCCCACCGGGGTACGGAGCGTTGAGCCGGTGGCGATAAAGATAGAGTTCGCCGACTAGAGGATGACGGATGTGATGGATTCCCAAGCGGTAACCAACTTCCGCACGGGACCACAGCTCGTGGAAACGCGGGCTCGCTGAGGACAATTCAGCGACAAACGCTTGCATCCGAGCATCGTTGGGATAGAGGCCGCTGAGTTCCCGTAATCCATTCACCGCCGTCTCCGTCGCCTCGTCCCAATCAACATAAAGCTCCCGGGCGACGGGATCGAGCAGCCGCCAGCGCAGAAAGTTTTGTCCTGGTGTGAATCCCGGTGACAGGACTCGGGCTATCGGATTTGCCGCCAAAACATCTTGGTACCTGTTGGCCAGGATGGCGGGCATCAAAAACTCATTGATCACTTCAGCTAATGCGTAGGCTCCTGCTTCCGGTTCCGGAGGTATTTCGCCCCGGACGCGGGCTAACCAGGTGCGTGCAGATAATGCCTGGCTTTGGTGTCTAGCCGTAGGGCCCGCGCGAGCGCGTCAACAACCTGCGGCGACGGATGTTTGTCGCGGCCCACCTCGAGTCGCAGGTAGTACTCGGCGCTGATGCCCGCCAGCATTGCCAGCTCCTCGCGCCGCAAACCCGCGACGCGTCTTCGCGCGCCGGGAACCAGCCCGACATCCTCCGGCCGGACCTGCTGGCGCCGCGCACGCAGGTAATCACCCAGCGTATTGGCGTTCGTCGCCATCGATCGAGCTTAAGCCTGTCGCTGCCGGTCCGCGGATAAACCCGGTATCCCCGACTGATCCCGTTCGCGCAGATGGTTGGCGTAAGGCCTTGGCCACGTGGCGAGTGGCTTCGCCAGCCGGTCTAGGCGTCCGCGGATTAGGTTTCTGGCCGGAATCGCAGTAATCTTGCTCGCGGCTCGTCGTCGACTCAGGAAAAATTCAAATGCCTATTCAGCCCACTTTGCGACGCCCACAATCGCTGCGCAGCAGTCGTACCCAGCGAAAGAGCTTCCCGACGATCGGTCAGTCCTTCGATATCGAAATCACTCGCGAGACCAACGGGTGGCTGATCCGGATTCCCGAGATCGCGGGGGTCACCCACGCTAGCCACAGGGCCACGGTCGAGTTGGCGGCGCGGAAATGCATCGCCACCCGGACCGGCATCCCCATCGGTTATGTCGCAATCTTTGTCGCGCGCGAGATCGGTTAGCGCCGAGTAGGTTTGGCGAGCGTTCGACGTATCGCTCGCCCAGAAAGCTCAGATGGTCACGGTCAGCGGCCAGACCCTGCCCGCGGCGCTCGCCGGTTGACATCCGGGTCGGCGTTGTTGCCGGGAGCGGCCCCATCGCCGAAGACGAAGGCCCGCTGCGGAATCGACAGCCCGGGCCCGGGAAGGCGTGCGGGACGGTTAGGCCACTCCCTCAGGGCCGCGGTCCTTGCGCGCGTGGAGCTTGTTGAGCGATCGCACCAATGAGGCCTCGATCAACTTGTCGTTGTCCGCGGAGATGAAGTCGTGGACCCGCTTCTCGAGCAGGGCCCGTATCAACGGGTTGAACACCTCGTAGGTCTCGCGGAAGTAGACGCGGGTCTTGCTCTCTCCGAGATCCTCCAGCCGGGTCCAGCCCGAGGCCTTGGACCACAGCGGCTTACCGATGGCGTCGTACCGCCAGGACACCGGGCGCCGGGCCTCGGTGATCCACTCCCAGGACTGGGCCTTGCCCCCTGAGAGCAAATACTTCGGTACGGGAAAGTAGCAGTGCCGCACCAGCCCGTTGCCGTCTTCATCACCGGGGTGGAGGATCTCGATCTTCACAGAGTCCGTCTCGAAACCCGCCCGGATTGTGCTTCCACATCACATCCCACACCTCGTCGGGCGTGCCTTCGACGACGAAATCAAATCTGTGGTCTTGCATAGCTTTTCCTCTGGTCGGGGTGTCCTCTGTTGCTCATGTCGCGCCCCCCGTCCCGCCTGGGACCCCGGGCAGTTGCGACTTCAGCACCTTGCCTCCGGCGTTCCTCGGCAGCGCGGCGAAGGTAATGCACCCGGCGGGGCACCTTGTAGTCGGCGAGCCGCTCACGCGGCAAAGCTCTGGAGCTCGGCGGTCGATACCGTTGCTCCGGGTCGCAGGACGACATAGGCGGCGATGTCCTCACCCAGCACCTCGTGCGGAATGCCGACCAACGCGGCCTCGACCACCTGCGGGTGGGCCTGCAGGACCGCCTCGACGTCGTCGGCATGGATGTTCATGCCCCCTCGGACAACCATCTCCTTCTTGCGCCCGACGATGTAGAGATAGCCGTCGGCGTCGAGGTAGCCGAGGTCACCGGTGTGCAACCAGCCGCCTTCCCACATGCGGGCGGTGGCTTCGGGGTTTCGGTAGTACTCGCGGTGCCCGCGGGGATTGCGGGTGATGACTTCGCCGATCTCGCCGATGGGCAGGGCTTTTCCCGTCGTCATCGACGATCCGCACTTCCACTGGCGGCGCGGGCCGCCCGACGGCGCCCGGCCGGTGTGCGTGCTCCCTCGGGATCCATCGCGAAGGTGGCGTGCCCGCCTTCGGTCAGGCCGTAGCTGTTGAGGACGGCGGCTCCGGGCAACCGGGCCTGCAGGCGCTCCACGGTGTCCGGGGAAAGCGGGGCACTCCCGAGGAATAACCGCTGGAGACTCGACAGGTCGGCCGAGTCGAAATCGGGGATGATGGATCAGGAGCCTGGCCATGGCCGGCACCACGAAGGCGATCGCCGGCCGCTCGCTGCTCGACGATGTCGAGCCATCGGCCCGGCGTCGAATCTGGGTAGGTACAACACGGTCATGCCCGCCTTCATCGGGTTGTAGATGAAGCCGAGGCCGGCGAAGGTGAACACCGGCGTGGCGGTGAGCCACTTCAATCCGTTCCACGGCGGAAGTGCGTTGGGCAGCGGGGCGATGTTGCCGTGCCGGACAGCAACCCCTTTCGGCACGCCAGTGGTGCCCGACGTGTACATGACGTCGGCCAGATCGGTCGCGTCGACGGGTACCTGGATGGCCGACGTCGTCCTCGCTCTTGATGTCCTCGAGGTCGGCGAACCGGCCGATGCTCCGCGGCGCCGACGGTGGCCACCGACGGCGAGCGACGCGAGGGACGTCCGACAACGGGGTGACGGCGTCCTCGAACGCGCCACTGCAAACCACACGCGGTGACCTCCGCGTGCTCGAGGATGGCACCGCATCTCGGGAGGAGACAAGCCGGTTGTTCATCGGGCACGGACACGGCGCCGATCTTGTGGACCGCGCTGTAGGTGACGATGAAGTCGAGGATCTGCTCGGCCTCGAGATCGATGGCGACGAGGTCCCCCTTCCGGACGCCCTTGGCCTGCAGGCCATGGGCCAACCGGTTTGACTCTTGCTCCCAGCGGCCGAAGGTGATCGACGACTCGTCGCCGAGGTTCCGGTAGGCCACCTCGTCCGGGTAGGCCGATGCCATCAGCCGCAGCTGGTCGGGCAGGAGGTCAACCATGGTGCCGCTTTTCAAGGAGGCGCTCGGCGGTGCCGCCCAGGAAGTCGGCCATGGGTCCTTCGTCCAGGGCGAGCGAACGGGCGGCCGTCAGCGCCCGTTCCATGGGGAGGAACGGATGGTCGGAGGCGAACAGGACCCGACCCTTGCCACGGCGGGACCCCATGAACTTGATCAGCGAAGGATGCATGTAGGTGGCCAGGTAGGCCGAGTTCGAAAGGTACAGATTGGGCCATTTGAGCATGTACTCGATGAGCAGCTCCTCGAACGGGATGGCCCATGTGGGCGCCGATGACGACCAGATCGGGGAAGTCGATCAGCACGTCCTCGAGCAGCACCGGGTCCTGGCAACGGGACCGGACCCTCGGCCCGGGGATACCGACATTGATCGAGACGGGAAGGCCCAGCTCCTCACAGGTGGAGTAGATCGGGTAATAGAGCGCGTGGTTGAGGGGGTACTGGTCGACCAGGGGCGACACCCGGACGAGATCTACGGTTCCCTCAGTGGCCCGCCGGCGGACGTCCATGCTCTGCTGCCGGGGCCGGCTCGGACGGTCGACCGAAGCGGCCAGATAGAGCCGGTGGCGCTGCTCGGCGGCAAAGGCCAGCTTGTCGTCGTCCGCCGTGGACAGCGACGGTGCTCAGGACCCCCCGGTCCACGCCGACCCGGTCCATCTCCGCCACCAGGTCGAGCGGGGTCATCCCCTCCTTTACGTCGACGCCGAAGAACCCCTCGACGGATCCGAAGCCGGACTTGCCCAAAAATGCGGCCGCAGCCTCTTTGGAGAGCGCATTCACCCAGAAATCGATGACCATGTTTCCTCCTCTTATGGGGCTCGGATTGCGTCGGGGTCGAGCGTCGGATCAGCCCGGTGGTGACAGCCGTCAGGAGCTCGTCGATGCGGCGGGGCGTCAGAGGGTTGCGCTGTCGCGGCCTGTTGAGCGTCAACCGGCACACGGCGCCGACCTGCTCGCAGAGGACGGCGGGGTCACCCTTGCTCACTGCTTGGTCCCCGAATGCCGTGCCGGAGCGCCGACGGCTGGACGGTCGAGCATGTGCCGGATGACCTTGCCTGCGGCGTTGCGGGGGAGCGCTGCCGCAAAGTGGAGTCGTCGGGGCACTTTGTAGTTGGCCAGTCTCGCGAGCAGAAATTCCCGTAGGTCGGCCGCGGTCGCGGCCGAACCCTCGCGCAGGACGATCCAGGCTTCCACGTCCTCACCGAGCACGTCGTGCGGAACGCCGGCGACCACCGCCTCGGCCACCGACGGGTGGCTGTAGAGGGCTTCTTCGACCTCCCCGGGCACCACGTTGTAGCCGCCGCGGATGATGATGTCTTTGGAGCGCCCGGTGATCCAGAGGAATCCGTCGTCGTCGAAACGGCCGAGGTCTCCGCTGTGCAGCCACCCGTCACGCCAGGTCGTCTCCGAATTGATCGTGTCCTTGTAGTACCGGCGAGTCGGGTCAGCCCCCTTGATGGTGATCTCACCGACGTGGCCTCGCTCGACCTCGGTGCCGTCCGCGCTCACCAAGCGGATCTCGACTTCCGGCAGTGGCCGGCCCGCCGATCCCAAGTGCTTGCCTTTGTCTCCGGACGGCATCCGAGTGACCGCTCCGAATTCGGTAAGGCCATAGCCGACGAGTACGTCGGCGTTCGGTAGTCGCTCGGCCAGGCGGTGCAACGTCGGTTGAGTGATGGGCGCGCCCCCGACGGTGAGCGCCACCAGGCTGGAGAGGTCGGCATCGCCGAAATCGGGATGAGCTACGAGGAGTTGAGCCATCGCGGGAACGATGAATCCCGCCACCGGACGCCGCTCGGCCGCAAGCGCGAGCCACTTCCCGGCGTCGAATCGCGGGAGGTACCAGCCGCTCAAACCGCCTCTGGCCGGTCCGTCGATAAGGAGGATTCCGCTGGTCGTCGAGAACGGAGACGCGGTCATGAAGCCGAGGCCGCTCCACTGGCTTGGGCGCAACCCCCCATCGCTCTTGCCGTAGGGAACGACGACCGCCTTCGGGGCTCCGGTCGTACCCGAGGTGTACATGATGTCCTTGGCCGCGTCGGCATCGACGCGGGTGGTCACTTCGGAAGCGTCCGGATGGAGGAGTTCGGAGAAGGCCGGAACGCCCATGGCGCCACCGGTCACCGCCATGACCCGGAGGCCCTCGAAGCCCGCGGTCAGATCAGCCCACGGCACACCGCCTTCAGTGGCGGCGCTGGCCAGGACCCCGTTCGGTTCGGCATGGGCCAGAATGGCGCCCAGTTCGGCCCTGGAAAGCCTGGTGTTTACCGGAACGGCGACCGCCCCGGCGCGGTGTACGGCGGCATAGCAGACCAGCCATTCGAGCGGCTCGTCCGGGGTGATGGCGATGACCACCCGGGCGCCGCGGCCGATGCCTCGCTCGGCGAGGCCCCTGGCCAACCGGTTCGCCAGCCCGTCCCACTGTCCGAACGTCAGCTCGGACCCGTCCGCCAGGTTGATCCAGGCCGTGGCATGGGGATAAGCGGCGGCCATGGCGCCGATGGCGTCGGGACGCTTTTCGCTAGTGCCCATCTAGTAGGGCTCGCAGCCCTCGAGGATGCGACGTGGGTTCTCCATCATCATCGTGGCGGCGATGTCCTCATCGCTGATGCCGCCCTCCGCATCGCAGGCAGGACATCGTCGTGGTATGCGCGTCCGTCGACCTGCCCGCGCACCGTGTTGATCAGAGCCTTGCCTCCTTTGGGCCCCCTTTTGGGCAACAGGACAGCACCCGATCGAAATCAGCGGGCCATCGCGGATCGTACCCCCGGGCGTCGCGCGCGGACACGAAAAGCGGGGCATGAACGTTACACAGCGAGACCCCCGCGTAACCTCCCTTCCGACCGATCTGTTGCCGGATGAGGCTGCGGCCGAGCGCACGAGGGAAGGGCACCGTCATGCCCATTGCGATCACGCCTGAACACCAGGACCTGGCCGACTCGGTGCGGTCACTGGTGGCGCGGATAGCGCCGTCCGAGGTGCTGCACCGGGCGCTGGAAACGCCGATCGCCTCGCCTCCACCTTATTGGCGGGCCGCCGCCGATCAGGGACTGCAGGGTGTCCACCTGGCGGAATCCGTTGGGGGACAAGGGTTCGGCATCCGGGAGCTGGCGGTGGTCTTGGCCGAGTTCGGCTTCGGCGCCGTGCCAGGGCCGTTTGTCCCGTCGGCTATCGCCAGCGCTCTGATCTCGGCCCACGATTCGGACTCGACGCTGCTCGGTGGCCTGGCGTCGGGCGCAGTGATCGCCACGTACGCGTTGGATGGACAAACTCGTCGATGACGGCCACCCGGCAGGGTGATGTTCTGGTGGTCCGGGGCCACGCGCGTTCGGTGCTTGCGGCTGCACAGGCGACGCTACTCGTTGCCGGTGTCACCGACGCCGGCACCGTGTGGGTGGTGTTCGACGCCGGCCAGCTCGATGTCGAGCAGGTCGCAAGCGTGGACGCGCTGCGACCGGTCGCCCATGTCCGGGCAGACGCTGTTGAGGTCGGCGAGAACCGCGTGTTGAGCAACCTGAGCATCAACGCCGCGCAGGCCATCGCGTCCACGCTGCTGTCGGCCGAGGCCGTCGGCGTCGCACGCTGGGCCACCGAAACTGCGTCCGCCTACGCCAAGATCCGTGAGCAGTTCGGCCGGCCCATCGGTCAGTTCCAGGCGATCAAGCACAAGTGTGCCGAGATGCTCGCCCGCACCGAGCGTGCAACCGCGGCGGTGTGGGACGCCGCCCGCGCCATCGACGAAGGGATCGAAAAGCCGGAATCCGCAGTGGAATTCGCTGCCGCCGTGGCGGCGACGTTGGCCCCAGCCGCCGCCCAGAGCTGCACCCAGGATTGCATCCAGGTACACGGCGGTATCGGCTTCACCTGGGAGCATGACACCAACATCTATTACCGCCGGGCGCTCGGGCTAGTCGCCGCGTTCGGCCGCCCCGCCGACTATCCCCAGCGGGTCGTCGACACCGCCACCACCACCGGCGTGCGCAAGCTGAATATCGACCTCGACCCGGAGACCGAGAAGCTGCGCGAGGAGATCCGCGCCGAAATCGCCGCACTCAAGGCGATCCCGTCCGATCAGCGCACAACAGCGATCGTTGAGGGTGGCTGGGTGATGCCGTATCTGCCCACGCCGTGGGGCCGTTCGGCCACCCCGGTCGAGCAGATCATCATCGCGCAGGAGTTCAGCGCCGGCCGGGTGCGACGCCCACTGCTGGGCATCGCCAGTTTCCTCGTCCCATCCATCGTCGCGTTCGGCGATGAGGACCAGAAGCGACGCTTTCTGCCGCCGACCCTGCGCGGCGAAATGGTCTGGTGCCAGCTGTTTTCCGAGCCCGGCGCCGGTTCCGACCTAGCCGGCCTCTCCACCAAGGCCGTCAAGGTCGACGGTGGCTGGCGAATCACCGGCCAGAAAATCTGGACCACCCTGGCGCAGTACGCGCAGTGGGGTGCCCTGCTGGCGCGAACGGAACCAAACGCGCCAAAACATAACGGCATCACCTACTTCCTGCTGGACATGGCCAGCGAAGGTGTCACGGTGCGGCCGTTGCGCGAGCTCACCGGCAACGAATTCTTCAACGAAGTTTTCATCGACGACGTGTTCGTGCCGGACGGCATGGTGCTCGGCGACGTCAACCGCGGCTGGGAGGTCAGCCGCAACACGCTGACCGCCGAGCGAGTGACCATCGGCAGCGCCGAGAACCCGAATCTCGCCAGCTTGGATCGTCTGGTAGAGCTAATGCGCGATGGTCAGTTCGACCAGATTGCGCAAAACCGCGCCGGCCAGTTGATCGCCGAAGGGCACGCGGGCAAGGTCCTCAACCTACGCTCGACGCTGCTGACGCTCACCGGAGGCGACGCGCTACCGTCGGCCGCGATATCCAAGCTGCTCTCGATGCGCACCGCCCAGGGCTACGCCGAATTCGGGTTGTCGTTGTTCGATGTCGACGGCGCGATCGGCGATACCGGACAGGTGCAGGGCGAGTGGGCTCAGTACCTCCTGGCCAGCCGCGCCACCACCATTTATGGCGGTACCTCGGAGGTGCAGCTGAATATCATCGCCGAGCGATTGTTGGGGTTGCCCCGCGATCCGTAACTCGCGGCCCGCGGCCGGGAGCCTGGCCGGTCTCGCCTCTCCGGCTCAGATATGTCTGGTCGACATCGGTATGTGAGGTCCTACTCCCTAAGAGATTTTCGCAGTATCGCACCGAAATGCCCACGGCGCTCAGGTCGCGAGTCTGGCAGTGGTGTTTGCACACCAGGCGCGTTATTGACGTCCGACACGTGAACGCCAGACCACCTGCTCGTGACGAACCGGCGTTGCGTGCGCCCAAGGGCGGACCACCTACACGTTGGGCTTGAACGTGTAGGTCTCGCCGTGAGCGAGGTAGACGAACTTGGTTGTCGCGGTCGAGGCCTGGGCGGCCTTTTTGAAGTCGTCGAGTCCAGACAGGAATACCGAGAAATCGTTGTAGTGGATCGGGATGGCGGTGCGAGGTTTGGTGATCTCGACGGCCCTCACTCCCTGTTCGCCCGTCATAGTGACGACCGTGACCAGGAAGGTGGTGCCGCCCGTGTGGATCAGGCCGAGGTCTATGTCGGGGTAGCGCCGCGGAATCTCTTCGAGACTGTCGATTAGCATCGTGTCCCCGGTGATGTAGAGCCGGTAGAGGTGATCGGCGTTCCGGCTGAAGTCGAGCAAGTGCCCGTTCACCGGCATGAGCAGCTCGTTGACCGCCTCCTCGGTGGAGTGCTTGCCCGGCATGGCGGTGATCTTCACCGTCGCTTCACCCTTGTGCACATCGAGGGATTCCCACGTGTCGAGGGGATGGCCCCGCTCGAAACCGAGCGCGCTGAGCTTGTCCACCGCGTCAGCTGTGGAGACGATGGGCAGATTCTTGTCGAGCTGTTGGGCGGCGACATCATCGAAATGATCGCCGTGGTAATGCGATAAGACGATGAGGTCTATCGGCGGCAGGTCGGCGATCTGACAAGCCGGCTCGACCTCGCGCCTGGCCCAAATGCCGTGACCCAGGTAGACGTGCTCGCCTTTGTGCAGGAAGGCGGGATCGGTCAGGATCGTCAGTCCACCGAATCGAATCAAAGTGGTTGCGTTACCGATGAAATAAACGTCACCCTCGCCGAAATCTACTGTCCCGCTGCTGGTCAGCTCCAAGGAAGTCATTCGTGACGTCCTCCTCCGGTTTGGGCCGCAGATGTCGTGGATTCAGTCTGCGCCAGAACGTGCCGGCGGGCTAGGGTGCAAACCATCGGGTTCCGCGAGTCGTCCAACGTGTCCAGCGCCAAGGTGGCCGGCTTGGTACATCCAGATCAGCGTATCGCGGTAGGTCTCGGCGGCATTCCGAAAGTGCAGCCCGAGTTCACGGGTGGTGCGCTCGGCGTCGGCGCCGGGCCATCGCGTCATGAACTCCATGGCGTCGCGCGTCAAAGGAAAGTCGAAGTCGTACAAGCGTTTTACTCCATCACCCGCTATACCGGCAGCGCGCAGCAGTCCGCCCGGCACCCGTATGCGTCGGACGCGATGGCCGATGAGGCGATCCAGTAAGTGGAAATAGTCGGGCCAGGTCAGCATCTCTCCTGCGGCGGCGTAACGATGCCGTCCATCCTGCAGATCCAGCAGCTTCAGGTGCAGCAATGCGACGTCGCGGACGTCGACGACCTGCAGGCCGCTCGAGGTGATGATCCCTAGATCACGCACATGCGCGCGAACGCCATTGTTGGCCGCGCTCAGGGTCGGGTCGTTTGGACCCACGATCGCGGCGGGGTAGGAGATGCGGATCGGTGCGCCCTGCTCCTGCAGTCGACGCACGTACCGCTCGGCGTGCGCCTTAGAGCGCGCGTACGCGGTGGTACCGGGCGCGATCGGCAGCTCAGGGCACAGTGGCGGGCCGCCCGGCGTGAAGAATGCGCCGAGGCTCGACACGTGGACGATGCGGGGCAACCCGCGCCGCACCGCGCCACCGATCACCAACTCGACCCCGCGCGCGTTCGTCTCCTCGACGAGGCCCGCCGCCGCCCGACGAAGATCGACGAGGGCGGCCGTATGCATGACCCCGTCGCAGCCCGCGAGGGCCTCGTCGACGGCGGCTGCGTCCGTCATGTCGCCGACCACGACGTCGCCGGGGATAACGCCATCGGGCTCGAAGACGGTGCGCACTTTGGCGGGGTCGCGCACCAGGAGCCGCACTTCATGGCCGGCAGCGACCAGCGCCCGCACGGTGTGCGAGCCGGTGAAGCCGGTGCCTCCCGTGACGAGCACCTTCATCGGGTGCTCCTTCCCTGTCTTTCCTGGCGCCCCGGCACTGACGCTCAACACCTAGCAATCGGACGGCAGGTTCGCGCGAATTCGCGACAGCTGCATAGCAAGTCCATAGGAATCGTGTCCCGGTAGACGCCGGGAGCGCCAAGCTCGATGTCTAGCTCGTGACCGTCATTTGCTGGCCGCTGGTGTCCCACGACCGGACGAAGATGTCGATCGGCACCATTTCGTCCCGGCCTTTTCTGCTGCCGCTGTCGTTGAGGTGCACCCAACCCCTGGCGGTGTCGACACCGGTCACCACCACGGCGTGGTTGGCCTCGGGATCGCCGTCTTTGTTCTTGTCCGTGACGGGCTCGCGCCAGATGACTTCGGCGTTGACCCCCACGATCACCTTGCGGCCGTTGGCCAGAGCCCGTTGGAGCGACTCCATTCCGGTGGGGAGACCGGTTTTGTCGGCCCTTGTTTTGCTGGTGCTCACCGCCTGGATGCCGTAGTGCGCGAGCAGCACCGGTTCATCGTTGAAAGAAGTTCCGTCACCGTGCTTCTGCTTTTCCGGGACGGTGTAGATCGGTCCGGAGTGGGTGATGCTGGCGGTCGAATGGGCCAGTTCGACGATGGCGTGCTCGGACGGCTGGTTGCCGGTCAGTTCACCGACCAGGTCGGCGACCGACATCGGCACGCAGTCATCGTCATACTGCTGGTAGTGCCAGAACGGCGCGGCCGCTTCGGGATCGCCGTAGAGCGTGCCCCAGCTGTTCGGCGGGTTGGGCGAATGGGGAGCGGCTTGCGCGGTGTCCAGCGCCGGGCCCACCGCCATGCCGACTGCCAATCCCAGCGCGCCCGCAGCGGCCAGCACTGCGGCGCCGACGGCCCGTGCCGCGGTCGCAATGCCGGTCCTGACCATGTTGTTCCTTTGCGCGAGGGGCCCTAAGGGCACAGTCTCGACGAATTCTCGGAGAGATTGTCGCCGAAGCCCTCGGCCTCGCGCGGCCGAATCGCCGAATCAGTCCGCGGGCATTTCGGGCGCGGCTATTCTGGCGTCGCGATCGAATCGCCGAGGAGCCTGCGCCCTATGTCTTCTTCTGTCCAACGCCGCTCGCCGATGCGCTTCGACGTCAGCGACGTGGTCGGGGAGCAAGCGTCGTTGGCGGCGACCTACTACCCCCGGCGCACTCGCGATGCTGCCGACGCAGTACTGGTCTGCCTGCCCGGCGGCACCTACAGCCGCGAATATTGGGACCTCACCGTTGCCGGCCGTGACGGGTACAGCTTCGCCGACTTCGCCGCCGAGCGCGGCTACGCCGTGGTGACGATCGACCCGTTGGGCACCGGCGAAAGCTCTAAGCCTGTGCGCGATTTCGATTTTGCCGACATCGCCGCGACACTCGCCAGTGCCGTCCGTGCGCTGCCCGGCGCAACGGGTGAGCAGCTACCGCCTGTGGCCGTTGCGCATTCGCTGGGTGGATATCTGGCGATCACTCAACAAGCGCTGTATTCCAGCTACGCCGGGCTGGCCGTCCTCGGGTGCACCAATCAACACGTCGCACCGCTGAACCTGGATCCGGCGTTCATCGCACGTGCCGCGACCCCGGAAGGCCGCGCCGCGCTGGCCGAGGAGATCCTCTCCGCCCTTCCACAGCCCTATTTCGAGGGCCCCCGCGAACACATGTCGAGCTGGTTTCACCTCGCCGACGTCCCCGCCGACGTCGTCGAAGCCGACTCCGTCACCACCAAATCGGTAGTCCCGCGCGTGTTCGGCACCGCGATGATCCCCGCTGTTGTCGCCGAGCACGCCGCGCAGATCGACGTTCCGGTGCTCATCGGCTATGGCACCGTTGACGTTTCACCAGAGCCACGCGCCGAGGCCCGGCTTTACCGCAACAGCCCCGACATCACCACGGTCGTCCTGCCAGGGAGCGCGCACTGCCACAACATGGCCGCGAGCCGGCATCAGTTGTGGCGGCGACTGCTCACCTGGGCCGCGACCGTCACTCACCCCACCGAGCGTGCGACGCGGCGAGCTCCAACAGGGTGATGCCGTCGGTTTGGCGTTCACGTAGCACCCCGCCGGGCAGCGAATAGGGTGGGGCCGCGGCGGGGCTGCGTGGCGCGACCGCGACGATCGCGTCCATCAGCGAGCACGCCATGGCTAGCCGCGGGTGGCGGGTATGGATCGCCGTCGCGGTCTGCTCGTCGATGAAGTCGGCGTTGCGGCCGAAATCCACCCCGACGCCCGCGTGCACCAGGTAGCAGAGCGGCCCGCGCCTTTCTGCGATGCCGAACGAGGTGTGCAAAGCAATGGCCTCCCACACCGCGTCCACCACCGCGCGCTCGCAGCCGTGTTCGGTCAGCAGCGCAGCCGCCAGGTCGGCGCCCTCGACTTCGAACCGCTGTTTGCCGGCGGCTGCACTGCCGATGCCGACATCGTGAAGGACACAGCCCAGAAACAACGCCTCACTGTCGTAGTCCGCGCCGGAACGCAGACCCTCGTGCGCGGCGAGCAGCTCACCGAACAGGTAGCTGCGCACGCTGTGGTTGAACACCGACGGCGACTCGGTGGACTGGGATAACTGGATCGCGGCCCGCGCGACCGCTGTGTCGATGAGATCGGGAACCGGCTGCATGATGACACGGTAGGTGGCGGGCTTGGGTGCCGAGAGTGGCTAAAACGACGGCATCCCCACGGTTTAGGACACAAGCCAATCGCTTTGTAGTGTTGCGCCATGGTTCAAAGCCTCAACCAACGCGTCGACCGCTATTCGCCGGCTGTGCTGAGCTTGTTCCGGTTCGTTATGGCCTGCTCTTTGCCGGACTCGGTTCGACAGTTGTGTTCGACTGGCCGCTCGCGGCATATCCCACCGCGTTCGGGGCTTGGCCCGGGTGGTACGCGGGGGCGATCGAACTGTTCCTCGGGCTGCTGATCGCGGCCGGGCTGTTCACCCGCGCCGCTGCGTTCATCGCCTCCGGGCAGATGGCGGTCGCCTACTTCTGGAAGCATCAGCCGCGCTCGCTCTGGCCGCTCGGTGATCCACCGGGAGGCAATGGGGGAACCCTGGCGGTACTCTTTTGCTTCGCGTTCTTCCTGTTGGTTTTCACCGGCGCGGGGAGCTCCTCGATCGACGCGCGACGGGGAGCGGCCACAACGCGGTAAGCGCGTGCCTATACTTCGGGTCGACTGATAATGGCATTCTCTACTTTGGAGAAGCTATTTCCGGGCGGTCCCGAGGAGGGTGACGATGGGAGCTGACCAACGCTGCGACGGGATGGTGGCGCTCGTTACCGGAAGCAGCCGGGGGCTGGGCAAGGCGATCGCCGCGCGGCTGGCGAGACAGGGGGCCACGGTCGCGCTGACCGCCCGGACGATGGATCCCGATCCCAAGTACCAGGGCTCGCTCAGCGGGACGCTGGATGAGATCGTCACCGCCGGCGGTCGGGCCGTCGCCGTCCAGGCGGATCTATCCAACGCCGAAGAACGCGAACGGCTTTTCGCCGAGGTGTCCAGCGCCGTTGGCGCCCCGGACATCTTGGTCAACAACGCCGCGGTGACTTTCCTGCGGCCTCTGGACGGCTTCCCGGACCGGCGGGCCCGGCTGATGATGGAAATGCACGTTCTCGGCCCACTGCATCTGAGCCAGTTGGCGATTCCCGCGATGCGCGAGCGGGGCCGGGGCTGGATCCTGAACCTGACCTCGGTGGGCGGGGACCTGCCGCCAGGGCCGCCGTTCTCCGAATTCGACCGGACCGCGGGCTTCGGCATCTACGGCACCGCCAAGGCGGCGCTCAACCGGCTCACCAAAAGCCTTGCCGCCGAACTGTATGACGACGGCATCGCCGTCAACGCCGCCGCTCCGTCGAATCCCGTCGCGACCCCGGGCGCGGGCACGCTGGATCTGGCCAAGACCGACACCGAGGACATCGAACTGATCACCGAGACCGCGTTGCGGCTGTGCACCGGCGATCCGAAGACCTTGACCGGGCGCATCGCGCATACCCAACCCTTCCTGGCCGAAGTCGGCTGGTCGAAACCGGCCGGCTGACCGGTCGCACATGGTCGAACTCGACGTCGAGCAGCTGCGCCGGCGACTTGCCGGAGCGGAGGTCACCGACGTCAGCCCGCTCGCCGGAGGCGCGTCGAGCCTCACCTTCGGGGGCACCCGCGCCGGGCGGAAAGTGGTGATCAAGGTTGCGCCCCCGGGCGTCGAGCCGGTTGCGCACCGCGACGTGTTGCGTCAAGCGCGCATCATCAAAGCGCTTGCAGGGAACCGGGTTCCGGTCCCCGAGGTGCTGTGGGAGGACGCGGGAGATTCTCCGCATGCCCCGCCGCTGTTCGTGATGTCCCATGTCGAAGGCGACTGCACGGAGCCGTTATTCGACGGTGTGTCGGCTGACGCTGATCTGAATGATTTGACTGAGCGGTACCGCAACGCGAGCCAGGTCATGGCGGCATTGCACAGCATCCCGCCGGCCACCCTGGGCCTGGACGGTGAACCTGTCGTCGACCCGGTTGCGGAGGTTGAGCGCTGGTGTGCCACGTTGCAGACCGTCGATGCGGCGCTGGTACCCGGCTGGCAGTCCGTGCATGACGCGCTGTTGCAGTGTGCACCAACGGCTTTAGAGCCATCCGTCGTGCACGGTGATTTTCGGCTGGGCAATCTACTGGCCGTCCCCGGCCGCATCAACGCGATCGTCGACTGGGAGATCTGGTCGATCGGTGATGCGCGTATCGATGCGGGCTGGTTTTTGATCAACTGCGACCCGGATACTTACCAGCGTGTTCCCGCATCGGCCGGCATTGCGCCGCCTGCGGCCGAACTCGCCGAGGTCTACCGGCACGAGGGCGGCTCGGTCGATGACTTGGCCTGGTTCACCGCGTTGGCATGTTTCAAGTCCGCGGCGACGTGGTCGTTGATCGTCAAGCACAACCGTCGGAGACAGTCGCCGCGAGCCGAATTGGAGGCCATGGTGCCCACGCTGCCGAGGTTGCTGGAGCGGGCGCTTTCACTGGTCGGCTAGGGCACCTCCCGCACACTCGACTTGACTGGGTGCGGCGGCAGGGAAAGATTATTTCCGCTAAGGCGTGACCGCGAACGACTAGACCGGGAGGCATCGTGTCAGACGACGATTTCAACCGCCGCAACATTGAAGAGTTCCGCGCCAACCACGGCCGCATGGGCGGCCAGTTCGAGGGCGCGCCAGTTCTATTGCTGCACAGCATCGGTGCGCGCAGCGGCGAAGAGCGGGTGACCCCGATGATGTACCTGCCCGACGGGGACCGTTACCTGGTGTTCGCGTCGGCGGCGGGCGCCGACCGGAATCCCGCCTGGTACCACAACCTCGTGGCTCACCCCGATGTCCGCATCGAGGTGGGCGACGACAACGTCGAGGTCCACGCGTTAGAACTGCACGGCGCCGAACGGGACGCCAAGTACGCGGTCCAGGCCGAGCGCTATCCGGGCTTCGCCGAGTACGAGCGCAAGACCACACGCACCATTCCCGTCCTTGCGCTCTTCCCGAGCGAGACGCCGTCGTGACCGACGCCGTCGGCAGCCTGCGTGCTGAGTTGCCCGACGCCGTGCATGAGCCCGGTGACGAGGAATATGCGAACGCGACAAGCCCGGATAACAGCAGCTACCCCCAGCGACCGTTCGCCGTCGTCCGGCCGCACTCGGCCGAACAAGTGGCGCAAACGGTGAAATGCGCATGGCAGCTGGGCATTACGGCCGTCGTCCAGGCCACCGGGCACGGCGCGGGACGCGCGATCGCCGACGATGAGCTGCTGCTCGACACCTCCGCGCTGACGGGCGTCACGATCGGCAGGTTCCCGGCCATCGCGCGGGTCGGCGCGGGGGAGATGTGGCCCGCCGTGCAGGAGGCGGCCCTGCCCCACGAGCTGCTCGGCCTGAGTGGCACGTCACCTACCGTCGGCGTGGCCGGGTATGTCTTCGGCGGCGGAGTGGGCTGGTTTGTCAGAAAGTACGGCCTCGCGTCCGCTGCTCTGCGATCGGTCGAATACGTCGACGGCGCCGGCCAACTGCGGCATGCCACCGACGACGCGAATGATGAGCTGGATCGTGCGGCGCTATGGGCGTTTCGCGGCGGCGCGCCCGTCGGTATCGCCACTTCGGTCGAGATCGCGCTATTCCGCGTGCCCGAGCTGTGGACCGGCTACCTGTTGTGGCCCGCAACCGACCTCCCGGCGGTCATCGCCGCCTGGACATCAGCCCTCGAAGCGGTGAGCCCATCAGTGACGAGTTCGCTCTCGCTGCGAAAGATGCCGCCCGATGGGCCCTTCCCCGATGAGCTGCTGGGCGCCCCGGCCGTCCATCTGTCCTACGTCTCGCCGGACGGCGGAATGCACCTCGACGTGATGCGTGACGCGGTGCGGCGGGCAGCCGAACCCATCGTCGACACCACCGCCCGCGGGGACCTGCAGTCTCTGTCGGCGATCCACCTCGATCCGCCCACCGCCGTTCCGGCCCGCGGAACCGGTCGGTGGCTGGACGAAGGTGCGACCGATGTCGTCGGTGCGATGTTCGAGGCCGCCCGGATCGGGAAGCCCGGCGGCCTGAGCATGATCGAGCTGCGCCACACCGACACCGAACCCGGTCCCGACGGCGCGCTGACCAGCGTTCCCGCGCCATTCCTGCTGCACGCCGTCGGTGAGGGCGGAGACGACGACGAGAAAAGCCGGACGGATGGTCTCCTCGGCCAGGTCCAAGCCGCGGGTCAGGCCGCCGACATCGGCCGCGCGGTTCGGTCATTCCGAGACGGGCAACCGGATGTCGCCGACGCTTGGTCGGCGCCCGAGCTGGCGAGCTTGCGCAACGTCAGGGCCGCGCTCGATCCCGAGCGCGTGCTGGCCTTTCAGCGACACCCTGCGTTTTAGGTTTGTTGCCGGGCTCGAGCGTGCGCAGTTGTTCGCCTGGGACGGCGTGTCGGCGCACAAACACGCACGCTCGCGGCTGGTTTCTAGCTGCGCGGGATGCCCGCCAGCTTGTCGGCGAACTTCGCCTCGGCGGCCTCGCGCAACCGCAGCAGGTGTTCGGAGGGAAACAGATCAGGCGACGGGGCACGGTCTTTCAGTAACTGGCGCGCCAACGTGACCTTGTGTACTTCGGTCGGGCCGTCGGCCAGGCCGAGCACAAACGATTCCACCAGATACTGCACGAACGGCATCTCGTGAGTGGTGCCCAACGATCCATGTAGCTGAAGTGCCCGCGCCGACACGTCGTGCAGCACCTTCTGCATCATCGCCTTCACCCCCGAGATGTCGGCCCGCACCGCCTGGTAGTCGTTGAATTGGTCGATCTTCCAAGCTGTTTGAAGGGTCAGCAGGCGGAAGGCCTCGATCTCCATCCAGGAATCGGCGACCATCTCCTGCACGAGTTGCTTGTTGGCCAGCACCTCGCCCTGGGTGTAGCGCGACACCGCCCGCTCGCAGATCATGTCGAAGATGCGCCGGACCAGTCCAACCGTGCGCATGGCGTGGTGGATGCGCCCGCCGCCCAAACGGGTCTGGGCGACGACGAAGGCTCCGCCGCGCGGACCGAGCATGTGATCGGCGGGCACCCGCACGTTCTCATAGCGCACGTAGCCTTCGCGCCCGCCGCCGGTCGGCTGATACCCCATTCCGACGTCGCGCATCACGTTGATGCCCGGGGTGTCGCCGGGGACGACGAACATCGAGTAGCGCTGATAGGGGGGTGCGTCGGGGTCGGTCATCGCCATCACGATGATGAACGACGCCATCGAGGCAAACGACGAAAACCACTTCTCCCCGTTGATGATCCAATGATTACCGTCGGCGACGGCGGTTGTGGTGAACACCTTGGGGTCGGCGCCGCCTTGCGGTTCGGTCATGGAGAAACAGGACACGATCCGGTTGTCGAGCAGCGGCTCGAGGTAGAGCGATTTGAGCTCGGGCGTGCCGTAGTGAGCGAGGATCTCGCTGTTGCCGGAATCGGGCGCCTGCGAACCGAAGACGATGGGCGCACACTCCGAACGACCCAGGATCTCGTTGAGCAGGGCCAGTTTCACCTGCCCGTAGCCCGGCCCGCCCAGGTGCGGTCCCAGGTGGGTGGCCCACAGCCCGCGCTGTTTGACGATCTCCTGCAGCGGGGGGATCAGCGCCTGGCGTACCGGATCATTGAGGTCGTGGGACTCCTTGACAATCAAGTCAATCGGTTCGCACTCGGTGCGCACGAAGTCCTCGACCCACTCCAGTTGTTGCGCCCACTGCGGGTCGGTGGAGAAGTCCCACGACATGTGTCATCCCCTCTTGCTCTGTGCCACCACGCTGGCGTGTTCGAGCGCGGTGATGGTGTCGTTTTCGAACCCAAGCTCGCGTAGCAACGTATGCGTATGGTCGCCCGGCAGCGACGGCGGCGTGGGTGCCGCGGGCCGTGTTCGCGAGAAGCGCGGGGCGGGCGCCGGTTGAGTGACGCCGGCTATGTCGATGAACGATTCGCGCGCGACCAGATGCGGGTGCTGCGGCGCCTCCGACAGCGAAAGCACCGGCGTCGCACAGCATCCCGGCGAGTCGAGGATCCGTTCCCATTCGTCGCGGGTGTTCTCGGCGAAACGGGCGGCCAATTTCGCCCGGTGCGCCGCCCACGCGGCCGGTTGGTCGTCGTCATGCGGTACGTCGACGCCGAGGCGGTCGCACAGCTCGGCGTAGAACTTCGGCTCCATCGCGCCCACCGCGACGTGGCGCCCGTCGGCGGTGGAATACGCACCGTAAAAGTGGGCGGCACCGTCGAGCAGATTGTCTTCACGGCGGTCGCGCCACGTGCCTTCGGGAACCATCCCGAAATACGGCGTCAGCAGGGTCGCGACGCCGTCGACCATCGCGACGTCGAGGACTTGACCCTCACCGGACTCGCGTGCCTCCAGAATCGCGCTGAGCAGGCCGACCGCCAGCAGCATGCCGCCGCCGCCATAGTCCCCGACCAGATTCAGTGGCGGCAAAGGTGTTTCGGCCGTGCCGATGCCATGCAGGGCACCGGTCAAGGCGAGGTAGTTGATGTCGTGGCCGGCATGTCCGGCCAACGGGCCATCCTGGCCGTATCCCGTCATGCGGGCATACACCAGACGGGGATTGCGTTCGCGCAGCGCGTCGGGGCCGATGCCCAGCCGTTCGGCCACGCCGGGCCGGTACACGTCGACGAAGGCATCGGCGTCGGCGGCCAACCGGTGCACGAGGTCCCTGCCGCGGGGATCCTTCACGTCGGCGGCGAGCGACCGCTGGCTGCGGCGGACCGTGTAGTCGATGGGCAGCGGACCGTCAACACCCGCCACGGGATCGATCCGGATCACGTCTGCGCCCAAGTCTCCCAACAACATTCCGCAAAACGGGGCCGGCCCGAGGCCGCCCATCATCACGATGCGCACGCCCTTTCAGCGGGCCGGTCACGAAGACCACTTTTTGCGGCGTGCGGCGGCCTCGTCGGTCGCGTGCGAGATCACCTGATTGCGGTTCTCTAAGTCCAGCGCCGACGCGAGGCTCGGCGCGTCGGTGTTGACCTGCAGCGCACGTTTGGTCAGTTGCGCACCCAGCGGGGCAAGGTCCGCGATCAGCCCTGCCAGCTCGACGGCGCGTTCGTTGAGCCGGTCCGGTTCGACCACCTCGCTGACCAGGCCACGCCGATCGGCCTCGGCGGCCGGTACCGTGCGGCCGGTCAGCATCCAGTCCGCGGCGACGCTGGTGCCCACGATGCGCGGCAGGTGATAGCTCATGCCCATCTCGGCGCCCGATAGCCCGAGCAGGATTGCGCCGTTGCCGAAAGTTGCTGCTGTAGAACAGATCCGGATGTCTGCGGCCAGGCATAGCGCGAATCCCGCACCGACGCACGGGCCGTTGACCGCGGCGATGACAGGCTGTGGCAAGTCCCGGATGGCTTCGGCCAGTGCGGCCATTGTCTCCTGAAACCGCATGCGGTCCAGCGCGGGCGCGTCGGCTTCCACCATGCTCGGCCCGAAATCGCGCACGTCGATCCCGGAGCAGAAGCCGCGACCAGTGCCGGTGAGGACGACGGCACGGACCGAGCGGTCGATGGCCAAATCGTCCAGTGTCCGGGCCAATTCGGACCGCATGGCCTCGTTGATGGCGTTGAGCCGATCCGGGCGGTTCAGCCGTACGACGGCGACGCCGTCGCGCGGGCGTTCGAGATCCAGTGTGTCCGACACCGTTACGCGGTGACCGGCCGCGCGAGATTGCCGCCCATGCTTTTGGCCTGGTCGCCCACCGGCACGTGGCCGAGCGCGTCGGCGAAATGTGTCGGTTGAGCCAGGCGCTCGGGGTGGGGGACGTCGGAATCGCACAGCTGGGTCTCGTACAGGTGGTTGTCCGCGTCGAACAGCGGATACGGCAACGTCATCGTTGGCGCGGTAGACATGACGACCTCCTCGAACGATGACCCCCATCGACCACGATCGTAATGCGTCTCTCGACTGAGGAGAACAGCCTTCTCCCAGAGAGCGAAGCGATTCTCGTGACGCTCCGCGACGTGGTGAGCTGGCCCGGACGGGCCAGATCTGGCGCGTGTGGACCGTCCGCGCCGCGGGGCCGCCGCCGATACTGGCACCAGACCGCAGTATCGGGAGGCGTTTATGCACATCACCGTCGACTATGACCTATGTGAGGGACACGCGCAGTGCCTGCTGGCCGCTCCCGATGTGTTCGACATTCCCGACGATGTGGAACAAGTGGTGGTGCTCAACCCGGATCCACCCGAAGCCGACCGTGACCGCGTGATTCGGGCGGCCGCTATGTGCCCCACGCAGGCGATTCGAATCCTCAACTGAGCCGATCGGTTTCGGCGAGATCGTCGAGGATCCGGAAGCGGCCGGCCAGCGCGGCGGCCGCAATACGGTTGCTGACCCCTAGTTTGTGCAGCAGCGCGGCCACCATACGTTTGGCGGTGCGTTCCGACACGAGCATCCGATGGGCGATGTCGGCGGTTTCCATACCGGTGGCCAGCAAGGTCCACAGCCGAAGCTCCTGGACGCTGAGACTGTCCAGCATCGCCGACGGCGGCTTGCGAATATTGCTCAACAGCGCATCGAGCAGCGCGCCGTCGATGACCCGCAGACCCTCGGCGATCGTCCACAGCGGCCCAGCCAGCGCCTCGGGGCGTGCGGTCTTGGGCAGAAAACCGTCGGCACCGGCCCGCAATGCCTCCTCGGCCAGCCCAAGGTCGTCGGTCCCCGACAGTGCCAGAATCCGGGTCTTCGGATGCCGCGCCTTGACGTGCCGGATCGCGGCCACCCCGCCCAGCGGCGGCATCGACAGGTCGATGATCGCGACATCGGCATCGCAGCGGGCCACCAGTTCGACGGCCTCTTCGACGTATGTCGTTTGGCCGCCAACGGTGAACAACCCGCCCCATTCGCGGGTGAGCAGCAGGGCCAGTCCCTGCGCGAACAGCTCGTGGTCGTCCACGATCACGACGACATACGGCGAGCGCGTCATTGCCGCGATGCTAGCCCCAACCTTATGGTCAGCCGAGTGAGACCGCTCGATCAGCTCAGAACCACGGTGGACTTCGACGGCGCGGACTACGGGCTGGCCCGTACGGTCGTCGCCGTGCGGGTCGCCGTGGTCATCTCGATCGGTGTGCTGCTGGCGATCGGACCGTACTGGGTCCGCCAGCACACCGCGGCCACCGTTGCGGTCCTGGCCGCCGCAATGGTCTACGCGGCGGCATTGATGGCCTATCCCCAGCTAGAGGTCCGGCGCACCCGGTATTCGTGGCTCGTTACCGGCTTTGACTCCGCGTTCACCCTGGCGCTCATCGCGCTGAGCGGAGGGGTGTACAGCCCGGTGGTGTCGGTGTTGGCGCTGGCGGTCATCGCGTCGGCGGCCCGGCTGTCCTTCGCGGAGACATTGCTGGTCGCTGTCCTTTTGGCGGCCGCCTTCATTCCCGTCGCGTTGACGTCGTCGCCGAGTGTCCCGGTCTCCGCCGCTCCAGCGCTACAGGCCAGCTGGTCGGCGCTGTATCTGGTGTTCGTCGCGATCATCACCGCAGGGCTGTCCGCGCTGGCCGAACACGAACACCGCTCCCGGTTGACGGCGCTGGTAGAAGCCGAGGCCGAGCACGCAGCCGCCGAGGAGGAACGCGACCTGCGGGCCCGCCTGCTGCGGTCCTACCAGTCGCAGCAGGATGGACTGCAGGTGCTGGTGCACGAATTCCGCACCCCGGTCACGTCTTTGGAGGCGCTGACGGAGGCGCTGACTTCGGCGCAGCCAATGTCGCGGGCCGACCGGGACACCAGCCTGCAGCTGGTGTCCCGGCACGTGCACCACCTGGCCGATATGCTCGACGCCCTCTCCGACGTCGCGCTGAGTCGCCGCCCGACATTCTCGGCTGGCCGGGTCCGCCGCGTCGACGTCGCCGATCTCGTCGTCGCCGCCGCCGATTCGGTCGGCCTGGCGCCGCCTCGGTTGCGGTTGAGCATGAGCGGTGACGTCGGTGCCGTGGCAGTGAACGCCCAGGGGCTGCGCCGGGTGCTGACCAATCTGCTGGAGAATGCCTCCCGGCACGGCCGAGGCGAACCGGTCGATGTGACGTGCTCGCGCGACGGCGACGACTTGGTCGTGGCCGTGCTGGACCGCGGACCGGGTGTCCCGGCCGACAGCCTCGGTGAGCTGACCACCAAGTACGTCAGCGTCGGCGGGCAACGCGGCACCGCCGGGCTGGGCCTGTGGATCGTGCAGCAGATCGTCGAAGCGATGGGCGGCCGCGTCGACTTCGCCGCGCGCGACGGCGGCGGGCTGGCCGCCACGTTCCGTGCACCCGTCGCCTGATCGTCGGTCCACGCGTTGGCCCGGGTAGGCCAGTGATTGGCACGCGCGTCTGTGCCGCGCCGGTTGTCTGGCAGCCACCATGGGTCTAGCCGCCAAGGTGACGTGCACAGCAGCACCACCCCGCCGCGCGAGAAAGGTACTCCCGATGACCGCACCCACGACCGCCCCCACCCACAAGGACATCGATCTGAGCGCGCGCGCGTTCTGGGCGAAACCCCCCGAAGAGCGCGATGCCGCCTTCGCCGTCCTGCGCGCGGAGAACCCCGTGCCGTGGAGCCGCCCGGCGGAGTCGGATCTGCTGCCCCCCGAGCTCAACACCAAGGGCTTCTGGTCGCTGACCAAGCAAGAGGACATCCGGATGGCCAGCCGCCATCCAGAGATCTTCTCGTCGGCCCAGGGCATCACGATGGAGGACTTCGCCCCCGAGATGATCGAGGTGGCGCAGTCGTTCATCGCGATGGACGCGCCGCGGCACACCCAGCTGCGCGGGATCACGACCGAGGCCTTCAAGCCCAAGAACGTGCGCCGGCTGGAGGGCTGGATCCGTGGCCACGCCCACGACCTGGTCAGCGAGATGGCCCACCTGGGTGAGGGGGACTTCGTCCAACTCGTGTCGGTGAAACTGCCGAGCCGCATCTTCGGCAGCTTCTTCGGGCTGCCGGAAGGCGAACTGCGCGACAAGGCCGCCAGCGCCGCGCAGCGCCTGGTGGGGTGGACGGACCCGGAGGTGCGCGGCGACAAGACCGAACTGGAACTGTTCATTGGTGCCGCGATGGACCTCCACGAGGTGGCAACGGTGTTGATCCCCGAGCGGCGGGCCAACCCCGGTGACGACCTGCTGACCTGGATGGTGCAGGCCGAGTTCGACGGCAAGAAGATGACCGACGACGAGTTGCGGGCCTTCTTCGTGTTGATGGCCGCCGCGTCCAACGACACCACGCGGCACGCCTCGGCGCACGCCATCGCCGCCCTCTCAAAGTTCCCCGACCAGCGCGCGCTGCTCGTCGAGGACGTCGAGGGCCGGGTCGGCACCGCCGTCGAGGAGGTGCTGCGTTGGGGATCGCCGTTGCTGCACATGCGCCGCACCGCCACCCAGGACATCACCGTGCGCGGCTCGGAGATCAAGACCGGCGACAAGGTCGTGCTGTGGTACTACTCGGGCAACCGTGACGAAGACGTCTTTGAAGACCCGCATACGTTTAACATCCTGCGAAACCCGAACCCGCACATCGCTTTCGGTGGCGGCGGCCCGCACTTCTGCCTGGGCGCGGCGCTGGCCCGCACGATGCTCAAGGCGTTGCTGACCGAGGTGTACACGCGCATTCCCGACATCTCGGCGCCAGAGCCCAACTTCGCGCTGGCCAACTTCATCAATGGCGTCAACAGCCTGCCGGCGACCTGGACGCCCGAACGAGTCTGACGATAGGACATTCAATGAAAACCAAAGCCGCGGTGCTGTGGGGGCTGCATCAGAAGTGGGAGGTCGAAGAGGTCGACCTCGACGGCCCCAAAGAGAACGAAGTCCTGGTCAAGCTGACGGCTGCCGGCTTGTGTCACTCCGACGATCACCTGATCACCGGCGATATGCCAATGCAGCTACCGGTGGTGGGCGGGCACGAAGGTGCGGGCGTCGTCGTCGACGTCGGCCCGGGTGTGACCGAGGTGGCCGAGGGCGATTCAGTGGTGCTGAGTTTCATTCCGGCGTGCGGCCGCTGCGAACCGTGTGCGCGCGGCATGAGCAACTTGTGTGTGCTCGGCGCGGCCATCATCGCCGGCCCGCAGCTCGACGGCACCTTCCGGTTCCACGCCAAAGGCCAAGGGCTGGGCCAGATGTGCGTGCTGGGCACATTTTCCGAGTACACGGTTGTGCCACTGTCCTCGGTGATCAAGGTGGATCCCTCCACTGCACTGGACACCGCGGCACTGGTCGGGTGCGGGGTCACGACTGGTTACGGCAGCATGGTGCGTACCGGAGAAGCACGTGACGGCGACACTGTGGTGATCATGGGTGTGGGCGGGATCGGCATGAACGCGGTGCAGGGCGCACGGATTGCGGGCGCTCGCGTCATCGTCGCGCTCGATCCCGTCGAGTACAAACGCGGCCGTTCCCTCGAGTTCGGCGCGACTCACACCGCGGCGACCGTCGACGAGGCCCGGTCCCTGGTCGCCGATCTGACGCGTGGCCAGATGGCCGATGTCTGTGTGGTCAGCACCGACTCGGCTGAGGGTGTTTATGTGGCACAGGCACTCAGTCTGGTTGGCAAGCGTGGCCGGGTGGTGATGACCGCGATCCCGCACCCGACCGACACCTGTGTCGACATGTCGCTGTTCGATTTGACCCTTTACGAAAAGCAGGTTCGCGGATCGCTTTTCGGATCATCGAATCCCCGACACGACATTCCCCGCATGCTCGAGCTGTATCGCGCCGGACAGTTGAAGCTCGACGAACTCATCACCCGCGAGTACACCCTCGAGGAAGTCAACGAGGGCTACGCCGACATGCACGCCGGCGTGAATCTCCGCGGGCTGATCCGCTTCTGATCAGTGAGAGTGAGCAGGACATAAGAACTCATCAACTATGTCCGTGACCGGATCGCTCAAAGGCGCCCCGCTCGGCCGACTTTGTCGACGACTTACCTCGGACCCCGACTGGCAAACTCGCCAAAAACAACCTGCGGGAACACGTTACGGTCCCGGCCGCCTCATGACCTCCAACGAGCAAGTTGGGTTTGTCTTACCGAGGCAAGGCTATGTCGGGCTGTGGCCGGCCCGCGCCGCGGCGCGCCGCGCGGACTCTTTGTGCTCGGCCGCGGTCTCGACGACCGCGTCACACCCGGGGTACACCGTCGCTTCGTGGCCGGTCACCAGCCAGCGCACCACGTACGGCGGAGAACCGTCCGCGGAGCGCACCTCGATGATCTCCGCGTGCTGATCATGTCGTTCCGTGGTTGTGCCTTTAACCACGAGGAAGTCGCCGACTGCGGCTTTCATTGCCCGCTCCCTTCTCGATCTGTGAGATCCTGTGAGACCCGCGGACCCCTCCATCGTGCGCGCGTTGGTCACCGAACGGAAGCGTGCAGCGTCAGGAGTCGAAGTCGGTGCCGGTGGTGAGCTTTTCCCACTTGGCGATCTCGCTCGCCCGCCCGTCGGCGATGTAGCGGTAGGCGGCCAGGGCGTCGGGTCCCAGCAGCAGGAAGCCGGGGGGCTCGCTGGATTCGACGGCCGCGATGATCGCCGCGCCGGCCTTGGCGGGGTCGCCGGCCTGATTGCCGTGCATGGTGTCGTTCTCTTTGCGACGCTGCCCGGCGGTGCTCGCGTAATCGTCGATGACCGTGGCCGACTGGACGAGTGAGCGCCCGGCGAAGTCGGTGCGGAACGCACCGGGTTCGACGACGGTCACCGAGATGCCGAGCGGGGCGAGCTCGCCGCGAAGAGCTCCGCTGAGGCCTTCGATGGCGGCTTTGGCTGCCGCGTAGTAGCCCGATCCAACCGGGGTCAGCTGAGCGCCGATCGAGGAGAGGTTCACGATCGCGCCGCTGCGGCGCGACCGCATGCCGGGCAGGACGGCTTTGATCATCGCGACGGTGCCGAAGAAGTGCGTCTCGAACAGGGTGCGTACGTCGGCCTCGTCGCCTTCTTCGACGGCGGCGCGATAACCGTAGCCGGCGTTGTTGACCAGGACATCGACGCCGCCGAAGCGCTCCTCGGCCTGCTGTACGGCCGAGCCGACTTGCTCGGGGTCGGTGACGTCAAGGGCAGCGGCGAGCACTCGGTCTGGCGCCGCCTCGGCCAGGTCGGCGACTTTCGTCGCATCGCGCGCGGTGACGACCGCGTTATGGCCGGCGCCGATCACAGCTTCGGCGAGAGCGCGGCCGAGTCCGGTCGAGCAGCCGGTGATGAGCCACGTGGACGTGGGGGATGTCTCTGCCATAGTTCGACGCTTACCAGACCGCGGCTTCGTTCGCCGCATCAGCCCTGGAGCGGGGGGCCGTCGAAGCGCCCGACGGTGACGAACTCCGCGATCGGCCGGCGGCGCAGTTTGGTCAGCTGTCGCGTGGGTTTACCGAGCGGCACGACCGCGGCGATCGCGTGGGTGTCCGGGATTCCCAGCAGCCGGCGGACTTGGTCCTCCTGAGCGATCGCCATCGTGGTGATGGTGCCGCCGTAGCCTTCGTTGCGAGCGGCCAGCAGGATGTTCCAGATCAGCGGATACACCGATGCCCCGCTGGCCAGGCCGACGCGGTCCAGGTTCTGATCGACGGAGGCGACAACGCTGAGGTCGACGGTGAAGACGAGCACAACCGGGGCGTTGATGATGGGCGCGGTGAACCTGTCCGGGATCTCGGTGCTGTCGATCACCTCCTGCGGTACCTCGCTGGGATGCACCGAATTCCAAGGGTTTTCGCCGGCTGTGAGCTGCGCGAAGTAGCGCCGGGCGGTGGCGGTGCCGAGTTCGGCCAGCCGGCGACGGACGTCGGCGTCACGCACCACGGTGATGTGGGCGCCTTGCCGGTTGCCGCCGCTGGGGGCGAACCGAGCGTTGTCGAAAATGCGCGACAACACGTCGTCGGGCAGGGGGTCGTCGGTGAACTCGCGCGCGGCGAACGTCGTTCGCATGACGTCGTACAGTTCCATGTCTCACACCCCCGCGACGCGTCGTTCGAGCCGGAAGGTGCGCTTGAAGCCGGCCGGCTGCGTCGTCAAGGTCACTTCCACCGCACCGCCGGGGGCGACGACGTAGCGCTCCTCGACCTCCGGCCCGTCGCTCCAGCGGCCGACCGGCTGGCGCCCGAGATCGTCTCGGTCGTGCAGCGCCGGGTCGAACGGGAACAAGACCGGATCGTAGGGCACCACATCGCCATCGGGACGTCCATTGACCAGGCGGCTGCACTCCACGAACCGGAAATGTCCGATGTTGTGCGCCGCTCGGTAGGTCCGGCTGACGACCAGCGGCGAACGCCCGTCCGCCGGCATCGAGGCGTCCTTGGGCACGATCGGATCGAAGACGACGTCGTCGCCGGCCCGCGCCTCGCGGAACACCCCGAAATGGCGCGAAAAGCGTTCGGACAACGCGAAACCGGATTCGGTATCGAGAAAGACCGCGAGTCCGATGGCGGTGGCGGCGAAGGGGTGCGGCGAGCGCTTGACCCGCCGCTCGCCGAACGTCGTGCGCAGGATCCGGGAAACCAGCGGGAAGCCCCCGGTTCCGCCCACCACATAGATGCCGGCCACCTCCGACCACGCGACGTCCTTGTCGTCGCGAGTCGGGTCGCGCAGCACGCGGTCGAGGAGTGCGGTCGTCTTGTCGACCAGCGGTGAGCACACCGAGTAGACGTCATCGATAGGGCAGGAGAACGGTGGCCGCTCCCCGTCGTCGATCGCCGTGAGGTCCACCAAAAAGCGGCGCGTCTGCGGCCCGACGGCCTCCTTACGTGCCGCGCACTCCTCTCGCAACAGATCGCGCGCGGTGGCATCCACGCTCAGCTTCGAGCGGGCCAGGACGAGTTGCGTGATCGCCTCGTCGAAGTCGTCGCCGCCGAGACGTTGGATGCCCTCGCTGATGACTACTTCGTTGACCTGCCCGGTCATTTTCAGCAGCGAGGCGTCGAACGTGCCGCCGCCTAGGTCGTAGATGAGCACGTACTCGCGTTTGGCCGTGATCGTGGAGCGGTATCGATGGGCATATTCGAGGCCCGCGGCCGACGGTTCGTTCAGCAGGGCGACGACGTGGAAACCCGCCGCCACAAAGGCATCCAGCGTCAGCAGACGCTGGGCGCTGGAGGCGTTGGCCGGCACGCTGATCGCGGCCTCGACGGTTTCACCCGGTGCGAGACCGGCGTTCGAGCGGTTCTGCAGGTCGCTTTTCAGCTGAGCCAGCAGGCCGGTGAGCAGTTCGACCAGCCGGTAGGTGCGCCCGGCCAGGGTCACCTCGGTCCGCGGTCCGGCCTGATCGAGCAGGCGTTTGACCGATCGCAGCACCGACCAGCCCAGCTCGTGGCGCACGCCGGCGGCGTCCACCCCAAAGCGCAACCGCCCGGCCGCATCCGCGGCGATCAGCGAGGGCCAGGTATCCACGCCGTCGAAGGAGACGACCGGATAGTTACCGCGGTCGACGACCGCGACGATTGTGTGGGTGGTGCCAAAGTCGATGCCGACTCTCATTCCGCACAATCTTAGGGCGGTGCCGCAGGCTCGGCACTACCTCGTTATTCGGCGCGCCGCAGGGCGCGGGTCGGTCAATCCTCGAAATGGCGCTCGTAGTCGGTGCGCTCCAGCCACCATTGCAGGTTGTAGATCCCCGTCGCGAACATCACCATCACCGCGGCGGAGCCGAGCGAGATGACCCCGCTCATAATCTGTCCATCGCGCGTGCCATCGCGGCGTTCTCGATGTATGCGTAGCGCTTCGGGTAGTAACGGGATCGCGGGCGTGCTGGCTCCGTTGAGGTCGCAAACATTCGCCGCAGGACGGCGACGAGCCCGCCACCGGTGTTCTCGCGGCGCACCCCCGCAGCGGCCGCCGTGCTGAAAAGCACCTGCTGCGTGGTGATTAGAACCTCGGCGGATGCCGCGTCAGCCTGGGGGTGCGCAGCCGGAAGTGGTTGAGGCGCGGGTTCGTCGACGTGCTCGGTTGTGTCGGCGAGTGCCGCCGGTGAAACCAACATTTCGGTTACCTCCTGCGCGATCGGCCGTGTTGAGGGGAGTCGGCCGGTTCGTGCACTCACCGTAAGGTCGGTGACCACCCCTTGGGATGCGTAGTCGACTACCTGCTTTTGCGTCACTACCCACCGCAGGCAGGCTAGGTAGGAATCAACACAGCGCGTCCCATGCGCTCTGCAGCTCGCGCTCGGCGGCGGTGGCAATCAGACCCGACGGCGCGAACCTTTTCGACGGCACCGGGTCGTCTTCGCTCAACGGCCTGCCGCCACCGTGAATTGCGCTGATCGCCACGATTGCTCCGGCGATCAACACGATGACGACAACCAGCGCGAACACAATCGACAGGGTGCCCTGGATGAAGGTGTTCCTGATGACCTCATCCAGCTGATGGGCGTTCTTGGCTGACCCGAACGCCGTCTTACCCGCGTTCTTTGCCGCCAAATACTTGTGATGCTGTGTCCAGTAGCCGACGGCCGGATCCCCGGAGAAGATCTTCTGCCACGAAGCGGTCAGCGTGACCACCAGATCCCACAGCAGCGGAATTGCGGGAATCCACGCCCACCGCAGTAGGCCCTTCTTGATGACCACCACGGTGACCAGTGTCAGCGCGATGGCCGCGAGCAGCTGGTTGGCGATACCGAACAGCGGAAACAGCGTGTTGATGCCACCCAGCGGATCGGTCACGCCCATCAGCAGGACGCTGCCCCACCCGGCGACCACGGCCAGACTGCAGACCCACACGCCGAGGCGCCAACTCGGATTTCTGAACTTGGCCGCCGGACCGCCCAAATTGCCCAGCGTGTCGGAGAGCATGAAACGCGCGACCCGGGTGCCCGCATCGACGGTGGTCAGGATGAACAGTGCCTCGAACATGATCGCGAAGTGGTACCAGAACGCCCTGAGACTGTCACCGCCGAAAACGCGGTGCAGCACGTCGGACATGCCGAGTGCCAGCGTCGGCGCTCCGCCGGTGCGCGACACGATCGAGTGCTCGCCGACACCGCTGGCCGCATCGTTGATCTGCGCGGCGGTCGCCGGGGCGCCCGACAGCCCGAGTTTGTTGACGTACTCAGCGGCGGTGGCCGCGGTGCCTCCGGTCTGCGGGGCCGGCGCATTGAGGGTGAAGTACAGGTGCTGGTTGATGATCGACGCGGTAATCAGCGCCATGATCGCGACGAATGACTCGGTGATCATGCCCCCGTAGCCGATCACCCGCATCTGGCTTTCCTTTTCCAGCAGCTTGGGCGTCGTGCCAGATGAGATCAGCGAGTGGAACCCGGACAGTGCGCCGCACGCGATGGTGATGAACAGGAACGGGAACAGCGAACCGGCGAACACGGGCCCGTCGCCTCGGGTGGCGAAATGCGAGATCGCGGGGGCCTGCACGACTGGGTGCGCGATGAAGATACCGATCGCCAGCAGGGCGATGGTCCCGACCTTCATGAACGTCGACAGGTAATCGCGGGGCGCGAGCAGCAACCACACCGGAAGCACCGACGCCGCGAAACCATAGATGATGATCAACCACGACAACGTGATCGGTGACAGGTTCAACCATGATGCGCCCCAAGACGTTTTGGCGACCCAACTGCCACCGGCCACGGATCCCAGCAGCAGCGCGGCGCCGATCACCGATACCTCTCCGACCCGACCGGGACGCAGGAAACGCAAGTAACAACCCATGAAGAGCGCGATGGGGATCGTCATGGCGATCGAGAACACACCCCACGGGCTTTCCGCGAGCGCCTTCACCACGATCAGCGCCAGCACCGCGATCAGGATCACCATGATGACGAGGACCCCGAGCAGGGCCGCCGCCCCGGCCGTGGCGCCGAGTTCTTCGCGGACCATCTGGCCCAGGGAGCGGCCCCGTCGCCGGGTGGAAATCCACAACACCAGGTAGTCCTGGACGCAACCGCCGAGCACGGCACCGATGACGATCCAGATGCTGCACGGCAAATAGCCCATCTGGGTGGCGAGCACCGGTCCGACGAGTGGCCCCGCTCCGGCGATCGCGGCGAAATGGTGGCCGAACAGCACGCGCCGGTCGGTGGGCACGTAGTCCGTGCCGTCGTCGAAGATCTCCGCCGGTGTGGCGTGGTCGTCGCGCGGGCGAACGATCTTCATTTCGATCAGCCGCGCATAGAACCGGAATCCGATGATGTACGTGCAGATCGCCGCCACCACCAACCACACCGCGTTCAGCGTCTCGCCCCGGACGAACGCGATGACCGCCCAGGCGACCGCACCGATCACGGCGATGATTCCGAAGGCGATCTTGTGCCGGACGGTGATGGGGGAGCGGTCGATAATCGCGACGGGTGGCAGGTCGTCGTCGGTGCGGATCAAGCTGACATCTTTGTCGTCCACAGTCACGGTCAAACCCTACGACGCCTGGCAATCTGCCGCCGGGGATATCAGTACAGCGCGCGCACGGCGTCGATGGTGTCGGCTTCGGCGGGGCCCTTGTCGTCGCGGTAGCGGACCACCCGGGCAAACCGCAGCGCCAGGCCGCCGGGGTAGCGCGTCGATTTCTGTACCCCGTCCAACGCGATTTCGACCACCTGCTCGGGGCGCACGTGCACGACGTAATCATCCGTGCCGGCTGTGGCGAGTTCACTGAACCGGGCGGTCTGCCAGTCCAGCATGGCGTCGGTCATGCCCTTGAAAGTCTTGCCCACCATGATGAATTCGCCGGTGACCGGATCCCGCGCGCCCAGATGAATATTGGACAGCTTCCCGCGTCGGCGGCCCGAACCCCACTCCACGGCGAGTACCACAAGGTCGAGGGTGTGCACGGGTTTGACCTTCAGCCAGCCGGCTCCGCGACGGCCCGCCTGATACGGCGCGTCCGGCGACTTGGCCATCACCCCTTCGTGACCGGCGGCCAGCGTCGCCTGCAGGAAGGCGGCAGCCGCGGAAGGGTCGGACGTCGCCAGCCTATCCACCCGGTGACGCGGCGGCACCAACGCGTCCAGGGTGGCCAACCGGTCGGTCGTCGGCGCATCGAGCAGGTCGACGCCGTCGCGGTGCAGGATGTCGAAGAAGAACACCGAAAGCGGCTGGGCCGCAACGGCTGCAGCCACATCGACCGAACGGCCGAAGCGTGACGCGGTGATCTGGAAGCGGTGCGGGCGGTTGTCCGGCCGCAGCGCGATCGCCTCGCCGTCGGCGATGAGCTCGGTCACCGGCAGCGCCAGCGTTGCCGCCACCACCTCGGGCAGCCGGGCAGTCACGTCGTCAAGGCTTCGGGTGTAGACCGTGACCTCGTCTGCCGACCGGTGAATCTGCACCCGTGCGCCATCGAGTTTTGCCTCGAAAATCGTTGCGCCGCCGTGCCGTTCGAGCGCATCGGTCACACTCGTGGCGGTCTGTGCCAGCATCGGGCCTACGGGCCGGCCGACTCGCAGGGTGAACGCGTCCAACGCCGCCGTTCCGTCCGACAGCGCCGCCGCCGCGACCGCCGGCAGATCGCCGCCCAGCATCGCCGCGCGCTGCACCGCGGCCGCAGGGATTCCGGCGGCCTTGGCGACGGCGTCGGTCATGATCCCGGCCAGTGCACCCTGGCGCAGCTCGCCGCCGAGCAGCCGCAGCAGAAAGGTCTGCTCGGTGTCGGTCGCGGCGGCGAACAAGCCCTTGACGAGTTCGGCGCGGCGGGCCTGGGACCCTTTGCCCGACACGGCGCCGATCTCGGAGAACGTGGCGTCGACGGCGGTGACGGCCAGCGCCGGATCCGTCGCCGCGGGCGCCTGGGGTGCTAGTGACCGCAGCGATGCCCAGCCGACACCGATCTGGCGTTGCGGCAGCTCGCCGGAGAGCCACGACACGATGATCGCTATGAGTTTCGGGTCGGGCGCGGCCCGGCGCAGCAGCTCGGCGATGTGGGCGACCTTGGTCAGCCGCGACGAGGTGCCGCCCACATTAAGCGATGTGCTTGCTACGTCGACAAGGAGCACGATTCAGCTTGGCATGGCTCTCGGACAAGGCGGGGTCAAGGCCTCGGGGCGGACGCGCTAGCGTACCTAGGCAACGTTACAAATATCAGGGAATTCTGACAAGCCAGAACAGGAGAGGTCCGGATGGAGATCAGCGGGAAGAAGGTCGTCGTCATCGGCGGCGCTTCGGGAATGGGGCGGGCCAGCGCCGAGCTGCTGCACGAGCGTGGCGCGCAGGTCGCGGTGCTCGACCGCGAAGGCTCCGACGGCAAGGAGGTCGCCGAGGGTATCGGCGGCAAGTTCTATCCGGTCGACGTCACCGACTTCACCGGAACCGAGGAGACGCTACAGGCCGCGGTCGACGAGCTGGGCGGGCTGCACGTCATCGTGACGACCGCCGGCGGCGGCATCGCCAAGCGGACGATGACCAAGAACGGGCCCCATGACCTGGAATCCTTCCAATCCGTGGTGGATCTCAACCTGATCGCCAGCTTCAACATCAGCCGGCTGGCCGCCGCGCACATGAGCAAGAACGAGCCCGAGGACGAGGAGCGCGGCGTCATCATCAACACCGCGTCGATCGCGGCGTTCGAGGGCCAGATCGGCCAGGTCGCCTACACCGCCGCCAAGGCGGGCATCGCCGGCATGTGTCTGACCATGGCGCGTGACCTGGGGTCACTGGGAATTCGGGTGCTGGCGATCGCCCCCAGCCTGTTCGCCACCGGGTTGACCAAGGGCATTCCCGACGAATTCGCTTCGGCGCTGACCAAAGACGCCGCGTTCCCCAAGCGGCTCGGCCGTCCCGAGGAGTACGCCAAGCTGGTGGCGGCGATCGTGGACAACCCCATGCTCAACGGCCAGTGCCTGCGACTGGACGCCGGGCAGCGGTTCGCGCCCAAATAGCCGCCCCCCGGACCGGGCGGGCTCGGGTTTCGCCCGGATTAAGTACACTCTTTCTCGGCGCCCCGGCGAATGATGCGGGCCGCGAAGCCGCTCGAGGAGGGCCCTGATGGGTATCGCACTGACCGACGACCACCGCGAGCTCGCTGCAGGTCGCCCGCGCTTTCCTGACCTCGCAGAAGGCGCGGGCGGCGGCGCGGTCCCTGCTGGAGGCGCCGGAGGAGGCGCGACCGCCCTTCTGGCAGGGCATGGTCGAGCTGGGCTGGCTTGGCCTGCACATCGAGGAAGAGCACGGCGGCTCCGGCTACGGGCTGCCCGAGCTGGTGGTGGTGGTCGAAGAACTCGGCAGGGCGGTGGCGCCCGGCCCGTTCGTGCCGACGGTGATCGCGTCGTCGGTGATCGCAAAAGAGGGCACCGCCGACCAGAAGACCCGGCTGTTGCCGGGGCTGATCGACGGAACTGTCACCGCGGCAATCGGTCTGGACAGCCGCGCGCAGATCAAGGACGGGCTGGCCGACGGTGAGGCTGGGGTGGTCTTGGGCGCGGGGCTGGCCGAACTGCTGCTGATCGCCGCGGGTGACGACGTGCTGGTGCTCGAACGCGATCGCGCCGGTGTCTCGGTCGAGGTGCCCGAGAACTTCGATCCGACCAGGCGGTCCGGGCGCGTCCGGCTGCAGAACGTGACCGTGTCCGACGACGACATCCTGCCGGGGGCGCGGGAATCGGCTCTGGCCCGCGCGCGGACGTTGCTGGCCGCCGAGGCGGTGGGCGGGGCCGCCGACTGCGTCGAGGCCGCCGTCGACTATGCCAAGGTGCGTCAGCAATTCGGCCGCACCATCGCCACATTCCAAGCGGTCAAACACCATTGCGCGAACATGGTGGTTGCCGCCGAGTCGGCGATCGCCGCCGTGTGGGACGCTTCGCGGGCGGCGTCAGAGGATTCATCAGAAGACGAAGCGCAGTTCCGGCTGATCGCCGCGGTGGCGGCCGCGCTGGCCTTCCCCGCCTATGCGCGCAACGCCGAGCTCAACGTTCAGGTGCACGGAGGTATCGGCTACACCTGGGAACACGACGCACACCTGCATGTGCGCCGGGCGGTCGTGACCGCCGCGCTGCTCGGCGGTGACGCGCCGGCCCGGGATGTCTTCGATCGCACCGCTGCCGGTGCGGCCCGGGAAAACAGCCTAGATTTGCCGCCCGAGGCCGAGGAACTGCGCACCCAAATCCATGCCGACGCCGCCGAGTTGGCCGCCCTCGAGAAGCAGGCCCAACGCGACAAGCTGATCGAGACGGGCTACGTGATGCCGCACTGGCCTAAACCGTGGGGGCGTGCCGCCGACGCGGTGGAACAGTTGGTCATCGAGGAAGAGTTCCGCGCGGCCGGCATCAAGCGGCCCGACTACGGAATCACCGGATGGGTGATCCTGACCCTGATCCAGCACGGAACCCCTTGGCAGATCGAGAGATTCGTCGAAAAGGCGTTACGTAAAGACGAGATCTGGTGCCAGCTGTTCTCCGAACCCGAGGCCGGGTCCGATGCGGCGTCCATCAGGACCCGGGCCACCAGGGTGGACGGCGGCTGGAAAATCAACGGCCAGAAGGTGTGGACCAGCGGGGCCCACTACTGCGCCCGCGGCCTGGCCACCGTGCGCACCGACCCGGAGGCCCCCAAGCACGCCGGCATCACCACGGTTATCGTCGACATGAAGGCGCCCGAGGTCGAGGTGCGCCCACTGCGGCAGATGACCGGCGGCGCCGAATTCAACGAAGTGTTCTTCAACGACCTGTTCGTTCCCGACGAAGACGTCGTCGGTGCGCCCAACTCTGGGTGGACGGTCGCGCGGGCGACGCTGGGCAACGAGCGGGTCAGCATCGGCGGCAGCGGATCGTTCTACGAGGGCCTCGCGCCGGAACTGGTTAAATTGGCCCAACAGCACGCAGATCGCTTGGCGGGCGCGGCAATTCGACTCGGCTACTATCTGGCCGAGGAAACCGCGCTGCGGCTGCTCAACCTGCGCCGCGTCGCGCGCAGCGTCGAAGGGGCGGGTCCGGGCCCAGAGGGCAACGTCACCAAACTGAAGCTGGCCGACCACATGGTGGAGGGGGCCGCGATCATGGCGGCGCTGCAGGGGCCCGAGGTCGCACTAATCGACGCGCCCGGCGCGTTGGCCGGCCGACTGATCATGGGCGCGCGCGGCATGGCGATCGCGGGCGGCACCTCGGAGGTGACCCGCAACCAGATCGCCGAGCGAATCCTCGGCATGCCGCGCGACCCGCTGATCAACTAGGGCCATAGCAGCGCGAGTAGCGCGAGCAGACGCAAAATCACCCAAAAATCGGTGATTTTGGGCGATTTTGCGTCTGCTCGCGCCACCCAACTCCGCTAAGCCGGGCGGGGGATAGCCGCCATGGTCGACTGACCCAGCCAGCGCGGCACTGCCCGGCGGGCATCGACGGCTCCGTGGACGATCACGCCGCCGTTGAGCATCGCGCGCGACCACGACACGTCGCCGCGCCACAGCTCGGTCAGCGTGCGCAGGCTGGTCTCCACCGTCGCGGCCACCTCGTAGCCCGGGTCGAAATCGCAGACGTCGGCCGCTCCTTCGGACACCATCAACCACCAGCCGGAAGCCTTGGGAGCAACACCGGTGAGCCGGAACGCCACCACCGTGCGCGCCCTCGGCCAGGCATCGACGGGCACGGTTCGGCGAATGTCCCACATCAGCAGGTGCGGGTCGAGGTCATCGTCGCCGATCTCGGGGATCCAGCGGGCGCCCCAGGCGGCGAGTTCGTTGACCACACCGGCGAGCTCCTGACCGCAGGCTGTCAGCGCATACGACGTGCGGCCGTCGAACTCGGTGCGTTCGACGACGCCGGCCCGGCTCAACGCCTTCAGTCGCTTGGACAGCAACGCCGGCGACATCTTAGGCACGCCACGCCGCAGATCATTGAAATGTGTGCTGCCTTTGAGCAGTTCGCGCACGACGAGCAGCGTCCAGCGTTCATCGAGCAACTCCATGGCCTTGGCCACCGGGCAGAACTGGCTGTACGTCGACATTTCGACAACCCCTTACTTCGGCTGTGTCCAGTAGACGCTGTGGCAGCGCCGGTGGCTAGTACAGATTGTGAACTTCCGCTGGTTCAGATCCGGCACTGGAAGCGGTTGGGTGGCGAGTCCGACGATTATGGCCAACACCTTTGAAGGGAAGTTCACCATGACCGCACTGACCGAAACCGCCGATCGCGGATACGAAAGCACGCACCGGGCGCTGTGGGCGCTGGGCGACTACACCAGCGTGGCGACCGACGTGGTGGCACCGCTGGGCCCGATGCTGGTGCAGGCCAGCGGAATTGGCGCGGGCGATCGTGTGCTCGACGTTGCCGCCGGCTCCGGCAATGTGGCGATACCCGCGGCGACGGCCGGCGCCGACGTGATCGCCAGCGACCTGTGTCCGGACCTGCTGGAGCGGGGCCGGGCGATCGCCGAAGCCCGCGGCGTCAGCCTGACCTGGCGGGTGGCCAATGCAGAGACGCTGCCGTTCGGGAACGACGAGTTCGACGCGGTTGTCTCCTGCGTCGGCGTGATGTTCGCCCCACACCATCAGGACGCCGCGGACGAATTGGTGCGAGTCTGCCGGCCTGGCGGGGTGATCGGGCTGATCAGCTGGACGCCCGAAGGCTTCGTGGGCCAGATGTTCGCGACGATGAAGCCGTTCATGGCCGCGCCGCCGCCCGGCGCGCAACCGGCGCCGCTGTGGGGCAGCGAGCATCACGTGCGCGGCCTGCTGGGCGATCGGGTGCGCGACTTCACCGCGCAACGCCGCACGCTGCGGGTGGACCGGTTCGCCGACGGGGCGGCGTTCCGCGACTTCTTCAAGGCGAATTACGGCCCGACGATCGCCGCGTACCGCGGGCTCGCCGGGGAGCCCGAGCGAGCTGACGCGCTGGACGCACGGCTGGCCGAACTCGGCGACCGTTACCTGGCGGGGACGCCGACGATGGAGTGGGAGTTCCTGCTGGTCACCGCGCGCAAGCGGTAGGGCTACGAAGCGCGAGCAGACGCAAAAACCCCTGCACGCTCGGCGTGTCGGGGGGTTTTGCGTCTGCTCGCCACCTCTAAGCCGGCGCGAACAACGGCGCGCCGCCGGCGCCCCGTTCGGCCTGCGCGTCGACCGGCATCCCGACAGTCACCGAATCCGGTTCGCAGCCAACGATATTGGCGGCGAGTCGAAGCCCGCTCTGTTCGGCGAGCTCGACGATGGCGATCACATACGGAGTCGGGATCTCCGGGTTGTAGGGGTGGTAATTGACGGTATAGGTGAACACCGTGCCGTGCCCGGAAACCGCCCGTGCGACCAACGGGCCGCCGCAGTCGCGGCACTCGCCCGCGGGCGGATGCACCCAGCGTGCGCACGCGTCGCAATGTTCGATTAGCAGCTGGGACACCGGCTCGGCGGACACGGCCAATACAGTACACTCTATTTGTTTTGGCGCATGCGGCGGGTTTTGGTCCTCACGGGTTAGGTGCAGATGAGCTACTTCGAAAAAGACGCGATCATCTCCGGCATCGGGATCTCACGAATCGGCCGTCGCACCGGCATTCCGGGCTTCGATCTGACCATGGAGGCGGTGCAGTCCGCCATCGCCGACGCGGGCCTGGCCGCCGCCGACATCGACGGCATCGCGACCCTCGGTGACACGCCGCCCGGCGAGGTCAATGCCGCGCTGCGCATCGAAGCCGCGGATTGCGGAAGCGGCTTCGGCACCGGCGGCCTGCTGAGCCCGGTGATGTCGGCGTGCCGCGCGGTCGCCGAGCGACGCGCCCGCCACGTGGTGATCTACCGGACCATTCAGATGCTCGGCGGCACAGTCCCGGTGAAACAGGACGAAAACGCCCCCGCCCCGCCGCTGGCGCGCATGTTCGAGACACCCGAGGGTTCCCCCCGCCCGGCCGTCGGCGCCATGGACGACGTCAACGATCTTGTTGTGGCGCAGGCGTATTCGGCGGCGAACTGGCTGGCGCTGAACTGCCGTCGTCACATGGAGCTGTACGGAACCACCAAAGAGCAGCTGGGCTGGATCGCGCTGAACGGCAGGCGCAACGCGGCGTTGAATCCCCTTGCGGTCTACCGCGAACCGATGACGATGGGCGACTACCTGGGTGCGCGGCTGGTGTCGACGCCATTCGGGCTGCTGGACTGCGACGTCCCGATCGACGGCTCGATCGCGGTGGTGGTATCGAACGCGGAGTACGCGCGCGACTGCCCGCACCGCGCGGTGGCGGTGGAGGCGATCGGCGGATCCGACGGTGCCGGCGGCTGGTTCCACCGCGACGACTACCCCAAGATGGCCATGTCCGATGCGACGGCGCAGATGTGGTCGCGCACCGAGCTGACGCCCGCCGACCTCGGTGTCGCCGAGTTGTACGACGGTTTCACGTTTCTCACCCTCGCGTGGCTGGAAGCCCTCGGAGTATGCGGCGACGGCGAGGCCGGCCCGTTCGTCGAGGGCGGTGCGCGGATCGCCCGCGACGGCCAGCTGCCGCTGAACACCTACGGCGGCCAGCTCTCCGCCGGGCGCATGCACGGCTACTGGGCGCTGCACGAGGGGTGTTTGCAGTTGCGCGGCGAGGCGGGGGAGCGGCAGGTGTCGCAACGCCCCGAGGTCGGTGTCGTCTCCGTGGGCGGTGGTCCCGTCGCGGGATGCATGCTGCTCACCTGTTGAGACACTCTGTGGGACAACTCGATTGAGCCGCATATGAGCCGCGAGACCGGCCCGGCGGACAAACGAGCATCGAAGATCGCCCGCCAGATCGAAGCGGACATCGTGCGCCGCGGCTGGACCATCGGAGAGTCGCTGGGTTCCGAGCACGCCCTACAGCAACGCTATGAGGTGAGCCGATCGGTACTGCGGGAGGCCGTTCGCCTCGTCGAGCACCACCAGGTTGCCCGGATGCGCCGCGGACCCAACGGCGGGCTGCTCATCTGCGAGCCCGATGCCGGCCCGGCCACCCGCGCCGTCGTCATCTATCTGGAGTACCTGGGCACCACGCTCGGCGACCTGCTCAACGCCCGCCTGGTGCTCGAGCCGCTGGCGGCCTCGCTGGCCGCCGAACGGATCGACGAAGCCGGAATCGACAGGCTGCGAGCCGTTTTGCGCGCCGAACAACAGTGGAAACCCGGTCTGGATGCGCCACGTGACGAGTTCCACATCGCGCTGGCGCAGCAGGCGAATAACCCTGTCCTGCAGCTGTTCATCGATGTGTTGATGCGCCTGACCGCGCGCTACGCCCGCAAGTCGCGGACAGGCTCCGCCGGCGAAGCCGTCGAGCTGGTCGACCAGATGCACACTGACCACTCCGACATCGTCGCCGCGGTGACGGCCGGCGATGCGGCGCGGGCCAAGACGCTCACTGAGCGGCACGTGGAAGCGGTCACCGCGTGGTTGCAGGAACATCAGCGCGGCCAATATACGCCGGAAGCGCCGCCGACCGGCATCCGACAACCGCGGCTCAACCTGGAGGCACCGCGCGGCAAGCTGGCCGAGGTGCTGGCGGCCACCATCGGCGACGACATCGCCGCCAGCGGGTGGCGGGTCGGTTCGGTCTTCGGCACCGAGACCGAGCTGCTCGAACGCTACCGGGTGAGCCGCTCGGTGCTGCGCGAAGCCGTGCGGCTGCTGGAGCATCACGCGGTCGCACACATGCGCCGCGGACCCGGCGGCGGGCTGATCGTCGCCAAACCGGAAGCGCAGGCCAGCATCGACACCATCGCGCTCTACCTGCAGTACCGCCAGCCCAGTCGCGAAGACTTTCGCTGCGTCCGGGATGCCATCGAGATCGACAGCGTGACCAAAGTCGTCGAGCGGCGCGCCGAACCTGGGGTGGCGGCGTTCCTCAACGCCCACGGGGCCGCTCATTGTGAAACGGCCGACGATGTGCGCAACGCTGCTGTCGAAGAGTCACGATTTCATATCGGACTTGCCCAACTCGCCGGCAATTCGCTCTTGGATTTGTTCCTGCGGATCATCGTCGAGCTGTTCCGCCGGCACTGGTCCAGCACCGGGCAGGGCTTGCCGACCTGGAGCGACGCCGTCGCCGTTGAGCGCGCTCACCTGCGGATTCTCGATGCGATCAGGGACGGTGATGACAGCTTGGCCCGCTACCGCATCCGTCGGCATCTGGACGCCGCCGCCTCTTGGTGGCTGTAGGAGCGAGCGATCGATACGAGTCGGCGTGTCATTAGCCACGCACGCATACCGAAGGGCCTTCTGGGGTATGGGAATAGAGACAGACGGACGGGCCCAGCCGGGGGTTGGCAACAGTGACACAAAGCGGGAGCGCATACGTGACGACGCGCACGGACGCCGAGCAACAGGGCTTCCTACACTCCGCGCTGCTTTACCAGTCGCAGGGGGAGTATCTGGATTTCGTGCTGCGCTTTGTGGTCGACGGTTTGGCGGCCGGCGAGCCGGTGCTGATCGCGGTGCCCGGCGAGAACCTGGCGCTGCTGCGTGACGCGCTACGTCGCGAATGCGATGGGATACCGGCCGGGTTGCATACGGCCGACATCACTGAGATTGCCCGCAACCCGAGCCGGTTTCTGGCGATAAAGAGCCGCTTCGCCGAGCAATACCGCGATCGACGGGTGCGCATCGTCAGCCAACTCGTCTGGCCGGGCCGCACCGATGACGAGCTCCTCGCCTGCGTAGAGGATGAGGCGCTGGTGAACGAGGCGCTGGAAAACCAACGGGTCCTGGCATTGTGTCTCTACGACGCCAATCGCCTGGATGAGGACGTGCTGGCGGGTGCCCGCGCGACTCATCCCCTGCTGTGGAGCTGCGGATCGCTGCATCGCAGTGCGGAATACGCGCCGGAGGATGCGCTGGCACGCTGCAACCGACCGCTGCCCCTAAACCCGGAGGCGGTCACGTACACGGTCCGGAAGACCGCGGATCTGCGTCCCGCGCGGTCGTTCGCCGTCAACTACGCCAGCTGGGTCGGACTATCCGAGGACGGCACCGACGATCTGCAACTGATCGCCACCGAGCTGGCCACCAACAGCTTGATGTACACGGACGGCGCGTGCCAGCTGGCTTTTTGGCGGGACAAGCAGCATCTGGTCTGTGAGGCGCGCGACACCGGGCGGTTCGACGACCCCCTGGCAGGGCGCCGCCCCCCCGGCGCCAGCGGCACCGCCAGCCGCGGACTGTTCCTGGTCAATGCCATCACCGACTTGGTACGCACCCACACCACGGCGAACGGCACCACCATCCAGGCATACCTCCGGATGGATCCGTCGCCGGGACCTACTGGCTGACTCGTCCGATCTAGCGCTGTTGCGGCGTTCCCGGCGCCGGCTGAGTCGGTGCGGGGACTTCAGATGTGCAGCCCACGGCCAGCATCGAGAAAGCCGCGATCAGCGCTGCGGCCACGGTTCGAACTGCCAGCGTCCTCGTACTGCTCTTGGTGCTCATCGGTGGCGCCTTTCATGGCTCGTGCGTAAGCGTGGTTCTGCGACGGCCAGTCTGGCAGATGCTATCGCCGGCATCGTGGGGGGTCGTTTCCTAGTTTTGGGCCGAAACCGCCGGTAGACCAATTGTCCGCTAATGAACTTGCACCGCCGGCGCTCGGCGTCTAGTGTCGCGCTCGTGCATCTTCTTGCCGTAGTAGCCAGCACCCGCAGCGGGGTCTGATCCAGACCGACCCCCCGCTGTGGGTCGGAAGCTACTACCGTCGGTCACTCCTTCTGACCAGAGAAGACCGGCACCATGACAATTCTTTCCAGTCTCTCCCACCTTTCCGGCCGCGCGGAACGCCAGTGCGTGGCGAGCGCCTGGTTCGGCGACCACTTCGGTGCCGCGTTGCCCCGCGGTCTGCGGGAACAGGCCGAGGACATGTCCTGGGAGAGCTTCGTCGCGACCTACGGCCACACCGCCGGCCCACTGCGGCTGGGGCACTGGGCCTGCACCGACACCGAGCGGTCCGCCGCGCGGCTGGGGCCGCAGGCCCGTAACTTCCAGGCCGTGATCGCCGTCGGCGATCGCATCAGCACCTCGACTGCCGCCGCCAGCGGGCCCGTCGCCGCTCTCACCGCAATGCTGCACGAGCGCGGGATCACGGTGGAGATGTTGAAATTCCACCAGATGCGATCCGGCGAATACACCGCCACCTTCGTCTGCGGCAGCGACGGGATCCGGGCCGAATGGGCGATGGGCTGGGCGGACGATCCGACGCAGTCCGCGCTGCGCGCGGTCATCGCGTGCGCCAACCGGCTGGCCGCCTGATCACGCCGAGCAGACGCAAAAGCCCCCATTTCGCGGGGAAATGGGGGCTTTTGCGTCTGCTCGCGGTCAAAGGTGAGGTCTAGAGCGGGCGCAGCACGATCGGCATGCCGTCCTTCGGTATGGGCATGCCGCCGTAGTCCCAGCTCGGCTTGTAGCCGGGTCGGGGAAGCTCTAGCTGGTAGCGACGCAGCAGCCGGTGCAGGATTGTCTTGATCTCCAACTGGCCGAACACCATTCCGATGCACTTGTGTGCGCCGCCGCCGAATGGCGAGAACGCGTAGCGGTGTCGCTTGTGCTCGTTGCGCGGCTCGGTGAAGCGATCCGGGTCGAACTTCAGCGGGTCGGTCCACAGCTCTGGCAGCCGGTGGTTCAACCCGGGATACGCGATGACGTTGGTGCCCTCCGGAAGGTAATAGCCCAGCAGTTCGGTGTCGCGTACCGTCCGCCGCATCGCCCATTGAACCGGTGTCACCAGCCGGATCGCCTCGTTGATCACCAGGTCGAGCGATTCCAGCTTCTCCAGCGATTCGATATCCAGCGGCCCGTCGCCGAGTCGGTCGGATTCGTCGCGGCAGCGCTCCTGCCACTCCGGATGGGCGGCCAGGTTGTACGCCATCGTCGTGGCCGTGGACGTCGATGTGTCGTGGGCGGCCATCATCAGGAAGATCATGTGGTTGACGATGTCCTCATCGGAGAACCGGTTGCCGTCCTCATCCTCGGTCTGGCACAACACCGTGAGCAGGTCGTTGCCTTCCTTGCCGCGGCGCTCGTTGACGCGGGCGGTGAAGTAGCTTTCCAGCAATTCCCGTGCCTTCAGGCCCCGCCACCAGGTGAACGGCGGCACGCTGGTGCGGATAACCGCGTTGCCGGCGCGGGTCGTGGTCGTGAACGCGTTGTTCACCTTGGTGACCAGCTCGTGGTCGGTGCCGGGCTCGTGGCCCATGAACACCATCGAGGCGATGTCGAGGGTCAGCTCCTTCATCGCCGGATAGAGCAGGAAGCGGGCGTCGTTGGCCACCCAGTCGTTGGCGATGACCTGCGACACGACCTTGTCCATCTGCTCGACATAGCCCACGAGGCGGGAGCGCACGAATGCCTCCTGCATGATCCGGCGGTGGAACATGTGCTCGTCGAAGTCGAGCAGCATCAGCCCGCGGTGGAAGAACGGGCCGATCACCGGGACCCAGCCCTGCTGCGAGTAGTCCTTGTTGCGGTTGGAGTAGATGACCTGCGCGGCGTCGGGGCCCAGTGCCGCGACGGTCGGCATCACCGGAGAGTCTCCGTAGACGATGGGGCCCTTGTTCTTGTACAGAAACATCAGATAGTCCGGTCCGCCGCGCAACATCTCGATGAGATGCCCGATGACGGGCAGGCCCGCGTCACCGACGGCCGCCTTGAGGCCGCTGCCCGGTGGCGGGTCGGCCAGCTTGCGCTCCGGGAACTGGGTGTTCAGCAGCCTGCGCTCCACCAGGCCCAGGCCGGGGAAGTTGTTGACCGACGGGGTGAGGCGGCGCCGCGCCTGGTCAAGCAGGTAGTGCGGGGTGCTGATGGTGGCGGCCATAAACGCTCCTTTGCGGGCCCGGGCTACGTGACGCCTGTCACTCGTCAACCCATCCTTCGTGACAAACTTGACGGCTGTCAAGTTTGCTTTTTGTGCGCCGTAGTGCAAGGTCAGGGGGGTGGATAACACCGCGGTGAATCCGGAGCAGGGCGAGCCGGCCGTGCGGCGCCGCGGTGACAAGCACCGGCAAGCGATCATGGGAGCGGTGCGCGAACTGTTGCAGGAGAAACCGTTCGCCGAGCTGTCGGTGAGCACCATCAGCCTGCGAGCCGGAGTGGCGCGGTCCGGTTTCTACTTCTATTTCGATTCCAAGTACTCGGTGCTCGCCCAGATCATGGCCGAGGCCGCCGAAGAACTCGAAGAACTCACGCAGTATTTCGCCCCCCGTCAGCCGGGCGAGTCGCCGGAGCAGTTCGCCAAACGGATGGTGGGCAGTGCGGCCGCGGTCTATGCACACAACGACCCGGTGATGGTGGCCTGTAATGTCGCGCGCCACACCGATATTGAGATTCGCGAAATTCTCGACCGGCAATTCGAGGCGGTGCTGCGCCAGATCGTCGGCATCGTCGAGGCCGAGATGAAGGCCGGGACCGCGCATCCGATCTCCGACGACATCCCGACGCTGGTCCGCACGCTGGCGGGCGCAACCGCTTTGGTGCTGACCGGCGACCCTATTCTCGCTGGCCGCGATCATGGCCTGGAGCGCCGCGTGCGGGTACTCGAGCAGTTGTGGCTGCACGCGCTCTGGGGCGGGCAGCCCTAGGCGACGCGTTACCCCCGGTATCGTCACGGACATGGGGCAGACGGGGCGGTATTACGAGGGAAAGCGGTGTTTTGTCACCGGTGCGGCCAGTGGCATCGGCCGCGCCACCGCATTGCGGCTGGCCGCCCAGGGCGCCGAGCTCTATCTGACGGACCGCGACACTGACGGTCTCGCGCAAACCGTGGCCGATGCCCGCGCGCTGGGCGCACAGGTGCCCCAGCATCGCGCTCTCGACGTTTCCGACTACCACGACGTAGCCATGTTCGCGGCCGATATCCACACCCGGCATCCCAGCATGGATGTCGTGATGAACATCGCCGGCATATCGGCCTGGGGAACGGTCGACCAGCTCACGCATGAGCATTGGAGCAAAATCATCGCGATCAACCTGATGGGGCCGATCCACGTCATCGAGTCCTTCGTCCCACCCATGGTGGCGGCCGGCCGGGGCGGGCATCTGGTCAACGTGTCATCTGCGGCAGGGCTGGTCGCGCTGCCCTGGCATGCCGCCTACAGCGCCAGCAAGTACGGGTTGCGTGGGTTGTCCGAGGTGCTGCGCTTCGACTTGGCCCGGCACCGCATCGGCGTGTCGGTCGTGGTCCCCGGCGCGGTGAAGACCCCGCTGGTCAACACCGTCGAGATCGCCGGCGTCGACCGCGACCACCCCAAGGTGAGTCAATGGGTCGAGCGCTTTGCCGGTCATGCCGTGTCACCGGAAACGGCAGCCGAGAAGATCTTGGCGGGGGTCGCCAAAAACAGGTACTTGATCTATACGTCGCCAGACATCCGAGCGTTATATGCATTCAAGCGGTTGGCGTGGTGGCCCTACAGCCTGGTGATGCGTCGGGTCAATGTGTTCTTCACGCGCGCACTTCGGCCCAGCCCGGCGCCCCACTGAAGCTACTCGGGCATCTCGAGCTCCAATCGCACCCCGAGTAGCCGAACCGGCCGATCCAACTCGAACAGGTCCAAGATCTGCAGGGCCGCCGCGACGATGACGTCCGGATCGGTGCTCGGCTCGGCCAGCTTGCGGATCTTGGTGCGGGTGTAGAACGTGGCGGTGCGCACGGTCACCGCGACCCGCGCGACGATCCGCGCCGACACCACGACGTCGTCCAGCGTGCGCCGGGCCAAATCCGTTACCGCTTGGTCCATTTCGGCTCGATCGGTGAGGTCGCGCGCAAAGGTGACGACGTGGCTGCGCGAGCGCGGCACCCAGGGCGCCGCGCTGACTTCGGTGTCGCCACCGCCCTTGGCGAGCAGCAACAGCCACAGGCCGGTGCGCGGGCCGAACGTCGACGTCAGCAGTTCGGCGTCGGCGCGCGCAAGCTGCCCGACCGTTGTGATATCAAGGGCAGCAAGCTTTTTCGCGGTCTTGGGGCCCACGCCCCAGAGCGCGTCGACCGGGCGGTCGGCCATCACGGACATCCAGTTCGCGTCGGTGAGGGCAAAGACGCCTGCTGGTTTCGCGAAGCCGGTGGCGACCTTGGCGCGCTGTTTGTTGTCGCTGATGCCGACCGAGCAGGACAGTCCCGTTTCCGCCAGGACGATGGTGCGGATCTGCTCGGCGACCGCGGCGGGATGGGCCGTCACCCCGAGGTACGCCTCGTCCCAGCCCCACACCTCGACGGGATGTCCCAGGTCGCGCAGCAGGCCCATCACCTCGTCGGACGCCGCGTCGTAGGCGGCGGGGTCCGACGGCAGGAAGGTGGCCCCCGAGTTTGGGGGACAGCGGCGGGCGGCGTTGCGCAGCGGCATGCCGGCGTGCACGCCGAACTCGCGGGCCTCATACGAGGCGCAGGTGACGACCTTGCGCGGTTCGGTCGGATCGCCGCTGCCGCCGACGATGACCGGCAGCCCGACCAGTTCGGGGTGGCGGCGCAGTTCGACCGACGCCAAAAACTGGTCGAGGTCGACGTGCAGGACCCAGCCCGGCGTCGGCTCGACGCAACCTTCCATGGGGCGGATCACCGCCCGCACAGCTTGCGCGCCAGGCTCTTCCCAGGCGTCGCCCAAGGTCTGCAGGGTGTGACCGCCGACGTTGAGTCGATGCTCGACGTAGTCGGCGTCGAGCAGCGCCAGCAGTGCGTCGGTCTGGGCGTCGAGGTCGCCGCTGGTATGCGCCGACTGCAGGAGCACCCGCACGTGCGTGCGCAGGACCGCGTCGGCGGGGCCGTAGCGGGTGTGGGGATCGCGGTTGGCCGCCGAGAGCAGCGCGTGGTGGGTGTGCACGAAGCAGATTCGCTCCCGGCCGAACGCCACCAGCCGATCCAGGGGCGGCGCGTCCGGGCCCAGCGGCGGTGGGCCGAAGAGAAATGCCTGCTGGCTGGCCTGCTCGTCCTCGTCGAGCAGTTCCATCATCAGGCCCGCCCGGCTGCCGAACCGGCGGAACAGCGTGCCCTTGCCGACGCCGGCGGCCGCGGCGACATCGTCCATGGTGACGGCGTCGGCGCCGCGTTTGGCGACCAGGTTGCGGGCGGCGTCGATCAACAGCGCGCGATTGCGCGCCGCGTCACTTCTCTCTAGTGCAGCGGGCACCGGCAATTCGCCCACCCGCTCGACACTGCTCACTCCTGCACTGTAGCTCGGTTGGAATAAAGCGGACTAGAGTCCGTTTCAACCGTGGAAAGATGTAGACCAACGATTGAAGGGAGCCGGACAGTGGCACAGAATCTAGAAAACTCCGCCATCAAAGTATTGGCGTTGGTGGGCAGCTTGCGTGCGGCGTCGATCAATCGCCAGATCGCACAGCTGGCGGCTGAGGTCGCTCCGGAGGGCGTCACCGTCACCCTGTTCGACGGGCTGGGGGACCTGCCGTTCTACAACGAGGAAATCGACGATTCGACCAACGATGCCGTCGAGCATGCGCCCGCCCCGGTGGAGGCGTTGCGGGCCGCGGCGGCCGATGCGGATGCCGTCCTGGTGGTGACCCCCGAATACAACGGCAGCATTCCCGCGGTGATCAAGAACGCGATCGACTGGCTGTCTCGCCCCTTCGGCAGCAGCGCGGTGAAGGACAAGCCGTTGGCCGTGATCGGCGGGTCCTTTGGTCAATACGGCGGGGTGTGGGCGCACGACGAGACCCGCAAGTCGTTCGGAATCGCCGGTGCGCGCGTCGTCGAAGCGGTCACGCTGTCGGTGCCGTTCAAGACCCTGGAAGGCAAGGCTCCCGCGGAGCACGCCGAACTGTCGGCGAACGTGCGCGACGTCGTCGGCAAGCTTGCCGCCGAGGTCAGCTGACATCTGAGCTGACAAAAGCGCAGTAGAAGCCGCCAGTCGTGACTGGCGGCTTTGCTGGCTTCGGGTTGGCGGTGTGCGCACGCCGGCCATGGGCGGGGTCGGGCGGAGGTTGTCGGTGGCCGGTGATAAACCTGTCCGTGTGGACACCGCCGGCGGCATTTGTGACGTGCGACACGCCGAGCGGCGCGCCGGACAAAGCGTAGCGACCAGGGAATTTCAAAAATGTTATTCAGAACATCTTGTATCTGGGCCACTTGTCACCCACTAGGTGTAGTGTTTCGCAGGTCGGCAGATCCCAGGATCACCAAGCCACTCGGCCCTGGTGGACCTCCCGGAATCGGCCTGAATATGTCGAGGCCAGGCTTCGCCATAGACAGCCGCAGGACGGGAATCTTGGGACCTGACGGACTGCTGAACTTAGCGCAGACGTTGTACCAAAGTAGTTGCCAGTCCGTGATCAAGTTTCCCCCTTCCCGCAAAGGAGCGGTATCTCAGATGAGCATCACCGTGTACACCAAGCCCGCATGCGTGCAGTGCACCGCCACCTATAAGGCGCTGGACAAGCAGGGCATCGCGTACCAGAAGGTCGACATCACTCTGGATTCCGAAGCGCGCGATTACGTGATGGCGCTGGGCTACCTGCAGGCTCCCGTCGTGGTTGCGGGGAACGACCACTGGTCGGGTTTCCGCCCCGACCGCATCAAGGCGATCTCCGAGGCCGTGCTGACCGCGTAGCGCTGCCGAAGATGGGCGAGGTTAGTTAAGGAGGTTGCGGTGCCATGGACGTCACGGGACGCAACCTGGTCTATTTCTCCAGCGTGTCGGAGAACACCCACCGCTTCGTGCAGAAGCTGGGTGTTCCCGCCACGCGGATACCGCTGCATGGCCGCATAGAGGTCGATGAGCCGTACGTGCTGGTGCTGCCGACCTACGGCGGCGGGCGGGCCACTCCCGACATTAACGACGGCGGCTATGTCCCCAAGCAGGTCATCGCCTTTTTGAACAACGAGCACAACCGCTCGCTGATCCGCGGCGTCATCGCCGCCGGCAATAACAACTTCGGCGCCGAATTCGCCTATGCGGGCAACGTGGTTTCCCGCAAGTGCGGCGTCCCCTACCTTTACCGCCTCGAACTGATGGGAACCCCGGACGACGTGGAAGCCGTCCGCGCGGGGCTCGCTGAATTTTGGAAGGAACAGACGTGCCACCAACCGTCACTGCAGAGCCTGTAACCGCCGGCACGCACGCGGGGGCCGACGAGTCGGACTACCACGCGTTGAACGCGATGCTGAACTTGTACGACAAGGACGGCAAGATTCAGTTCGACAAGGACGTACTCGCCGCGCGCCAGTACTTCTTGGAGCACGTCAACCAGAACACCGTGTTCTTCCACAATCAGGACGAGAAGCTCGACTATCTGATCCGTGAAAATTATTACGAGCGTGAGGTTCTCGACCAGTACTCGCGCAACTTCGTCAAGACGCTGCTGGACCGCGCCTACGCCAAGAAGTTCCGGTTCCCGACATTCCTTGGCGCGTTCAAGTACTACACCTCCTACACGCTGAAGACCTTCGACGGAAAGCGCTACCTGGAGCGCTTCGAGGACCGCGTCGTCATGGTCGCGCTCACGCTGGCGGCCGGCGACACCGGGCTGGCGGAGAAACTGGTCGACGAGATCATCGACGGCCGGTTCCAGCCGGCCACCCCGACGTTCCTGAACTCGGGCAAGATGCAGCGCGGTGAGCCAGTTTCTTGCTTTCTGCTGCGCATCGAGGACAACATGGAATCGATCGGGCGGTCGATCAACTCCGCGCTGCAGCTGTCCAAGCGTGGCGGCGGAGTTGCGTTGCTGCTGAGCAACATTCGCGAGCACGGCGCGCCGATCAAGAACATCGAGAACCAGTCGTCGGGGGTCATCCCCATCATGAAGCTGCTCGAGGATTCCTTCTCCTACGCCAACCAGCTCGGTGCGCGTCAGGGCGCCGGCGCGGTGTACCTCAACGCGCATCACCCCGACATCTACCGCTTCCTGGACACCAAGCGTGAGAATGCCGACGAGAAGATCCGCATCAAGACGCTGAGCCTGGGTGTGGTGATCCCCGACATCACCTTCGAGCTGGCCAAGCGCAACGACGACATGTACCTGTTCTCGCCCTACGACGTGGAGCGGGTGTATGGCGTTGCCTTTGCCGACATCTCGGTGACCGAGAAGTACTACGAGATGGTCGACGACGCGCGCATCCGCAAGACCAAGATCAAGGCCCGGGAGTTCTTCCAGACGCTGGCCGAGCTGCAGTTCGAGTCGGGCTACCCGTACATCATGTACGAGGACACCGTCAACCGGGCCAATCCCATCGAAGGCAAGATCACGCATAGCAACCTGTGCTCGGAGATCCTGCAGGTGTCGACGCCGTCGTTGTTCAACGAGGATCTGACGTATGCCAAAGTGGGCAAAGACATTTCGTGCAACCTGGGCTCGCTGAACATCGCCAAGACGATGGACTCGCCGGACTTCGCGCAGACGATCGAGGTGTCGATCCGCGCGCTGACCGCCGTCAGCGACCAGACCCACATCTGGTCGGTGCCCTCAATCGAGCAGGGCAACAACGACTCCCACGCGATCGGGCTCGGGCAGATGAACCTGCACGGTTACCTGGCCCGCGAGGGCATCTTCTACGGTTCCGAAGAGGGCGTCGACTTCACCAACATCTACTTCTATGCGGTGCTCTACCACGCGCTGCGCGCGTCGAACCGCATCGCGATCGAGCGCGGCTCGCACTTCAAGGGTTTCGAGCGCTCCAAGTACGCGTCGGGGGAGTTCTTCGACAAGTACACCGAGCAGGCCTGGGAGCCGAAGACGGAAAGCTGTTCGGCAGTTGTTTGCCAAAGCGGACATCCGCATCCCGAACCAGGACGATTGGCGGCGGCTGAAGGAATCGGTACAGGCGCACGGCATCTACAACCAGAACCTGCAGGCGGTGCCGCCGACCGGGTCGATCTCCTACATCAACCATTCGACGTCGTCGATCCACCCGATCGTGTCGAAGGTCGAGATCCGCAAGGAAGGCAAGATCGGCCGGGTCTACTACCCGGCGCCCTACATGACCAACGAGAACCTGGAGTACTACCAGGATGCCTACGAGATCGGTTACGAGAAGATCATCGACACCTACGCGGCGGCCACTCAGCATGTGGATCAGGGGCTTTCGCTGACGTTGTTCTTCAAGGACACCGCCACTACCCGTGACGTGAACAAAGCGCAGATCTACGCCTGGCGCAAGGGAATCAAGACGCTGTACTACATCCGGCTGCGGCAGATGGCGCTCGAAGGCACCGAGGTCGAAGGCTGCGTGTCCTGCATGCTGTAAATCGGGGCCCTCGCAATAGGATCAAATGAACAGCGGACCACACCAGAATGCCATCTCGTCGTCTGACGCGAGGTGCGGTCGTGGTCGCTTTCAGGTGCTTGCGCTCGACGGCGGAGGGGCCAAAGCTCTTTTCACCGCGCATGTTCTCGCGCGCCTCGAAGCCGATCTTGGCATCCGCGTGACAGATGCATTCGACCTAATTGCCGGCACTTCGGCGGGTGGCATCATCGCTCTTGGTCTGGGCGCCGGACTGCGGCCCTTTGAGATCGTGGATTCCTATGTGGATATGACCACGCGCGTGTTTCCGCCCTACCGTCGAGCCTGGTGGCGTTACCTCACGTCACGTGCCTGGAATCCCGCCTACTCCGGCGACGTCCTAAAGGACACTCTCACTGAGGTTTTCGGGCTTCGCTTACTAGGAGATAGCGCCAAGCGGCTGGTCATCCCCTCGTGGGATGTCCAGCGAGGTGAAGTCCACATCTTCAAGACGCCGCATCATGAGCGCCTGTGCCGCGACTGGCAGGTCTCCATGGTCGACGTCGCCATGGCTACCACAGCGGCGCCGACGTACTTCCGGGCGGCTGCCGTCGACGGACAGCGGCTCATTGACGGCGGCATTTGGGCGAACAACCCGTCTGTCGTGGCGATCGGCGAGGCCATCAGCATGCTCGGCATCGAGCTCGGGTCGATTCGGGTGCTCAATATCGGCACCGTCGACCAGCGAACGAACCACTCTGAGCGTCTCGATACAGGCGGGTGGGCGACATGGGCGAAGACCGCTGCGCCACTTATGATTACAGCGTCGAGCCGCGGTGCGCAGGGCACTGCGATGCACCTTGTCGGTAAGGAAAATTTTGCCCGATTTGATGCTATGGTGCCGGGCGACGTATTCACGTTGGACCGCGCCAAGCCGGAAGCTCTAGCCGGGCTCGCCGCTGGCCAGAGCCGAGTTCTCAGCCCCGTTTATACGGCTACCTTCGCCGACCACGTTGCCGGTCCCTATATTCCCGTCCACGGCCTGGGCGTCGCTCCGGCCACCCCGACACTGCATGGAAACTGCTCATGAAACACATCAACTACTTCGGGAACTTCCTGGAGAACACCGTCAACCTGTCCCAGTCCAACCTCGATATGCTCAGCCAGCGGGTCGACACTGTCTACGGCGTCCTCGACGACGACGAGGGCCTCGGCCCGCTGATCAAGAAGAAGATCCCCCAGGGCTCGTGGCCTCAGAAGACCATCATTCGGCCGCAGAACGGGAAGGCTTTCGATGGCGACTTCATGGTGCAGATGGTCGAGAATCCTGAGTGGGAAACGGACAAAAAGAAGTACGGCGACGCCATCTACCGCGTGTTACACAACACTTCGCCCTATAAGGACATGGTCCACGGCCGAAGATGCCGCTGCGTCTACATAAATTACGCCAACAACGCGATGCACCTCGACATCGTCCCTTTCGTGCTGCGAGCAGATGGCACTCAGTGGATCATCAATCGCGATGACAACAGGTGGGAGCGCACCGACACCGACGGCTTCACCGCCTGGATGAAATCCCAGGACGCTATCGCCGGCAAGCACCTCCGCGAAGTTATCCGCATCATGAAATTCCTCCGCGACCACAAGAATTCCTTCACCGGCACAAAGTCGATCCTGCTGACAACCGTGCTGGGCGAGCAGGTCAAGGAATGGCACACGATCATCGACGCCGGATACTACGCAGACCTGCCGACCGCGTTGCTGCACATCGCGTCTGACCTCGACGAGTGGCTGTGGGCCAACCCGAGCAAGCCCGTTATCATGGACCCAGCCGGGACCGGCACGTCATTCGACCACCGATGGACTCAGGAAACGTACGGGTACTTCCGCGAGCGCATCCACGTGCACGCCGCTGAAATCAGGGCTGCTTATAACGAGACCGACTTCGACAAAAGCGTGGAGAAATGGCAGGCACTCTTCGGTGATGGGTTCAGGGCCCCGAAATCCGAAGGGGCAGTTGGTAAGTACAGCACGATTGGCAGCGGTATAGGTTCAACCGGCGCCGCGACGATAAGTCTCTCTGGCCGCGCAGGGTGACGATGGCCCAGCTAAGCGAATGGCAGCGTCAGGTCCTCGTTGACCTGCGCGCAATCGCTGACGCGTTCCCGGGCGAAGTTCAGGTGTTGGGTCGCCATCGCGTCGACAAAGTCGGCGCGATCCATCTGCGGCTGAGGCTCCGCACCGCCGATATCCCTCGGGCCGATGGGGGACTGCCGGTCGGCCCGCACGAGGAAGTCGTGGTCACCGTAGACCGGCTTGATTTACTACCGCCGCGTGTGAAAGTCGATCACCTTCGCTTCCTACATCACGCACATGTCCTTGAAGGGCAACGCCTCTGCATCTACCTCGACCCTTCGAGGGAGTGGGATCCCGGCGCAGGATTCGCCGGCTTCATCGATCGACTTTTCGGTTGGTTCGGTGATGCCGCCGCCGGGCGATTTGATGCCCAGACAGCGCTCTATCACGCGGTTGGTGGAGTCCTCCACTCAATTCACGGTGCGCCCACTATCGTTGTGCGAGAAGGGCTTCAGGGTAGTAGACGTGCACGACACGGGTGGCTGGTTGCCAGGACGCCGCATAGGTTCGACTTGTCATTCGAGAGACCACTCGAGGCTGAGGAAAAGGATCACGTCCCCGTCGTCGCCCTCGACGTTGATTTGCCGTTCGGCGCAGGCGGCCGACTCAAATCATTTCTTCAGATTATCGATGACCCGTATCTCGGGCACCCGTCACCGGGTGGCCCTTATTTGAGAGATGGGGACAGGCGCCCCGCCCAGCAACTCTCGGGGGTGATGCTCACCGTCCTTGGCGCCAGCGCGATCCGAAAGGTCGACGGCACCCCACAACGGTTCGTCGTCGCCGTGCCTCACCCTACCGGCGGCCCGCCGCACCTGCTGGCGGCCAACATCCCCGCTAAAGGAGCCGACCATATCCGGGCGCTCGTTAGATCGAGCAAGAATAGAAGTTCCATCATCGATATCGACCCAGTGAGCCTTGACCCAACGACGCCGCTGGAATGGTGGCCGGTGTCTGACGAGCGCACCGAGGTCACGACACGCCGCGACGCTGGGCGGCCGGTTGCCGGGTACTCGGGCAAGACGGTTCAAATCTGGGGGTGCGGCGGTATCGGGTCATGGGTTGCTGAATGTGTGGTGCGGGCCGGGGCCAAGAAGGTCGTCTTGTGCGACCCTGGCATGGTCACGGGTGGCCTGCTGGTTCGTCAGAACTTCGTCGAGACCGACGTCGGCAGGCCGAAGGTCGAAGCACTTGCGCAGCGCCTTCAAGCGATTAGCGACACGGTCGAAATAGCTGCGCACCATGGAGCGATGCCCGCGGAAGATCTTCGCCGCGCTGACCTTGTTATCGATGCCACGGTAAGCGTTGCTATCAGTCGGCTACTCGACGATTTCGCCCGGGCGAACGAGGATCGCCCTCTGCTGGCCCACGTCGCCACTGATGCTGGAACCGGGACACTTGGTGTACTAACAGTCTCGGCGCCTCCCGTGCGGGTTGGCCCGCTGACCATCGACCGTAAGGCCGGAGAACAGGTCAGCCACGACGGGTCGCTCGAAGCCTTCCAGACACTTTGGGACTCCACTGCGCAGAACGAACAGATCATTCCGACACGCGGTTGCTCAACGCCCACCTTCCACGGCTCGGCGGCAGACTTAACCGCGGTAGCAGCAAGCTTGACCAGCATCTTGGGGGCCCACGTTGGGGGTAGCGACAGCTTGTCCGGCACGCACCTGATATCGCTGCCACACGGTGAGGCAGGGCCTCTACGCGCTTTTGTGCCCGCCCCTGCATCCATTGATGTCGAACTTAATTCAGTCATGGCGCAGCTTAAGACCCGGTCGCGCCGTCTGACCAGGTCAGCGCCTGCAACGGGGTAAGGTGCTTGATGTGGTGAGAATACCGCGACCACCCCACCCGAGCGTGAAGCCGGGACGGAAGGTCGACGCGCGCAGCGAACGCTGGCGTGAACACCGCAAGAAGGTGCGCAGCGAAATCGTCGATGCGGCTTTCCGCGCCATCGACCGCCTGGGGCCCGAGCTGAGCGTGCGGGAAATCGCCGAAGAGGCCGGCACCGCCAAACCGAAGATCTACCGGCATTTCCACGACAAGTCCGACTTGTTCCAGGCGATCGGGGAGCGTCTGCGCGACATGTTGTGGGCGGCGATCTTCCCGTCGATCAACCTGAAAACGGACTCCGCCCGCGAGGTGATCCGGCGCAGCGTCGAGGAGTACGTCACCCTCGTCGACAGCATCCCAACGTGCTGCGGGTCTTCATTCAAGGCACGGTCCGCGGCCACCCCGCAGTCGACGGTGCAGATTCTCAACGAAGGCCGCGAGATCACGTTGGCCATGGCCGACATGTTCGACAACGAGCTGCGGGAGATGGAGCTGGACCCCGCGGCGGTCGAACTGGCCGCACACGCGGCCTTCGGGTCGGCCGCGTCGGCCACCGAGTGGTGGCTGGGTCCCGATTCGGACAGTCCCCGACGCATGCCGCGTGAGCAGTTCGAGGCCCATCTGACGACCATCATGATCGGGGTCATCGTCGGCACCGCCGAGGCGCTGGGCATCGCGATGGACCCTGACCAGCCGATTCACCACGTTGTGCCGCGCAACTCTGCGTGAGCTGAGGGCCTTTGGCACGTTGACATCGTCTCGGCGGTCGATCGATGACACTCGTTCTATCCGATACCCTGGGTACTGGGTATTTGCCGGGTATACCGCCGCAGCAGGAGCACGGCCTCCGCACAGAAAGACCAATTCACCATGACCGACGTCGTGACAGAAGCCGATACTCGGCCGCAAGCCGACAAGCCACCGGTGCACACCCGCGCCGTCATCATCGGGACCGGATTCTCTGGTCTGGGTATGGCCATCGCGTTGCAGAAGCAGGGTGTGGACTTCGTCATCCTGGAGAAGGCCGACGACGTCGGCGGCACCTGGCGCGACAACACCTACCCGGGCTGCGCGTGCGATATCCCGTCGCACCTGTACTCGTACTCCTTCGAGACCAAGCCGGACTGGAAGAACCCGTTCTCCTACCAGCCCGAGATCTGGGACTACCTCAAGGGAGTCACCGAGAAGTACGGGCTGCGCCGCTTCATCGAGTTCAATTCGCTGGTCGATCGCGGCGTACTGGGACGACGAGGAGTACCGGTGGCACGTGTTCACCACCGACGGGCGCGAATACGTCGCTCAGTTCCTGGTCTCCGGCGCCGGCGCGTTGCACGTCCCGTCTTTCCCCGAGATCGACGGCCGCAACGAATTCGCCGGTCCCGCTTTCCATTCCGCGGAATGGGACCACACCGTCGACCTGACCGGCAAGCGGGTCGCGATCATCGGAACCGGCGCGAGCGCGATCCAGATCGTGCCCGAGATCGTCGGGCAGGTCGCCGAACTGCAGCTCTACCAGCGCACCCCGCCGTGGGTGGTGCCGCGGTCCAACCCGGACCTCCCGCTGGTGCTGCGTCGGGCCATGGGGAACGTCCCCGGGCTGCGCGCGCTGACACGTCTGGGCATCTACTGGGCCCAGGAGGCACTGGCCTTCGGCATGACCAAGCGGCCGAACGCGCTGAAGTTCATCGAGGCCTACTGCAAATACAACATCCGCCGGTCGGTGAAGGACCGCGAGCTGCGCCGCAAACTGACCCCGCACTATCGCATCGGGTGCAAGCGAATCCTGAACTCCTCGACCTACTACGGCGCCGTCGCGGACCCCAAGACCCAACTGATCACCGACGGCATCAGCCGAATCACGCGCGACGGCATCGTCACCGCCGACGGCACCGAACACCAGGTGGATGTGATCGTGTACGCCACCGGCTTCCACGTCACCGACTCCTACACCTACGTCCAGATCAAGGGGCAGCACGGCGAGGATCTGGTCGACCGGTGGAACCGCGAGGGCCTCGGCGCCCACCGCGGAATCACCGTCGCCGATGTGCCCAACCTGTTCTTCCTGCTGGGACCGAACACCGGGCTGGGGCACAACTCCGTGGTGTTCATGATCGAATCGCAGATCCACTACGTCGCCGACGCGATCGCGAAGTGCGACAAGCTGGGTGCGCAGGCGCTGGCGCCGACGCGCGCCGCGCAGGACCGCTTCAACGATGAGCTGCAAGCCAAGCTGGCCCACTCGGTGTGGAACACCGGCGGCTGCGCCAGTTGGTATCTCGACGAGCACGGCAAGAACACCGTGCTATGGGGTGGCTACACCTGGCAGTACTGGATGGCGACGCGGTCGCTGAAACCCGAGGAATACCAGTTCTTCGGAGTGGGCAAGGGCGCGCGCGTCTAGGAGACGCGCGCGTTGAGGTGCTTGAGAGCCGCTTCGGCGCCGTTCCAGCCGGGAATGCCGGTCACCCCGGGGCCGGGGTGGGTGCATTGGCCGCACAGGTAGAGCCCGTGGACCGGCGTGGCGAATTTGTCGGCCCCTTCGACGACGCGGCCGGTCCACAGCTGGTTGGGCTGCAGCAGGCCATGTGAGTAGTCACCGGCGTGCGCGCTGAAGGTGCTGCCGAAGTACCGGTTGGAGAACACCACGCGGTTGGTGACGGAGTCGGCGAACCCGGGCGCGAACGTGTCGAAGATGTTCACGCACGTGTCGGCGTATTGCTCTTTCCAGCTTCGGTTTTCGTCGGCGTCCAGTCCGGTGGGGAAGTAGGGCGTGAAAATCGTTGCGCTGTGCTTACCTTCGGGCGCCAACGACGAGTCGACCATGCTGGGTATGTACAGGTACGTGGGAGGGGCGTCGGGAAGCTGCCCCTTGCGGTATTGCTCCCAGGCGTCGCTGATGTATTCGGGCGACGGCGCGTAGGCGACGGTGGGGCACCATTGGCCGTTGTCCTGCATGTAGGGCTGCAGCCGTTCGATCCACTGCGGGGCTTGGTCGATGGTCAGATGCGCCTGGATGTATCCCAGGTTGAAGTTGATCTCCTTGATCTTGCGGATGTAGTCGGGCGGAAAGTGCTGCGCGCCGGCCAGATTCACGAATGTCGTGTACGGGTCGAGCGAGGACAGCACGGCATCGGCGGAAATCGTTGTGCCGTCGCGTAGTTCGACGCCGGTGGCGCGTCCGTCGGTGACCAGGATCTGCTTGACGTGCTGCTTCATCTGCACCTCGGCGCCCAGCGATTCGGCGCGACGGCACAGCGCCGCGCTCAGCGAGCCGATGCCACCGCGCGGCATGATGTATTCGACGTTGCCGCCGCCGATCAGGTAGTGATACAGCGTCGACGCATTCGAGCCCGGCGTCCACGGGCCGCCGTCGAAGGCGTCGATGGACATCGCGGCCAGCGAGCCCTGGATGCAGCGGCCCTGGTCGGGCTCCAGGAAGCGGCGGACCGTGTCCATCGTGCTGCCGTACCACATCTGGGCGAAGTCGTGACGGGCCTCGGGCGTGGGCTGTTCGGCGATGACCTCGATGATGTCCGGCGGGGGGCCGAACGCGGAGTCGACGAAATACGGCGCGAACCGGCCGATGTGCGCGAACAATCCGCCCAGGCCGGCGGCGACGTCGGGTCCGTGGTCCTCGATGAGGTGCCGGCCCATGCGCTCCAGGTCGTTGTACATCACGAACGGGGTGTCTTCCGGGGCTCCGAACGTGCAGGTGGACGTCCACTGGTCCATCAGCTCGAAGCCCCACTTGGTCAGCTCCAGGCGGTCGGTCATCTCCTGCCGCCAGATCAGCACCGCCCAGGCGCCGACGCTGTGCTTGTATCCGTCGAAGAGTTCGCGGGTCGCGGCCATCCCCCCGAGGAAGTGCGCGCGTTCCAGCACAAGGACTTTCGCGCCATTCTTGGCCAGCACATTGGCGGCAACCAGACCGTTGTGACCCGCCCCGACGACGATCGCGTCATAGTCGGCCATGCTGACTCCTTCGGTGGTGATCCCTGGACTGAACGCACAATGTCATATCTGACATATTTGCGTCAATGGTGACATTTGGTGTGTGCTAGCACCGTGGAATCTCGTAGTCAGCGCACGCGCCAGGCACTACTGCAGGCCGCGATGAAGCGCTTCGTCGCCGACGGCGTGCAGCACACCAGCGTCGCCGACATCGTCGCCGACGTCGGGGTCACCGAGCGAACCTTCTATCGGCACTTCCCGTCCAAGCATGCGGTGATCTTTGCCGACTACGACATCGGCTTCGAATGGTTCGCTCGCGCGCTGGCGCTGCGTCCGCACGGGGAATCGATCACGGTCTCGGTGCGAAAAGCCGTGGACGCCTTCCCTTTTGACTTCGCGATGGTCCGCGAAGCGGCCACCATTCGATCTCGCGACCTCGACCAGGACATCATCACCACGCACATTCGGCGGATGCGCGATCAGGTCGCCGACGAGATCGGCCGCTTCATCCACCAACGATCGAAACCCACCGCCGACGGGGCCATGATCGCCGACATCGCGGCGCACAGCCTGGCGACCGCGGTGTTCGTCGCGCTCGAAGAGTGGATGGCCAAAGGCGGCCACGACATCGACGAACTGAGCCGCCTCACCGACATCGCGCTGAGCGCCCTGGAAGACGGCCTCACGCACACCCTGCGGCACACCGGGCTGGACTGAGCCCGCTATTTCTCGCTCGGAAGCAGGGCGATCGTCGAGTCGATGAGTTGCTCGGCGCTGGTCTGCCACTTCTCCCAGACGAGGTGGCCGTTCGACTCCAAGCCCGCCATGCCGTGGGCGCAGGCCAGCAGTAGAGCCCCGTAGTGCCGCGCGCGTTTAGGGCCGACGATGCGGCCCACCATTTCGAGGAACAGGTCGTGTGTGCGCTCCGCCGCGTGCTCCGCCGCGCCCGCCGCGGTCGGATCTCCTGTCGGCGTGGTGAACATGAGTCGGTACAAGTGGGGCCTGGTCCGGCCGATGGCTAGCAGCGAAAGCAATGCTGCGCGAAGGGATTCCGCCGGCGAGCCGTCGCCGCCAGCCAGGCGTTCGAGCTCGTCGCCCAGTTCGCTCAACGCGTTTGTGGCCAGGACCGTGAATAGCGTTTCTTTGTTGGCGAAGTGGCGATACGGCGCGGAACGCGAAACGCCGGTCCGGGCGCCCACCTCACGCAGCGTCACCGCTTCGGGTCCGCCGGCGTCGAGCAGTGCCCCGGCGGCTTCGAGCAACGACCGGCGGGTCATCGCGGCAGTCTCTGATCGCGTAGCCACCGCCAGCAGCATAGGGCTCATCATTTGAGTTGACAATGTCAACTGAGCTGGAATAGTTTTCAGATGACATTGTCAACTCAACGGGAGATGGTTCATGACAGATCGCCATGAGTTGGTCGTCGTGACCGGTGCGTCGACCGGTATGGGGGCGGCCACCGCCCGGGAGCTTGCGCGCAGGGGCTTTCACGTGCTGGCGGGTGTCCGCCGCGATATCGATGCCGATGCCCTGCGAGGCGAAGGGATCGAGCCGCGCATCCTTGACATCACCGTCGATTCGCATGTTGCAGCCATCGCAGACCGCGTCGCCCACGATCCGCTCGGTCGGCCCCTGCGCGCCCTGATCAACAACGCCGGGATCTCGGTCAACGCGCCGGTCGAGGCGCTGCCGATTTCCGAGTGGCGCGGGCAGTTCGAGGTCAATCTGTTCGGTCACATCGCGATGACCCAGGCGCTCCTGCCGGCCCTGCTGCGCAGCTCGGGGACGGTGGTCAACATCAGTTCCGTCGGCGGGAAGGTGGCGCTGCCGACTTATGGGGCGTACGCGGGTACCAAGTTCGCCCTCGAAGCCGCCAGCGATGCTCTGCGCCGCGAGGTCGCCGATCTCGGGGTCAGGGTCGTCGTCGTCGAGCCGGGCGCGGTCAGGACCGAGATGTTGGAACGTGGGGTGGCCAACGCCGATCGGTTGAAGGCCGACATGACCATCGATCAACTCGAGCGTTATGGCGATCTCGTGGTGGCCGTCTCGGAGCAGGCCCGTTCCTTCGGTAAGCGCGGTGTTTCCGCCGAACACGCCGGGAAAGTGATCGCGAAGGCGGCCACGGCGCCGCGTCCGCGAACGCGGTACACCGTCGGACATGACGCCGCGGTCCTCGTACGATTGGCTCGCGTGCTGCCCGATCGCTTCCTCGACCAGATGGTGCGCCTTGGTCTTCGGCCGCACTACGTTGCGAACGCGACTGGGTCGTAATCGCGACACGCAAACACAAGGTCTTGTATTACGCCGGCTTGTCGGACACCAGGGGTAGTGTCTGTGGCCTAGGTAACTACATCCAAAACCGGCAGGTGAAGTGGGGTTCTGGTGTCCGAAAACATGAAACTGATCGACCGGACCTCGGCGATCAACTGGAACCGTCTGCTCGACGAAAAGGACGCTGAGGTCTGGGACCGGCTGACGGGTAACTTCTGGCTGCCCGAGAAGGTGCCGGTATCCAACGACCTCCCGTCGTGGGGGACGCTGACCGCCGGCGAGAAGCAGCTGACGATGCGGGTGTTCACCGGGCTGACGCTGCTGGACACCATCCAGGGCACGGTCGGGGCGGTCAGCCTGATTCCCGATGCGCTGACCCCGCACGAACAGGCCGTCTACACCAACATCGCGTTCATGGAGTCGGTGCACGCCAAGAGCTACAGCTCGATCTTCTCCACGCTGTGCTCGACCGCTGAGATCGACGACGCGTTCCGCTGGTCGGAGGAAAACCCCAACCTGCAGCGCAAGGCCGAGATCGTGATGCAGTACTACCGCGGGGACGAACCGCTCAAGCGCAAGGTGGCCTCCACGCTGCTGGAAAGCTTCCTCTTCTATTCCGGGTTCTACCTGCCGATGTACTGGTCGAGCCGGGCCAAGCTGACCAACACCGCCGACATGATCCGGCTGATCATCCGCGACGAGGCCGTCCACGGCTACTACATCGGCTACAAGTTCCAGCGGGGCCTGGCGCTGGTGGACGAGGCCAAGCGCGCCGAGCTGAAGGACTACACCTACGAACTGCTCTTCGAGCTCTACGACAACGAGGTGGAGTACACCCAGGACCTCTACGACGCGGTCGGGCTGACCGAAGACGTCAAGAAGTTCTTGCGCTACAACGCAAATAAGGCGTTGATGAACCTGGGCTACGAGGCGCTGTTCCCGCGCGACGAGACCGACGTGAACCCGGCGATCCTGTCCGCGCTCTCGCCCAACGCCGACGAGAACCACGACTTCTTCTCCGGCTCCGGGTCGTCCTACGTGATCGGCAAGGCCGTCAACACCGAGGACGAGGACTGGGACTTCTGATTCCGCAGGTCAGCGCCGTAATTGTCGGACAGCGGCGTTGGCCAGCGGCCTGTCAGTCGGTCGGCTGGACGGCCGTGAGAGCGCCCCGTGCCCACCCCGTGGACACATTTTGGACACAATCGCGCGAGCGGGCCTGATCCAACGCGGTCGCCACCGCTTCCAGATCGTCATCGAAAAGGTCGGCGTAGATGTCCAATGTCATCGCTGCGGAAGCGTGCCCGAGCATCTTCTGCACCGCTTTGACGTTCGCTCCGGCCGACACCGCAAGGCTGGCCGCAGTGTGCCGAAGATCATGCGGTGTGACACGCGGAATACCCGACTCGGCGACCGCTGTTATCTCAATTGTTCGTCTCAGAAACCAATCCCGGGTGATTGGGCCCAGCGGCGAGCCTGTCGATGCTGCAGGTTGTTTCAGCGGGTGTTTGGCGCAGCGCCTGCCGACCCGTTATCCGTTGGTCACAGTCGGGATCCCGTAGAACGAACCCACGGCCAGGTCATCAGGGCCCACACGGTGAAGATGAGAGTGGCCGCAGTCAGTAGGTACACCGGCCACGGGCCTAGCACGTCTAACAGGCTTGGGGTGCGGGGTTTTCCGTTGAGGAAGCCGTAGTTGGCCCCAGCGACGCGGTTGAACGTGAAGGCGGCGGCTGCCCAGATCACGGTGACCGTCACCGCGATGCGATAGCTGCGCCAACCGGGCCGGATCCTGCGGCCCCAGGTCAGGTAGATGGCCGCCCAGACGACGAGCAGATGAATGGACCAGAAGCCGAGGAACCGGTAGTCGGGGAAATCCGGGCCGGTCAGCACCGGGGAGATCAACGCCTGTGTGCTCAGCACGAGGCCCCAATAGTAGGTCAGGGCGAACGCCCAGTGTCGCTGTGACCACAACGCATAGGCCGCAGCGCCGGTGGCGAGGTCGGTCAGGTTCAGCGGTACTGACCTGCCGATGTCGGGTGGGATCAGCGAATACACCAGCACCATGCCGGATATCGTCGCCGTCAGGGCCCCGAGGATCCGGCCCAGGATCCGGGCTTGCGATGGACTTTGCCTGCGCCCGATCCAGACCAGAAGCACGCTACCAATCGCGAACACAGCGATGGCCGCCCAGTGCGACGGACCGTACATCGTGAACTGTCGTTCGGCGAAGTACAGCTCCGTCAACTCCCCGTCCAAGATGCTGCACGGATCCGCCGGGCCACCGCGCCATCATGAGCCTTTACGCGCGGTTGCTGTTTAGTGGCCTCTTCTTCCTGGGCGGCACGATGGATCATCCGCACCTGTGCAACTGGCGGCTCAGACGGACCACAAGGCCTGTTCACTGGCAAGTGGACCGCTCAGAAGGATCTGAGTGATGTTCTTTCCGGTGGGAACATCGAACGCGACTCGCCCGGAAACGTGTTGGCCCTGTGGCAGATCACTAACAGCGAGTTGATTATCGACCGCAGTGAGGTCCGCATCAAGGTGAGTTCCATCCTGGGTGCTCGCACTGAAATAGAGCGGACTTACGGGGACGCTGCCAGCTATGCCCTGAACCGTCACGTCAATCGAGTACAGCGTCCCCTTGACCTGTGTGAACTGGCTGGCAGCGGCGGGCAGCAAGTTAGAGACGTTGTAAGCGGCTTTCTTGCCGTCTTGGCTGGTCACTTCGAGCGTGGCTCCGAGCGCAACTGGACTGGGAATCGGCGGTGCAGCAGACACGCTTGGAACTCCGCTGGTGGCATCTTCTGGGTCCTTGTGCTTCCCCGCGCGATCCATGTCGCGGCCAATCAACCAATAGACGCCCACCACCACCGCCGCCAAGCCTAAGAAAAACGCGGCGACCGTCATGGCATTTCCTCCTCTGGGTGTTGGCCTTGGGGCAGACTCATTGGGTCTGCAGGTGCTGCTTCAGCAGGTCTGCGCTCATAGCAGCCCCGTGGGATCGTGGCGGGACGCATCGTCGTGCTCGGTGCGGGTCAGGGTGTAGTTGGAGATCGCCGAGACATAACGCTTGGCAGCCACTAGCTTTGCGTGATCGTCGTCAGGCCCGGCATGGAGGACCAGTTCGATGAGCTGTATTAGCTCCTTGGCAGCGATGTCATGCAGCTCGGCCAGCTCCTTCTGCTCAGCCATGGTGAATCCTTCCTTAAACCGGTTATGGCCTCATTGTCCCTGAGTCCGCCAGGCCCCGGGGCTCCCTTTATGAAGGTGTCCCACTCGGCTGAAAATCGCACGATGTGGGCGGCGTGGTCATTAACCTGCCGACCGGCGAAGTAGTAGGGCAGCGGATCAGAGCCGCTAGACCAACGGCCTCCCGCCCTTGTGGCCCTCTCAACCAAGTCGGGCTTGTCCAGGTCGAAGCGAAGATGCTGACGTCCAGAGTGCCCCGGGTCTGGGCCGTGCAGGCTGACCTTCGCCGACTGCAATCCAGGGTGCAGGCACTTGATATATAGAACGAGGACGTCGACCACTCGATCAACCAGTGGAACCCCCACAGGGAGGTGGCTTCCTCGATGAAGAAGAACTCAATCGCGTGCTGCTGTTGCATCCCTGGGTATTCCACAGCGCCAAAGGGTAGGCCGCGACGTTGCCTGTCAGAATTACCCGCCGCCCCCGCCCGCCGACCACTGAGTCGGAGTGGTATGCCTCGCGCCTGGCAAGCCTCCTCCGCTGGGCGACGGCGGGTGCTCCTGAGCCTCATTCGCCGTGCAACCGCGGTCTGATGCGAATGAGAGTCAAAACGTTACATGCACGGGGTATACCGATGAACTAGCCACGATGAGCAAGGAGGTCCTGATGGACACCATGGCAGTCACCGAGTTCCTCGCGCGTTCCACTACGCTAACCAGCGTCGGCTGGATCGGATACATCATCATCGGCGCGATTGCGGGATGGGTCGCCAAGCATCTTATGCACGCCAAGGAAAGTTTCGTGGTCACCATCCTGGTCGGCATCGCCGGTGCACTGATCGGCGGATTCATACTCAGCTTCTTCGTCAACACCGAAAAGGGTGGATGGTGGTTCACCCTGTTCACCGCGATCCTCGGGTCGGTGATCCTGCTCGGGCTGCTTCGATTGTTTCGACGCCCGACGCGCATAGGGCGATGACCTGACCCTTGCCAACACGGTGGGGGTGAGCCGCCTGGCGTTATGCGCGGACCCGCAACGCATAGCGCCACGGCCGAAGTGACGGTCCCAAACCTTGGTCTCCTGGCCAGCGACTTTCGCCGTTACTGGCAGCCATTTCGTGAGGCGTTGAGACGACTTCATCCGGTCGCGGATGAAAACCCGGGCGGCTAAAGATGGCGAGGACCACAGATTTGTAACCGCCGCCCGTGCCGAATGCTTCTAGTTCGGCTCGGACTAGCCGAGTCAGCACAAGTGCAGACGACAGGTCGTTGTGGCCGGGTACGGAACCGGTGCGCAGCTGGTCGAGCAGATCGGTCCTGAGCTTGCGGGTGGGTGGTCCCACGGGTCTGCGTCGAGTGCAGGAGCTATGACTTCAACAAGGTCGTCGTCTTGCGCTTGATTTCCTTATCGCTGCGACTGGCTCACGCTGATACTGGCTGCTGCTTAAGGACTTTCAGGGTCCGGAACAGCGTACTCCGGCTGATTCCGAACATGGCGGTCAACTCACTCACTGGCTCGCCCTGCTGGTACAGGCGCAGAAGTCGCTTCTGCTGGGCGGCATCGAGTTTCATCGGTTTGGTGGCGGCCAGTCTGCGTGCCACCCGCGCCTCGCGGGAGGCGGCGCGGCGCTCCTTGCCCAGTTCCAGTTCCAGCTCGGCGTTCCCATGATGCTAGTGACGGCGCTCGTCGTCGGCCAACGCTAGGACCTTGGAGGCCAGTTCGCGCATGGTCGCGAGGTCGCGGATCTCCTGCGGGTCCTGGGTAACGTAAATGCGGTACCAGCCGACTTAACGTCCATGATGATGAGGCGGCTTATTTGGCTCATTGTGTTGAGCTTTTCCTTTGCGTTCATCGTGACCGCCGCAGCGGGGCCGGAGGTGTCCGCCGTAGCCAGTGCCGGGGTGTTGATTTGCGCGCTGGTGGTGACACGCGGAGGCGCGGCGCGCCGCGCCGAGGAAGCAGAGGCCGAGGCAGCCGCGGCAGCAGCAGAAGCCAAGGCGGCGGCAGAAGCAGTAATTGCAGAAGCCGAGGCAGTGATAGCAGCGGCTCGACTACGCCTGCTCGGAGGGGCCGGTTCCTGACCCCCTGCGTGTCAGGGTGAGTTGAGTCCACTGGTTCACAGCAAATCGGCCTGACGCAGGGCGAGATACGGATCGGCACACCATGACCAGCTCCACGATTACCTCGGTGAACCACAATGAACGGATGGATCCACCCCACCCGAGAGCTGACGGGCCGCGGCGGCGGCGCGCGTTCACCGCGTCGGACAAACTTGCGTACCTGAGCGCCTACGAACAGGCCTGCGAGCGCGGTGAGGGTGGCGCCTATTTGCGGCGGGAGGGCTTGTATTCGTCGTTGATCAGCGAATGGCGCAAGCAACGCGACGCTGGAGTGTTGGCGGGCAAACGGCCCGGTGAGAAGGTCGGCAGGCTCACCGCCGAACAGGCCGAGATCGCGCGGCTCACCCGCGAACTCGCTCGCGCACATAAGCGGTTGCACACCACCGAGGCCGCCCTGGACATCATGGGAAAAGCACACGCTCTCTTGGAGTCACTGTCCGAGAGAGCGGACTCCGACGAGCAGCGCAAGAAGCGCTGACCGAGACCTTCGTAATGCTGACCGGACATGGTGTATCGACAAGGCAGGCAGCGACATTGACCGGGCTGGTCCGCTCGACCGCGACTCGGCGGTGCAACGCCGCCACGGCGCTCACACCCGCAGTCTGCACCGAGCCTGCGGTCGAGCCGGCCAACAAACTCACCGATCTGGAACGGCGCCGGGTCCTGGAGGTGCTCACCAGTGACCGGTTCGTCGATCTCGCGCCGTTGCAGATCTACGCCCAACTGCTCGACGAGGGCATCTACCTGTGTTCGGTGTCCACGATGTACCGGGTGCTGGCAGAGCACACGCTGGTCGCCGAACGCCGCCGGCTGGCGCGGCACCCCCGCCAGGTGTGCCCGGAGCTGGTCGCGGTCGCGCCGCGGCAGGTGTATTCGTGGGACATCACCAAACTCGCCGGCCCGGTGAAGGGCACCTACTTCGATGCGTACGTGATGATCGACATCTACTCCCGCTACATCGTCGGTGTCCACGTCCATGCCCACGAATCCGGCGTCCTGGCCAAGGAACTGATGGAGCAGATCTTCGCGGTGCACGGTGTACCGCAGGTGGTGCACGCCGATCGGGGAACGTCGATGACCAGCAAGACCGTCGCCGCGTTGCTCGCCGATCTCGAGGTCACCCGGTCACATTCGCGGCCCCGGGTGTCCAACGACAACCCGTACTCGGAGTCGCTGTTCAAGACCTTGAAGTACGGGCCGGAATTTCCTGAACGCTTCGGATCACTCTCGCAGGCACGGCAATTCATGGACACCTTCACCAACTGGTACAACCACGAACATCGTCACACCGGTATCGGGCTCCACACACCCGCCGACGTGCACTTCGGGCTGGCCACCGACAAAGCCGCCGACCGACGCGCCGTGCTGACCCAAGCCCGCGCCCGACACCCGCACCGCTTCAGCACCGCCGGCACGCCGAAGATCCTCGACCTCCCCGACACCGTCTGGATCAACCGACCAGCCCAAGACCCCACCCAGGAGACCGACACGACAGCCGCCTAACACCCACTGGACTCATCCACCTTGAAAAATTCCGACCCAGAAATACCGCCGTGCACTTTCCACGTGGTCACCGGAAACACCCGTTGTGCTAGTTGTGTGCACGCCGCCGGATTCAAGCTTCAAAAACATGCTTTGAGCTGCGGTGATGCTGGTGCGCGATACTGGGATTGAACCAGTCAATGCAATGGCGTGGCAGTTCTTCGCGGGCTATGTCTTCCGTCCGGCGCCGTGTCGGTTCGTTCCCGTGGAGTGACCTTGCTTCACGAGATGCCGTCGTCAAGCCCCGGCTCGGCGCACACCAACCCCATTGCTCATGGGATGGTCCGGGTGACGAAGCGGCGGTCACCAACCGGTGCCGGGCAAGAGCGCCTCCCGGGCGGAGGCTCGGAATTCATGGAGCGCCCCGGCGCCCCTTTCCAGAGCCGCCCGTGGGCACATTCTGGACACGGTCTGGACACAGTTACAGTTATCTAGAATTAGGTAGGAAGAGGCTATCTGTGCAGGTCAGGACGCATTCGCCTCCCTGGCCAGAACGCCGACGAGAACCACGACTTCTTCTCCGGCTCCGGCTCGTCGTACGTCATCGGCAAGGCCGTCAATACCGAAGATGAGGACTGGGACTTCTGAATTAGCTAGTTCACGGCGCCGCGAGTCACTTGCGGTCCGGGCGCAGCGCGATGTCGCGACAGCAGGCGCGCCGCTTGCCCCGGCGCACCGAGTTGGAGCATTGCGGCCAAAGCTGTTTCGAGGACTACTTCTTGTTGCACACGACTACCGCCGATCGACGGCAGCCCGGCTAGCGATTCGAGGAGATAGTCGAGCGCGGCGCGCGGCTCGCCCTCCGTCAACGCGATCAGGCCTTCGCCGATGAGACGCAGCGTTGTTGCCTGCGCGTCGGTCGCGCCCGCAACGTTGATCGCGCGGATCGCGGCCGGATCATTCGCGGCGGCCAGCACCAGCAGCGCGTGGAACGCGATGAACGGCGTTTGCGGCGCATAGGCAAGCGAGCCGACCTCGGCGAGCAACGGCATCGGATCAGGGGGAGTAACCCAGTCCGGATGCAGGCGCGCCCGCCACGCGAGCGAACCGGCATCAACAAGGCAGCGCACATCTTTCGACTGGGGCGGCGCGAGAAATGCGGCGTACCGACGCGCGGCGGCGGCAGCGTCGCCCATCGCGAGCTCGTGCAGCGCGGCGTGCCACTGAAAGTGCGGGAGGTAACGCTGCGTGCTGCCGTCGCCCGGGATCCAGTCCGTCAGCCATTTCAGCCCGGCTCCATGCGCGTCGGTCTCGTAGTGCACGTGCGAAAGCGCATGCGCCGCATTGCCATTGCCTGGATCGAGTTCGAGTGCGGCGTCGGCCAGGTCGGCTGCGTCGTACCACAGGCCCTGCTCCGTTCGGCCGTAGGCGCGCAAGCCCAGATACCACGGCGCTTCGCCGTGCACGCCAGTGAACCGCTCGACGTACTGCCACGCGTCCGGCAGCGCGTCGCCGGCCCCGGCGAACGCAATCGACGGCGCGAGCACAAGCAATGCGACTTCGTCGTTCGGGACGCGGTCCAGATGGTCGATGAGTGCGGGCGTGCCGACCGCGTTTCCCTTCTCGCACCAGGTCGCGATGGCCTCGACGTGGCTGCGGTCTTCGTCGCTGCCATGCGCAAGCGCCGCACGCGCTCGAGCGAGATGGCCGCTGACTGCGTCAGGGCCACCCGCACGGTCGGGCCGTTCGGTGGCGATCATCGCGAGTGCGACGTGCGCCCGCGCGTGGTGTGGATCTTCGGCGACCGCGGCGGCGAAGGCGGCCGAGGCGCCGTCTTGGACGGAGAGCAGGCGACGCACACCTTCGGCGTAAGACGCTGGCGCGCCAGTCAATTCCGGTGCGGTCCTGACCAGACTGGGCGCCCGCAGCGGCCGTTCGCGCGTGTCCTCGACGAGCAACTGCGCGATAGCGGCTGCCTGGGCACGGATTTCGGGAATCGCGGTGGTCTCCCACTCCTCACCCTGACGGATCAAGCCGAGACAGACGATGTCCGGGACAGTGCCCCCGGCCGCGTCGATGAGGTAGCCGTCCGCATCGAGTCGCACGCCTACGCCGCTCGGGTGCAGCGATGCGACATTGTTGGACAACAGATTTGACCAGAGCGGGGAGCGTTGCAGGGACCGCCGATCCCACGAGGTACCGGTGGCGACGACAACGGCGTCACCACGTCGACGCACTGATCGGTCGCTTGTTGTCACCACCAGTTCGACACCACTGCCGTGCAGCGACACATCGGCGACCTCGCCCGCCTCGATGGTCAGTTGGCCGCTGTCGATCGCGGCATAAATCGCATCGGCGATCGTGGGCGGCATGCGGTGGCGAATGATGTCCCACTGCCGCAAGTCCTCGCGTAAAAACCGGCGCTGGTCCTCCCACCCCAACGACCGCCACAGCCGCGTCGTACGTGGCCGCAGTGCGTCGATCACTTGTCGCCAGTCCGAACCAGCGTCGCGCGCGTGCGCGAGATCCGCGGCGAGCGCGGCGCGCAACTGCTCAAGCGAGACCTCGGCAGCGAGCGCATCCAGGTTGGGCAGCTCTGCCGGCGCGCCGGTGATGCGGAATCGGTGCGGGAGCGCGCCGTGACGGGACAACAAGGTGACTGTGGCGCCGCGCGCAATGAGTGGCAGCGCGACATCAACGCCGGTGAGTCCCGAACCGATCACCAGGACGCTCGCGGGTCGGCGCGCACCAAGAGCGGCAAGCGCGCCGGGCGCCCACGGATCCACCACGACCTTGCGGTCGGCGGCTGAGTCGGCCCCCAAGGCCAACACCGGAGCGAAGGCGCGCTCCAACGACTCGGGCATGCCCCCTTTGGGGCGCCCGGTCGCGAGCACAACGGCGTCGGCCGATAAGGAACGTCCATCATCGAGCGCCAGGCGCACCGGCGCGCCCGGCGTCAACCCGACAACCTCGGCGGTCTCGATCCGCACGTCGGCGACCGCGAGTTGTTCTTGCAGGTAGCGGCCGTACGCGAGACGCGGTGCGAAGCTCTCGAGCGGCGTGACGGCTCGTTCGTCGAGCCAGCGGCAGAAATGATCGGGATCGTCGGGCCACGCAGACATGCGCGGCGCAGGAACGTTCAACAAGTGGGTCGGGTCTTTGGTGCCATACGCCGCGCCGGTACCGGGGCGACCAGACGCGTCGATCAGCGTGATCTGCGCTTCTGGTTTGCTGCGACGGAGATGTATCGCGGTGAGCACGCCCGCAGCACCACCACCCACGATCGCGACGCGCAACATTTTGGAAGGTTATATCTTGCGGGCTAACACTGGCATTTCTAAAGCCCCATGAACGAGGCCGTGAACGGAATATGAATTGTGGAGATGGTGCGACGCCGCGCTAGCGCCGTGCTGCCCCTACCGTGAGACTGATGGGGTGACTTCAACCCACGCTTCTCACAAGCACGCCAAATTTCTCCGGTCAGTGATCCGCTGGCTGGACGTGGGGTACCCCCAGGGCGTCCCCGGGCCGGACCAGGTGGCGTTGTTCGCCCTGCTGCAGAGCACACCACTGACAAAGGATCAGATCGAAGAAGTTGTGCACAACATCATTGCGAAGCATCGGGCCGAAGACGGCGGCGCGGTCAGCAAAGATGAAATCTCCGAGTTCATCTCTAAGACGACCCACACCGATCCCGGGCGGGAGAACATCCAACGGGTGGCCGCGACACTGGCTGCCGCCGGTTGGCCGCTGGCTGGCATCGACGTCAGTGAGGTTTGTCCGGGTGATGAGGACGGGGAGGCAGCCGAGGAGGCTGCGTGGTCCCGAGGTACGTCATAGCTTCGAGATGTCGATGACGAAGCGGTAGCGCACGTCGCTGGCCAGCACCCGCTCGTAGGCTTCGTTGACGTAATCCGGCTCGATGACCTCGATTTCGGGGGTCACGCCGTGCTCGGCGCAGAAGTCCAGCATCTCCTGGGTTTCGGCGATGCCGCCGATGTTGGACCCGGACAGGCTGCGCCGTGCCAGCGCCAGCGGGAATGCCGGCACCTCCATGGGGTGCTCGGGGATGCCCAACTCGACGAGGGTGCCGTCGACGTCCAGCAGGCCCAGGTAGTCACCGAGTTTCAGGTTCGCCGAGACGGTGTTCAGGATCAGGTCGAAACTGCTGCGCAGCTTCTTGAAGGTGTCGGGGTCGGCGGTGGCGTAGTAGTTGCTTGGCGCCCAGGCGCAGCCCGTCTTCCATCTTCTTTAGCGACTGCGACAGCACGCTCACCTCGGCGCCCATCGCGGCGCCCAGCTTGACGCCCATATGCCCGAGGCCGCCCAAGCCGACGATCGCCAACCGCGTGTCCGGCCCGGCCTTCCAATGCCGAAGCGGTGAGAAAAGCGTGATGCCCGCGCACAGCAGTGGCGCCGCTTTGTCCAGTGGCAGCGAGTCGGGGATGCGCAGGACGAAGTTTTCGTCGACGACGATGGCCTGGCTGTAGCCGCCCTGGGTGGGCGTGCCGTCTTTGTCGACGGAGTTGTAGGTGAAGGTCGCGCCCGGCTTGCAGTACTGCTCGAGACCGGCTTTGCAGTATCGGCACTCGCCGCAGGAATTCACCATGCAGCCCACCCCGACGTGGTCGCCCACCTTGTGCTTGGTCACCTCGGGGCCGACGGCGGTCACCACGCCGGCGATCTCGTGGCCGACCACCACGGGGTAGCTCGGCACGCCCCACTCGCTTTTGGCGGTGTGGATGTCGGAGTGGCAGATGCCGGCGAACTTGATGTCGATCGCCACGTCGTGCGGGCCGGGCTCGCGGCGGGTGATGGTGGTCTTGGTCAGCGGTTCGGTCGCCGATGTGGCGACATACGCGGTAACAGTGCTCATCGAGAAATCCCTCTTCGTATCGTTAGTCCCGAGAAAAGCTTAGCTAAGGTAACGTTCTCGTGCCAATCGGCTTGGTCACCAGCGTAGGACGATTCAGTAACGAACAGCCTCTCAGTGGGCGAGGCACAGCCGACCGGGGCCTTGCCGGGAATATCTTGCGCTGGTGGTGAATACGCGAAACGATCGGCCGCTATCTGCTACGTCTACGGCGTGGAATTTCGTTCTGCCGGGCGCGATCATTGTCGCGTTTGCAGCAACATATTCAGCGTTCCGGATTATCCGGCTGCATGGTCTACATCTCGAGTGGACGTGGATCAACGCCGTTTATCTGGTGCTATGGCTGATTCTTGCGCTGGCATTTGGCGTGGTCGCGATTCGCTGTGGGAAGACCCAGCGTGTCGCGTCCTTGTTTGCCTGGATCACCTGTGCGGCAGCGAGTTTGCGGGGGCTGTACTGGGGATTCCTGCTCGTGGATGACGCTCGAAATGGTACGCATTTCGCGTACAGCCATTATTTGCCCCTGGTGACCGGGGTGGCACTCATTGCCTTCGGAATCGCGTCGCACCGGCCGTTCCGGTGGTGGTGGTCGGCGCCCGCATTTATTGCGGGGTTCCTCGACGCCCGGGCCAGTGCCTTGGGCTTATACCGGGCGCATCCGTATGTGAGTCTGATCTGGCTGGTCCCGCTGGTGATACTGGGCATTGCCATGTCGCGCACTCGAGTGGGCGCTCGCGCGGTTAGTTGATTGGGGCGTTGACCCAGCGCAGGTCGTCGATGATGCCCCGGGCCGCGATCACGCCCTCGCCGCTCTGCCATATCTCGTCGTTGACGACGAAGACGCGGTTGTCGCGGTTGGCGGCCAGCTTGCGCCACGGATTGCTGTCCAGCACGGCGGCGGCGCGCTGCGCGGCGGCCGGTGAGGCACACGACACGTAGATGATGTCGGCGTCCGCCGCAGAAAAATCCGGTGACTTAGCCAGCTCGGCGTCGGTGGTGCCGATTTCGATGTAGGGCTTGTCGGTGAACCGCTGCGCGGCGGGCCGGTCCACGCCGACCGCGGCCAGCACGCTGGCCGGGAAGTTGCGTGACCCGTACACCCGCATGGTCTTCTCGGTGAGCTGGACGACCGACGCCTGGAAGTGGGCGGCGTCATGACTGGCCCCGATCTGGTCGGCCCGCGTAGCGAAGCCGTTGATCAGGGCGTCCGCGGCGGCGCCGCGCGCGGTGGCGGCGCCGACCGCACGGAGATTGTCTTCCCACGCCGCCCCCGGAGCCGCGGTGAACACCGTCGGGGCGATCGCCGCCAGCTGCGGATACATCTTCGGCGTCAGCGCGACCGAGCCGAGAATCAGATCCGGGTGCGCCGCCGTGACGGCATTGAGGTCGGGGGAGCTGCGGGTGCCGACGGCGGGCATGCCGTGCAGCGCGCTCCCGAGATACGAGGGCTGATTGGCGGAGCCGTCCGGCCCGTCTGGCAAGGCGGCGGCGACGACCCGGGATTGCAGGCCAAGCGCGCACAGGGCGTCGAGCTGGTCACCGGAGAGCACCACGATGCGTTGCGGGTCGGCCGGCACCTGGGCCACGTCGGGGGTGACGCCGGCGGCGTTATGGGCCGGCCGGGTCGGCGGCCCCGGGTCGGCAGCTGCGGCGTCGTGCGCGCAGGCGTCGTCGGCCTTGCGGTCGTTTCCCAGTACCCCGGCACCGGCGATTTGGGTGGTGGGGGTGACCAGCGACCGCGACGCAGCGGTGGGTTGATCGGCACCGCAAGCGCTGCACGCCACGATCGCCATAACTGCGAGTGCGGAGGCCAGTGTGGAGGCGGCAAACCTGTGTCGCCTCCCGCCGAATAGCACGCGTTCGACGTTAACATCCGGCCAGCTCGGACCCGTCCGCCGAAACCAGCCTTGGGTAACGCTCCAGCCGGGGTCACGGCATTTACGACAGTTTGTAGGACCAGGCCTGCCGCCGCCCCGAGCGGGGGCTAAGATTCGTGTCAGTTATGGGTACCCGGCCCTTTCCGGGCCCCTGTCCGTGATGGATGTCTGGAGGAGCTGTTGACAGCCGAAGCCCCCCCGCTAGGAGAACTCGAAGCCGTCCGTCCATTCCCGGCGCGGACCGGTCCCAAAGGGAACCTTGTCTACAAACTGATCACCACGACCGATCACAAGCTGATCGGCATCATGTACTGCGTCGCCTGCTTCATCTTCTTCTTCATCGGCGGCCTGCTGGCCCTGTTGATGCGTACCGAGTTGGCGCAGCCCGGCTTGCAGTTCTTGTCGAATGAGCAGTTCAACCAGCTGTTCACCATGCACGGCACGATCATGCTGCTGTTCTACGCCACCCCGATCGTGTTCGGCTTCGCGAATCTGGTGCTGCCGCTGCAGATCGGCGCGCCCGACGTCGCCTTCCCGCGGCTGAACGCCTTCTCGTTCTGGCTGTTCTTGTTCGGCGCCACGATCTCAACGGCCGGCTTCATCACGCCCGGCGGTGCCGCCGATTTCGGCTGGACCGCCTACACCCCGCTGAGCGACGCCATCCATTCACCTGGTCTCGGTGGTGACCTGTGGATCATGGGTATCGCGGTGGCCGGCCTGGGCACCATCCTGGGCGCGGTCAACATGATCACCACGGTGGTGTGCATGCGCGCACCCGGCATGACGATGTTCCGGATGCCGATCTTCACCTGGAACATCCTGGTGACGTCGATCCTGATTCTGATCGCGTTCCCGCTGCTGACCGCGGCGCTGTTCGGGCTGGCCGCCGACCGGCACCTGGGGGCCCATGTCTACGACCCCGCCAACGGCGGAGTCTTGTTGTGGCAGCACCTGTTCTGGTTCTTCGGCCATCCCGAGGTCTACATCATCGCCCTGCCGTTCTTCGGGATCGTGTCCGAGATCTTCCCGGTGTTCTCCCGCAAGCCGATCTTCGGTTACACCACGCTGGTCTACGCGACGCTGTCGATCGCCGCGCTGTCGGTCGCGGTGTGGGCGCACCACATGTTCGTCACCGGCGCCGTTCTGCTGCCGTTCTTTTCCTTCATGACCTATCTGATCGCGGTGCCGACCGGGATCAAGTTCTTCAACTGGATCGGCACAATGTGGAAGGGGCAGTTGACCTTTGAGACGCCGATGCTGTTCTCGGTCGGGTTCATGGTCACGTTCCTGCTCGGCGGTCTGACCGGTGTGCTGCTGGCCAGCCCGCCGCTGGACTTCCACGTCAGCGACACCTATTTCGTCGTCGCGCACTTCCACTACGTGCTGTTCGGCACCATCGTGTTCTCCACGTTCGCCGGCATCTACTTCTGGTTCCCGAAGATGACCGGCCGGCTGCTCGACGAGCGACTGGGCAAGCTGCACTTCTGGTTGACGTTCATCGGCTTTCACACCACGTTCCTGGTGCAGCACTGGCTTGGGGATATGGGCATGCCGCGCCGCTACGCGGACTACCTGCCCACCGACGGCTTCACCACGCTCAACGTCGTCTCGACCATCGGGGCCTTCATCCTGGGCGCGTCGATGTTCCCGTTCGTGTGGAACGTCTTCAAGAGCTGGCGCTACGGCGAGGTCGTCACCGTCGACGACCCGTGGGGATACGGCAACTCGCTGGAGTGGGCGACCAGTTGCCCGCCGCCGCGGCACAACTTCACCGAACTGCCCCGAATCCGTTCGGAGCGCCCGGCTTTCGAGTTGCACTACCCGCACATGGTGGAACGAATGCGCGCCGAATCCCACGTCGGGCGCGCCCACGGCCATGAGGGCAAGGACGTCACGAGAGTCGACGACGTCAACGTCCGCAGCTGACGGTTTGGGGTGAGCACACCGCTTAAGGTGTCGGTGCTGATCACCGTCACCGGCGTGGATCAGCCAGGTGTGACGTCGGCGCTGTTCGAGGTGCTGTCCCGGCACGGAGTCGAGCTGCTCAACGTCGAACAGGTGGTGATCCGGGGCCGGCTCACCCTGGGTGTGCTGGTGTCCTGCCCGCCGGAAATCGCCGACGGCACCGCGCTGCGCGGCGACGTCGAAACCGCGATTCACCGGGTAGGCCTCGACGTCACGATCGAGCGCAGCGACGACGTGCCGATCATCCGGGAACCGTCGACCCACACCATCATGGTGCTGGGCCGGCCCATCACGGCCCAGGCCTTCGGCGCGGTGGCCCGCGAGGTGGCCGCTCTGGGCGTCAACATCGACCTGATCCGCGGCGTCTCCGACTATCCGGTCACCGGCCTGGAGCTGCGGGTCTCGGTGCCGCCCGGAGCCGGCGGCCAGCTGCAAACCACGCTGACACGGGTGGCCCGCGAGGAGGGTGTCGACGTGGCACTCGAGGCCTACAGCCTGGAACGGCGTGCCAAGCGGCTCATCGTCTTCGACGTCGATTCGACGCTGGTCCAGGGCGAGGTGATCGAGATGCTGGCCGCGCGCGCGGGCGCGCAGGGAACGGTTGCGGCGATCACCGAGGCCGCGATGCGCGGGGAGCTGGATTTCGCGGAGTCGCTCGAGCGGCGGGTGGCCACCCTGGCGGGTCTGCCTGCCACGGTCATCGACGAGGTCGCCGACCAGCTGGAACTGATGCCCGGCGCCCGCACCACGCTGCGCACACTGCGCCGGCTGGGTTATCGCTGCGGTGTGGTCTCAGGAGGCTTCCGGCGGATCATCGACCCGCTCGCCCACGAGCTGATGCTGGACTTCGTCGCCGCCAACGAGCTCGAGATCGTCGACGGCACGCTCACCGGCCGCACGGTCGGTCCGATCATCGACCGGGCCGGCAAGGCCAAGGCGCTGCGCGACTTCGCGGCGCAGGCCGGCGTGCCGATGGAGCAGACCGTCGCCGTCGGCGACGGCGCCAACGACATCGACATGCTGGCCGCCGCCGGCCTGGGCATCGCGTTCAACGCCAAGCCCGCGTTGCGTGCGGTCGCCGACGCGTCGCTGAGCCACCCCTACCTGGACACCGTGCTCTTTCTGCTCGGGGTGACACGCGGCGAGATCGAGGCGGCCGACGCGGTCGACGGGGTGGTGCGCCGCGTCGACATCCCGCCTGAGTAGGGGCGACCCGGCAGCCGTTGCGGCGCCGCGGTACGGCACGATGATCGAGTGCTCGAAACCGGCCCCGACACTGGTGAAGACGCAGCCAACCCCGACCTGCTGATCGACCTCAGGAGCGTGTCGCTGCGACGCGGCGACTACACGCTGGTGGGGCCGCTGGATTGGGCGGTCGAACTCGACGAGCGATGGGTGGTCATCGGCCCCAACGGGGCCGGCAAGACGTCGCTGCTGCGCATCGCCGCGGCCACCGAACACCCGTCGTCGGGCGCCGCCTATGTGCTCGGTGAGCGGCTGGGTCGGGTCGATGTCAGTGAGCTGCGGGCCCGGATCGGGCTGAGTTCGTCGGTGCTGGCGCAGCGGGTGCCGACCGATGAAGTGGTGCGCGACCTCGTGGTCTCCGCCGGTTATTCGGTGCTGGGCCGGTGGCGGGAGCCATACGAGGATGTCGACTACCGACGGGCGATCGACATGCTGGAGAGCCTGGGGGCCGAGCACCTGGCCGAACGCACCTACGGGACGCTGTCCGAAGGCGAGCGCAAGCGCGTGCTGATCGCGCGCGCCCTGATGACAGACCCGGAGCTGCTGCTGCTCGACGAGCCCGCCGCCGGGCTGGACCTGGGTGGTCGCGAGGAATTGGTGGCCAGGCTGGCCGATCTGGCCGCCGACCCCGACGCGCCCGCGCTGGTGCTGGTCACCCACCACGTCGAGGAGGTTCCGCCCGGCTTCAGCCACTGCCTGATGCTGTCGGAGGGTCTGGTGGTCGCTGCGGGTTTGCTGCCCGACGTGCTGACCGCCCAGAATCTGTCCACCGCTTTCGGGCAGGAAATCGCCCTGGACGTGGTCGACGGCCGCTACTTCGCCCGGCGAGTTCGCGGCCGCGCAGCCCACCGGAGGCAGCTTTGAATGATCCCCGCGAGCCACAGATACCTTTGACGCCGCGCCCGGCCGCGACCGTGATGCTGATCCGCGACACGCCAACGGGTTTGTCCGTGTTCCTGATGCGCCGGCACTCCGCGATGGAGTTCGCCGCCGGGGTCATGGTGTTTCCCGGTGGCGGCGTCGACGACCGCGACCGCAACGCCGACTTGGAGGGGTTGGGGGACTGGGCCGGGCCACCGCCGTCGTGGTGGGCCGAGCGGTTCGGCATCGAATCCGGCCTGGCCGAGGCGCTGGTGTGCGCCGCGGCGCGGGAGACCTTCGAGGAATCGGGGGTGCTGTTCGCCGGACCGGCCGACGACCCGGACGGCATCGTTCGTGACGCCTCGGCCTACCGAGACTCGCGCCGTGCGCTGGCCGACCGGACGCTGTCGTTCGCGGACTTCCTGCGCCGGGAGAACCTGGTGCTGCGTTCGGACCTGCTGCGGCCGTGGGCGAACTGGGTCACCCCGGAAGCCGAGCGCACCCGCCGCTACGACACCTATTTCTTTGTGGCAGCGCTGCCGCAGGGTCAGCGCGCCGACGGCGAGAACACCGAATCCGACCGTGCCGAGTGGGTGCTGCCGCAGGACGCCGTCGCTGACTTCGCGGCCGGGCGTAACGTCTTGCTGCCGCCGACCTGGACGCAGCTGGACGCGCTGGCCGGCCGCACGGTCGCCGATGTGCTGGCCGTCGAACGCCAGATCTCGCCGGTGCAGCCCCTTTTGGAGAAGCGGGGCGACAACTGGGTGTTCGAGTTCTTCGACTCCGACCGCTACCACGAGGCACGCAAGGCGGGCGGCTCGATGGAATGGCCCCTATGAGCCCCAATGAGTGAGTTCGTGAGCATCGTGGTCAGCGACGGCTCGCAGGATGCCGGCCTGGCTATGTTGCTGCTGTCGCGACCGCCCACCAACGCGATGACCCGCCAGGTGTACCGCGAGATCGCGGCCGCCGCAGCCGAGCTGGGGCAGCGCGACGACGTCGCCGTGGTGATCCTGTTCGGCGGCCACGAGATCTTCTCGGCCGGCGACGACATCCCTGAGCTGCGGACACTGAGCCCGTTGGAGGCCGACACCGCGGCCCGGGTGCGCCGCGAGGCCGTCGATGCCGTCGCGGCGATCCCCAAGCCGACGGTGGCCGCGATCACCGGCTACGCACTGGGCGCCGGCCTCACGCTGGCCCTGGCCGCCGACTGGCGGGTCAGCGGCGACAACGTGAAGTTCGGCGCGACCGAGATCCTGGCCGGCCTGGTCCCGGGAAGTGACGGAATGGCCCGGCTGACCCGGGTGGCCGGCGCGAGCCGGGCCAAGGAGCTGGTGTTCAGCGGGCGCTTCGTCGACGCCGAGGAGGCCTTGGCGCTGGGCCTGATCGACGAGATGGTGGCCCCCGACGACGTGTACGACGCCGCCGCGGGGTGGGCGCGCCGGTTTCTCGACGGCCCGCGACATGCGCTGGCAGCCGCCAAAGCCGGCATCAATTCCGTTTTTGAAGCCGTCTTCGCCGCTGGTCAGGACGGTGCTGACGACGTCGATCCGCGCGGCCGTTAGGCTGCCCTGCATGACGAGGAGTTCCAAGATCCCCGCTGACGCCGTGCCCAACCCGCATGCCACCGCCGAACAGGTGGAAGCCGCGCGGCACGACAGCAAGCTCGCCCAGGTGCTCTACCACGACTGGGAAGCCGAGACCTACGACGAAAAATGGTCGATCTCCTACGACCAGCGCTGCGTCGATTACGCCCGGGACTGCTTCGACGGCGTCGTGCCCGACGACGTGCTTCGCGAGCTGCCCTACGACCGTGCCCTCGAATTGGGCTGTGGCACAGGCTTTTTCCTGCTCAACCTGATCCAGTCCGGCGTCGCGCGGCGCGGGTCGGTCACCGACCTGTCACCCGGGATGGTCAAGGTCGCCACCCGCAACGGGCAATCGCTCGGGCTCGACATCGACGGCCGGGTCGCCGATGCCGAAGGCATCCCGTACGACGACGACACCTTCGATCTGGTCGTCGGGCACGCCGTGCTGCATCACATCCCCGACGTCGAGCTGTCGCTGCGCGAGGTGATCCGGGTGCTGCGCCCGGGCGGCCGATTCGTGTTCGCCGGCGAGCCCACCACCGTCGGCGACGGCTACGCACGCACACTGTCCACCCTGACCTGGCGGGTCGTCACCAACGCCACCAAGCTGCCCGGTCTGACCGACTGGCGGCGCCCGCAGGGCGAGCTCGACGAGTCCTCGCGCGCCGCGGCGCTCGAAGCGCTCGTCGACCTGCACACCTTCACCCCGGGTGAGCTGGAGCGGATGGCCACCAACGCGGGAGCGACGCGGGTCGAGACCGCCACCGTGGAGTTCAGCGCCGCGATGCTGGGCTGGCCACTGCGCACGTTCGAATGCGCGGTCCCGCCCGAGCGCCTGGGCTGGGGCTGGGCGAAGTTCGCCTTCACCAGCTGGAAGACGCTGAGCTGGGTGGACGCCAACGTGTGGCGTCGCGTGCTGCCGAAGGGCTGGTTCTACAACGTGATGCTCACCGGGATCAAGCCGTCCTGAACAGTGCCGTTTAGCGGCCTGCGCTTCAGCACGGACGACGTCGCTTACCTGCGGTCGGGATCGGGTGCCGACGCGCTGGCGGAGGTCGCCGGATTCGAGCTGACCGACGCCACCCGGATCGCCGATGTCGCCGCGGTGCGGTCCCGATTCGGCGACCGGGCGCCGGTGCTGGTGGAGACGACGCTGCTGCGCCGCCGTGCCGCCGAGAAGCTGGGGGAGCTGGGGGTCTCCGGCTGGCTGTTCACCGACGAGGCGCTGCAGCAGGCCACCGCGGCGGCCGTGGCCCTGCACCGCGCCCACCGGCTTGCGGGCCACGTCGTGCATGACGCGACCTGTTCCATCGGCACCGAGATGGCCGCGCTCCGACAGCGCGCCGTCCCGGTGGTGGGCAGCGACATCGACCCGGTGCGGCTAACGATGGCGCAACACAATCTGGGGACGACCGCCCACCTGTGTCGTGCCGACGCGCTGCATCCGGTCACCCGCGACGCGGTCGTCCTCGTCGACCCGGCCCGTCGCCGCGGCGGGCAGCGGCGCTTCAAACCGGACGACTATCAGCCCGGCCTGCGTCAGGTGATGGACTGCTACGGTAGCTCTAGTGGCCGCGATCTCGTCGTAAAGTGTGCTCCCGGAATAGATTTCGACGGCGTCGGCCGACTCGGTTTCGACGGCGAAATCGAGGTGACGTCGTATCGCGGCTCGGTGCGGGAAGCGTGCCTGTGGTCGGCCGGGCTGGCGGGGTCGGGTGTGCGCCGCCGGGCCAGCATCCTCGATAGCGGCGAACAGATCACCGATGCCGAGCCCGACGACTGCCCGGTGCGGCCCGCGGGGCGATGGATCATCGACCCCGACGGCGCCGTCGTGCGGGCCGGGCTGGTGCGCCACTACGCGGCGCGGCACGGACTGTGGCAACTCGACCCCGCCATCGCCTACCTGTCCGGAGACCGGCTGCCGCCGGCGATCCGCGGCTTCGAGGTACTCGAGCAGCTGGCGTTCGACGAGCGCCGGCTACGGCAGGCGCTGGCGGCGCGGGACTGCGGCGCGCTGGAGATCCTGGTCCGCGGTGTGGGGGTCGATCCCGATGCGCTGCGGCGACGGCTGCGGCCGCGCGGCGGCCAACCCCTGTCGGTGGTGATCACCCGCGTCGGCTCCGGCGCCGCCAGTCACGCGGCGGCCTATGTTTGCCGGGCCTCGCGATAGGGCCCCGGTACGCTGGCGGCGGTCATTTCTTACGCGGGACCTCTCACTGACTACGGGGACAATTCGACGATGCGTTTTCTGATGGCGACCGCGCTGCTGGTCACGGCGGTCCTGTTCGGCTGGCCGGCGGCCGCTAGTCCATCAGGGCCAGCCACGTGCGCCGCCCTGGGCGGCACCATGCCGGACCCCCAGACCTGCCGTCTGCACACGTCGGCCCCCACTTACACGCTCACCATGACGTTCCCGGCCGACTATCCCGACGAACAGGCGCTGACTGACTACATCACGCAAAACCGCGACGGGTTCGTCAGCGTCGCCCAGAGTTCCGGGAGCTCAGGGGGTCGGGATCAGCCCTACCAGATGGAGGCCACCACCGAGCAGCACACCGCCCGCCAGCCGCCACACAACACCCGCAGCGTTGTGCTCAAGTTCTTCCAGGACCTTGGCGGATCGCATCCCTCCACCTGGTACAAGGCGTTCAACTACAACCTCGGGGCCAAGCAGCCCATCACCTTCGACACGTTGTTCGCGCCCGGAACCACGCCGCTGGACAGCATCTTCCCGCTGGTGCAACGCGAGCTGGCACACCAAAACGCCTTGGGCGCAGCGATATTGCCCTCGACCGGCCTCGACCCGTCGCACTACCAGAACTTCGCCATCACCGACGATCAGCTGATCTTCTACTTCGCCCCGGGTGAGATGCTGCCCGCGTTCGCCGGTGCCGCCCAAGCCGCCGTCCCGCGCAACGCCATCCCGCCGCTCGCCGTCTAGAGACCGTCACGAAACCGGGCCGGCCAACATCTCCATGGCCGCGGCCCCGATGCCCAGCGCCAGCTGCGCCGCACAACCGATCAGCGGAACGAAAAAGGCGCGCCGGCGGCGTGCCAGCCGCGAGACGCCGAAAACGAGGTCGGCAATGACGACGATGCCGCCGACCCCGAGCCCCAACCCCATGGCCCGATCGATCCAGGCCGGATCGCCGCACCGCTGGATAGCCGCAGGAATCAGTAACCATTGACGAACAGGCCCAGCAACGCCCCCGTTGCCGCCCACAGGAATGCGTGAACCATCAGCAGGCCAATGGTGCTGGCGACGTCCGCCGTCCGGCTGCCGCGGCTATTCGGGCCGTGACGGTTGTACTGGGTCAGCGCGTCCTGCATCGCCGGGTCGTCGATCGGCACCAAGCCATTGTGGGGTTGGCTAGGCCGACGATCAGGCCGGCGAGAAGCCGTAGACCTGGCCGTCGCTGGTGGTGGTCACCACCCGGCGGTCGTTGGCCACCGACACCCCGACCGGATAGCCGGTGGCCGCCGGCAGCGGATAGCTGTTGATCGTGTGCCCGTTGGCCGGATCGAAGACCAGCAACGACATCCCGGGCGCACCGTCTTTGGGCGGACCACTGGCCACGGTGTAGCCGACGCCGGCGCCGGCCAGGCTGGACGTCGACAGGGGCGTGACGTCCTCGCGCCGCCAGACTTGCTCGGCATGGTCACCGGCGTCGCGGAACGCCGCCAGCCGGGTGTCGGGGCCGCCGCCCGCCACGATCAGGCCCTGCGGGGTGACCGCGGGCGGCGTTTGCGCCAGAAATGCCAGCGGCACCGACCATTTCGGTTTGCCGTTGGCGGCGTGCAGCGCCCACAGCCGTTGGTCACGACCGTTGACGTAGACGGTCGACCCGTCGGCGGACAACACCGGAGTGGCCAGCACTCCGTCGCCGACGGCGTCGCTGGTCCACTCGCGGACCAGCTCCACCTGCCCCGAGCGGTACTTCAGCCCGACCAGCCCCTCGGCCGGGGCGCCCGGCTGCCAGACGCCGAGCACCACCGTGCCGGTGACCGGCGAGTAGGCGGGTGCGGCCGCCACCGGGCAGCCCTGCCGGGCCGGCGCGCAATCGGCCAGCCCGCGCGTCGCATCGGCCGGGTCGACGCCGTCCACCAGGTCGACCGCGGTGCCGACCACCTCGCCGCGATGGGCATCGAAAACCAGTACCTGTCCCAGGTGGGTGGCGACCAGAAGGTGGCCGCCGCCCAGAAACCGCGGGGTGGACGGCATCCCAATCACCGGCTTGCGCCAGCGTGTCCACTGGGTCGTGGGGAACGATTGGATTGCCCCCGGCTGGCCGACGTAGAGATTGTCGAAGCCGTCGAACAGCGGACCGCCGAAGCCGCCGCCCTGGACCAGCCGCACACACCAGCGTTGCCGCCCGTTGTCGTTGTTCTCCCACTCCATCAACGAGCATCCGGCGGGGGTCTGCGCGTTGAGTGCGAGCCAGCCGCGTGAACCCAGCGCGGGCCCGACCGCCAGGCTTCCTTTGACCGAACGCGTCCACTGCAGCGTCAGCTTGGTGGCGCCGTTCGTGGCGGTGTAGCTGCTGTTGGACGCGTCGCCGTATTGCGCGGGCCAGCCCTGCGCGGCCGACGCGTCAACCCACGTGTCGGTGTTGCCGCAGCCGTCCAGGCCGGCTGTCAGCACAACTGCGAAAGCCACCGCCAGCAGACGTCGGGCAAGCACGTGATGCTTGTGCAGGGTTCTTCGATCCTTCGGTTCGGCTTCGGTGTTAGGCAAGGCAGCGAACGAGTCCAGGTGAGGGTAACCCGTGGCTCAAATATTCCAGCGCGTGAACCTGATTGCCTGCGCGCATCGCTTGCGCGTTAGGCTTTGCGGCCATGACGAGCATGTGGGGGGCGCCGCTCCATCGCCGCTGGCGTGGTTCCATGATGCGCGATCCACGCCAGGCCAAGTTCCTGACGCTGGCCTCACTGAAGTGGGTGCTGGCCAACCGCGCGTACACCCCCTGGTATCTGGTGCGCTATTGGCGGCTGCTGAAGTTCAAGCTGCAGAACCCGCACATCATCACCCGCGGCATGGTGTTTCTCGGCAAAGGCGTCGAAATCCACGCGACACCCGAACTGTCGCAGCTGGAGATCGGCCGCTGGGTGCACATCGGCGACAAGAACACGATCCGCGCGCACGAGGGCTCGCTGCGGTTCGGCGACAAGGTGGTGCTGGGCCGCGACAACGTCATCAACTGCTACCTCGACATCGAGCTCGGGGATTCGGCGCTGATGGCCGACTGGTGCTACATCTGCGATTTCGACCACCGCATCGACGACATCAACCTGCCGATCAAGGACCAGGGCATCGTCAAGTCCCCGGTGCGGATCGGGCCGGACACCTGGGTCGGGGTGAAGGTGACCGTGCTGCGCGGCACGACGATCGGGCGGGGCTGCGTGCTGGGCTCGCACGCGGTGGTCCGCGGCGACATCCCGGACTATTCGATCGCGGTCGGGGCGCCGGCCAAGGTGATCAAGAACCGCAAGCTGTCCTGGGAGACGTCGGCTGCGCAGCGCGCCGAACTGGCCGCCGCCCTGGCCGACATCGAACGCAAGAAGGCTGCCCGCTAGTTACGAGGGCTGGTCGTCGACCTTGAAGTCGAAGTTGACGTCGCCGGCGTCGACGTTAGTGACGGTCACCGAGATGCCGTACTTCTGTCCCTGGTCGTTGAGCTGGCACCGCAGCGTCGCGCCCACGGTGCCTTTCAAGTTGTCGGGGCAGGTCACCGAATCGGGTTTCCGGCCCACCTGCTGAGTCAGTTTGTCGCTGATGACGCTGGCGACCTGGTTCTTGTCGACCGTCTCCACCATGTCGAATTTGACGTCGCTGCCGTTGACACTGGTCACCGTCACGTTGACGTTGAAGGTCTGGTTCTTGACCTTCATCTCGCAGTTCAGCTGTGCTCCGACGGTGGCGGGCAGGTCGCTCGGACAGTTCACCGAATCGGGCTTGTTACCGGCGGCGTCCGTCATCTTCGCGGTGATCTGGCTGGCGACCTCGCTTTTGCTCACCGGGTGCGACGACGATCCGATGGAACATGAGCAGGCTCCAGCGCTGGCCATCAGCCCCGCTGCGACACCCGAAACCAGCAACGTCCGAACGATCGAGCGAGCCATATCGCCTCCCTGGCGTGTCCACAACTGTGAATCGGCTGATATTTACATGCCAAACAGCTTCGGGTATGCGATTTCCGCAAATCGTGTTCAGAGGCTGTGGTAGCGGCGCAACGCCTCAGTGCGCTCGGCGCCGTGGTCGACGATCGGCTCCGGGTATCCGGGCGGCCGCTCGCCTTTACGCAGATGCGCGTCGTCGGCCGCGCGCAGCTCGGGGACCCAGCGCCGGATGTAATCGCCCGAGGGATCGAACTTCTCGCCCTGCGTGCCGGGGTTGAACACCCGGAAGTACGGCGCCGCGTCGGTGCCGCATCCCGCGCACCATTGCCAGCCGTGCTGGTTGTTGGCCATGTCCCCGTCGGTGAGCTGATCCAGGAACCATTCGGCGCCCCACTGCCACGGCAGATGCAGGTCCTTGACCAAAAACGACGCGACAACCATCCGCACCCGGTTGTGCATGAAGCCCGTCTCGCGGAGTTGACGCATTCCTGCATCGACGATCGGGAACCCGGTTTCGCCGGCTTTCCAGGATTCGAAGCGGCGTTTGGCGGCCGCTCCGGTGTCGGTCTTGATGGCGTCGAAGTCGCTGTTCCAGTTGCGCCAGGCACTGGCCGGCCAGTGGTGCAGCACGTCGGCGTAGAAGTCGCGGAATGCCAACTCCCGCAGGTACGTTTGCGCCCCCTTGCCTCGGAGGTTGAGGTCGGCGACCATTGTGCGGGGATGGATGGTGCCGAACTTCAGGTGCGCCGACATCCGGCTGGTGCCCTTGAGGTCGGGCCTGTTGCGGTCCTCGTGGTAGCGTTGTAATCCGTTGTTGACGAACGACTTCCATTGCTTTAATGCCGCCGCCTCACCGGCGGCAAGGTCAAGCCGAGGCCGCGGTCAGGGATCTCACACTGCTTGATCCCCAGCTGCGCCGGATCGAGCCAGCGCGCCGAATCGCCGCCGGTTCGTGCCGGCTCGCGCCACCCGACCTCACGCCACGCGCGCAGGAACGGCGTGAACACCTTGTAGGGGGAGCCGTCCTTTTTCGTTACGCGACCCGGGGAAACCAGGTAAGGCGAACCCGTCTTCACCAACGGCACCGATTCCAGTGCCGCACGCACCTTTTCATCGCGGCGTTGACCGAACGGCGCGAAATCCTGCGAGATGTGCACTGCCGACGCGCCGATTTCCTTTGCAATGCGCGGAATCTGCTTCTCGGGCCGACCCCGTGTCACCAGCAGCCGGCCATCCAGATCGTCGCGCAATTGCCGTAGCGAGTCACCGAGGAACTGCAGGCGGCGCGGGCCCGAGGAAGCCTCCAGGCGCGGGTCGAGGACAAAGCAGGCGAGTACTTCCTCGTCGTCGGAGGATGCCGCGGCCAGCGCGGGGTGATCGCGCAACCGCAGGTCGCGACGAAACCACAGCAGCGCAGCCGTCATTCGCTGCCGCGGTTGAGCCGCCAGACGTGAGTGGCCAGGAAGGTCGCGAAGGTGCACCACACCGCGTAGGGCGACAGCGCCAATCCGGCTCGCGGGTCGGCCTGTGCGGTCCGACGAACGAGGTCGGCGCTGCTGACCGCCAGCACCGCGGCGCCCAGCGCGGACGCTCCGAGTCTGTGGTAGCGGAAGAAGAGCCAGCTCCATCCGGCATTGATGATCAGGTTGGCGCACAACGCGGCGACGTAACGGCGTGCCGCGTCGTCACGTCCCGCTGCGCGAAATCGCTCGATGGCGACCGCGGAGGTGGCCGCGATGTCGCCGTAGAGCGTGGTCCAGACTATGGGGAAGACGGCTCCGGGTGGCTGGTAGGGCGGCTTGCGAAGCCGCGAGTACCAGCCGCCGGTACGTCCTGGGCTGGCGATGCTTCCGGTGCCGGCTGCCGCGGCGACGGCGACCGTTGTCGCGGCCAGTGTTGATTTCTTCACGGTGTGCTCCATTCATGCGGGGCCAAATCCGCTTGCTGTTCAGCGGGTTTGGCGTGGGTAAGATCGGTCGGCCACCAGATGCGGTCACCGATCAGAGCGAATAGCCCGGGAATGACCAGGGTGCGCACGATGAAGGTGTCGAGCAAAATTCCCAGGCCGACGATGATGCCCAGCTGGGTGAGCACTATCAGGGGCAACACTCCCAACACGCAGAAGACTGCCGCCAAAACGATTCCCGCGCTGGTGATTACGCCGCCGGTGGCCGACACCGCGCGCACCATGCCATCATGCGCGCCGTGGACCGCGGACTCCTCGCGGGCGCGGGTGACCAGGAAGATGGTGTAGTCCACGCCGAGGGCGGCCAGAAACAGGAAGGCGAACAACGGCGTGCCGTTGTCCAGCGCCGGAAATCCGAAGACATGCATGCTGGCCCAGCTGCCGGCGCCCAAAGCGGCCAGCGCCCCCAGAATCGTTGCGGCGAGCAGGACCGGCGGCGCGAGGGCCGATCGCAACAGCGCATACAGGACGGCCAGGATCACGGCCAGGATCGCCGGGATCAGCATCCGCCGATCATGCACCGCAGCATCACGGACGTCAAGCGCCTGAGCGTCGGCGCCGCCCACCAGCGCGCCGTGAGCAACGGCTTTGACCGAATGTCTCAGCGCTGCAACGATATCGAATGACCGGTCTGATGACGGCCGGGCGTCGATGACGACGGACCACTTCGTCAGCCCCGTCGTCGAACGGGCCGCCTCGGACGCCGAGACCACGCCAAGGGTGGAACCGATCGCCTGCTGGATCCGGGCCGCCTGGGCGGTGGGGGCGACGACGAGCGTGGGACTGCCGATGCCAGCCGGAAAGTGTGCGGCCACAACGTCATAACCAGACACCGAATCCGCTCGCACCCGGAACTGCTCGGTCTGCGACAATCCGATCCGAGTTCCCAGCAAGCCGGTGGCCAGGACCGCGAGGACCACGATCGCGACCGCTGAGACCACGGCAGGACGCCGGCCCACCCACTCGGCGACCCGGTGCCAGGGGCCGGAGTCGAGCGTGGCGCCGTTATCAGGGCGCGGGATGAAGGGCCAGAACAAGCGCCGGCCGCACAGCGCGAGCACCGGCGGCAGCACGACTAAAACAGACACCGCGGCGACAACCAGGCCGCACGCCGCCAGGGCGCCCAGGCTGCGGGTGCTTGGCGTCGAGGCGAACAGCAGCGTCAGCAACGCCAGCACCACGGTGGCGTTGCTGGCGACGATGGCCGGCCCGGCCATGCGCACCGCTCGGCGCAGAGCGTCACGGTGATCGGAGCGGCGCGAAAGTTCCTGCCGGTATCGCGAAATCAACAGCAGCGCGTAATTGGTGCCCGCCCCGAACACCAAAACGCTGGTGATACCGGCGGTGGCGCCGTCGAAGCTCAGCCCGGTCAGCGATGCCACCGCGGTGCCCACTGCCGTCGCAACCCGATCGGCGAGCCCGATGACCAGCAGCGGTGCCAGCCACAGCACCGGCGAGCGGTAGGTGGCGATCAACAGCAGTGCCACCACCGACGCGGTCACCGCCAGCAGGGTTACGTTGGCGTCGGTGAACGCGTTGGCGATATCGGCGCCGAACGCGGGGCCCCCGGTGACGTGGGCCCGCAGGGCGGCGGGCAGGCCGCTGTTGGCGGCGGTGCGCAGGGCGGCGACCGCGTCGTCGAGGGCCAGGCCCGACAGGTCGGCGCCAACGGAAACCACACCAATGGCCGCTTTGCCGTCGGCCGAGACCGTCACCGGTGCCCTGCCGGCGCCCCCAGGCTGCTGGGTGAGCGCCAGCATCCGGTCTCGGGCCGCCTGAGCGGCACCGACATCCGCAGAATCCAGTGCCGTGCCGTCGGCGCGGCTGACCACCAAAACCATCGGAACCCGGTCACCGCCGGGGAATTGGCCGGCCAACGCGTCCACTTTGGCTGAATCCGACGCGGAGGGCACCGACAGCGGCGCCTGGCCCGCCGCTGCGTTTCCGCCGATCAGCACCAAAAGGCCGATAGCCAGCAGGACTGCGCCCAATCCGGGCAGCCAGCAACGTCGGCTCGTCACGGCACCGGCCAGAGCGTCCCACACCACGAACATAAGCATTTCAGTCACTTAACCATTAATCAAGTTAACAATCCTGGGTCAGCGCGATATGCTGCGATTCTGATGAATCCGGATCAGGGAGCCACCGAGCGGGTGGGGCTGGAAACCATGATCGTGGCCGACGCGCGCGCCCTCACCGCCGAATCCGACCAGATGGGTCGGGTCTTCGGTGCGGTACATCATGTGCGACCCAGCGACTTTCGCGCATTGCTGCACATCCTGGTGGCCGAGAACGCTGGTACCCCGCTGACATCGGGGGAGTTGCGCCAGAAGATGGGCCTTTCCGCGGCCGCGATCACCTATCTCGTCGAGCGCCTGATCAACTCCGGCCACATCAGCCGCGACTCCCACGCCGAGGACCGGCGAAAGGTCATCCTGCGCTACTCGGATCCCGGTCTGGTCATTGCCCGTTCGTTCTTCAACCCTTTGGGGATGCACACCCGCGCGACGCTCAATGGCCTACCCGACTCGGACTTGCTCGCGGCGCATCGGGTCTTCGCCGCGCTCATTGCGGCAATGCGGCACTTTCAGGGCGAATTGGGCTCACCCCAGCCCTAGCGCGCCGGCGTTACCGCGTCACCGCGGGCCTTGGCGACCGGTCCGATTCGTTCCCGAAAATTCGAAGGTGCCATCTCGCCAGCGGCTTAGGTGCCCACCAGTTCAGGCTCGCCCAGCACGTGCATAAAGGCCGGCACCAGCAGGATCCGCACCAGTGTGGCATCCACCAAGACGGCAAGGGTCAACCCCAATCCGAACATGCGCATGAAGGACACCCCGGCGGCGATCAGAGCGGCGAACGAGATCGACATCAGCAGCGCTGCGGCAGTGATCACCCTGCCCGTGCGGGCAAGACCCAGCGCGATGCTCTCGTCGTTGTCCGCCCGTGTTCTGGGCGAGCCGAGCCAGTATTCACGGATTCGGGAGAGCAGAAAGACTTCATAGTCCATCGATAATCCGAATGCGATGCAGAACATCAGCACCGGGACGTTCGCTGCCAGCGTGCCGGTTGATGTGGTTCCCGCCGCGCCCAGGTGCCCGTCCTGAAAGATCCACACCAGGGCGCCGAATGCGGCGGTGAGCGACAAGACATTGAGCAGCACTGCCTTAAGTGGAAGTAGCACGCTGCCGGTAAGCAGGAAGAGCAGCACCAGCGTGACGACCGCGATGAAACCGAACACGACGGGCAATCGCGACGTAATGCCATCCACGCAATCACGATTCGTTTGCGCCATACCGGTGATCTGGACCGGTTGGTGTCGCGGTGGTGCGATCGCGTGCAAGCGGGCCAACTGGACCTCAGACGCTTGTGTGTAGAGGGGGGCGGTGCTCTCTACGGTCAGATAGGCGCTGCCGGCCGCCATTCCGGCGGGAGCCGATGGCGGTCCCCTGAACTCACCGCCAGCGAAGGTACCGGTCGGGGAGGACACTGCCGCGACATCGCTAACACGGGACAGTTGCCTGGCGTAGTTGTCCAGGTCGGTGGTTGACAGGCCGCCTGTCTCGGGCAGAACTAGCTTCACTCGGGTCTCAAAATTCGTACGGAATTCGCTGCGGATGCGGTCGCTGACGACCCGTGCCGACGATGATGTCGGCAGTACCCGGTCGTCGGGATAGCCCCATCTGACGCCGAGGAACGGTGCGCCCAGCGTCAGCAGGAAAGCCGTGACTGCCAATCCAACCGGGATCGCCCGACGCATAACCAGTCTCGCCGTCCGATACCAGAAGCTGCGTTCCATGGTCCGCTGTGGTGGTGCGGGGCAGCGGAAGACTCGGCGACACAGCCCCGACACGTTGAGTGCGTCGAGTCGGTCCCCGATCAACGCTATCGCGGCCGGGGCTACCACCACCGCCGCCAAGGCGGCGAACGCCACCACCGCTGTCCCGGCGTAGGCGAAGGACTTCAGGAAATACATCGGGAATAGCGCGGTCGCGGCCAGCGCCAGGGCCACCGTAATCGACGAAAACAGCACGGTGCGGCCCGCGGTGGTAACGGTTTTAACCAAAGCCTCGTCGCGGCTGGTGCCATCGGCCAATTCGTCGCGGTACCGGCTGATGATCAGCAGGGTGTAGTCAATGGCCAGGGCGAACCCCAATGCCACCGTCACGTTGAGAGCGAAGATCGACACGTTGGTGACCAACGCGATCGCACGCAACCCCGCAAGCGAACCCAGGATCGCCAATCCACCCACGGCCACGGGCAGCGCCGCCGCCAGTAACCCGCCGAAAACCCACACCAGCGCAATGAAACTCAGTGGTATCGCAATGATTTCCATTCGCAGCAGGTCTCTTTCGGTCTGCTGGTTGACTTGTTCGTAGACCATCGCCGACCCGCCCGCTCGCACGGTTACCCCTTGCCGGTCACGCGCGAACCGCTCCGCCAGTGCCTGCGCCTGCTTGGGTGCGCTGTTTTCGTTGCCTTTGAGCGCGACGAGAATCATCGCGGCCTTGCCGTCGGAACTGAGCAAGCCCGGGGCTGGTTGCGCGTCCCAGGGTGATGTCACCTGCGCCACGGCCGGCGATTGGGAAAGCTGTTGGGCAATGTCGATGCCGGCGGTCCGTGCGGGCCCGTCCGTGGCGCCGCTAGCCGAACTCACCAGAAGCACCAATTCCATGTCACCCTGATTGAACTTCTCGGCGAGCGTCGCAGCGGCGCGAGCCGATTCGGATGTCGGGTCGACAAATCCGCCGGCGGACAAGCTCATCGCAGCAGGTATGCCGAAAGCGCCAGCGGCAATCATGAGAAGCAGCGCTATCCCGATAATCCGTCGTGGCACTGCGACGCAGAGTCGGGCCGTTCGCGCTAACATCTGCCAGCCTCTGGGGTATCGCGGTTGGTCGTGATGGCCGGCCGCGCACGGGAGTGCGAATCGTCTTGCCCAGCACCTCGAAGCTTCTGCGGACCTCACGTCGGTCCCGGCCTCAATTGGCTGGTACGCGACATCAGCCGAACCGCCAGATTACGTTAAGTATCTGAAACATTCAAGTACTTAACTAAATGGAGAATTTCCGCTAGGCTCACTCTTGGTGGAACTTGTCAAGGTTTGACAGCGCCGCGTTCTCGGAATGACTGGGTTGCTCGGTGCCGATTCGGGTATCACCTCACGAACGATGGATAAGGAACGGGATGGCTATGCTCGGATCGATTCGAGCGATGGTTGGGCAAATCATCGATGGGGCGGGTACGGTGGTCGGTTACCGTCATGGCACCAAGGAGCCTGACTACAGCGCCGAGAAGCTGACCCCGACCGTCGAGATCCGCCACTATGGTGCTCGGCTCGTCGCGGAGACGACGGTCGCTGCCGGCGAAGAGGCTGCCCGCAATACCGGCTTCCGCCGTCTTGCCCGCTACATATTCGGCGCAAACCACGCCAACGAGAAGATCGCAATGACGGCACCGGTGGTCCAGCAGTCCGGCAATAAGCGGGGGGAGAAGATCGCCATGACGGCCCCCGTGTCGCAGGAGTCCGCCGGTGACGGCAAGTGGGTGATCCGGTTCTTTATGCCCGCCGACAAGTCGCTGCAGTCTTTGCCCAAGCCCAACGACGCCGAAGTGAGGCTGGTTAACGTGCCGCCCCAGACGGTCGCGGTGCGTCGCTTCACTGGCAGCGCCACGCGCCGCGCCGTTGCGTCGCAGACCGCTGAATTGATGAACACGTTGCGCGACATCGGATTCGAGGCCATTGACACGCCGGAAGCCTGGTTTTACGATCCACCATGGACGGTTCCGGCGCTGCGCCGCAACGAAATTGCCGTGCCCGTCCAGCCCACCAAATAGCCATGCTCACGTCCACGTTGATCGTCAGCACCGTAGCGGTGGCCGCAACCGCGACGGTGGGGGGTCTGGCTCGGCGCCGCAGGATCGACATGCCATGACGGCCGACCGCGTCGAGCTGACCGTCCGCAAACGCCGCCACATCGACGTGTGCCTCGACGGCGATGTCGGCTATCAGGACCTGACAACCGGCCTGGAACGCTACCGGCTGCCCTATAACGCGTTGACCCAGACCAACCTGGACGACATCGACCTGTCCGCCGAGTTTCTCGGTGCGCGTCTGCGGGCGCCGATTCTGGTGGGCGCCATGACTGGCGGCGCGGAGCTGTCGGGCACCATCAACCGAAACCTGGCCGCCGCCGCCCAACGACTCGGCATCGGAATGATGCTGGGGTCACAGCGAGTCATGCTCAACAGCGCGTTCGGGGAGCGGGCCGCCGCCAGCTTCACCGTGCGCGACGTGGCACCCGACGTACTGTTGTTCGGCAACATCGGCCTGTCCCAATTGACCAAGGACGCGGTGCCCGACATCATCGAAGCCCTCGACCGGGTAGGGGCCAATGCGCTTGCCGTGCACACTAATCCGCTGCAAGAGGCCGTACAGCACAATGGCGACACCGACTTCGCCGGATCACTGGACCGACTGCATGACCTGACCGACATGCTGGGCTACCCGGTCCTGCTGAAGGAAGTCGGACACGGGATCGGCGCCACGGCAGTCGCCGAGCTGTTGCGGTTGACCGGTGAGCCGCCGGTGGCCGCCATCGATGTGGCGGGCGCCGGGGGCACGTCGTGGTCGCGGGTGGAGCAACTCGTCCGCTATGGGGAAGTGCGCTACCCGGACCTGGCGGACTGGGGAATACCGACCGCGCAAGCGATAGCCGAGGTGCGGGCGGCGCTGCCAGACATCCCGTTGGTTGCCTCCGGCGGAATCCGAACGGGCATGGACGCGGCCAAAGCGCTCGCCTTGGGCGCCGACGTGGTGGCCGTCGCCCGGCCGCTGCTGGCGGCCGCGATCGAGTCCGCGGACGCGGCAACGGCCTGGCTGCAACGTTTTATCGACGAGCTTCGCATCTGTCTGCACGGGTGCGGCACCGCCGATCTGCGTGCCCTACGCGACGTTGGTGCGACTCCGATTTCGTGACGGCGTACCGCACATGGCAGTGATCCTGGCCTATGGGTCGCCCGCGCTGGGCCATCTGTTCCCGCTGGGCGCACTGCTGCGCGAACTGGCCGGACGCGGGCACCAGATCCACCTGCGCACCTTGGCGAGCGAAGTCGAGGCCATGCGCGGCGCCGGCTTTCACGCCGAGGCGGTCGATCCGCGGATCGAGGCCATCGCCGGCCGGGACTGGCTGGCGCGTAACGCGTTCGAGGTCCTCAAGACGACGCTGGATGTGCTGTGCCGGCGCGCGGTGATCGAGGTCGATGATCTGCGGCGCGCGATCGCACACGTACGGCCCGACGTGATCATCGTGGACGCCAACTGCTGGGGGGCCATGTCGACGGCCGAGGCCAGTAATGTTCGGTGGCTGGTGTTTTCGCCGTTCACGCCCTACCTCAAGTCTCGTGCTGCACCACCATTCGGTCCCGGTCTGCGGCCGCTGCCCGGTCTCGCCGGGACCATCCGCGACGCGTCGATGCGCCCGGTCGTGAGCTGTCTGTTCGACCGCCGGATAGTGCCGCGGCTCAACGCCCTTCGTGCGGACCTGGGTGTGCCGGCGGTGACGTCGGTGGATGGGCTCATGCGCCGGGCGCCGCTGCTGTTGGCGGTCGGCGGCGAGCCGTTCGAATATCCGCACCCGGATTGGGACGACTCGGTGCACTTCGTCGGCGCGTGCGAATTCGAGCCGACACCCGCGACCGTTCCGGGCTGGCTGGCCGCCATCGATCGGCCCATCGTGTTGCTCAACACATCCTCGATCGCCCAGGCGGACGCCCGGCTGGGCCGCATCGGCCTGCAAGCGTTGGCCGATGAGCCGGTCCACGTCGTCGCGACGTTCGCGGCGGGCGTGCCCCGCGGGCTGCCGCCGGTGCCCAACGCCACGGTGTGCCGATTCGTGAATCATCGTGCAGTTCTCGACCGCGCGATCTGCGCGATCACGCACGGAGGCATGGGGACCACCGTGAAGGCGCTCAACCGCGGTGTCCCGGTCTGCGCTGTGCCGTTCGCCCGCGATCAAGCCGAAGTCGCGCGCCGCGTCCAGATGGCCCGCTGCGGCACGCGGCTGCCGGCACGAAAGTTGACGGCGGGCAGGCTACGCGCCGCGGTGGGTGCGGCGATCACCATGGGCCCAGGCGCGCGCCGGGTTGCGGCCGGATTCGCCGCGACCGGCGGTGTGGCGCGCGGTGCCGATCTGATCGAGCAGCGGTTACTGCACCGGGTGCTTCCGCGGGGTTTTCTGCCGCCGGGGAGCTGCGCCGCTGCGCCCGAGGCTGGGTGACGATTCGGTGGGCGGCTTGGCGAGCTCGCCTTCGAACGTGGTCATCGCGTCGATCATCGCCGTGAACACCCGATGAGCGGCATCGAGGTCCTTGTCGCTGAGGTCGGCCATCGCCGCGCTGAGATGAGCGCCGAGGGGCCTGAAGAATTGATGCGCCAACGACATACCGTTCTCCTGATAGCGCAGCAACCACTTGCGCCTGTCCTCGGGATCGGGTTCGCGGCGGATGTGGCCCGCGGCGATCATCCGGTCGACGAGATAGGTGATGGCCGCCGGCGACACGTCCATGCGCTGCCGCAGTTGGGCCAGGGTCAAAGGCACCCCCGCGGTCTCGCTGACCATGATGTGCAGCAGGGCGTGAAAGTCGCTGCTGCTCACCTCGTTTACCCGCGCGAAATGCCGCCCCACGCGATCAGATCGCGCCGTGATCGCCCGTATGTCGGCCGACAGCTGCCTTTCCAGCTCAGCCCGGCCGGGCGGTGGGTCATCCTCGCGGCGTTTGGTCACCTACCCGCACCCTTCATCAAAACACCAGCTTATCCGCGCGTTTCTCGAAAGACCTAGCACGGCCTGCCGCGCGTCACAGCGAACTTACCGGAGGGCTCGATGCTGTCAGACGCCATGTACGAGTCGGATCGTGCCCCCAGTTCATCAGCGAGTATCGCCATGCGCTGTCGCTGACGTCGCCCCGCGGTCGCTGCGCCAGGTGCCGCTTCGCATAGCCGACCACCTTGCGCATGTGCGCGTAGTCGTCGTCGCTGAGCTGAGGTTCTGCCCGCTTGGATCGCAAAATCGCGCGCCTGCCCCACACCGTGCGATTGCCCTGTCTTGAGCCACTTTTCGAGTGCGCACTGGCCTTGTGCACGGCGTCGGCGCCCGTCTTGTCGCTGCGCACCTGGTACTGGGGCTCATCCTTCGACGCCCGCACGGTGCGCCCGGCGGCCTCGGTGTCCGACGTGATCTCACGCTGTACGGTTCCCGTGACGGTGGTCCCACGGCTTCGCCACTGCACCTTGTCGCCTCTGCGGAACTTTTTGTCGGTCAACTCTCTTCGCTTCCTGATCGGCCCGGGTATCCGCGGGTCACGCGCTAAACACGCCGGGTATTGCGATGCTTCCTCGCCAGGGCGACCCACGACGCGGCGGCCGCGCCGAAGGCGAAGGCCTGCGCGATCCCGGTCCGGCCCGACGGATACAGCACTCCCGCGACGTAGCGGTCGATGAACCCGGTGGCGGGCAGTGGCGCCATGCCGGCCCGCCTGCGTGCCCAATCTTCCAGCTCGGTCAGGGGACACGGCACGGGCAGGATCACGACCAGCACGCCCCAACACACGCTCGCCACATGCAGCCGGATCGTGCGCGGCCAGCGCAACGCCGCGAAGCCGCCGCTGGGTAGGTAAACGAGGTAGGCGAAGTGCGCGCACACGTTCACGACCACGACGGCGAAATACGCTTTCCTCATTGCTGGTCATGCTAGCCGCCCGCACGGAGTCGATAACGGCGTTCGGCGTAGGCCAGGTCGTCACGCCACAGCCGGGTGGCGGCATGGCGCATCAGCGGGGTGATCAGGAAGGCCGCGCGGCGCGCGGACGCGAATCCCGGGCGGGGTGACGACGCGATGACCGCTTCGGTCACGGTGACCCGCTGCTGGCCGTCTGTCCCGGAAGTCGTTGGCGTGGCGTGGGTTTCGACGACGCTGCCAGTTCCCTCGCCCTCGACGATGCGCATCACGACGGTGCGCGCTTCGGGGGTGGTGAATTCCGCGATCACGGGTACGCCGAAGCGACCCATCCGGAAGGTCACCGAGACGAGGAAGCGGTCGTCGTCCTCGGTCGGCGTGGTCAGCACCTCGAGCCGGGTGAACGAATAGGGGTGAAACCAGGCGCCGTGCCAGGGATCGAGCCGGTTGGCGATGATGTCGCACGGTTCGCAGTTGCCGACCACGCGGGAGACCGCCGTCAGGGTGTCCCCGGTGGGCCGGGCCGCGAGCAGCGGCTCGTCCAGCGGTGCCTCGCCGCCGACGGAGTCCAGGCGCACCCAGACCAGGACGCCGTCGTCGTGGCTGGGAAACGGCCGCCAGGGCAGGGCGCAGGTGTCACCGTCGAAAGCCAGCCCGTGCCATCGGCAGAACAGGACACCGCCGCGCACGACCCCGGTGGCAAGGTCGGCACCCAGGTGTGGGCAACTGCGGGGACCGATCCGCACGCGGTGGTGCTTGTCGCGCCACGCGACCAGCTCGACACCGGAGACGCGCGCGCCGAACGCGCGACCCACACGCACGTCGCTGCTGGCGCTAAACACGTACCAGTTTCCGGTCGGTCGGCGTTGGGACCGATCCAGCGCGGCGTTGATGATCCCCGGCTGCGCGTCGCGGTAGGTCGGGCGCTGCTGCGTCCAGGAGACACGCGGGATCACACCGACGGGCCAGTCTTTCGGCCACCGTCGGCTCAATCGGTCGCCCATGCTCATTGCCGGCGCCGCCCTTGGCGGTCGGCCAGTGACCGCAGCAGCGCCGAGCGGCCGCGGGTGGGAACGGTGCACAACTCGTGGCCGGCCAGCCGCCACGACTTCAGCAAGTGGTTGGCGGCCGAGAAACCCGTGGTGGCCGCGCGTTCCATCAGCGCTACCGGCAGGTCGATGCGGATCCCGTCGCCGGCCAGCACCAGCCCAGGATGCGGCGTGGCCACGGTCGGTCGCCGCGCGTACGTTCCAGGGGCGAATAGCGGGCAATCGCTGCGCAGCAGCACCCGCTCGTACACCACGCCCGCCGCCGCGGTTTCGGGGTAGAGCTTGTGCAGCTGTGCCATCGCCTGCCTGCCGGACCATTCGGAAGTGGTTGCATACGAGTGCAATTCGACCACTGATCCGCCGCGGCGGCGCGCCCACGCGGCGGTCTCTCGTTCGTAGCGCTCGGGCACGCTGATGTTGTCGAGCGGCGGATGACCGGAGGTCCCGAGAAAGGCCGGCCGGTCCGGGCCCACCGGCCGGTCCAGCCACAGCCGATCGACCACGAATGGCGGTGCGGTGCGCAACTGGCTTATCCGCTCGCGCCACTGGTCATCTCCCAGACCGGGCGATGCGGCCACCACCCGCCGCAGGCCGTCCACATCGAGCGCTAACACCACGGCGTCCGCCTCGAACCGTTCGCCTGACTCGGTAAGGACGCGAAACGCCTTCGCGGCGCCGGGGGTGACCCGCCGCACTTGGGCGCCGAGGTGCACCCGAACACCCCGGTCGTCCAAGTACTGCCGCAGCGGATCCCACAGGGCAACATCGAAATTCGCGTTGGCCACATCGAAAATCAAGCCCTCGCTGGAGCCCAGGAAATAGATGTGGAACATCGTCGCCAGCTCAGCGGCGGACAGTTGTGCCGGTTCGGCGAAGAAGCTGCGCGAGAACACCTCGAACGCGAGGTGGCGCGCCGAATCCGGGAAATTGATGCTCTTCAAGAAGGTTTCGGCATCGATGTGGTCGAGCCGTTCGTAGATGTCCGGCACCGACACCGCCGCCAGCGGTGCGGCGGCCCGGGCATCGATGCGCGCCAGATCGCGAAGCCGAAAAGTGGGGCTGCGCAGCGCGAACGCCAACGCGTTCCAGGGTGGGGTGCGGGGTAGCCCGCGGAAACTGTCGCGGCGGCCGGCGCCGTCGATCAGCGGATAGTCGTCGACGGGCACCAGCATCCGCAGCTGCGGATCGACCCGGCGCAATAAGGCGCGCAGGTTGTAGTACTGGCGAAAGAAGGCGTGAAACCCGCGGTTCATCGCCAGCTCGGCGCCGTCCGAATGCTCGGTCCAGCCGCCCACCCGGCCGCCGAGGTAGTCCTGGGCCTCCACGAGGTCCACGGCAACGCCGCGTTCGGCGAGTCCGGTTGCCGCGGTCAGGCCGGCGATCCCGGCGCCGACGACGACGACGTGCGGCCGCGACGACAGCCAGCTGCAGTCGGGCAATCCCAGTGGGGCCGGGTGAACGTGGCGGTGGCGGTCAGTCATCGCGGCGCTTCCCCCAGGAACAAATGCACGACGTTGCGTTCCCAGCCGGGCACGGTTTCGCTGCGCACCCCGTCGAACCCCGCGTCGCGCATGCGGCGCCGGAACCGTGCCGCCCCGTCAAAGGTCAGGACGCTGCGCCACAGATGCCGGTACAGCGTGGCGTCACGAGTACGCCACCAGCCGGCGGGGATGATGATGCCCCAGCACACCGCATGCCAGATCAAAGTCGCCGCGTACGAATCGCGTACCGAGTACTCGTGCACCGCCAGGGTGCCGCCGGGCCGCAACAGGTCGCGAAAGGCGCGCAGTTGACCGTCCGGGTCGCCGAGGTTGCGCAGCAGATAGGCGGACAGGATGGCATCGAACGGCCCGGTGATGCCGTGCTCGGCCAGATCCTCGACGCGGGTGTGTACGAAACAAACCGACGACGGCCATGACTTCGCCTGTGCCGCATCGAGCATTCCGCGCGCGGCATCGACGGCGATGATCTCGGCGTCGGGAGCCGCCGCCAACAGCGCGGCCGTCGAGGCGCCGGTGCCACAGCCCGCGTCGAGCAGCCGCAAACCCCGGCCTCGCTCGGGCAGTCGCAACCGGCGAGCCGACAACCCCAGGTTTGCGTGGTAGGACGGGTTGGCGCCGACCAGCCGGTCGTAGGCCGCGGCGCCGACGTCGAAGGCGTCCGGCACGTCGGCGCGGGGCAGGCCCGTTTTATCCACGTTGCTGCTCCCACAGCAGCAGCACGGCGGTGACCAGAGCGAAGCCGAACAGGAAGTCCTCGACGGGGATGTCGAACGGGAATCGCACACCGCTGGTTTGCCCCTCGTTGTAGATCACGACGGGCGCGCTGCGTTTGGTCAGCCATCCGTCGACGGGGACCTGGAAACCCAGGACGATCACCATCGACAGCCAGTAGGCAGGCCGTCGGAACAGCCCGGTATGCAGCAGCGTCAACTCCAGGGCGCACACCGCCAGCACGGCCACGATCGCCGGCACGGTGTAGCCCACGCCGCTCATCGGCGTTTCCGCCGATCCAGGATGGCGTTCACCGCGTTGTAGGTCAGCAAGGCGCACACCGGAATCACCACGAAGAACAGCGCCTCTTCGAGGGGCAGCCGGAAGGGGAGGCGGATGCCGGTGATGTAGTCGCCGTTGTACGTCCATACGCCGGCCGCGATCGCCACCGCGTCCCAGGCCAGAAACACCAGCGCGACCGGAAGCACCGCGCGCACCAGCCGCCACGGCTGGCGGTAGACACCGGCGCCGAGGAATTCCAGCGGCACGGTGATGGCCAGGCACAGGCCAAGCACGATCAGGTACTGCCATCGGTCGGTCATGCCGCGCTGACTTTTCGCCGCTCGGGCCGGCCCGCGCGCACCCACCAGGCGCGCAGCAGCCCGCCGCCGGCGACCTGAAGACGTCGCGTCATGCCGACGGTGGCGCGCTGGCTGAAGACCGAAAAGCCGCTGGCCTCAATGCAATCCAGAATCTCGGAGTACAGCGTCAACGCGGTGGTCACGCAGGGTCGGGATCGCGGCGCCAGCAGGGCGATCCCGTCGGCGGCGAAACGGTAGATCTCCCGGGTGATGTCGTGCTGCGCGGCCAAGGCGTCCCGCACCCGAGCGTCGGTGCGCCGATGCAGGTGACACCAGGTCATCAGCTCTCGGTCCACGCCGAAGGCGGCGAGTTCGTCGGCCGGCAGGTAGATCCTGTTGCGCGTCAGATCCTCGTCGACGTCGCGCAGGAAGTTGGTCAGCTGAAACGCGCGGCCCAATGCCGCCGCATACGGGGCGGCCTCGTCGGCGGCGCTCACGGTTCCCAGTATCGGAAGCATCTGTAGCCCAATGACTTCCGCCGATCCGCGCATGTAGCGGTCGAGCGCGGGCCGGTCGGGATAATCGGTGACGGTGAGGTCCATGCGCATCGAGGCGAGGAAGTCCTCGAACAAGTCCGCGGCGATCCCGTAGCGGCGCACGGTGTCGCCGACGGCGGCCAGGACGGGCTCGTCGTGCTGGTCGCCGCCTTCGAAGAAACGGTCCGACAACGCCTGTAGCCGTTCGGCGCGCGCGGAGACGTCCAGCGCCGGGTTGAGCTCGTCGAGGATGTCGTCGGCGTGGCGCGCGAAACCGTACAACGCGTGTACCGCCGGGCGCTGGTCCGGGGCGAGCAATCTGGTGGCAAGGAAGTAGGTGCGGCCGTGTTCGGCGGCGATCTGTCGGCAGCGCCGATAGGCCGCGCGCAGCCGCACATCCTCGATGCCGGCGGCGTCCAACTCGGTGCGGATCATCGCGATCGGGCTTTCAGGTCGAGGGTGGTGGTGCTCGGGGCCACGCTGCCGGTGATCCGGTCGGCGGCCAACCGCCCGGAGATCAACGTGGTGGGCACACCGACGCCGGGCAGCGTCGACGAGCCGGCCAGCACGGCGTTGTCGATGCCGCGCACGGTGTTGGCCGGCCGAAACGGCCCCGTCTGAGCGAAGGTGTGGGCCAGTGCGAACGGAGTGCCGGCTGTCATGCCCTGGCGGGCCCAGTCGGCGGGAGTGTCCACGTGCAGCAGCTGCGCGTCATCACGCACACCGTGAAACAACCGTTCCGCCACGACATCGAGGAGGGACTGTGCATACTCATCGCCGGTGCGTGACCAGTCGATGTCACCGCGGGTCAGGTTGGGCGCCGGGGCCAGCACATAGAGCAGGTCCCGTCCGTCGGGGGCCAGTCGCGGGTCGGTCGCCGTCGGCCGGGTAACCAACACCGAGGGGTCCGTCATCAGCCGGCCGTCGCGGATGATGTCGGTGAACGTCCGATCCCAATGCTCGCCGAACAGGATCGTGTGGTGTGCGCTGGCCGACGGCACGGCGCGGCAACCCACGTGCAGGACCACCGCCGAGGGCGCCGCGCGCAGCGGAAGCATTCGCCGGGGCCGCCGGCCCAGCAACCGGTAAGTCTGCGGCAGCTCGGTGGTCAAAACCGCTGCGTCGCAGGCGATCCGTCCGTCCCGGTCGGTGCGGACGGCGGTGATCCGCTCACCGGTGCGTTCCAGATCGGTGACCGTCGATCCATAGCAGAACCGCACCCCGGCGTCGGCAGCGGCGGCCGCCAGCGCGTCGGGCAGCGCACGCACCCCGCCGCGGGGAAAGAACACGCCCGAGACGGTGTCCATGTAGGCGATCACCGCGTAGACCGCCAACGCGTGTTGCGGTGCGACGCCGGCATAAAGCGACTGGAAGGTGAACACCCGCTGTAACCGTGGGTCGCTGATGTGGCGCTTGACCATCGTGTCCCATCGGCGGAATCCGCCGAGCGCGAGCAATTTCGCCAGCTGGCCGTTGAGCAGGCTGAGCGGAGAGTCGAAATTGGCGGCGATGAAGCCGTCGAATTCGGTGCGGTACAGCCGCTCGAGCCAGTCGCGCAAGCTCCGGTAGCCGGCTTCCTCACGTGGCCCGGCGAACTCGCGTACCGCGGCGGCCATTCGATCCGCGTCGCTGTGAACGTCGATGTGGTCGCCGTCGGAGAACGTCGCCCGGTAGGCGGGCTCCACCGGCAGCAATTCCAGCCGCTGGGAAAGGTTTTCACCGACGGCGGCGAAGGCCTCGTCGATGAGATCCGGCATCGTCAGCACGGTCGGTCCGGTGTCGATCCGGTAGCCGTCGATGTCTAGCCGCCCCGCCCGTCCGCCCGGCCATGGATTCCGCTCCACCACGGTGACTTGGCGGCCCCGGCCACTCAGGTGCAGCGCGGCCGAAAGCCCGGCAAATCCGGCACCGACCACGACGACGTGATCGGTGCGCCCCGGCACGCTACGCGTACTCATGCCGCACGCTGGGTGCACAGGCCGGCCATATCCAGCAGCGCCGCCGTAACCAGATGATCGATCATGCCGCGATCCAACGCCTTTCGAGCCTCCTGTACGCGGCCGGCGATCAGCTCTTCGATCCATTGCACTGCGCCGGTCGCGACGATCAAGGTCCGCCAACGGTCCAGGGCGGCATCATCGAGCCGGTCGCTGGTCATCAGTTGGCGCAATTGCCGGCGGCCCGGCCCGTCGGCCAATTGATAGGCGGCGACCACGACGCTGGTGGCCTTCCGCTCGATCAGGTCTTTATTGGGCTTACCGGTTGCCGCGGGCGAGCCGAAGATGCCGAGAATGTCGTCGCGCAGCTGGAACGCTTCACCGATGGCGGACCCGTAGTCACCGAGCGCGGCCAGCACCTGCTCGTCGCAGCCGGCCATCGCCGCGCCGATCTCCAGGGGCCGGCGCACCGTGTAGTTCCCCGACTTGCGCCGGGCGACCTCCAGCACGGCCTCCAGTGTAGGTAGCTCGTGTACATCGATGGCCAGATCCGCGAATTGGCCCACCGCGAGCTCGGTACGCATGGCGTCGTAGCGCGGCCACACCTGGACGAGGTGGCGGTTCTGCAGTCCGCTGTCGCGCAGCATCTGCTCGGCCCAGATCAAGCACAGATCGCCGAGCAGGATGGCGGCCGATTCACCGAAGCGGCGGGAGGAGCCGGAGAGCCCGCGCTGGGAATGCCAGTCGGCGAATTGGATGTGCGCGGCGGGGCGGCCCCGTCGCGATGCCGAATCGTCCATGACGTCGTCTTGCAGCAGTGCGAAGGCGTGCAGAAGCTCCAGGCTGGCGGTTGCCGACAGGGCGGCAGCACTGGCCGGCGCGCCGCACAGCCAGCCCAAGTACATGAACGTCGAGCGCAGACATTTGCCGCCGTCGACGAACTTCACCAAGATGTCGGCGGCCACGTCGACGCCGCACGCGCCCAACTCGTCGGCGCACCGCGCGGCCACGAAGTCGGCGACACGGTCCAGTACCGCCCGCCGCAAGCCCTTTTGCCAGCTGTCGAATTGGTCGGCATCGGATAAGGCCAGGCTGCCCGGGGTTTCGGCGAGGCGCAGGGCGGGGAACGCATGCACAGCTCCCACCGACGCCTCCCTTGCAAGGTCGGTTAGCCGCTGGCTCGACCGGCTCGGATTCACGCGTGGTACCCCTTTGACGACAAGAAAAACACGGACGTGCTTCCGCGAATCGCTAAGACAAAATAGCCATCGCTTAAGTTATTGAAACATTAATTTACTGAATGATCGCCAAATGCGCCAGCGGTAAGTCAACGACCGAGGTATCCGCAGGGCCGCTCAGCGACCGAGTAGGTGGCGCAGGGCCTGCTCGAGGTCGGGCTGACGGAACTGGTGCCCGGACCGGCTGAGCTTGTCGGGCGTCACGCGTTGACTGGCGAGGGCGAGTTCGCGGGCGCCCTGCTGGCCGAGCAATACTCGCGGCCCCAGCGGCGGCACCGGCAATACCGCCGGCCGGTGTAAGACGTGGGCGAGCGTGCGGGTGTACTCGGTGTTGCGGACCGGTTGTGGGGCAACCGCATTCACCGGACCCGACAGCGCTGTATCCCAGAGCGCGCGGTGATAGACGTCGATCAGGTCGTCGATCCCGATCCAGGACAGCCACTGCCGACCATCGCCGAGTCGGCCGCCCAACCCCGCGCTGAACAGCGGACGCATCAGCTTCAAGGTCCCGCCGCGGGGGGACTGCACGATGCCGGTGCGCACATTGACCACCCGCACCCCGGCCTCCCGCGCCGGCGCGGTCGCGTCCTCCCAGTCGGCGACCACGTCGGCGAGAAACCCGACGCCGCGCTCGCTGTCCTCGGTGAGGGTGTCGTCGCCGCGGTCGTATCCGTAGTACCCGATCGCCGAGGCGGAGATCAGCACGGTACGGGCGCGCGCCGCGGCTTCGGCCAGCTTGCGAGTGGGGCCAATTCGGCTGTCGCGAATGGCTTTTCGGTGGCCATCGGTGAACCGGCCGGCGATCGAGGCGCCGGCCAAATGGATGACCGCATCGACGCCGGCCAGTAGTTCGGGGTCGGGGCCGTCGGGGTTCCACTGCCGCTCGCCGTCCTTCGCGGCGCCGCGGACCAATCGGATGACGCGATGGCCGCCGGTGCTCAGAAAGGCGGCTAACGCCGAACCGACCAGGCCCGACGACCCGGTGATGGCGACGGTCGCGGGGGCCAGGCCGTGCTGAGCGGCCTCCCGGTGCGAGGCAGGTCGTCGGCCAACTGGCGGTGCCGGTAGACGAACATCGGGCGCAGCGCGGCACCCGGCACCGGCGTTTCGACCCGGTCGATCACCCGGGTCCGGTTGTCGCCGACGTCTTCGAAGTCGTGGGTGTGCCGCCAGCGCACCGCGATTCGTGCCGGTAGGGACGCCAGGCCGTCGCTGCTGATGGCGTCGACGAAACGCCGCGGGGGATCGTAGAAGTCCGGTTGGTGTTGGGCTACCCAGCGCAGGCCGCCGGGCAGCGCGAGCGTCGCGCGGCCGTCCTTGAGCGAAGTGGCCTCGCTGACCAACCGCATCGGCGACCATGGCGGCGAAAGCCGGTTGAACGCACCTGGCCGGGTGTACCAGGCGAACACGTCGTCGCGCGGCGCGGCGACCACGCTCGAATACGTCACCCCCATGCCACGACGTTACGCGCGAAAGCTCGCGGGGGGTGTGGGCTAACGATCAGGCAGCGCGTGCTCGGCAATAGGCAGCCGCGGCTGCGGTTGGCGTTCGCGGCGCTTGGCCGCCAGGTACACCTGTGCGGTCTCCTTGGCCACCGTCTGCCAGTCGAAGTCGGAGGTGAGCCGTTCCCGGGCGGCCAGGGCGCGCCGCTGCGCGGCTTCTGGGTCGTCGAGCACGGTGCGCACCGCGGCGGCCAGGCCGGCGATGTCGCGGGGCGGACACGACACCCCGGTCTGCCCGTTGATCACCGCCTCGCCCAGGCCGCCGATGTTCGACGTCACCAGCGGCGTACCGGCCGCGGCGGCCTCCAGTGCGGCCAGCCCGAACGGCTCGTAGTGGCTGGGCAGCACCGCGGCGTCGGCCCTGTGCAGTGCCGCGAGTAATTCGGCGTGGTTGAGATGGCCGACGAACCGGGTTGCCTTGAATACCTTGTGTTTACGCGCCTGGTCGACGAGCCAGTCCTGCTGGGTGCCCTCCCCGGCGATGGTCAGCGTGGTGCCCGGGTGGGTGCGCCTGATCCGCGGCAGCGCGGCGATGACGTCGTGCACACCCTTCTCGTATTCCAGCCGCCCCACGAACAGCAGTTCGGCCGGCCCGCGGCGCGGGCGGCGCGCTGCGTACTGCCAGCGCGCCGCGTCAATACCGCTGCGGATCACCGTGATCTCGGTCAGGCCGGGACCGAACAGTTCGGTGATCTCGTCGCTCATCGACGCCGAACACGTGATCAGCGAATCGGATTCACGCACCAGCCACGACTCGGCGGCGTGCACCTGACGGCTGATCGCTCCGGATACCCAGCCGGAATGCCGCCCGGCTTCGGTCGCATGGATCGTGGAAACCAATGGTACGTCATAGAATTGGGCGAGTGCGACGGCGGGATGGGCGACCAGCCAGTCGTGCGCGTGGACGACGTCGGGACGCCAGGGGCGCCCGGTGCCGAATTTCTGCAGGGGCAGCGCGGCGCGGATCATCGCGTGGCCCATCGCCAGCGTCCAGGCCATCATGTCTTTTCCGAAGGTGAACTCGTGCGGATCCTCTGCCGCCGCGATCACCCGGACGCCCTCGCTGATTTCGTCGGACGACGGGTGGGTGCTGGGATCGGTGCCCGTGGGCTGGCGGGACAGCACGACGACGTCGTGGCCTGCCTCGGCCAGCGCGGTCGCCAGATGGTGCACGTGCCGGCCCAGCCCGCCGATCACCACCGGCGGGTACTCCCACGACACCATCAGGATCTTCACGGGCAGCACGCTTTTCGTCGCGAGCGTGCGCAGAATGCCGGCCGCGGCGGCGTGCCGCTGTGCAAGCGCGCACGCTCGCGGGGACGGGGCGCGGTCATCGGGGGAGCCGTCGGGCGTCCAGGGCGCCGAACAGGCCGTCGGCGCGGTTCCACCCGTCGGCCAGCCGCTGGGCGGCGTCGCGACGGCCCGACGCCAGGGCCCCGGCGATCTCGCGGGTGGCGTGGGCGTGCAGGTGGGCTCGGTAGCGGGCGTAGTCGGCGGCCGAGTCCTTGCTCACCATGAACGGCCAGTCGCTGGACACGGTCAGCAGGGTCTCGCGCAGGATCTGATCGGCAACGCGATCGCGGGGGATAGGCCCGTCCAGGGATGCCGTCTGGTTCAGCGCCTTGTCGATGGTGGTCAGGGCGGTATCGACCACTTCGGTGTTGAGCTGGACCAGGTCAGCCACCTGCTCGCCGGCCCACACCTGCCAGTCCTTGCCGGAACCCCAAGAGCTGGGCGGCAATGCGACCGGATCGCCGACGAATCCGTCGGCGATGGCGTCGCTCAGCGTGCCCACTCGCACGCCGGCGGCGGGCAGGGCGCGCAGCATGCGCGCCAACCACGTCGGCCCCTCGTACCACCAATGACCAAACAGCTCGGTGTCGAAGGCGGCGATGACGTGGGCGGGCCGCCCGATGCGCTCCGACTCGGCCAGCAGCCGGTTGCGTACCACGTCGACGAAGTCGTCGACGTGGACGTCGATCGCGTGGTCCGCGCGCTCGGGATCGTAGGGCGCCTTGGCGTCCGACGCCACGTTGCGGCCGGTGACCCGCGCGGGCTTGAGGCCGGTGAGGTGGTCATAGGTGTGGAAATCGCGGTAGGCCGCGTGCCCGGGGTAGCCCGATTTAGGCGACCACACCCGGTAGCTGACCTGCAGGTCGCGGCCGAACGCGATCACGTCGGTGTCGCCGACCGGCCGGCCGAGCGCGGTGTCGCCGTGCAGTGACGGGCCGTCGACCATGAAATGGGTGACCCCGGCGGCGGCGTAGTCGTGTTCCATGCCCGGGGCATAGGCGCATTCCGGCGCCCAGATTCCCGTCGGGCTCTGCCCTTTTCGCGCCCCTAGGCGCAGGCGCGCGTCGGCCAGGCCTTCGCGTAGCGCGAACTCGCGCAGCCGCGGCGCCAGCAGCGGCTGGAACGGGTGGGCCAGCGGGCCGCCCAGCAGCTCGACCGTGCCGGCGTCGATCAGGCTGCGCAGCAGCGGGCTGCCGCCATGCCGCCACAGGGTGGCGAAGTCGTCCAATGCCTGGTCGACCTCCGCACATTCGCGAATCCCGAAGGCCCGCAACGCTTCTGGTGTGCACGACTGGTAGCTGGCAGACTTCGATCTGGGCGCCGCCCGGACGCTGGTGGCCTCCAGCGCGCGCAGCCGCCAGTTGGCCAGCCAGTGATGCATTCCGTCGAGGCAGTACGGGTCGTCGAGCTGGGCGTTCACCACCGGAGTGATGCCCAGCGTGATCAGCCGGTGCCGATCCTCGTCGGCCAGGGTGTGCAGCACCCGCATCAGCGGCAGGTAGGCCGCCGCCCACGACTGATAAAGCCATTCCTCGCCGACCGGCCAGCGGCCGTGGTGGGCCAGCCAGGGCAGATGGGTGTGCAGCACCAGGGTGAACAAACCGGGCACCCGGTCGCCGGACACGCTCACGGCCGGACCGCGATCGCGATCAGATCCAGACTGTCGTCATGTCATGCAGTCACCGGCTCGCCCGCATCGACCAGGTCGAAGTCGTCGGTGGCGACCGCGGCGACATCGGCCCGCAGCTCGGGCGTCCACGGTGCGTCGGCCACCGCCCGTGCGATCTGCGCGTCGATGATGGAGCCGCCGTGACGAGCGTCCATCTCCCGCAGCCGCGGACCATGGAACAGCCCGCTGATCGACACCCGGGAGAAACCCGCGTCGAGCAGCAACTGGGTCAGCTCCACGGCGTTGAGTTCCCGGGTGTGGAACGGGTTGATCGGGGTGTCGCGGCCCGGGGAGAAGGTGACCCGGTTGGGGGTGGACACCATCAACAAGCCGGCAGGACGCAGCACCCGGGCGCACTCGGCCACGAACTGGGCCTGGTCCCATAGGTGCTCGATGACCTGGAAGTTGACCACCACGTCCATCGACGCGTCGGGCAGCGGCAGGTCGGCCAGGTTCGCCTGCATGGCCTCCACCCGCGGGTAACGGCTGCGGACATGGGCCACGGCGTACTCGTCGTAGTCCACCGCGACGACCCGGCGGGCGACGCCGGCGATCAGATCGGCGCCGTAACCTTCGCCACAGCCGGCCTCGAGCACCTCGCGGCCCGCGCAGCGTGGCGCCAGCCGCTGGTAGACCACCTCGTGACGGCGAAACCAGTAATTCTCGATGTCCAGGTCGGGAATGGTGCGCTCACCCGTCAGCGTCAACACCGGGTCGACCGCCGGCTGGTCGGCGGTGGCCGCCCGGTGAACGGGGTGGCCAGCGTCGGGGACGAATGCGCTCATTGCATAGGGAGGCTAACGCGAAGTGCGGGATTCGCGAACCTTGGAGCGGGTGCGGGCGGATGCGGGCGAAAGAATGCGCAGGACGACCCGCTATGGTGTGAGAGCAGACCGCACAAAGTTACCCGCTAGTAACATGCGTGTGCGGGTGCGAAATGCCTGACCAAGGTCCCGCAGCCGAACGCTGCCGGACGCCTTCAAGGAGGACGAACCACACTCATGACGAACATCGTGGTCCTGATCAAGCAGGTCCCAGACACCTGGTCGGAGCGCAAGCTGACCGACGGCGATTACACGCTGGACCGCGAGGCCGCCGACGCGGTGCTGGACGAGATCAACGAGCGCGCGGTGGAAGAGGCGCTGCAGATCCGGGAGAGAGAGGCAGCGAGCGGCAATGAGGGCTCCGTCACGGTGCTGACCGCGGGCCCCGAGCGCGCCAACGAAGCCATTCGCAAAGCCCTGTCAATGGGCGCCGATAAGGCCGTCCACCTCAAAGACGACGGCCTGCACGGCTCGGACGTCGTCCAGACCGGGTGGGCGCTGGCGCGCGCGCTGGGCACCATCGAGGGCACCGAGCTGGTCATCGCCGGCAACGAGGCCACCGACGGCACCGGCGGCGCGGTGCCGGCCATCATCGCCGAGTACCTGGGCCTGCCGCAGCTCACCCACCTGCGCAAGCTGTCAGTCGAGGGCGGCAAGGTCACCGGCGAGCGGGAGACCGACGAAGGCGTGTTCACCCTCGAGGCCACGCTGCCCGCGGTGGTGAGCGTTTCCGAGAAGATCAACGAGCCGCGCTTCCCCTCCTTCAAAGGCATCATGGCCGCCAAGAAGAAAGAGGTCACGGTGCTGACCCTGGCCGAAATCGGCGTCGAGGGCGACGAGGTCGGGCTGGGCAATGCCGGGTCGACCGTGCAGGCGTCGACGCCGAAGCCGCCGAAGACGGCCGGTGAGAAGGTCACCGACGAGGGCGAGGGCGGCAACGACATCGCCAAGTACCTGGTCGCGCAGAAGATCATCTGACGAGCACTCCATTTCATAAATTTCCAAGTGACGAGAAGAGCGATATAACCCATGGCTGAAGTATTGGTGCTCGCGGAGCACGCCGAAGGTGCGCTGAAGAAGGTCAGCGCGGAACTGATCACCGCCGCCCGTGCGCTGGGCGAGCCGGCCGCCGTCGTGGTGGGGGCGCCGGGGACGGCCGAGCCGCTGGTCGAGGGGCTCAAGGCGGCCGGTGCCGCCAAGATCTACGTCGCCGAATCCGACGACGTCGACAAGTACCTGATCACCCCGGTGGTCGACGTGCTGGCGGCGCTGGTCGAATCCAATTCCCCGGCCGCCGTATTGCTGGCCGCCACCGCCGATGGCAAGGAAATCGCGGGCCGGCTAGCGGCCCGGATCGGGTCGGGTCTGCTGGTCGACGTGGTCGAGGTCAAAGAGGGTGCGGTGGGCGTCCACAGCATCTTCGGTGGCGCGTTCACCGTCGAGGCCAAGGCCAACGGCGACACCCCGGTGATCACGGTGCGTGCCGGAGCCGTGGACGCCGAGCCGACCGACGGCGCCGGTGAGCAGGTCAGCGTGGACGTGCCGGCGCCCGCCGAGAACGCCACCAAGATCACCGCCCGCGAGCCCGCCGTCGCCGGTGACCGGCCGGAACTGACCGAGGCCACCATCGTGGTGTCCGGTGGCCGCGGCGTCGGCAGCGCGGAGAACTTCAACGTGGTCGAGGCGCTGGCCGACTCGCTGGGCGCCGCCGTCGGCGCGTCGCGCGCCGCGGTCGACTCCGGCTACTACCCGGGCCAGTTCCAGGTGGGCCAGACCGGCAAGACGGTGTCCCCGCAGCTCTACATCGCACTGGGCATCTCCGGGGCCATCCAGCACCGCGCGGGCATGCAGACCTCCAAGACCATCGTCGCGGTCAACAAGGACGAAGAGGCGCCCATCTTCGAGATCGCCGACTACGGCGTGGTGGGTGACCTGTTCAAGGTCGCCCCGCAGCTGACCGACGCGGTCAAGGCTCGCAAGGGCTGACTTTTCTGCGCGAGCAGACGTAAAAGCCCCCGACACGCTCGGCGTGTCGGGGGCTTTTACGTCTGCTCGCGCTACTTATTTCGTCATCTGGCGTGCACCGACACGTCACAGCGTCGATGCCGGTTAGCACAACGATTACGCAACTTTGGTGGACATGAGCATCGCTTCTGTCCTGATACCAAGCGACAAGCCGGACGGCGCGCCGGCCCCGACGGCGGGGCCGCGTTACTCCCTGCTGCTGTCCACCGATCCCTCCCTGATCGAGGCCGCCCAGCGGCTTCGCTACGACGTCTTCACCAGCACACCCGGGTTCACCCTGCCGACCGGATCGCACGGGCCCCGGGATTTCGACCGGTTCGACGAATACTGCGACCACCTGCTGGTCCGCGACGATGACACCGGCGATCTGGTGGGTTGCTATCGGATGCTGGCGCCGGCGGGCGCCATCGCCGCCGGAGGCCTGTACACCGCGACCGAATTCGACGTGGACGCGTTCGACCCGCTGCGGTCGTCGCTGGTGGAGATGGGACGCGCCGTGGTGCGCGACGGCCACCGCAACGGCGGCGTGGTGCTGCTGATGTGGGCCGGCATCCTGGCCTACCTGGACAAATACGGCTACGACTACGTGACCGGCTGCGTATCGGTCCCGATCGGCCCCGAAACCGGCTCAGAAGCCGACGGTGACGCGCCGGGCAGCCAGCTGCGTGGCGTGCGCGACTTCATCCTGAGCCGCCACGCCGCGCCGCCCCAGTACCGGGTGCGTCCGCACCGGCCCGTGCTCATCGACGGGAAAACCATCGACGACATCGGCCCGCCGCCGCGGCCGGCGGTTCCGGCGCTGATGCGCGGCTACCTGCGGCTCGGCGCCCAGGTCTGCGGTGAACCGGCGCACGACCCGGAGTTCGGGGTCGGCGACTTCTGCGTGCTGCTGGATAAACGGCGCGCCGATACCCGATATCTCAAGCGATTGCGGTCGGTATCGGCGGCTAGCGAGATGGCCGGTGCAATGACCGGTGCGATGGCGGCCGCACGATGAGCGCTCCCGCAGTCACCGCCCACGCCTGGCTGCCGCGCGCCTCGTGCGACGCCAACTGCGTGGGTACCGGCGGTGTTGCGCAATCGCGCCGGTCGCTGGTCGTGCTGCGGGTAGCGCTTCGCGTCATGTTGGCGCTGGTGTTGGCGCCGGGGATGCCGCTGATGGTGGTGCCGCTGCCGGGCCGGACGCAAGGTGCAACGCGTCTACTGCCGGTTGGTGCTGCGCTGCTTCGGTGTCCGGATCACGGTGTCGGGCAGCCCGATTCGAAACCTGCGCGGTGTCCTGGTGGTCAGCGGGCATATCTCCTGGTTGGACGCCTTCTGCATCGGTTCGGTGTTGCCCGGGTCGTTCGTCGCCCGCGCCGACATGTTCAGCGGGGGTGCGATCGGGGTCGTGGCCCGCATCATGAAGGTCATCCCGATCGAACGGGCCAGTCTGCGCCGGCTGCCCGCGGTGGTGGACGCCGTCGCCCGCCGGCTGCGCTCCGGTCAGACGGTGGTGGCGTTCCCGGAGGGCACCACCTGGTGCGGCTGGCACGGCGAGCCCGGGCACACGCACAAGGGGTCGGGATCCTTCTACCCGGCGATGTTCCAGGCCGCGATCGACGCCGCCCGGCCGGTGCAGCCGCTCCGGCTGAGCTATCACCACGTCGACGGCAGCGTGTCCACCGCTCCGGCATTCGTCGGCGACGACCCGTTGCTGCGGTCGTTGTGCCGGCTGCTCACCGTGCGGCGCACGGTGGCGCGGGTGCACGTCGAATCCCTGCAGCTGCCGGGCACCAATCGGCGCGACCTGGCCCGCCGCTGCCAGTCCGCGGTCTGGGTCGCGGCGCCCGCGCACCCAGGTCACGGGCACGCCCTGGTGGCATAAGCGTTCAAGGGCGTTCGGCAGGGCCGGTATCCTGGGGCGCGTCATGGTCTACCTCGATCACGCCGCTACCACCCCGATGCACCCCGCCGCCATCGAGGCGATGACGGCGGTGTTCGGCACCGTCGGCAACGCGTCGTCGCTGCACACCAGCGGCCGGGCGGCGCGCCGCCGCATCGAGGAATCCCGCGAGCTGATCGCGGACAAACTGGGGGCGCGCCCGTCGGAGGTGATCTTCACCGCTGGCGGCACCGAGAGCGACAACCTGGCCGTCAAGGGCATCTACTGGGCCCGCCGCGACGCCGAGCCCAGCCGCCGCCGCATCGTCACCACCGAGGTGGAACACCACGCCGTGCTCGACTCGGTGAACTGGCTCGTCGAACACGAAGGCGCCAAGGTGACCTGGCTGCCCACCGCCGCCGACGGCTCGGTGTCGGCGGCGGCGCTGCGCGAGGTGCTGCAGAGCCACGACGACGTCGCGCTGGTCTCGGCGATGTGGGCTAACAACGAGGTCGGCACCATCATGCCGGTCGTCGAATTGGCCGCCGTGGCAGCCGAATTCGGTGTCCCGATGCACAGCGACGCCGTGCAGGCGGTGGGCCAGCTGCCGGTCGAGTTCGGCGCCAGTGGGCTGTCGGCGATGAGCGTGGCCGCGCACAAGTTCGGCGGTCCGCCGGGTGTGGGCGCGCTGCTGCTGCGCCGGAACGTCAGCGGCGTGCCGCTGCTGCACGGCGGCGGCCAGGAACGCGACATTCGTTCCGGCACACCCTATGTCGCCGGCGCTGCCGGGATGGCGGCGGCGGCGCAGATCGCGGTTGACGGGCTTGCGGCCAACAGCGCGCGGCTGCGGGTGTTGCGCGACCGGCTGATCGACGGTGTGCTGGCCGAGATCGACGACGTTGCGCTCAACGGTGCCCGCGGCCTGTCGCGGCTTCCGGGCAATGCGCACTTCACCTTCCGCGGCTGCGAAGGCGATGCGCTGTTGATGTTGTTGGACGCCAACGGAATCGAATGCTCCGCCGGATCGGCCTGCACCGCTGGTGTTCCGCAGGCCTCGCATGTGCTGATCGCGATGGGTGCCGATCCGGCCAGTGCGCGCGGGTCGTTGCGGCTTTCGTTGGGGCACAGCAGTGTTGATGCCGACATCGATGAGGCGCTGCGGGTGCTGCCCGGTGCGGTGGATCGGGCCCGCCGGGCCGCCCTGGCCGCCGCGGGGGCTTAGGGGGCTGCAGGGTGAAGGTTCTGGCCGCGATGAGCGGCGGGGTCGATTCGTCGGTCGCCGCCGCCCGCATGGTCGATGCCGGGCACGACGTGGTCGGTGTGCACCTGGCGCTGTCGTCGGCGCCGGGCACGCTGCGCACCGGCTCGCGCGGCTGCTGTTCGAAGGAGGACGCCGCGGACGCGCGCCGCGTCGCCGACATGCTCGGAATTCCGTTCTATGTTTGGGATTTCGCGGAGAAGTTCCAAGAAGCTGTGATCGACGATTTCGTCTCGTCGTATGCCCGCGGCGAGACGCCCAATCCGTGCGTGCGGTGCAATCAGCGGATCAAGTTCTCGGCGCTGTCGGCGAGGGCCCTTGCGTTGGGCTTCGACACGGTGGCCACCGGCCACTATGCCCGGTTATCGGGTGGGCGGCTGCGCCGCGCCGTCGACCGGGACAAGGATCAGTCCTACGTGCTGGCGGTGCTGACCGCAGAGCAGCTGCGCCACGCCGCCTTTCCGATCGGGGACACTCCCAAGCCGCAGATTCGCGCGGAGGCGGCCCGTCTCGGCCTGGCGGTCGCCGAAAAGCCGGACAGCCATGACATCTGCTTCATCCCGTCCGGGAACACCCAGGCTTTCCTCGGTGAGCGCATCGGTGTTCGGAGCGGCAACGTCGTCGGCGCGGACGGAGCGGTGCTGGCCACCCACGACGGGGTGCACGGTTTCACCATCGGCCAGCGCAAAGGTCTGGGCATCGCGGGGCCGGGGCCGGACGGTCGGCCGCGGTACGTGACGGCGATCGACGCCGACACCGCGACCGTTCACGTCGGTGAACTCGCCGACCTCGACGTGCATGAGCTGACTGGCCGCGCACCGGTCTTCACCGGGGGAGTCGCACCGTCGGGCGCCGATCGAGTGCGCGGTTCAGGTGCGGGCGCACGGTGAAATCGCCGATGCGGTAGCCGAATTGGTCGGTGACGAGCTCTTCGTGCGGTTGCGCGCGCCGCTGCGCGGAGTGGCGCGTGGTCAGACGTTGGTGTTGTACCGCCGAGACCCCGACGGCGACGAGGTACTCGGCAGCGCGACTATCGCACGGACCGCTTAGTACAGGCTAGTGGGGTATGTTCGCGGCGATATTCGTCATCACGATGTCGGACACCGACTGCGGGAAGCCGCAGAAGGTGACCTCGAGCAGCGCCACCGCCAGCACCCGGTAGTCGCGGCCGCAGCCGCCCGGCAGCAGGTGCAGCGAGTCGGCGCCGGCCTTCCAGTCGCCGACATACAGCTGGCCGGCGTCACTGGCCGCACAGTCTCCGACGGTGGACACCAGGGCGCCGAAGGCGCGCCGGGCGGTGGCGCACATCTCGGTAGGCCGCGGCGCCCTCGGAGATCAGGCCCCCTTTGGGCGGATCCTGGAAGGTGGTCTTGTGGAACTCTTCGATATCGGGTCCGAAGGTCGCGGTCTCGGCGAAGATGAACCGGCACGGCCGGGGCGTGTTATCGGCGAGAACGTCGATGTCCACCGGGCGGTTGCCGTCCATCGAGGGGATGATGGTCAGGCTGTCGCCACCGCCGGTGATCGCGCGCATCCGTGACTGGTCCAGGAGGATCTGGTCGACGTTGACGCCCTGCACACCCCGGGCGCCCATGGCGAATCCCGGCACGGCCGTTCCGCCCACCACCCTGGTGCAGGCCGCCACCAGTAACGCCGCGCTACACCCACAGCAGCGAGCGCGTCAATCTCCCCATCTGTCACCCTTCTGCGTTCTGAGAGTAACCGCTAAACACCCCAAGCGCCCGGCCGGCGCTGGCTGGAAGAGTCAGGTCGAATACGGTTGCCGGGTGAGTGTTTTCGCTGAAGGCCAGCGGCGTCGGATCGTGGCCCGGTACCGCCGCGCGCCAGGCCGCCGAGGTGGTCGTCGGCGAGTTGGCGGACGCGCTGGCCCACATCGTCGAGCTGCCTGCCAGGGGAGTCGGCGCCGACATGCTCGGGCGGGCCGGCGCACTGCTGATCGATGTGGCCATCGACACGGTGCCGCGGGGCTACCGCATCGCCGCGCGGCCGGGTGCGGTCACCCGCCGGGCCATCAGCCTGCTCGACGAGGATATGGACGCGCTCGAAGAGGCGTGGGAGGTCGCGGGCCTGCGCGGCGGCCAGCGGGTGGTCAAGGTGCAGGCTCCGGGGCCGGTCACGTTGGCCGCCGGGCTGGAGCTGGCCAACGGCCACCGGGCCATCACCGATCCGGGTGCCGTGCGTGACCTGGCGGCGTCGCTGGCCGAAGGTGTGGCCACGCACCGCGCGGCGCTGGCCCGCCGACTCGACACCCCGGTGGTGGTCCAGTTCGACGAGCCGTCGCTGCCCGCGGCGCTGGGCGGACAGCTGGCCGGGGTGACCGCGCTGAGCCCGGTCGCCGCGCTCGACGAGGCGGTGGCCGGCGCACTGCTCGACACGTGCGTCGTCGGGCGTGGGCGGCAGGACTCCGGAGTGGTGTTGCACAGTTGCGCCGCCGATTTGCCCTGGGATCTATTGCAGCGCAGTACTATTGGTGCCATTTCGATAGATGCGGGCACGCTGCGCGCAGCGGATCTGGACGGCGTCGCCGCATTCGTCGAGTCGGGCCGCACCGTGATGCTGGGTGTGGTCCCCGGCGACCGCACCCGAGCGGCGGCCATCGGCCGAAGAGGTGGCCGCCGCCGTGGTCGCGGTGACCGATCGGCTCGGGTTCGGCCGCTCGGCGTTGCGCGATCGCATCGGCGTCACCCCGGCATGCGGTCTGGCGCAATGCGACTCCGCAGTGGGCGCGCACCGCGATCGGGCTGGCCCGCAAGGCCGCAGAGGCGTTCGCCGACGATCCGGACGCCATCTGACCGGCACTGTGCGTCACATCCGTCACACCAGCCCCTGGGGGAGGGAAGTGTCGATTTGTCCGCTCCGAGCGACATCGAGTTGTCGCTCGCGGTGGGCAAAAAGTGCACCGCCTTCGCGACGGCTTGTGTGGCGGATGTGACCGATGCGTTTGGCGGGCAACCGCCAACCGTCTGCCACCCTTCGATAGCCTGCCAGGGTGAGTTCCCCGACGTGTTGCGGCAATGGCAGGAACTGGCCGAGGAGGTCCGCGAACACCAGTTCCGCTACTACGTGCGCGACGCGCCGATCATCACCGACGCCGAGTTCGACAAGCTGCTGCGCCGGCTCGAGGCGCTCGAGGAAGCCCATCCCGAGTTGCGCACGCCCGATTCACCCACCCAGCTGGTCGGCGGTGCCGGCTTCGCCACCGATTTCGAGCCGACCGAGCATCTCGAACGGATGCTCAGCCTCGACAATGCTTTCACCCCAGAGGAACTCGGCGCCTGGGCAACCCGCGTCCACGCCGAGGTCGGTGCTCTGAGTATTCCGGCGCATTACCTGTGCGAGCTCAAGATCGACGGCGTCGCACTGTCGCTGGTCTATCGCGACGGACGCCTGACCCGTGCGGCGACCCGCGGGGACGGCCGCACCGGTGAAGACGTCACGCTCAACGCCCGCACCATCGACGACGTCCCCGAACGGCTCAGCCGCCAGTGACGATTACCCGCTGCCCAAGGTCCTCGAGGTCCGCGGCGAGGTGTTCTTCCGGGTGGCCGACTTCCAGGCGCTCAACGCCAACCTGGTCGAGGAGGGCAAGAACCCGTTCGCCAACCCGCGCAACAGCGCGGCGGGATCGCTGCGCCAGAAGGATCCCGCGGTCACCGCCCGCCGCAAGCTGCGGATGATCTGCCACGGGCTGGGGCACACCGAAGGGTTTCGCCCGGCCACCCAGCACGACGCATATCTGGCGCTCAAGGCCTGGGGCCTGCCGGTTTCCGAGCACGCCACCCGTGGTGAACGACCTGGCCGGCGTCCAGGAACGCGTCGACTACTGGGGCGAGCACCGTCACGAGGTGGACCACGAAATCGACGGCGTCGTCATCAAAATCGACGAGGTGGCGCTGCAGCGCAGGCTGGGTTCCACCTCGCGGGCTCCGCGCTGGGCGATCGCCTACAAGTACCCGCCCGAGGAGGCGCAGACCAAGCTGCTCGAGATCCGGGTGAACGTCGGCCGCACCGGGCGCGTCACGCCGTTCGCGTTCATGACGCCGGTCAAGGTCGCCGGGTCGACGGTGGGGCAGGCCACGCTGCACAACGCCTCCGAGGTCAAGCGCAAGGGCGTGCTGATCGGCGACACCGTGGTGATTCGCAAGGCCGGCGACGTGATTCCCGAGGTGCTGGGACCGGTGGTCGACCTGCGCGACGGCTCCGAACGCGAATTCGTCATGCCCACAACATGTCCCGAATGCGGGACCACGTTGGCGTTCGAAAAGGAAGGCGACGCCGACATCCGCTGCCCCAACGCGCAGCGCTGCCCGGCGCAGCTGCGGGAGCGGGTGTTTCACGTCGCCGGCCGCGGCGGCGCTGGACATCGAGGGGCTGGGCTACGAGGCCGCCGTCGCGCTGCTGCAGGCGCAAGTCATCAGCAGCGAGGGCGACCTGTTCGGCCTCACCGAGGACGACTTGTTGCGCACCGAGCTTTTCCGGACCAAGGCCGGGGAGCTGTCGGCGAACGGCAAACGGCTGCTGGTCAACCTCGACAAAGCCAAGGCCGCACCGCTGTGGCGGGTGCTGGTGGCGTTGTCGATCCGCCATGTCGGGCCGACGGCTGCCCGCGCGCTGGCCACCGAGTTCGGCGACATCGAGGACATCAAGGCCGCGTCCACCGAGCAGCTGGCCGCCGTCGAGGGCGTGGGAGTCACCATCGCCGACGCCGTCACCGAATGGTTCACCGTCGACTGGCACCGCGAGATCGTCGACAAGTGGCGGGCGGCCGGGGTGCGGATGGCCGACGAGCGCGACGACGAGCGTGCCGCGCACCCTGGCCGGGCTGACCATCGTGGTCACCGGCTCGCTGACGGGCTTTTCCCGCGACGACGCCAAGGAGGCGATCGTGGCGCGCGGCGGCAAGGCGGCGGGCTCGGTGTCGAAGAAGACCGACTACGTCGTCGCCGGCGACTCGCCTGGATCGAAGTACGACAAGGCCGTTGAACTCGGGGTGCCCGATCCTCGACGAGGACGGATTCCGGCGGCTCCTCGAGGACGGGCCGCCGGACGCTGCGGCGAATTGACGCCAACCGCACAGCCTTGGGGCTTATCGTGAGCGCTATGACCCAGACTGCCGATCGGTTCGCGGATTTGTCGCCGTGGTCGCCGCGCGAGGCCGAGTTGCTCGCGGTGACGCTGCAACTCCTGCAGGAGCACGGCTATGACGGGTTGACGGTGGACGCGGTGGCCAGCGCCGCCCGCGCCAGCAAGGCCACCGTGTATCGGCGCTGGCCCTCGAAAGCCGAATTGGTGTTGGCCGCGTTCATCGAGGGCGTCCGTCAGGTCGCGGTCCCGCCGAACACCGGCACGTTGCGGGGCGATCTGCTGCAGCTTGGCGAGATCTGCGGCGAACAGGTCCACCAGCACGCCAGCACCATCCGCGCGGTGCTCGTCGAGGCATCGCGCCACCCCGAACTCAACGACGCCCTGCAGCACCAATTCATCGAGCAGCGCAAGGCCTTGATCCAACACATCTTGCGCCAGGCCGTCGAGCGGGGGGAGATCGCCGATGCCGCCATCACCGACGAGCTCTGGGACCTGCTGCCCGGCTATTTGATCTTCCGGTCCATCATCCCCAGCCGGCCGCCCACCCGTCGCACGGTGCAGGCTCTCGTCGACGACTTCATCATCCCCGGCCTCACCCGACCCCGCGGATAGTAAAGTGTACGGTCGCGTCTCTTGTGCAGTACGGTCCAGTACCGTACTGTCATACCCATCGATCCGCCTCGAGCATCGAGGGTGATCGTGTCGCCCGCTGATCGAAAGGCTAACGGGTGAAACGGTTTTCAATTGCGGCCCTGGCCAAACGGGGGTGGATGGTGCTAGTCGCGATCCTCGTCGTCGCGGTCGCGGGATTTGCCATCTATCGCCTGCACGGAATCTTCGGCTCGCACAACAACACGTCGGCCAACGCCGGCCTGTCCAACGAGATCGTCCCGTTCAACCCCAAGCAGGTGGTCCTCGAGGTCTTCGGGGCACCGGGCGCGACGGCGACCATCAACTACCTGGACGTCAACGCCCAGCCGCAGCAAGTCAAAAACGCCCCCCTGCCCTGGTCGTTCACGATCACCACGACCGAGCCCGCGGTCGTCGGCAACGTCGTGGCGCAGGGCAACGGAGACACACTCGGCTGCCGCATCATCGTCAACGGTGAGGTCAAAGACGAACGCACCGTCAACAAAGTCGACGCCTACACCTTCTGCCTGGACAAGTCCGGATGAGCGACAACCAAGAGCCGCGGCCGGCCCCGCATACCGCACACCATCCGCCGGCTTTCGCTGCCGATCCTGCTGTTCTGGCTGGCGCTGGCCGCCATCACGAACATCGCGGTGCCGCAGCTGGAAGAGGTCGGGAAAGACCCACAACGTGGCGCTGAATTCGCCGGATGCGCCGTCGCTCAAGGCGATCAAGCGGATCGGTCAGGACTTCCACGAGTTCGACACCGACAGCTCGGCGATGGTCGTGCTGGAAGGCGACAAGCCGCTCGGCGCGGACGCGCACAAGTTCTACGACGAGATGATCCGCAAGCTCGAGCAGGACAAGAAGCACGTCGAGCACGTCCAGGACTTCTGGGGGGACACCCTGACCGCGGCGGGGTCGCAGAGCTCCGACGGCAAGGCCGCGTATGTTCAGGTGTTTCTCGCGGGCAATCAGGGCTCGGCGCTAGCCAACGAATCCGTCGGCGCCGTCCGCGACATCGTTGACCACACGCAACCGCCGCCGGGTGTCAAGGCCTATGTCACCGGCGCGGCGCCGCTCATCTCGGATCAGTTCGACGTGGGCAGCAAGGGAACGGCAAAGGTCACCACGATCACCATCGGGGTGATCGCGCTGATGTTGTTCTTCGTGTACCGCTCTATCCTCACCACGCTGCTCGTGCTCGTGACGGTCCTCGTCGAAATGTCCGCCGCCCGCGGAATCGTCGCCTTCCTGGGCAACGCAGGGATCATCGGGCTGTCGACATACGCGACGAACCTGCTCACGCTGCTGGTGATCGCCGCCGGAACGGACTACGCGATATTTTTCGTCGGCCGCTACCAGGAAGCGCGCGGCGCCGGCGAGGATCGCGAAAAGGCCTTCTACACAATGTTTCACGGGACGGCCCACATCGTCTTGGGTTCGGGTCTGACCGTTGCCGGCGCGGTGGCCTGTCTGGGCTTCACCCGGCTGCCCTACTTTCAGAGCCTGGGCATTCCGGCCGCGATAGGCATCCTCGTCGCGCTTGCCGGCGCGCTGACCCTGGGTCCGGCCATCCTCACCCTGGGCGCTTTGGTGGGCATCTTCGAACCCAAGCGCGCCATGAGAACCCGCGGATGGCGGCGGATCGGCACGGCCATCGTCCGCTGGCCCGGCCCCGTTCTCGTGGCGGCGTGCGCGTTGGCCCTGGTGGGCCTGCTCGCGTTGCCCGGATACAAGACGAGTTACGACACCCGCCCCTACATGCCCGCCAGCGCGCCGGCCAATGTCGGGTACACGGCCGCCGAACGGCATTTTTCGCGCGCCCGGCTGGAGCCCGAATTGCTCATGGTCGAGGCGGATCACGACCTGCGTGACCCGGCCGACATGCTGGTCCTGGACCGGGTGGCCAAGGCGGTGTTTCATGTTCCCGGCGTCGCCCAGGTGCAGACCATCACCAGGCCCTTGGGAACGCCGCTCGTCCACAGCTCGCTCGCCTTCGCGGTCAGCAATTCCAGCGCCGCCCAGCAGGAAAACCTGTCGTACCAACGGGATCGCGCGAACGACTTGCAAAGGCAGGCAGGTGAACTGGCGAAGACGATCAACATCTTGAAGCAGCAGTACGTGCTGCAGCAGCAGCTCGCCGCGGACACCCACAGCGAGGCGCAAAGCTTCCACGACACGATCGCCACGATCAAGGACGTACGCGACAAGATCGCGAATTTCGACGACTTCTTCAGGCCGATTCGCAGCTATTTCTATTGGGAACCGCACTGCTACGACATCCCGGTCTGCTTCGCGCTGCGGTCGACCTTCGACGCGCTCGACGGCATCGATCAGCTGACCGAGAAGTTCGAAGACCTCACGGCCACCTTGGACAAACTCGACGCGCTGCAGCCGAAACTGGTGGCGCTGATACCACCCCAGATCGACAGCCAGGAGATCAATCACGAATTGACGTTGGCGAGCTACGCCACCCAGTCCGGTATCAATGCCCAGACGGCGGCCGCGATCGACAACGCGACGGCGCTGGGGCGAGCCTTTGACGCCGCCAAGAACGACGACACCTTCTACCTGCCGCCCGAGGTTTTCACCAACCCGGATTTCAATCGGGGGCTGAAACTGTTCCTCTCGCCCGACGGCAAGGCCGCTCGCATGATCGTCACCCATGAGGGCGATCCCGCGACTCCCCAAGGCATTTCACACATCGACCCGATGACGAAGGCCGCGCACGAGGCATTGAAGGGCACGCCCTTGGCCGACGCCAACATCTATGTCGGCGGCACCGCGGCGACCTACAAGGACATCCAGGACGGGGCCAAGTACGACCTGATGATCGTGGCATTCGCCGCGCTCAGCCTCATCCTGCTGATCATGATGATCATCACGCGAAGCCTGGTCGCCGCGCTGGTCATCGTTGGCACGGTGGCCTTGTCGCTGGGCGCCTCGTTCGGGCTGTCCGTGCTGGTGTGGCAGTACCTCTTCGGCATTCAGCTGTATTGGGTCGTGCTTGCGCTGGCCGTGATCCTGTTGCTGGCCGTGGGATCCGACTACAACCTGTTGTTGATCTCCCGCTTCAAGGAAGAAATCGATGCCGGCCTGAAGACCGGCATCATCCGGGCGATGGCCGGCTCCGGTTCGGTGGTCACCTCCGCCGGCATCGTTTTCGCGGTCACCATGTGCGCGTTCGTGTTCAGTGGTTTTCAGGTGCTCGGTCAGATCGGGACGACCATCGGCCTTGGGTTGTTGTTCGACACGCTGATCGTGCGCTCGTTCATGACACCGTCGGTCGCAACGCTTCTGGGGCGCTGGTTCTGGTGGCCGCAAAGGGTACGTCCCCGCCCGGCCAGCACCATGTTGCGGCCGTACGGGCCTCGTTCGGCGGTTCGCCAGCTGCTGCTGTGGGAAGACGGTGACCCAGTGGCCCCGGTGGTGGCTCCCGACAAGGCAGCGGCTCGCTAAGAGGCCCGGATTCACTGAAGCCGAACCGGTTGTGCGGCCGGGCCAGCCACCTGGGTGAGCGTTTTAGATACCTTCCTGATGGATATCAGGATGTTTCAGTACCCAGTTGCCGGGTAAGCCACGGCCCAGCCCGCTCGGTGTGGCCCAAATCTCTTTTTGGGCGGTGCGTTCAGCGCAGCATGGTGGCCACGATTCCGGCCAGGTACCCCAGTCGGGCCACCTCCGAAGGCCGGAATTGCGGGCCCGGACGGCCCAGCACGATCGCCGTGTACGGGTCGCCCAACGGTGCGGCGACCATCGTGGTATCCATATCGCGCCACGCCTGGGGCACCCAGTCGGCGGTGCCGTCCAGCGTCGTGGCCTGCTCGATTGGCAACCAAGGCGCCGAAACCGCTCGGGTCTCCGGCGCACCGGGACTTGCGGCGAGGCGGAGCAGCTGCCCGTCGCAACTGTGCAACACCGTGCACCAGCCCACGCGCAGCACACGGGGCGCCTCGTCGGCCAGCACCTGCAACTTGGACTCCCTGTCGGCGGCCGCGGCGACATGGTCGAGAAGCTCCAGCTCGCGGTGCGCCTCCAACAGGCCGGTATGCGGACGGACGCTGTCCACCCGGACGCCGGGCAGCGCCTCGGCCGCGGTGATCAGAATGTCCGGCATGGCCCCCAGGGGCAGTTCGATGACCAGGTCGTCGATCGCGTAACCCGTGCCCCGCTCGACGACGTCGAGCGACAGGATGTCGCCGCCGGCCGAACCGAGCGCGACGGCCAACGAGCCCAGGCTGCCCGGGCGGTCGAGGAGCTCGATGCGCAGCAGATACGACGGCACGCGCCCACTGTCGCACAACCATGTATCCGTGGCATTTCGCCCTGAAAATCAAGAGGCCTGAGTTCCCGGTGACCCTGACCGCCCGGTTAGGCTTTTCGCTCGTGTCCCAGATCTCCCGCGATGAGGTGGCCCACCTGGCCCGGCTGGCCAGGTTGGCGCTGACCGATACCGAGCTGGACAGTTTCGCCGGCCAACTCGACGCCATCCTGACGCACGTCAGCCAGATTCAGGCGGTCGACGTCACCGGCGTCGAACCGACCGACAACCCGCTCAAGGACGTCAACGTGACGCGACCCGACGAGACGGCCCCCTGCCTGACGCAGCAGGAGGCGCTGGCCGAGGCGCCCGAAGCCGTCGACGGCCGCTTCGCCGTCCCGCAGATCCTGGGGGAGAGCCAGTGACCGAGATCATCCGGTCCGACGCGTCGACGCTGGCCGCCAAGATCGCCGCCAAGGAGCTGTCGTCGGTCGAGCTGACCCGGGCCTGCCTGGACCAGATCGAGGCAACCGATGAGCGCTACCACGCCTTCCTGCACGTGGCGGCCGACGCGGCGTTGAGCGCCGCGGCCGCCGTCGACAAGGCGCTGGCCGCCGGCGAGCAGCCGGCATCTGCGCTGGCCGGGGTGCCGCTGGCGCTCAAGGACGTGTTCACCGCCACCGACATGCCCACCACCTGCGGGTCCAAGATCCTCGAGGGCTGGCGTTCGCCCTACGACGCCACGCTGACCGCGCGGCTGCGCGCGGCCGGCATCCCGATCCTGGGCAAGACCAACATGGACGAGTTCGCGATGGGGTCGTCGACGGAGAACTCCGCCTACGGCCCGACCCGCAACCCGTGGAACGTCGACCGGGTGCCCGGCGGCTCCGGCGGCGGCAGCGCGGCGGCGCTGGCCGCGTTCCAGGCGCCGCTGGCCATCGGATCCGACACCGGCGGCTCCATCCGCCAGCCCGCCGCGCTGACCGCGACCGTCGGCGTCAAACCCACCTACGGCACGGTGTCGCGCTACGGGCTGGTGGCCTGCGCGTCGTCGCTGGACCAGGGTGGGCCGTGTGCCCGCACCGTGCTGGACACCGCGCTGCTGCATCAGGTGATCGCCGGACACGACGCGCGCGACTCCACCTCCATCGACGCCGCGGTGCCCGACGTCGTCGGCGCCGCCAAAGCCGGTGCGAACGGGGATCTGCGCGGGGTGCGCGTCGGGGTGGTCAAGCAACTGCGCGGCGAGGGCTACCAGCCCGGTGTGCTGGCGTCGTTCGACGCCGCGGTCAAGCAGTTGACCGAACTGGGCGCCGAGGTCAGCGAAGTCGACTGCCCGCACTTCGATCACGCGCTGGCCGCCTACTACCTGATCCTGCCGTCGGAGGTGTCCAGCAACCTGGCGCGCTTCGACGCGATGCGCTACGGCCTGCGGGTCGGCGACGACGGCACCCACAGCGCCGAGGAAGTGATGGCACTGACCCGGGCCGCCGGCTTCGGGCCGGAAGTCAAGCGGCGCATCATGATCGGCGCGTACGCCTTGTCGGCCGGCTACTACGACGCCTACTACAACCAGGCGCAGAAGGTGCGGACGCTGATCGCCCGGGATCTCGAGGAGGCCTACCGCTCCGTCGACGTGCTGGTGACGCCGACGACGCCGACCACCGCGTTCGGCCTGGGCGAGAAGGTCGACGATCCGCTGGCGATGTACCTGTTCGACCTGTGCACCCTGCCGCTGAACCTGGCCGGGCACTGCGGCATGTCGGTGCCCTCCGGGTTGTCCCCGGACGACCAGCTGCCGGTGGGTCTGCAGATCATGGCGCCGGCGCTGGCCGACGACCGGCTGTACCGGGTGGGCGCCGCGTACGAAGCCGCCCGCGGTCCGTTGCCGTCGGCCATTTGAAGGCTCTTCAAGGCTCGCGAGCAGTCCCCCGCAAGCGGGAGGTGCCCCCAGCAAAATCGCACCAAAACGGGGCATTTTGGGCGATTTTGCGTCTGCTCGCGCCATCCAACGGCGGCGCAGGCAAGATAAAAGCATGCGGATCGGAATTCTCACCGGAGGCGGCGACTGCCCCGGGCTCAACGCCGTCATCCGGGCGGTGGTGCGCACTTGCGACAGCAGGTACGGCTCGTCGGTGGTCGGATTCCAGGACGGCTGGCGCGGATTGCTGGAGAACCGGCGCATGCAGCTCGCAAACGACGACCGCAATGACCGGCTGCTGGCCAAGGGCGGCACCATGCTGGGCACCGCCCGCGTGCACCCCGACAAACTGCGGGCCGGGCTGCACCAGATCAAGCAGACGCTGGATGACAACGGCATCGACGTGCTCATCCCGATCGGCGGCGAAGGCACGCTGACGGCCGCGCACTGGCTGTCGGAGGAGAACGTTCCGGTGGTCGGCGTGCCGAAGACGATCGACAACGACATTGACTGCACCGATGTGACTTTCGGCCACGACACCGCGCTGATGGTGGCCACCGATGCCATCGACCGGTTGCACAGCACCGCCGAATCCCATCAGCGGGTGATGCTGGTGGAGGTCATGGGCCGGCACGCCGGCTGGATTGCGCTGAACTCGGGGCTGGCGTCGGGCGCGCACATGACGCTCATCCCGGAACAGCCCTTCGATATCGAAGAGGTGTGCCGGCTGGTCAAGCGCCGCTTCCAGCGTGGGGATTCGCACTTCATCTGCGTCGTCGCCGAGGGCGCCAAGCCGGTCGAGGGCTCGATGCCGTTGCGCGAAGGCGGAATTGACGAGTTCGGCCATGAGCGCTTCACCGGGGTGGCGGCGCAGCTGGGCGTGGCGGTGGAGCAACGGATCAACAAGGAAGTCCGGGTGACCGTGCTCGGCCACGTCCAGCGCGGCGGCACCCCGACGGCCTACGACCGGGTGCTGGCCACCCGGTTCGGAGTCAACGCGGCCGATGCCGCGCACGCGGGGGAGTACGGCCAGATGGTGTCGTTGCGCGGGCAGGACATCGGCCGGGTGTCGCTGGCGGATGCGACACGCCACCTCAAGCTGGTCCCCGAGAGCCGCTACGACGATGCCGCCGCCTTCTTCGGCTGAGTTCGAACAGGCAAATTCAGACAGTCGTCAAGCCAGCGCTACCCAAGGTTCGCCTAACCCACGATGTTCGCGGTTTCCTGCCGACTGGGATTGGTAATACCGGCAAATATGAGCGGTTCGTATCGCAGAGTCGTTCAGCATGCGGCTCCCCCGGCGGGGCCCGTTCGCCCGCCGGCCTACCGCCCAGATGCGCTTTCGGTTCCCCCGACCGTCCGGATCAGATGAGCCGTCGGTGCCAACGCCGGCAATGGGCGTGCCGCCGCCGGCCCGCCGTGAGCGGCTGCCGGGTGGCACGGCACTCGACGGCCTCGACCAGCAGGACGAGGCGAGCCCTGACAGGCTGGGCTGGCGCGAGGTTTTCCACCGCCTGACCGGGATCGATCTGGGTCCGAGCAAGGAGTTGGCCCACGAAGCCGGCCTGCGGGATCGCGTCCGGACACCGGTGGGCGGCGCATTTCCCATCGCCGTGCTGAACCTCAAGGGTGGTGTCGGCAAGACCGCGGTGGTTGAGGCACTGGGCTCGACCTTTGCCGACGCGCGCGACGACCGGATTATCGCCCTCGACCTCGACGCCGGGGACTTGGCGGATCGGCACGGTCGCCGCAACCCGCTGAACATGGCCGACCTGATCGCCGACGACACGGTCACGCGGTATATCGACGTGCGGGCGCACACATACATGAACAGCTGCGGGCTGGAAGTGCTCGGCCTGCCGGACTATGCGCACACCAATTGGCGTTTGGGGCGCAGCGACGTCGTGAAAGCGTTTTCGATTCTCAGGAACCACTATTCGCTGGTGTTGGTGGACTGCGTCAAGGCGCTTAATTCCAGCGTGATGGAGGCGGTTCTGCCGGAATCACGGGCCTTGGTGGTGGTCACCAGCACCTCCATCGACGCGATACGAAAGACCAGAACCACACTGGAGTGGTTGTCCAACAACGGATATCGGAAGTTGGTCGGTTCGACCGTGCTCGCGGTCAACCACGTCGAGCCGAGAAAGCCTGACACGGTGGCTGGCAAGGAACTCGAGCAATTGTCCGCCCATGTCGCTGCCACGGTGGTGCTGCCATTCGACCGGCATGTCCATGAGGGCAGAGAGATCGGGCTGGACAAATTGAGCAAGGACAGCCGGCGCTGCTATCTGGAGATGGCCGCCGCGCTGGCCGACATGTTCCCCAGCCGGGCATCCCGCTGACCGCCGGGCCATTGGCCCGCGGTCGCTATTAGGATCGATCGCATGACTTCAGTGGCTGACCTGCTGGATTACGACGACGTCATCGCGCGCTTTGACCCGGTGCTCGGCCTCGAGGTGCACGTTGAGCTGTCCACCGCGACCAAGATGTTCTGCGGTTGCTCGACCACCTTCGGCGCCGAGCCCAATACCCAGGTGTGCCCGGTGTGCCTGGGGCTGCCCGGTTCGTTGCCGGTGCTCAACCAGGTGGCGGTGGAGTCGGCGATCCGGATCGGGCTGGCGCTGAACTGCGAGATCGTGCCCTGGTGCCGCTTCGCCAGGAAGAACTACTTCTACCCGGACATGCCCAAGAACTACCAGATCTCGCAGTACGACGAGCCGATCGCGATCAACGGCTACCTCGAGGCTCCGCTGGAGGACGGCAGCACCTGGCGGGTGGAGATCGAACGCGCGCACATGGAGGAGGACACCGGCAAGCTGACCCACATCGGCAGCGAGACCGGCCGCATCCACGGCGCCACCACGTCGCTGATCGACTACAACCGCGCCGGCGTGCCGCTGATCGAAATCGTCACCAAGCCCATCGAGGGTGCCGGAGACCAAGCGCCGCAGATCGCCCGGGCCTACGTGACGGCCCTGCGAGACCTGTTGCGCGCGTTGGGTGTATCCGATGTCCGGATGGACCAAGGCTCGATGCGCTGTGACGCCAACGTGTCGCTGAAGCCGATCGGGACCGCCGAATTCGGCACCCGCACCGAAACCAAAAACGTCAATTCGCTGAAAAGTGTTGAGGTCGCGGTGCGTTACGAAATGCAGCGCCAGGCCGCGGTGCTGGTGTCGGGCGGGCAAATCACGCAGGAAACCAGGCACTTTCACGAGTCCGGATACACCAGCCCGGGCCGCGCCAAGGAGACCGCCCAGGATTACCGCTATTTCCCCGAGCCCGACCTGGAGCCCGTCGCGCCCAGTCGCGAGCTGGTGGAGCAGTTGCGCCAGACCATCCCCGAGCTACCGTGGTTGAGCCGCAAGAAGATTCAGCAGGAGTGGGGCATCTCCGACGAGGTGATGCGCGACCTCGTCAACGCGGGCGCGATCGAATTGGTCACCGCGACAATCGAACACGGCGCGTCGGCCGAACAGGCCCGCGCCTGGTGGGGAAACTTCTTGATGCAGAAGGCCAATGAGGCCGGTGTCACCCTGGACGAGCTGTCCATCACCCCCGCCCAGGTCGCCGCGGTGGTGGCGTTGGTCGACGAGGGCAAGCTGTCCACCAAGCTGGCCCGCCAAGTCGTCGAGGGTGTGCTCGCCGGCGAAGGCGAGCCCGAACAGGTGATGACCGCCCGCGGTCTGGCGCTGGTGCGCGACGACTCGGTGACGCAGGCCGCCGTCGACGAGGCCCTGGCCGCCAATCCCGATGTGGCAGAAAAGATTCGCGGTGGCAAGGTCGCCGCGGCGGGCGCGATCGTCGGCGCGGTGATGAAGGCCACCCGCGGCCAGGCCGACGCGGCCCGGGTACGCGAACTGGTGCTGAAGGCCTGCGGGCAGGGCTGACCGTTCTGCCCAGCCGCAGGCGTGGTCAGTCATGCTTCAGTAATCACGTGGGCCGCATGAGTACCATCGCCCAATGGTCGGTCTCGCAGCGCCACCCTAAACCGGCCACAGCCGCGCCGACGGTCAGAGGCCCCACCGCGCGCCGTCGCGGACAAGCTGGGCAGGCCGCCCTAGCGGGCGTGCGCCGCGGCGACATCGTGGTCGGCGTCGACGGCCGACACGTCGTCACCGCAACCGCAACCGCAACCGGCGCGCTGGTCGATGTGTTCGTGATTCCTCGCGAGCTGGCCGACTGATCGTCGGGAAACCGCTCCCGGAAGACCGGTCTGGATCCATGATGTTGAGGTGCTGGACGAAACCTTCGAGGAATTCATGACGATGCTGGACCTTCCGGCGTTCGTGGTGACAACCCAGGCCGCTGGGCAACCCGCGGGTTGTCTGGTCGGTTTCGCCACCCAAACCGGCGTTGCGCCGCCGAGATTCCTGGTTGGCCGTGGCCAAGGGCAGCCACACTTTCGGGGTGGCCAGCCTGTCCCAGCACCTGGCGGTGCACGTACTGTCGCGGCGCCACCGCGCCCTGGCCGAGCTGTTCGGCAGCCAAACCGGCCATCAGATCAACAAATTCGATCGCTGCTCGTGGCGCGCCGGCCCGCAGGGGATGCCGATGCTCGATGACGCGATCGCGTGGTTCGTGGGCCGGATCGTGAACCGGTTCGACGTCGGGGATCATGTGGCCTACCTATTGGAACCCGTCGCGACCTGGGCGCCGGAATCGTCCGACGACGATCCGCTTTATCTCTCCGACGTCGACGACATCGACGATGACGACGATTCCGGCGGTGAGCCCGACCCGACGTTCTTCCGCGGTCAACCCCGCGTCGACGTGGCGCGCCGTTACGGCCTGCGGTTCACCATCGACGGGACCTAAGTCTTATCGTCGTTGTTCCGCGGGAAGCCGCCACCCTGCGGGAACAGCGGGAACACCACGTCGTCGAGCTTCTCCGCATCACCGGCGGTCTTGTTGACGGTCGCGCCCCAGACGTTGCCGTCCGGCGACATCCGCAGCGCCCAGGCGTGCGCGTGCGTGTCCTTGCGCACCACATCGGGTTCGCCGGTGACCGCGCCCGTCGACGCCGCGATCCGGACCGCCACCGTCTGCTTGGGGTTGATCAGGTTGATCAGCACCGTCGAATCCATGGCCGCGCACCCGGCCACGCCCGGCTTGTCCGGCCAGGACCACACGGTGGAGACCTCCGACTTCTTGGTGATGCGCTGCAACCGGTCCGCGGTGGGCGTGCGGTCGGCGACGTAGAGCGAGCCGTCGACGGGGTCGATGCACAGCCCGCCGCCGGCGCCGACGCCGGACAGCGCCGTCGTCGGCGGCGCCTGACCGACGGTGGTCGGCTGCTCGATGCGCAGTACCTTGCCGGCCAACGATTTCGGATCGGCGGCCATCGCCGGGTTGCCCGCGTCGCCGGTCAGCACCACCAGCGTGGTGGGGCTGGTGAAAATCAGCGCGCCGGTGTTTCCGGAGGCGCCCTTGGGGATTCCCGTCAAAATGTCCTTCGGGACATCGCCGTCGGCCACCCGGATGACCCGGTTGTCAGTGGGCGTGCTGATGTAGGCGTACATCAGCCGGTCCTGGTTGTAGGTGGGCGACAGCACGATATCCATCAAGCCGCCATCCCCGGACGGGTCGACGGGGATGACCATCTTCACCTTCGGCTCGGCGCTGACCGAGATCTCCTTGACGGCGCCGGTGGTGCGTTCGGCAACCAGCGCGGTTTTGCTGTCGGGCCCCATGATCAGGCCGCTGGTGCTCTCCAGGCAGCCCTGCATCACCCCGGGTGCGGGGCACGCCTTGGGGAACGGCGTGGGGGGCAGCGGCGGCGGTGGGGGCGGCGTCGAGCTGGGCTGGGGCCGAAGTTCCGGGTTGGTGGTGAAGGGTTGCGACTGAGCGTCGTTGAACCGCGCGCAGCCGCTCGCGGCCAGCACCACCACGGACAGCGCGGCGAGCCCGCACCGAACCGACCGCCCTGATCGCCCCAGCTGCATGACCGACAGGCTACGGACATCGCGGGCACCGTCGCCACATTGGTGCCCGACGGTGTCGTCGGAAGCCGCATTTGAGCCATCTGAGGCCGATCTGGGCCCTTTTGGCGGGTTAAGCGCCGATTGCCTGGCGAAAGCGCCGCTCAAATCCCCGATTCAGGGCCATTTGCCCCTTACCCTGACACCCGTGACCAGTCAATCGCATGACGCACCTTGGCACCGGCCGGGCCTAGCCTCTGAGCATGCCCCGGAGCAAGCCCCGGGACGCCCCGCCGCGGCCCGCCTGGTCGACCCCGAAGATGACCTGACTCCGGTCGGGTATCCAGGCGAATTCGGAACCACCGGCGTGATCCCGTACCAGGACCCGAGCCAGTCGGGCGTCCCCGGCAGTCCCGGATACAGCCTCCTCGAGCAACAGGAGCCGTTGCCGTACGTCCAGCCGCAATCGCCGGCCCGTGCGGCACCGATTTCGGCGACCGAGCCCGCCGAGGTCGACAAGCGCGACGAGGATGCGCCCGCGGGCGGTCGTCGCGGCACCCAGCATCTCGGGTTGTTGATTCTGCGCGTCGGGCTGGGCGTGGTGCTGGCCGCTCATGGCCTGCAGAAGCTGTTCGGCTGGTGGGGCGGCCAAGGGCTGACCGGCTTCAAGAATTCACTGTCCGACGTCGGCTACCAGCACGCCGACATCCTGGCCTATGTGAGCGCCGGCGGGGAGATCCTCTCCGGCGCGCTGCTGGTGCTGGGATTGTTCACTCCGGTGGCCGCCGCGGGTGCGCTGGCGTTTCTGATCAACGGCCTGCTCGTCACCGTCTCGGCCAAGCCGCACTCGCACAACCTGACGTATTTCCTGCCGGACGGGCACGAATACCAGATCACCCTGATCGTCATCGCCGTCGCCGTCATCCTGGCCGGTCCCGGGCGCTACGGCCTGGACGGTCGCCGGGGCTGGGCCTATCGACCGTTCATCGGGTCGTTCGTCGCGCTGGTCTGCGGCATCGCCGCCGGTGTAGGCGTTTGGGTGCTGCTCAACGGTGTGAACCCGATCGCCTGACGCGGCTCACTGATAGGGGTTGGGCACCCGTCCCGAGCTGGCTTCGGTCAACTGTGGCAGCGTCGCGAAAGTGACCGCGGGTAGTCGTATTTCCGCGCCGCTCTTGAGCCGCGCGCGGGCCCACGAACCTCGGTTGAAACGCAGCCCGTCGATGTCCTCCCAGCGCGCCGACTGGCTGCCCAGCAGGGTCCGCACCGTCACGCCCTGGCCGTCGGCGACCGTGCGCAGCCGGACGATCAACGCCGACAACAGCGCCGGGATGACAAGCAGTGGGGCACACGGCGGCCACGCCAACACCGGTATCAGCAAGCCGAGGGTCAAGAATCCGACGGCGAAGTGCGCCATCGGCGAAACCTTGATCACCACGGGCGCGCCATCAGCCACCTCAGCATCATTTCACCCGTGTAGCCGGGGCAGCTGACGGCACCGGATTTGACTGCTGAGCTGTGCGAAGGCTACCGTCGGACGCTATGGGTAAGCCCGGAATGCTCGTAGTACTTAGTCGGCGCGTTGGTGTCTGACTAGTTCTTCAGCATTTGAAGCGAACCAGCACCAACGCGCAACCCTCGTACAGCAGGAGCTGACGGGGGTTTTTTCATGCGCCCCCATCAGATTCCCACCGCGAATAAATAACTAAGAGGACTTAAGAGGACACAGTGAGCGCACCTACCAAGCCACAGCCGCACCACGCGGCCAACGGCGCGCCGGACACCGTGCAACCCGCTGCAAAACCTGCTGCGGCCCAATCGAAGCGGGTTGCACCGGTGCAACTCACCGGCGCACAGTCGGTGATCCGGTCGCTGGAGGAACTCGACGTCGAGGTCATCTTCGGGATTCCCGGCGGTGCCGTGCTGCCGGTGTATGACCCGCTGTTCGACTCGAAAAAGCTGCGCCACGTGCTGGTCCGCCACGAGCAGGGCGCCGGCCACGCCGCCAGTGGCTATGCGCACGCGACGGGCAAGGTCGGGGTGTGCATGGCGACTTCGGGTCCCGGCGCCACCAATCTCGTTACGCCGCTGGCCGATGCGCAGATGGACTCGATCCCGGTGGTTGCCGTCACCGGGCAGGTGGGGCGCGGGCTGATTGGGACCGACGCCTTCCAGGAGGCCGACATCTCCGGCATCACGATGCCGATCACCAAGCACAACTTCCTGGTTCGCTCCGGCGACGACATTCCGCGGGTGATGGCCGAGGCCTTCCACATCGCGGCCTCGGGACGTCCGGGCGCGGTGCTCGTCGACATCCCCAAGGATGTGTTGCAGGGCCAGTGCACGTTCAGCTGGCCGCCGCGGATGGAGCTGCCCGGCTACAAGCCGAACACCAAACCGCACAGCAAGCAGATCCGTGAGGCGGCCAAGTTGATCGCGGCTGCGCGCAAACCGGTGCTGTACGTGGGCGGCGGCGTCATCCGCGGCGAGGCAACCGAGCAGCTGGCCGAATTGGCGGAACTGACCGGTATCCCGGTGGTCACCACGCTGATGGCGCGCGGTGCATTCCCGGACAGCCATCGCCAGCACCTGGGCATGCCCGGCATGCACGGCACGGTCGCCGCGGTGGCGGCGCTGCAGCGCAGCGACCTACTGATCGCGCTGGGCACCCGCTTCGATGACCGGGTGACCGGGAAACTCGACACCTTCGCGCCGGAGGCCAAGGTCATTCACGCCGACATCGACCCGGCCGAGATCGGCAAAAACCGCCATGCCGACGTGCCGATCGTCGGCGACGTCAAGGCCGTCATCACCGAGCTGATCGCGATGCTGCGTCACTACGAAACCCCCGGCAACATCGACATGACCGACTGGTGGGCATACCTGGAATCGACGTCCAGGCCACCTACCCGCTGAGCTACGATCCGCAGAGCGACGGCAGCCTGGGCCCGGAATACGTGATCGAGAAGCTGGGCCAGATCGCCGGCCCGGACGCCTTATACGTCGCCGGCGTTGGCCAGCATCAGATGTGGGCGGCCCAGTTCATCTCCTACGAAAAGCCGCGCACCTGGCTCAACTCCGGCGGGCTGGGCACCATGGGGTTCGCCATCCCGGCTGCCATGGGCGCCAAGATGGCGCGCCCGGAGGCAGAGGTCTGGGCGATCGACGGCGACGGCTGCTTCCAGATGACCAACCAGGAGCTGGCTACCTGCGCGGTCGAGGGCATACCGATCAAGGTGGCGCTGATCAACAACGGCAACCTGGGCATGGTGCGGCAGTGGCAGACCCTGTTCTACGGCGAGCGCTACTCGCAGACCGACCTGGCCACGCACTCGCACCGCATCCCGGACTTCGTGAAGCTGGCCGAGGCGCTCGGTTGCGTCGGATTGCGTTGCGAGCGTGAAGAGGACGTCGTCGACGTCATCAACCAGGCACGGGCGATCAACGACCGTCCGGTGGTGATCGACTTCATCGTCGGCGCCGACGCGCAGGTATGGCCGATGGTGGCCGCCGGAACCAGCAACGACGAGATCCAGGCCGCCCGCGGTATCCGCCCGCTGTTCGATGACGAAACCGAAGGGCACGCGTGATGACCGGATCGCCTAGGACGCATACGTTGTCGGTGCTGGTCGAGGACAAACCCGGCGTGCTCGCGCGGGTGGCGGCGCTGTTCTCGCGGCGCGGTTTCAACATCGAGTCGCTGGCCGTCGGTGCCACCGAGCAGAAGGACATGTCGCGGATGACCATCGTGGTCTCCGCGGAGGAGACCCCGCTCGAGCAAATCACCAAGCAGCTCAACAAGCTGATCAACGTCATCAAGATCATCGAGCAGGACGACGACAACTCGGTGGCCCGCGAACTGGCGCTGATCAAGGTGCGCGCCGACGCGGGTAGCCGCAGTCAGGTGATCGAAGCAGTGAATCTGTTCCGCGCCAAGGTTATTGACGTCTCACCGGAATCGCTCACCATCGAGGCGACCGGAGACCGCGGCAAGATCGAGGCGTTCCTGCGCGTGCTGGAGCCGTTCGGCATCCGCGAAATCGCTCAATCCGGAATGGTGTCGTTGTCCCGCGGTCCGCGCGGTATCGGCACGGCCAAATAGTCAAGAAGGAGATATTCAGGTGGCACACCACGAGGCATTAGAGATGTTCTACGACGACGACGCAGACCTGTCGATCATCCAGGGCCGCAAGGTCGGCGTGATCGGATACGGCAGCCAGGGCCACGCGCACTCGCTGAGCCTGCGCGACTCAGGCGTGCCGGTGCGCGTCGGGCTCAAGGAGGGGTCGAAGTCCCGGGCCAAGGTCGAGGAGCAGGGCCTGGACGTCGACACCCCCGCCGAGGTCGCCAAGTGGGCCGACGTAATCATGCTGCTGGCGCCCGACACCGCGCAGGCCGACATCTTCAAGAACGAGATCGAGCCCAACCTGAAGGCCGGCGACGCTTTGTTTTTCGGTCACGGACTCAACATCCACTTCGACTTGATCAAGCCGCCTGCTGACGTCACCGTCGCGATGGTGGCCCCCAAGGGACCCGGCCACCTGGTGCGCCGTCAGTTCGTCGACGGCAAGGGCGTGCCGTGTCTGATCGCGGTCGACCAGGACCCGACCGGCAAGGGCGAAGCGCTGGCGCTGTCCTACGCCAAGGGCATCGGCGGCACCCGGGCCGGCGTCATCAAGACCACCTTCAAGGACGAGACCGAAACCGACCTGTTCGGTGAGCAGGCCGTGTTGTGCGGCGGCACAGAGGAATTGGTGAAGGCCGGTTTCGACGTGATGGTCGAGGCGGGTTACCCGCCGGAGATGGCCTACTTCGAGGTGCTGCACGAGCTCAAGCTGATCGTCGACCTGATGTACGAGGGCGGCATCGCCCGGATGAACTACTCGGTGTCTGACACCGCGGAATTCGGCGGGTATCTGTCGGGTCCGCGCGTCATCGACGCCGACACCAAGGATCGGATGCGCGTCATCTTGCGCGAGATCCAGGACGGCACCTTCGTCAAGAAGCTGGTCGCCAACGTCGACGGCGGCAACAAGCAACTCGAGGGATTGCGCAAGGAAAACGCCGAGCACCCCATCGAGGTCGTGGGCAAGAAGCTGCGCGACCTGATGAGCTGGGTCGACCGCCCCATCACCGAAACGGCCTAATCGGTTCTCCCGTGCCTGTCGCGCGAAACTGCAGCTATGGCTGCCGTTTTCGGCGCGTCGTGTGCGTAAGTTAAGTGTCGCGAAGCCGGCCGGCGAGCGAGGCCACTGCAAGTTGGTGGAATCCACCACCGACCGGTCAGATTTGGCGGCGAATGTCTAGGAGGTGGTGCTGCGCCTCATGCAATGTGTGTATCGCGACCCACCGCAGCGACCGTTCGCGAGATTCCGGGTAGTGGTAGATAAGCATGCGATCCCAGTCGTCGGGGGCCAGCCGAGCGAGCACATTGCTGAACAGCTGTGCCGCATCCCCGAGTTGGCGGGCCACATCCTCAGGATCCTGCTCGGCGTATCCATCGTGGATAACCCGTTCGTCACGCCCCGATGGCGGACAGTCCGGCCGATCCACCCGGCGGGCCGCGAGTACTCTTTCGCGCTGCACTAGCAGCATGTCCCGCAGATGGCAGCCATACTCCAGGGGTGACCACACGCCCGGCCGCCGCCGGGATCGCAGGTCAACTTCTCCGGCGCGCAAGAGTGCCACAACCTCGGCGACCCGCTCCCCGATGTCGCGCTCGACTGTCCCGGACCGACCGAGGTCGTAAACGAAACCGCAGTCCGCGCATCGATCCGTCGGCCAAACCATGCGGCGGCTCTACGACGTGAGGCGGTCGGCGAACGACACCACCCGGCGGGCCAGGTGGTCGAGGGCGTTCTCGGTCGCTTCGTCGAACTCGGCAATGTTGTCGTGGGTGGAAACCAGGCTCACCCCGTACGGGTTGCCGTCGACGAACTTGCACGGATCGGTGTATCCCGGCGGCACGATGATGCCGCCGAAGTGCATCAGCGTGAGGTAGAGCGCGACGCAGGGTGGTCTCCTGACCGCCGTGCACGGTGTTGGACGACGTGAAGCCCGCATACACCTTGTCGGCCAGCTTGCCTTCGGCCCACAGCCCGCCCAGCGAGTCGAGGAAGGTGCGCAATTGGGCCGCGGGCGAGCCGAACCGAGTGGGCGATCCGAAGATGACCGCGTCCGCCCAGACGACGTCGTCGCCGGTGGCCGTGGGAAGGTCCTTGGTCGCTTCGTAGTTCGCCGTCCAGGCCGGGTTTTGGGCGAACGATTCCGGGTCGTGGGTTTCGGCGACGGGTCGCACCCGGACCTCGGCGCCCGCGTCCTCGGCGGCCGCGGCGACGCGCTTTGCCATCGTGGTGTTGTGGCCGGTAGCGGAGTAGTAGATGATTGCGAGTTTCGTCATGGCGTCATCGTAGGCATATCGGTGATCCCGAATTCGCGGCGCAGCAGCGTACGGGCCGCGTAGTAACCGGCCATGCCGTGCACGCCGCCGCCGGGCGGGGTGGCCGCCGAGCACAGATACACCTTGGGAATCGGTGTGCGCCAAGGGTTGAGCCGCGGCGTGGGGCCGGCGATCGCGCGCCAGGCGGAATTGCCGCCCACCCCGATGTCGCCGCCGACGTAGTTGGCGTTGTGGTCGGCCATGCGGGCGGCGGGCACGGCGCGCGCCGCCAGCACGATGTCGCGGAAGCCGGGTGCGAACCGCTCCACAATGCCGGTCACGGCCTCGGTCGCATCCAGCGTGGAACCCGACGGCACGTGGGCGTAGGTCCAGAATGGCCGGCGTCCCTGGCCGTCTATGCGGCCGGGATCGGCGACGTGCGGCGAGGCGGCCAGCACCATCGGCCACTCGGCATGACGCCCGGCCGCAATGTCGGCCTCGGCGCGCGCCATCTGCTCGCGGGTGCCGCCCAGATGAAGTGTCGGCGCCAGCTGCAGCCGCGGGTCGGACCACGGAATGTCGTCGCTGAGCACGAAGTCCACCTTGGCGACGCCCGGACCAAATCGATAGCGGCGCAACGCTTTAGCGTACCGGGACGGCAGCGTGTCGCCGTATATTCGCAGCAGCGCGGTCGGGGCGGTGTCGAATGCGACGACACCGCTTGGCGGCTGGGTGATTTCGACAGCCGGCCGTCAGCTCGCCACCGTGCGCGCGCAGGTCGGCGATCAGCGCATCGGTGATCGCCCGGCTGCCACCCACCGGAATCGGCCAGCCGACCGAATGGGCCAGTGTGGCCAACATCAACCCGGCACCGGCCGCCGTCAATGACGGCATCCGCGAAAGCACATGGGCGGCAACGCCGGTGAACAAGGCGCGGGCGTCGTCGCCGGCCAGCGACCCCCACGCCGGCGTGCCCTGGGCCAGCATCCGCAGGCCCAATCGCAGTGCCGCCGGCAACGAATTGGGTACCGATCGCTTATCGCCGAGCAGCAATCCCACCACCGCACCCCAGTCCTCGACCAGCGGGCCCAGCAGCCGTCGCCAGGACGCGCCGTCGGACAACTCGTCGCACGTGCGCGCCAGATCCTGATAGGCGATGGCCGCGGGCCGGCCGAGCAGCGGGTTGGCGTAGGCGATCTCGGGCACCGCCAATTGCACGCCGCGCGCGGGCAGGTCGAACTCGGCGAAAAACGGTGACGCCAGCGCCAGCGGGTGCACCGCCGAGCAGATGTCGTGTTCGACTCCGGGAAATTCTGGGTCGGCCGCGGTGCGGGCGCCGCCGCCGAACGTCGGCTGGGCCTCGACGACCTGCACTTTGAGTCCCGCGCGGGCGCAAATGACGGCCGCGGTCAACCCGTTGGGTCCGCTGCCGACGACGGTGACGTCCATGGCTTTATTACAGCCGAGACACTGGCCGATAGGCTGGCCGCGTGAACTTGCCTGTTGTGTTAATCGCCGACAAACTTGCCCAATCAACCGTCGCCGCCCTGGGAGACCAGGTCGAGGTGCGCTGGGTCGACGGTCCCGACCGGGAGAAGCTGCTGGCTGCGGTGCCCGAGGCCGACGCGCTGCTGGTGCGCTCGGCCACCACCGTCGACGCCGAGGTGCTGGCCGCGGCCCCCAAGCTCAAGATCGTCGCCCGCGCCGGCGTCGGCCTGGACAACGTCGACGTGGACGCCGCCACCGAACGCGGCGTGCTGGTGGTCAACGCCCCGACGTCGAACATCCACAGCGCCGCCGAGCACGCGATCGCGCTGCTGTTGGCGGCGTCCCGCCAGGTCGCGGCGGCCGATGCCACGCTGCGCGAGCGCACCTGGAAACGGTCGTCGTTCTCGGGCACCGAGATTTTCGGCAAAACCGTCGGCGTGGTGGGGCTGGGCCGGATCGGCCAGCTGGTCGCCCAGCGGTTGGCCGCCTTCGGCACCCACATCGTCGCCTACGACCCGTATGTGTCGGCCGGCCCGCGCCGCGCAGCTCGGCATCGAACTGCTGTCCCTCGACGACCTGCTGGCCCGCGCCGACTTCATCTCGGTGCACCTGCCGAAGACGCCCGAAACGGCGGGCCTGATCGACAAAGAGGCGCTGGCCAAGACCAAGCCGGGCGTCATCATCGTCAACGCCGCCCGCGGCGGCCTGGTGGACGAGGCGGCGCTGGCCGAAGCGGTGAGCAGCGGCCATGTGCGCGCGGCCGGTCTCGACGTGTTCTCCACCGAACCGTGCACCGACAGCCCGCTTTTCGAGCTGCCGCAGGTGGTGGTGACACCGCACCTGGGCGCGTCCACCGCCGAGGCTCAAGACCGGGCCGGCACCGACGTGGCCGAGAGCGTACGGCTGGCGCTGGCGGGGGAGTTCGTTCCCGACGCGGTCAACGTCGGCGGCGGAGTGGTCAACGAGGAGGTGGCGCCCTGGCTGGACCTGGCGCGCAAGCTCGGTGTGCTGGCCGCCACGCTGTCCGACGGGCCGCCGGTGTCGTTGTCGGTGCACGTGCGCGGCGAGCTGGCCGCCGAAGACGTTGAGGTGCTGAGGCTTTCGGCTCTGCGAGGACTGTTCTCGGCGGTCGTCGAGGGTCCGGTGACTTTCGTCAACGCACCGGCGCTGGCCGCCGAACGCGGCGTCACCGCCGAAATCACCACGGCGTCGGAAAGCCCCAACTATCGCAGTGTCGTCGATGTGCGGGCCGTCGCGTCCGACGGTTCGACCGTCAACGTCGCCGGCACGCTGGCCGGGCCGCAGCAGGTGCAGAAGATCGCGCAGATCAACGGCCGGCACTTCGACATGCGTGCCGAAGGCATTAACCTCGTCGTTCACTACGTCGACCAGCCCGGAGCGTTGGGCAAGATCGGCACCCTGCTCGGTGCGCGCCGGGGTGAACATCCATGCCGCACAACTGTCCGAGGATGTCGAGGGTCCGCGTGCGACGATCCTGCTGCGGCTGGACCAGGAGGTGCCCGACGATGTGCGGTCGGCAATCTCGACGGCAGTGGGCGCCAACAAGCTCGAAGTGGTTGATCTGTCGTGACGAAACTCGCGGTCATCGCGGGCGATGGAATCGGGCCGGAGGTGGTCGGCGAGGCCGTCAAAATCCTCGACATCGTCCTGCCGGGCGTCGAGAAGACCAGCTACGACCTGGGGGCCCGGCGTTTTCACGCCACCGGCGAGGTACTGCCGGACTCGGTGGTGCCCGAACTTCGCCAGCACGACGCGATCCTGCTGGGCGCGATCGGTGATCCGTCGGTCCCCAGCGGCGTGCTGGAGCGAGGTCTGTTGCTGCGCCTGCGCTTCGAGCTCGATCACCACATCAACCTGCGGCCGTCGCGCCTGTACCCGGGCGTGGAAAGCCCGCTGGCGGGCAACCCCGCAATCGACTTCGTGGTGGTGCGTGAGGGGACCGAAGGCCCGTACACCGGAAACGGCGGGGCGATTCGCGTCGGAACCCCGCACGAGGTAGCCACCGAGGTCAGCCTGAACACCGCGTTCGGGGTGCGCCGAGTGGTCACCGACGCGTTCGAGCGCGCCCAGCGGCGCCGCAAACACCTGACGCTGGTGCACAAGAACAACGTGCTGACCTTCGCCGGGTCGCTGTGGTCGCGAATCGTGGCCGAGGTCGGCGAAAAGTACCCCGACGTCGAGGTGGCCTACTCGCACGTCGACGCCGCCACCATCTACCTGGTCACCGACCCCGGCCGCTTCGACGTGATCGTCACCGACAACCTGTTCGGCGACATCATCACCGACTTGGCCGCGGCGGTATGCGGCGGTATCGGGTTGGCCGCGAGTGGAAATATCGACGCCACCCGCACCAATCCGTCGATGTTCGAGCCGGTGCATGGCAGCGCGCCAGACATTGCCGGTCAGGGCATCGCCGACCCGACCGCGGCGATCATGTCGGTGGCGCTGCTGCTTGCCCACCTCGGCGAGGATGACGCCGCTGCCCGGGTGGATCGTGCGGTCGAGACCTATTTGGCGACACGGCCGTACGAACGGCTTGCCACCAGCGCAGTCGGCGAACGGATTGCCGCCGCGCTCTAGTCTCGAGTCCCGGCGGTAATAGGCGCAGGGGCACCAGCGGCACTGCCGCCAGTGGGAATAACCCGCACAGCGCCCAGGCGGACGGGTATTTGGCGGCGCTAATCAGGGCGCCGAACAGCGGGGGACCGGCGGCCGCCATCAGGCGCTGGGTGGTGTTCTGGATGCCCAACGCGCGACCGCTCCAGAACGGGCCGGCGAATTCGGTGATCGCGGTGGCCTCCAACCCGTTGTCGAGCACCGCGACTACCGACACGACGATCATCAGCGCGACCTCGGCCCGCCAGCCCCGATGATCGGCGTAGGCCAGCAGGAACAGGGTCAAAGCGGCGACCGCCGCGATGAGCGCGACGGGTCGCATCCGTGAGCCGATTCGGTCGGACCAGCGGCCGACCAGGACGCGGCCCAGCGCGCCGAGCAACTGCGACACCGTCATCACACCGCCGGCGGCCGCGATCGACCAGCCGTCGTTTCTGATCAGCCAGACGAGCATGAACGTCACGGTTACCGTCTGCGGCATCATCAGCAGCGACGACACCGCGTGGATTCGCCATAGCACCAAAGACCCGCGATACGGGCTGGCGAGTTCCTCGTGGGTGGCCGTTTCGCGGGATTTGCGGGGTGGGTCGACAACACCGACGATGCTCAACACGGCCGCCACCGCGCACGCCACCGCGGGAAACATCAGCCCCGCGTGCGGACTGCGCTCGGCCAGCTCGGGCATCACCAAGGCGCCCAATGCGATTCCCAGCGGTTGCGCGGTCTGGCGGACTCCCATCGCCAGGCCGCGCTGGTCCGGTGGGAACCAGCCGGACACCAGCCGGCCGCCGGCGCCGTTGCAACTGGCCGCGGCCATGCCCCCCAGAAACAAATACACGCCGATCCACACCATCGAGTGCACCGAGGCCGCGGCGTAGGCCGCCGCCGCGGTGAGCGCCGAGCCCACGGTCATCACGATCCGCTCGCCGACCCGGTCCAGCACGTAGCCCCAGCCGACCAGCGTGACCACCATGCCCCAGCTCGGCATCGACGACAGCAGACTGGCCTCGGTGAGCGGGGTGCCGCGTGACGTTTCCAGCGCAGGGATCAGAAAGGCGACGCCGTTGATGAAGAGGAAGGACGTTGCCGTCACGATCAGCGACACGACGACGACCGACCAGCGGGCAATCGCGCTCGGTGGCGCCTTGGCGGTCGTGTCCTTCGCACGCTCGACTTCGCCGCGCTCGCGACCGTCAGGAGGCCAGATGCTGACGGCCCGCAGCGCCCGGCTTCGCCGCGCTCGCGACCGTCAGGAGGCCAGATGCTGACGGCCCGCAGCGCCCGGCTTCGCCGCGCTCGCGACCGTCAGTAGGCTCAAGCAAATGCGCCTTGGTCGAATCGCCAGCCCGGACGGCGTCGCCTTCGTCAGCATCGAGGGCGAGCTGGACGATCCCACCGGGATGACTGTCCGTGAAATCGCCGAGCACCCGTTCGGCACGCCTACCTTCACTGGACGGTCGTGGCCGCTGGCCGATGTCCGGCTGCTGGCTCCAATACTGGCCAGCAAGGTGGTCTGTGTCGGCAAGAACTACGCCGACCACATCGCCGAGATGGGCGGTCAAACGGGCCCGGCGCCGGCCGATCCGGTGATCTTCCTCAAGCCCAATACCGCGATCGTCGGACCGAACGTCCCGATTCGCTTGCCCGCCAATGCATCGCCCGTGCACTTCGAGGGGGAGCTGGCGATAGTGGTGGGCAGGCCGTGCAAAGACGTCTCGGCCGCCGAGGCCGCGGACAGCATCCTTGGTTACACCGTCGGCAACGACGTGTCGGCGCGCGATCAACAGAAGGCCGACGGCCAATGGACGCGCGCGAAGGGTCACGATAGCTTCTGTCCGGTCGGGCCGTGGATCGTCACCGATGTCAACCCGGCCGACCTGGAACTGCGCACCGAAGTCAACGGCGACGTCAAACAACACAGCCGCACCTCGTTGATGATTCACGACGTCGGTGCCATCGTGGAATGGATCTCGGCGGTCATGACATTGCTGCCCGGTGATCTCATCCTGACGGGCACACCGGCCGGGGTCGGTCCCATCGAGGACGGCGACACCGTCTCGGTCACCATCGAAGGAATCGGCACCCTCACCAATCCCGTAGTCCGCAAAGGAAAGTCGTGACCGCATCGAGCGTGCGGGTCCGGTTCTGCCCGTCGCCTACCGGCACTCCGCATGTGGGAATGGTGCGCACCGCGCTGTTCAACTGGGCTTACGCCCGCCACACCGGGGGCACGTTCGTCTTCCGCATCGAGGACACCGACGCGCAGCGCGACAGCGAGGAGAGCTATCTGGCCCTGCTCGACGCGCTGCGCTGGCTCGGCCTGGACTGGGACGAGGGACCGGAAGTCGGCGGACCCTACGGCCCCTACCGTCAATCGTTGCGCACCGACATCTACCGCGACGTGGTGGACCGACTGCTCGCGGCAGGTGAGGCCTACCACGCCTTTTCGACGCCGGAAGAGGTCGAGGCCCGCCACGTCGCCGCGGGCCGCAATCCGAAATTGGGTTACGACAATTTCGACCGCGACCTGACCGAGGCGCAGCGCGCGGCGTACCTGGCCGAGGGGCGCAAACCGGTGGTGCGGTTGCGGATGCCCGACGAGGACCTCAGCTGGAATGACCTGGTGCGCGGGACGACCACCTTCGCGGCGGGCAGCGTGCCCGACTACGCGTTGACTCGCGCGAGCGGAGATCCGTTGTACACCTTGGTCAACCCGTGCGACGACGCGCTGATGAAGATCACGCACGTGCTGCGTGGTGAGGATCTGCTGCCGTCGACCCCACGCCAGTTGGCGCTGTATCAGGCGTTGATCCGCATCGGGGTGGCCGAACTTACTCCCGAATTCGCGCATCTGCCAACGGTATTGGGGGAAGGAACCAAGAAACTTTCCAAGCGCGACCCGCAGTCGAATCTGTTCGCCCACCGCGAGCGCGGCTTTATCCCCGAAGGACTGCTCAATTATCTTGCGTTGCTCGGCTGGGCGATCGCCGATGACCACGACCTGTTCAGCCTCGACGAGATGGTGGCCGCGTTCGATGTCGTCGACGTCAACTCCAACCCGGCGCGATTCGACCAGAAGAAAGCCGACGCACTCAACGCCGAACACATCCGGATGCTCGACGCGGATGATTTCGCCGGCCGGCTGCGCGACTACTTCGCGACACACGGCCACCACATCGAGCTTGACGCGACGGACTTCGCCACGGCCGCCGATTTGGTGCAGACCCGCATCGTCGTGCTCGGCGACGCATGGGACCTGCTGAGGTTCCTCAACGACGACGAGTACGCCATCGACCCGAAGGCCGCCGCGAAGGAGCTGGGTGAGGAGGGGATCGGCGTCCTCACGGCCGCTGTTGGTGCGCTGGACGGTGTGACGGACTGGACCACAGCCAACATCGAAGAGGCCCTCAAGTCCACGCTCATCGACGATCTGGAGCTCAAACCCCGCAAGGCCTTCGGCCCGATCCGGGTGGCCGCCACCGGGACGACGGTCAGCCCGCCGTTGTTCGAATCGCTGGAGCTGCTCGGCCGGGACCGCAGCCTACGGCGGTTGCAGGCCGCGCGCGACGCCGACTAAATCAGCCGCCTGAATCTTTGGTAGTCTGCACGTCGGCCGACAACGGCTGGCAGAGTGGCGCTAGGTGCTGGTAATAGCCCGTGGAATGCGCTCTGAACAGCGGTTTTAGGCAGCCAATGGGGTATGGTGTAATTGGCAACACAGCTGATTCTGGTTCAGCCATTCTAGGTTCGAGTCCTGGTACCCCAGCAAAATTCGCCCCCTGCAAGCGATTAGGTGGGCATCCCGGGGTGAGATATGCTGGCAGCCCGGATCGGTTCTGGCCCCGTCGTCTAGCGGCCTAGGACGCCGCCCTCTCACGGCGGTAGCGTGGGTTCGAATCCCATCGGGGCTACAACAGAAGTTATTGGCTGGTCCCCAGGACCGCCGGCGCGGTCGATCCGCCCACCGGCATGGCCGGCATTCCGAGCTTGCGGTGATCCCAGGAGCGCGTGCGCCGTGCCACGATGCGCACGCAGACCCGCTTGTTCATCATCTGCTCGACGAACGGCTTCATGTCGTCGCTGTAGGGGCCGGTGTAGCGCTCCCAGACGCTGACTCCAACGCGGTGCGATACGTCGGGATCGTCGATGATCTCCGCGACGCCTTCGAAGGACACCCCGCGCAGGGTGTCATAGGTGTCGCCGTCCTCGATCAGGAAGCTCACCCGCGGATCACGTGTGAGGTTGACCGCCTTCTGTGACTTGGCCTTGGTCTCCAGCCAGATTTCACCGTCGACTACGCCGTACCACATCGCGGTCAAGTGCGGCTGGCCGTCGGGACCAATGGTGGCCAGTGTCCCGGTGCGGCTCTTGACGACGAAATCCGCGATCTCGTCCTCGGACATGACGATGCTCGCGCGCTGATTGGTTCCCATGGCGTCAGTCTGTCAGCGCCCGGTTTTGAGTGTGCGCAGAGGGCGAGAAATTCTCCCCGAATTTGTCGCCCTGAACGCACGCTCAACGCCAAGGACGCACACTCGAGCGCGGCGCAGGCCTACAGGCGCCGAGTGAGCTCTTCGGCCGCGGAAAGCAGGTCGGCGGCCCACCGCGCACCCGGACGCCGTCCCATCCGGTCGATGGGCCCGGACACCGAGATGGCCGCGACGACGACACCGCGGCCGTCCCGCACCGGCGCCGACACGCTCGCGACCCCCGGCTCGCGCTCGGCCACGCTTTGCGCCCAACCGCGCCGGCGCACTTCGGCAAGCACGCGGTCGGTGAATTTCGCGTGCGGTAGCACGGCATCCCGGGTCGCGCCGTCGCCGTAGGCCAACAGCACTTTGGCCCCCGAACCCGCCGTCATCGGCAACCGCGCTCCGACCGGCACCGTATCGCGAAGGCCTGCAGCCGGTTCAAGTGCGGCGACGCACACCCGTGCAGTGCCCTCGCGGCGGTACAACTGCACGCTCTCGCCGGTGGTTTCGCGCAACGCGGGCAGCACCGCCGCGCCGGCGGCCAGCAGCGGATCGTTGACCTGGGCCGCCAGTTCGGTGACCGCGGGACCAAGCCGCCAACGGCCTTCGTCGTCGCGTGCCAGCAGGCGATGAACCTCCAGCGCGGCCGCCAGGCGGTAGGTGGTGGCCCTGGGTAAGCCGGTTCGCTCGCACAGTTCGGCTAGCCCGCAGGGGGATTCCGCGGTGGTGTGCAGGATGCCGACGGCTTTGTCGAGGACGCCGATGCCGCTATGCTGTCTCACAAAGAGATACTAGCGTCTCGCATGCTGAGATCAAGTGAAGCGGGCCGTAGTGGAGGGAATCGAGGCCTATATGTCTGGAATGGCGCGCACGATGGCCGCGAAGGTCTGGGACGACCACGTTGTGGTATCCGGGGAGGGCTCGGGTCCCGACTTGATCTACATCGACCTGCATTTGGTGCACGAGGTCACCAGCCCGCAGGCTTTCGACGGCCTGCGCCTTGCCGGCCGCCCGGTACGCCGCCCCGACCTGACGCTGGCCACCGAGGACCACAACGTGCCCACCATCGATATCGACAAGCCCATCGCGGATCCGGTGTCGCGCACGCAGGTCGAGACATTGCGGCGAAACTGCGCCGAATTCGGCATCCGGCTATATCCGATGGGCGATATCGAACAGGGCATCGTGCATGTCGTCGGGCCGCAGTTGGGTCTTACCCAACCGGGAATGACGATTGTCTGTGGCGACAGTCACACCTCCACCCATGGCGCATTCGGCGCGCTGGCGATGGGCATTGGCACCTCGGAGGTCGAGCATGTGTTCGCAACCCAGACGCTGCCGTTGCGGCCGTTCAAGACAATGGCGGTCAATGTCGATGGGCAGGTGCCCGCCGGCGTGACGGCCAAGGACATCATCCTGGCGTTGATCGCCAAGATCGGCACCGGCGGCGGACAGGGCCATGTCATCGAATACCGGGGCAGCGCCATCGAATCGCTGTCCATGGAAGGCCGGATGACGGTCTGCAACATGAGCATCGAAGCCGGCGCCCGGGCCGGAATGGTGGCTCCCGACGAGACCACCTTCGAGTTCATCCGCGGCCGCCCGCACGCGCCGACCGGCGCGCAGTGGGATGCCGCGGTCGCCTACTGGCAGCAGCTGCGCACCGACGACGGCGCCGTCTTCGACACCGAGGTCTATCTCGACGCGGCCTCGTTGAGCCCGTTCGTCACGTGGGGGACGAACCCCGGCCAAGGGGTGCCGTTGGCCGCGAACGTGCCGGATCCCGAACTGATGGCCGACGATGGCGAGCGGCAGGCCGTCGAGGAAGCGTTGGCGTACATGGACCTTCGCCCCGGGATGCCGATGCGCGATATCGCGGTCGACGCGGTATTCGTCGGATCGTGCACCAACGGTCGCATCGAAGATCTGCGCGTGGTGGCCGATATATTGCGCGGCCGCAAGGTGGCCCAGGGGGTACGGATGCTGGTCGTGCCGGGCTCAATGCGGGTGCGCGCGCACGCCGAAGAGGAAGGCCTCGCTGAGATTTTCACCGCGGCAGGCGCCGAATGGCGGCAGGCGGGTTGCTCAATGTGCCTGGGTATGAACCCCGATCAGCTCGCCGCCGGGCAACGGTGTGCTTCGACGTCCAACCGCAACTTCGAAGGGCGCCAAGGCAAGGGCAGCCGTACGCACTTGGTGTCTCCGGCCGTCGCCGCCGCCACAGCCGTTCGTGGCACCCTGTCCGCCCCGGCCGACCTGAATTGATTTGACTAACTTTCGACTGACCCGACGAATAGGGGACGAGCGTGGAAGCATTTCACACCCATACGGGTATCGGTGTGCCGCTGAGGCGGTCCAATGTCGATACCGACCAGATCATTCCGGCGGTCTTTTTGAAGCGGGTCACCCGAACCGGTTACGAGGACGGCTTGTTCGCGAGCTGGCGAGCGGATCCGTCATTCGTGCTAAACCTCAGCCCCTTTGATCGAGGCTCAGTCCTGGTCGCCGGACCCGATTTCGGGACCGGATCGTCGCGCGAGCATGCGGTCTGGGCGCTCATGGACTATGGGTTCCGGGTGGTTATCTCATCTCGATTCGGTGACATTTTCCGGGGCAACGCCGCCGGCAAGGCGGGGCTGTTGGCAGCCCAAGTCGACCAAGACGGTGTGGAACTTCTTTGGAAGCTCATCGAGCAGAGTCCGGGTCTGGAAATCACTGCCAATCTTCAAGATCGAAATATCACCGCGGGAACGGCGGTGCTGCCGTTCAAGATTGACGACTACACCGCATGGCGACTGCTCGAAGGTCTTGACGATATAGGCCTTACGCTGCGGAAACTCGACGAGATCGAGTTATTCGAGGCGGATCGCCCGGACTGGAAACCGCGTACTTTACCCGCTCTCCTGAGGGGCGTACGCGGGACCGAATATCGGTTCGGTCGCCAACTAATCCGAGCCCATTTCGGGGCCGCGCCACCGGTCAAGGGCGGCAATCAGATTGCGAAAATTTCGTTCGTTGCGTCCTGAAATTGCGCGTGGCTCTTGGAAATCAGCTGGGTAAGGGTTTACCGTGTTCGCTAGTCGGTTCAAAAACGAGAACCACTAGCTTCGGAGGGTTGGATGAACAAAGCAGAGCTCATAGATGTGCTCACACTGAAATTGGGCTCGGACCGTCGGCAGGCGACCGCCGCTGTCGAGAATGTCGTTGACACCATTGTGCGCGCGGTGCACAAGGGCGACAGCGTCACGATTACCGGGTTCGGTGTGTTCGAGCAGCGCCGCCGCGCGGCGCGTGTAGCCCGCAATCCGCGTACCGGCGAGACCGTGAAGGTAAAGCCGACGTCCGTCCCGGCATTTCGTCCGGGTGCTCAATTCAAAGCGGTTGTAGCTGGCGCACAGCGCCTCCCGGCGGAAGGACCTGCAGTGAAACGTGGTGTAGTAGCGGGCGCGGCGGCCAAGAAGGCCGTGGCGAAGAAGGCCGTGGCCAAGAAGGCTGTGGCGCGCAAGGCCGTAAAGCAGGCCGTGGCGAAGAAGGCTGTCAAGAAGGCTGTGGCCAAGAAGGCCGTGAAGCAGGCCGTGGCGAAGAAGGCCGTCAAGAAGGCTGTGGTCCAGCAAGGCCGTGAAGCAGGCCGCGGTGAAGAAGGCCGTGCCAAGAAGGCTGCTGCTAAGAAGGCCGTGAAGAAGGCTGCCGTCAAGAAGGCTGTCGTCAAGAAGGCACGTCGGCCAAGAAGGCACCGGCAAAGAGGCCGGCCAATAAGGCTCCTGCAAAGAAGGCGACCGCGAGGCGGGGCCGCAAGTAACGCGATAAGCAGTCTCACACGCAGATACCCTTCGGGTGGCAGCGATGCCGCCGAAGGGTATCTGTCTGTCAGGCCCGCACGTTGGCGGCCAGCGCGCCGCCGATGTGGTCGGCCGCGATGAGCTTGCCGGCCGCCAGCGACAACACCCACGTACTGCCCTTGTGGTTGCGGGCTTTGTCGGGGCGTACCCCATCGCGTTCGCACCACCATGCGATCAGGTCCGGAATCACCTTGCCCTGCGAGCAGATCGCCGGTGTGCCCGCCTGCGCTGCGATCCGCAGCATCTGGTGGCGGCCGCGTTTGGGGCTCTTGGCGTAGGCCTCCTCGGTCAGGGCGCGCTCGGTGTGGATTCGCACACCCAGCTCGGCCGCGAGCGGCTCCAGCGTCTGGTGGCAGCGCACCCGGTCGGCCGCATACACCGCCGTGGCGCCGAAGGCCAGCAGTTGGGGAACCAGCGCTTCGGCTTGCGCGCGTCCGCGTTTGTCCAACGGTCGCTTGGTGTCGTCGCCGGAATAGCGTGACTTGCTGCCGGCGGTGCCGTGCCGGACCACCAGCACGGTCTGGGTGTCCGCCGGTTGTTTGGCGAACCTGCGCAAGACCTTTCGATCTTGTGCGTAGTCGAGCTTTTTCATCGCGTCGACAACCGGCAGCCAGACCAGCTCGTCGACCTCTTTGCCGGGGGTGAATTCACCGCCGGTGCTGCGCGCCGCCCAGTAGTACACCTTCTTGATGCCCAGATCGATCGGGTAACTCACCGTGTCGAGCCGCCTGCCGAGGACACAGCGCTGACCCGTCTCCTCGAATACTTCCCGCACGGCAGCCACCGGTGCGGTCTCCCCGGGGTCCACTTTCCCCTTGGGCAACGACCAGTCGTCGTAACGGGGGCGGTGGATCACGGCTACCTCGATGGCGCCCTCGGCCGAGTCCGCATCACCCGGCCGCCACAGCACCGCACCGGCGGCATAGACGATCCGACTTCCTGAGCGCCGACGGGCCGACGAGTTCTGGGTCGACAGAGTAACTCCTGCAGGTCAATTCGGCCGGGGGCGCTGCACAGCGTCAGGGGCTGGTGTGCTGCTCCATCAAAGATACTTGGTGGTCGCGCGCGCTGTGGCCGGCTTGGGGCGACGCGGTCCACTGCCCGTCGGGTCCGAGTTCCCAGCACCGGGTGGACGGGTCCAGTGCGGACTCGAACAGGTCGTCCAGGTACGCGGTGAGCCTCGGGTCCTTGACCTGAACCAGTACCTCGACCCGCCGGTCGAGGTTGCGGTGCATCATGTCGGCGCTGCCGATCCAGAACTCGCTGATGCGATTGAAATGGATGATCCGCGAGTGCTCCAGGAATCGCCCGAGTATCGAGCGGACCGAAATGTTCTCCGAGAAGCCTTCCGCGCCAGGGCGCAGGGCGCAGATGCCGCGCACCACCACGTCGACTTGGACACCGGCCTGCGACGCGCGATACAGCGCATCGATGACCTGTTCGTCCACGAGCGAGTTCATCTTGAGCCGGATCCGGCCCCCGCCGCCCTCACGGTGCGCGGCGATCTCGCGCTCGACGCGTTCGATGATGCCCGTGCGAATGCTGTGCGGAGCCACCAACAGGTTGCGGTAGGACACCTTGCGCGAGTAGCCGGTGAGCGAGTTGAACAAGTCGGTGAGATCGGCCCCGATGTCGGGCGAGGCCGTGAGCAGACCGAGGTCCTCGTACAGGCGCGCGGTCTTGCCGTTGTAGTTGCCGGTCCCGACGTGGCAGTACCGCCGGATGGTTGAGCCTTCGCGCCGCACCACCAGGCAAGTCTTGCAGTGTGTCTTGAGTCCGACGTACCCGTACACCACATGCACGCCCGCCTGCTCTAGCGTGCGCGCCCAGCGGATGTTGGCCTGCTCGTCGAAGCGGGCCTTGATCTCCACCATTGCCACGACTTGCTTTCCGGCCTCGGCGGCCGCGATGAGTGCCCGAACGATCGGCGAATCACCGGATGTGCGGTACAGCGTCTGTTTGATCGCCAGCACATTGGGATCGGCGGCGGCCTGCTCGATGAATCGCTGCACGCTGGTGGAGAACGACTCATAGGGATGATGAAGCAGCACATCGCCTTCGCGCAGCGTCGCGAAAATGCTGCGGGGCGTTTCCCGATCGGCGAACGCGGGACTGGTGGTGGGAACGAACGTGCGATCTTTGAGCGCCGGCCGGTCGATGCCGTAGATCTGCCACAGCGACGACAGGTCGAGAAGCCCGGGGACTTCGACGACGTCACCGGGATTCACGTCGAGTTCGCGCAGCAGCAGTTCCAACATGCTCTCGGTCATGTCGTCGGCGATCTCGAGTCGCACCGGCGAACCGAACCGCCTGCGCGCCAGTTCCCGTTCCAGCGCTTGCAGCAGGTCCTCGTCGCGGTCCTCTTCAACCTCGTAGTCGGCGTTGCGAGTGATGCGGAAAGCGTGATGCTCGACGATGTCCATACCCGGGAACAGCACCGGGAGGAAGGCCGCGATCAGTTCTTCCATCGGCAGGTACCGGACCACGCCCTGGGCGCCCTCTGTGGCGCCAAGGCTTTCGAGTTCGACGAAGCGATCGACGTTGTCGGGCACCTTGACTCGGGCGAAGTGCTGACCGGGGTCGTCCGGCTGCTTCACCGTGACCGCGAGGTTCAGACTCAGCCCGCTCACGAACGGGAACGGGTGGGCGGGGTCGACGGCCAGCGGGGTCAGCACGGGGAAGACCTGCTCGGTGAAATAGGTCGACAGCTGCTCGCGCTCAGCCTGATCCAAATCGGCCCACGTGACTATATAGATGCCTTCCTCGGCCAGCGCCGGTCGCACCGAATCCAGAAACACCCGGGCATGCCGCGTCGCGATCTGTTGAGTCTGTTCGCCGATGCGGGCCAGTTGCTCGCGCGGTGTCAGACCGTCGGCCGAGCGGACCGACAGCCCCATCTCGTCGCGGCGCTTGAGGCCGGCCACCCGGACCATGTAGAACTCGTCGAGGTTGGACGCGAAGATCGCCAGGAACTTGGCGCGCTCCAAGAGCGGCAGCGAGTTGTCGGCGGCCAAAGCCAACACGCGCGCGTTGAAGTCCAGCCAGCTCAATTCCCGATTGAGGTAACGGTCCTCCGGCAGCGGGTCGTGGATCGCAGCGGGGGTGGCAGCGGGTGGTGCCGTCAGCGCCGAGTCCTCGGAGTGCCACTCGGTTTCTTCGGCGCGCGCCTGAGCTTCGATTTCGGTCACCATGCGATCATTGCTCATCACCCGCATGTGCGGCCAGATCCCAGTGGACATCCATGCGCAGTTGGTGCGCCGTTCACCGCTTGGATGCTTTGCCCTGGGCCCCTGTCAGGCCCCTAATGCTGTGCGATGGCCCGTGCTGTCGCGGCCCCGACCCCCAGCCGGCGGGCGACCGCCAAATCGGCGGGGGTATCGACGTCGCAGCGCAGGCCGGGCCACGCCCCCGTCAGCTCGATAGCGCCCGAACGGCGGTGCCGCGCGGACGAATCCGGTCCGAACTGCGGGTCGAGTGTCGTTGCGAACGCGAACAGCGCGGAGGTTCCGGTCCCCAATCGGTCGGCGACGAAGCTGCGCCGATGATGCCGTGCGGCGGCGATCGCCTCGGACAGCTCCTGTGTCTGGAGCGCCGGTAAATCACCTTGCAGCACAACAACATTGGAGACATTGGGGCCCGGACCGGCTATCGCACGTTCGGCGGCGGCGATCGCGTTGTTCAGCGGGTCACTGTGGCCCTCGGGCGTCGGGTCGGCCAGCACTCCGGCGCCGAGTTCGCTCGCCGCGGCCGCCGCGGCTTCGTCGGGGGTGATGACCGTGATGGAGCGCAGCGATCCGGCGCGGGTTGCCGCGGTCAAGGTGTCCACCAACATGGCCAGCACCACGTTCTCGCGGGTCCGCGCCGAAAAGACCGGCGCCAGCCTGGTCTTGGCGGCCGTCAACCGCTTGACGGCGATGATCAAGCCGACGTCCGGCTCGTCGGCCCGTGTGCCGCTCATGGGCCCATCCTGCCAGGGTGTGACGGCGGCCCGGCGCTGGTCTAGGGTGGACCGGATGGCCAGCACGGAGCGCGCCGTGGCGGTGATGGGCGCCGGTTCCTGGGGCACAGCGTTGGCCAAGGTGCTCGCCGACGCCGGCGGAGAAGTTACGTTGTGGGCGCGGCGGGCAAATATCGCGCAGCAGATCAACTCCACCCGATACAACCCGAGCTATCTGCCCGGTGCGTTGCTGCCGCCGAGTGTCCGCGCCACCGCCGATGCCGAAGAGGCGTTGACTGGCGTCACGACCGTGCTGTTGGGAGTACCGGCGCAGATGATGCGGGCCAATTTGGAGAACTGGAAGGGTTTGTTCTCGCAGGACGCGACGCTGGTCAGTCTGGCCAAGGGCATCGAGCTGGGGACCCTGATGCGGATGAGTCAGGTCATCGTCTCGGTGACGGGTGCGGACCCGTCCCGCATCGCGGTGATTTCGGGGCCGAACCTGGCCAGCGAGATCGCCGAATGCCAGCCCTCCGCCACCGTCGTGGCGTGCAGTGACTCCGGCCGCGCGGTCGCCGTGCAGCGGATGCTGAACAGCGGGTACTTCCGCCCGTACACCAATAGCGATGTGGTCGGCACCGAGATCGGTGGGGCGTGCAAGAACGTCATCGCCCTGGCCTGCGGCATGGCGGCCGGTGTCGGCCTCGGCGAAAACACCGCGGCGGCGATCATCACCCGGGGACTGGCGGAGATCATGCGGCTGGGGATCGCGCTCGGCGCCAAGGGGGCGACGCTGGCCGGCCTGGCCGGGGTGGGTGACCTGGTCGCCACCTGCACCTCGCCCCGTTCGCGCAACCGCTCGTTCGGCGAGCGCCTGGGGCGCGGCGCGACCGTGGAGTCGGCGCTGGGGGGCGGCTCAAACGACGGAGACGGCCATGTCGTCGAGGGAGTGACGTCATGCGAATCGGTGCTGGCGCTCGCGGCCAGCTACGACGTCGAAATGCCGCTGACCGACGCCGTGCACCGGGTCTGTCACAAGGGGCTTTCCGTCGACGAAGCGATGGCCCTGCTGCTGGGCCGTAGTACCAAGCCCGAATGAGTCAGCATCGATCGAAACTGCGCTCAGGGCGTCCAGACCGCGAAAAGCAGGTCCTGGACGCAGGATGGATGCCGTGGCCGCAGGCTCGACGTCCGCGCCACGGGAGCGCCCACGGGAGCGTCCAAAAGGCCAGGTCGGCGCCGCCAACCCGACCTCCGAACGCCCCACCCGGTAGCCTCTCTAGGTTGTGACTGCCTCCGAACGCGTGCGCGTCGCCGTCGTGTTCGGCGGCCGCAGCAACGAGCACGCCATCTCCTGCGTGTCAGCGGGCAGCGTCCTGCGCAACCTCGACCCGCAGCGGTTCGAGGTGGTCGCGATCGGGATCACGCCGGAAGGTTCGTGGGTGCTCACCGACGGCGACCCGGCTGCGTTGGCGATCACCAACCGGCAGCTTCCCGCGGTGAGCTCGCAGTCGGGCACCGAGCTGGCCCTGCCCGCCGATCCGCGGCGAAGCGGCCAGCTGGTGTCGCTACAACCCGGAGCCAGTGAGGTGCTGGCGTCAGTCGACGTGGTGTTCCCGGTGCTGCACGGCCCGTACGGCGAGGACGGCACGATTCAGGGATTGCTCGAACTCGCCGGTGTGCCCTACGTCGGCGCCGGGGTGCTGGCCAGTGCCACCGGCATGGATAAGGAATTCACCAAGAAACTGCTCGTCGCCGAGGGACTTCCGGTCGGCGCGCACACGGTGCTGCGCCCGTTGCAGTCAGTCCAAGATCCCGAGCTGGACCGGCAGGAGTGTGAACGCCTGGGTCTGCCGGTGTTCGTCAAGCCGGCGCGGGGCGGTTCGTCGATCGGTGTCAACCGGGTGACCAGTTGGGACCAGCTGCCCGCCGCGATCGCCGACGCTCGCCGGCACGATCCGAAAGTGATCGTCGAGGCCGCGATCACCGGTCGCGAGCTGGAGTGCGGCGTGCTCGAAATGCCGGACGGCACAGTCGAAGCCAGCACGGTGGGTGAGATCCGGGTGGCCGGGGTCAGGGGACGGGAGGACTCCTTCTACGACTTCGCGACCAAATACCTCGACGACGCAGCCGAATTGGACGTGCCCGCCAAGGTCGACGACGATGTCGCCGACGCGGTGCGTCAGCTGGCGATCCGGGCGTTCCGGGCCATCGACTGCCAGGGGCTGGCCCGGGTTGATTTCTTCCTCACCGACGAGGGGCCGGTGATCAACGAGATCAACACCATGCCGGGTTTCACCACGATCTCGATGTACCCGCGGATGTGGGCGGCCAGCGGCGTCGACTATCCCACCCTGCTGGCAACCATGGTGGAGACCGCATTGGCCCGCGGCGTGGGCCTGCGCTAGCCGAGCGGCCTCGGATCGATCGGCACCGCCGTGATGGCGCGGTCGATCACCTCGGAGAGCTCTTGGATGGGCGTCGGCCCCGATCCCATCGGCAGCGTCAGCGCGATGTACACCGGCCGATCAACGGTGTACCACGATCGGTCCACCTCGAACCACTGCACCCGGTCGACCACCTGGATGGGAGAGCCCACCACGAAATCGGCCGGGCGGTCGAGCCCGCAGCGCAACACCACCGGCTCGCTGTCGGGTCCTGCCCGCCAGGCGGTGGCGCCCTCGGGCGCCGGTTGCGCCAGCGGCGCGCGCTGATATTCGCCGAGCCGTTGCGGTAAGGCCCGCTCCAGGGCCCGGCACGCGCCGTTCGCGGCCTGCGGCGCCGGGACGGCGGGCAGGGCAACCGGTTGCGAGGGCGCCTTCCGGGTCGCCGCGATGACCAGGATCACGGCGATCGCCGCCACGGCAAGCGCGATCGCGGCGATGATCACCACCCGCGGCGGACCATCGGAGTCGCCTGTCACCTGTCGAGCCACCTCTTGATTCTCATACACTGGCGCGGTCGAGGAGGTGACCGTGCGCGACCAGGGAGTGGGGGCATTGGGGGCTCAGGGGGTTCAGGGTCAGTCCCCGACGCTGCAGCAGCTCGGTGAGTTCGCGGTCATCGACCGGCTGGTGCGGGGCCGTCGCCAGCCGAGTGTTGTCGCGGTGGGGCCGGGCGACGACGCGGCGGTGGTCGCGGCCGGCGACGGTCGCACCCTGGTGTCCACCGACGTGCTGGTGCAGGATCGCCACTTCCGGCTGGACTGGTCGACACCCCATGACGTCGGCCGCAAGGCGATCGCCCAAAACGCCGCGGACATCGAGGCGATGGGCGGTCGGCCCACGGCGTTCGTGGCGGGTTTCGGGGCGCCCGGTGACACGCCGACGGCGCAGGTGGATGCGCTGGTCGACGGCATGTGGGACGAGGCGGAGCGGATCGGCGCCGGCATCGTCGGCGGCGACCTGGTCAGCTGCCCGCAGTGGGTCTTGTCGGTGACGGTGCTCGGCGATCTGGACGGTCGCGCACCGGTGCTGAGGTCGGGGGCCACGGCCGGCTCGACGGTCGCGGTTGCCGGCGACCTCGGTCGTTCTGCCGCCGGATATGCCTTGTGGCACAACGAGGTCGAGGGCTTCGACGACTTGCGGCAGCGTCATCTGGTGCCGCGGCCGCCCTATGGGCAGGGCGTGGTGGCGGCGGCCGCCGGGGCCCAGGCGATGATCGACGTCTCCGACGGTCTGGTCGCCGACCTGGGGCACGTCGCCGATGCGTCCGGGGTGGGCATCGACCTGTCCCGCGCTGGGTTGGCCGCGGACCACGACGAGCTGGCGGCCGCCGGGGCCGCCGTGGGCACCGACCCGTGGTCGTGGGTGCTGGGTGGTGGCGAAGACCACGCCCTGGTGGCGTGTTTCGCCGGTGCCGCGCCCGACGGGTGGCGCGTCATCGGGCGGGTGCTCGACGGACCGGCCCGCGTGCTTGTCGACGGCGAACCGTGGCGTGGGTATGCGGGCTGGCAGTCGTTCGCGGGTTAGGGTGGCTTAGGGTTTGCCGGGTGACCGTGTATGCGATCGCCCAGTTGAGATTCACCGACCGGGCGGCCTACGACCGCTACCAGGCGAGGTTCATGGAGGTCTTCGCTCGTCACCCGGGCACACTGCTGGCCGCCGACGAGTCGCCAAAGGTAGTGGAGGGGCAGTGGGACCGTGAGAAGGTGGTGCTGATGTCTTTTCCCGACGAGCCGTCTTTTCGGGGCTGGGCGGAATCGCCCGAATATCAGCAGATCTCGGAGGACCGACGCGCGGGCGCCGACACGGTGGTGCTGCTGGTGAAGGGTTTGGGATGACCGCGCGCCCGTTGAGTGAACTCGTCGAGCCGGGCTGGGCGGCAGCGCTGGAGCCGGTCGCGGACCACGTCGCTCAGATGGGACAGTTCCTGCGGGCCGAGATAGAGGCCGGGCGCCGGTACCTGCCAGCGGGTCCGAACGTGTTGCGCGCCTTCACCTTTCCCTTCGACAAGGTGCGGATCCTGATCGTCGGGCAAGATCCCTACCCGACACCCGGGCATGCTGTGGGCCTGAGTTTCTCGGTGGCTTCCGACGTGCGTCCGCTGCCTCGCAGCCTGGAGAACATCTTCAACGAGTACTCCGCCGATCTGGGCTATCCGCCACCCTCGTGCGGAGATTTGACGCCTTGGTCGGAGCGCGGTGTGCTGCTGTTGAACAGGGTTCTCACGGTTCGGCCGAGCAACCCGGCGTCGCACCGCGGCAAGGGCTGGGAAGCGGTCACGGAGTGCGCAATTCGCGCGCTGGTCGCGCGGTCGCAGCCGATGGTGGCGATCTTGTGGGGCCGCGACGCGTCGACGCTCAAGCCGATGCTGGCCGAAGGTGAGTGTGTCGCCATCGAGTCGCCGCATCCCTCGCCGCTGTCGGCGTCGCGCGGGTTTTTCGGCTCGCGACCGTTCAGTCGCGCCAACGAACTGTTGGCCGGGATGGGCGCCGACCCGATCGATTGGCGCTTGCCCTGACCGAGATGACGGCCCTGCGCGCACACCACCGGGGCGGCCCGGAGGTGCTGGCCGTCGAACGGGCGCCGGTGCCGGTCCCCGCGGCCGGTGAAGTCCTGATCGCGGTTCACGCCGCGGCGATCACCTTCGACGAGTTGACGTGGGAGGAAACCTGGACGCGCGACGGTGTCAGCCGGACGCCGGTGATCCCGTCGCATGAAGTATCCGGTGTGGTTGCCGAAATAGATTCCGGTGTAAGGGATTTTGCGCCCGGCGACGAGGTGTACGGTCTGATCGGATTTGACCGCGATGGTGCGGCGGCCGATTTCGTCGCGGTGCCCGAGGACGGCCTGGCCACCAAGCCGTCAACGATCTCTCATGCCGCAGCGGCCGCGTTGCCGTTGGCCGGGCTGACCGCGCTGCAGGCGCTGGTTGACCATGCCGCGGTGCAACCGGGGGAGTCGGTGTTGGTGCATGGCGGGGCGGGCGGAGTCGGAGCGTTGGCGGTGCAATTGGCCGCCGGTTACGGCGCGCACGTGACCGCCACCATCCGCAGCGATGCCGCCGAGCTGGTCCGCGGTTTCGGCGCGCAGCGGGTTATCGACGTGCGCACCGAAGCGTTCGACGAAACTGGCCCCTACGACGTCGTAGTCGACACCGTCGGCGGTGAGACCCTGGATCGATCGTTCGCCGTGCTGCGCCGGGGCGGACGGCTGGTCACCCTTTCGGCGCCACCGCCGGCGGACACAGCTGACCAATACGGGGTGAGGGCAATGTTTTTCATCGTCACACCCAATCGAGACCAGCTCGCCGAGCTGGCCGCCCTCGTCGACAGCGGCCGGCTACATGTGCCAATCGCCGAGACGTTTCCGCTGGCCGAGGGCCGGCAGGCATTCGAAAGCGGCCGGCGCTCGAACCGGCGGCCCGGGAAGACGGTACTGGTCGTCTCATGACAGTTGCCGGAAAGATCGTCGTGGTCGGCGCCACCGGGCTGGTCGGCGCCAAGGTGGTCGACATCCTGAGGGCCAACGGGCGCCACGTGCTGTCGGCGTCGCGGCGCACGGGCATCGACGTGCTGACCGGCGACGGCCTGGCCGATGCGCTGGGTGATGCGCAGGTGGTGGTGGACGTCACCGATTCGCCGTCATACGAAGACGGCGCACTGATGGACTTCTTCACCACGACCACCGACAACCTCGTCGCGGCCGAGCGGGCCGCCGGGGTGGTCCATCACATCGCGCTGTCGGTGGTCGGCGCCGACCGCATGCCTGACAGCGGATACATGCGGGCCAAGGTCGCCCAGGAACGCCGGATCGTCGGATCCGGCGTTCCGTACACCATCCTGCGGGCCACGCAATTCTTCGAATTCGCGCGCGGCATCGCCGATGCCTGCGCCGACGGCAACACCGTGCGGGTGCCCGACGCGCTGATCCAACCGGTCGCCGCGACCGAAGTCGCCGCGAAGCTGACGGCGATCGCTGTCGCAGCTCCGGCTGACGGTGTCGTCGAATGCGTTGGGCCGCAACACCTTCCGTTCGGGGAATTCATCGGCACCGCGCTGACGCATTACCGGGACAGCCGCGCGGTGGTCACCGATCCGGGCGCCCGCTATTTCGGCGCCGCGTTGCAATCCCGCACTTTGGTCGCCGATGACGACGCGGCCCGGGCGGTGATCCGTTTCCGGGACTGGCTCGCTGGCAGATAACGGTCCGCTAGGACTCGGGGAAGTTCACGTCTTTGGTGACGGATTTCCATTCCTCGATCGACGCCGACGTCGCAGCGATCTTGTCGCGCATGGCCTTGAGCACGTCGCGGCCCAGCAATAGCCGCAGCGGGGGATCGTCGAGTTCGGTCACCATCAGCACCGCCTCGGCCACCTTGCGTGGATCCCCCGGCAGATGATCGGCGAACTGCTTGATCAGATCCTTGCGCGCCGCCACATCGGCGTAATCGGTTATCGGGGTGGCCGACTCCTTCATCGATCTGGTCGCCCAGTCGGTGCGGAAGGCGCCCGGCTCGATGGCGGTCACCTTGATCCCCAGCGGCCGTACCTCGGTGGCGAGCGCTTCGGTCACCGCCTCCAGCGCGAACTTGGTCGACGAGTAATAGGCGTTAGGCGGGTTGGCCACCAGACCCGTCATCGACGACATGTTGACGATGTGGCCGGAGCCGCGGGCACGCATCGCCGGCAGCACGGCCTTGATCATATCGACGGCACCGAAGTAGTTGACGTCAAACAGCTTTCGCACTTCGGCGTCCTCGCCCTCTTCCACCGCCGACAGGTAGCCGTGACCGGCATTGTTGACCAGCACGTCGATCCCGCCGAACGCGTCCTCGGCCGTCGCCACCGCGGCCGCTACCTGGCCGACGTTCGTCACGTCCAGTGCCACGGCCACCGCCCGATCCCCGAACTCGTCGACGAAATCCTGCACCGCGTCGGCCTGCCGCGCGGTCACCACCACGCTGTGGCCGGCTTCCAGGGCGGCGCGGGCGATTTCGCGACCAAATCCGGTGGAGCAACCGGTGATCAGCCAGCGCGCCATCTCAGGCGGTCCCTTCCGGCAGGCGGCGCAGATACGCCTTTCGCCGATCGGCGAGCTGAGCTGCGCGCTCCTGCGGGCTTACGCGGCGCAGGTGGGGCACTTCGGTGTCGAGTTGGTCCAGCTTGACCACCCGCCCGCGAGCGCCCAGGTCCGACCGGGGACCTGCCTCACCGAATTCGGCCATCCGCAGCGTCAGGATGCCCTCGCGCAGCCCGTCGGAGTCGATCCAATTCGCCACGCCCGGGTCGACGGAAGAAATGACGTAGGTGTACGTGCCGTCCTCGTTGGCAACCGACTGCGCCTTGTTCAGGCTGCCGCTGCGATCGACGATGTCGAGTGTGGTGCCCCAGATGTTGCTCAGCGGCACGGTGAAGTATTCGGCGCCACCGTCGCTGAGATCGACGACGAATGCCTCGTCGGGGGCGAGATCGAAACGGCCCATGACGTAGACCTGGTTGCGCATCGCGCCGACCTTGTCGGCCGACCACGCCAGGTTGAAATTGTTGGCCGGCATCTTGTACACGCCGTGGCTGAGCTTGCCGGTGAAGTCCGCGAAATAGGCCATCATCGCCGCGGTCGCCTCGGCCTGCTCGTCGAGCGTGCGTGCCGGCGTGACCGGCGCGCCGCCAAGCCGTTGCACCTCAAAGTAATTGGGGTCATCGCGACCCCAGTCCAGCAGCACGTCGCGGATGTAGAACTCGTGTGCCGCGGGGGAGGTCTGCACATGATTGGGGCGGCCGTCTGCGGGGTCGGCGTCGACGGTGATGATGAAACCGCCGTCGGAGTCGACCTGCATCGTGCGGCCGTTGAGCACGTCGATGGTGCCCATGTTTGCGTCCCACAGTGTGAAGTAGTTCTCGGTCATGCGGTGCTCGCCGACCCGGCCGCGGATCTCATAGCGTTCGTCGCCGGAGATCGGGATGACCCGGTAGACGCTGTCGGGATTGTCGATGCCCCAACGCGATCCGGGAATGCGGCGGCCGTCTACGGGGTGCGCCAGCCGGGTGATGCAGCTGACCTTGGGCCGCAGCTTGTCCTGGTTGGACGACCATACCGCCGCTGAGAACATCACCTCGGCGAACGCGTCGTCGAACCGCTCACGCATCGCGTCGGACGCCTTGGCGCGGCCCAGCCAGGTCTCGGCGACGTTTCGATAGGCGTCCTTGACGGTGGGGTGCTCGATCAAATCGAGGGCCGCCAGTTCCTGTTCCTGCTGGGATGCCGTCGAAACTGCATCGTCCATATTTCAAGTCTCCTTATTGTCCATGCCGGAAACGCTTGTTGTACAACGTGAATCGCTCGTCGACCTGCTCGGGAAGCAGGCCGTAGTCTTCCAGCCCGTAGGGCGGGCGCGCCGCCTCGCGGGGACGTTCGTCCAGCCAGCGCCGCATCGCCGCCTCGGCCTCGGCGGCCAGCGGCAGGCCGACGGCGTCGTAGACCCGGGTCACCTGCCCGATCGGGTCGGCCACCGCGTCGTCGAATTCGATATCGGTGACGCGGTCAGGGTCGTCAGACCACCCGTCCCGGATCGCCATTGCCCGGTCGTTGGTCCAGCCCATCCGCTGCAGCCATTGCGCGCCCACTCGGTGCCGGTCGACGGTGTCGGCGTGCATCGCGTGCAGGGTCGCGTTGAGGCTGGCGCCCGAAGCGATCGTGGTGCGGGGGTCGCGATGCATGTGGACGATGTGCACATCGGGAAACCGCGCCCGCAGCAGGTCCAGGTAGCCCAGGTGCGCCGGCGACTTGAGCACCCAGCGCAGCGGTTCGCCCAGCAGACCCCTCTGCCGCTTCTGCCATTGCAGGAACTGCAGCATGCGGTGCAGGTAGTCGTAGGCGGGAGTGAAGTCCTGCTCATCGAGCCAGGATCGGTAATGGGGAAGGTGAGCGCCCGACTCGGGGACATGCGACAGAAAGGCGTCGGCCAGAAAGACGATCTCTTCCTCGGGTTCTCGCGCGTACATCGGATGTATGGCGAAGAGCTCCGGCGCCAGTTCGCGGGATTTGGCTTCGCGCGCCTCGCTGATGGCGATGCGCGGATCGACCCCGGTGAATTGGTGGTCGAGTCGGGGCGCAACTTCGACCACCTCCCAGCCGTAGGCGCAGACGAACCGGGGATCGGCGGCCAGCAGGCGCTGCAGTAGCGTCGTTCCGCTGCGCATCATCCCGACGACGACGATCGGCGCGGCGACCTTCTCCTCGAGGATCTCCGGGTGGCGGCGGATCCACTCTTGCGCACGCAACCGCATGCGCAGGCTGTGGACGATGCCCGACCGCAGGATGTGCGTGCCGATGGCGTTGAGATCAGCGCGGGGATAGTCGGCCAGCAGCACGCCCAGCGGGCGTTCGAAGTCGCAAGGACCCCAATCGGTCAGTGATTCCTTGCGTTGCGCGTCGGCCATGACGGCCGCCGCGTCGAACGCGGTTGGACTGGCCACCGGGTCAGAACTTCAAGTGGTGGCTGACGTCGCCGACCTGGTCGACGAACATGGTGCGGCTGTCGAACCACCAGGCGCCGTCGAGGCGCTGAAAGGTGTCCTTGTAGTGCCCGGTGATGATCACCTGGAGCGGCAAATCGGGCGTGGCCTGCGTGACGCAGTAGTAGGACGTGCTGCGGGCGGTCCCCCCGGCCTCGTCGATGTCCAGCTGCACATTGGTCGTGTTGTGTTTGGTCTTAGGGGTGCCGTCCTCGTAGATGCGAGTGGCCATGTCGTACATTTCGCGCACCCTGGCGGTTCCCTCAAACACCGTCTCGGGCGGACCGTTCTCGACGCCGCAGATGCGGCCGTGCTCAAAGAGCCGGGCCACCCCGTCCAGATCGCCGCCGTCGATTAGTTCGGCGTAGTGGTAGATCAGGTTGGTGATCGCTGTCGCGCTGTCACTCACGTCCGATTCACTCCTGCCCGGCGGCCTGCCCGGCGGCCATACCATTAATCTTGGTGGCCGTGACGTTACCTTGGACGCCGAGCCGGCTCGGCAACCTCACCGGCAAAACAATCATCGTGACCGGAGCGACGAACGGTGTCGGGCTCGGCACGTCGCGTGCGCTCGCCAAAGCCGGCGCCCACGTGATCCTGGCCGTGCGCAATACCGACCTGGGTGAGCAACGGCGCCGCCGAGATGGGTGGCTCGACGTCGGTGCTCAAGCTCGATCTCGCCGACCAGTCTTCGGTGCGCGCCTTCCCCGATCTGATCGACGGGTGACGTCGACATCCTGATCAACAACGCCGGCACCCTCACCGATCGAGCCGCACCGACACCGTCGACGGCTTCGAGATGACGCTGGGCACCAACCTGCTCGGACCGTTCGCGCTGACCAACCTGCTGCTGCCCCGGGTGCGTTCGCAGATCATCAACGTCGGCTCCGACGCGGAGCAGTGGGCGACGCTGCGACTCGACGACCTGCACCTGCGCACGCACAAGTGGACGAGGTTGGGCGCGTACGCGCAGTCGAAGCTCGCGGTGATGTTGTGGGGGCTCGAGCTGGACCGCAGGTTGCGCGCCGCCGGCTCGCCGATCGTCACCCAACTCACCCATCCGGGGTGGGTGGCCTCGAACCTGTCGCAGCTGTCCGACTCGCCGCTGATGTCGTTGGCGCACAAGGCCGTCAAGGTGGTGGCCGACCGGTTGGCCAACGACATCGACGAAGGTGCGGCGCCCACGCTGTACTGCATCAGCGAACCGATACCCCCGGGCAGCTACGTCGGTGTGAGCGGCAGGCTCGGCCTGCGCGGCGGCCCGGCGCTGATCGGCCGCTCGGTGGTCGCGTGCGACTACGACGCGGCCGCCCGCCTGGTGGCCTTCGCCGAAGAAGAGACCGGCACGACGCTGAACGTTCCCGGTCATGGGTGAACTCGACAACACCGTCGCCGTCATCACCGGTGCGGCGCGCGGCCAAGGGCGAAGCCATGCCGTCGCGCTCGCCGAACAAGGCGCCGACATCATCGCCGTGGACATCTGCGCCGACATCGATTCGATTCCCTACGCGCTGGGCACCAAATCCGACCTCGACAAGACGGTGCGGCTGGTCGAAGCCGCGGGCCGCAAGGTGGTGCCCGTCGTCGCCGATGTCCGTGACCTGGCGCAGTTGGAAGCCGGAGTGCAGTCCGGGATCGACGAGCTCGGCGAAATCGACATCGTCATCGCCAACGCCGGGGTGGTGGCAATCGGCGACACCGAGACCCGCTCCGAGCCGGTGTTCAACACCATCGTGGACACCAACCTCAAGGGTGTGTGGCACACGATGCTGGCGACGGTTCCGTCGATCGTCCGCAAGGGCCGGGGTGGCTCCGTCGTTCTGGTCAGTTCGTCACAGGGCCTGACCGGCCGGGGCGGTGACGGCAGCGCCGCCATGTTCGCCTATGCCGCGTCCAAGCACGGCGTGGTGGGCCTCATGCGCTCGGCGGCGAATGCGTATGCGCCGCATAAGATTCGGGTCAACTCGGTGAATCCGAGCGGTGTCGCGACGCCGATGATCCTCAACGACTTCGTGGTCAACCGGATGATGGAGAATCCCGAACCCGGCCGTTTCGCAAATGCTGTTGCCCGACGTGCCGTTGGTCGAGGCGCAAGACGTCACCGAAGCGGTGCTGTGGCTGGTCAGCCCGCGGTCCCGCTATGTGACCGGCGTGTCGATACCCGTCGACGCCGGCCACTTCGTGATGTGATCTAACGTGGGGCGACGATGCCGTTGTCGTAGGCATACACGATCGCGGCGGCGCGGTCGCGCAGGTCGAGCTTTCCGAAGATCCGGCCGATGTGGCTTTTCACCGTGACGTTCGAGATGCACAGTTCGTCAGCGATCTCGGTGTTGGTGCGGCCCTTACCGATCAGGGTGAGCACGTCGAGTTCGCACGTGGTCAGCTCTGCACCCGACGGCCGTCGGCCTGGCCGGTGTCGGGCCCGCGACCGCCGACCTGCAGCGGTTCGTCGCCCGCGATACCGCCTTGCTGGTGGGCGCGGCGCTGGTCCTGATCTTCGTGATCGTCACCGCGATGCTGCGCAGTCCGGTCGCCGGGCTGGTCGTCGTGGGGACCGTCGCCGCCTCGTACGCGTCGGCGCTCGGCATGAGTGTGCTGGTGTGGCAACAGCTGCTGCACCATGACCTGCACTGGGCGGTGGCGCCCATCGCGTTCATCGCGCTGATCGCCGTCGGCGCGGATTACAACCTGCTGCTGGCGCTGCGGATCAAGCAGGAGGCTCAGGCTCCCGACGCGGGCATCAGGACGGGCATCATCCGGGCCTTCGGCGGCACCGGTGGCGTGGTCACCACCGCCGGCATTGTCTTCGGGATCACCATGCTGGCCCTGCTGGGCAGTAGCGTGCTCAGCATCGCCCAGATCGGCACCACCATCGCGGTCGGACTCTTGCTGGACACCCTCGTCGTGCGGGCGCTCATCACACCGTCCGTCGTGGCGTTACTCAGCCGGTGGTTCTGGTGGCCGCGCGGAATGGCCCGCGTGGTTACCCGCGGGTAACCTTGCCGGCCTTGATGCAGGACGCGCAGACATTCAGCCGCTTCTTGTTGCCGCCGGGACGAGTCACGACGTGCACGGTCTGGACGTTCGGGTTCCACCGGCGGCTGGTGCGGCGGTGGGAGTGCGACACCGACTTGCCGAAGCCGGGGCCTTTCCCGCAGATATCGCACACAGCGGCCATTATCAAGCTCCTCAAAGGCTCGGGGGTCCGGCAACTCGCCCATCGGGGAGCCGGGACAGCCCAGGCTTGCCCGGGCCAGCCCAGGATACCGACTGTCGCGGGCAACTACCAAAACGCGCATTGACTCATCAGCGGGCGGCTTGACATGACGCAAGAGCGGCCGATGACCCGCACCGTCCTAGACGGTGCAGGTCATCGGGGTCGATCAACCCCGCCGGTCACACGCCCACGGGCACGGCTATGGCTTCGTCACCGTCATCCTCAGCGACGGTCAACATGCCAAGCCTCAGCCCGTGGTCACGGGATGACGATGAGCTGTCCGGGGAAGATCAGGTTGGGATTGGTGATCTGCGGGTTCGCCTTTTCCAGGAGCGCCAGGGTGACGGCAAACTTCTCGGCAATCCCGCTGAGGGTGTCCCCTGACTGCACCACATAGGTCTTGACCGTGGCGGGGACGACGACGACCTGTCCGGGGAAGATCAAATTGGGATTGGTGATCTGCGGGTTCGCCGCTTCCAGGGACGCCAGGGTGACGCCAAATTTCTCGGCAATCCCGCTGAGTGTGTCGCCTGGCTGCACCACATAGGTGTGGGGGGGCGGCGGGGGAGGGACCGGGATGGTGACGACCTGCCCGGGGACGATCAGGTTGGGATCGGTGAACTGCGGGTTCGCCGCTTCCAGGAACCCCAGCGGGACGTGATATTTCTGGGCAATGCCGCTGAGTGTGTCCCCTGGCTGCACCACATAGGTCGGCGGGATAGTGATGACCTGTCCGGGGAAGATCACGTTGGGATCAGAGATCTGCGGGTTCGTCAGTTCCAGGCCCACCAGAGTGACGCCGAATTTCTGGGCGATGCCGCTTAGGGTGTCGCCCGGTTGTACCCCGTACGCAAATGCGAACATTGTTTCTGCCTTTCGATGTGTTCTCGCGTCGACCTTCGACGGAGTGCGGCCATCGTTTCAACGAGCCCCGCGCGCGGACACGAGTAGCGCACTACTCGACTTGTTCACGCAACCAGTCGGGTCCCGGTCAGGTAACGCATCAAGGATCGGACCGGCCTGTAGCGACGTCAGCCGTTGCAGCCTTTGAGGTCGATCGTCGACCCGGGTCCCGCACGAGCCAAGGCTGCCGCATCAGCCGCGTCTAGGGTGGGCGCGACTCGCCGCGCCACCGCTAGCCCGTCGCTGCTCTCCGCGATCGAGAGACAAGGGCCGCTTGACACGAGTCACAAAGAAGTGATCAGCGGCCGCCGGCAGAGCCACCACCAGTAATGTCACCCTCGCTGGCTAGGCTCAATGGGCTGGTCCGATCCCGCCGGTGTGTGGTTGTTCACCGGCAGTCACTGCGCGTGCGTCACCGAGCTACGCTGGCGCCCACCGGGGGGCTGGCGCGGAGGAGGGTGGGTCACACTGGGTACGTCAGATCGTCTGCTGGACGCCTCGGCCCTGCGCGACTGGGCCCACACCTCCGTCAGCGACCTGATCACTCACATCGACGAGATCAACCGTCTCAACGTGTTCCCGGTCGCCGATTCCGACACCGGCGCCAACATGCTGTTCACCATGCGTTCGGCGCTGGCCGAGGCGAATGCGGGCGCGGAGGGCGGCCCCGGCGCCGGCTGCGTCGCCCGAGTCGCGGCCGCCTTGTCGACCGGTGCGCTGAATGGGGCCCGCGGCAACTCCGGCGTGATCCTGTCCCAGATCCTGCGCGGTATCGCCGACGTCACCGCGACCGCAGCCGCCGACCGCGGTGGTGAACTGTCCGATATCGACGTCGACCTCCTCGGGGCCACGCTGCGGCGCGGCGTCGAGCTGGTCATCGCCTCGATGGGCGGCGAGGAGATCCCGGGGACGATCATCTCGGTTCTGCGAGCCGCCGCCGGTGCCGTCGAGGAGTGCGCCAACGGCGAGGAGGGGCTGGCCCAGGCGACCATCGCCGCGGGCGACGCCGCCGTCGTCGCGCTGGAAAAGACCCCCGAGCAGCTGGACGTCCTGGCTGACGCCGGCGCGGTGGACGCCGGCGGTCGCGGCCTGCTGGTCCTGCTGGACGCGCTGCGCTCGACGGTCACCGGTCAGGCGCCCGCCCGCACGGTGTATGAGCTGTCGCCGCGCGCGGAGACGGCCGACCAGAAAGACGGAGCCGCCGAACGGCGGGCACCGCAGTTCGAGGTGATGTACCTGCTGGACGGCTGCGACGCCCAAGCGGCGGACACGCTGCGCGAGCGGCTCGGCGAGTTGGGCGAATCGGTGGCGATCGCAGCGGCGCCGCAGGCGACCCGGGGCTACTCGGTGCACGTACACACCGACGACGCGGGTGCCGCCGTCGAAGCGGGACTGGCGGCCGGACGGCTCAGCCGGATCGTGATCTCCGCCCTGACCTCGGGCGCCGCCGGGCTGCCGGCGGGCGGCTGGACGCGGGAACGGGCGGTGCTGGCCGTCGTCGACGGCGCCGGTGCCGCCGAGCTGTTCGCCGGTGAGGGCGCCTGCGTGCTGCAGCCCGATGCGGATGCCGGCGACCAGCCACCGACATCAGCGCCCACCAGCTGGTGCGGGCCGTGGTGGACACCGGCGCCGCGCAGGTGATGGTGCTGCCCAACGGCTACGTGCCCGCCGAGGAGCTGGTGGCCGGGTGCACCGCGGCCATCGGCTGGGGTATCGACGTGGTGCCGATACCGACCGGATCGATGGTGCAGGGGCTGGCCGCGCTGGCAGTGCACGAGCCGGGCCGGCAGGCCGTCGACGACGGCTACACCATGGCCCGCGCCGCCGGCGCCGCCCGGCACGGATCGGTGCGCATCGCGACCGAGAGCGCGTTGACCTGGGCCGGCCGTTGTCAGCCCGGTGACGGTCTGGGCATCGCGGGCGACGAGGTCCTGATCGTGGCCGCCGATGCGGCCGCGGCGGCGATCGGCCTGCTCGATTTGCTGCTGGCCTCGGGCGGCGACCTGGTCACGGTGCTGATGGGCGCCGGTGTAGAGCAGGACGCTGATGCCGCCGCGGTCGGCGACATCCTGGAAGACCACGTGCACGACAACCATCCGGGAACGGAGTTGATGATCTACCGCACCGGCCATCGCGGTGACGCACTGCTGATCGGGGTCGAGTAGCCATGGCCACACTCACCGATCGGCTGGACTACGTCCTGGGCGCCAACGCCGCCGATCAGCTCGACGAGGCGTTCGGCATGCGGACGGTCGACGACCTGCTGCGCCACTATCCCCGCAGCTACACCGAGGGTGCTTCGGTACGCAGTGCCGAAGGGATGGGCCGAGAAGCCCGAAACCGGTCAGCACATCACCATCGTCGACACCATTACTTCTGCGGCGACGATCCCGACGAGGAGAGACCCGAAGAAGAAGATCTTCCGCATCACCGTCGGCTCCGGGCGCAGCGCAGTGACCGCCACGTTCTTCAACGCGCGCTACATCAGCAAGGACCTCACCAAGGGCACGCGGGTGATGCTGTCCGGGGAGGTCGGGTTCTATAAGAAGGCCATGCAGCTGACGCACCCGGCGTTTCTCATCCTCGACTCCCGGACGGAAGGCCCGCGGCTCCAACAGCCTGAAAAACATCGCCAAGGCCTCGCAGGCCACCAGGGGCGAGCTTGCGATAGAGGACTTCGAGCGCAGCTTCTTTCCGATCTATCCGGCCAGCTACCAAAGCTGCAGAGCTGGGACATCTTCGCCTGCGTGCGCCAGGCGCTCGATGTCCTTGATCCGGTGGAGGATCCGTTGCCGGCGGAACTGCTTGCCGCGCATGGCCTTATCTCCGAAGACGAAGCGCTGCGCGCCATCCATCTCGCCGAGGACGAGCAGCTACGCCGGCGCGCCCGCGAGCGGTTGACCTTCGACGAAGCCGTCGGCCTGCAGTGGGCACTGTTGACGCGCCGGCACGGCGAGCTGTCCGAGTCGGGGCCCCCGGCATCGCCGCGGCCGGACGGCCTGGCGGCAGAACTGTTGCGGCGCTTGCCGTTCGAGCTGACCGCGGGCCAGCGCGAGGTGCTCGACGTGCTGAGCGACGGACTGGCGGCGACCCGCCCGCTGAACCGGCTGTTGCAGGGTGAGGTCGGCTCGGGCAAGACGATCGTCGCGGTGCTGGCGATGCTGCAGATGGTCGACGCGGGCTACCAATGCGCGCTGCTGGCGCCAACGGAAGTGCTTGCCGCACAACATGTGCGGTCGATCTCCGATGTTCTGGGCCCGTTGGCGCTTGGCGGCCAACTGGGCGGGACCGACAACGCCGCACGAGTGGCGCTGCTCAGCGGCTCGATGACGACGGGGCAGAAGAAATACCTGCGGGCCGAGATCGCCGCCGGCCAGGTTGACATCGTCATCGGCACCCACGCGCTGTTACAGGACGCCGTGGAATTCCACAATCTGGGCATGGTGGTGGTCGACGAGCAACACCGGTTCGGTGTGGAGCAGCGAGATCGATTGCGCGCCAAGGCCCCTGCGGGCATCACCCCGCACCTGCTGGTGATGACGGCCACGCCGATACCGCGCACGGTGGCGCTCACGGTCTACGGTGACCTGGAAACCTTGACGCTGCGCGAACTTCCGCGTGGGCGTCAGCCGATCACCAGCAAGACGATTTTCATCCAGGACAAGCCCGCATGGCTCGACCGGGCCTGGCAGCGCATCATCGAGGAGGTCGGCGCCGGACGGCAGGCCTACGTGGTGGCACCCCGTATCGACGAGAGCGACGAACCCGAGAAAGGGCAGGCCCAGGCCGGCCCGAGATCTTCCGAAACCGCCGAAGGGCTTTACGCCCGACTGCGTTCCGGTGAGCTGGCCAACCTGCGGCTGGGGCTCATGCACGGGCGGTTGTCTGCCGATGAGAAGGACGCCGTCATGGCGGGTTTTCGCGCGGGCGAGATCGATGTGCTGGTGTGCACCACCGTCATTGAGGTCGGCGTCGACGTCCCCAACGCCACGGTCATGCTGGTGATGGATGCCGAACGGTTCGGTATCAGCCAGTTGCATCAGCTGCGCGGCCGCATCGGTCGCGGCGAGCATCCGAGCCTGTGCCTGCTGGCCAGCTGGGTCGGGCCGGACTCGGCCGGCGGCCGGAGACTATCCGCGGTCGCCGAGACGATGGACGGCTTCGCGCTAGCCGACCTGGACCTCAAGGAGCGTCGCGAAGGAGATGTGTTGGGCCGCAACCAGTCCGGCAGGGCGATCACGCTGCGACTGCTGTCACTGGCCGACCATCTGACGTACATCGAGGCCGCCCGGGACTTCTGCACCCGTGCCTACCAGGATGCGAGCCTGCACCCCGGATTGGCCGCGCTGGCAGGACGATTCACCAACTCCGATCGCATCGAATACTTGGACAAATCATGAATAGGAAAGTGCTGCTGTGGTTGTCGGCGATCGCGGTGCTCGCGGTGCTGGTCGCCTATCAGACGTTGGGATCGTCGGCGGCCAGGCATGCCGGCGAGGTCGCCGCGCGCGCCGACGTCCCGACGGTGCAACCCGGTACCGACGTGCTCGCCGGAATCGCCGTGGTACCGATGCGCGCGCACCGCTACGACTACCACAGGTCCGCGTTCGGCGACGCCTGGACGGACGACAACGACGCCCCGCTCGGCCACAACGGGTGTGACACCCGCGACGACATCCTCAACCGCGATCTCGTCGACAAGACGTACGTGTCGATCAAGCGGTGCCCGGACGCCGTGGCCACCGGCACCCTGCACGACCCGTACACCAACACCACCATCGCTTTCCAGCGCGGCGCCAAGGTCGGCGAAGCGGTACAGATCGACCACATCGTCCCGCTTGCCTACGCGTGGGACATGGGGGCGTCGGGCTGGCCCGACCCCGAGCGGGTGCGCTTCGCCAACGATCCGGCCAACCTGCTGGCCGTCGAAGGCCAGGCCAATCAGGACAAGGGCGACCTGCCGCCCGGACAGTGGATGCCGCCGAACAAGGCGTTCGCGTGTCAGTACGCCATGCAGTTCATTACGGTGTTGCGCGGGTACGCGTTGCCGGTGGATCAGGCATCGACGGACGTTTTGCGTCAGGCCGCGGCCACCTGCCCGACGGGATGAGCAGCCGGCTATGAGCCTTCGTAGCTCAGCGGGTCCGGCCGCAGCCGCGTGCCGTCGTTGAGCGCGTTGATCGCATCCATGTGCTCGGCGGCCAGTTCGAAATCGAAGACGTCCAAGTTGCTGGCGATGTGCTCGGCTTTGGCCGAACGGAAGACGACCGCATTACCCAGTTGCAGGTTCCACCGCAGCAGTACCTGCGCGGGCGTCTTGCCGTATTCGCCGCCGACGGAGGTCACCGTCGGGTTGTCCATCAGTTTGCCGAGTGCCAGCGGGGTGTAGGACTGCGTGACGACATTGTGCTGGGCGTTCGCCTTGCGCATCGCGTCCTGGTTGAGCAGCGGGTGCAGCTCGATCTGGTTGACCGCCGGTGTGACGAAAGTGAGGTCGATGGTCGATCTCGAGATGCTCGTCGGTGAAGTTGGCCACGCCGATCGAACGGGCATGCCCGTCGCCGCGCGATTGGATCAGGCCGCCCCAGGCATCCACGTACTTTCCCACCGACGGAGCCGGCCAGTGCACCAGGTACAGGTCGACGTAGTCGAGGCCGAGTCGTTCCAGGCTGGCCGTGCAGGCCGGCGGGGCAGTGGCGAAACCCTGGTCCGCGGTGGCCAGCTTGGTGGTGACGAACAGCTCCGCGCGGGGAATGCCCGAGGACGCTATCGCCCGCCCGACGCCGGCTTCGTTGCCGTAGGCCGCGGCGGTGTCGATCAGCCGGCAGCCGATTTCCAGCGCGGCCGACACCGCGCGTTCGGCCTCGTCGTCCGACAATTCCCCGACACCGACGCCAAGCACCGGCATGGTGTTCTCGTCATTGAAAGCTATGGATGGGATGTTGGCGCCCGACTGGCCGGTCACTATGTTCACCTGCCTGGGAAGGTTCGTGGGGACTTGGGAATCACGATAGTACCGAGCTGAACATGCCAGGTGATGAACACCCGGGCGGGTGTTGGCCGCATTTTTCGCCGTATTCCGCGACCTGCTCACAACGTACAGTTGGTCGCGGGCGCGCCGGATCGGCGCGCGGGGGAGTTTTGAGGGAGCAGCGCATGACCAAGAGTCCGCCAGGGGCGCCGGTTCTCGCTCTTGGCGCGAAGGGCGGACCCACCCGGTTGACGAGTCGCTTACAGGGCTTACAGGGCTTTGTCACCACCGTCGGCGTCAAGGTCATTCCGTGGGTACCGCCCGGCGCCGCGCGGGTGCTGTCGGGCGGGCGTTCGGTGATCATCGACGGCAATACGCTCGATCCCACGCTGCAGCTGATGCTGTCGGGTCTGCATGCCGTCGGCATCGACGGCCTGGTCATCGACGACGACGTGCCTGTGTCCCGTGCCCAGCTGCGCGAGATGATCGTGGGCATGCCGGGGCCGCAGGTTCACGTCACCGTCAATGACATCTCGCTGCCCGGACCTGCCGGTGAAATCCCGGCGCGCCACTACCGTCCCGCCAGCGGCGAGGCGGCGGACCTGCTCGTCTTTTACCACGGCGGCGGCTGGGCGCTCGGCGACCTGGACACCTATGACGCGCTATGCCGGTTGACGTGCCGCGACGCCGGCATCCACGTGTTGTCGATCGACTACCGGCTGGCTCCCGAGCATCCGGCCCCCGCCGCCATCGAGGATGCCTATGCGGCGTTCGCGTGGGCGTACGAACACGGCGCCGAGCTCGGCGCGACCCCTGGGCGGGTCGCGGTCGGCGGGGACAGCGCGGGCGGCAACCTGGCGGCGGTGGTGTGCCAGTTGGCGCGCGACGCGGGTGGCCCTGCTCCGATCCTGCAGTGGCTGCTCTACCCGCGGACCGATTTCAGTGCGCAGACGCGGTCCCTGGGTCTGTTCGCCCGCGGCTTTTTGCTGACCAAACGGGACATGGACTTTTTCGAGTCGCAATACCTGCGGGCGTCCGGTCTCGACAAGACGGATCCTCGGGTGTCGCCGGCGCTGGCCGAGTCGCTGTCCGGGCTGGCTCCGGCGCTCATCGCGGTCGCGGGTTTCGACCCGTTGCGCGACGAAGGCGAGAGCTACGCCGCGGCGCTGCGGGCCGCCGGGACCGCGGTGGATCTGCGTGCCATGGGTTCGCTGACACACGGCTTCGCCAATCTGTTTCCGCTCGGGGGCGGCAGTGCCACGGCGACCACCGAGCTGATTTCGGCTTTGCGGGCTCACCTCAGCCGGGCCTGAGTAGGGCGCCGGTACTCTAGAGGCGCCTTAGCCGAGACATGTGAGGATCAGCGAACCTGTGGCCGACAAACCCAAACGCCCCCCGCGAATCGACCTGAATTCCGCCGGCCGCAGTTCCAGCCGACTCGTCCCGATCGCCGCCACCGCGGTGGTCGTGATCTTCGCGGTCGCCTTGGTCTTCTACATCGTGACCTCGAATCACAAGAAACCGGCTCCCATCAGTTCGGGCACGGGTGACGCGGTGCGGGTGACGTCGGGCAAGCTGATCACCCAGCCCGGCAGCACCGACCCCAAGGTTGTGGTGTCCTTCTACGAGGACTTCTTGTGTCCGGCGTGCGGCAACTTCGAGCGCACGTACGGGCCGACGGTGTCCAAGCTCATCGACACCGGTGCGATCGCGGCCGATTACTCCATGGTGTCCATTCTCGACAGCGCGCAGAACCAGAACTACTCCTCGCGGGCGGGTGCGGCGTCGTTGTGCGTCGCCGACGAATCCATCGACGCGTACCGCCGTTTCCGTACGGCGTTGTACAGCAAGGGCATTCAGCCCGACGAGCGCGGTTCCAGCTTCCCCGACAACGCGAGGCTGATCGAACTCGCCCGTGAAGCCGGCGTCGTGGGCAAGGTCCCCGATTGTATTAACAGCGGGAAGTACCTCGACAAGGTCAAAGGCGCGGCCGCGGCCGACAAGATCAACGCGACCCCGACGATCAAGATCAACGGCAACGACTATGAGCCGACGACACCGGACGCCCTGGTCGCTGCCGTCAAACAGATCGTGGGCGATGTTCCGGGCATTGATAACCCTGTCACTCCCGCGGCCCCATGACCGTGACACCGGCTCCGGCGTCGGAAGCGCGGGTGCCGGTGCTCAGCGCATGGTGGGTGCTGATCGCGGGCGTGGTCGGCTTGGTCGCCTCGATGGCGCTGACCATCGAAAAGTTCAAGCTCCTGCTCAATCCGAGCTACGTGCCGTCCTGCAACATCAACCCGATCGTGTCGTGCGGCTCGGTGATGACGACGCCGCAGGCCTCGGTGCTGGGCTTTCCCAACCCGCTGCTCGGCATCATCGGCTTCACCGTGGTGGTGGTCACCGGCGTGCTGGCGGTGACGAAAGTGACTCTGCCGCAATGGTATTGGATCGGACTGTCGGTCGGGACCCTGGTCGGCGCGGTGCTGGTGCACTGGCTGATCTTCCAGAGTCTGTACCGCATCGGGGCGCTGTGCCCCTACTGCATGGTGGTCTGGGCGGTCACCATCCCGCTGCTCGTGGTGCTGGTGTCCATCGTGTTTCGCCCGGTGTTGGACCGTGGCGACAGCGCGCCGGCGCGGGTGCTCTACCAATGGCGGTGGTCGATCGTCACACTGTGGTTCACCGCGGTGTTTCTGATGATCATGGTGAGGTTCTGGGATTATTGGTCGACGCTCTGGTGAGCCAGCGGCGTTAGGAGGCTGCCCGTGATTTCCAAAGTGCTGGTTGCCAATCGCGGTGAGATCGCGATCCGCGCCTTCCGTGCTGCCTATGAACTCGGCATCGGAACCGTCGCCATCTACGCCTACGAGGACCGCAATTCGCAGCATCGGCTCAAGGCCGACGAGTCCTATCAGATCGGCGAGGTCGGTCACCCGGTGCGGGCCTATCTGTCGGTGGACGACATCGTCGAGACCGCCATCCGGGCGGGCGCCGACGCCGTCTACCCCGGCTACGGGTTCTTGTCGGAGAACCCGGACCTGGCCGCCGCCTGCGCGGCCGCGGGCATCACGTTCGTCGGTCCCGGCGCCGAAGTGCTCGAGCTGACCGGAAATAAGGCCCGCGCGATCGCCGCCGCCCGCGAGGCCGGGCTGCCGGTGTTGACGTCGTCGGCACCGTCGGCCTGGGTCGACGAGCTGGTGGCGGCCGCCGAGAAAATGCGGTTTCCGTTGTTCGTCAAGGCCGTTGCCGGCGGCGGGGGCCGTGGCATGCGCCGCGTCAGCGACGCCGCCGCGCTGATCGAAGCGATCGAAGCGGCCAGCCGCGAAGCCGAGTCGGCGTTCGGCGACCCCACGGTCTACCTCGAGCAGGCGGTGCTGCGGCCACGCCACATCGAGGTGCAGATCCTGGCCGACGCGAAAGGCAACGTGGTCCACCTCTACGAGCGCGACTGCAGCGTGCAGCGCCGCCACCAGAAGGTGATCGAACTGGCGCCCGCGCCCGCGCTGGCTCCCGAGTTGCGCGACCAGATCTGCGCCGACGCCGTGGCTTTCGCCCGGCACATCGGATACAGCTGCGCGGGCACCGTCGAATTCCTGCTCGACGAGAACGGCCAGTACGTCTTCATCGAGATGAACCCGCGGATTCAGGTGGAGCACACCGTAACCGAGGAGATCACCGACGTCGATCTGGTCTCCAGCCAGCTGCGTATCGCCTCGGGGGAGACGCTGGAAGAACTGGGCCTGCGGCAAGCGGCGATCCGGCCGCACGGCGCCGCGCTGCAATGCCGGATCACCACCGAGGATCCGGCCAACGGCTTCCGGCCCGACACCGGGCGCATCAGTGCCTACCGCACCCCCGGCGGTGCGGGCATCCGGCTGGACGGCAGCACCAACCTGGGCGCGGAGATCGGCGCGCACTTCGACTCGATGCTCGTCAAACTGACCTGCCGCGGCCGTGACTTCCCGACCGCGGTGGCCCGGGCGCGCCGCGGCATCGCGGAGTTCCGTATCCGTGGAGTGTCAACGAATATCCCGTTCCTGCAAGCGGTTCTGGACGATCCTGACTTTCAGGCCGGCCGCGTCACCACGTCCTTCATCGACGAGCGCCCGCAGCTGCTGACCGCGCGCGCCTCGGCCGACCGCGGCACCAAGATCCTCAACTACCTGGGCGATGTCACGGTCAACCAGCCGCACGGCACCCGGACGTCAACGGCGTACCCGCACGACAAGCTGCCCGAGATCGATCTGGACGTCGCGCCGCCGGCCGGGTCCAAGCAACGGCTGGTCGAGTTGGGGCCGGAGGGTTTCGCGCGCTGGCTTCGGGAGTCGCCGGCGGTGGGCGTCACCGACACCACGTTCCGCGACGCCCATCAGTCGCTGCTGGCCACCCGGGTACGCACCAGCGGATTGGCCAGGGTGGCACCATATCTCGCTCGTACGGTGCCGCAGCTGCTGTCGGTGGAGTGCTGGGGCGGCGCGACGTACGACGTGGCGCTGCGCTTCTTGAAGGAAGACCCGTGGGAGCGGCTGGCCACGCTGCGTGAGGCGATGCCCAACATCTGCCTGCAGATGCTGTTGCGGGGCCGCAACACCGTCGGCTACACGCCGTACCCGGAGCTGGTCACGTCCGCCTTCATCGACGAGGCCACCGCGACCGGCATCGACATCTTCCGAATCTTCGACGCGCTCAACAACCTCGAGTCGATGCGCCCGGCCATCGACGCCGTACGCGAAACGGGCACTGCGATAGCCGAAGTCGCGATGTGCTACACCGGCGACCTGTCCGACCCGGGTGAGCAGCTGTACACACTGGACTACTACCTGAAGCTGGCCGATAAGATCGTGGACGCCGGCGCACACGTGCTGGCCATCAAGGACATGGCCGGTCTGCTGCGCCCCCAGGCCGCGACACGGCTGGTCGGCGCGCTGCGCAGCCGCTTCGATTTGCCCGTGCACGTGCACACCCACGACACACCCGGCGGCCAGTTGGCCAGCTACGTGGCCGCCTGGCAGGCCGGGGCCGACGCCGTCGACGGTGCCGCCGCGCCGATGGCGGGAACCACCAGCCAGCCCGCGCTGAGCTCCATCGTCGCCGCCGCCACCCACACCGAATACGACACCGGGCTTTCGCTGGCGGCGGTGTGCGAGCTCGAGCCCTATTGGGAGGCGCTGCGAAAGGTGTATGGGCCCTTCGAATCCGGGCTACCCGGGCCGACGGGTCGGGTCTATCACCACGAGATTCCCGGTGGGCAATTGTCCAATCTGCACCAGCAGGCGATCGCGTTGGGGCTGGGGGACAGATTCGAGGAGGTCGAAGAGGCCTACGCCGGAGCGGATCGGGTGCTGGGCAGGCTGATCAAAGTCACCCCGTCGTCGAAGGTGGTCGGCGATCTGGCGCTGGCGCTGGTCGGCGCGGGGGTGAGCGCAGACGAATTCGCCTCCGATCCAGCGCGATTCGACATCCCGGAATCGGTTTTGGGGTTCCTGCGTGGTGAGCTGGGCGACCCGGCCGGCGGATGGCCCGAACCCCTGCGCAGCGCGGCGCTGGCCGGGCGCGCACCGGCCAGGCCCACCCAGCAACTGACGCCCGACGACGAGGCCCTGCTATCGCTGGCCGGCCCCAAGCGTCAGGCCACCCTGAATCGGCTGCTATTCCCGGCTCCGACAAAGGAATTCGAAGAGCACCGGGAAATCTACGGCGATACCTCGCAATTGTCGGCCAATCAGTTCTTCTACGGACTGCGCCAGGGCGAAGAACACCGGGTGCAACTCGAGCGCGGGGTCGAGCTGCTGATCGGGCTGGAGGCCATCTCTGAACCCGACGAGCGCGGCATGCGAACGGTGATGTGCATCATGAACGGCCAGCTGCGGCCGGTGCTGGTGCGCGATCGCAGCATCGCCAGCGAGGTCCCGACGGCGGAGAAGGCCGACCGCGGCAACCCCGGACACGTCGCCGCACCGTTCGCCGGGGTCGTCACGGTGGGAGTGTCCGTCGGCGACAAGGTAAGCGCCGGCGAGACCATCGCCACCATCGAGGCAATGAAAATGGAGGCGCCGATCACCGCCCCCAAAGACGGTGCGGTGGAACGGGTCGCGGTGTCGAGCACCGCACGGGTCGAAGGCGGAGACCTGCTGGTGGTGCTGAGCTGACCGCGCCGGCGACGATATGGCGCGCAGCGACTGAATCGGCGAGGAGGAGCGGCGCAGGTGACCAGGATCATCGGCGGGGTCGCCGGAGGCCGGCGCATCGCGGTGCCGGCGCGGGGGACCAGACCGACCACCGATCGGGTGCGCGAGTCGCTCTTCAACATCGTGACCGCGCGACGCGACCTTGCCGGCTTGGCGGTGCTGGACCTCTACGCGGGATCGGGCGCCCTGGGACTGGAGGCGTTGTCCCGCGGAGCCGCATCGGCGCTGCTCGTGGAGTCCGACCCGCGCAGCGCGGCCGTCATCGCCCGCAACATTCATTCGCTGGGTTTGGCTGGGGCGACGCTGCGCCGCGGCGCGGTGGCAGCCGTCCTGGCCGCGGGCTCGCCGTCTGCGGTGGACCTGGTGTTGGCGGACCCGCCGTACGACATTGAGAACGGTGAGATCGAGGCCGTGCTGGCCGCTTTGACCGGCTGGACACACGAGGGCACCGTAGCGGTGGTGGAGCGTGCGGCGGCGGGAGCGGCGCTGACCTGGCCGAGCGGCTGGGAGGTGTGGCCGCACCGCGTTTATGGCGACACCCGCCTGGAGATGGCCGAGCGGGCCTGAACGGCCGGTGTAGCGTCGACGTTCATGTGCGCCCCTCCTCCTCATCGCTTCGCTCTGCATCGTCGCCGGCGCGCATGAGCGGCGCGGTATGCCCGGGATCATTTGACCCGGTGACGTTGGGCCACGTGGACGTCTTCGAACGCGCCGCGGCGCAGTTCGATGAGGTGGTGGTCGCGATCCTGGTCAACCCCGCCAAGAAGGGCATGTTCGACCTCGACGAGCGGATCGCGATGATCGAGGAGTCGACGACACAGCTGCCTAACCTGCGGGTGGAGGTCGGACAGGGTTTGGTGGTCGACTTCGTCAGAGCCCGTGGCATGACCGCCATCGTGAAGGGCCTGCGCACCGGCACCGACTTCGAATACGAACTGCAGATGGCGCAGATGAACAAGCACGTCGCCGGTGTCGATACCTTTTTCGTCGCGACGACGCCGAGGTATTCGTTCGTGTCGTCGTCGCTGGCCAAGGAGGTCGCGATGCTGGGCGGTGATGTGTCGGAGCTGCTGCCCGAGCCGGTGAACCGCCGTTTGCGTGAGAAGCTGGCGGGCAATCGATGACCACCGCCGACGCGCAAGCCACGGTGGGCGGGTTCGTGAAAGCGATTGCCGGGGAACAGCTCGACGATGCCCGCGCTCTGCTGCATCGCGAATTCGCGGTCTATGAAGCGGGCGGCCTGCCGTACAGCGGCGAATACCACGGCCCGGACGGCTTTTTCGAGTTGCTTGGAAAGATGAACCAGGCCATGGAGCTGACACCGGGCGAGACATTCCAGTATCTCCTGGCGGACGACACCGTTGCGATACGGGGCCGCCTGCGATTCACCTCGCGAGCTTCCGGGCAGAGCGTCGAGATGGGTCTGGTCGAGATCTATACCGTCCGCGACGGATTGATCGTGGAGCTCGACGTCTACTACAAGGATCCGTCGGCGGTCGCGGCGCTACTGGCGGGCTAGCCGCGTCAGAACACGATGGTCTGGTTGTCGTGCACGATCACGCGGTCCTGGCAGTGCCAGAGCACCGCGCGGGAGAGCACCGCGCGTTCGACGTCCGCCCCGACGCGAATCAAGTCGTCGACGGTGTGCGTGTGATCGACGCGTACGACGTCCTGTTCGATGATCGGCCCCTCGTCGAGCACTTCGGTTGCGTAGTGGGCGGTCGCGCCGACCAGTTTGACGCCGCGTTCTCGTGCGCGCTTGTAGGGGGATGCGCCGACGAATGCCGGCAGGAACGAATGATGGATATTGATCACCGGGCAGCCGATTCCGTCGAGAAATGTCGGAGTGAGAATCTGCATGTAGCGGGCCAGCACCACCAAATCGACATTGCCCCTGAGCAATTCGAGCTGACGTTGCTCGGCCTCGGCGCGGGTGTCGCGGGTGGCGGGGATGTGGATGAACGGCACACCGAAGGGCCGAACCCGCTCGGCCAGATCGGCGTGGTTGGCGATCACCATCGCAACCGACATCTGCAGTTCGCCACGACGGTTGCGCCACAACAGATCTAGCAAGCAGTGGTCTTCCTTGGACGCCATGATGGCGACCCGTTTGGGTTTTGCGGCCTCGGTGAAGCGGTAGTCGATCGCGAACTTACCGGCCAGGGTGCTGGCGAACTCGCGCTCCAGCCCGTCGATCGCGGCGGTCAGCCCGGGCAGGTGAAAGACCGCGCGCTGCAGGAATGTTCCGTCCTCCGGCGCGGTGGAGTGCTGGTCCAGGGAAATGATGTTGGCGCCGGCCTGCGTCAAAAAAGCGCTCACCGCGGCGATCAACCCAGGCCGGTCGTGGCAGCGAAGCAGCAGCCGGCCAATATCGGCGGGCAGCGGCGGGCCGGCGGGCGGCTGCGGGTATTTGTCAGGCTCTGTCGGTGTTGGCACCGCGGATCATGGCCCCCCGGCTCGTAAGGTTTCGAATTTCCGGGCCAGGATACCGTCTGTCACGTTCGCCCTTAGTGGCAGTGCCCGCTGTGATCGTGGTGGTCATGCGGCGCGTCGGGGGAGCCACCCATCATGCGCAGCATGGGCAGGCCCCCCGAAGTGATGAACCGGATGATGAGCAATGCCGCGACGACGAGGAAGACGATGTTGAGCCAGGTGGTGTAGTTCCACGAGATCGCAGCCTCCATGACCGTGGCGGCGCGCTGGGTCGGGATGAGATTGGCTGTGCCGAAGATCAATTCGACGAGGTACCCGGCGACGACCATGGCGACGTAGAAGGTGCCCAGCAGCGTCAGCATCATCTTGGTGCCGTAGTACTTCCGGTAGATGTTCAAGATCGGAATGATCAGCAGGTCGGCGAAGATGAACGCGACGACGCCGCCGAAGCTGATGCCTCCGTTCCACAGCACCGCGGCCAGTGGCACATTGCCGATCGAGCAGACGAAGGACACGATCGCCACGATGGGTCCCACGATTGGCCCCCACACCACCGCCCAGCCCGGATGGTCGGCCAAAAAGAAGCCCTGCCAAAACGTTTGGGGCACCCACGCCGCGATGGAGCCCGCGATCAACAGGCCAATAACGAGGTCGCGCAGGATCGCCGACCACTCCATGACGAACACATGCGAGACCGAAGTAAAGCCCTGCGGGGAAAACAGCCGCCGCCAAAGTGGACGATTCCCTTCGGAGCCTTCGCCTTGGATGGACATGTCCATCGCGGCATGGCCTTCCATCGATCCGGCGATTCCCCGCTCGGCCTGCTCACGGGCGGCGTCGATGAGCCGCGAACGCACGAACAGGCGGAACAAGACGGCCAGAACCACGATCATCAGTGGGCCGCCGAGGAATTCCGCGGCCGTGAACTGCCACCCCATCAGCAGAGCAAGAATGATGCCCAACTCCACCACCAGGTTGGTGGAACCGATCTCGAATGCCATGGCGGCGGTGAAGTTGGCGCCCTTGCGGAACAGGGATCGGGCCAATGCCACCGCGGCGTACGAGCACGACGACGACGCCGCTCCCAGACCGGCCGCGACCGCCAGGGTGCGTGGCCGGTCGTCGCCCATCAGGGACACGATCGTGGAGCGCCGCACCACGGCCTGCACCACCGCCGACAGCGCGAAACCCAGGATCAGCGCCCACAGGATTTCCCAGGTCATCGATCCGGCCAGCGCCAACGCGTGGCCGATGGCTGCTAGCGCTCTGTTGATCACAAGGCCCTCCGCTTCGGTTGGATTCGCCAAATTATACCCTATGGGGGTATCTGTCAAGCGGGCAAAGCGGCTCATCAGCGGCCCTGGAGCGGCTGCGGCGATACGCTGGAGCGCGTCGCGTTGCTTCCAGTCGCCTGCAGTGACCTGCGGGACTAGGGAATATGGGCGAAAAATAGGTCCGACACACCGGCCCCGCCACCCTAGTCACAGCCGTAACAGCAGGCACACTGGTAACAACAGGGGATTTTGCAGGATTCCAGGAGGGTATGGCCGTGTACCGAGTCTTTGAAGCGCTGGACGAATTGAGCGCGATTGTCGAAGAAGCCCGTGGCGTGCCGATGACCGCCGGCTGTGTGGTGCCCCGCGGTGATGTGCTGGAGCTGGTCGACGACATCAAAGACGCGATCCCCGGTGAGCTCGACGACGCCCAGGATGTGCTCGATGCGCGTGATTCGATGCTCCACGACGCCAAGACGCACGCCGAATCCATGGTGTCCTCGGCGACCACCGAGTCGGAGTCGATGCTCAACCACGCGCGCGCGGAGGCCGACCGGATCCTGTCCGACGCGAAATCGCAGGCTGATCGCATGGTGAGCGAGGCGCGCCAGCACTGCGAGCGGATGGTCGGGGAGGCTCGTGAGGAGTCGATTCGTATCGCCACCGCCGCGAAACGCGAGTACGAGGCCAGCGTCGGCCGCGCCAAGTCCGAGGCGGACCGGCTGATCGAAAACGGCAACATCTCCTACGAGAAGGCCGTGCAAGAGGGCATCAAGGAACAGCAGCGCCTGGTGTCGGACAACGAGGTGGTGCAGGCGGCCACGGCGGAAGCCACGCGACTCATCGACACGGCGCACGCCGAGTCCGACCGACTGCGCGGCGAGTGCGACATCTACGTCGACAACAAGCTCGCCGAGTTCGAGGAGTTTCTCAACGGCACGCTTCGTTCCGTCGGCCGCGGCCGCCACCAGCTCCGCACGGCGGCCGGCACTCACGACTACGCCGTGCGTTAACCAGCTGGCCTTCGCGCCGTAGGATTTCTCCTATGGCGCGGCAGCACAGCGACACGGCACGGCAGCGACGTCCAGGTCCAACGTCACCGATGGTGGTCGATATCACACGGCTCGGGCGACGCCCGGGAGCGATGGTGACCCTGCGTGACACCGTGCCCAGCCCGGCGCGCATCGGCGCGGAGCTGGTCGCGATCGAACCGGGAGCCCCGTTGGAGCTGGATCTGCGGGTGGAGTCGGTGTCGGAAGGCGTCCTGGTGACGGGAACGGTGGCTGGGCCCACTGCCGGGGAGTGCGCCCGCTGCCTGAACGCCATGCAGGGGCGCGTCGAAGTCGTCTTGACCGAGCTGTTCGCCTATCCGCAGAGCGCGACCGAGGCGACCACCGAGGAAGGCGAGGTCGGACACGTGGTCGATAACACCATCGACCTCGAGCAGCCCATCATCGACGCCGTCGGGCTCGACCTCCCGTTTTCGCCGGTGTGCCAGCCGGATTGCCCCGGGCTGTGCCCGGAATGCGGTGTTCAGCTGGCCGCCGAGCCCGGCCATCACCATGACCGCATCGACCCGCGGTGGGCGAAATTGGCCCAGATGCTCGATGACACCTCGCGGGGTGAACGGTGACCCAACCACGACAAGAGCTGCTGGACGCGCTCGGCGTTGACCTGCCCGATGAGCTGCTCGAGCTGGCGTTGACCCACCGCAGCTATGCCTACGAGCACGGCGGGCTACCGACCAACGAGCGGCTCGAATTCCTCGGCGACGCCGTGCTCGGCCTGACCATCACCGACGAGCTCTTTCATCGTCATACCGACCGTTCGGAAGGGGAGCTGGCCAAGCTGCGCGCCAGCGTGGTCAACACCCTGGCGCTGGCCGAGGTCGCGCGGAAACTGTCGCCGGGGGGCTCGGCGTGCACATCTTGTTAGGGCGTGGCGAAGAGACCAGCGGGGGAGCCGGCAAGTCCAGCATCCTGGCCGACGGGATGGAATCGCTGCTGGGCGCGATTTACCTGCACCACGGCATGGAGGTGGCCCGCGAGGTGATCCTGCGGTTGTTCGGCCCGCTGCTCGACGAGGCGGCCACGTTGGGCGCCGGGCTGGACTGGAAGACCAGCCTGCAGGAGTTGAGCGCGGCGCGCGGCTTGGGCCCGCCGTCCTACGTCGTCACCTCCACCGGTCCCGACCACGACAAGGAATTCACCGCGGTGGTGCTCGTGATGGACACCGAATACGGCTCGGGTGTGGGTCGCACCAAGAAAGAGGCCGAGCAGAAGGCCGCCTCAATGGCCTGGAATGCGCTCGACAGCGCTGGGAAAACTTCCGTTTAGATGCCCGAACTGCCCGAAGTCGAGGTGGTGCGCCGCGGCTTGCAGGCCCATGTGGCGGGCAAGACGATGACGGCGGTGCGGGTGCACCATCCCCGTGCGGTGCGTCGTCATGAGGCCGGACCCGCCGACCTGACGGCCCGGCTGCTGGGCGCACGGATCACCGGAACCGATCGCCGCGGCAAGTACCTGTGGCTGCTGCTGGACATGCCGGCCGACCCGGACACCGCGCTCGTGGTGCACCTCGGCATGAGCGGGCAAATGCTCCTGGGGACCGTCCCGCGTGCGGATCACGTCCGGATCTCCGCGCTGCTCGACGACGGGACCGTGCTGAGCTTCGCCGATCAGCGGACCTTCGGCGGGTGGCTCCTTGCCGACCTGGTGACGGTGGACGGCAGTGTGGTGCCGGTGCCCGTCGCCCACCTGGCGCGCGACCCGCTCGATCCGCGGTTCGATGCCGATGCGGTGGTAAAGGTGTTGCGGCGCAAGCACTCTGAGCTCAAGCGTCAGCTGCTGGATCAGACGGTGGTGTCGGGGATCGGCAACATCTACGCCGACGAGGCGCTGTGGCGGGCCAAGGTGCACGGCGCGCGGATCGCGGCCACGCTGACGCGCCGGCAGCTGACCGCCGTGCTGGACGCCGCCGCCGACGTGATGCGCGAGGCGCTGGCCAAGGGCGGGACATCGTTCGATTCCCTGTACGTCAACGTCAACGGCGAATCGGGCTACTTCGACCGGTCGCTGGATGCCTACGGCCGTGAGGGCGAACCCTGCCGTCGCTGCGGCGCGATAATCCGCCGGGAGAAGTTCATGAACCGTTCGTCGTTCTACTGCCCGAGGTGCCAACCGCGGCCACGCGGTTAGATCTTCCCGTTTGCACCGTCCTTGCCGGCCAGCTTCCCGGCGGAGCCGCCGGTGCCCGCATTGCCCTCCGGTGTGCCGAGCCCGGCATTACCGCCGTCGCCACCATTGCCGAACAAGCCGGCGTTGCCGCCGTCACCGCCGTCACCGCCGGTGTCTGCGATGCTCTGCCCGCCGGCGCCGCCGGCGCCGGCGGAGCCGGAGAAGTCGCCGCCGCCGCCGCCGTTGCCCCCGTTGCCGCCGGGCCCCTCAGAGCTGATGCCGCCGGCCCCGCCGCTTCCGCCCGTACCTCCCAGGCTGCCTCCGGCCCCTGCGGCCCCTCCGGCCCCGCCGGAGCCAGAGACGGCGGCGCCGCCGGCGCCGCCGGCCCCGCCGGAGCCCAGGATGCCGGTTCTGGCGTTGCCGCCGTTCCCGCCGTCGCCGCCCGCTCCGCCGGTTTGCGCGGCAGCACCGCCGGCGCCGCCCGCTCCGCCGTTGCCTGTGACGAGGCCGGGGCTGCCGCCGTCCCCGCCGTGGCCCCCGTCGAATTCCAGGCCGGTGCCGCCGGTGCCGCCGGTGCCGCCCGAGCCGCCGAGCGTCCCGCCGGTGCCGCCGGTGCCGCCGGCCCCGCCGGTATCGCCAACGCCGCCGGCTCCGCCGGAGCCGCCGAAGCCGAACAAGCCGCCGTCTCCGCCGACGCCGCCCTCACCGCCGGTGGTTCCGCCGACGCCGCCGACACCGCCGCCCCCGCCGATGCCACCGTTGGAGAACAGGCTGGCGATTCCGGTCGACGCCGTTCCGCCGGCGCCGCCGTTACCCCCGGTGGTGCCGCCATACCCGCCGGCGCCGCCGCCGGCGCCGTTGCCGGAGCCGAATCGCCCGCCGTCACCGCCGTTGCCGCCGTCTCCGCCGGTTGTGCCACCCCAGCCGCCGCCACCGCCCGCGCCGCCCGTGGAGCCCCCGACGGGGCCGCCCGGGGCAATCAACCCCGCCGCCCCGCCGTTGCCGCCGTTACCGCCTGTGGTGGTGCTGCCGATGCCGCCGGCGCCGCCGGCCCCACCGGCTCCGAACAGCCCGCCGTTGCCGCCGTTGCCGCCGGCCCCACCGCTGGTGGCGCCGGCCCCGCCGGCCCCGCCGGCCCCGCCGCTGCCGAACAGGCCGCCGTCCCCGCCGTTGCCGCCGGGTTGCCCCGCGCCGGTCGCACTGGACGCGCCGGAGCCGCCGGCCCCGCCGTTGCCGAACAGGATCCCGCCGTCGCCGCCGTTCTCGCCGGTGCCTGGTGCTCCGTTGGCGCCGTTGCCGATCAGCGGACGGTCTAACAGCGCCATGGTGGGCGCATTCAGCGCGTTCAGCAGGGCCTGCTCGGCGTTGGCCGCCTCCGCGCTCGCATAAGAGCTCGCACCCCCGTTCAGGAGCTGCACGAATTGGTCGTGAAACGCCGCCGCCTTGGCGCTCAATGTTTGATACGCCTGGGCGTGCCCGTTGAACAGCGACGCGATGGCCACCGACACCTCATCAGCGCCGGCGCCAAGCACTCCCGTCGTCGAGGCTGCTGCCCACGCGTTGGCCTCGCTAATTGTCGAACCGATGCTCGCTACGTCCGTGGCAGCTGCCGCCAGCATCTGCGGCGCCGCGCTGAGAAACGACATCTGACTCCCTCCGATTGGTCACACGCACCACCCCGCGACAACGCGGGACCCTCCCCCAAACGTCATTAGCGAGCAAACACTATCGTGATCCCGAGCAAACAACTGGACTTTTCCCGATGTTGTCCAGCCCTTTACACCGAAGCAGCCATCCGGGGTCTGCGGCGCCAAAAAGCGCCCGGTAGAAAAGGACTCATGACAGAACTGTGGGTCGAACGCACCGGAGCGCGCCGCTACACGGGGCATAGCTCGCGCGGCGCGCAGGTACTCGTGGGGTCCGAAGACGTCGAAGGCGTGTTCACCCCCGGCGAGTTGCTCAAGATCGCGCTGGCCGCGTGCAGCGGGATGTCCAGCGACCAGCCGCTGGCCCACCGGCTCGGTGACGATTACCAGGCGGTTGTCCGGGTGTCGGGCGCCGCCGACCGCGATCAGGAGATGTATCCGCTGCTGGCCGAGACGCTGGAACTCGACCTGTCGGGATTGTCGGCCGACGACAAGGAGCGGTTGGTGATCGTCGTGAATCGGGCCATCGAATTGGTCTGCACCGTGGGGCGCACTCTGAAGTCGGGCACCAAGGTCACGTTCGAGGTCGTTGATGTCGGATCCTGACGTCCGGCTCACCGCCTGGGTGCACGGGAACGTCCAGGGAGTCGGTTTCCGCTGGTGGACCCGGTGCCGGGCGCTGGAGCGCGGCCTGACCGGTTACGCCGCCAACCAGGCCGACGGCCGCGTGCTGGTGGTGGCCCAGGGGACGCGCGAGGACGGCGAGAAACTGCTGCAGCTGCTGGAAGGCGGCAGCACACCGGGCCGGGTCGACAAGGTTGTGCATGAATGGTCGCAGCCGGCCGAGCGGTTCAGCGGATTCGTCGAGCGCTGAAGCCAATTTAGTGACTCGTGTGGCCCCTGTGACCAGTGTGTCTATCCATCGGCGGCAGCCGCATTTCGAGCGGGCCGACACCCCCGCAGGGAGGCCGGTGCGCTCGATTTGAGCGGTAGTCTGGCAGGCCGTGTACCTCAAGAGTCTGACGCTGAAGGGCTTTAAGTCCTTTGCATCGCCGACGACTCTGCGTTTCGAGCCCGGCATCACCGCCGTCGTCGGGCCCAACGGCTCGGGCAAATCCAACGTGGTCGATGCCTTGGCGTGGGTGATGGGGGAGCAGGGCGCCAAGACGCTGCGCGGCGGGAAGATGGAAGACGTCATCTTCGCCGGCACCTCGTCGCGCGCCCCGCTGGGTCGCGCCGAGGTCACCGTCACGATCGACAATTCCGACAACGCGCTGCCGATCGAGTACTCCGAGGTGTCCATCACCCGCCGGATGTTCCGCGACGGTGCCAGCGAGTACGAAATCAACGGCAGCAGTTGCCGTTTGATGGACGTCCAGGAGCTGCTGAGCGACTCCGGCATCGGTCGCGAGATGCACGTCATCGTGGGGCAGGGAAAGCTGGACGAGATCCTGCAGTCGCGGCCCGAAGACCGCCGCGCGTTCATCGAAGAAGCCGCCGGCGTGCTCAAGCACCGCAAGCGCAAAGAGAAAGCGCTGCGCAAGCTCGACGCGATGTCGGCCAACCTGGCCCGGCTCACCGATCTGACGACCGAACTGCGACGCCAGCTCAAGCCCCTGGGCCGCCAGGCCGAGGTGGCCCGTCGCGCCCAGACCATCCAGGCCGATCTGCGTGACGCCAAGCTGCGGCTCGCCGCCGATGACCTGGTCAACCGACAAACCGAGCGCGACGCGATCCTCGAGGCCGAGACGACGATGCGCCGCGAGCACGACGACACCGCCGCCCGACTGGCGGTGGCCTCCGAAGAGCTGGCGGCCCACGAGGAAGCGCTGCTAGCGCTGTCGCAACGAGCCGAGTCGGTGCAGCAGACCTGGTTCCGGCTCTCCGCCCTGGCCGAACGCGTCGGCGCCACCGTGCGCATCGCCAGCGAGCGCGCGCAGCATCTCGATGTCGAGCCGGCTGCGCTCAGCGACACCGACCCGGACGCGCTTGATGCTGAGGCCGAGCAGGTCGCGGCCGCCGAGCAGCAGCTGCTGGCGGAACTGGCCGCTACCCGTGGCCGGCTGGAAACCGCCCGGGCGGACCTGGCCGACCGGGAGCGCGCGGCCGCCGAGGCGGACCGGGCCCACTTGGCGGCGGTCCGAGCCGAAGCCGACCGGCGTGAGGGTCTGGCGCGGCTGGCCGGTCAGGTGGAGACGATGCGGGCCCGTGTCGAATCGATCGACGACACCGTTGCGCGGCTGTCCGAGCGCATCGAAGACGCGGCCACGCGAACGCAGCAGACCCGGGCCGAGTTCGAAACCGTGCAGGGTCGCGTCGGCGCCTTGGATCAGGGTGAGGTCGGCCTCGACGAACACCACGAGCGGACGGTGGCCGCGCTGCGGTTGGCCGACGAGCGCGTCGCCGAACTGCAGTCCGGCGAGCGTGGCGCCGAACGTCAGGTGGCTTCGCTGCGAGCCCGCATCGATGCGCTGGCGGTGGGGCTCGAGCGTAAGGACGGCGCGGCGTGGCTGACCCAAAACCGCAGTGGCACTGGGCTTTTGGGGCCAATCGCGAAGTTGGTCAGAGTTCGGTCGGGTTATGAGGCGGCGCTGGCCGCGGTGCTCGGGTCGGCGGCCGACGCGCTGGCGGCCGAGAGCTTGGGCGCGGCCCGCAGCGCGATCGCCGCGCTGAAGGAAGCCGACGGGGGTCGCGCGGCGCTGCTGTTGAGCGACTGGCCGGCCCCTGAACAGCGCGCCCCAGCCCCTGATGAACCCGCGTTGCCCGGCGAGGCACTCTGGGCGCTCGACTTGGTCGAGGCACCGCACCGGCTGCGCGGCGCGATGAACGCCCTGCTTTCGGACGTCGCGGTGGTCAACGGCCTGGCCGAAGCGTTGGACCTGGTTGCGGCACGCCCGCACTTGCGCGCCGTCACGATGGACGGCGATCTGGTCGGCGGCGGATGGGTGAGCGGCGGTTCCGACCGCAAGCTGTCCACGCTGGAAGTCACCTCGGAGATCGACAAGGCCGGCGGCGCACTGGCCGCGGCCGAGACGCAGGTGGCTGAACTGAGCGCGGCGCTGGCCGGGGCACTGACCGAACAGGCCGCCCGTCAGGACGCGGCCGAGCAGGCGCTGGCCGCGCTCAACGAATCCGACGCCGCAATCTCGACCATGTACGAGCAGCTCGGTCGCCTCGGGCAGGACGCGCGCGCGGCCGAAGACGAGTGGAGCAGGCTGCTGCAGCAGCGCGAGGAGCTGGAAGCCGGGCGCGCCGTGACCGTCGACGAGGTCACCGAACTCGAAACCCGGTTGCGCAACGCGCAAGAGACCCAGCAGGTACACGCCGACGCCCCGAGTTCCGCGGCGGCGCGCCAGCAGCTCGCCGCCACCGCCGAAAACGCCCGCGCGGTCGAGGTGGAAGCCCTGCTGGCGGTGCGGACCGCCGAGGAACGCGCCAACGCGGTGCGCGGGCGGGCGGACTCGCTGCGCCGAGCGGCCGCCGCCGAACGCGAGGCGCGGGTGCGGGCCGCCCAAGCCCACGCCGCGCGACTGCGGGCGGCCGCGGTGGCCGCGGCCGTCGCCGAGTCCGGGCGGCTGCTGGCGTCGCGGTTGAACCGGGTGGTCGAGGCCGCGGCGCGACACCGCGATGCGATGAGCGCCGAGCGCGAGCAGCGGTCGGCGGCCATGACGGCCGTCCGCGGCGAGGCGCACGCGCTGAGCAGGCGGGTGGCCACGCTCACCGATTCGCTGCACCGCGACGAGGTGGCCAACGCCCAGGCGGCGATGCGTATCGAGCAGCTCGAGCAGATGGTGCTGGAACAGTTCGGGATGTCGCCGGACGACTTGGTCGCCGAGTATGGTCCGGAGAATCAGCTGCCGCCCAGCGAACTGGAGATGGCCGAATACGAGCAGGCCAAGGAGCGCGGCGAGCAGGTTTTCGCGCCCGCGCCGATTCCGTACGACCGGCCCACCCAGGAGCGCCGGGCGAAACGGGCCGAACGCGAGCTGGCCGAGCTGGGCAGGGTCAATCCACTGGCGCTGGAGGAGTTTGCTGCGCTCGAGGAACGCTACAACTTCCTGTCCACTCAGCTCGAGGACGTCAAGGCTGCCCGCAAGGATTTGCTCGACGTCGTCGCCGACGTCGATGCCCGCATCCTGCAGGTGTTCAGCGAAGCCTTTGTCGACGTGGAACGCGAATTCCGGGAAGTCTTCACGGTGCTGTTCCCCGGCGGCGAGGGCCGGCTGCGGCTGACCGATCCGGATGACATGCTCACCACCGGCATCGAGGTGGAGGCCCGCCCGCCCGGCAAGAAGATCACCCGGCTGTCGTTGCTGTCCGGTGGTGAGAAGGCGCTCACCGCGGTGGCGATGCTGGTGGCGATCTTCCGCGCCCGCCCGTCGCCGTTCTACATCATGGACGAGGTGGAGGCAGCGCTCGACGACACCAACCTGCACCGGCTGCTCGGCCTCTTCGAGCTGCTGCGGGCACAGTCGCAGCTCCTCATCATCACCCACCAGAAGCCGACGATGGAGGTCGCCGACGCGCTCTACGGCGTGACCATGCAGGGTGACGGCATCACCGCGGTGATCTCGCAGCGGATGCGCGGTCAGCAGGTGGAGCAACTAGTCGGGAATCCCTCCTAACCCCCCAAGCCTCCAACCCCGCGGCTCGGGCCGGTGACGCGTCCCTGACAGGATGTTGACGTGTCCCAAGGTCTTTGGATCGCCGTCGCCGTCATAGCCGCCCTCGTCATCATCACCGCGCTCGTCTTCGGCCTGCTGCGTTACCGTCGGCGCCAGATCAGGCTGTCCCGACAGGAGCCGTCGGCACTGGACCGCTCCGGCGGGTACACCGCGTCGTCCGGCATCACCTTCACCCAGGGCGCAACGGCTGTCGAGCCGGTCGACCGCATCGACACCAGCGGATTGCCGGCCGTGGGCGACGACGCGACCATCCCGCGCGACGCGCCGAAACGCACGATCTCCGATGTACTGCTTCCCGAACCTCCCGAACCTCTAGCCGAACCCCAACCTGTAGTCGAGCCCGAACCCGAGCCCGAGCCCGAGATCGTCACCCCGCCGGTCGCCGAACCCCCGGCGCCCGAGGTTCCGGGAATCGAGGCCATCGAGCCGCCGGAAGGCCGATTGGAGCGGCTGCGCGGGCGGCTCGCCCGGTCGCAGAATGCGCTGGGGCGCAGCGTGCTGGGGCTGCTCGGCGGCGGCGACCTGGACGAGGACTCCTGGCAGGACGTCGAGGACACCCTGCTGGTGGCGGACCTGGGCCCGGTGGCCACCGAGTCGGTGGTGTCGCAGCTACGCGCCCGGCTGGCCAGCGACAATGTGCGCACCGAGGCCGACGCCCGCGCGGTGTTTCGTGACGTGCTGATCAAAGAGCTGCACCCCGACATGGACCGCTCGATCCGCGCGCTGCCGCACGCCGACCATCCCTCGGTGCTGCTGGTCGTCGGAGTCAACGGCACGGGCAAAACCACCACCGTCGGCAAGCTGGCGCGGGTACTGGTGGCCGACGGCCGGCGCGTGGTGCTCGGCGCGGCCGACACCTTCCGGGCCGCGGCTGCCGACCAGCTACAGACCTGGGCGTCCCGGGTGGGCGCCGAGGTGGTGCGCGGGGCCGAGGGCGCCGACCCGGCATCGGTGGCGTTCGACGCCGTCGACAAGGGCATCGAGCGTGGCGCGGACGTCGTCGTCATCGACACCGCCGGGCGCCTGCACACCAAGGTCGGGCTGATGGACGAACTCGACAAAGTCAAGCGCGTGGTGACCCGGCGCGCGGCCGTCGACGAGGTTTTGCTGGTGCTCGATGCCACGATCGGGCAAAACGGGCTGGCGCAGGCCCGGGTATTCGCCGACGTCGTCGACATCACGGGCGCGGTGCTCACCAAGCTGGACGGAACGGCCAAGGGGGGCATCGTTTTCCGCGTCCAACAAGAACTCGGGGTGCCGGTGAAGCTGGTCGGGCTGGGCGAAGGTCCCGACGATCTGGCGCCGTTCGAACCCGAGGCGTTCGTCGACGCCCTGCTTGGCTAACACTGCTTACACGGTGCGTGTGACGTTAATGCTGACGAAACACGCTGGCTCTATTGGCGAAACATCGATTGCGCAAGGTTCTGGATCAGGTCACAGGCAATCGCCTGATGGCCGTGTGGGGCCGACCGGAGGTGATAGCGAGTGAGTTTCCCGATAATGGGCCAGCCCGATACCGGCGACACCGCCTGGATGTTGGCGAGTTCCGCGCTGGTGTTGCTGATGACGCCGGGCCTGGCGTTCTTCTACGGCGGCATGGTGCGCACCAGAAGCGTGCTCAACATGATCATGATGAGCGTCAGCGCCATGGGCGTGGTGACGGTGCTCTGGGTGCTCTACGGCTACTCGATGTCATTCGGTAACGATAAGTGGGGCGTCATTGGCAACCCGGGCGACTACTGGGGCCTGAAGGGTCTCATCGGTAGCAACGCCGTCAAAGCCGATCCGAGCAAGGCGCAGGCGGCCGTGGACATCCCGCTGGCCGGCACCATGCCCGCCACCGTCTTCGTCGCGTTCCAGCTGATGTTCGCGATCATCACCGTCGCGCTGATCTCGGGCGCGGTGGCCGACCGGCTGAAGTTCAGTGCCTGGCTGGTGTTCGCCGGGCTGTGGGCGACGTTCGTCTACTTCCCGGTCGCGCACTGGGTGTTCGCGGCCGACGGCTTCGCCTCCGAGCACGGCGGCTGGATCAACAACAAGCTGCATGCGATCGACTTCGCCGGCGGAACCGCGGTCCATATCAACTCCGGTGTGGCGGGTCTGGCGCTGGCGCTCGTGCTGGGCAAGCGTAAAGGCTGGCCCACGACGCTGTTCCGGCCGCACAACCTGCCGTTCGTGATGCTCGGCGCCGGGTTGCTGTGGTTCGGCTGGTTCGGGTTCAACGCCGGATCGGCGACCAGCTCCAACGGCTCCGCCGGGTCGACGTTCATGACCACGACGATCGCCACCGCCACGGCCATGCTGGCCTGGCTGCTCACCGAGCGCATCCGGGACGGGCACGCCACCACGCTGGGCGCGGCGTCGGGCATTGTCGCCGGACTGGTGGCCATCACGCCGTCGTGCTCGTCGGTCAACGTGTTGGGCGCCCTGGTTATCGGCTTTGTGGGCGGTGTGGTGTGCGCGCTCGCGGTGGGGCTGAAATTCAAGTTCGGCTTCGACGACTCGCTCGACGTGGTCGGTGTGCACATGGTCGGCGGTTTGACGGGCACCCTGCTGGTCGGTCTGGTCGCGGCCCCGGAGAGCACGGCCATCAACGGCGTGGCGGGGGTATCCAAGGGCCTGTTCTACGGCGGTGGCTGGTCGCAGCTGGAGCGGCAGGCGGTCGGCGCGTTCAGCGTCCTCTTCTACTCCTTCTTCGTTACGCTTATCCTGGCTTTCATCCTGAAGTACACCATCGGGATCAGGCTCGGTGCTGAGGAGGAGGCCGGCGGCATCGACGAGGCGGAGCACGCAGAAACTGCGTACGAATTCGCAGTTGTCGGGGCGGCTCGGCTGTTCCTCACCGCATCGGAGGGGAAAGCCCTAACGGACTGGACGAGCGAGCCGGCGAAAAAGTGGAGGCAGAGTAGTCATGAAGTTGGTCACCGCGATCGTCAAGCCGTTCACGCTCGACGACGTCAAGACGAGCCTCGAAGAGGCCGGCGTCCTCGGGATGACCGTCAGCGAAATTCAGGGCTACGGACGGCAGAAGGGCCACACCGAGGTGTACCGGGGTGCTGAGTACTCGGTCGACTTCGTGCCCAAGGTCCGCATCGAGGTCGTCGTCGACGATGCCATCGTCGACAAAGTCGTGGACAGCATCGTCCGGGCGGCGCGCACCGGCAAGATCGGCGACGGCAAAGTCTGGGTCACCCCGGTAGAGACCATCGTCCGGGTGCGCACCGGTGAACGCGGAACCGATGCGCTATGACGGTAGCCGCAGATTGCTGATCCAACGTGGACGGGCCGGGAGGGTATGACACCCGACCGGCCCGACCCAGCTGGAGCGGCGGTAAGTGCTTGCCCAACAAGCGATTTGGCCGCCAGCCGTCGAGCGCTGCTGTCAGACGCGAATCGTGAACTGGATGCCGCCGCGCTGCGTGCAGCGCTGCTGGACCTGCACGAGTCCTGGCTGAAAGCCAAGGCGGCCGAGATCGGGATCACCGACAGCAGCGGCTTCGCGATCGTCGGCAACGGCGGGCTGGGCCGCCGCGAGCTGCTGCCGTACTCCGATCTGGATCTGCTGTTGTTGCACGACGGCAAGGATCCCGAGGTGCTGGCCGATGTCGCGGATCGGCTGTGGTACCCGTTGTGGGACGCCAACATTCGGCTCGACCACAGCGTCCGAACGGTGAGCGAGGCGGTGGGCATCGCCGGCTCCGATATGACGGCCGCCCTGAGCCTGCTGGAAGCGCGCCACATCGCCGGCGAGGAGGCGCTGTCCAGCCAGCTGATCGATGGGGTGCGGCGGCAGTGGCGCACCGGAATTCGTTCCCGGATAGACGAACTCGTCGAGATGACACAGGCCCGTTGGCGGCGCAACGGCCGGATCTTCAACCGCGCCGAGCCCGATCTCAAGTGCGGCCGCGGCGGCCTGCGTGACGTTCAATTGCTTGACGCGCTGGCCATCGCCCAGCTCATTGACCGCCACGGCATCGGCAACCCGGACATGCCGGCGGGTTCGCTGGACAGTGCGCACCTCACGTTGCTTGACGTGCGCACCGAACTGCACCGGGTGTCGGGCCGCGGGCGCGATCAGCTGCTGGCCCAGTTCGGCGATGAGATCAGCGCCGTCTTGGGGGTCGGCGACCGTTTCGCCCTGTCGCGCATGCTGTCCAACGCCGGGCGCACCATCAGTTACCACTCGGAAGCCGGGCTTCGGACCGCCGTCAACGCCCTGCCGCGGCGCGGGCTGACGGCCATGGTGCGGCGGCCGAAGCGCCGACCGCTCGACGAGGGTGTCGTCGAATATGCCGGAGAGATCGTGCTCGCCCTCGACGCCAAGCCCGAACACGATCCTGGCCTGGTGCTGCGCGTGGCCGCCGCGTCGGCCGAGACCGGCTTGCCCATCGGCTCCGCCACGCTGAGTCGGCTGGCCGCCACCGTGCCGGACCTGCCGACCCCCTGGCCGAAGGAGTCGTTGGACGACCTGCTGGTCGTCCTGTTGGCCGGTCCCGCCACGGTGAACGTGGTCGAAACGCTCGACCGCACCGGGCTGTGGGGCCGGCTGCTGCCGGAATGGGACGCGGTCCGCGACCTTCCGCCGCGCGACGTCTCGCACAAGTGGACGGTGGACCGCCACACCGTCGAGACCGCCGTTAATGCCGCGCCACTGACCACCCGCGTGGCGCGATCGGACCTGCTGGCGATCGGCGCGCTGCTGCACGACATCGGCAAGGGGCGGGGGGTCGATCATTGCGTGTTCGGGGCCGACCTGGTGATCCCGATCGCCGAGCGACTGGGGTTGTCGGCGCCGGACGTCGACACGATCTCCAACATGGTCCGCCACCACCTCCTGCTGCCCGTCACGGCCACGCGAAGCGACCTGAACGACCCCCAAGTCATCGAATCCGTGACCGAAGCTCTAGGCGGGGATGCGCAATTGCTCGAACTACTGCACGCGCTGGCCGAGGCGGACTCCAAAGCCACGGGTCCGGGGGTGTGGAGCGACTGGAAGGCCTCCCTGGTGGCCGACCTGGTGCGCCGCTGCCGGCTGCTGATGGCGGGTGAGCCACTGCCGAAGGCCGAACCGACCACGCCCCACTATCTTTCGTTGGCGGCCGACCACGGGGTGCACGTGGAGATCAACCCGGCCGAGGGCGAGCGCTTCCACGTGGTGATGCTCGCTCCGGACGCGCCGGGGCTGACGTCGAAAGCCGCCGCCGTGCTGGCGTTGAAATCCCTGCGCATTCATTCGGCGACGGTCAACATTCACGAGGGCGTCGCGATCACCGAATTCGTGGTGTCGCCGACGTTCGGTTCCCCGCCCGAAGCCGGCCTGCTACGTCAGAATTTCGTCGGGGCTATCAATGGCGTCGACGTCCTCGACACGCTGGAGAAGCGGGATAGCGACGCAGCCAACTCGGCGCAAACCCGGGCCGGGGAGGTGCAGTTCGGTGCGCCGCTGACCCGATCGACCGCCCCGCCCCGAATCCTGTGGCTCGATGCGGACGCGCCGGGCCAACTCATCGTCGAGGTGCGCGCCATGGACCGATTGGGTCTGCTGGCACTTTTTGCCAGGGCGCTGGAGCGTGCGGGTGCAGACATCGCCTGGGCGAAGGTCAACACCTTCGGATCGACGGCGGCCGATGTGTTCTGTGTGACGGTGCCCTCCGAGTCCGACATGGCCGACGAGACTGAGGTGCGGGTCGCCGTCGAACAACAGCTTTTGGCCGTGCTCGGTGCGCCCGCGGAGGTCGTTCTCAGCGAACCTGTCGGCGATTAGGTCTCACGACTGCTCTGCGTTGAGTCGGCGCACGGCGTCGATGCGCGCCTTGAGCTGGTCGCGGGTTGCGGCGGCGATCGGAGGGCCTCCGCAGCGGCGCCGCAGTTCGTTGTGGATCCATCCGTGCGGCTTGCCGGTGCGGTGGTGGGCCACCGATACCAGGGCGTTGAGTTCGCGGCGCAACTCGCGCAGTTGGCCGTGCGTGGTGATCGGGGCGGCCGGCTGCCCGACGCCGTTGTCAAGTTTGTCAAGCAGCGCCCGCTTTTGCAGCTGCTCGTCTTGGCGGCGATGCAGCAGGGCGCGCATCTGCTCGGCGTCCAGCAGCCCGGGGATGCCGAGGTAGTCGGCCTCCTCCTCGCTGCCGGCGGGGGTGGCGGTGCCGAACGAGGATCCGTCGAAGATGACCTGATCCAATTCCGCGTCGGCCCCCAACGAGGTGAAGCCGTTCGCCGGATTTTCTGTGTCGGTCTTCTCGGATTGCGTTGTGACGGCGGGATCGTCGAGGAGGGGATCGTCCGTCTCGCGGTGTGGCTGACCGAGCACGTGATTGCGCTGCGCCTCCAGCTCGCTGGCCAGCTGCAGCAGGTTAGGCACCGACGGCAAGAAGATGCTTGCGGTTTCGCCCGCCCGGCGAGACCGCACGAACCGCCCGACGGCCTGCGCGAAGAACAGCGGCGTCGAGGCACTGGTGGCGTAGATCCCGACCGACAGCCGGGGCACGTCGACACCCTCGGACACCATGCGCACCGCGACCAGCCACCGGCTGGTGCTCTCGGCGAATTGGGTGATGCGCGTTGACGATCCGGGGTCGTCGGACAGCACCAGCGTGGGCGCTTCGGAGCTGATCGTGGTCAGCAGCCTGGCGTAGGCGCGGGCCGCGGTCTGATCGGAGGCGATGATCATGCCGCCGGCGTCGGGCACATGCGTGCGCAGCTGGCGCAGCCGTTGGTCGGCGGCCGCGATCACCGCGGGCATCCATTGACCGGCCGGGTCCAGCGCTGTCCGCCATGCCCGTGCGGTCTGTTCGGCGGACAGCGGCTCGCCCAGTCGCGCCGCGTGCTCTTCGCCTGCGCTGTCCCGCCAGCGCGCCTCCCCGGAGTAGGCGAGGAACACCACCGGCCGGACCACGCCGTCGGCAAGCGCTTCGGCATACCCGTAGCTGTGGTCGGACTCCGAACGCGCCACTCCGTCGGGGCCGGACGTGTAGGTGACGAACGGGATCGGGCTGTCGTCGCTGCGAAACGGTGTGCCCGTCAACGCAAGTCGGCGGGTGGCGTCGCCGAACGCTTCCCGGATCGCGTCGCCCCAGGTCTTGGCGTCACCGCCGTGGTGGATCTCGTCGAAGACGACCAGGGTCTTGCGCTGCTCGGTGCGCACCCGGTGCAGCGTCGGATGCGCTGCGACTTGGGCGTAGGTGACCATCACGCCGTGATATTCCGGCGAGGTCTGGGGTTTGGTGTTGGAGAACTTCGGGTCCAGGGCCAACCCGTAGGCCGCCGCGGCCCGTGCCCATTGCACCTTGAGGTGCTCGGTGGGCACGACGACGGTGATCTGCTCGACGGCGCGCTGACCGAGCAGTTCGGCGACCACCCGCAGGGCGAACGTTGTCTTCCCCGAACCGGGGGTGGCTACGGCCAAAAAATCGCGCGGCGAGCCGGCCAGGTACTTCACCATCGCCCGCCGCTGCCAGCCCCGCAGCGGCTGGACCTGCTCTGTCGACAAAGCTCCCCTGTAGATGCTCTGCGGCGGTGGCTCGGCCGCGTTAGTTCGCGGGTGTGAAATGTAGCACGGCAACGTTTTTCGGCACGCTTTCGGCGGTTATTTCCGGCGCGTTGCGATCTGGCGGCGTGTCCTAGACGGTGCGGGTCAGACGGTCGGCGAGCAGTGCGGCGAACCTGGCCGGATCGTCGAGTGCGCCGCCTTCGGCGAGAAGGGCGGTGCCGTACAACAATTCGGCGGTTTCGGCGAGTTCCTGCGCTTCGGGGCGTTCTTTGTGTGCCTGGCGCAAGCCGGTGACGAGCGGATGAGTCGGGTTGAGCTCCAGGATTCGCTTGCCGACCGGAACCTCCTGCCCGGCAGCCCGGTACATGCGCGCGAGCGCCGGTGTCATGGCGAAGGTGTCGGTGATCAGGCAGGCCGGCGACTCGGTCAGGCGCGTGGACAACCGCACTTCCTTGACCTGATCATCCAGGGTCTCCTTCAACCAGTTCAGCAGCTCGGCGAACTCTTTCTGCTGCTCCTCGCGCTCGGCTTCGCTGGTGTCCCCTTCGGACTCGAGGTCCACCTCGCCCTTGGCGACCGACTGCAAAGGTTTGCCGTCGAACTCGGGCACCAGTCCCACCCAGACCTCGTCGACCGGGTCGGTGAGCAGCAACACCTCGTAGCCCTTGGCCTTGAAGGCCTCCAGGTGCGGCGAATTCACCACCTGCTGGCGCGAATCGCCGGTGGCGTAGAAGATTTGCTCCTGGCCTTCCTTCATGCGCCCGACGTACTCGGCGAGGGTGGTCGGTTCCTCGTCGCTGTGCGTCGAGACGAACGAGGAAATCTCCAGCAGCGTGTCGCGATTGTCGACGTCCGACATCAGGCCCTCTTTGAGGACCCTGCCGAACTGGGTCCAGATCGTGCGGTAGTCGTCAGGCCGCTCGGTCTGGATGTCCTTGATCGCCGAGAGGACCTTCTTGGTCAGCCGGCGACGGATCGCGTTGATCTGCCGGTCCTGCTGCAGAATTTCGCGGGACACGTTGAGCGACATATCCTCCGCGTCGACGACGCCCTTGACGAAGCGCAGGTACATCGGCATCAGCTGATCGCAGTCGTCCATGATGAAGACGCGCTTGACGTACAGGTGCACCCCGATCTTGGCGTCCTGGTTGAACAGGTCGAACGGGGCGCGCGACGGGATGAACAGCAGGGCGCGGTACTCGAAGGTGCCCTCGGCCTTCATCGGGATGATCTCGAGCGGGTCGTCCCAGGCGTGGGCGATGTGCTTGTAGAACTCCTTGTACTCGTCGTCGGAGACCTCGTCTCTGGACTTGGCCCACAACGCCTTCATCGAGTTGATGGTCTGGGTCTCGATGGTGATTTGCTCTTCGCTGCCCTCCGCCCCTTCTTCTTGGGAGGCAGGGGTGCGCCGCTCGACCTCCATCCGGATGGGCCACGCGATGAAGTCGGAGTACTTCTTGACCAGCTCCTTGATCTTGTACTCCGCGGTGTAGTCGTGCAGCTCGTCCTCGGCGTCTTCGGGCTTGAGGTGCAACGTGACCGACGTTCCCACCGGAGCGTCATCGACGGATTCGATGGTGTAGGTGCCCTCGCCGCTGGACTCCCACCGGGTGGCCGCGCTCTCGCCGGCCTTGCGGGTGAGCAGCGTGACCTTGTCCGCGACCATGAAGCTCGAGTAGAAACCGATCCCGAACTGACCGATCAATTCCTCCGAGGCGCCTTCGTTCTTGGCCTCACGCAACTTCTGCCGCAGCTCGGCGGTACCCGACTTGGCGAGCGTGCCGATCAGATCGACGACCTCATCGCGCGTCATGCCGATGCCGTTGTCGCGGACGGTGAGCGTCCTTGCGCTTTTGTCTGCGTCGATCTCGATGTGCAGATCGGAGGTGTCGACATCGAGCTCGCTGTTCCGTAGGGCTTCGAGCCGAAGCTTGTCCAGCGCGTCGGAGGCGTTCGAGATCAGCTCCCGCAGGAACGAATCCTTATTGGAGTAGACCGAATGGACCATCAAATCCAGGAGTTGGCGTGCCTCTGCCTGAAACTCCAACTGCTCGACTTTCGCACTCATGCGATTGCATAACCTCCGAACTAATAGATACCCGCCAAAGTTATACCCAGCCCGCTGCAGCGGCGCCAAGCCGCCGCTGAGCTCCGACGAACGTGAAGCCAGCTTCACCGTGGTCAACGGGTGTGAAACCAGCTTCACGCTGGCGACCCGGCGTGACGCGCCCGGCGGCGCCGGGCTGGCGATCACCACTAGGCTGGCGGGCGTGTTTGAATCGCTGTCCGATCGGCTGACCGGTGCGCTGGCGGGGCTGCGCGGCAAGGGCCGACTGACCGACGCCGATATCGAAGCCACCACCCGCGAAATCCGGCTGGCGCTACTGGAAGCGGATGTGTCGCTACCCGTGGTGCGGGCTTTCGTGCACCGGATCAAGGAACGCGCCAAGGGCGCCGAGGTGTCCGGTGCGCTCAACCCGGCGCAGCAGGTCGTCAAGATCGTCAACGAGGAACTCGTCGGCATCCTCGGCGGCGAGACCCGTCAGCTGGCGTTCGCGAAGACCCCGCCGACCGTGGTGATGCTGGCCGGCTTGCAGGGCTCCGGTAAGACGACGCTGGCCGGCAAGCTGGCCGCGTGGCTGCGCGGGAAGGGGCACACGCCGCTTCTGGTGGCCTGCGACCTGCAGCGGCCGGCGGCGGTCAACCAGCTGCAGGTCGTCGGTGAGCGCGCCGGCGTGGCGGTGTTCGCGCCGCATCCCGGAGCTCCCCCATCTGGACCCGAGTCGGGCCTGCCGGCGACCCGGTCGCCGTCGCGGCGGCGGGGCTTGCCGAGGCCCGGACCAAGCACTTCGACGTCGTCATCGTCGACACCGCCGGGCGGCTGGGTATCGACGACGAGCTGATGGCCCAGGCCGCGGCCATCCGGGACGCCGTCACCCCCGACGAGGTGATCTTCGTCCTGGACGCGATGATCGGCCAGGACGCCGTGGCCACCGCGCAGGCATTCGGCGAGGGCGTCGGTTTCACCGGCGTGGTCCTCACCAAGCTCGACGGCGACGCCCGCGGTGGGGCCGCGTTGTCGGTCCGCGAGGTGACGGGCGTGCCGATCCTGTTCGCCTCCACCGGCGAGAAGCTCGAAGATTTCGACGTCTTCCACCCGGATCGGATGGCCAGCCGCATCCTGGGCATGGGCGATGTGCTGAGCCTGATCGAACAGGCCGAGCAGGTATTCGACGCCCAGCAGGCCGAGGAAGCCGCCGCCAAGATCGGCTCCGGCGAACTGACGCTGGAAGATTTCCTCGAGCAGATGCTCGCCGTGCGCAAGATGGGCCCGATCGGCAACCTGTTGGGCATGCTGCCCGGCGCCGGGCAGATGAAGGACGCACTGGCCGCCGTCGACGACAAGCAACTCGACCGGCTGCAGGCCATCATTCGGGGGATGACGCCGCAAGAGCGGGCCGATCCCAAGATCATCAACGCCTCGCGCCGGCTGCGCATCGCCAACGGCTCGGGCGTGGCGGTGTCCGAGGTGAATCAACTCGTCGACCGTTTCTTCGAAGCCCGCAAGATGATGTCGTCCATGCTCGGGGGGATGGGCATACCCGGCATGGGTCGCAAGTCCGCGACGCGAAAGAGCAAAGCGGCCAAGGGCAAGGCTGGCAAGAAAGCTAAGAAAGGCGCACGCGGTCCGACCCCACCGAAGGTCAAGAGCCCATTCGGGGCGGGCATGCCGAGCATGCCGGCGGGATTCCCCGACCTGTCGCAGATGCCCGAAGGCCTCAACGAGCTGCCGCCCGGGCTGGCCGACTTCGATCTGTCCAAGCTGAAGTTCCCGGGCAACCCAGGCGGAAAGTAGCCGTATCGTGCGCATGCACGTGCGCGGTATCGGGCTGCCCGACGAGGACGCGATCGAACTCTGGATCGTCGACGGCCACATCAGCCGCGAGCCGGTCACCGCGGCCGACACGGTCTTTGACGGCGGCTGGATCCTGCCCGGGCTGGTGGACGCGCATTGCCACGTCGGGCTCGGCGACCATGGCGAGATCCCCCTCGACGAGGCGATTGCGCAGGCCGAGACCGAGCGCGACGTGGGCGCGCTGTTGCTGCGTGACTGCGGCTCACCGACCGACACGCGCATCCTCGATGACGACGACGACCTGCCCCGCATCATCCGCGCCGGAAAGCACCTGGCCAGACCCAAGCGCTACTCGCCGAACTTCGCCGTCGAGCTCGACGACGAATCCCAGCTGCCGGCGGCCGTCGCCGAGGAGGCGCGTCGCGGCGACGGCTGGGTCAAGCTGGTGGGGGACTGGATCGACCGCTCGGTCGGCGACCTCGCCCCGCTGTGGTCCGACGACGTGCTCAAGGCGGCGATCGACGCAGCGCACGCCCACGGGGCCCGGGTCACCGCACACGTCTTCAGCGAGGACGCGCTGCCCGGCCTGATCAACGCCGGTATCGACTGCATCGAACACGGCACCGGGCTCACCGACGACACCATCGCCCTGATGGTGGAGCGCGGCACCGTCTTGGTCCCGACGCTGGTCAACGTCGCGGACAACTTCGTCGGAATCGCCGAGGCCGCCACGCGTTATCCCATCTACGCCGCCCACATGCGCGACCTGCATGCCCGCGCCGTGGGGCGCATTGCCGCGGCGCGCGATGCGGGCGTGCGCATCTACGCCGGCAGCGACGCCGGCACGATGATCGCCCACGGACGGATCGCCGACGAGGTCGAGGCGCTCAAGGGGATCGGCATGAGCCCGACCGAGGCGTTGGGCGCAGCGTGCTGGGATGCCCGGCGCTGGCTGGGCCGGCCCGGCCTGGATCATGGGGCGTCGGCTGACCTGTTGTGCTACTCGCGTGACCCGCGGCAGGGTGCGGGAGTGCTCAACCACCCGGACCTCGTCATCCTGCGCGGCAAGACCTTTCGGCCCTGACGCCGGTCCTGAATCGGGCGCGCGCGCCGGACGCGCGGGTTGTTCGCATGACGGTTAGGCTCTGACGATGGCGTTAGCCAGCGGCGCGAGCTTCGCCGGTTACACGGTGGCGCGAAGGCTGGGTTGGGGAGTGACGGGTGAGGTTTACCTTGCCCAGGATCCTCGATCGCAACGCTGGGTGGCTTTGAAAGTTCTTTCGCCGCAGATGTCCTCGGACGACGAATTCCGGCAGCGGTTCGTGACGGAGACAGCCGCCGCCGCGAACCTCAAGCACCCGCACGTCGTGGAGGTGCATGCGCGCGGCGAGTTCGAGGGACGGCTGTGGACCGCGATGGACTACGTCGAGGGCAGCAGTGCCGCGCAGCTGATGGCCGAGCGCTTCCCGGCGGTGTCACCGGCCGGCGAGGTGCTCGCGATCATCGCCGCCGTGGCGTCGGCTCTCGACCACGCGCATGACCGCGGGCTGCTGCATCGTGACGTCAAACCCGCCAACATCTTGCTGACCAGTCCCGCTGCGGGCGAGCAACGAATCCTGTTGGCCGACTTCGGGATAGCACCTCGGGGCGGCGCCGTCGGCTACGCCGCGCCCGAACAGTTGGCCGGCGCCGAAATCGACGGGCACGCCGACCAGTACGCCCTGGCCGCCACCGCCTTTCATCTGCTCACCGGCGCGCCGCCGGTCCAGGCCGCCGACCCCGGCGCTGCGCTGCGCCAGATTCTCGACGAGCCGCCGCCCCGGCTCAGCGATCAGCGTCCCGAGTTGGCGCGCCTCGACGGTGTGTTCTCCCGGGCGCTTGCCAAACGACCCGCTGACCGGTTCGACACCTGCGGCGAATTCGCGGACGCGGCCAACGAACAGGCGGGCGTGTCAACCGGCGATCGCAGTCCCGAGGCCGTCCTTGCCGCCGACCACCCGGCCTACGCGTGGCCCGAAGAGCACATCACCGAACGAGCCCCGGATGCCGGGCCTCGCCATGCCAAGCCGGACCGCGAGAGCGTGGTCCACCCTTCCGTCTCGACCGGGCCCCCGGTGGTCTACTCCGGAGAGCTTCCGGTCGACGCGCCGAAGAAGCGGCGAATGCCGTGGCTGTGGCTGTCGGCGGCGGTGGTGGTCCTGGTCGTCGGGCTGGTCGCCGTCGGCATCGTGATCGGGCGCAAGACCGAACCGACTGCCGCCCAGGCCGGCCCGGCCAAGACAACGGCGCCGGCCGGTGCGCCGCCGACCAACACCGGGCCGTCGACGCCCGTGCCACTCGACGGCACCTATCGCGTCGAGGTGCAACGCGAGAAGCAGACGTTCAATTACGTCCCCGACCCGCAACCGCCGAACGTGCAAACCTGGTGGGCCTTCCGCTCGTCGTGCACCGCGACGGCGTGCACGGCCGCCGCCACGCAACTCGACGACGACGACCACACGCAGGCGATGTCGCCTGGCAGTAGCACGCTCGTCATGCAGTTCGGGGACGGACAGTGGCAGTCTCGGCCGGAAACGACTCAGTTCCCCTGCATCGCAGGCAACGGGATCGCACAGACGGAGACGACTTCGCAGGTGCTGTCGCTGCGACCGCAACCGCAGGGCGATTTCGTCGGCGAAGAGGAAGTCAGGGTGCAAACCAATGAGTGCGGCCAGCGAGCGGCGATGATCCGGATCCCCGCGCTCGCCACGCGCAGCGGCGACGTGCCGCCGGCGGTCACCGTGCCCGACCCGGCCACCGTCAACGACAACCCCGCAGGCAACCCCACGCCACCGACCGACACGTCATCGGGCCCGGGGCGCTGATCCACCGAAATGAAGATTGCGAGTGCTTGGGCTGCCGCAGTGAGGACCGGACACGCGGTTCCCAGCAGTTACAGCGAACCGATGCCGGACTCCGGGTGCATAACGCCTGCCTTGAGTACTGCTGGCCGACGACCGCGCCCGCTCTGCCGTCCCTCACGACATGCCGTGCACGACCTCAGGCGGTGGAGGCAGGCACCCCGTGCTCGCTGATGCCGATGCGTGCGTGCAAGCGCGCCAGCGGCCTGGGGGCCCACCAATTCCATTGGCCCAGAACGTGCATGAACCGTCGTTGAAGCGGTGATGGTTGAGGACGTGCACCTCGCGCATGTCGGCCGCGGTGAGCGCGCCGGGCAGGCAGCACAACACGTCGACCACCCGGTTCGCCCGGTGCGAGACGAACAGGTGCCGGTTGGTGTGCATGTGCAGCACACCGATGGTGATCGAGAGGTTGAACAGCACCAGCAAGAAGATCACGGGTGCTGCGAGGTACCAGTTCGTTGCCGCGGGGACGAGAAACCCGAAGGCCATCAGCACCAGCCAGCACACGATGTGCAGCAATGGGCCGGCGTTCTCCTGCTCGGCCCGAACAGCGGCCTCGTGTACACCTCGCTGGTGTTCATGATCGAACAGCAGATCAAACATATGCTGCGCGCCATGGACAGTGTGAAAGAGCGCGGGGCCGCGTCGATCGGAGTTCGCGACGAAGCACAGGACGCCTACACCGAAAAGATCCGGCGCTGGTCGTCCAAAAGGGTGTGGGCGCAAGGGACTTGCACGAATTGGTTCCTGGACGCCGACGGTGTCAACGTCGCTCTCTGGCCGGGTTTCTCGTGGCAGTACTGGCGGCTGACGCGCACGTTCGACGAGACCGCGTTCGTGTTCGCTGGGCACGATGCAGCTGGCTCGCCAGACGTGCAACTGGCGCCTAACCGGGAATTGCCGATCCCGCAACGCGCGTCGCTGAACTAACAGGTTTTTTGTGGCATTCTGCGTGCATGGGGCTGGAAGTCGCGCCGCCAACAAGGGTACTGACTTTCCTCTTCACCGACATCGAAGGCTCAACTCGCCGGTGGGAGGCCGATCCCAACGGGATGCGCGTCGCGCTGGCAGCCCATGACCAGGCACTACGTGAGGCCATCGAGGCGCACGGGGGCTGGCTGTTCAAACACACCGGCGACGGGGTGGTTGCGGCGTTCGACGTGCCTCGGGGCGCGGTCGACGCTGCAGTGGCCGCCCAGCGCGCACTGGAGCTTCCGGTCCGGATGGGTATCGCGACCTGCGAGGCCCAGCAGCACCATGCGGACTACTTCGGACCGGCGCTAAATCGTGCCGCGCGGGTGATGGCCGCCGGGCACGGCGGGCAAATTCTGCTGGCCGATACGACGGCCATCATGATCAGCGGTGTGGACCTGCTCGACCTGGGGCCGCGGCGACTTCGTGACCTGGCCAGCCCGGTCGGGCTGTTCCAGGTTCGGGCGACCGGCCTGGACGAGTCGTTCCCACCGTTGCGCGTGCCCGAAGCGAACCCGGGGAACCTGCGTCCGCCGGTCGGCACTTTGATCGGCCGCCACACCGCAGTCGGCGAGGTGGCAGGCATATTGCTGGCGAATCGGTTAGTCACACTGACCGGTGTGGGCGGGGTTGGTAAGACCCGTTTGGGGCTCGAAGTCGCCGCCAGCCTCGCCGACAAGTTCCCCGAGGGCGTCTGGGTTTTCGAGCTGGCCTCGGTCAGCGATCCGGCCGCGGTGCCCCACGCGGTGGCCTCCGTACTCGGTATCACCCAGCAGCCGGGCAAGGATCTGGTCGACAGCGTGGCGGGCGCGCAGGAGGGCCGAATGCGGCTGTTGGTGTTCGACAACTGCGAGCATGTGCTCGACGCCGCCGCCGACTTGATCGAGGCCATTCTGACGCAATCGACGACGGTGAAGATCCTGGCCACCAGCCGCGAAGGGCTGAGCGTGCCCAACGAACAGGTGTGGCCGGTGCCCACGCTCGACGTGGTCGCCGGTGTGGACTCGGCCGCGGTGACATTGTTCATCGAACGTGCCCGAAACGTCGCCCCGAACGTGTCGCTCACCAACGCAGACCAGGTCGACGCGGTGATCGAGACCTGCCGCCGCCTCGACGGGCTTCCGTTGGCCATCGAACTCGCGGCCTCCCGCATGGCGTCGATGACGGCCATCGAGTTGCGTGATCGTCTCGATCAGCGCTTCCGGTTGCTGGTCGGATCGCGGCGCGGACAGCCCCGCCACCAGACGCTGCGGCAGACGGTGGCGTGGTCCTACGACCAACTCGACGATGCGGAGCAGGCGGTGCTGGACAGGTGCTCCGTGTTCGCGGGCGGATTCAACCTGGATAGCGCGTGCGCGGTGGCGGGCGGGGACGCCCCCGACAGTTATGCTGTCCTCGATCTGCTGGACGCCCTGGTGCGCAAGTCGCTGGTGGTCGCCGACCGTGCCGCCGAGCGCACCCGATACTCGATCCTGGAGACCATCCGCCAGTTCGGTGACGAGCGACTGACCGCCCGCGGAGAGGCGAGCGAGGTCTGGGCCGCACATGCCCGCTATTTCGCCAGCCGCGAATCCGACGTCTTCGCGCTCTGGGACAGCCCTCGCCAATCCGAGGCGTACACCTGGTTCACCGTCGAGCTGCCGAATCTGCGCGCCGCGTTTCGGTGGGCCGCCGACCACGCCGACGACCTCGGCTTCGACGTCGCCGCCGCTATCGCGTCATACGCGTTCCTCGGTCTTTGGGTCGAGAACTACGAACCGCTCGCCTGGGCCGAGGAACTCATCGAACCAGCGAAGGCCGTCGACCATCCCCGTCTGGGTTTCCTGTACGTGCTGGCCTCGCAGTGCTGGAATCCCGGCCGGATCTTCGAAGCGGTGCGGTACACCGATGAAGGCCAAGCCGCCATCCTCGGTGGCGATTACGACGTGCCCTTCGGCAGCGAAGGCTGGCTGGGAACCGCGTATCTGATCTTGAACCAGCCGGACCGGATGGCCGATTTCGGCCGAGCCGTGATCGAACGCGGCCATGACAGCCACAGCCTCACCAGGACCAACATGACCTTCGCGCTGGCGGTTGCCGGGCGCTCCGAGGAGGCCCTGGCCGCCGCCGACGGCCTGATCGCGGCCGCCGAAGCCACCGACAACCCGTATGTGCTCTCGTTCGCCCTGTGGGTCTACGGCTACGCCTTGCGCGAAGACCGTCCAATCGAGGCGCTGGAGGCCCTGCGCCGCGGAATGGCGATTTCGAAAAGCACCGGCAACCGCGCCAATGAGACCTACATGGCCGGCAACCTCGCGCTGCTCGAGTCGGCCCACGGTGATCCGCTGGCCGCGTTCGACGCTGTGACGTTGGTGATCGCCAACTTCCACGACGCAGGCAATGCGATCCAGATCCAAACCTCGTTGGCCGTTCTGGCCACCATATTCGACCGGTTCGGCCGATATGAGCCGGCGGCCACCGTCGCCGGGTTCGCAAGCAGCCCGGTGACCGAGATGCTGGTGCCCGAGTTCAACACGGCGATCGTCCACCTGCGCGAAGTCCTCGGCGAGCCGACCTACGAAGCGCTCGCCGGTCAGGGCCGGGACATGCAGCCCGTGGACATGCTGCAGTACGCGTACCAACAGATCGACCACGGCCGGGCGTACATCAGCCGGGACGACTGATGTGCTGCCGCAGATAGGGCAGCACGAGTTCGATCACCTCCGTGGGCTTTTCGAGCCACAACCAGTGGCCCCCGCCCGGGACGACGTGGACCTGCACCGACGGAAACGCCTCTCGTTGCCGCTCGGCCAGGACGTTCGGCAGGTAGGGATCCTCGGCTCCCCACACCACCAAACAGGGCAGGTCGTGGTTTCGCATCGCCGCCGCCAGCGACGCCATGGTGTCCAACCGCGTGGAGCGGTAGAGCCGCAGAATGGCGCGCTTGGTGCCCCACGGCCGCGTGTGCGCGGCGATACGCGATACCCAGTGAGTGTCCAGGGAAGGATTGGCACGACCGAGCAGCGCTCGTGCAGCACGTTGTCCGGCGAATAGCTGGAACAGTTCCCCGACGACCGGGGTACTCCAGATACGTCCCATCCGATGCCAGCGATAATCGAGGAGCACGCCGCTGTTGATCAGGGTGATGCTGGCGACTCGTTCCGGGTTGTCGCCCGCATACGTCATGGCCCACCCACCGCCGAAGTCATGCGCTACCAGGTGAATTCGCGCAATACCCAGTTCGTCGACGAGTCCGGCGAGGTGGCTGGCGTAACCACCGACGGTGTAGTCCATGTCGGCCCGCATTTCGGCGCCCCCGAATCCCGGCATATCCGGGGCGATAACCGGGACGAGCGCGCTGACCGGTTCCATCAGGGCGCGCCAATCCGATCCGGCACCCGGGTTGCCGTGGACGAATACGACGGCTTCGGAAAGGTCTGCGTCGTCGAGCCCAGCGGTCAGAACCGGACTGCGCACGTCACCGACGACGACCTGCCGGAGTTGGAAGCTATCCATCCGCGAAATCTATCCGGCCTCGTGACCACGGCACCGAACCTCCCAATAGATCGGGCAGGTGACGGCATCATTCGGGACGGATTGTGGTTCGAAGGCACCGGCAACACACCGCAAACCCGTGACCTGGGCATCCGCGACGGCGTGGTTGTCACGGTCACCCCGGGGGCCGACGAGAAGCTCAGCCAAACTTTGCAACACGAAATTCGGGCAGTGCGGCGCGAAGCTCCATGACGCCGTGCGGGCGCTGCCGGGCGCCGACAGGTTTCGGGAGGAAACATTTCCGGTCCTGGTGACAGTGATGAGGAACGCGTTCGACGGGGCCGCCGTGGTGGAGGGTGACTGCCGCAGCCGGAAATCGCGGAGCAACGGATTCCGGTGCTGACGGCGCTGCTGACCGCGGCGCTGCCGAACGCGGGCTGGTAGCGAGCAGTTACAGCGAACCGACGCTGGACTGCGGATTGAGCGCGAAGCCCCAGTCGAACAGGCTGGCCGCCTGATCCCAATACGTCGGGCCGCCCTGTTTCACCAGCCCGTACATCATGGCGATCACCAGCCGGCGGCCGCCGCGTGCCGCGGCGCCCACGAACGTCTTGCGCGCGGCATCGGTGAAGCCCGTCTTGCCGCCGAGCGCGCCGGGGTAGCGCTGCAGCAGCTCGTCCTGGTTGAGGATCGGTTCGTCGCCGTGAGCGCTGGGGAACATCGCCGACGGCTCCGCGGTGATCTGCGCGAACATGGGGTTGCCCATCGCGGCCCGGAAGATGACGGCCAGGTCGTGCGCCGTAGTCGCGCCGGAGCCGCCGGGTCCGTCGAGCCCCGACGGAGTGGCGGCGTGGGTGTTCGTCGCCCCCAGGGATGCGGCCTTGGCGTTCATCTTGGCCACGGCGGCGTCCGGCCCGCCCAGCATCTGCGCCAAGGTGTTGGCGGCGTCGTTACCCGAAACCAGCAGTAGGCCGTCGAGCAGTTGGCGCGCGGTGTAGGTGCGGAAAGGCTTGATGCCGACGCAGTTGCACTCCACCTCGGTGTCGGCGACATCGGCGACGACGGTGGAGTTCAGGTTCAGCTCGTCGAGGGCCACCAGCGCCAACAGCACCTTGATGGTGCTTGCGGGTGGATGGGCCACATCCGGGTCGCGAGCGGCCAGAACCTGACCGCTGTCCATGTCGGCCACGATCCAGGTCTGCGCCGGGCCGGCGGGAATCGGCAGCGATCCGGCCGGTTGCACGTCGACGTCGGCCCTGGAAGGGGGAGCAAGGACGGCGCCGAAGGTGGCGATGACCGTGAGCAGGGCCGCTATGGCGGCCATGAGCTTGCCCATGGGCGGTGAGTTTAGCTTCCGGGCTGTTCCCACGACGATTTCCGCCGCGTCTCCCTGTGTTCTGAGTCCCGGGACCACAGTGTTGAATCAAGCCATGTTGAGCCTCGCCGAAATTTCCGACCGGTTGGAGATCCAACAGCTGCTGGTCGACTACTCCACCGCCATTGACCAGCGCCGATTCGACGATCTCGACAAGGTGTTCACCCCGGACGCGTACATCGACCTTTAGGCTGCAAAAGGCACCGGTACATGCGGGGGGCGGGCAGGAAGGCGTCGACCGCCTCCCTGTCCGTCGCGAGAGGACCTGCCACAGGCACGGACAGTGTTTCCTGCACCTCGGCTACACCGCGGTGGCAACCGGCTCTGCTGCGGTCCCCGTGGTCGCGGGGGTGGTGGTGCTGGCGCGCAGGAAGCTGCCGGTGCGCTGCGTGCCGAGCACCTCGGTGGGCTGCCCGTTGAGGAACACCGCGCGCCCGGCGACGAGCACGGCGCTGACGGTGTCGTCGTTGCGGTTGACCATCCGCGACAGTCCGCCATACTGCTCGACCTTCTCCTCGGCGTAGCCGTCCAGCGAGCCGTCAAGATGCGCCGGGGCGACGATCACCAGGTCGGCGCGGTCGCCCATCCGCAGATGCCCGGCGTCGATGTGATACCAGTCGGCCAGCTCGCCGGTCAGCCGGTGCACCGCCTCCTCGATGGTCATGAATGGCGTACCGGCCTTCTGGGCGTCGTAGACGTGGCGCAGTAGTCGCAGTCCGAAGTTGTAGAACGCCATGTTGCGCAGGTGCGCGCCCGCATCGGAGAACCCCATCTGGATACCCGGCTCACGGGCCATCTTCTTGAGCACTTCGGGGCGGTGGTTGGAAATCGTTGTGTGCCAACGCAACGCAGTACCATGCTCGACGACCAGGTCGAGGAATGCGTCGACGGGGTGCAGCCCGCCACGCTCAATACCGACCTGCCCGAAGGACTTTCCAATGACGGACGCGATCAGGGCACGCGACGATTTCGGCGTCGAAGAAGTCGCGGTGCCACACCCGTAAGCCCATACTTGCTGTCGTAGTCCTTGCGGAACCGCCGACGGTAGTCCTCGTCGCGCAGCAGGTCATTGCGCTCTGCCACTTGCTCTTTCAGATGCATAGCGGCCGCACCGGACCCGAACTCTTCGAAGATCACCAGATCGATGCCGTCGGCGTACACCTCGAACGGCACCGGCAGGTGCTGCCAGCGGAAGTTGCCGCCCAGCTTGTTGACGATCCGGGCCGCGGGACCCATCACCGCGATCAAGCAACGGATTGGCCTTGATGTCGGCGGCCGAGAGCAGAGCTGGTCTTCAGCTGCCTGCGGCCGATGCCCAGCGACTGCACCGCCTGGGAGGCGATGTTGAACGGGTTCTGAATGTCGGGACCCGCCTGCAAGACCCGCCCGCTTCGCCGCAGCAGCGACTTCAGCCGGCGCAGTTCACGCGGTTTTGCATACGTCGAGGGCAGCGTGCGCGAGCGGCAGGTCTCGCCGTCGAGCTTGTCGAAAAGCAGTTGCTGCGAGGACATCCCGACAAAGCCGGCCCGTAGCGCCTCGGCGAGCATCTGCTCCATCCGGGCCTGCTCAGCCTTGGTGGGCCGGACTTCATTGCGGGTGGCGCGGTCCAGGCCCATGGTCGCGGCCCGCATGTCCGAATGGCCAATGAAGGCTGCGACATTGGGCCCCAGTGGCCGGCGCCTCCAGCGCGGCGATGTACTCCTCGCAGCTGTTCCAGGTCTTGTGGTGGTTGACCGTGCTAATAACGTGCTCGCGCGGGATGGCTTCCACCCGGGCGAACAAGTCACCGGCGTCTTCGCCGTCGACGTGAACGGTCGACAACGAGCACGACCCCACCATCACCGTCGTCACGCCGTGGCGCAGCGACTCCGACAGCGACGGGCCGGCCAGCACCTCGACGTCATAGTGGGTGTGGATGTCGACCATGCCGGGCAGCACCCACTTGCCTCCGGCGTCGATCACTTCGGAGCAGCCGGTTTCGTCGAGCGGCTCGCGGGCTGATCGGCGGCGACACGGCCGTCGCGGATCGCCGATGTTGCGGATCGCCGACGGCGCGCCGGTGCCGTCGAACCAGCGGCCGTTACGAATCACCGTGTCGAAGCTCATGGGGGGACGTTCCTTTCCTGGGGTCGGTGTGTTTGACCGTGGATCCCAGGATGCGGCCCCGACAACGCCGGAGTCTTGACAGTTGTGGACGATTATTTGACATTTGTTGACATGTCGGTGGTGCGCGGAACGTCGCTGTCGGGCTATCCCCGCCTGGTCGCCGAACTGGCCGGCGATCCGGTCGAGCTGCTGCGCGCCGCCGGCATCCGGCCCCAAGATGTCGGCGAGCACGAGGTCTTTCTGCCCTACCGCAGCCTCATCGTGGCCGTCGAGACGGCGGCGGCAGCCACCTCAACCCCGGATTTCGGGCGGCGGTTGGCACTGAGGCAGGGCATCGAAATCCTTGGACCGCTCGGAGTGGCCGCGCGCACCGCGGCCACAGTCGGCGACGCCTTCACGATTGTCGAAACCTTCCTGGGCGCCTACAGCCCGGCCATCTCCGCGCGCATTACCCCCAGCGCCAGCGCTGGACAGTCGTTCTACGCATTCGATGTTTTGATCGAGCGCCCGCCGCCGCACCCACAGACCACCGAACTGTCCCTCGGGGTGTCACTGCAGGTGTTGCGGTTCCTGCTCGGCGCGCAGTACGCACCCCTGTCGGTGCACCTCCCGCACCAGCCGCTCACCGCGACCGCCGATTACCTGACCTACTTCGGCTGCCGGCCGTGCTTCACGCAACCAACAGCGGGCTTCACTTTCCGCACGGCCGATCTCGGGCGCTCCCTCAACCAGGACGCGCTCGCCCATCAGGCGGTCGTGCAGTACTTAACCGGAATCACCACACACCAACCCGGCATGACCCAGTCGGTGCGCACCATGGTCCGCCAACTCCTGCCCACCGGCACCGCCAGCCTCGAGCTGATCGCCGCCCAGTTCGATCTGCATCCCAGGGCACTGCACCGCCGCCTGTCAGCGGAGAAAACCACCTTCGGCGAACTTATCGATCGCGTGCGCCGCGAAACCGCCGAACACTACCTGCGCGACACCGACATCAGCCTGTCGCACCTGACCCGAGAACTCGGCTACGCCGAGCAGAGCGTGCTGACCCGGTCGTGTCGGCGATGGTTCGGCTGCGGTCCCAGCAGCTACCGCAACGCGGTCCGCTCTGTCCCACCGAGCCGGCCCGGCTAGCTCGCCGCGCCTCCGGATCGTGTTCAATCGACGACATGCTGAGCGTGGAAGAGATCTCTGATCGGCTGGAGATCCAGCAGCTGCTGGTGGACTACTCCACGGCCATCGATCAGCGGCGATTCGATGACCTCGACCGAGTGTTCACCCCGGACGCATATATCGACTAGTAGGCATTTAAAAGGCAGTCATTGAAGAGAGTAACCACAGCTATCGAACCCGCGTCCTCATCCGGTTGGCGTAGTGACCCGGAAGACCTCGGTCTCTTCGGGAAGACCCTTAAGGCTGTGAGCACCGAGGCTCTCGAAGCGCAGGCCCGAGCCCGCTGAAAGATCGCGCACTGTGCGACTTGTGAGCACTTCGTCGGGTCCGGCCATCGCACTGATCCGCGCTCCGACGTGAACCGCCATCCCGCTCCATTCGTCCCCACGCCGCTCGCACTCACCGATATGGACTCCCGCGCGAATGCGAATGCCTCGGGCAGCCAACGCCGGGACTAGATCGAGACCGCAACGGGCCGCCTTGGTCGGCCCGTCGAAAAGCGCGAAAACCCCATCGCCGGTGTGCTTGGCGCGGCGGCCGCCATACTTCTCCAATAGCCAGTCCGTCAGCCTGTCGTGGGCATCTAGCACTTGCCGCCAGTGCGCGTCACCCTGAGCGCTGAGTAACTCAGTCGAACTGACGATGTCGGTGAACAAGACAGTTGACAAAACGCGCTCGTTCATGGCGTCGGTGGTCCTGCCGCATACGAAGTCCAGGATCGCCGATGCCATCGCCTCGTCGAGCATCCCATGTGGTCCGGGTGGCAGTTCTCGGAATTCGGCATTCGGGATAGCCGCCGCCATCGCGGCAGCCGCCTCGACAGGGGCGACTTCATCGCCGCGCCTACCCAGCACGAGTGTCGGTGTCCGGACCGCCGTCAGCAACGGCCGCACGTCGATGTTCGAGAGCGCCTGCCAGAGCATCGAAGCCATTGTCGGACTCGCACAGGCTCGTTGGACTCGTCCGTAGAATTCGCGGAAGCCCGGCACATCGGCGATAGGGCCGAAGAATGTGGTTGCCAGTGCTCCCTCACCCCAATGTGTTTCGATCTCCTCCTGGTTGGCGGCCTGCTGATCCGAGGTGAACCCCCATGGATAATCGGGCAACTCGGGGGTGAAGCGGGGCATTGTTCCGTACAGGACAAGTGACTGAACGAGTTCCGGGAAGGTGGCGGCGAACAGGATGCTCATCGGCCCGCCCTCGGAAATACCGAGAAGCGCCGGGCGGTCTGCCCCGGCGGCATCGATCACCGCATGGAGATCGTCCATCCGCTCGTCTAGGGGCGGAACGTGCGTCACGGGGTCCGACAACCCGGTGCCACGCTTGTCCCACGCGATGAGCCGCGTTCGTTCGGCAACCTTTTCGATGAAAGGTCGGAATGGCGACAGCGGTTCATCGATCACGTCGACATTGCTGACCCAGCCGGGTATCCAGACAAGCGTGGTGTCGCCGTCGCCCAAGACCCGATACGCGAGACGGACGTCGCCGTTTCGCGCGTAGTGCACTCCCAGGTCTTTCACACCAACATAATGGCATTCACTAGCTGCCTGAACGTGCTACTTCGGCCGGAACGAGACCGACGGGAGACTGCACCCCTCGCTGAAAACCCCAGCAGACCCCAGATCGGTGCTTTAACCAGTCCTACGCTCCGTCGTCACACCACCTATCGGATCGTGTTCAATCAACGTCATGTTGAGCCTGGAAGAGATCTCGGACCGGTTGGAAATTCAGCAACTGCTTGGTCGATTACTCGACTGCCATTGACCAGCGCCGATTCGACGACCTCGACAAGGTGTTCACCCCCGACGCCTACATCGACTACCGCGCCCTAGGCGGCATCGACGGGCAGTATCCCGAAGTGAAGAAATGGCTGTCGGAGGTGCTGCCCAACTTCCCGGTGTACGCGCACATGTTGGGCAACTTCTCGGTGCGCATCGACGGGGACACCGCGTCGTCGCGGGTGATCTGCTTCAACCCGATGGTGCTGGGCGGCGAGAAGAACCAGATCCTGTTCTGCGGACTCTGGTACGACGACGAGTTCGTGCGCACCCCCGAGGGCTGGCGGATGACGCGGCGAGTCGAGACCAAGACCTTCCAGAAGGTCATGTAGGCGTACCCGATGGCGGCGACCCGCCGCGATTTCCGCCGGACTACTCCGCTCTGGCACAATGGGCGGCTGTCCGCCGCGCGATTACGGCCGTGCGGTGGTCATACACGCGAGGCAAAACCGGGTCCGGGCATTCCGCCCTGGCCGCTGAATTGCAGCGTGACACACAGGAGAAGTTGCTTAACCATGGCTGTCAAGATCAAGCTCACTCGGCTTGGCAAGATCCGCAATCCCCAGTACCGCATCGCCGTCGCCGACGCACGGAACCGCCGCGACGGCCGCTCCATCGAGGTCATCGGCCGCTACCACCCGAAGGAAGAGCCGAGCCTGATCGAGATCAACTCCGAGCGCGCGCAGTATTGGCTTTCCGTGGGTGCTCAGCCCACCGAACCCGTCCTCAAACTGCTGAAGATCACCGGCGACTGGCAGAAGTTCAAAGGCCTGCCCGGCGCCGAGGGCCGGCTGAAGGTCAAGCCCGCCAAGCCCAGCAAGCTGGAGTTGTTCAACGCCGCACTGGCAGCCGCCGAGGGCGCTCCCACCACCGAGGCCGCGCGTCCGAAGAAGAAGGCCTCGCCTTCAGGGGCCAAGAAGGCCGCCAAGGCTGAAGAGCCGGCAGCCGAGGCGGAGCCAGCAGTCGCCGCAGAGCCCGCAGCCGAGGCAACCGAGCCTGCAGCCGAGGCAACCGAGCCTGCAGCTGAGGCCGCCACCGAGACGCCGGCCGAGCAGACCGAGTCTTCGGAAAGCTGACGGGCGCGATGAGCACGGTTGTCGTAGACGCTGTCGAGCATCTGGTGCGGGGGATCGTCGACAACCCCGACGATGTCCGGGTGGACCTGGTCACCAGTCGGCGTGGGCGGACTGTCGAAGTGCATGTTCATCCCGACGACCTGGGCAAGGTGATCGGTCGCGGGGGACGCACCGCGACCGCGTTGCGCACGCTGGTCGCCGGCATCGGCGGCCGCGGCATCCGCGTCGACGTGGTGGACACCGACCAGTAGCTCATGGAGCTGGTAGTCGGGCGCGCCGTCAAAGCGCACGGCATCAGCGGCGAGCTTGTCGTCGAGATCCGCACCGACGATCCCGCTGAACGGTTCGCGCCCGGTACTACGTTGCGCGCCAAGCGATCCCGTGACAGTGGCGCTCAAGAGCGCAGCTATGTCGTCGACAGCGTGCGTGAGCATAGTGGGCGGCTGCTGGTGCGATTGGCCGGAGTGGCCGACCGCGCCGCCGCCGACGCGTTGCGCGGCAGTCTGTTCGTCGTCGACTCCGATGACCTGCCGCCCATCGACGAGCCGGACACCTACTACGACCACCAGCTGGAAGGCCTTCGGGTCCGAACCGTCACCGGAACCGATGTCGGCGTCGTCACCGAGGTGCTGCACACCGCGGCCGGCGAACTGCTGGCGGTCAAAGGTGATTCCGGAGAAGTCCTGGTGCCGTTCGTCAGCGCGATCGTCACGTCGGTCTCGCTGGACGAAGGCACCGTCGACATCGACCCGCCCGACGGACTGTTGGATTTGGCATAGCGCGGGCGCATGAAAATCGACGTCATCACCATCTTTCCGTCCTACCTGGACCCGCTGCGAGAATCCTTGCCGGGCAAGGCGATTGAGTCGGGTCTGGTCGAGCTGCGGGTGCACGACCTGCGGCGGTGGACCCATGACGTGCACCGCTCGGTGGACGACGCTCCGTACGGCGGTGGGCCGGGGATGGTGATGCGCGCGCCGGTGTGGGGCGAAGCGCTGGATGAAACCTGTTCGGGCGAAACACTGTTGATCGTTCCCACCCCCGCCGGTGCGCTGTTCACCCAGGCCACCGCTCAGCGCTGGAGCACCGAGTCGCACCTGGTGTTCGCCTGCGGACGTTACGAGGGCATCGACCAGCGGGTGATTGACGACGCCGCCCGGCGGGTGCGGGTCGAAGAGGTCTCGATAGGTGACTATGTATTGCCCGGTGGCGAGGCGGCGGCCGTGGTGATGATCGAGGCGGTCCTGCGCCTGGTGGCCGGAGTCCTCGGCAATCCCGCCTCGCTGCACGATGATTCACACTCACCGGGCCTGGACGGGCTCTTGGAGGGGCCCAGCTATACCAGGCCGCCGAGCTGGCGTGGCCTCGACGTCCCGGAAGTCCTGCTGTCCGGTGACCATGCCCGCATTGCGGCCTGGCGCCGGGAGGTCTCACTGCAGCGCACCCGGGAACGGCGCCCCGACCTATCCGGGGGCCAGGCGGGCCCGGACTAGCTGGTCAGATCCGGCCGTTGGGGAATATCGTCTTGACGGCCCGGGTGATCGTGTCTCGCGCGGTCGCGTCATCGGAGGGCTGCAGCGACTCGATCACCATGATGTAGCGCCGGTCCGCGCCGATCACACCCGTCGACAGATGCATCCAGTCGGCGCCGATGCAGCACATCCAGCCCTGCTTGACCGCGACCGGCTCGGCGTACAGGCCATCCGGAATGCCGAACCGCTGCGGGTAGCCGTCGATTCCGTTAGGGGTCGACTGAGCCAGATCGTTGATGATCATCCTGGCCCGCTCCGGCGGTAGCCCACCGGACCCGTTGAGCAGCATGTCGTAGTAGCGAACCAAGTCGCTCGCCGTACTGATCGTGTTCCACCACCGCCCGTCGCCGGGCGGCGTGGTAGACGCCAGGCCGTACCGGCTCGCGACCTGGCTGACGATGACGTCTCCGCCGTCCTGGCCCCAGAATTTCTCCGCGGCGCCGTCGTCGGACGACTGCAACATGACGTCCATCGCCTGACGGTCCTCCGGCGACAGCGTGGCCCTACCGGCGGATTCATGTAGCAGCAGATCATCGGCGATGAAGAGTTTGGCCACCGACGCAATGCCGGGAATCTGGGCGTTGCCATTGGAGAGTAGCTGGTGGGTAAATCGATCGAGGATGGCCACCGAGAGGGTGGCGCCGGCGGCGGCCGCTTGATCGGTGGCCTGCAGGATGCGTGCCTGCACGCCGACGAAACCGGCGTCCGGCGGCCGTTCGGCCAGCGCGGGCGGCGCACCGACCTGCAGCAGCATGTTGGCCAGCTTCGGTTGAGTCTGCAACGAGCCGGGTGCGCTGTATGCCGGCTTGCCCGCTGCCTTGTTGAGCGCCGTCGCCTCGAGGATCGCCTCGTCACACCCCGCCAGCACCAGCGTCACCGCCGCCATGGCGGTGAGCAGTGCGAGCGGCCGTGCGTGCATCTTTCTCCTCTGGCTCCTCCGGCTCTGCGGCTCCTGTGGCATCCTCCGGTGTCCGACTAGCGCGTTTGGCCCCAGTAATGTGTACCATCCACCAGCGCCTTTGGCGCGTCATGAACCGCTTACTTAACGTGTGATTTCCAAAGCACGCGGGGCGTCTGGCACAATTGACCAGTTGTCTCGAGCGGTTCTCGGCGGGCCGGCACGCTCACGACCGCCCATAGACCCCCAGAGAAACGCCCACCAAGCCGAACACCCCAAGGAAGTGTCTTAGCTCATGAACAGGCTGGACTTCGTCGATCACACGTCGCTGCGCGACGATATCCCGGCCTTTGGCCCGGGCGACACCATCAACGTGCACGTCAAGGTGATCGAGGGCGCCAAGGAGCGTATCCAGGTGTTCAAGGGCGTGGTGATCCGCCGCCAGGGCGGCGGAATCCGCGAGACCTTCACGGTGCGCAAGGAGAGCTACGGCGTCGGCGTCGAGCGGACTTTTCCGGTGCATTCGCCCAACATCGACCACGTCGAGGTGGTGACGCGTGGCGATGTTCGCCGCGCCAAGCTCTACTACCTGCGTGAACTTCGTGGCAAGAAGGCGAAGATCAAGGAGAAGCGCTGACCTGCGCGCCCCAGTGGTTTCCCGGTGCTGGCTAGTGTGATGTCGTGACCGAAACCACGGACTCGTCACCTGAGCCCCAGCCCGACGGTGGTCAGTCGGAGCCGAAAATCTCCACAGCCGAAAGCTCTGAAACCGACGTGGTCCCCGAGGCTCCGCCGTCGCTGCCCCCAGGGCGGGGCGAGGAGGACCCAAAGAAGCGGTCAACGCTGCGGGAACTCGCGATTCTGGCGGTCATCGCCGTGGTGCTCTACTACGTCATGTTGACGTTCGTGGCGCGTCCCTACCTGATCCCGTCGGAATCCATGGAACCCACGCTGCACGGATGCACGGGCTGCGTCGGCGACCGCATCATGGTGGACAAGCTCACCTACCACTTCGGCTCACCGCACCCGGGTGACGTCATCGTCTTCAAGGGACCGCCGAACTGGAACTACGGGTACAGGTCGATCCGGTCCAAAAACACCGCGCTGCGCTGGGTGGAGAACGCGCTGTCGTTCATCGGTTTCGTGCCTCCCGACGAGAACGACCTGGTCAAGCGGGTCATCGCGGTGGGCGGCCAGACGGTGCAGTGCCGGGCGGACACCGGATTGACGGTCAACGGCAAGCCGCTGAAGGAGCCGTACCTCAACTCCGCCACCATGATGGCCGACCCGGCGGTGTACCCGTGCCTGGGCAGCGAGTTCGGGCCGGTCACCGTCCCGCAGGGACGTGTGTGGGTGATGGGCGACAACCGGACGCACTCGGCGGACTCGCGCGCGCACTGCACCAGCGTTCCGGCCGACGCGGTCAAGGGGATTCTGTGCACCGGCGACCCGGCCTCGGGGACCGTGCCGGTGTCCAATGTCATCGGCAAGGCGAGGTTCATCGTCTGGCCGCCGTCGCGATGGGGTGGAGTGGGTTCGGTGAACCCCCAGCAGGGTCAGTAGCCATGGCCACGACGTGGCCGCCGCGGACCGTGATCCGTAAAGCCTCAGGCTTACGCACCCTGGAGTCCGCGCTGTGCCGCAGCGGTTTGGGACCGGTGGCCGGGGTGGACGAGGTGGGCCGCGGTGCCTGCGCGGGACCGTTGGTGGTGGCGGCCTGCGTGCTCGGTCCCGGGCGGCTGGAAAGCCTTGCCGCCCTTGATGATTCAAAGAAGCTTACGGAAAAGGCCCGGGAGAAGCTGTTCCCGCTGATCCGCCGCTACGCGCTGGCCTACCACGTGGTGTTCATCCCGTCGGTCGAGGTGGACCGGCGCGGCGTGCACGTGGCCAACATCGAAGGGATGCGTCGCGCGGTGGCCGGCCTGTCAGTGCGGCCCGGCTATGTGTTGAGTGACGGGTTTCGCGTGCCCGGGCTGACGGTGCCGTCGCTACCGGTAATCGGCGGCGACGCGGCGGCCGCCTGTATCGCCGCGGCCAGTGTGCTGGCCAAGGTGAGCCGCGACCGCTTGATGGTCGCGATGGACGCCGACCACCCCGGCTACGGCTTCGCCGACCACAAGGGATACAGCACGCCCGCGCACAGCATGGCGCTGACCCGGCTGGGTCCGTGCCCCGAGCACCGGTATTCGTTCATCAACGTCCGGCGCGTGGCGGGCGGGTCGAACACGCGGCTCGTGGCCGAATGCAAACCGGACCCTCCGGGCGAGCATGCCGGATACCGGTGAGGAAAGATGGGGCCAGGGAAGAAGGCAGGGAGAAGGACGTCTGAGCGGATGAGTGGCAGATGAGTGCAGAGGATCTCGAAAAGTACGAAACCGAGATGGAGCTCTCGCTGTACCGCGAATACAAGGACATCGTCGGCCAGTTCAGCTTTGTCGTGGAAACCGAGCGGCGCTTCTACCTGGCCAACAGCGTGGAGATGGTGCCCCGCAACGCCGACGGCGAGGTGTACTTCGAGCTGCGGTTGTCCGACGCCTGGGTGTGGGACATGTACCGTCCGGCCCGCTTCGTCAAGCAGGTGCGGGTGGTCACCTTCAAGGACGTCAATATCGAAGAAGTCGAGAAGACCGAGCTGCGGCTGCCCGAATAAACCCCGGGCCGCCGCAGCTATACGGTGGGCTCGGACGGTAGTTGGCCGCGGTGTTCGATGACTAGCCGCGCCACGTCGGCGAGCTTGATGTTGAGGCCCTGGGAGTGGCGCCGCAGCAGGTCAAAGGCCTCCTGCTCGGTGAAATCGTTCAGCGTCATCAACATGCCGACCGCCTTGCCGATTTCGCGGTTGCTGAGTAGTCCTCGTCGCAGGCTAGCGGCGTCTTCGCCCTTAGCGACGGCATTGATGGCCACGCTCGCAAACGCTGCGAGCACCGCCGCTCGTCCGGCGGCTTCGGTGTCGAAGACGTTGGGGGTTTCGCTGAATAGGTTGAGCGCAGCGCCTTTGCGTTTGTCGACCAGGATCCGAAAGCCCATGGCGCCGCGCACCGGCGTCTCGGCGAGCAGCGCGGCCGCCAGTTGGGGCCACTGGGACGGCGTGGTCAGGTCCGGCTCGATCTGAGGAGCTTCCTCCTCGATGGCATCGATGCAGGGTCCGTCGCCGGCGCGCCGTTCGAGGTCGTCGACCCGCTGAGCGAGCTGGTCGCTCGCGCCCGCGGTGACGTAGCCGTCGTTTTTGCGGATCAGCAGACTGGCGTGGTCGCAACCCGGAACGATCAGGGTCGCCGCCACGCAGATGGCGGCATACATCTCGCCGGCGTCGGAGCCCTGGTAGATGATCTCGGCCAGGGCAGAGAACACTGTCCCGGGGTCCGCTGTCACCCCGCCAGGTGGTGTCGCCTCTAAGTCGGCGTTCGGTTCGTCCGCCAAGTCTTTCCCTCGCTTCAGCTTTTCGCTGCTGGCCACAGCTTATTCCGTTCGGCTCCATCCTCCTTGTTCCAGCGACAGAGCTCCACGTATTTGGGTAAACATGCGCGGCGGCTTCACACACTTCGGTCCCGAATCCCGTCGGTGTTTGGCCACCGGCGCTGGTGGGAAAGTAAATCCAGATGGGAATCACTGTCGCTGTCACCGGGCCGACCGGAGAGATCGGTGTCTCGGCGGTGACGGCCCTGGAGCGCGAACCCGCGGTGGAGAAGATCGTCGCGATGGCGCGCCGGCCTTTTGAGCCGCACTCGCGGGGTTGGGTGAAAACCTGCTATCAACAGGGCGACATCCTGGATCGCAGGGCGGTCGACGCGCTGGTCGCGCAGGCCGACGTGGTGATTCACCTGGCGTTTCTCATCATGGGATCGCGAGCAGAGAGTGCGCACGTCAACCTGCAGGGCACCCGCAATGTGTTCGAGGCCGCGGTCGCAGCACAGCGCCCGCGGCGTCTGGTTTACACCTCGTCGGTGGCGGCATACGGCTACCACTCCGACAACCCGGTGCCGCTGACCGAAGAGGTGCCGACGCGCGGCTCCGCTGAGCACTATTACTCCGAGCAGAAGGCGGCGTGCGAGGCTGCGCTCGTCGACATCACCAAGGATTCGTCATTGGGCGTCTTTGTCCTGCGGCCGTGCATCGTCGCCGGGCCCCGGGCCCCTGCGCTGGCGAACGCGGTGCAGTGGAAGGGGCTGCCCGCCCCGGTGCGGGCCGTGGCAAAGGCGGTGCCGGTGTTGAAGCCGGTGGTGCCGGATCCGGGGTTTCCTCTGCAGCTGGTCCACCACGACGACGTCGCGACCGCGATCGCGCTGGCCGCCACCGCTCCGGTGCAGCCCGGTGCGTACAACATCGCCGGTAGCGGCGAAGTGTCGATCGCGGACGTCGCGAAGGCGCTGGGTGGCCGATCGGTACGGGTTCCCGCCACCGCCGCCTCGGCGGCGTCGGCGGCGATCTCCCGGTTGCCGGTGGTCCCTTCTGCCGTCGAATGGCTGCACGTCGCGCGAGCATCGGTGGTGATGGATACCAGAAAAGCGCAGCGGCACCTCGGCTGGCGCCCGACGCACTCGTCGGCGGACACGCTGGCGTCGCTGGCTAAAGCGGTGTGAGGTTGGCCCGAGCGCGCCGCTAACCGGACAATGATCCCGTGGGACACGTAACCGCGCGCCGGCGGGCAAGGCATCTCAGTGCCGATCAAGCGATCACCCGATCGGAAACCCTGGCCGTCGAGGAGCCGCTGGAAATCCGCGTCAACGGGGCGCCGGTCACGGTCACGATGCGCACGCCCGGCTCGGATATCGAACTCGCGCAAGGCTTTTTGCTTACCGAAGGGGTAGTTGGCGGCCGCGAGGACATGCTGACGATCCGCTACTGCGGCGGGCGCGGTGATGACGGGGTCAATACGTACAACGTCCTGGACGTGACGCTGGCCCCGGGCGTCCAACCGCCCGGTCTGGATATCACCCGCAACTTTTACACCACCTCATCGTGCGGGGTCTGCGGCAAGGCCTCCCTGGATGCGGTGCGGCTGATCAGCCGGTTCTCACCCGGCGACGATCCGGCCACCGTCGCCGCGACCACGCTCAAGGCGATGCCCGGCCAACTTCGCAGCGCGCAAAAGGTCTTCGCCAGCACCGGCGGGCTGCACGCCGCGGCGTTGTTTTCAGTGGACGGCACCATGCACGTCGTGCGTGAAGACATCGGCCGGCACAACGCGGTCGACAAGGTCATCGGCTGGGCGGTGGAGCACGACCGGATACCGCTGAGCGCGTCGGTGTTGCTGGTCAGCGGGCGGGCGTCGTTCGAGTTGACCCAGAAGGCGCTGCTCGCCGGGATTCCGGTGCTGGCCGCCGTCTCGGCGCCGTCATCGCTGGCGGTGTCGCTGGCCGAGGAGTCCGGGATCACGCTGGTGGCGTTCCTGCGGGAGGACTCGATGAACGTCTACACCAGGGCGGACCGCATCACCGACTAGCGGGGCCCGAGCCTGTGGATGGACACCCGACTGGGGATAACCGGGTCTGACGCGCGCAACCGGACGCCATCCGCGGGGTCGTTGTCGGGTCTGCGGTGCACATTGGCCGCATGACGACCCCCACAACTTTGACCCGGGCTCAACTGGGAACCATGGGCGAGGCGCTCGCCGTGGATCACCTGACGCGGATGGGGTTGCGGATCTTGCACCGCAACTGGCGCTGCCGCTACGGCGAGCTGGACGTGATCGCCTCCGACGAGGCCACCCGCACGGTGGTGTTCGTCGAGGTCAAGACCCGCACCGGCGACGGTTACGGCGGGCTGGCGCACGCGGTCACCCCCCGCAAGGTCCGCCGGCTGCGGCGGTTGGCCGGCTTGTGGCTGGCCGGCCAGGACGCGGGCTGGGCGGCGATTCGCATCGATGTGATCGGCGTGCGCATCGGGCGCCGCCGCACCCCGGAGATCACGCACCTGCAGGGAATCGGCTGATGGCGCTGGGGCGCGCATTCTCGGTCGCGGTGCGCGGATTGGACGGACAGATCGTGGAAATCGAGGCCGACATCACCTCGGGCTTGCCCGGTGTGCACCTGGTGGGTCTGCCCGACGCCGCAGTGCAGGAGTCCCGCGACCGGGTCCGCGCAGCGGTCACCAACTGCGGCAACACCTGGCCCATGGCCCGGCTCACGCTCGCGCTGTCACCGGCGACGTTGCCGAAAATGGGTTCCGTCTACGACATCGCCCTGGCCGCGGCCGTGTTGTCGGCGCAGCGAAAGCATCCGTGGGAACGTCTGGACAAGACGGTGCTGCTGGGCGAGCTGTCGCTGGACGGTCGGGTCCGGCCGGTGCGCGGAGTGCTGCCCGCCGTCCTGGCCGCCAAACGTGACGGCTGGCCCGCGGTCGTCGTCCCGGTCGACAACCTGGCCGAGGCCAGCCTGGTCGACGGCATCGACGTCTGGGGCGTTCGCACGCTGAAGCAGCTGCAGGGTTGGCTGTGCGGGTCGGCCGGCCTGGACGACAGGGTCACCGCTGCGGCCACGACGGCTGAGGCGGCGGCGGATCTGGCCGACGTGGTGGGGCAGGCGCAGGCGCGGTTCGCGGTCGAGGTTGCGGCCGCCGGGGCCCACCACCTCATGTTGACCGGACCGCCGGGCGTGGGCAAAACGATGTTGGCGCAACGCCTTCCGGGAATACTGCCGGCGCTGTCGCACAGCGAGTCGCTGGAGGTCACCGCGATACACTCGGTGGCCGGCCTGCTGTCGGGGGAAACCCCGCTGATCACCCGGCCGCCGTTCGTGGCACCACACCACAGTTCCACCGTCGCGGCGCTCGTCGGCGGGGGTTCGGGGATGGCCCGCCCGGGGGCGGTCAGCCGGGCGCATCGCGGGGTGTTGTTCTTGGACGAGTGCGCCGAGATCAGCGTCAGCGCGCTGGAAGCGTTGCGAACGCCGTTGGAAGACGGTGAGATTCGCCTTGCCCGTCGCGACGGCGTCGCGTGCTATCCGGCTCGATTCCAGCTGGTGCTGGCCGCCAACCCGTGCCCGTGCGCGCCCGCCGACCCACAGGATTGCATCTGCGCCGCGGCGGCCAAACGGCGCTACCTGGGTAAACTGTCGGGGCCGCTGATGGACCGGGTGGACCTGCGGGTGCAGATGAATCCGGTTCGCGCGGGGGCATTTTCGGCTGCCGACGGCGAGTCGACGTCGGCGGTTCGCCACCGGGTGGCGCTGGCGCGCGACGCGGCTGCCGAGCGCTGGCGCCCGCACGGATTCCGCACCAATGCCGAAGTCAGCGGGGCGCTGTTGCGGCGAAAGTTCCGCCCCAGCAACGCCGCGATGAATCCGTTGCGCACGGCGCTGGACCGTGGGCTGCTCAGCATCCGTGGCGTGGATCGCTCACTGCGGGTCGCCTGGAGTCTTGCCGATCTGGCCGGCCGGGTCTCGCCCGGGCTGGACGAGGTCGCCGCCGCGCTGAGCTTCCGGCAGCCGGGAGCGCGGCGATGAGCGCGCGAGCCTGGGCATACCTGTCCCGGGTGGCCGAACCGCCGTGCGCGGAACTCGCGGCCCTGGTGCACGCCGTCGGGCCCGTTGAGGCGGCCGACCGGGTCCGGCGCGGGCTGGTCGACGACGCGCTGGCGCAACACACCGAGTCTAGGCGCGTAATAGACTGCGCCGGAGACGATCTCGAGCTGCTCGACCGCCGCGGCGGGCGATTGATCACGCCCGACGACGACGAATGGCCCGGGCTCGCGCTGGCCGCGTTCGGCGGTCCCAACGGTTCGGCGGTCCGGGAGAAGGGCCGGCCGCCACTGGTGTTGTGGGCGCTGGGGCCCGCGCGCCTCGACGAGACGGCGCAGCGCGCGGCCGCCGTCGTCGGAACCCGGGCCGCCACGGCCTACGGCGAACATGTCGCCGCCGACCTGGCGGCCGGACTGGCGGAACGCGACGTCGCGGTTGTCTCCGGCGGCGCGTACGGCATCGACGGCGCCGCTCACCGCGCGGCGCTGGCCGCCGACGGAATCACCGTGGCCGTCCTGGCCGGCGGGCTCGACGTCCCTTACCCGGCCGGTCACTCGGCGCTGCTGCATCGCATCGGGCAGCACGGACTGCTGCTCACCGAATACCCGCCGGGCGTCCGCCCGGCTCGGCACCGATTCCTGACCCGCAACCGCTTGGTCGCGGCCGTCGCGGGCGCGGCGGTGGTGGTGGAAGCCGGCCTGCGCAGTGGCGCGGCCAATACCGCCGCCTGGGCGCGGGCGCTGGGCCGTGTGGTGGCCGCGGTGCCCGGACCCGTGACCTCGTCGGCGTCGGCGGGCTGTCATGCGCTGCTGCGTAACGGCGCGGAGCTGGTCACTCGAGCCGACGACGTTGTCGAGCTTGTCGGCCGCATCGGCGAGCTGGCGCCCGAAGAGCCGCGGCCGACCACCCCGCTCGACGGGCTCACCGAGGCCGAACGCCAGGTCTACGAGGCATTACCGGGCCGCGGCGTGGCCACGATCGACGAGATTGCGGTCGCGTCCGGGCTGGTGCCCGAACAGGTGCTCGGCCCGCTGGCGATGCTCGAGATCACCGGCTTGGCCGAGCGGCACGACGGCCGGTGGCGGATCGTCCGCGTCCATCGTGGCCGCGCTGCGGCCAAGGTGTCAGACGCGCGACTCGTATAGTCGACTGGGGTCGGGTCTGGACAGGAGGAGAAGTTGGCAGGTCGACCTCTGCAAAGCTTTCACGTCGTCGGTACCGAACAACTCACACCGCACATGGTCCGGGTTGTGCTGGGCAGCAATAGCTTCGACACCTTCGTGCCCAGCAAATTCACCGACTCCTACGTCAAGCTCGTCTTCGTCGACGACGACCTAAACGATAAGGTCGTGGCCGGGTTGCCGCACCCGTTGACCCTGGACAGCTTCGCCGAGCAGCCGCCCGAGAAGAAGCCGTCGGTTCGGACGATCACTGTGCGCCGGGTCGACGCCGCGGCCCGCGAGATCGCGGTGGACATCGTGGTGCACGGTGAGCACGGGGTGGCGGGAACGTGGGCGGCCGCGGCCCAACCCGGCCAGCCGATCTACCTGATGGGGCCCGGTGGTGCCTACACCCCCGATCCGGCCGCCGATTGGCATTTGCTGGCAGGTGATGAATCCGCGCTGCCGGCCATCGCGGCGGCGCTGGAAGCGCTGCCGCCCACCGCGGTCGGCAAGGCGTTCATCGAGGTCGCCGGCCCCGAAGACGAGATCGGATTGACCGCACCGGAGTCCGTTCAGGTGAATTGGGTCTACCGCGGCGGCCGGGCCGATCTGGTCCCCGAGGACCGTGCCGGTGATTCCGCGCCGTTGATCGAGGCGGTCACCACCGCCCAGTGGCTGCCGGGGCAGGTGCACGTCTTCATCCACGGCGAGGCGCAAGCCGTCATGCACAACTTGCGGCCGCACATCCGCACCGAACGCGGCGTGGACCGGAAATGGGCGTCGTCGATCTCCGGTTACTGGCGGCGCGGACGCACCGAAGAGACGTTCCGGCAGTGGAAGAAGGAACTGGCCGAGGCAGAGGCCGGGGTTCAGGGCTGACATGGCATTCGGGGACTACCAGAACGAGATCTACCTGCAGGGCTTGGGCGGGGTCGTGCCGGTGCTGCCGATGGTCTACGCCGAACTGGAGGCCAGGGCCGCGCAGACCCTGCCGCCGTCGGTGTGGTCCTACGTCGCTGGCGGGGCCGGCGACGAGCGCACACAGCGGGCCAACTGCGAAGCCTTCGAACGATGGGGCCTGATGCCGCGCATGTTCGTCGGCGCCGCGCAACGCGATCTCTCCGTCGAATTGTTCGGGCTGACCTTGCCAGCCCCGCTGTTCATGGCGCCCATCGGCGTCATCGGGCTGTGCGCGCAGGACGGCCACGGCGACCTAGCCACCGCGCGCGCGGCGGCGGCCACCGGCGTTCCGATGGTCGCCTCGACGCTGACCGTCGACCCGCTGGAAGACATCGCCGCCGCCTTGGGCGATACGCCGGGGTTTTTCCAGCTGTACACGCCTACCGACCGGGAGCTGGCCGCCAGCCTCGTGCACCGCGCCGAGGCGGCCGGCTTCAAGGGCATCGTCGTCACGCTCGACACCTGGGTGACGGGCTGGCGCCCGCGTGATCTGCGCACGTCGAACTTCCCCCAGTTGCGCGGACACTGCCTGAGCAACTACTTCAGCGACCCGGTCTTCCGCGCCAGCCTGCAACGCCCGCCGGAGGAGGATCGTCAAGCGGCCACGCTGCGCTGGATCCAGGTCTTCGGAAACCCCTTGACCTGGGACGACCTGCCCTGGCTGCGCTCACTGACCGATCTGCCGCTGCTGGTGAAGGGCATCTGCCACCCCGATGACGCCCGGCGCGCCAAAGACGGCGGCGTCGACGGCATCTACTGCTCCAATCACGGCGGACGCCAGGCCAACGGGGGCCTGCCCGCCATCGATTGCCTGCCGGGGGTGGTCGAGGCGGCCGACGGGCTGCCGGTGTTGTTCGACTCCGGCATCCGCAGCGGCGCGGATGTCATCAAGGCACTCGCGCTGGGCGCAACCGCGGTGGGTGTCGGCCGCCCATACGCCTACGGTCTGGCGCTCGGCGGAGTCGACGGCGTTGTGCACGTGCTGCGCACGCTGCTTGCCGAAGCGGACCTGATCATGGCCGTCGACGGCTACCCGAACCGCAAAGATCTCACCCCGGACACACTTCGGCGCGTCGACTGACAAACGCCGCACTGTGTCTGCGAGCGTGGGGGAGTGCAGGCGATCCTCGAGGAGTTCGACGAATACCTTGAGCTGCAATGTGGCCGCTCGGCGCATACCCGTCGCGCCTACCTGGGCGACCTGCGCTCGCTCTTCGGTTTCCTCGATGGACAGCGAAACGGTGAGGGCATCGGCCTGGACGGACTGAGCCTGCCCCTGCTGCGAGCATGGCTGGCCACCTCGGCCGGGGCCGGCGCCGCGCGCACGACGCTGGCCCGTCGCACCTCGGCGGTCAAGGCATTCACCGCGTGGGCAGCGCGGCGCGGTCTGCTCGCCGCAGACCCCGCCGCCCGGCTGCAAGTGCCCAAGGCGCACCGCACTTTGCCGGCGGTGCTGCGCCAGGATCAGGCGCTCGCGGCCATGGCGGCTGCGAAATCGGGTGCGGAGCAAGGTGATCCGTTGGCTCTGCGGGACCGGCTGATCGTCGAGATGTTATACGCCACCGGTATCCGGGTGAGCGAGCTGTGCGGCCTGGACATCGACAGCGTGGACACCGGGCATCGGCTGGTGCGCGTCCTGGGCAAGGGCAACAAGCCGCGCACCGTGCCGTACGGGTTGCCGGCCGCCGACGCGCTGCGCGCCTGGCTGGCCGAGGGCCGTCCGGCGCTGGTCACCGCCGCATCCGGCCCGGCGCTGCTGCTGGGCGCGCGGGGCCGGCGGCTCGATGTGCGCCAGGTCCGCACCGTCGTACACCAGACCGTCGCCGCGGTGAACGGCGCACCCGACATGGGGCCGCACGGACTGCGCCACAGCGCGGCCACGCACCTGCTCGAAGGCGGGGCCGACCTGCGGGTCGTCCAGGAGTTGCTCGGCCATTCCAGCCTGGCGACCACTCAGCTCTACACCCACGTCGCGGTATCCCGGCTGCGGGCGGTGCACGATCAGGCCCATCCGCGGGCTTGATGGCGCCTGTCACATCTGTCACGGCTGTCTCCAAGCCGAGGGAATACCCGGCGTGCCCGCCTCCGCGCGACAACACCGCAAACCAGATGCCAAGGGCCGATGCCATGCTTCGCACAAGGGCTGTCTGGATTCATCCCGATGCTGTTGCCGTTGTTAGCGCGTTTGCCGCGCCGGAAGCGCCGCTCCGGCGACATTGAACCGCCGCTCCGGCCCAGGCCGAGGTGTCGTTCCTCCCGTGTCGCCGATCGGCCCCGAATGGGCGTCCCGGTATTGATTTAACGTCCAAATGATCACCATGCGTCACACCCGAACCGCTGGTCACGCCACGGTATGCCGAATTATTTACGTCCGGTTATTTCTGCCCGGGTGGTCCAATCTCTTGCTGTAATTGGGCTCGACAGCAAGGGAGGAGGATCTGTTGGGCGCGGGGAACGATCACTCCTGCGACGGCGACACCGAAGGCGGGGTGCTGGATCCAGCCTCCGATGGTCGGCAGATGCAGGCAGATCTTGCCGAGCAGCGGTACCGGCGGCTGGTGCACCACAGCCCCGACGCCATCGCCGTGCATGAGGGCGGCCGCGTCGTCTATGTCAACCCCGCCGGGGTCCGCTGGATCGGCGCACAGTCCAGCGCTGAGCTGGTAGGACACGTGATCACCGAATTCGTTCATCCGGACTCGGTTCCCGTGATGCTGGCGCGAATCGCTTCCCTGCGGCACGAGGGGGACACATCTCCACCCTCGGAGGCGGTGATGCTGCGCTTTGATGGCACCACCCTCGACGTCGAGGCAGTGTCGGTGCTGACGGTCTGGGAGGGCAGACCCGCCTATCAGGTGATCTTCCGCGATCTGTCTGCCCAGAAGGCCGCCGAGGCGGCGCTGCGCTGCCAGGCGGCGCTGGCCACCCACGTCAGTGACGCGATCATCGCCACCACGTTCACCGGCGATCGTCACCAATTGGAACCCGGCAGCTGAAGCCATCTACCGCCGACCCGCCGCACGAGCACTGGCACTCCCGGTCAGCGAGGCGGTCGGCACCCCGTTGGACCCCGCCGCGATCCTCGCCCACGGCGGAATCGTTCACAGCACCCACCACGCCGCGGACGGAGCGGCACTGGCCGTGCGGGTCTCCGCCACCGCAATAAACACCGGCTATCTCCTGGTCTGCACCGACCAGACCGCCCTGCGCCGCGCCGAACAACACTTCCAAACCGTGGTGACCACACTCGACTACGGGGTTTCGATCATCGGCAGCGACGGCTTTATCGAATCCTCGAACCCGGCCGCCCAACGAATGTTCGGCGCACATGCCGAGATTCTCGAAAACCCGCCAAGCAACAGAGCCCTCGATTACCCCATCTACGACACCAACGGCCACCTCGTCGGTGCAGACCGGCATCCACTCACCCAGATCCGGCAGACCGGAACCCCAATCAGTGATTACGTCTTCGGCGTCGATCGCTTCGACGGACAACGGGTATGGCTGTCCGGAAGCTATCGCCTGCTCAACCCGGACGATCCCGAGCATTCAGCGGTGCTCATCTCACTCACCGACATCACCGCACAACGCACCGCCAGCGAACGGCTCGCCTACGAGGCCACACACGACTCGCTGACCGGGCTGCCCAACCGCGCCTACGCCGTCACCCGCGTTACCGAAGCACTCGAATCCGGCGGCCACCACGTGTTGGCGGCGGTCCTGTTCATCGATCTGGACAATCTCAAGACCATCAACGATATGTTCGGCCACGACGCCGGCGACGACGTGCTACGGAGCGCGGCGCAACGTCTCCGCTGCGCCGTCCGATCCGACGACGTGGTCGCCCGGTTTGGCGGCGACGAATTCGTCGCCCTGCTCATTGGCCAGATCGCCCGCCCCGACCTCGACGCGCTCGCGGACAGACTCCACACGACCCTGTCGGAACCGGTAGTCATCGATAACGAGACTCTCCGCATCGGGGCCAGCATCGGAATCGTTGTGATCGAAAGCAACGACCCGCGTGGCGCGGCACAGATCCTGCGCGACGCCGACACCGCTATGTACGAGGCCAAAAGCACAGGCCGGGGCAAAAGCCACTACTTCACCGAGCACCTGCGCGACCGAAGGCGAGGGCTACCCACCAGCCAACGGAACTCGCTCATCGACGCTCAGAGGGCTTGGCAGACTCACTTCTGAAGCGCGGGGGACGGGGTCCCGTCAGACCTGTGGCTGCCGCGACCGGTGTTGCGTAACTTCCGCGAAAGGTGAAATCAGCCGTTCAGCGGTTTGAGCCGAATGGCAGTGGACTTCAATAGGCCCAGCGGATCGACATAGTCGGCACCCGAAGCCGGACCCCACATCGCGCCCCAGTGCAGACACGCCGCGGCCCGGCAGCCCACGTGTCCGGCCACCAGCTCGCCGATCACGGTCTTGTCTGTAACCAGCTGACCGACCCGCACGACCGCTCGGACCGGCTCGTAGCTGGTGTGCAGGCCGCCGGGATGGGCCAGTGATACCACCGGCCGTCCCGCCAGCACCCCGGCGAACACGACGGTCGCGGTGCCGGCGGCGTACACCGGCTGACCGGGCGCGCCGGCCAGATCCACGCCCCGGTGCCCGGGGTTCCAATTCGGCGAGGGGGCGTCGAATCCCCGCACCACCGCCGGCCGCGGCCGCAGCGGCCAATCAAGCCGAGCGTCGTCGGCAACCGCCGGTGCCACGCTGAGCAGCGCCCAGCACAGCACAACCGCCGCCCATCGCACCGGTTCAGTTCAGCGTCGCGGCGCTGGCCGGGCCAGTCACCGCTGCCAAATCTGTGGAGCGCGGCGTGTAGACTTCTCGGCGCAGCTCGCAGCAGCGGGCTGACTTCGCGCGTCTGCACCTGAGCTCGATTGACGGCCCCGTTCCACTTAGGGCCGCAACAGCGTGCCGGGCGGTCCCGTAACAGGGTCCGGCATCGCAGCAGGCGCCAGGGCCCGGCTTCACCCGACGCCGGGCGACAACCGACACAAGTTAAGGCACAAGCATGGCCGTAGTAACCATGAAGCAGCTGCTCGACAGCGGCACCCACTTCGGGCATCAGACCCGTCGCTGGAATCCCAAGATGAAGCGGTTCATCTTCACCGACCGCAACGGCATCTACATCATCGACCTGCAGCAGACGCTGACCTTCATCGACAAGGCGTACGAGTTCGTCAAGGAGACCGTCGCCCACGGTGGCAGCGTGCTGTTCGTCGGCACCAAGAAGCAGGCGCAGGAGTCGGTCGCGGCCGAAGCCACCCGCGTCGGCATGCCCTACGTGAACCAGCGCTGGCTGGGCGGCATGCTCACCAACTTCTCCACCGTGCACAAGCGGCTGCAGCGGCTCAAGGAGCTCGAGGCGATGGAGCAGACCGGTGGCTTCGAGGGTCGCACCAAGAAGGAAATCCTGATGCTGACCCGGGAGAAGAACAAGCTGGATCGCAGCCTCGGCGGTATCCGCGACATGGTCAAGGTGCCATCGGCGATCTGGGTCGTCGACACCAACAAGGAGCACATCGCCGTCGGCGAGGCCCGCAAGCTGGGCATCCCGGTCATCGCGATCCTGGACACCAACTGCGACCCCGACGAGGTCGACTACCCGATCCCGGGCAACGACGACGCGATCCGCTCGGCGGCGCTGCTGACCAAGGTGATCGCCTCAGCGGTCGCCGAGGGTCTGCAGGCCCGCGCCGGCGCGGGCCGCGTCGATGGCAAGCCGGAGGCGGAGGCCGCCGAGCCGCTGGCCGAATGGGAGCAAGAGCTGCTGGCTTCTGCGACACCGTCAGCGGTCCCGGCAGAACAAGCGGCCGCGGTTGCAGCAGAATCAACCACAGATGCATCCTAGGAAAGGCTGAGCATTGGCGAATTTCACCGCTGCCGACGTCAAGCGACTTCGGGAGCTGACCGGTGCCGGCATGCTCGACTGCAAGAACGCGCTGGCCGAAAGCGACGGCGACTTCGACAAGGCGGTCGAGGCGCTGCGGATCAAGGGCGCCAAGGACGTCGGCAAGCGCGCCGAGCGGGCCACGGCCGAGGGCCTGGTCGCGGCCAAGGGCGGCGCGCTGATCGAGCTGAACTGCGAGACCGACTTCGTCGCCAAGAACGCCGAGTTCCAGAAGCTGGCCGACGAGGTGGTGGCCGCGGCCGCCGAATCCAAGGCCGGCGACGTCGACGCGCTCAAGGCCGCCAAGGCTGGTGATCAAACCGTCGAGGAGGCGATCGCCGCGCTGTCCGCCAAAATCGGCGAGAAGCTGGAACTGCGCCGGGTCGCCAACTTCGACGGCACCGTCGAGACTTACCTGCACAAGCGGTCGGCCGACCTGCCGCCCGCCGTTGGTGTGCTGGTCGAGTACTCAGGCGGCGGAACCGCCGCAGAAAAAGAGGCGGCTCATGCTGTCGCGCTGCAGATCGCCGCGCTCAAGGCCCGCTACCTGTCGCGCGACGATGTCCCCGAGGACGTCGTGGCCAGCGAACGCCGCATCGCCGAGGAGACGGCGAAGGCCGAGGGCAAGCCGGAGCAGGCGCTGCCCAAGATCGTCGAGGGCCGGCTGAACGGCTTCTTCAAGGACGCTGTGCTGCTCGAGCAGCCGTCGGTGTCCGACAACAAGAAGACCGTCAAGGCCCTGCTCGACGAGGCCGGCGTGACGGTGACGCGGTTCGTCCGCTTCGAGGTGGGTCAGGCCTAGGCGCGCGCATGCCACGCGTGCACGCCTTCGGCGACGACGCCCTCGGCGACAACGACGCGGTTGGTCTCGCCGAGGCCATCCGAACCGGCCGCGTCGGCGCGGCCGAGGTGGTCGAGGCGGCCATCGCGCGCACCGAGGCGGTCGACCCGGCCCTGAATGGCTTGGCGTACAACGCTTTTGAGCGGGCCCGCCAAACCGGGTCACTTGGGCCAGCTAACGGCGTCTTTGCCGGCGTCCCGACGTTCATCAAGGACAACGTCGACGTCGCCGGGCAGCCCACGATGCAGGGCGCTGACGCCTGGGCCCCTTTCGACGCGGTCGCCGACGGCGAGTTCACCCGGATGTACCTGGCCACCGGGCCGGTATCGCTGGGCAAGACGCAACTGTCGGAATTCGGGTTCAGCGCGGCCGCCGAACATGCCCGGCTGGGGCCGGTACGCAACCCGTGGAACACCGAGCACACCGCCGGCGCCTCGTCGTCGGGGTCGGGTGCGTTTGTCGCCGCCGGCGTGGTGCCGATCGCGCACGCCAACGACGGCGGCGGCTCGATCCGGATTCCGGCCGCCTGCAACGGGCTGGTCGGGCTCAAGCCGTCGCGCGGCCGGCTGCCGCTGGACTCGCCGCTGCGCCGGATGCCGGTGCCCATCGTCACCAACGGTGTGCTGACCCGTTCCGTGCGCGACACCGCGGCCTTCTATCGGGAGGCCGAGCGCATCTGGCCCAACCCCAAGCTGCCGCCGATCGGCGATGTCACGCGGCCGGGCCGGCAGCGGTTGAGAATTGCCGTGCTGACCCGTTCCGTCCAGCGCGAGTGCAGTCCCGGGGTGCGGGAGCTGACGCTGAAGTCGGCCAGTTTGCTCGAGGAACTGGGTCACCGCGTCGAACACATCGACGAGCCCCCGGTGCCGGCCAGTTTCCCGGACGATTTCGTGCTGTATTGGGGAATGTTGGCGATGGCGATCGTACGCACCGGCCGGCGGGCGTTCGGCAACACCTTCGACCGCACCCGACTGGACAATTTGACGTTGGGCCTGGACCGGCATACCGCCAGAAACCTGCACCGGCTTCCGCTGACGATCGTGCGCCTGCGCAGGCTGCGACGGCGCACCGCGCGGTTTTTCGCCACCTACGACGCGGTGCTCACGCCCACCCTGGCCGACGAGACGCCGCCGATTGGGTACCTCGCACCCACTGACTATCGGCAGGTCATGGACCGGCTGATCAATTGGGTCGCGTTCACCCCGCTGCAGAATGTCACCGGAGAGCCAGCGATTTCGCTGCCGTTAGCCCAATCCGCGGACGGCATGCCCGTGGGCATGATGCTCTCGGCCGACGTGGGCCAGGAAGCGCTACTGCTCGAGCTGGCCTACGAACTCGAGGAGGCCAGGCCCTGGGCCCGAATCCAGGCCGCCCGGTAGCCGGGCCACATCAGTCGGAGCCGAGCTTTTCCAGCATTCGTTTGAACTCGCGCTGCTGCGCCCCGCTCAGCTTGGCCAGGATGCGGCCGTCGGCGGCGCGGACCGCGCCCTCCGCGCCCTTCAGCAGTGCGCGGCCCTGGCCGGTCAGCGTGGCCGGTAACGCCCGCCCCGACGACACCGACTCGGGCCGTTCCACCGCGCCAATCTCTTCCAGCCTGCGCAGCACGGTGTTCATCGCCTGCGGTGTGACGTTGGTGTGCCTGGACAATTCGGCACTGGACAGGCCGGGGAACAGCGAAATGATGCGCAGGCAAACGAATTCGGGCAGCGTCAGGCCGAGCGGACGCAACGCGGCGGAAGCCTCTGGTCGCAGAACGGCTGCCACCCGGTAGAGCAGGTAGCCCAGCGGAGCGTCGTCGTGGTCACCCATGTCAACCATATTGACATATATCAGGCATCTGGATGCGCAAGAAACGCACTGCTATCGCAAATGGATCCAATTGCTAAGTCCGGCAGATGCTTTGACGGTAATTGCTGAGATGCCAGATTCGAATGCCGCCAAATGATGCCAATGTTAAAGAAGTTGTTTGAACCATGTTGTGGCGGAAAATGATATCGGCGGGGTTTGCGCAGGTAGGCGGGCCGGAAGCGGCATTTAACAATGCAGTCACGTTTGAGGATGCCGCCGTTTGGTTATGCGGACTGGGTGTGGTCTAACCCCATATTGGGTAGCCGCTAGGGCGACAAGAAGAAGATAAAGGAGTCCAAGGTGAAGTTTACAAACACCACTGTCAAAACGGCTGTCGGTGCCGCGGGAATAGCTGCGGTAAGCGTTTTCGCCGCGGCAACTGCTTCGGCCGCGCCGCCAAACATCCAGGGATTCGGTGCCAGCGAATCGCTGATCGACGGGCCAATGGTTACCTCCTACACGGTGAGCAACCTGCAGCCCAGCACCATGGCGATTCCCGGCTACACCCCTAAGGGAACGCTCTACCAGGCAGACATCGTCGCCAGGTCGGACGGGGGACTTGTTACCCCGCAGGTGAGAGACTTCAGCGCCCGCGGGCCCAACGGTCAGAACTACAAGCTGATCGACAAGGTTGAGGTCCCGAACGGCCTTAACCCCGCGCCCATCGCTCAAGGCAGCGAATCCAGGGGCACGCTGTACTTCGACGTGACCGGCGCGCCGCCGAATGGCGTCGTCTATAACGACGGACTGCAAGACATTTTGATGTGGACGTCGAACGTTCCGGGGGCCCCGGCGCCCGGAGTGGCACCGAACTCAGGTCCGGCACCGGGCGCGCCGCCTGCTCCGGCGACACACGCCTAATCCGGTTGCACGTACCTCCCCGCGCCACGCCCATTGGCGCGGGGAGGTTTGCGTATCCGGGGATTCTGCGCGGCTGAATGGGTACACAGCGTAAATGACGGATACCGATCACAGGCCAGCGGACGTACGTGAACAAGCGCGGCAACACGCCGATGAAGCGCGGGCGTCCATGCAAGACAAGCGAGACAAGCAGGGCGGCGGCCTGGGCGGCTGGGTGGCAAAGCGAGCCGGCGAATGGGACCTAGAGGGACAGGACGAGACCACACTGCAGCGCCAGAAGTTCTTCTGGAACGTGCTGGTCGACTATTGGTTCCGCATGGAGATCGACGGCTGGGAGAACATTCCCGAGCCGCCGGTGCTCTTGATCGGCATTCACTCGGGCGCTCCCTTCGTGTGGGACGCGTGGACCGTGGGCCTGCAATGGTGGCGTCGCTTCGGCCCGGACCGCGTGCTGCACGGCACGGCGCACGACGCGCTGATGGCGATTCCGGGCATCGGACGGTACTTCCGGTCGATGGGCGTGCTCCCGGCGGCCCCGGATGCCATCGCCACCGCACTGGCCGAAGGCCGCGACGTGGCGCTGTGGCCCGGCGGCGAGGTGGATTCACTGCGGCCGTGGACCGAGCGTGACCGCGCCAACCTTGCCGGTCGAAAAGGCTTCGTCAAGATGGCAATTCACGCAGGGGTGCCGATCGTGCCGATCGCGACCGTCGGCGGCGCCGATGCCATGCCGGTGCTGATTCGCGGCGATCGGCTATCGCGGTTCTTGCGGCTCGACCGAATGCTGCGGCTCAAGGTTTTCCCGTTGGCGATCTCGCTGCCGTGGGGGATTGCACCGGCGGCTCTCCCGCAGCTGCCGTTGCCGGCCAAGATCAGGACCAGGTTCATGCCCGCCATCGAGCTTGACCACGATCCGGCCTGCGCGGAAGACGACGACTATGTCGACCGCAAGTACCGCGAGGTCCAAGACAGCATTCAACAGGGGATGGATGCGCTGGCGCGCAAACGCGCACTCCCGATCTTCGGGTGATCGGTCCGCGAAAAACCTTGCGGAAGAATGTGTTTCGAACGAACCGTTATTGAGCGATCGAGTCCGGTGGCGTCCAGACGGGAGTCGGCGCCGACTCGCTGATGATCCATTGCGGTTGCGGCGGCGTCACCGCCATATAGCCCACGCCGCGAACGGTGTCCACCATCGATTCGTACTCGGCTCCGAGCTTGGCCCGAAGCCGCCGCACGTGAACGTCGACGGTGCGAACACGACCGTTGGTGTCATAACCCCACACCTCATGCATCAGCCGGGTACGGCTGAACGCCCGACCGGCATGCTGCACAAGGAAAGTCAACAACTTGAACTCGGTAAGTGTCAGGTTCAGATCCTTGCCCGCCAGCGATCCGGTGTAACTGGCCGGGTGCAGCAGCAGGTCACCGAATTTCAGGGTGCCCTCCAGCGTGCTGCGCCGACGCGTGATTGCCAGCCGCAACCGCGCCTGCAACTCGGCCGCCCCCGCGGCGGGCAGCATCACGTCGTCGAAGTGCCAGTCGACGTCCACCGCCACGAAATCGGCCGGCGCGACGACGGCCACCACCGCGACCCCAGGCGCGCTGGCCGTCAGTCGCCGGCACGCCCGGCGAGCCGCTGCAAGGTCGGTGCGTGCGTCGATAATCGCGACGTCGGAGCCGATGTAGTGGCCGTCGGTGAGATCGGTGAGAGGGGCGTTGCGGATCGACTCCGCGAATGAATTCAGGGTCGGCAGCGCCGATTCGAAGTCGTCCCCATTGGTGAGTAGTAGAACATCCAACAGAGCAGCTCCCAAACCATTTGAGGGGACATCCGAGGAGATGCCGCTTGTCATCGCTGGTTACCCGGCTCGGCGCCGAACTATTCCAATTTTGTCTAACGCGTTCAGAATCGAAGACTGGCCCGGGCATAATGGTGCCAGAAAAGTTCGATGAGCCCGGCCCGTGTTCCGGGCCGGACCCATCCTTCCATCAGGCTTATTGGTTGGACTTCTGGCGCTCCTCGGCGGCCTTGGCAGCTCCGCGAGCCGCCTCGGCTTCGGCTTCCTTCTTGCCCGCGTCGCGCTGCGCTTCGCCCTTGTCCTGCTGGGCCTCGCCCTCGCGAGTGAGGTCATCGCGACCCGTCACCGCGCCGACGGCCTCCTTGACCTTGCCCTTGATGCCCTCGACGGTGCCCTTGACTGCTTCGGCAGGCCCGCTCTTGTTGTCCGCCATGAATCAGTTCCTCCCCAGTGGCGTACGTGGTTTGAGCCATTCAGCTCGATGCGGCGAGGCCCGGATCCTGATTCTTAAGACCGCGTCGCGGCCCGCCGCGTTGGTGCGGATTCCCACGCCGCCCGCCGCCCAAACATCTTCAAAACGCGACCCGGCTCGCCATGTGTGCCCCCGCCCACGTCACCCAGCAGCGATGAGGCAGGATGGAGAGGCCGTCCCGAGTGGTCGCCGGGATGGCACTGTCATGCGAGGAGTCTGATGGCGGAGGCTGAGCCGACGAGCGCCAACGGCGCACCGGGAACGAAGTATTCGAGGGTGTTGCTCAAGCTCGGCGGCGAGATGTTCGGCGGCGGCCAAGTCGGGCTGGATCCTGACGTGGTGGCGCAGGTGGCCCGCCAGATCGCCGAGGTGGTCCGCGGCGGCGTGCAGGTCGCGGTGGTGATCGGTGGCGGCAACTTCTTTCGCGGCGCACAGCTGCAGCAGCGCGGCATGGAGCGCACACGTTCGGACTACATGGGCATGCTCGGCACCGTCATGAACAGCCTTGCGCTGCAGGACTTCCTCGAGAAGGAAGGCATCGCCACCAGGGTGCAGACCGCGATCACCATGGGGCAGGTGGCCGAGCCCTACATCCCGCTGCGCGCGGTCCGCCACCTGGAGAAGGGCCGGGTGGTGATCTTCGGCGCCGGCATGGGGCTGCCGTACTTCTCCACCGACACGACGGCGGCCCAGCGGGCGCTGGAGATCGGCGCGGACGTGGTGCTGATGGCCAAGGCGGTCGACGGCGTGTTCACCGCGGATCCGCGGGAGAACCCACAGGCCGAGTTGCTCACCGTGATCAGTCATCGCGAAGTGATCGACCGCGGGTTGCGGGTAGCCGATGCCACCGCGTTCAGCCTGTGCATGGACAATGGCATGCCGATCCTGGTGTTTAACCTGCTGACCAGTGGCAATATCGCCCGGGCGGTCGCCGGTGAGAAGATCGGAACGCTGGTAACGACCTGAGGGGATGATCCGCGCAAAATGATCGACGAGGCGCTCTTCGATGCGGAAGAGAAAATGGAAAAGGCCGTCTCGGTGGCCCGTGACGATTTGTCCACCATCCGGACGGGGCGCGCCAACCCGAGCATGTTCTCCCGGATCGTCATCGACTATTACGGCACGAACACCCCGATCACCCAGCTGGCCAGCATCAATGTTCCCGAGGCGCGGCTTGTCGTGATCAAGCCGTACGAAACCAGTCAGCTGCACGCCATCGAGACGGCCATCCGCAACTCCGACCTCGGGGTGAACCCCACCAACGACGGCACCCTGATCCGCGTCGCCGTGCCGCAGCTCACCGAGGAACGTCGGCGCGAGCTGGTCAAGCAGGCCAAGCACAAGGGGGAGGAAGCCCGAGTCTCGGTGCGCAACATCCGTCGCAAAGCCATGGAGGAACTGCATCGCATCCGCAAGGACGGCGAAGCCGGCGAGGACGACGTCGGCCGCGCCGAGAAGGACCTGGACAAGACCACCCACCAGTACGTCACCCAGATCGATGAGCTCGTCAAACACAAAGAAGGCGAGCTGCTGGAGGTCTAGCGGCCGCTCAGCAACCGATTCCGTGGCAACGACCGATGCTGACGCAGGCACCCCGCCCGACGAGCCGGCTGCCAAGAAAACATCCCGGGCCGGACGCGATCTGCCCGCCGCGATCGCGGTGGGCGCCTCGATCGGGGCGGTTCTCATCGCGACGCTGGTGTTCGCTCCGCACGGATGGGTGATCCTGTGTTCGGGGGCCATTTTCATCGCCAGCCACGAGGTGGTGCGGCGGCTGCGTGAGGCCGGATACGTCATTCCGGTCATCCCGCTGCTGATCGGCGGGCAGGTGACCGTCTGGCTGACCTGGCCATATGGTGCCCGCGGCGCGTTGGCCGGTTTCGGCGCCACGGTGGTGGTCTGCATGTTCTGGCGGCTGTTCATGCACCCGCACCCGTTCATGCAGGAAAGCAGGAACCACGATCCCGACGCCGGTCCGCCACCGCCGTCGAATTACCTGCGCGACGCGTCGGCCACCGTCTTCCTGACCGCGTGGGTCCCGCTGTTCGCCTCCTTTGCCGCGTTGCTGGTCTACCACCCGCAGCAAGGCGCCGGACGGGTGTTCTGCCTGATGATCACCGTGGTCGCCTCCGACGTGGGCGGCTACACGTTCGGGGTGCTGTTCGGCAAGCATCCGCTGGTTCCGGCGATCAGCCCGAAGAAGTCGTGGGAGGGATTCGGCGGTTCGTTGCTCTGCGGGATCACCGCGGCGTTTTTGACCGCGACCTTCCTGGCCCACAGACCGCCGTGGGAGGGCGTTCTGCTGGGTCTGGTACTGGTGCTGAGCTGCACGCTGGGCGACCTGGTGGAATCCCAGGTCAAGCGCGACCTCGGCATCAAGGACATGGGCCGGCTGCTTCCCGGCCATGGTGGCCTGATGGACCGGCTCGACGGCGTGCTTCCTTCGGCGGTGGCGGCGTGGACGGTGTTCACATTGCTGCCGGCCTGAGAAGGCCGATACTGGACACGTCATGGTCCAAGAGTTGATGTTCGACGCGCCGCGTGCGGCCCGCCCGCCGCGACACCTGGCCGACCTCGACGCGGAGGGTCGCGCCGCGGCCGTCGCGGAGCTGGGCCTGCCGGCATTTCGGGCCAAGCAGCTCGCCCACCAGTACTACGGCAGGCTGATCGCCGACCCCCGGCAGATGACCGACCTTCCGGCCGCCGCGCGCGAGCTGATCGCCGAGACGATGTTCCCGACGCTGCTCACCGCGGCCACCGAAATCACCTGCGATGCCGGGCAGACCCGAAAGACGTTGTGGCGCGCCGTCAACGACCCTGCTGGCACCACCTTCGAGTCGGTGCTGATGCGCTACCCGCAACGCAACACGATCTGTATCTCGTCGCAGGCCGGCTGTGGCATGGCCTGTCCGTTCTGCGCCACCGGCCAGGGCGGATTGCGCCGCAACCTGTCGACCGCGGAGATCCTCGAGCAGGTGCGGGCCGGCGCCGCGGCGTTGCGTGACGACTTCGGTGACCGGCTCTCGAACGTGGTTTTCATGGGCATGGGGGAGCCGCTGGCCAACTACGCCCGAGTCCTGGCCGCCGTGCGGCGCATCACCGAGCCGTCCGGTTTCGGCATTTCCGCCCGCTCGGTGACGGTGTCGACGGTGGGTCTGGCACCGGCGATCCGCAAGCTCGCCGACGAACGGCTCGGGGTGACGTTGGCGTTGTCGCTGCATGCGCCCGACGACGAACTGCGCGACACGCTGGTTCCGGTCAACAACCGGTGGAAGATCAGCGAAGCCCTGGACGCCGCCCGGTACTACGCCGAGGTGACCGGCCGGCGGGTGTCTATCGAGTACGCACTGATCCGCGACATCAACGACCAGCCGTGGCGGGCCGACCTACTGGGTAAGCGGCTGCATGGTGTCCTCGGGCCGCTGGTGCATGTGAACCTGATCCCGCTCAACCCGACGCCGGGCAGCGATTGGGATGCCAGCCCCAAGGCGGCCGAGCGGGAGTTCGTCCGGCGGGTTCGGTCGAAAGGGGTGTCCTGCACGGTGCGAGACACCCGCGGCCGCGAGATCAGCGCCGCCTGCGGGCAGCTGGCCTCTAAAAGTGGCTAGCAAGTGGTTAGCAGGCGGGTGAGGGGCGGTCGAAGACCGGCCGGATGAACCGCAGCGGCGGCTGGCACGTCTCTTATCTGTAACACCAGCAAATTAGGGGGCACCATGCTTCGCCTGTTCTCGCCGTTCAGAGTATTTGTGGCGGCAATCTTCGCGGCCGTCTTGATCCTTGGCCTCGCCGATGCGCCGCGCTCGGCGGCGGCCGACGGCCGTCTGCAGTTCACCGGCACCACCCTCAGCGGTGCTCCCTTCAATGGGGGCAGTCTGCAGGGTAAGCCGGCGGTGTTGTGGTTCTGGACGCCGTGGTGCCCGTTCTGCAACGCGGAAGCTCCTGGCTTGAGTCAGGTGGCGGCGGCCAACCCGGGCGTCACCTTTGTCGGTATCGCGGCGCACTCCGATGTCGGGGCGATGCGGAACTTCGTTTCGAAGTACAACCTGAACTTCACCAACCTCAATGACACCGACGGCTCGATCTGGGCCAGTTACAACGTGCCCTGGCAGCCGGCGTGGGTGTTCTACCGCGCCGACGGCAGCTCGACCTTCGTCAACAACCCCACCGCGGCGATGCCCCAGGCTGAGCTCGCCAACCGCGTGGCTGGGCTGCACTAACCCGTGAACCAGGGTCTTGTCGGTCTGGCCTTCGCCGCCGGACTAGTGGCGGCCCTCAACCCCTGTGGGTTCGCCATGCTGCCTGCGTATCTGCTTCTGGCGGTGCGCGGGCAGCCCCATGAGGGCAACTCCGGCCCATCGACGGCCGTCGGCCGCGCCATCGGCCGCGCGCTGGCGGCCACCGTCGGGATGGCGCTCGGCTTCATGGCGGTGTTCGGATCGTTTGGGGCGCTGACCATTTCGGCGGCCTCGACGGTGCAGCGTTATCTGCCCTACGGCACGGTGGTGATCGGCGTGGTGCTGGTCGCACTCGGGGTGTGGCTGTTATCGGGTCGAGAGCTCACGGCGCTCACGCCACGGCCGCTGGGCCCGCGATGGGCCCCGACGGCTCGACTGTGGTCGATGTTCGGGTACGGCGTGAGTTACGCGATCGCCTCGCTGTCGTGCACCATCGGACCGTTTCTGGCGGTCACCGCCGCTGGCCTGCGCAGTGGTTCGGTCCTCACGGGCGTGTCGATCTACCTCGCTTACGTCGGCGGCCTGACCCTGGTCGTCGGCGTTCTTGCGCTCGCGGCCGCGACCGCGAGCTCGGCGGTGGCCGAACGGTTGCGCCGCATCCAGCCGTTCGTGAACCGGATCAGTGGCGCGCTGCTGGTGTTGGTCGGGCTGTACGTCGCCTACTACGGCGTCTACGAGCTGCGGCTGTTCAGTGCGACTGTGGCGAGCCCGCCGGACGCCCTGATCAGCGCGGCCGGCCGCCTGCAGGGTGCCCTGGCGGGCTGGGTGCATCAGCACGGCGCATGGCCCTGGGCGGTGGCGCTGGCCTTGATCGCGATCGGAGTGACGGCCGGCGCATTCGCCGGCGCCCGATACCGACGAGCGCGCCGCTGATGGCTACCTGATCCAGCCGCGCCGGCGGCCCCACAGGTCGCGCACCAGAACGGTGAGCGCGAGCGCGGCAAACGCGATGAGGAACCAGTCCTCGACGTGACCGACGTGGTTGCCGCGCAACATGGCCAGCAGGAATCCGAAGCTGATGAACCCGACGACGTGCCAGGTGCGGTGATTGATTCGGCTCCAGCCCCACGCTGCCGACGGCACCTCGGCGACGTCGACGCCCCTGTAGTGCTCCACCTCAGTACTGGCGGTACTAGCCACAGTTTTCCTCCGGATCGGATCGGCTTCTGGTGTCAGATTCTGGCACAGCCCGAATCGTCGTGCGGAGGGCACAATGGGTAGGTGACCAACCCCACGGCCCCAGCGCCCGCCGAGGGCCGTCTGCGTGTGCTGGTGCTGGGCAGTACCGGCTCGATCGGCACCCAGGCGCTGGAGGTCATCGCCGCCAATCCAGACCGTTTCGAGGTGGTCGGGCTGGCCGCCGGGGGCGCGAACGTGGACACGCTGCGGCGGCAGCGCGCCGAGACCGGGGTGACGAATATCGCTGTCGCCGACGAACGGGCCGCCGATCAGGTCGGCTTGGGTGGTCAATCGGTCGTCTACCGCGGTCCCGACGCGGTCACCCGACTGGTCGAGGAGACCGAAGCCGACGTCGTCCTCAACGCGCTGGTCGGGGCGCTGGGCCTGCGACCGACGCTGGCCGCGCTGGAGTCGGGTGCCAGGCTTGCGCTGGCCAACAAGGAATCGCTGGTCGCGGGGGGACCGCTGGTGTTGCGGGCGGCGCGGCCGGGTCAGATTGTGCCCGTCGACTCGGAGCATTCCGCGCTGGCGCAGTGCCTGCGCGGCGGTAGCCCCGACGAGGTCGCCAAGCTGGTGCTGACCGCCTCCGGCGGTCCGTTTCGCGGTTGGGCCGCCGCCGACCTCGAGGCCGTCACCCCCGAGCAGGCCGGCGCCCACCCGACCTGGTCGATGGGCCCGATGAACACGCTGAACTCGGCGTCGCTGGTCAACAAGGGGCTCGAGGTCATCGAAACGCATCTGCTGTTCGGCATCGACTACGACCGCATCGACGTGGTGGTGCACCCCCAGTCGATTGTTCATTCGATGGTCACCTTCGTCGACGGCTCGACGATCGCCCAGGCCAGCCCCCCGGACATGAAGCTGCCGATTTCCCTGGCGCTGGGCTGGCCCCGGCGGGTGCCCGCTGTGGCGGCGTCCTGCGACTTCGGCACCGCGTCGACCTGGGAGTTCGAGCCGCTTGACACCGCCGTCTTCCCGGCGGTTGAGCTGGCCCGGCACGCCGGTCAGGCCGGTGGCTGCATGACCGCCGTCTACAACGCCGCCAACGAAGAAGCGGCGGCAGCGTTCCTCGAGGGGCGGATTGGCTTCCCCGCGATCGTCGGCACCATCGCCGAGGTACTGCGCGCTGCCGACCAATGGGCCGTGGAACCAGCTACCGTGGATGACGTACTCGAAGCGCAGCGCTGGGCCCGCGCGCGAGCGCAACGCGAGGTTTCCGGATTGGTCTTAGAAAGGTCCTGACAGCGGAGATGATGTTCGTTCTCGGCATTGTGCTGTTCGCACTGGCCATTCTGATCTCGGTGGCCCTGCACGAGTGTGGCCACATGTGGGTGGCGCGCGCCACCGGCATGAAGGTGCGCCGCTACTTCGTCGGCTTCGGGCCCACGCTGTGGTCTACCCGGCGTGGTGAAACCCAATACGGCGTCAAGGGCGTTCCGCTCGGCGGATTCTGCGACATCGCCGGCATGACCCCAGTCGAGGAGCTCGCACCCGACGAGCATGAGCGCGCCATGTACAAGCAGGCGACCTGGAAGCGGGTGGCGACGCTGTTCGCCGGTCCGGCCATGAACTTCGTCATCTGCCTTGTGCTGATCTACGGCATCGCGCTGGTCTGGGGGCTGCCCAACCTGCACCCGTCCACCAACGCGGTGGTCGGCGAAACCGGCTGTGTCGCAAAGGAAGTGGCCGCAGGCAAGCTCGACAAGTGCGAGGGTCCCGGCCCGGCGGCGCAGGCCGGGATCCGGCCGGGCGACGTCGTCGTCAAGGTCGGTGACACCCCGGTGTCCAGCTTCGAGGACATGGCCGCCGCGGTTCGCAAAATGCAGGGGACCGTGCCAGTCGTCGTGCAGCGCGACGGCAAAACGATCACCACCTATGTCGCGGTCCAGCCCACCCAACGCTTCCTGACTAATGGGGCTAACGGACAGGGCGGTCAACCCGCGGCGGCCACCGTCGGCGCCATCGGAGTCGGTGCGCCGCGTCCGGTGCCCACGCGCTACAGCGTCTTCTCGGCCGTGCCCGCCACGTTCGCCTTCGCCGGCGATCTGACCGTCCAGGTGGGCAAGTCGCTGGTCACCATCCCGTCCAAGGTCGGCGCGCTGGTGCACGCTATCGGTGGCGGCCAGCGCGACCCGGAGACGCCGATGAGCGTCGTCGGTGCCAGCATCATCGGCGGCGACACCGTCGACCATGGGCTGTGGGTGGCGTTCTGGTTCTTCCTGGCCCAGTTGAACCTGGTCCTGGGGGCCATCAACCTGCTGCCGTTGCTGCCGTTCGACGGCGGCCACATCGCCGTCGCGGTGTTCGAGAAGATCCGCAACATGATCCGGTCGGCCCGCGGCAAGGTCGCGGCCGCGCCGGTGAACTACCTCAAACTCATGCCCGCAACCTATGTGGTGCTGGTGTTCGTCGTCGGCTACATGCTGCTGACGGTGACCGCCGATCTGGTCAACCCGATCCGGCTGTTCCAGTGAGTATCGGCCTGGGCATGCCCCAGCCGCCGGCGCCGACGCTCGCCCCGCGGCGCACCACGCGCCAGCTGATGGTCAGCGACGTCGGGGTCGGCAGCGACTATCCGATCTCGGTGCAGTCGATGTGCACCACCAAGACTCATGACGTCAACTCGACCTTGCAGCAGATCGCCGAACTGACCGCGGCCGGCTGTGACATCGTCCGGGTGGCCTGCCCGCGTCAGGAGGACGCCGACGCGCTGGCCGAGATCGCCCGGCACAGCCAGATTCCGGTGATAGCCGACATCCACTTCCAGCCGAAGTACATCTTCGCCGCCATCGACGCCGGGTGTGCCGCGGTGCGGGTAAACCCGGGCAACATCAAGGAATTCGACGGCCGGGTCGGCGAGGTCGCCAAGGCCGCCGGTGCGGCGGGCATCCCGATCCGCATCGGCGTCAACGCCGGCTCGCTGGACAAGCGGTTCATGTCCAAATACGGCAAGGCCACGCCTGAGGCACTCGTCGAATCCGCGCTGTGGGAGGCGTCGCTGTTCGAGGAGCACGGCTTCGGTGACATCAAGATCAGCGTCAAGCACAACGACCCGGTGGTGATGGTCGCGGCCTACGAGCAACTGGCCGCCCAATGCGACTACCCGCTGCACCTCGGCGTCACCGAGGCCGGTCCCGCCTTCCAGGGCACCATCAAGTCCGCGGTCGCCTTCGGGGCCCTGCTGTCGAAGGGGATCGGCGACACCATTCGGGTGTCGCTGTCGGCGCCGCCGGTCGAGGAAGTCAAGGTCGGCAACCAGATTCTCGAGTCGCTGAACCTGCGGCCGCGGACGCTCGAGATCGTGTCCTGCCCGTCGTGCGGCCGGGCCCAGGTGGACGTCTACACGCTGGCCAACGAGGTCAGCGCCGGCCTGGACGGCCTGGAGGTGCCGTTGCGGGTGGCCGTGATGGGGTGTGTCGTCAACGGTCCGGGGGAGGCCCGCGAGGCCGACCTGGGCGTCGCGTCGGGAAACGGCAAGGGCCAGATTTTCGTCAAGGGCGAAGTGATCAAAACCGTTCCCGAGGCGCAGATCGTCGAGACGCTGATCGAGGAAGCCATGCGGCTCGCATCAGAGATGGGAACAGCGAGCGGTTCGCCAACCGTGACCGTAAGCTAATGAGGATAGTCTTATCGGCCGTCAGTTCGCACCACGGAGAGTTCTGAGATGTCGGCTCCGCCCATCCTTCGCCTGATCGGCGACCGGCGGGTGTCCGTTGTGCGCGACGCCGCCGCCGCCTGGCGGGTATTCGACGAGGACCCGGTTGGGTCGTGCATGGTCGCGGCCCGGGTCACCGACCACGGCGTCGACCCCAATTCGATTGGCGGAGAACTGTGGACGCGGCACGGCGTGGAAGAGTCGCTGTGCTTCGCGGGTGCCAACCTCATCCCGCTGCGCGGCGGACCGGCCGATTTGAACGCATTCGCCGACGAGGCGATGAGCGGTTCGCGGCGCTGTTCGTCGCTGGTGGGTAGGGCCAACTTGGTGTTGCCCATGTGGCAGCGCCTCGAGCCGGCCTGGGGTCCGGCGCGGGACGTGCGCGACAACCAGCCCCTGATGGCGCTGTCGACGTACCCCAAGTGCGAGATCGACACCGGCGTGCGCCAGGTCCAGCCGGACGAGCTGGACGCGTACCTGGTGGCCGCCGTTGACATGTTCATCGGCGAAGTGGGTGTCGACCCGCGACTCGGCGACGGCGGTCGCGGCTACCGCCGACGGGTGGGCAGCCTCATCGCGGCGGGACGGGCGTGGGCCCGCTTCGAGAAGGGTGAGGTCATCTTCAAGGCCGAGGTGGGATCGCAGTCTCCGACGGTCGGACAGATCCAGGGGGTTTGGGTTCATCCCGAGCGGCGCGGCCTCGGGCTGGGCACGCGCGGCACCGCGACGCTGGCGGCCGTGATCGTCGGCATGGGGCGCATCGCGAGCCTGTATGTGAACAACTTCAACACCGTCGCCCGCGCCGCATACGACCGCATCGGCTTCACCGAGGTCGGCACCTTCGCCACCGTGCTGCTGGACTGAGTCCGCGGGTCGCTGTTCGACGACCAGCGGGCCTCATTATCTTGGCACCAAGAGTTGATGAAACAACAACGGCCGCTTCGCGTCTGGGCGAAGCGGCCGTCATGTGAGTTGAGGTTTTACAGCGGAATCCAGACTCCGAAGAGCCGGAAGCCCCATTGGTTGAAGCCAGGATTCCAGACGGGTGTTTCGTTGTAGCCCCAGTAGTTGATGGGGCCACCCCTCCACTGGCCACCGGGTGGGGGGAGCGGTCCACCCCAGGCCGGAGCCGGCGGCGCACCCCATCCCCACGGCGCGGGTCCGTTGCCCCAGGGCGCCCCGTTGAAGTAGCCACGGTGCGGGTCTCCGCGCCATCCGCCATCACGCGGGGGCCCACCGGGGCCACCGGGTCCCCCGCCAGGGCGCCCAGGCAGAGGCCCGCCGTGTCCGCCGGGAGCGCCGACGGGATGTCCGACGGTGCCGCCGCCGAGACCGCCGCCAGGCTGGCCGCCGTGACCGCCACCGGGGGTGCTGTGGGTGCCGCCGCCCGGACCAGGACCGCCCGGCCCGGGGGCGGCAAACGCTGTACCGGCTCCCGCGCCCAATGCCGCTGCACTCAGAGCGCCGGCGATGGCCGCTCCCGCAATCACTTGCCTCAGTTTCATTGCGCTTCCCCGTCTACTCGTCTTTGACAGATCTCTGTAGAACATTTGGCTGCCCGTCCGACGATGTCGTTCGCTCCGGGTATCGTGCACACGGACGTTCACTGTGGTGGGAGCGCATGTCCGAGTTCAATACGCCCAAGCGCCGACCGGTGCGCAACGCGCTGCACGCAGCGATGAGCGCGGCGCCTGCTCAGCGCGCCGCAGCCGAGGCGGCGGCCACGGACTTCCACCAAGGCCTGTGGCCCGCATTGCGCGCCGAGATCCGCTGGGCGTTCACGCCGCCGCGCGTCTGGCTCACCGGTGTCGTGGCCAACCTGGTTCTCGCGGTGGCGTGGTTAGCGGTCCAAGGCCTGAGCGCTACACACGTCCACCGGGCCCCGTCCCACTATCACCACGCCGGCTTTTACCACCACCACCAGCTCGACTGGGTGATCCTGATCAGCACCTACTTCGCCTCGTTCGTTCTCGCCGATGTCACCACCACCAACGTGCTGGGCGCCGATCACCACCGCGTCGCCAAGGGGTTGTCCGAGGGCACACCGTTTTGGCGGGTGTTGTTGCTGAAAAACCTGACCCTGCTCGTGATCGTCGGACTACCCACCTTGTCGGTGGCGATGGCATTGACGCTGTGGAAGCAAACACCAGCGCAGTTGGGAAACACGATCCCCAACGTCGCGGTGCCCATCGTGTCCTGGCTGGGGGTAGGCAACGTCATCTCGGTGCTGTTGCCTGTCGGCTCTGAACCACTGATGCAACGCTGGCACAATCGGCGTAACTGGCGGCGCACCGGTATCTGGATTGTTGCCCTGACGCTCCCTTACGCGCTGTACTACGTCGCCGACCCGATGGGCGGTGTGGCGCACAAAGCGTTGTGGACGACGGTTCCCGCAGCGATCGGACCGGTGTTCGGGCGCGACACCAAAAGTTTCGTGCATCTCGGCATCGCCGTGGTCGTCTGGGCGGCCGGCACTCTGGTGTCCTGCTGGTGGGAGCGCAAGCGCGGACTACAGTTCAGGTGACCTTGTTGGCCACCTATTTGGACCTGGTCAGTGACACACTTCGCAGGCGATGCCGTCGCCGTCGCGGTCAAGAGCGTCCCGGTAGCCGGGCTGTCCCCGGTAAATAGGCGCCGCACCCGCCTGACAGGCCGCCCGACAGTTCGGGTAGTAAACGCTGGAGCCTGTCGTCGGCGCCGGGGATGGTGAGGTTGTCGTTGTCGACGGGGCGCCTTGGGCCACCGGCGACCCGGCAATCCCTATTGCGATTGCTCCCGCGATCAAAACCCCACGGAACATCGTGCAAACCCCTCACTGGCGGATTAGCGTCGCTTGCTGACAACTGGGCAGCTAACACCATGAGCGCGAGTCCGACCGGGTTTTCGCGAAACCGGCATGCTCGCGGCACCAGATCACAGTTACGTCTCGGTGTGTCTACAGCGGTGGCCGCACCCTCGTTCTTAACATCAGTACCGATGGCAACAAAAATAACTCTGACAACAAGGACATCTCTGGCCCCAGCGGTCGCAGGACTGCTCGTCGCGGTGGTCGCGCTATCGGGATGCACCCCGCGGCCCGAGGGTCCCGGCCCGGCGGCGGAGAAGTACTTTCGCGCGCTGGCCGTCGGCGACACCGCGACGGCCGCCCAGCTCAGCGACAACCCCAACGAAGCCCGCGAAGCGCTCAATGCGGCCTGGGCCGGGCTGCAGGCCACCCACCTGGACACGCAGGTGCTCAGCTCGAAATACGCCGAGGACACCGGCACCGTCAGCTACCGCTTCACCTGGCACCTACCCAAGAACCGGACCTGGAGCTACGACGGCCAGCTGAAGATGGCGCGCGACGAAGGGCACTGGCAGGTCCGCTGGGCCGCCACCGGGCTGCATCCCCGGCTGGGTGAGCATCAGACGTTCGCGCTGCGGGCCGATCCGCCGCGGCGCGCCTCGGTGAACGAATTGGGCGGCAGCGATGTCCTGGCGCCGGGCTACCTGTACCACTACACGCTGGACGCGACGCAGGCCGGGCCCACCCTGATCGAGACGGCGCACGCGGTGGTCGACGCCCTGCACCCCTTCAATCCCACCCTGGACACGCTCAACGACCCGCAACTGCTGGCCGAAAAGGCCAGCTCGTCGACCGATCCGCTGGATCTGGGCGTCACCTTGCACCCCGACGACAACGACAAGGTCGCCCCGGCGATCGGCAGGCTGCCCGGCGTCGTGATCACACCGCAGGCCGACATCCTGCCGACCGATCCGCATTTCGCGCCGGCGGTCGTCGCCGAGGTGAAAAAGGCCGTGATCAACCAGCTCGACGGTCAGGCGGGCTGGCGGATCGTCAGCGTCAACCAAAACAATGTCGACGTCGCGGTGCTGCACGAGGTCGAGGGGTCTCCGGCGCCGTCGGTTTCGATCACCCTGGACCGGGTGGTGCAGAACGCCGCGCAGCACGCGGTGGACACCCGCGGCGGCAAAGCGATGATGGTCGTCATCAAGCCGTCGACGGGGGAGATCCTGGCGATCGCGCAGAACGCGGGGGCGGACAGTCAGGGTCTGGTCGCCACCACCGGCCTGTTCCCGCCCGGGTCGACGTTCAAGATGGTCACGGCCGGCGCCGCCGTCGACCGCGACATGGCCACGCCCAACACAATGCTGGGCTGCCCGGGCCGCATCGACATCGGGCACCGCACCATCCCCAACTACGGCGGCTTCGATCTCGGCGTGGTGCCGATGTCACGCGCGTTCGCCAGTTCGTGCAACACCACGTTCGCCGAGCTGGGCAGCAAGATGCCGCCACGCGGTCTGACGCAGGCGGCCACCCGGTACGGGCTCGGGCTGGACTATCAAGTGGATGGCATCACCACCGTGACCGGGTCGGTGCCGCCGACGGTGGACCTGGCCGAGCGCACCGAAGACGGCTTCGGCCAGGGCAGGGTGCTGGTCACCCCGTTCGGCATGGCCCTGGTGGCGGCCACGGTCGACGCCGGCAAGACCCCGGTGCCGCAGCTGATCGCGGGCCGGGCGACGACGGTCGAGGGCGACAGCACGCCGATCACCCCGAAGATGGTCGACGCGCTGCGACCGATGATGCGCCTGGTGGTGACCAACGGGACGGCCAAGGAGATCGCGGGCTGCGGTGAGGTGTTCGGCAAGACGGGTGAAGCCGAATTCCCGGGTGGATCGCACTCGTGGTTCGCCGGGTACCGCGGGGACCTGGCGTTCGCGTCGCTGATAGTCGGGGGCGGCAGCTCGGAATACGCGGTCCGGATGACCAAGGTGATGTTCGAGTCGTTGCCGCCGGGCTACCTGACTTAGGGGTGCAGGGATTGACCGGGCCACCCGCGGGCAGCGTAAGTTGCGAAGGTGGGCGAAACATCATGACGGATTCCGGTGGGGACATGCTGGCCCCGGTGTCACTGCGGGTCTCGGACGCCGACCGCAACGGCACGATGCGGCGACTGCACAACGCGGTTGCGCTCGGGCTGATCGATATCAACGAGTTCGAGCAGCGCTCGTCGCGAGTGTCCTACGCGCGGACCCGAAACGAGCTGGACGGGCTGGTCAGCGACCTGCCCGGGCCGGGCGCGATTGTCACGTCCGCGGCCGACCGCGTCGAACTGCGCGGCTGGGCGGGCTCACTGAAGCGCCACGGCGAATGGATGGTCCCCACCCGGTTGGCGCTGGTGCGCCGGCTCGGGTCGATCGAGCTCGACCTCACCAAGGCCCGTTTCGCCGGGCCGGTGGTGGTCATCGAACTCGACATGCGATTCGGCTCGGTGGAGATCCGCCTGCCCGACAAGGCCAGCGCCTCCATCGACGACGTGGAGGTTTATGTCGGCAGCGCGAGCGACCGCCGCAAGGACGCCCCGGCGGAGGGAACGCCGCACGTCGTGTTGACCGGCCGGGTGGTGTGCGGCTCCGTGGTCATCCGGGGGTCCCGGCGCGCGTTTCTGCGCCGGCCCGGCCGGCTCTGATCGCCCGAGCGTGCCCAGAGTCAACGCGATCCAGCGCGCTGTCAGACCGTAAGCTGGCGACATGCCTGTTCGCACCGCGCTTTCTCCCGGAGTGTTGTCCCCGACGCTGCCGGTGCCCAACCGCATCCCGCGCCCGGAATACGTCGGCAAGGCCACCGCGCGGGAGGGCACCGAGCCGTGGGTGCAGACACCCGAGGTGATCGAGAAGATGCGCGTCGCCGGACGGATCGCGGGCGGCGCGCTGGCCGAGGCGGGCAAGGCGGTCGCGCCGGGCGTGACGACCGACGAACTGGACCGGATCGCGCACGACTACATGGTCGACCACGGCGCCTATCCGTCGACGCTGGGCTACAAGGGATTTCCGAAGTCGTGCTGCACGTCGCTCAATGAGGTCATCTGCCACGGAATCCCCGACTCGACGGTGATCGCCGACGGCGACATCGTCAACATCGACGTCACCGCCTATATCGACGGTGTGCACGGCGACACCAATGCCACCTTTCTGGCCGGCGACGTCTCAGAAGAGCACCGGCTGCTCGTTGAGCGGACCCGCGAGGCGACGATGCGCGCGATCAACGTCGTCAAGCCCGGGCGTGCGTTGTCGGTCGTCGGCCGTGTCATCGAGTCGTATGCAAATCGGTTCGGGTACAACGTGGTTCGCGACTTCACCGGTCACGGCATCGGCACCACGTTTCACAACGGGCTGGTGGTCTTGCATTACGACCAGCCCAGCGTCACGACAATCATGCAGCCGGGAATGACGTTCACCATCGAGCCGATGATCAACCTCGGCGCGCTGGACTACGAAATCTGGGACGACGGCTGGACAGTGGTCACCAGGGACCGCAAGTGGACCGCGCAGTTCGAGCACACCCTGCTGGTCACCGACACCGGCGTCGAGATCCTCACGGTGCCGTGAGTTTGTTGGCGCGAGCAGTCCCCCGCAAGCGGGAGGTGCCCCAGTAAAAGCCCCCTTTTCGGATCGAAAATGGGGGCTTTTACGTCTGCTCGGCACACAGAGGTGAGCGGGGCTCTGCTGGTCGCGGGCACCAGCTCCGACGCCGGGAAATCCGTTGTGGTGGCGGGTCTGTGCCGGTTGCTCGCCCGCAACGGGGTTCGGGTCGCGCCGTTCAAGGCGCAGAACATGTCCAACAATTCCGTCGTCACCGTCGAGGGCGGTGAAATCGGCCGGGCCCAGGCGATGCAGGCGCGGGCGGCGGGACTGGAACCCAGCGTGCGGTTCAACCCGATCCTGCTCAAACCGGGCAGCGACCGGACGTCGCAGCTGGTGATCCGGGGGCAGGTCGCCGACTCGGTGACCGCTGCGGGCTACATGCAGCACCGCGACCGGCTGGCCGGCATCGTCATGGACGAATTCTTTTCCCTGCGTGACGAATTCGATGCGGTGATCTGTGAGGGCGCCGGCTCCCCGGCCGAAATAAATTTGCGTGCGCACGATTTGGTCAACATGGGACTGGCCAGGGCCGCGAACCTGCCGGTGGTCGTGGTCGGCGACATCGACCGCGGCGGTGTGCTGGCGCATCTGTTCGGGACGGTGGCGGTGCTCGAGCCCGAGGACCAGGCGCTGATCGCGGGGTTCATCATCAACAAGTTCCGCGGCGATCCGGCGCTGCTGGAGCCGGGGCTGCACCAGTTGTTCGACTTGACCGGGCGCCCCACCTACGGGGTGCTGCCGTACGCCCACGACCTGTGGATCGACGCCGAGGATTCGCTGTCGGTACTGGCGCACGGCGTCGTCGGTGTGCCGGAGCCCCCGCGGGGCGACGAGTGGCTGCGGGTGGCCGCGGTGCGGCTGCCCCGGATCTCCAACTCCACCGACATCGAGGCGCTGGCCTGCGAGCCGGGCGTGCTGGTGCGGTGGGTCACCGATCCCGGCGAATTGGCAGAGGTCGATCTGATAGTTCTGCCCGGTACCAAGGCCACCGTTGCCGACCTGTCCTGGCTGCGCGAGCGCGGCCTGACCGGCCCGATCGCGGCCCACTGCAGCGCGGGCAAGCCGGTCCTGGGCATCTGCGGGGGCTTTCAGATGTTGTGCCGGCGCATCGTGGACGGGATCGAATCCGGGACCGGAGAAGCCGCGGGGCTGGGGCTGTTGGATGCCGACATCGTCTTCGCCGCAAACAAGGTCCTGCGCCGCTGGCCGCCGCCGTTGAGCGGATATGAGATCCATCATGGGCGGCTCACCCGGTGGGACGAGGCCAGCTGGTTCGATGTCAGCTCCGCCACAGATGAGCCGCAGGGTCTGGCGCGCGGCGCGGTCTTCGGCACCCATTGGCACGGCCTGCTCGACAACGACGAGTTTCGCCGCCAGTGGCTCGTTGAGGTCGCCAAGGCGGCCGGGCGCAGCGGGTTCGTCGTGGCCGATGACGTCGATGTCGTGCAGCGCCGCGAAGCACAGTTGGTGTTGATGGCCGATCTGTTGGCGTCGAATCTTGACGTGGCGGCGGTGGTCGGGCTGATCGAGGGGGGACCGACACCGCGCCCGTGCATTGTCAGCGGTTTTCGATCAGTGTGAGCTCAAAGAAACACAGCCAAAACGTTGCTGCCGCAATAAATCTGGGTTGCGAGCTGGTAAGTCGGTTGTGCGCGGGCGCCGCCGAGGTTGACAGTGGGTTGTGGGTACCGGCGCAAACCACCCGTATGCATGCCGATTAGCTGTTAACGTGCGACAGTGCCCTCGATGATGACCACGCTCGACGGTATTCCAATTCCCGTGGCCGTTGCCGGTCCGGACAAGGGCGTCGTCGTCGTCATTCTCGCCGCCGAGCAGCGCGCGCCCGCCGCCTACGACGCGGTGTGTGAGCGCCTGCATACCGCGTCGCTGCGGACCGTCGTCATCGGCCCTGACCCGCGGCTGACCGGCAAGTCGGTGATCGGCATCCTCGACTCCCTGGGCATCGGGTGGGGAGTAGTCGTCGGCGACCGTACCGGCGCCGAACTGGCGTGGAAGCTCGCGGCAACCAGGTTGGGCCGGTTCGTCGGTCTGGTAGCCATCGACCGCGGACATCCGCGGGTGGCCGACCTCGACGGCGTCGTGCGCGATGAAGAGTGCCCGCCGGTGGAGGTCGCCACCACCGTTTTGGTCAGCTCCCCGGCCGCCCGGTCAATCGCCCGCGACAGCCAGCGCTTCGTCTACGCCGACTACCGGATTGTGGACCTGCTCGGGCGGCGCAACGCGCAGGAGTCCACGGCGCAGTTGGCCGCCGAGATCGTGTTGCGCGCCAGTAGCTGGTAACACCGCCGTCCAGTGCTCCGCAGCGCAGCGGTTTAGGCTGGCCCGATGTTGTCGTTAGCCGACCTGGAACGAATGGTCGCGGCCGGCGAGGTCGACACCGTCATCCTGGCGTTCGCCGACATGCAGGGCCGGCTGGTCGGCAAGCGGGTGTCGGGCCGGGATTTCGTCGACGAGTTCGCCGCCCATGGTGCCGAATGTTGCAACTACCTGCTCGCCGTCGACGTCGACATGAACACCGTGGCCGGCTATGCGATGTCCAGTTGGGACACCGGGTACGGCGACATGGTGATGACGCCGGACCTCGACACCCTTCGGCTCCTACCTTGGCTGCCCGGCACGGCGCTGGTGATAACCGATTTGGGCTGGCGCGACGGCAGCGCGGTCGCCGCCGCCCCACGCAGCATCCTGCGCCGCCAGCTCGAGCGGCTAAGCCGGCAGGGGCTCGCGGCCAACGTCGCCACCGAACTCGAGTTCATGGTGTTCGACGACAGCTATCGGCAGGCATGGGCCGGCGGCTACCGCGGGCTGACTCCGGGCAGCGATTACAACGTCGACTACGCCATATTGGCGTCCTCGCGGATGGAGCCGCTGCTGCGTGACATCCGGCTCGGCATGCAGGGCGCGGGCTTGCACTGTGAGGCCATCAAAGGCGAGTGCAATCGGGGCCAGCAGGAGCTCGGGTTCCGTTACGACGACGCGTTGGTCACCTGCGACAACCACACCATCTACAAGAACGGCGCCAAGGAAATCGCCGACCAGCACGGCAAGAGCCTGACGTTCATGGCGAAATACGATGAGCGCGAAGGCAATAGCTGTCACATCCACCTGTCGCTGCGCGCGCAGGACGGGTCCGCGGCGTTCGCCGACAGCAGCAGACCGCACGGCATGTCGTCGACCTTCGAGAGCTTCCTCGCCGGCGCATTGGCCACCATGGCCGAACTCACTTTGTTCTACGCGCCGAATATCAACTCCTACAAGCGATTTGCTGACGGCAGCTTCGCGCCGACCGCGCTGGCCTGGGGACTGGACAACCGCACCTGCGCGGTGCGGGTCGTCGGCCACCACGACAACATCCGCATGGAATGCCGCGTCCCCGGCGGTGACGTCAACCCGTACCTCGCGGTGGCGGCCCTGGTCGCGGGGGGACTGTACGGGCTAGAGCGCACATTGCAGCCGCCCGAACCCTGTCAGGGCAACGCCTACCAAGCGGCCGGGGTGCAGCGGCTGCCCGCCACGCTGGCCGCGGCCGCCGAACTGTTCGACACGTCAAGCGTCGCGCGGGAGGCGTTCGGCGACGACGTCGTCGCGCATTACCTGAACAACGCCCAAGTGGAGTTGGCGGCGTTCAACGCGGCGGTCACGGACTGGGAGAGGATACGGGGATTTGAACGGCTCTAGCGAGAGTCGGCCTTCGAAACCCATGGTGGGCCTGACGACTTATCTGGAGCAGGTGCGGACCGGGATCTGGGACATCCCCGCGGCTTATCTGCCGTCCGATTACTTCGAGGGCGTCATCATGGCCGGCGGCATCGCGGTGCTGTTGCCGCCGCAGCCGGTGGACCCCGACGCCACCGCCCGTGTCCTCGACAGCCTGGACGCGCTGGTGATCACCGGGGGCTATGACCTCGACCCCGCCGCCTACGGCCAGCAACCGCATCCGACCACCGACCAGCCGCGCACCGCCCGCGACGCCTGGGAGTTCGCACTGTTGGAGGGCGCGCTGCGGCGGGGGCTGCCGGTGCTGGGCATCTGCCGCGGCGCGCAGGTGCTCAACGTCGCGTTCGGCGGCACGCTGCACCAGCACCTGCCCGACGTGCTCGGCCACGGCGGGCATCGGGCCGGCAACGGGGTGTTCGCCACGTTGCCGGTGCGCACCGTGCCGGGCACCCGGCTGGCCGGGCTGCTGGGGGAGACCGCCAACGCGTCGTGCTACCACCATCAGGCCATCGACAAGGTCGGTGAATCCCTGGTGGTCAGCGCGTGGGACGCCGACGGTGTGGTCGAGGCGCTGGAGCTGCCCGGCGATGGTTTCGTGCTTGCCGTGCAGTGGCATCCGGAGAAGTCCCTGGACGACCTGCGGCTGTTCGCCGCGGTGGTGGACGCCGCGCGGTCGTACGCGGGTAGCCAAAGAGCCTGATGAGCCTGATGAGAACAGTTCAACTGATCAACCCCGCCACCGAGGAGGTGCTGCGGTCGGTCGAGCACGCCGATGTCGCCGCCGTCGACGACGCGGTGCGGCGGGCTCAGGCGGCCCAGCGGCGGTGGGCGCGGTTGGCGCCGGCCGAACGCGCGGCCGGGCTGCGCGCATTCGCGGCCGCGGTCGACGCCCACGTCGACGAGCTGGCCGCGCTCGAGGTCGCCAATTCCGGGCACCCCATCGGGTCGGCCGAATGGGAGGCCGGCCACGTTCGCGACGTGCTGACGTTCTACGCCGCTAGCCCGGAACGCTTGTCCGGCAAGCAGATTCCCGTGGCCGGCGGCCTGGACGTCACGTTCCATGAACCACTGGGTGTGGTCGGGGTGATCACGCCGTGGAACTTCCCGATGATGATCGCGTCCTGGGGCATCGCGCCGGCCCTGGCCGCCGGCAACGCCGTGCTGGTCAAACCCGCCGAGTGGACCCCGCTGACCACCATCCGGCTCGGTGAGCTGGCGGTGGAAGCCGGGCTGGACGAAGACCTACTGCAGGTGCTGCCCGGGGAGGGCGCGGTGGTGGGGCAGCGGTTCGTCACTCACCCCGGAGTCCGCAAGATCGTCTTCACCGGGTCCACCGAAGTCGGCAAAAAGGTGATGGCCGGTGCGGCCGCCCAGGTCAAGCGGGTCACGCTGGAGCTCGGCGGCAAAAGCGCCAACATCGTCTTCGCCGACTGCGACCTGGAACGCGCGGCGGCGACCGCACCGGCCGGGGTGTTCGACAACGCCGGTCAGGACTGCTGTGCCCGCAGCCGAATCCTGGTGCAGCGCAGCGTCTACGACCGGTTCATGGAGCTGCTCGAGCCCGCGGTGAAACGCCTCGTCGTCGGGGACCCGGGGTCGCGCGACACCGAAATGGGGCCACTGGTCTCCGGCGCGCACCGCGACAAGGTGGCCTCCTACGTGCCCGGCGACGCCCCCGTCGCGTTTCGCGGCACCGCACCCGCGGGTCCCGGATTCTGGTTTCCGCCAACGGTTCTCACGCCGGAACGCACCGACCGCGCGGTCACCGACGAGATCTTCGGCCCGGTCGTCACCGTGCTGGCGTTCGACGACGAGGCGGACGCCATCGCGTTGGCCAACGACACCGCCTACGGGCTGTCGGGATCGATCTGGACCGACGACCTGTCCCGCGCGCTGCGGGTGTCGCGGGCGGTCGAGGCCGGCAACCTGTCGGTGAACTCGCACTCCTCGGTGCGCTACCACACGCCCTTCGGCGGGTTCAAACAGTCGGGGCTGGGGCGTGAGCTCGGCCCAGACGCGCCGCTGCATTTCACCGAGACCAAGAACGTGTTCATCGCGATCAGCGAGGAGGCCAACTGATGGACCTGACCCGACGACTGGCGGGCAGGGTCGCGGTCATCACCGGCGGCGGCAGCGGCATCGGCCTGGCCGCTGCGCGGCGGATGCGCGCCGAAGGCGCGACCATCGTCGTCGGCGACATCGACGGCGAGGCCGGCGCTGACGCGGCCGAGGAACTCTCCGGTTTGTTTGTGCCCGTTGATGTTTCCGACGAAGACGCGGTCAACGCGCTCTTCGACGCAGCGGCACAGAGCTACGGCTCGGTCGACATCGCGTTCAACAACGCCGGCATCTCGCCGCCGGAGGACGACCTGATCGAAAACACCGACCTGCCGGCCTGGCAACGCGTCCAAGACGTCAACCTGAAATCGGTGTACCTGTGTTGCCGGGCGGCGTTGCGGCACATGGTGCCCGCGCAGAAGGGTTCCATCATCAACACGGCCTCGTTCGTCGCGGTACTGGGGTCAGCGACCTCGCAGATCTCCTACACCGCATCCAAGGGCGGGGTGCTGGCCATGTCACGCGAGCTGGGTGTGCAATTCGCCCGGCAGGGCATCCGGGTCAACGCGCTGTGCCCCGGGCCGGTAAACACTCCGCTGCTGCAGGAGCTTTTCGCCAAGGACCCCGAACGGGCCGCACGCCGGCTGGTGCACGTGCCGATCGGCCGGTTCGCCGAGCCCGACGAAATCGCCTCTGCGGTGGCATTTTTGGCCAGCGACGACGCGTCGTTCATCACCGCGTCGACGTTCTTAGTGGACGGCGGGATCAGCTCGGCTTACGTGACACCGCTTTAACTCGGCGGCTCACTGGCATGGACCAGATGGATCTGCTCGCAGACCCAGCCGGGCTGCAGGTCGGCGGTGCGGGCTGGCGCGGCTTTCGTCCAGGCCTGCGGTACCGACAATGTTCCAATCGATGTCCCGATCGACGCCCCGCGACCGATGCGCGCGGTAACGCTCGGCTTCGTTAGCAGTGCGCGCAAAGTCGCCGCCGTCTGCAATGCCGCCGCCTTGTTGAGGGAGCTCAGGTGCATCAGCGCGAAGTCCACAGGTGCGGTCAGTGAACTCAGTTTCGACAGCGGCGATGTCACCGCCGAAAGGGACGCATCGACCGTCGTCAGCGGGGAAGAGGAAAACGCCTGCAGCGCTTCGGGGATCGCGGACATCACCTGGTGGCCGGCCGATATCACCTGCGACGCCGACGTCACGGTGATTGCGGGCGGCGAGAAAAATGGGGTCAGCAGCGCGGCATAGGCCGAGGCAGCGGCATAGGTGTTCATGGCCGCGGCGTCCCGCGCCCACATCCGGTCATATTCGGCTTCGGTGTCCGCGATCGCCGGGCTGAGCTGGCCCAGGCTGTTCGTCGAGGCCAGCGAAATCCACTGTGCGCGGTTGGCTTCGACAACCGGCAGCGGCACCACCGCCGCCAACGCCGACTCAAAGGCGCTCGCGGCCGTCTCGGCCTGGGTGGCCGCGTGCGCAGCTCGCGCCGCCGTGGCGTCGAGCCAATCGATATAGGGTGCCGCGGCTTGGGTCATTTCCGTTACTTCCGTTGCCGCCAGCTTCGAGGTCACCGACCGGTAGTCCGCCAGCCTGGCGTACAGCCGTGCGGCCAGCTTGTCCCAGGCGGCAGCCGCCTCGGTCATCGATTCCGAACCGGGGCCTGCACACATTCGCCCGGAGTTGATCTCCGGCGGTAGCGTCGCGAAATTCATTGAAACCCTTCCTGCAAGACATAGACCCAGGGGTTACAGACCGCGCAATGGCGGCGTGCGCACGCCGATCAGAAGGCGTGGCTTCGGTTTATCAGGGGCTAGCAGGGGGCTATCAGCGACGGTCGACGCAGAGCTGGGTCAAGATATCTCGATCCGTTGGGGCAGCCGCGGGTGCACCGCGGCCGGCGCCGCCCGGCGGAACGCCTGAGGCGGGTGCCCTCGGGGCGAACGAAGCCGGCAACGCCGACCAGGCTGACGGTGGCGACAAGCGAGTCCAAGTCTGCGGCCGTTCGCGTGCCATCCACGCGTGTTTGGTCGGCATCTGATGCGTGGGTGACGTGCCTTGAGCACCGGGTTGGGCATGTGCAACGTTCGCCCCGGCATGGGTCAGCTGCCAAGCCGCCGGCAGGGGACCCGCAGTCTGGGCGAGCGTGGACCCCCGCAACGCCCAGCCCGTGGTGACGGCGGTGAACAAGCTCAGCGCCACGACCATCGCGATGGCCAACCGCCATCGCCGAGTCTTACCGATGCCACCAATCGTCACAGTGGGCCCGACCGTACTAGCCGGCAATTGAAGCAAGCTGTGAAAACGATCCGAGTCGGGTGTGCGTTTAGGCGGATTAACTGTTTGTGAGCTTCGTCACCCGCCGCGACACGGCGTGAAAACGATCAGCGGGATAGCCATTTCGACTTCGCTAGCCGCGCCGTGAAAGCCGATGAGGCGACCCATTTCGGCGGGCTCGTGTGCGGTTGCCAGCACCGCCGCATTGCCGGTGCAGACGACAACAACGTCGCCGATCCGCGCCAGGTGCGCCGGGCTCACCGGCCCGAACATTCCGGTGGCTACGGCCTGCTCGCGGCTGTAAACCTGGGCCCAGCCGGCTGTCACCTCGGTCCACGCTGCCTGCACGTCTGCCGCGGCGCCGGGCTCCGTGTGCAGGTAGCGCACCCGTGCCTCGCCGGCGACCACCCGCACTCCGTCGCCCAGCCGCGGGTCGAGGTCGAGGTCGACACGAGCGTCCGCCGAAACGTTGAGGCCGCCGTGGTCCGCGGTCACCAGCAGCGCCGCGTTGCCGGGCAGCGCCTCGACGAGCCGGGTCAGCAGCGCATCGATACCTGCCGCCGCGTCGTGCCACTGCGGCGAGCCGATACCGAACATATGGGCCGCGTTGTCCAGGTCGGCGATGTAGCCGTAGACCAGTCCGGGCGCCGCACGCAGCTCATCGGTCAGCTGTTGGGCCAGCTGTTGGGAATAGTCCCCGTCGGGGTGCATGGGCAGGAACCGCGCGCCGCGATACGCCGCATCGGTGAGGCCGCTGCCGATGAACGACTCCGGCAGCACGGCGCGCGCACTGACGCCGGCCCGCTGCAGCCGCTCGAACCAGGTTGGCAGTGGCTGCCATTCGGTGTATGGCGGGTCGTCGCGCCACTGAATGTGGGTGAGCACCCGGTCGGTGCCGGGGATGTTGACCGTGAAGCCCAGAATGCCATGTTCGCCGGGCCGTGCGCCGGTGCCCAGGGACACCAGGCTGGTCGGCGTGGTGGACGGGAAGGTGCACACGAGCTGGCTGAGCCGCCCGACGCGACCGGCGAGAACGGAAGCCAGCAGCGGCGCATCATCGGCCAACTCGGGCAGCAGGTGCCAGCCCAGACCGTCGACCAGCACGACCAAGACCCGATCGACTTGGCCGGCCGCCTCCGCCAGTCCTAGTCGGTCGACCGCGTCCGGCACACCCAACAGCGCGGCGGTTGCGGGCAGCACGTCGCAGATCGAACCGGTCACTTGATCAGTTTGGGGTCGGTGTGGCACTCCGCGCCAGCCGATTGCTGGTAACCCGCAGTTGTCGATCCGTGCTGTTGGCGAGCGCGCGTACCTGATGCGGCTGCAGCCGACCGCAGAGCCGGCCCCAGTGCACCGCGACCTCGTCGCCGACGGCGACGTCGGGCACCGCGCTGTACCCGTCGGCCCAGACGTCGAGGCGGCGCGCTCGGGCAGGCGCGAGCGACAGCGATTGACCGTCCCAGGCCAACCCCTGACACATCACCTCGACGTCATCGCCAGCGCGAGAAACCACCGTCCCCCAAGTGATCCGGCAGTTATCCAGCACGCTCAGCGGTTGATCGTCCATGCCCCTATTTTTTTTAAGGCCCAGAAACCGCGTCCACGGATACACGCCGAGTACGTGGAAACAGTGGTTGCCGGCCGCCTCGCATGCCAGCTCCGGCGTGAGATGCGACCAATATCGGCCCGCCTGAGGTCCGATGATGGCCAGCAATGCCTCGAAAAATTCGCCCGCGCCGAGGTCGGCGCCGACGCCTCCGCCGAGCCAATACGACTCGACCAGTCGATGATCCAGCGGGTCGGCGATGCCGGTCAGCTTGGATAGCACCCGCAGGTAAGGCCAGGCACCGGAGAACTTGGACGCCGCCCTGCGTACCTCGTCGACCGAGCCGTCACGCAGGGTGGCTCCCAGTGGCGGACCGCAAAAGCCCAGCGCGTTGGGCGCGTAGGCGTAGCGTGCGAACATCTCGGCGCCGCGGCTGTCCGGGGCCAACTGTCACACCCGCCCGGACTGCCCCACGAGCTTGGCCGCGTCCCGGTGCATGCGGCCGAAGTTGTAGTAGGCCGCACACGCCCCCTCGGGGGACACCATGCACGTCCCGATTGGGGTCTCCGGGGTGCACGCGGTTCCGAAAACCTTGCATTCCCAGGGCTTGAGCACGCCCTTGAGCACCTCGCCGCATTGGCATGCCTTCGGGTCGGCGACCCGCACGCCGGGCATCTCGAACCGCAGCTCGGCGTCGAACTCCGCGAAGTCATCATGCAGCCGCAGCGCACTCTGCGAGATGAACCCCAGCCCACGCCATTCGAAGTGCGGACGCAGCGCGAAGACCTTGCCCATCAGCGCCAGCGCCGCCGGGTTGCCGTGCTCAGGCACCACCCGCTTGTACTGGTTTTCCACCTCACACCGGCCCTCGCGGATCTGCCGCAGCAGCATCGCGACCGCCGCCAGAATGTCCAGCGGCTCGAACCCGGCCACCACCAACGGCTTTCGATATACCTCGGGCACGAACCGGTACGGCCGGTTGCCCACCACGGTCGACACGTGCCCGGGACCGATGAAGCCGGACAGCCGCAGGTCCGGTGATTCCAGGATGGCCTTGATCGGCGGGACGATCGTGACGTGGTTGCAGAACACGCTGAAATTGGACAAGCCCAGGTCGCGCGCCCGCACCAGCGTCACGGCGGTCGACGGCGCGGTGGTCTCGAAACCGATGGCGAAGAACACCACGTGTTTGTCGGGGTTGTCGATCGCGACCTTCAGCGCGTCCAGCGGCGAGTAGACGAACCGCACGTCGGCGCCGTGCGCCTTGGCGTCCAGCAAGCTGCCGGCCGACCCGGGCACCCGCATCATGTCGCCGAAACAGGTGAAGATCACATCGGGTTGTCCGGCCAGCCACATCGCGTCGTCGATGCGGCCCATCGGGATCACGCAGACCGGACAGCCGGGGCCATGTACCAGTTCGACATTGTCAGGCAGCAGATGCTCGATGCCGTGCCGATAAATGGTGTGCGTGTGTCCGCCGCACACCTCCATGAACTTGAAGTGCTCGGGGCCGCTACCCGCCAAGTGCTCTATCGCAGCCAGCAGCTTGCGGGCCGCCGCCGGGTCGCGGAATTCGTCAACGAATTTCATTTCTGTCCCCTCAGCCAATGGCCGACGTGTCGAAGGCTTCCATTTCCGTGGTGTAGGCCTCACCCAACTTCTGGACTGCGGCCAGGGTGAGCAGCGCCTCGGTCTCGTCGATCTTGGCCATCGCGAAGCCGACGTGAACCAGTACCCAGTCGTCGGGCTCGGGCATGTCGTTTTCCAGCAGCCGCACGCTGATCGTGCGCTGTACACCGCTGACGTCTACCTTCGCCAAATAGTCCGCGGGGTCGGTGATCTCAACGATCCGGCCCGGAATGCCCAAGCACATGTCTTCACGTTCCTTTCTGGGTCAGCAGATTCGCGGCAGCGGGTCGCCGACGAGCATGTCGACGATCCGGGTGCCGCCGAACCCGGTACGCAGGACTACGCTTTCGGCCGGCTGGGTGACGATTTCACCGACCTCGGCCGCATCGGCGCCCAGCGGATGTGACCGCAACGCGGCCAGCCCGGCCTCGGCTTCCTCGGGCGCGACCACGGCGACGAACTTGCCCTCGTTGGCGACGTAGAGGGGATCGATGCCCAACAACTCGCAGGCGCCGTTCACCATGGGCCGCACCGGCAGTCGCTCCTCTTCGAGCAGCACACCGAGGCCGCAGGCCTGGGCCAGTTCGTTGCAGACGGTTCCGACCCCGCCCCGGGTCGCGTCCCGCAACCAGCGGGTGGACGGGGCGGCCGCCATCAGCAGTTCCACCAGCGGGCTGACCGAGGCGGTGTCGGAGTGAATGTCGGCTTCGATGGCCAGGTCACCGCGGGCCAGCATGACCGCCATGCCGTGATCGCCCATCGACCCCGACAAGAGCACCTTGTCACCGGCGCGCACCGACGCGGGCGAAAGTTTGCGGCCCGCGGGAATGATTCCGGCGCCCGTCGTGGTGACGAACAGGCCGTCGGCGGCGCCCTTGGGCACCACCTTGGTGTCTCCGGTGACGATCTGCACTCCTGCCCTTGCGGCCGCGGCCGCCATGTCGGCGACGATCTCCTTCAGTTCCGCGATTCCGAAGCCCTCTTCGAGCACGAATGCGGCCGCGATCCACGACGGCACCGCGCCGGTCATCGCCAGGTCGTTGCAGGTGCCGTGTACGGCGAGCTCGCCGACGGAGCCACCGGGAAACCGCCTGGGCTGCACTACAAATGAATCGGTGGACATCGCCAGCCGCTCACCGCCGGGCAAGGTGATGACCGCGCCGTCGCCGAGTGACTCCAGCAGCGGGTTGCGAAACGCCTCCATGAACACGGCGTCGACCAGTGCGGCCGAGGCCTTTCCGCCTGCCCCGTGCGCCAGGGTCACGTGCTCGTCGAGCAACCGGGGGCGGCGCCTGCGGAACGATTCGATCCGCTCGATCACGTCACCCTCGGCGAACCGCGGCCCCGACGACAGGTATTCACCCGCTGAGTTACTCATGCGGCCCCCAAACCTTCGTCGCTGCAACGTTCGCTGGTTGCCAACCACAGCTGATAGCCCAGCAGCGCCTGTGATTCCTGAATGCGGTGCACGCTTTGTGACCGAACGATGAAGCAGGCATCCACATTCGGGTTGTCGGCGAACGCGCCGCCGTCATACCCGGAGAAACCGACGGTGTACAGGCCGCGCTGCCGCGCTTCGGCCAGCGCAGTGAGCAGGTTGGCTGAGTTGCCACTGGTCGACATCGCGATCGCGATGTCACCCGCCTTCGCGCGGGCGATCAACTGGCGGGCGAAGACAAGGTCGAACCCGACGTCGTTGCCGAGCGCGGTCACGATCGCCTGATCGGCGGTCAACGACCACGCCGGTAGCGGCTTACCGATCGGCGGCCGGGTGAACAGCCTCGCCAGCGTGGTGGAATCGGTGCAGCTGCCGCCGTTTCCGAACGTGAACATCCGTCCTCCCGCCGCGAAGCGGCGTGCCATCTCGGTAGCGGCTTGGTTCAATAGGTCGGCGTTGGCCTCCAGCGTGGTGCGCCGAAGCGCCAGGCTTTCGGCGGCCTTGGCCTGCGCCGACGCGGCCAGGTCGGCAAGCAGCGACTCGGGCTCGTCTTCCTGAGCGTCGATAAACGGATACAGGAAGTTGGTGGGCTCGCTCCGGTATCACGCGTCCTCCTCGTCCACTCGGCTGATGGCCGTTCCCGCGTGCACCAGAATTAGCTCGCTCGCGGCGACCGGGTCGATCAGCGTCGTCACCACGTTCTCGATGCCCCGCGCGGTGCGCACAGTGGCCATCCCGTCGGCCGAGGCGCTCACCACTTCGCCGAGGCGGCCTTCGTCACTGCATGTGACGCAGACTGTTTCGGGGCATTCGGGCTTGAGCAATCCCGGGTGCTCGAAGCACACATGGGTGAGCTCCCACAACAGGTGGTAGAACAGCACGAACCCGCCCGTCGCGGGGACCCTGGGATCGGGATCGTCGAGCCACAGAACATGTTCCGCCATACCGGCTTTGGGCCGCTGCCCATTGCCGATCCAAATCGTGGTGGCGCCCCACGCCGGGCTGCGCCGCATCACCGAACGCACTTGCGGGTCATCGGCGCCGGCGACCGCGACGACGATGTCGCCAGGCCGCACCGACACCCGCACTAGATCGACCAGATTGGGCCCGGTCAGCGCGACCGCCGGCAGTGCCCGCTTCCCCACGATCACCGGATGGACGAACTCGACCGCGATGTGCAGGGCATGCGGCTCCCACGACGGTGCAATGGACCACATGGTGGCGCCCGCCGCGAACCGCTTAGCGAGAGTGAAAGCGGTGGCCGCCAGATCAGCGGCCAGCCCGCCGTCCAGCCCGCGATCGATGGCGGTCGTGGTGTTCACGAGTGTGCCCCCTCGAGCGCGATGAGCACGGAGATCGCGGCCTGGCCCAGCGCCAGCCCACCGTCGTTGGGCGGGACCGTGTGGTGGGTCAGCACTTCAAAGCCCGCCCGCTGCAACAGCTCACGACACATCCGCAGCAACAGAACGTTCTGGAACACCCCGCCGGTCAGCCCCACCAGCCGAACACCGCCCGCCACCTGACCGACCACCTCGGCGACGGCCTGCGCGATCGCGCGGTGGAAGCTCGCCGCCAGCACCGCCGGCGGCGTGCCCGCATACAGGGCCGACACCATCGTCTGCACCATGGTGCGCGGATCGATCACCCCGTCGGGTCGCACCGTGAGTGGCAGCGACGGGCCGGGTGTGTCGCCCATCGTGTCGGCCAGGACCTCGAGCTCGATGGCGGCCTGCCCTTCATAGTCGATCCGGTGTCGCACGCCCAGCAGCGAAGCGACCGCATCGAACAGCCGGCCCATGCTCGAACACTGCACACAGCCGGTGCCGCTCTCCAATTGGGAACGAATCAGCCGCAATTCGTCCGCCGACCTAGCGGCGACCGGCGCCAGATCCGGCGTCCAGTCGATGTCGGCCATCCACAGCTGAGACAGCGCCATCCGCCACGGATTGCGCACGGCCGCATCGCCGCCCGGCAGCGGTACCGGCAGCAGATGGCCGACCCGGACGAAGCGGTGACTGTCGCGCCCGAGCTTGAGAATCTCGCCGCCCCAGATCGTTTGATCGCAGCCGTAGCCGGTGCCGTCGAACGATACCCCGACAATGGGTTCGCCGACGCGCCCGTGCTCGGCCAGCAGCGACACCACGTGCGCGTGGTGGTGCTGCACCAGATCCAGCGGTCGATCGCCCGCGTGGCGCTCAGCCCAGCCGCGGGTGTGATACTCGGGATGCAGATCAGCGGCCAATCGCACCGCAGCGCCGCGTATTTCGCTGAGCTGACCCACCGCCCGCTCGAACGCGCGCAGTGACTCCCAGGTGGCCATGTCGCCGATGTGGCCGGACAGGTAAGCGCGCGAGCCGTCGGTGAGACAGAACGTGTTCTTCAGTTCTCCGCCCACCGCCAGCACGGCAGGGGCGGTCGGCCCCTCAAGCCTCAAGTCGACCGGCAGAGGCGCATAACCGCGTGAGCGGCGGATCGGCAACTCGCGGTGATCGACGACGCGCACCACCGAGTCGTCGCACGGCACATGGATCGGACGGTCATGGTCCAGGACGGCATCACAGAGCACCGAAAGTCGCTGCGCGGCATCCTCTTCGGTAAAGCAAATGGGCTCGTCGGAGCGGTTGGCGCTGGTCAGCACCAGCGCGTCGGGGACCGGCCCGCCGGCACCGGGCACGGGCGCCAGCAGCAGGTGATGGAGGGGGGAGTAGGGCAGCATCAGCCCCAGCAGCGGGCTGCCGGGCGCGACGGCGTCGGCGATCGCCGCAATGTTGTTTCGGGGTCGCCGCCGCAGCAACACGATCGGCCGGGCGGGACTCGACAGCACCGCCGCCTCGTCGTCGTCGATGTACGCATACCGGCGCGCGACGTCGAGGTCGCGGACCAGCACGGCGAACGGCTTGGCGCCCCGGGCCTTTCGTGCCCGCAGCGCCCGCACGACCACCTCCTCGCCGGCGACGCAGGCCAGGTGGTAGCCGCCGATTCCCTTGATGGCGACCACCGCACCCGCCGCCAACGCCCGCTGGGTGGCCGTTAGTGCCGCATCCGATCCGGTCACCCGTCCGGCCTGCGAGGAGAACCACAGCGACGGCCCGCAGTGCGGGCAGGCGATCGGTTGCGCATGAAATCGGCGATCCGCCGGGTCGTGGTATTCCGCGGCGCACCGCTCACACATGGCGAACCCGGACATGGTGGTGCCCGGACGGTCGTATGGCAGCCCGCGGATGATGGTGAACCGCGGCCCGCAATTGGTACAGGTCACGAACGGGTGCCGGTAACGGCGGTCGCGCGGGTTGAACAGCTCTGCCACACACTGGTCGCATACTGCGATGTCAGGCGGAATCGCGGAGGTGACACCGCCGACCGTCTGGCTGGCCACGATCCGGAAGTCGCGGCCGCATGCCGCGTCGGTGGCTAGGTCGGTAACGGAGACGCTGCTGATCCGCGCCAGCGGCGGGGCTTCGGTACGCACCCGGCGCCCGAATTCGGCCACCCGCGCACCTTCACCTTGCACCTCGAGGAATACGGCGCCCGAATCGTTGCCGACAAACCCGGCAAGACCCAGCTCGCTGGCGATTCGGTGGACGAACGGACGGAAGCCGACCCCCTGGACAACACCGGTCACGGTGAAGCGCTGCCGAACTTCCTCGGATCCCGAAAACAAGTCAAGCAGCACGGGGGTATCGGTCATCTCAACCGCCCCCTGGGCTGACTGACGGGTCGTCGCTGCGGCCGCGCCCCATCAGCTCCAGACCGGCCATCGCCTGCTCGGCCCCGGCTCGGTCGGTCTTCTCGACGACGAAGCCCATGTGGATGATCACCCAGTCGCCGGGCTGAAAGGTCTCGTCGGGCAGCATTCCCACATTGACCTTGCGCGCCTCGCCGGTGACGTCGACCAGTGCCAGCTGGCCTTCGTAACCGTCCAGCATCCTGATCACTTGACCGGGTATTCCGAGGCACATGATTCAGCACTCCTGCCGTAACGCTGCGGAAGGTGCCGCATTTTGCAGCGCCGCCACGATCTCCTCGACCGCTCGCGCGGCCCGGGGGACGGCCCTGGCGACGGGTTCGGTCAGCCCCATGCCTTCCTCGACGCCGCCCGCCTCGCAGCCGACGACGACCGTGTACGGCGGATGGCCACCCAGGGCCTGCAGGCTGGCGAACACCGCGGCCGGATCCATGCTGTGGCTGTCCAGGCCTATTGTGTCAGAACCCGATTGATGGTCGGCCTGGAAGACGTGCACTGTGCCCGGCTCGCCGCGGCTGGGTATCGCGTCGACGAGAACCAGCGTGTCCCACTCCTCGAGCAGGTCGTAGGCAAGGTGCATGCCCCTGATACCGTAGTCGAGAACGCGGACATTCGGATCGTCTTGTGGAAGATCGGTATTGCGGACCACTTCGGATCCGAATCCGTCGTCTCCCAGGAAGATGTTGCCGATTCCGGCCACCAGGATGCGCGCTGCCATCGTGCTGCTCGATCCGGCTACATGCGGCGGAGCTTGAGGTAGCGCCGGGCATCCGGTAGGGACATCAGTCCCAACGCCGCTGCGACTGCGACCACCAAAGCGATGATGCCGATAAATATCCAACCTAGAACTTCCATGTCGAGCTCCTTTCCGGGGTCTGCTGAGTTTCCAGTGGCTCGATTTCGTCGGGGGAGAAGTACAGATAGCGGCCATACCAGTCGTGCAGGTCGGCGGCCGGGTCATCGTCGACGACAACCCCGACGTGCTTGTTGCCCTCGACGTCCTCGTGCACCGACGTGACCCGGGCGGACTTGCCGGCGACGAAGATGTCTTGGGCATCGGCGTTGCGCCTGGGTCGCAACCGGACCCGGGTGCCCCGCGCTACCCGGGCCCCGTTCACCAGTACCGCGTCGATCTCGGGGCGAACCGCGTTGTCGGCCAGCGGATCCCACCAGTCGACTCCCTCGGGGATCTCCGGGACCAGACCCGCGGGAGTGTGCGGGTTACGAAGTACGCCGTGCAGGCGCGCCATGGCCTCGGGCGACATGGCGTCGCACTGGTCGATGATCTGCGCGGCCCGCGGATCGGTGGCTCGGGCCTGCGCCTTCTCCTCGTCGGTCATTGTCATCACGCGCAGGGTCAGGATCTCGTCGATCTCCGTGCAGTCATAGAGCGCGGTTTTGCTCTGTTCGGCGACTTCGGGGTGGTCGTAGAGAATGATCGGCGAGACCAGCAGCACGTCGTGGGTGCCGTGCGGGCCGGCGAGCACGGGGAAGCACCGGTGCTGGTGACACCGGGACACCGCACCGGCCGCGGCCGGGGTTGGCTCCAGGAGCGAAACGAACTCGCCCCCAACGACTTCGGCGATGACATGAGTTCCGATCATAGACCGCGCGATCACTGAATCTTTCCCGTCGGTCTTTCGGTCGACAGCAGCGCCCAGATTGCTGATCCGTATCGATATCCGGTGCAGCTCTCCGTCCGGCTCGTTGTTGACGGTCAGTTCGCCACGCACCTCCTGACGGTCGCGTACCAGGCGGCCGCCGTTGACGCGCTCAATGTCGGTTGCCGCCTCTGCGGTCACCGCAAGCGTCCACTGCTGACCGTCGAGTGCGATAGGGCCGAAGGACCTCTCACATTCGACCGCTTCGTCCCAGGTCAGCCACGACCCCGAAGGGGTGGTCAGTTCGTCGACCGGTTCGAATCCGCCGTCGGCACGTTCGCGTTCGGGCCGGCGGTGCTGCAACTGCAGGAACCGAACCACCATGGTGATCGCCTGGGCCCCATCGACCAGAAACTGCGCGGCGAGGGTGTCGTCTTCGCCGAGGCCGGCGTGGCTCGCGCCGGGCGGACCTAAAACACCGAATTGCCAACGGGATTGGTTCTTGCTTGACGTCCCGCGGTACGGGTACAACAGGTAGCCCTCGTAGAGCACCGCGTCGGCGACGGCGCGGGCCCGGTCCCAGCTCGAGGTCACTTCGCCGTCTCCCGGTCGGCGTCCAGCAGCGAGGTGACCGCGTGGTCGAGGTCGAGCAGTCCTTGTGCCGACTTATAGGTGGCCAGCGCCGCCATGGTGTCGTGGCTCAGCCGGACCCAGCCGGTGTTCGGATAATGCTGCGCGATCAGATCCCGCCACACCGCGACCGGCATGTCGTAGCGATACTCGCAGTCCCACGGCACCTGCTGAACCGAGAAGCCACGCTCGGACTTGACGAAAATGGTTCCACTGAACAGGAACTGGAGTGGGAGTGCGTCGTCGCGCAACGCGTGCAGGTACTTGGCGGCGGCGACCTCGAAGTCGTAGGTGCAGTCCAGCGGAAGCGGCACCGTCGTGTTCCCGGCGAAGCCGGGCACCATTGCGGTGCAGTGCTGCCAAAGGAAGGTGCGTTGGGTGCTGGCCCAGCGTTCGCGGGGCCCGAACAAATCGATCAGCCCGGCTGCTTCGTCGTCGCTGTAGGCGCGTCGCAGCGGCTCGATGCGAACCTGGCAGCGCAACGCGATGGCGTGCACGGGGTCGTCGGTACTGACGGCGACGCTGACGCGGGCGGTCAGCACCGGGCTGACGGTGTATGGTTCGGGCGCCACATCGAGAACGCAGAAGGCTATGTTCAATGGCTCCTCGCTCATCGCGGCGTCTCCACGGGCGTTTGCTGGGAGCGAGCTTGGATCTGCGCGAAGAAGCCGTCGATGAACGCCCGCGCCTCCTGGCCGCCGTCGAACCCGCGCCACAGCATGCGTAAGCGTCCGACGAACTCGTAGCATGCGTCGATCGGCACCAGATAGGTTTGCGGCTGGGCCGTTTCGCCGGCGTCGCCATCTTCGGGAATCCGAACCAGCAGAGCCTCGACATCGTCGGCGAGCAGGTCGATCCGAGAGTCCTTGCCATGCAGCGTGTTCCAGGTATCGAGGTCCAGCTCGGATTCGGTCGCCCCTGCCGGGCCTGGATAGAAGGCGACCGTGCGGCCCAGCGCGGAGTTGGTGAAGAAGAACGCCACGCCGACCGGGATCTGCAGCGCCTCCCAGGCGCGGCGATCCAGCGCGAAATCGGGAAACGCCAGATAGCGATCCGGCACGGCGCGGTAGCGCAGCTGGGCCTGGGTGTCGGTGAACAGCAGATAGCAGGCGCGGCAGGCGCACATCAGTTGCCGGGCAGCGACATTCACAACGTGCTGATGCTCACCGGCGATCGGCTCGGAGCACATTTCACATCGCTCGCCGGCCGGCTCGGGGGCGCTCCGCCTGCTGGTGATGCGCGTCAGGACGTCATAGGCGCTAGTCATACGCGCCGCTCCTCATCGCTTCGCTCTGCATCGTCGCCGGCGTTGTCATGCTGGAGCTCCCAGGGTTTCCGGTAGTGCCACCGACAGCACACCGTCGCGAGGCAGCAGCGGCAGCGGCTCGAGGTGAGCCCCGTTCGTAGCGGCCCCCGCACGCACGACGTCGAAATGCGTGTGACAGCGTGGACATTCCAGCAGCGCCCCGCTAAGGGCCGCGCCGGCGAGCGAATCGTCACAAACCGGACAGTGGTCGCGATAAGCAAAGGGCTGTCCAGCGCCATCGACCCGGCACGCCAGCATCGTCCAGCCGCCCACCAGGAAGCCCGCCACCTCGCCGGGCGCCAGACCGGAAACCTCGGGCACGGGATGCCAGCTGGTGGAATGCCCATTCGACTTCACGTGCGCCATCAGTGATTCGGCCGGAATCACCTTCGCGGCTTCGGCCGTCACCACCTCGATCGAGCAGATCTCCGGCGCGGCCGCCCGGACCGCGTCTTCGACCGCCAGCTCCAGGGTCACCGCCGACGACGGGCAGCTCTTGCAGCTGCCGGTAAACGCCAGGAGCACGGTGTCGCCGCTGACCTCGAGCAGATCCACGTCGCCGCCGTGCGAGCCCAGGTACGGCCGCACCCGGTCCAGCGCGTCCGACACCCGCCTGTGCACGTCATGCGGATGCAGGCCGTGCACCAGCAGCAGGCTGGCCACCAGGTCGTCGGTGGCCACCCGCTCGGCTAAGCCCGGTTCACCGAGTTGGATGATCCGCTCCAGCCCGGCCCCGTAGAGCCCGACTACCTCGCGGACCAACTGCTGGGCGCGTTCCTGCGCGGCCGTCCCGCCCGCCGCGCAGGAATCCAGAAGTGTCTGGATCCGATCGCCCGCTGTACGCCATTGCGTGTCGTTCTCGGGGGCCTCCGGGCGATCCGCCATGTGTCACTCCCCGACGGGTGACTGTGTCGGCGTGTGCAGTCTGTCCAGGGTCTTGCCCTTACCCAGGTACATGTGCACGCCGCAGGGCAGGCACGGATCGAAGCTGCGCACCGTGCGCATCACGTCGATGCCCTTGAAGTTCTCCCGGCTGTTCTCCTCGAAGATCGGTTGACCCTGCACCGCGTCCTCGTAGGGGCCTGGCGTGCCGTAGCTGTCGCGCGGGTTGGCGTTCCACGGGGTGGGCGGATACGGGTGGTAGTTGGCGATTTTGCCGTCCCGGATCACCATGTGGTGGCTGAGCACACCGCGGACCGCTTCGGTGAATCCACAGCCGATGCCTTCGTCGGGCACCTCGAACTTCTCCCAGGTTTTCGTTCGCCCGGCGCGGATTTCGGCGAGCGCCTGCTCGGCGAAGTGCAGCGCGCACGCCGCCGCGTAGGCCTGAAAGTAGGTACGGGCCCGGTCGCGTTCGATGGTGTTGCTGCCGTACTTCGGCACCTTCCATTCGAACTCGACCGGGCCCTTCAGGATGGTCTTGGGCAGGTTGATCTTGACGCTGTTGCCGGTCGCCTTCACGTAGCCGATGTCGACCAGGCCTGCCAGTGCGGTCGACCACAGCCGGGCCAGCGGGCCGCCGCCGGTATCGAGCGCGAGGTGGTCCTTGCCGTCGAACCAGCGTGGTGACATCACCCAGCTGTACCTGCCGCCGTCCATGTCCCGTTTCTGCGGGTGCGGGTTGGTGTGCTGGTTCCACGGGTGGCGCCGGTCCACCGTGTTGCCCAGCGGATCGGTCTTGACGAACATCTCCTGATCGGTCCAGTCGTCGTAGTACGAGCTGCCCAACAGGATCCGGATGCCGAGGTTGATGTCCACCAGCGAGTGGGTGACCAGGCTGCCGTCGACGACTACGCCCGGGGTGACGAACATCGCGTTACCCCAACGCTCCATGTCCTTGTAGTTGAAGTTGCACACCTCGGGATCCTGGAAGGAGCCCCAGCAGCCGAGCAGTGTGCGGCGCAGGCCGACCTTCTCGTAACCGGGCAGCGCCTCGTAGAAGAAGTCGAACAGGTCGTCGTGCATGGGGACGACCTTCTTCATGAACTCGACGTAGCGCATCAGCCGCGTCATGTAGTCGGTCATCAGTTGGATGGTCGCGACCGTGCCGACCCCGCCGGGGTACAGCGTGGACGGGTGTACGTGACGACCCTCCATGAGGCAGAACATCTCTCGCGTCCAGCGACTGACCTGCAGCGCTTCCCGGTAGAACTCGCCGCTGAACGGGTTGAGCGACCGCATGATGTCGGCGATGGTCTTGTACCCGTGCGCATCGGCGTGCGGCGCAGCGGTTTTCTCCGCCTGGGCCAGCACGCTCGGGTTGGTCTCGGCGACCATCTTCTCGCAGAAGTCGACCCCGACCAGGTTTTCCTGGAAGATGTTGTGGTCGAACATGTATTCCGCGGCCTCGCCCAGGTTGACGATCCACTCGCCGAGATTCGGGGGCTTGACCCCGTAGGCCATGTTCTGCGTGTAGCACGAGCAGGTCGCGTGGTTGTCACCGCAGATGCCGCAGATGCGGCTGGTGATGAAGTGGGCGTCGCGTGGATCCTTGCCCTTCATGAATATCGAGTAGCCGCGGAAGATCGACGATGTGCTGTGGCACTCGACAACTTCGCGGTTCTCGAAATCGATCTTGGTGTAGATACCGAGGCTCCCCACGATCCTGGTGATCGGATCCCAGGCCATTTCGACGAGCTGGCCGGGTTCCCGCTTGGATGTTGACGGCTCGGGAATGATGGTTGTCATCGCACTACTGCTCTCCGCCCTAGGGCTCTCTGTCCGAAGTGAGAATTGGGTACACGGCGATCTGGGTAGAAGACCTACCAGGTGCGGCGGGCTCCAGTGGTGAGTTCACTGCCCGTATGCCGCCAGCGCGGCTCCTTGTCGAGGGTGCGCCCCGTGATTCCCCGCAGGCCGCGGATCACGGTCCCGTACAACCCGGACGTGGCGCTGGAGAGCTTGCCGCCCGGCGGCTCGTCCATGAACGGCATGAACTTGTCCGGGAAGCCCGGCATCGTGCACCCGATGCAGATGCCGCCGACATTCGGGCAACCGCCGATACCGTTGATCCACCCGCGTTTGGGCACGTTGCACTTCACCACCGGGCCCCAACAGCCAAGTTTGACAATGCATTTCGGTGATCCGTACTCGGTGGCGAAATCACCCTGCTCGTAGTAGCCGGCGCGGTCACAACCTTCGTGCACGGTCGCCCCGAACAGCCACTTGGGCCGCAGCGCGTCGTCGAGCGGGATCATCGGTGCCTGGCCGGTCGCCATGTAGAGCAGGTAGGTCAGCGTCTCCGACAGATTGTCCGGCTGGATCGGGCAGCCCGGAACGCAGACTATCGGGATGCCGGCCTTGCTCTTCCATTCCCAGCCGAGGTAGTCGGGCACGCCCATGGCACCGGTGGGATTGCCGGCCATTGCGTGGATGCCGCCATAGGTGGCGCAGGTCCCGACCGCGACGACCGCGGTGGCCTTGGGCGTCAGCCGGTCGAGCCACTCGCTGGTGGTCATCGGCTGGCCGGTGGCGGGGTTGTTGCCGAACCCGCACCAGTAGCCCTCGTCCTTGATCTTCTCGTTGGGAATGGATCCTTCGACGACGAGCACGAAGGGTTCCAGTTCGCCGCGATCGGCTTTGAAGAACCACTCGAGGAAATCGTCCGCCCCTCCAGTGGGTCCGCATTCGAAGTCGATCAGGGGCCAGTGGACCGCAACCTTGGGCAGGCCGGGAAGCGCTCCGAGCGCGATCTCCTCGACGCTGGGCTGGGTGGCGGCAGTCAACGCCACCGAATCGCCGTCGCAACTGAGACCCGCATTGATCCACAGAACATGAATCAATGTTTCTTCTGCCTTGACTGCTGCTTCTGTTGGCATGCTGCAGCTTTCCGGGGCGGGCTGAAGCCCCTACGCTGCCGGAGTCGACCGTCGGCCCACTTGCGCAGCGTTGTTTTTGGGTCTACGCCTGCCATCAAGCGTTGTCAACGGCTCCCCAGATGCAAGTAACTAGACAAGCGTTTCATAGCCTTTCGCAGTAGGTCTATTTGCGCTGTGCGCCAAGAGTTGTCAGCGGTCAGCGGCGGCACCGCGAAACCGCTGAGCACGGCTAATCATTACGAGGGTCCTTGCGGTTTCATGCAAATCATTTGCAAATGCTGTCATGCAAATCGTTTGCACCATTGGACTTGTTCAGGCGTCGAGATCTCCGGCGAACCGTCGTAGCCAGCCGAACCAGGCGCCCATGCCGGCTCCGGTGCGCGCACTGACCGGCAGGATTGTCGCGGTCGCATTGACTTCGCGAACATGTGCGATGTACGAGTCGACGTCGACGTCGAGGTGGGGTACCAGGTCAATCTTGTTGAGTAGCACCACATCCACCGATCGGAACATCACCGGGTACTTCAGCGGCTTGTCCTCGCCCTCGGTGACGGAGTAGACCATGGCCTTGGCGTGCTCGCCGACGTCGAACTCCGCCGGGCAGACGAGGTTGCCGACGTTTTCGATGATGACCAGGTCCAGTGCGGGAAGGTCGAGGCCCGGTAGTGCGCGGTTGACCATCGGTGCGTCCAGATGGCATTCGCCGCCAAACCCGTTGCTGGTGTTGAGCAGTGACACCTGGGCGCCGCGGCCGCTGAGCTTGGCCGCATCCAGGTCGGTGGCGATGTCGCCTTCGATCACCCCGATCGCGAACTCGCCGGCGAGCTCGTCGAGAGTTGCCTGCAGCACCGTCGTCTTCCCCGACCCCGGGGAGCTCATCAGGTTGAGCGCCCGGATCCCGTTGCTCTCGAACGCCGCCCGGTTGAAATTGGCACGGACATCGTTTTCGGCGAAGATCTCCTCCAGCACGTCGATACGCTGCGTCTCGGTCTCATAGCCGCTGTGGTCCCCATGGTCATGGTCATGCGGGTGGTGATCGTGCTCGTGGGTGTGCACGGTTCCGTCGTCGTGCCGATGAAACCTACCCATCATGGAATCGATTCATAGCGAACACCTTCACGAGATATCCAATGACGTCACCAGGAATTCGTCGCCTCGCAGCACCTCGACATCGCAGCTGTCGCACCGCGGACACCAGATCGACCAGGCCGACGTGATCTCCGACTGCTCACCGCACGACCGGCACTTCACCTCGGCGCTGACGCTCTCGAGTTCCAGCTCCGCGTCGGGCATGTCCTCGAAATCCCGGACGAGTGTCCAGCAGAACGACAGCGATTCCGGTACCACCTGACGAAGAGCGCCGATCCGGACCCGGACGACATCGACGTGGCGGCCGTCGGCATGCGTTTTGACCACACCGGCGATCGCTTCGCACAGCGACAGTTCATGCATCGCTGGTCACCGGCGTGAGGGCGGACGGTTGAGGCGGCCCATGACAACGTTTCTACACCCGAGTCAGGGTTATCCTGAACCTCACGGGGCGCATTGTGAACGTTGACGAGTTGTACGCCTCGATCGAGGCGAACCGCCCCGGTCGCGATGACGTCGTGTACCTGCAGCGGCACGGCGATGAGTATGACTGGTGGATCGTGCCGCCGGACGGCACGACCCGGCCCGTCCGCATGCACCGGCCCGATCCCGACGCGTGGATGTCATTCTCGGCGGCCTGGCCGGCCGAACCGGAGCGGTTGCGCCTGTTCTTCGAGGACCTGCTCGCCGAATTAGAGTCGATGGCCGCCGGTCCTGATCGATGTCGTTGGCCGGTTGACGAACCGTGGCCGCATTCACACTGACCGAGGATGACCGCGCCCGGTTCAAGCGGTGCCGGCGGCAATGGGATTTCGCGTCGCCACACCGCCGCGGGCTCGAGCCGATCGCGAACGTGGATCCCGTCTTGCCGGCCGTGGTCATCGACGCGCTCGCCGTCTACTACTACCCGGGCACGTGGGACTGGCAACCCGAGGTGAGGCGGTCGCTGGTGCACAAGGCGGTCGCCCGCGCGCTTGATGAGGCCGATGTCGCCGGCGCGACCGATTCGCTGCCCACCGCTATGGCGGTGATCGACGCCTACGACGCTTGGGCGAGCACGGTCGACGACTTCGCCCCCGTGAAGATCGGCCACGACGTCAGGGGATTGGTGCCTGATCCGCGCGACCCCGAACGCGGGTTGACGACCCCGGACGGATCCGCGGTGATCTACACCTGCCGGATCGACCTGCTGGCGGTCGACGCCGCTGACGAGTATTGGGTGGTCCGGCATCAGGTCGCAGACGAATTCGCAGAGTTGGATGCGCTGATCGGCGACGAGGCGGCGGTCGCGGGCTGCTGGGCCTGGGAACAGGAATATCTGGGCATGGAGATCTCGGGCACGATCCACAACCAGGTGCGCCTCACCGGCCCGCTCGACCCGCATGCCGCGGCGAGCGCCGCGAAAAGTGCGCGGGTTCGGCAAACCGAACCCAGCGGTGGCGGACGCGCAATCCCGCAGCACCGGCGGCTGTCGGCGCGAACCTCACGCAGTGACGAGACGCGCCACGTCGAGCAGTTCACCGCCGGGCTGCTGCGGCGAACCCGGATCCGGCGAAGCCGCGCGGAGATCGGCGCGGTCGGCATGCGCATCGGTGCGGAGGCAATCCAGATGAACAGCGAGCCGGCCATCACGCCAACCTTCGCCGCTCATTGTCAGATGTGCGAATTCAGCGCGCCGTGCCTGGCCCTCGTCGAGGGGAGGAACCCGGAACCGACGCTGGCGGCCGGCTATCGCCGCCGGCCGGGTGAGGATCAGGCCAAGCCGCGACTCGGCCAGTCGACCTGGGGCTTCGGCCGGGGGGCCGCGCCGCCGCGGTGGTGATGGTGCGTTAGCTGAGGCGTACTAATCAGGTTTCAGACGCCGGATTCCACTTCTCTTCGATGCGACCGTAGCGCCACACCAGCAGGGCGACGGCCCAGGTGACGACAAACATCCCGACGACGACGAAGCCGACGGTATTGAGGTCGAGGCCGCCGAGCCAGTCCCAGAACGGGCCTCGCCAGCCGAGTTGGCCGGCGAACAGGCCGAGCAGTTCGATGCTGCCGATCAGCAGCGCGACGGCGACGGACAGCCCGGTGATGGTGATGTTGTAGTAGATCTTGCGCACCGGGCTGGAAAAGGCCCAGCCGTAGGCGAAGTTCATGAACGAGCCGTCGATGGTGTCCAGCAGGCACATGCCCGCGGTGAACAGCACGGGCAGACAGAGGATGGCGTACCAGGGCAGCCCGGCCGCCGCGCTTGTCCCGGCCAGGACCAGCAGCGCGATCTCGGTCGCGGTGTCGAATCCCAGTCCGAACAACAATCCGACCGGGTACATGTGCCAGGACTTGGTGATCGATTTGGTGAAGCGGCCGAGGAACCGGTTGAGCAATCCGCGGTTCTCCAGCTGTTGTTCGAGTTCGGTCTCGTTGAACTCGCCGCGGCGCAACCGCACGAACACCCGCAGGATGCCGACCAGGACGATGAGGTTGAGGATGGCGATCAGATAGAGGAACACGCCCGAGACGCTGGTGCCGATCAGGCCGGTGTAGTGGTGGAGTTGCGAGGAATCGTCCTCGACCGGCCCGATGATGGCCTTGACCCCGGTCGCCAGCAGCAGCGCCAGCGCGAACACCACCGTCGAGTGGCCCAGTGAGAAGAAGAATCCGGTGGCAAGGGGGCGCTGCCCGTCACTCATCAGCTTGCGGGTGGTGTTGTCGATGGCGGCGATGTGGTCGGCGTCGAAGGCGTGCCGCAGGCCCAGGGTGTAGGCCGTCAGCCCGACACCAATGCCAAATACCTTGCCGCCCAAGCTAAGCCGTGCGGGCTCTACGATGTATACCAGCGTGACCCAGCCGAGAAGGTGCAGCGCGACGATCACCGCCAGCATCACTGCCAGACGCGACCACTCCGCGGGCGACAGGGTGCTGCGCAGCCGAGACCACACAGTCCCGACTGTAGGTTCGTGCATGCATTTGATGCAACTGACTTGCAGGAACAGTTCAGGCCGGGCGTGTAGTCCGGCACTGGCAATCCCGAGTTTCTGGCGGGAGACTGAACGTGTGACGTCAAAGCTGTCGGCCCTGGACCCCGCCGTCACCGAACGGATCGGCGACTTTTTGCGCGTCCGCGGACTGCGACGGATGGCGTCGCGGATCCAGGTGCTGGCGGTGCTCGAGCTGGTCAACGGGCACTTGCCGGTCGCGGAGATCCACCAGCGGCTGCGCGCGTCCGTGCCCGCCGGCGCCCAGGCGCCCGACCTGGCGACCATCTACCGCACGGTGACCACCCTGGTGGACCAGAGTGTGCTGCATGCGTTGACCCTCGACGACGGTGTGACAACCTACGGACTGGCAACCGCCCCCCATCACCACGCGGTCTGTACCCAATGCGGCTCGATCATCGAGGTGCCCGCGCGGCAGCTGAGCTCGGCGCTCGAACACGCGATGGCGGGCAGTTCCTTCGCGCTGTCGGAGCGGGCCGGCCTCACGCTGCGCGGTCTGTGCCCGCAATGTCAGCAGCGCTGACGTCAGCGCAGGCCCAGTAGCGCGTTTTCCACCACCTCGGGCAGCCCCGGGTGAATCCAGTACTGGCCGCGGGCCATCTGCCGGGCGGTCAGCCCGAAGCTCATCGCCTGGATCAAGGGCTGGATGATCGACGACGCCTGGTAGCCCATGACGTGCGCGCCCAGCAGGCGCCCGGTGCCGCGCTCGGCGATGAGCTTGACGATCCCGGTGGTGTCCTCCATCGCCCAGCCGTACGCGACGTCGCCGTAGTCCTGGATCTTGACCGAGATGTCGAATCCTTGTGCCATGGCTTGGTTTTCGGTCAGACCAACGGTTGCCAGCTGAGGGTCGGTGAACACCGCCGACGGTACATACCGGTGGTCGGTGACGGCCATCGACGCGGTGTCGTCCCAGTCGCACAGCAGATTGTGCTGCACGACGCGGGCCTCGTGGTTGGCGACGTGCTTGAGCTGATAGGGGGACGATACGTCGCCGAGCGCGAAAACCCCACGCGCGGAGGTGCGTTGGTATTCGTCGACCGCCACCCGGCCACCCGGCACGTCGACACCGGCCTGCTCGGCGTCTAGCCGATCGGCGTTGGATACCCGGCCGGTGGCCACCAGCAGCAGGTCGGCGTCCACCGTGGAACCGTCGTCGAGCTCCAGCGTGACGCCGGAGCCCCGGCTCGCGCCGCCGACGACGTTGCGCTGCGTGCGCAGGTCCCATTTTCTCGACGCGATGCGGGTGAACCGTTCGCAGATGGTGTCGTCGTAATGCCGCAACATTCTGCCGCCCCGGATCACCAGGGTGACCCGCACACCCAACGCGGAGAAGATATGGGCGAACTCCGCTGCGACGAAACCGCTTCCGATGATCACCAGTTCATCGGGCAGTTCGGCGATACGCATGACGGTGTCGCTGGTGTGATAGGCGACTCCGGATGCGAGGATGGCCGGCGGAATAACCGGGCGCGAGCCCGCGGCGATCACCACCTGATCGGCGGTGAATTCTTCCCCGGCGTCGGTGCGCAGCAGATAACGCCCGTCGGCCTGAACCGGTCCGAAACGGGTGTGTTGGCCGTACACGTCGATATTGGGGGCCGAGCGGCGGTAGTCCTCGCCGGACAGGGCGATCGGGTCGATGCGGCCGAAGACCCGTGAGACGATGTCGTGCCAGCGCACACCGTCGATGTGCGCGTCGACGCCGTAGCGCGCTGCGGCGCGAATCGTCTCGGCGACGTCGGCGGCGTAGACGAACATCTTCGTCGGGATGCATCCGACGTTGAGGCAGGTACCGCCGAAGGTGCCCTGCTCGCAGATCGCGGCGCGCTTGCCGGCGTGACGCTCATCGAGAATGCAGTTGCCCGAACCGGTTCCGATAATCGCGATGTCGTAGGTTTCCATCGTAATGGTCTCCTCACCCTTTGCCCGGCGATGCCGAGGCGTCGGTGTTGTCGCGAGTCTTCAGGTAGTCGTCCAGCCAGCGGTCCAGTCGGCGATAGGCGATCTGGCGCGGCTGCGGCATCGACAAGAAGACATCGTGTTTGGCGTCTGGTACCGGAATGATGGTGCTGCGGTTGCCGATACAGCCGGCCCACCGTGCGATCTGGGTGACGTCAAGCACCGCGTCGCCGCAGTGCAGAGAGGCAGGGTCGGCGTTTTCGCGCACGCTGTGATCCGACCGCAGGATCAGGTTGGGCACTCCGACGTCGAGTCCGCGATGCAGCCGGGTCTGGCCGCGCCGCACCGCGTGCAGCCAGCCGAAGGTGATCGGAAAGCCGCCCAGCGGCTTCCATTGCAGGTTGTAGTCGAATTCCCCGTGGTAGTCCCGGTGCAGGCTGGAGCCGTAGCCGCCCTTACTGGTGCCCCGGGCCACCCCTTTGGTGCGCAGTCGCGACAGCGCGGCGATGGTGGCCCCGGTCACCCCCGCCCGCAGGATCGCAGGGCCGTGCAGGTCGAGGAACGGGCTGTTGAGAACCAAGCCGCGCACCAGGCCCGACACACCCGCGGCGGCCCCATCGGCGGAAGTACCGCGTCGGCGTCGCCGGTCCAGCCACAGCGACACGATGAGTCCGCCGGCGGAGTGGCCATACACCAGGATCCTGGGGGACGGGACCTGCTCGCCGATGACGGCCAGGGCGCGTTCGAGTTCGGCGTCGTAGCGGGCGAGGTCGGTGGTGAAGTGCGGCGTTTGGCCGGCCTGGCGCGACCGGCCGCACTTGCGCAGGTCCAGCGCGTAAAAGGTGAAACCGCGCTCGGCGAAGTGATCGGCCAGCTCGGTGTGGAAGAAGTAGTCGGTGTAGCCGTGCACCGCCAAGACCGCATACGCCCGCCCTGCGGCGTTCTCGGCCGGCCCATGGCGCACCAGGGTCGCGACGATGTCGCCTTCGCCGTCGGGATCGGGCCCGAGCGGTATCGTGCACTGCCAGTAGCCGGGTAGGACGTCGGGCACCCAGCCAGTCACCAAGCCAGCTTAGAGCCTCAAAGAGGATGGTCACGGCGCTGCCCCGGCACACCCGTCGCGATAACCTGGGGACCGGCACATAGCTGCGGGGAAGGACCACGAGGGTGTCAGGGTTAGCCAGGGCCGACGTCGTGCTAGTGGGCGCGGGCATTATGAGCGCCACGCTCGGCGCGTTGCTGCGGCGGCTGGAGCCCGACTGGTCCATCACCGTGATCGAGCGGCTCGACGCGGTTGCCGCCGAAAGCAGCAGTCCCTGGAACAACGCCGGCACCGGGCACTCTGCGCTGTGCGAAATGAACTACACCCCGCAACTGCCGGACGGATCGATCGACATCACCAAAGCGGTGCTCATCAACGAGCAATTCCAGGTGACCCGCCAATTCTGGGCGTACGCCGCGGAGAGCGGCATCCTGACCGACGTGCGCAATTTCCTCAACGCGGTCCCGCACGTGAGTTTCGTGCAAGGAGCCGAGCGAGTCGATTACCTGCGACGGCGGCAGCGGGCGCTGGCGCACAACCCGCTGTTCGCCCGTACCGATTTGATCGACGACCCGGACGAGTTCGCCCGCCGCCTTCCCTTCATGGCCGCCAAACGCGACTGCGCCGAGCCTGTTGCGCTCAACTGGGCCGCCGACGGGACTGACGTCGACTTCGGTGCGCTGTCCAGGCAACTCATCGGCTTTTGCGTGCGCAACGGCACCACTGCGTTGTTCGGTCACGAGGTCCGCAACCTGTCTCGTCAGCCCGACGGCAGCTGGACGCTGACGGTGCACAATCGCCGCACCGGCGAAAAGCGCAAGCTGAACGCCAAATTCGTCTTTGTCGGGGCCGGCGGCGACGCCCTGCCGCTGTTGCAGAAGTCCGGCATCGCAGAGGTCAAGGGATTCGCCGGGTTCCCGATCGGCGGCCGGTTCCTGCGCACCGACAACCCGGCGCTGACCGCCGCCCACCGGGCCAAGGTGTACGGCGTCCCCGCGCCGGGTGCTCCGCCGCTCGGGGCGCTGCACTTGGACCTGCGCTTCGTCAACGGCAAGGCGTGGTTGGTGTTCGGGCCGTTTGCCGGCTGGTCGCCGAAGTTTTTGAAGCACGGCCACGTCACCGATCTGCCCCGGTCGGTCAAACCGGACAACCTGCTGTCGATGTCGGGCGTAGGCGTCACCCAGCTGACGCTGCTGAACTATCTGATCGGTCAGCTGCGGCTCTCCGAACCCGCCCGTGTTCGCATGTTGCGCGAATTCGCCCCCAGCGCAGTCGATTCGGACTGGGAGCAGACGGTGGCCGGTCAGCGAGTGCAGGTGATCCGGCGAGACAGGCGCAAGGGCGGCGTGCTCGAATTCAGCACCACCGTGGTGAACTCGGCCGACGGCGGCATCGCCGGATTGCTGGGCGGGTCCCCGGGGGCATCGACCGCCGTGCCGATCATGCTCGACGTGCTACAGCGGTGCTTCACTCACCGATATCAATCCTGGCTGCCCACCCTCAAACAGATGGTGCCGTCGTTGGGAGCCGAGCTGTCTCGCGAACCCGCGCTGTATGACGAGGTGTGGTCGTGGGGTAGCAAGGCGTTGCAACTGGAGGCCGTCTCATGACACGCGCCGGCGACGATGCACAGCGAAGCGATGAGGAGGAGCGGCGCCAATGAGCCGCGCCGGCGACGATGCAGAGCGAAGCGATCAGGAGGAGCGGCGCCAATGAGCCGCGCCGGCGACGATGCAGAGCGAAGCGATGAGGAGGAGCGGCGCCAATGACAGAAGCTTTGCGTCGGATATGGGCGAAAGACCTTGACGCCCGAGTCCTTTATGAGCTGCTCAAGCTGAGAGTGGAGGTCTTCGTCGTCGAACAGGCCATCCCATACCCCGAACTGGACGGACGCGACCTGCTCGCCGAGACCCGGCACTTCTGGCTGGAAAGGCCCGACGGCGAGGTAATCTGCACGCTGCGGCTGATGGAGGAGCACGCCGGCGGCGAAAAGGCGTTCCGGATCGGGCGGCTGTGCACCAAGCGCAGCGCACGCGGCCAGGGTCACACCACCCGGTTGCTGCGTGCCGCCCTGGCCGAGGTGGGCGACTACCCGTGCCGGATCAACGCGCAGACCTATCTGGCCGACATGTATTCCCAATTCGGATTCGTCCGCGACGGCGACGATTTCGTCGACGACGGTGTTCCGCATGTGCCGATGCTGCGGCCCGGTTCCGGTCTGGCGGAGAAACCGTGAGGCCGTATCCGTTCAGCGCGATCGTCGGACACGACCAACTGCGGCTCGCCCTGCTGCTGTGTGCGGTGCGCCCGGAGATCGGCGGGGCGCTCATCCGCGGCGAGAAGGGCACCGCCAAGTCGACGGCCGTGCGCGGGCTGGCCGCGCTGCTGGCGGCCGCGTTGGGACGCGACGCGGCAGATACCGGCGCCGGCCTGGTCGAGATGCCGCTGGGCGCCACCGAGGACCGGGTGATCGGCTCACTGGATCTGCAGCGGGTGCTACGGGACGGTGAGCACGCGTTTTCCCCCGGACTGCTGGCCCGTGCGCACGGCGGCGTGCTCTACGTCGACGAGGTCAACCTGCTGCACGATCACCTGGTCGACGTGCTGCTCGACGCGGCCGCGATGGGACGGGTGCACATCGAGCGCGACGGCATTTCCCATTCGCACGAGGCCCGGTTCGTGCTGATCGGCACGATGAATCCCGAGGAGGGCGAACTGCGTCCGCAGCTGCTGGACCGGTTCGGTCTCACCGTCGAGGTGCGCGCGTCGCGTGATATCGACGTGCGGATGCAGGTAATCCGGCAGCGGATGGCCTATGAGGCCGACCCGGACGGGTTCGCCGAGCGCCATGCCGAAGCCGACGCCGACCTGGCCCGGCGGATCGCCGCCGCGCGGACACTGGTCGACGATGTGGTGTTGCCGGACAACGAGTTACGCCGCATCGCCGCACTGTGCGCGGCGTTCGACGTCGACGGGATGCGGGCCGACCTGGTGGTGGCCCGCACCGCCGCCGCCCACGCGGCCTGGCGCGGCGCGCTGTCCGTCGAAGAGCAGGACATCCGGGTAGCGGCCGAGTTGGCGTTGCCGCATCGGCGGCGCCGGGACCCCTTCGACGATCCCGGCCTCGACCGTGATCAGCTGGACGACGCGATGGCGCAAGCCGGTGCCGATCCGGAGCCCGATCCCGACCCGTCGGGAGGCGGTCAGTCCGCTAATGACCCTGCCTCGCAACCGAACTCGCATTCAGCCGGCAAGCCGCAGCCGCCCACACCCAGCGCACCGCCGTCCAAGACCTTCCGCACCCGAGCGCTGACCGTCCCGGGGGTCGGCGAGGGCGCGCCGGGTCGACGGTCGCGGGCCCGCAACGTCTCCGGCCGGGTGGTGACCGCGACCGACGGCAGCGACCCGGGCGCGCACGGACTGCACCTGTTCGCCACCCTGCTGTCGGCGGCCGAGCGCGCCGGTGCCGGGCCGCTGCGGCCGCAGCCCGACGACCTGCGCCGCGCGGTTCGCGAGGGGCGCGAGGGCAACCTGGTGATCTTCGTCGTCGACGCATCCGGGTCGATGGCCGCCCGCGACCGCATGGCCGCCGTCAGCGGCGCCACCCTGTCGCTGCTGCGCGACGCCTACCAACGGCGCGACAAGGTCGCGGTCATCACGTTCCGCCAGCACGAGGCTCGGCTGTTGCTTCCGCCGACGTCGTCGGCGCACATCGCGGGCCGGCGGCTGGCCCGATTCGACACGGGCGGCAAGACGCCCCTCGCCGAAGGCCTGCTCGCGGCACGTGAGCTGATCGTCCGGGAAAGGGTGCGCGACCGGGCCCGACGACCCCTGGTGGTGGTGCTCACCGACGGGCGGGCGACCGCCGGGCCGGACCCGTTGGGCCGCAGCCGAATCGCGGCGGCCCGACTGGTCGCCGAGGGCGCGGCCGCGGTGGTGGTGGACTGCGAGACCTCGTATGTGCGCCTGGGACTGGCCGGGCAGTTGGCTCGCCAGCTCGGTGCCCCGACCGTGCGACTGGAGCAGTTGCACGCCGATCACCTGACGCGGGCCGTGCGCAGCGCCGCCTGAGCCGGAAGGGTAAACGCTTATGCCACAAGGTCGTCCGCTGCAAGTCCCCGATGACGGCCTGACCACCCGGGCCCGGCGTGACACGCCGGTACTGGCGGTGCACACCGGCGACGGCAAGGGCAAATCGACGGCTGCATTCGGAATGGCGTTGCGGGCCTGGAATACAGGGCTGGACATTGGCGTCTTCCAGTTCGTCAAGAGCGCCAAGTGGAAGGTGGGCGAGGAGGCTGCCTTCCGCCAACTCGGCCAGTTGCACGACCAGCGCGGCGTCGGGGGGGCCGTCGAATGGCACAAAATGGGTGCGGGCTGGTCCTGGGCACGTAAGGCCGGCGGCGACTCCGATCACGCGGCGGCGGCAGCAGAGGGCTGGGCGGAGATCGCGCGCCGACTTGCCGCGCAGCGGCACGACTTCTATCTGCTCGACGAATTCACCTACCCGCTGAAGTGGGGGTGGCTCGACGTCGACGATGTGGTGGACGTGTTGGTGGCCCGGCCGGGTCATCAGCATGTGGTGATCACCGGACGCGACGCCCCGCCGCGGTTGGTCGAGGCCGCCGATCTGGTGACCGAGATGACCAAGGTCAAACACCCGATGGACGAAGGACGCAAGGGCCAGAAGGGCATCGAGTGGTGAGTGCGCCCCCGTCACCTCGCGAGTTGGGGGTAGCTCCCGCTTGCGGGGGAGCGTGTTTGCACGTCGACACTGCGTGTGGCGCGTCATTCTGTGCACGCTCGCGGCATCGGATCACACCGTGACCCGAGTCCCCGCGATCGTCGTCGCCGCGCCCGCGTCGGGCAGCGGAAAGACCACGGTTGCAACGGGGTTGATCGGGGCGCTGCGGCGGGCGGGCCACACGGTCGCGCCGTTCAAGGTGGGGCCGGACTTCATCGACCCCGGTTATCACTCGCTGGCCGCGGGCCGGCCCGGCCGCAACCTCGATCCGGTATTGGTGGGGGAGGACCTCATTGGTCCGTTGTACGCCCACGGCGCGCGCGGCACGGACATCGCGGTGGTGGAAGGTGTGATGGGCCTTTTCGACGGGCGCATCGGGCCGACCGTGGCGTCCCCGGCGGCGGGGTCCACCGCGCAGGTGGCCGGTCTGCTCGGAGCTCCGGTGCTGTTGGTGGTCGACGCACGCGGCCAGAGTCACAGCATCGCCGCACTGCTGCACGGCTTTTCCACGTTCGACACCGCTACCAGGGTTGCCGGTGTGATCCTCAACCGAGTCGGATCGGCCAGACACGAGCAAGTGCTGCGACAGGCCTGCGAGCAGGTTGGCGTCCCGGTGCTGGGCGCCATTCCACGCGCGGCTGAATTAGAGCTGCCGACAAGGTATCTGGGCCTCGTCACCGCGGTCGAGTACGGGCGCCGCGCCGCGTCCGCGGTGGAGGCGATGACGGCTCTGGTGACTCGGCACGTCGATCTGGCCGCGGTGGTCGCCGCCGCCGGCGGGCGGGTACGGCGACCCGCCGTGGGATCCCGCCGCGGCCACCGGAGAGGGGGCGCGTGCCACCGTTGCCATGGCCACCGGCAAGGCGTTCAGCTTCGGCTATGCCGAACACGCCGAGCTGCTCCGCGCCGCCGGCGCTGACGTGGCCGAGTTCGACCCGCTCGTCGACCCGTTGCCCGACGGCACGCACGCGCTCTTGCTACCGGGCGGTTTCCCCGAGCAGTTCGCCGCCGAGCTGTCCGGCAACGACGTCGTTCGCCGGCAGATCAACGAACTGGCCGCCACCGGGGCGCCGGTGCATGCCGAATGCGCCGGACTGATCTACCTGGTCTCCGAGCTCGACGGGCATCCGATGTGTGGGGTGCTGGCCGGTTCCGCGCGATTCACCCCGCAGCTCACGTTGGCGTATCGCGATGCCGTCGCAGTCGCCGAATCGGTGCTGTATTCCGTCGGCCAGCGAGCGGTAGGACACGAATTCCACCGAACCACGGTCACATTCGCCGATGACTACCAGCCGGCGTGGGTATATCGTGGCGACACAGTAGATGCGGTGCGAGACGGTGTCGTGCACGGCGGCGTGCACGCGTCGTACCTGCACACCCATCCGGCCGGGGCGCCGGAAGCCGTGGTGCGCTTTGTCGCGCACGCCGCGACCCACCGGGCCACCAAAGCCGAACACTAAACTTGCCCGGTGACCGAGAACCCCTATCTGGTTGGGTTGCGGCTGGCCGGCAAAAAGGTCGTCGTGGTGGGCGGCGGCACGGTCGCGCAGCGTCGGTTACCTCTACTGATCGCCAGCGGCGCAGAGGTGCACGTCATCTCCCGCACCGCCACTCCCGCCGTCGAGGCGATGGACGGAATCACCCTGACGGTGCGCGAATACCGCGACGGTGACCTCGACGGGGCGTGGTACGCGATCGCAGCCACCGACGACACGCAGGTCAACGCGGCCGTCGTCACCGAGGCCGACCGCCGCCGGATCTTCTGTGTCCGCGCCGACATCGCCGTCGAGGGGACGGCGGTGACGCCGGCGTCGTTCAGCTACGCCGGGTTGTCGGTGGGCGTGCTGGCCGGCGGGGAACACCGCCGCTCGGCGGCGATCCGGTCGGCCATCCGCGAGGCGCTGCAGCGCGGGCTGATCAGCCCGGAAAGCTCAGTGAGCTCCGACGTCGTGCGCGGCGGGGTCGCCCTGATCGGCGGGGGCCCCGGCGACCCCGAGCTCATCACCGTCCGCGGTCGCCGGCTGCTGGCCCAGGCCGACGTCGTGGTGGCCGACCGGCTGGCGCCGCCCGAACTGCTCGCCGAGTTGCCGCCGCACGTGGAGGTCATCGACGCCGCCAAGATCCCGTATGGCCGGGCGATGGCGCAGGACGCGATCAACGACGTGATGATCGAGCGGGCCCGATCCGGCAGCTTCGTGGTCCGCCTCAAGGGCGGGGACCCGTTCGTCTTTGCCCGTGGCTACGAGGAAGTGCTGGCGTGCGCCGCCGCCGGAATCCCGGTGACCGTGGTGCCGGGTGTGACAAGTGCCATAGCCGTGCCGGCTGCGGCGGGGGTTCCGGTCACCCATCGGGCCGTAAATCACGAGTTTGTGGTGGTCAGCGGCCATATCGCGCCCGACCACCCGGAATCGTTAGTGAATTGGAATGCTTTAGCAGCAATGGCGGGCACCATTGTTTTGCTGATGGCGGTCGAGCGCATCGAACTTTTCGCAGATGTCCTGATTAAAGGCGGGCGACCTGCGGATACGCCGGTGCTGGTGGTTCAACACGGGACGACGGCCGCTCAACATACTTTGCGGGCCACCCTCGCCGACGTCCCGGACAAGATCCGCGAGGAAGGAATCCGACCCCCCGCGATCATCGTGATCGGGCCCGTAGTAGGCCTCGGCGACGCTCGGCGTTTAAAGAATCCTTAAGATTACTGTAAGGTAACCCGTTATGACGGCTCTCAACGACGCAGAGCGCGCGGCCCAGAACTGGACCTCTGCGCGCCCCGATCGTCCGGCCACGGAGCGCACGTCGCGCCCGGCGGAGACCGCCTCAGAACGTACGAGCAGGTATTACCCCACGTGGCTGCCGTCGCGCCGCTTCATCGCCGCGGTCATCGCGATCGGCGGCATGCAGCTGCTGGCGACCATGGACAGCACCGTCGCCATCGTGGCGCTTCCTAAGATCCAGAACGAGCTCAGCCTGTCGGACGCCGGCCGCAGCTGGGTGATCACGGCATATGTGCTGACGTTCGGCGGGCTGATGCTGCTCGGGGGGCGCCTCGGCGACACCATCGGGCGCAAGCGCACCTTCATCGTCGGCGTCGCGCTGTTCACCATCTCCTCGGTGCTGTGCGCAGTGGCCTGGGACGAGGTGACGATGGTCATCGCCCGGTTGTCACAGGGCGTGGGGTCGGCCATCGCGTCGCCGACCGGCCTGGCGCTGGTAGCAACGACCTTCCCGAAGGGCCCGGCGCGTAACGCCGCGACGGCGGTGTTCGCCGCGATGACCGCGATCGGCTCGGTGATGGGCCTGGTGGTCGGCGGGGCGCTGACCGAGGTGTCGTGGCGGCTGGCGTTCCTGGTAAACGTGCCGATCGGGCTGGTGATGATCTACCTGGCCCGCACCGCGCTGCGGGAGACCAACCGCGAGCGGATGAAGCTCGACGCCGCCGGGGCCATGCTGGCCACGCTGGCCTGCACCGCGGCCGTGTTCGCCTTCTCGGTGGGTCCGGAAAAGGGCTGGATCTCGGTCACCACCATCGGTTCCGGGGTGGTGGCCCTGGCGGCCGCGGCTGGTTTCGCCATCGTGGAGCGCACCGCGGAAAACCCCGTCATCCCGTTCGACTTGTTCCGCGACCGCAACCGGCTGGCCACCTTCGCCGCGATCCTGTTGGCCGGCGGCGTCATGTTCAGCCTGACCGTGTGCATCGGCCTGTACGTGCAGGACATCCTGGGCTACAGCGCGCTGCGCGCGGGCGTCGGCTTCATTCCGTTCGTCATCGCGATGGGCATTGGCTTGGGCGTCTCCGCGCAGCTGGTGTCCCGGTTTTCGCCACGGGTGCTGACGATCGGCGGTGGCTGGCTGCTGCTGTTCGCCATGATCTACGGCTCGTTCTACATGCACCGCGGCGCCTCCTACTTCCCCAACCTGGTCATGCCGATCGTCGTCGGCGGCATCGGCATCGGCATGGTCGTCGTCCCGCTGACGCTGTCGGCCATCGCCGGCGTCGGCTTCGACCGGATCGGCCCGGTCTCGGCGCTCACGCTGATGCTGCAGAGCCTGGGCGGGCCGCTGGTGCTGGCCGTTATCCAGGCCGTGATCACCTCACGCACGCTGTACCTGGGTGGTACCACCGGCCCGGTGAAGTTCATGAACGACGCGCAGTTGCATGCGCTCGACCACGGCTACACCTACGGCCTGCTGTGGGTGGCCGGCGCGGCCGTCATCGTCGGCTGTATGGCGCTGTTCATCGGCTACACGCCGGAACAGGTCGCCCACGCGCAGGAAGTCAAGGAAGCGATCGACGCCGGGGAGCTCTAGCTCCCAGCCCGCTGCGCCCGGCTTCGCCGCGCTTGCGATCGCCATCTAGGCTTGCGCGCTGTGATCACCCGGATGTCCCAGCTGTTCCTGCGCACCCTGCGTGATGACCCGGCCGATGCCGAGGTGCCCAGCCACAAACTTCTGATCCGGGCCGGATACATCCGGCCCGTCGCACCCGGGCTGTACAGCTGGCTGCCGTTGGGCCTGCGGGTGTTGCGCAACATCGAACGCGTCGTGCGCGACGAGATGAACGCGATCGGCGGCCAGGAGATCCTGTTCCCGGCCCTGCTGCCGCGCGCGCCGTATGAGACGACGAATCGCTGGACCGAGTACGGCGACAGCGTCTTTCGGCTTCAGGACCGCCGCGGTAACGACTATTTGCTGGGGCCCACCCACGAAGAGCTGTTCACCCTGACCGTCAAGGGCGAATACAGCTCCTACAAGGATTTCCCGCTGCTGCTCTTCCAGATCCAGAACAAGTATCGGGACGAGGCTCGGCCGCGCGCGGGCATTCTGCGCGTCCGTGAGTTCGTGATGAAGGATTCCTACTCCTTCGACATCGACGACGCCGGGCTCAAAGCCGCCTACCACGCGCATCGGGAGGCCTATCAGCGCATCTTCGAGAAGCTCAAGGTGCGCTACGTCATCGTCTCGGCGGTATCGGGCGCGATGGGCGGCAGCGCCTCCGAGGAGTTTTTGGCCGAAAGTCCGGTCGGTGAGGACACTTTCGTGCGCTGCCTGGAGTCGGGCTACGCGGCCAACGTCGAGGCCGTCGTCACCGCCCGCCCGGAGCCGAAGCGCGCGGAAGTCGTGGCCGGGCTGCCCGAGGCGGTGGTCCACGACACCGGGAACACGCCGACGATCGCCACGCTGGTGGACTGGGCCAACACGGCGGACCTGGGCCGCACGGTCACGGCCGCCGACACGCTGAAAAACGTTCTACTCAAGGTCCGCCAGCCCGGCGGGGACTGGGAGCTGCTGGCCATCGGGCTGCCGGGGGACCGTGAGGTTGACGAGAAGCGGCTGGGCGCGGCGCTGGAGCCGGCCGAATACGCGTTGCTCGGCGACGACGACTTCGCCAAGTACCCGTTTCTGGTCAAGGGGTACATCGGGCCGAAGGCGTTGCGGGACAACGATATTCGCTACCTGGTCGACCCGCGGGTGGTGGACGGCACCAGCTGGATCACCGGGGCCGACGAGCTCGGCCGGCACGTCGTCGGCTTGGTGGCGGGCCGGGATTTCAGCGCGGACGGCACCGTCGAGGCCGCCGAGGTGCGCGACGGTGATCCGTCTCCCGACGGTGCCGGTCCGCTGGTGTCGGCCCGGGGTATCGAGGTCGGGCACATCTTCCAGCTCGGTCGCAAATACACCGATGCCTTCTCCGCCGACGTGCTCGGCGAGGACGGCAAGCCGGTGCGGCTGACCATGGGCTCCTACGGCCTCGGGGTGTCGCGGCTGGTGGCCGTCATCGCCGAGCAGCAGCACGACGAGCTGGGTCTGCGCTGGCCGTCGGCGATCGCGCCCTTCCACGTTCACCTGGTGATCGCCAACAAAGACCCCGAGGCCCGGGCCGGGGCCACGGCACTGGCCGCCGACCTGGATCGGTTGGGCGTCGAGGTGTTGCTCGACGACCGCCAGGCATCGCCCGGCGTCAAGTTCAAGGACGCCGAGCTGCTGGGCGTGCCCTGGATCGTCGTGGTGGGCCGGGGCTGGGCCGACGGCGTGGTCGAGCTGCGCGACCGGTTCGGCTCGCAGACTCGCGAGCTGGCTGTCCGCACCTCGCTGGCAACCGACATCACGGCGGCGGTGAAGGGCTAGAAACATGCTGGCGATCGGCCAAATATCGGGAGTTATCACGCTTGTCGGCTGCAGCGTGGTGACGACGCAAGGCGCCAGTGGCCGTCCACTTCTGCCGTGATACCGGCCGGGGGTTTCAGGACTGGCCGGCATGGGCAATCCGGATTCACCGATCGCCGTCATTTCTCTCTGTCGTCGGTCGTTTCCCGCTGGGCAAGGAGCCGCTAAGCGCTGACTGAGCCGCTGAAGGGCTGATTGAGAAGGGAGCAGTGATGAACTTTTCAGTGTGGCCACCCGAGGTGAACTCGGGTCTGCTGGTCGATGGACCGGGTTCGGCGCCCATGTTGGAGGCGGCCGCGGCCTGGGACGGCATCGGCACCGAGTTGAGCTCAGCGGCGAACGCGTTCAGCTCGGTGATCTCCGACCTGGCGACCGAGGCCTGGCAAGGCCCGTCGTCGGCGTCGATGGCGAACGCCGTCACCCCGTATGTGGGCTGGCTGGGAAAGGCGGCCGCGCAGGCCGAACAGTCAGCAGCTCAGGCCCGGGCGGCGGCCTCCGCCTATGAGGCGGCGCTGGCAACGGTCGTCGACCCGGCCACGATAGCCACCAATCGCGGCCAGCTGCTGTCGCTGGTGCGCTCGAACCTGTTCGGCCAGAACGCCCCTTCGATCGCGGCCGCCGAGGCTGCGTATGAGCAGATGTGGGCGCACGATGTCGCCGTGATGAGCGGGTATCACGCCGGCGCGTCGGCAACGGTGGCGCAGTTGGGGCAGTGGGAGCAGGACCTCGAACACCTCACTGGGCTGGCAGGTAACAGCGTCAATACCGCCGCCAAGGGATTCGTCAACAACATCCTCGTCGACATTTTCGGGACCGGACCCTCCCTGCCGGTGCCGGCCACACTGAATCCGGCCTTTGTCGGGGCGCCGTCGCTGCTGAACAGATTCGAAGTCAGCGGGCTGTGGGTGGTCAAGGAGTTTGTCGAGCCCTTTATCGACAATCAACTCGCAAACACCAGTTCCCCACTTCTCGCGCTGTTCGCCAACCCCATCCCACCGGTGAAGCTCTTCATCAGCAACACCCCGCCGAAGTTCCTGCCGTTGCTGTTCGGCGAAACGGTCCAGCAGACAACGTATGACGGGATGAGCGTCGTGCAGATCACCCCCGCTCACCCCGACGGCAAGTACGTGGTCGCCATCCACGGTGGAGCCTTCATCTTCCCGCCCTCGATTTTCCACTGGTTCGACTACGCACACCTGGCCAGCCAGACCGGCGCGACCATCGAAGTGCCGATCTACCCGTTGCTGCAGCAAGGAGGTACCGCCGGCGTGGTGGTCCCCGAAATGGCCGGCCTCATCTCCTCGGAAATCACCGCCCACGGCGCCTCCAACGTCAGCGTCTACGGTGACTCCGCGGGCGGCACCCTCGCCCTATCGTCCGCCGAATACCTGGTGGCCAATAACGAAGCCGTACCGGGGTCAATGGTTTTGCTGTCGCCCTGGCTGAATGTAGCGCTGAACAATCCCAACATCGGATTTGTCCACGATCCCCTGCTCCCCGTTGGGCCTGGGCAACAGATCGGCAAGGAGTGGGCAGGCGGTCTTCCGGAGAACAACTACGAGGTGAGCCCGCTATATGGCTCGCTCAAGGGACTCCCGCCGACGACCGTCTACTCGGGCTCCCTGGATTCACTCGGACCCGACGTGGTTGTCCTCGATGAAAACGCCGCCACCCAAGGAGCCCCGTTCAGCTTCGTGCTGCGCACCGGCGAAATTCACGACTGGATTCTGCTCAGCCCGGACGGCTTCGGCTATCTCCCGCAGATCGAGCAGGAACTCGGGATCTAACCGCTACTCGTTACCGCCCGGGAACGTCGTGGTGATGGGCCACGCGCCCAGCGTCCGGTTCCAGCGGGCGGCCATGACGGCGCTCTGGGTCAGGGCCGTCGCGCCGAACGCGCGGTCGTCCGCCGTCTCGGCGTGCTCGATGACCGCCCGCCAGGCCGTCGCACCGTCGTTCTCCATGCGCACAGCGAGGCGCGCCGCGTCGGCCGCGCTGCCCACCAGCATCGGCAGCTGGTAGCCCGCGGCGGCGACCGGGGGAGTGACCTTGCGGGCGGCCAGCATCGCGATGACGTCGTCGCGGCGTTGACGATGTTGCAGCAGCGCCTCGACCACCAGGTCGTTGACGCTGGGCGGCGACAGCGCGGACACGATGCCGTAGCCGTAGATGGTCGAGTATTCGATCGTCAGCGCGTCGCTCAGTGCCGCATTGTCGGCGTCCTTGCCGGTGGTCATATCGACGGCCCCCCGGGCACCAACGCGACCGTGTACGACGCGGTGCAGGAGGCAGCGATGGAGGCGAGCAGGCCCGCCCGGTAGCCCGACGACGTGGCCACCAGGCGACTAGCGCTCTCGGCCGAGGCGCGCAACGCATCGATGACGTCGGAGACCGGTGGTGGGGGCGGTGGTGGCGCCGCCGCGCCCGTTGGGCTGGGACTGGAGCTGGCCGTTTCGCTCGTCGAGGATGTCGCCTTGTTGGCGACCCGGGAGATCTCCGTGGACAGGGCGCGCGCATGCGCGCCGCGCTGCGTGGCGACCACGGTCAGCGCGGCCGCGACCTGCGGCGCGATGCCGATGGCCGTGGCGGCGGCGGAGGCGACCGTGCTGTCGCGCCGGGCCTGGTCCAGGGGTCCGAGCAGCTCTTCGACCGCCGGGGGCTTGGGCGGTGACTGGCTGCAGGCGGACACGCCCACCCCGAGCACAGCAAGGGCGGCACCACCAGCGAGCACACCCCGCCTGCTGATGACAGGTACTGCGCTGGGCACAGCAACATCCTGCCATCAGCAGCGGCGCCGACGCCGGTAGGCACGAGTCGGAACGATGCCGCGACCTTGACAGGTGACGTCAACGCCGATCACGGCGTTAACCGCGCTTCCGAGGCGTATCGTTGATAGCTGGTTCTCGCGGAACGCGAGGGGGTGCGTACCGACGGGCGCCGACAGCCCCGCTGACCGGACAACTCAAGATGAGGAGCTCGCCTTGACCACCGGGCTACCTACGCAGACGCAGGTAATCGAGCTACTCGGTGAAGAGTTCGCGCGCGCCGGTTACGAGATCGAAGACGTCCTCATCGACCCCCGGGCCCGCCCGCCGCGCATCACCGTGATCGCCGACGGTGACACCGCGCTGGACTTGGACACAATCGCCACGCTCTCGCGCTCGGCGTCGACGTTGCTGGACGGCGTTGGATGGCTCGGACGGGATAGCCGACAACTATGTCCTCGAGGTGAGTTCGCCCGGCGTGGAGCGCCCACTCACCAGCGAGAAGCACTTCCGCCGCGCCCGTGGCCGCAAGGTCGAACTGTCGCTGGCGGACGGATCGCAGCTGACCGGCCGAGTCGGAGAGGCGCGCGGCGACGTCATCGCGCTGGTGGTCCGCGACGGCCGGGACTGGTCGGTGCGCGAGATCCCTCTCGCCGAAGTCATGAAAGCTGTTGTCCAGGTTGAGTTTTCGCCGCCAGCGCAAGCGGAGTTGGAACTGGCGGGGCAGGTCGGCGGGACGGAGGCCGGAACATGAACATCGACATGGCCGCGCTGCATGCGATCGAGGTCGATCGGGGAATCTCGGTCAACGAGTTGCTCGAGACGATCAAGTCCGCGCTGCTGACCGCCTACCGGCACACCCAAGGTCACCAGATCGACGCGCGTATCGAGATCGACCGCAAGACCGGTGTCGTCAAGGTGATCGCCCGCGAGGTGGACGAGGACGACAACGTCATCAGCGAGTGGGATGACACTCCCGAGGGTTTCGGGCGGATCGCCGCTACCACCGCACGTCAGGTGATGCTGCAGCGTTTCCGTGACGCCGAGAACGAGCGCACCTACGGCGAGTTCTCCACGCGCGAGGGCGAGATCGTCGCGGGTGTCATCCAGCGCGACAGCCGGGCCAACGCCCGCGGTCTGGTCGTCGTCCGGATCGGCAGTGAGACCAAGGCCTCCGAAGGGGTCATCCCGGCCGCTGAACAGGTGCCCGGCGAGGGCTACGAACACGGCAACCGGGTGCGGTGCTACGTGGTCGGTGTGACGCGCGGATCCCGTGAGCCGCTGATCACGTTGTCGCGCACCCACCCCAACCTGGTGCGCAAGCTGTTCTCGCTGGAGGTGCCGGAGATCGCCGACGGGTCGGTGGAAATCGTCGCGGTGGCCCGCGAGGCCGGCCATCGTTCCAAGATCGCGGTGCGGTCGAACGTGCCCGGGCTGAACGCCAAGGGCGCCTGCATCGGACCGATGGGGCAGCGGGTGCGCAACGTGATGAGCGAGCTGTCCGGGGAGAAGATCGACATCATCGACTACGACGAGGACCCGGCCCGCTTCGTCGCCAACGCGCTGTCGCCGGCGAAGGTGGTCTCGGTGTCGGTGATCGACCAGACCGGCCGGGCCGCCCGCGTGGTGGTGCCCGATTTCCAGTTGTCGCTGGCGATCGGCAAGGAGGGGCAGAACGCGCGGCTGGCCGCCCGGCTCACCGGGTGGCGCATCGACATTCGCGGCGATGCGGCGACTAGTTCCGAGGCGTCCTCGGAGAACCAGCCCGAGCACGGTGCCAGCCATGGCATGGCACACGACCGCTAGGCACCTAAGTCGCGGAGCAGTAGGGGATTGCCCGGTGACGGCCGCCTCCGGGCTGATTCTGACCATCGGGCAAGTGACGCTAGACTGAGCCGTGATCCAGCGCGAGCCTTCGGCCACCCGAGCCACATGGGCGCATCGACACACCGATGGACCGGTGCGGACGTGTGTCGGGTGCCGAAAGCGAGAGCTGGCCGTCGAACTGCTTCGAGTGGTGGCTGTGTCGAGCGGGAACGGCGATTTCGCCGCGATCGTTGACACAGCGCGTAGCCTTCCGGGGCGGGGTGCGTGGCTGCATCCCGTACCGCAGTGCGCACAGCAGGCGATTCGGCGGCGAGCTTTCACCAAAGCGCTGCGCATCGCCGGCTCACCGGACACATCCGCGGTGGTCGAGCACATCGAGCTTCTCGGTGCGCCCGATCTCCCCGGCAACAGGACAGGTAGCAAAGAACATGAGCACACCGTGAAGTCCCGATGACAATGCGTCATAGCTAAACCCGAGGCGCGGCCCACGACTGTCGCCTCTTAGACAGGAGATGTAGTGGCAGGTAAGGCCCGCGTACACGAGTTGGCCAAGGAACTCGGTGTCACCAGCAAGGAAGTTCTCGCCCGGCTGAATGAACAGGGCGAATTCGTCAAGTCCGCATCGTCGACGGTAGAGGCACCCGTTGCCCGCCGGTTGCGCGAATCGTTCGGCCGCAGCAAACCGGCGCCCGATAAGGGCCCGGCCAAGGTCGCCGACAAATCCGCCAACCAGGGCCTGGAGAAGTCGCTCGACAAGGCGCTCGACAACGCGATCCCCAAGGCCTCCGGCAATGGCGAGGCGACCGGCGCGCAGGCTGGGATTCCGGGACAGACCCCCGGCACCGGCTCAGTCGCAACCGCGCCCGCCGCCCCGGCCTCCCCGCAGGCGCCCACGTCGGTGCCGTCGCCAGGGCGGCCGTCGCCGCCCACCCCGGGACAGCCGCCCGCCCCATCGGCGCCCCCTGCTGGCCCTCCCGGTACGGCTCCCGGCCCGCGTCCCGGGCCGATGCCCAAGCCGGGCATGCGTCCCCCGCGCGTCGGCAACAACCCGTTCTCGTCGACGCCATCGGTCGACCGGCCCATTCCGCGCCCACACCCGCAGGCTCCGCGCCCCGGGCAGGCCAGGCCAGGGGCGCCCCGTCCGGGCGCTTCGCCCGGCAGCATGCCGCCCCGTCCCGGCGGTGCCGGCGGGCCCGCCCGCCCGGCCCGCACCGGCGCGCCGCGACCCGGCGGTGGTCGGCCCGGCGGACCCGGCGGCCGCTCCGACGGAGGCGGCGGGAACTACCGCGGCGGTGGTGGTGCCGGCGGTGGCGTAGGCGCCGCACCCGGAGGTTTCCGGGGCCGTCCCGGTGGCGGGGCTGGTGGTGGTGGCCCTCCCGGTGGTGGTGGCGGCCGTCCCGGGCAGCGCGGCGGCGCGGCCGGCGCGTTCGGCCGCCCCGGCGGTGCGCCCCGGCGCGGTCGCAAGTCAAAGCGGGCGAAACGCGCCGAGTACGAGAACATGCAGGCGCCGGTCGTCGGTGGCGTGCGGTTGCCGCACGGCAACGGCGAGACGATCCGGTTGGCCCGCGGCGCGTCGTTGTCCGACTTCGCCGAGAAGATCGACGCCAACCCCGCCTCGCTGGTGCAGGCGCTGTTCAACCTCGGCGAGATGGTGACGGCGACCCAGTCGGTCGGCGACGAGACGCTCGAGCTGCTGGGCAGCGAGATGAACTATGTCGTCCAGGTCGTCAGCCCCGAGGACGAGGACCGCGAGCTGCTGGAATCCTTCGACCTGACCTACGGCGAAGACGAAGGCGGCGAGGACGACCTGCAGACCCGTCCCCCGGTGGTGACCGTGATGGGCCACGTCGACCACGGTAAGACCCGACTGCTGGACACCATCCGAAATGCCAGCGTCCGCGAAGCCGAGGCCGGCGGCATCACCCAGCACATCGGCGCTTACCAGGTCACCGTCGACCTCGACGGCAACGAGCGACCGATCACCTTCATCGACACCCCGGGCCACGAGGCGTTCACCGCCATGCGGGCCCGCGGCGCCAAGGCCACCGACATCGCCGTCCTGGTGGTGGCCGCCGACGACGGCGTGATGCCCCAGACGGTGGAGGCCATCAACCACGCACAGGCAGCTGACGTGCCGATCGTGGTCGCGGTCAACAAGATCGACAAGGAAGGCGCCGACCCGGCCAAGATCCGCGGACAGCTCACCGAATACGGTTTGGTGGCAGAGGATTTCGGTGGCGAAACGATGTTCGTCGACATCTCCGCGAAACAGGGCACCAACATCGAGGCGCTGCTGGAGGCGGTCGTGCTGACCGCCGACGCGGCGCTGGACCTGCGGGCCAACCCCGACATGGAGGCCCAGGGTGTGGCGATCGAGGCGCACCTGGACCGCGGCCGCGGCCCGGTGGCCACCGTGTTGATTCAACGCGGCACGCTGCACGTCGGCGACTCGGTGGTCGCCGGCGACGCCTACGGCCGGGTCCGCCGGATGGTCGACGAACACGGCGAGGACATCGAGGCGGCGCTGCCGTCGCGTCCGGTGCAGGTCATCGGGTTCACGTCGGTGCCCGGCGCCGGTGACAACTTCCTCGTCGTCGACGAGGACCGGATCGCCCGCCAGATCGCCGACCGGCGCAGCGCCCGCAAGCGCAACGCCATGGCTGCGCGTTCACGCAAGCGGATCAGCCTGGAGGACCTGGACTCGGCGCTGAAGGAAACCAGCCAGCTGAACCTGATCCTCAAGGGCGACAACGCCGGTACCGTCGAGGCGCTGGAGGAGGCCCTGATGGGCATCGTGGTCGACGACGAGGTGGCGCTGCGCGTCATCGACCGCGGTGTCGGTGGCATCACCGAGACCAACGTCAACCTGGCGTCGGCGTCGGACGCGATCATCATCGGGTTCAACGTGCGCGCCGAGGGCAAGGCGACCGAGCTGGCCAACCGCGAGGGCGTAGAGATCCGCTACTACTCGGTGATCTACCAGGCGATCGACGAGATCGAGAAGGCCCTGCGCGGCATGCTCAAGCCGATCTACGAGGAGAACCAGCTCGGCAGCGCCGAGATCCGGGCGCTGTTCCGGTCCTCGAAGGTCGGTGTCATCGCCGGCTGCATGATCACCTCAGGTGTGGTGCGCCGCAACGCGAAAGCCCGCCTGCTGCGGGACAACATCGTGGTCTCCGAGAACCTCACGATCACCTCGCTGCGCCGGGAGAAGGACGACGTCACCGAGGTCCGCGAGGGCTTCGAGTGCGGTATGACGCTGGGCTACTCCGACATCAAGGAAGGCGACGTCATCGAGTCCTTCGAGCTGGTCCAAAAGGAGCGCACCTGATGGTCGACCAGGCCCGGGCGCGCCGGCTGGAAAAGCGGATCGCCACGATCGTCGCCTGGGCGATCGAGCGTGAGATCAAGGACCCCGGTTTGGTCGGGGTGACGATCGTCGACGCCAAGGTGACCGCCGACCTGCACGACGCAACGGTGTACTACACCGTGATGGGACCCACGCTGGACGACGAGCCGGATTTCGCCGGCGCCGCCGCGGCGCTGGACCGGGCCAAAGGTACGTTGCGCACCAAGGTCGGCGCGGGCACCGGAGTGCGCTTCACTCCCACGCTGGCGTTCAGCCGCGACACGACGTCCGACAGCGTGGCGCGGATGGAGGAGCTGCTGGCCCGCGCCCGCGCCGCGGACGCCGATGTGGCGCGGGTCCGCGCGGGTGCCAAGCCGGCGGGGGAGGCCGATCCATACCGCGACCGGGGGGCCGAAGCAGCATCACCTTTCGGGGGGTTGGACGGGCTCGAGGACGCCGGTGACGACTATCGACCCGAAAACTGAGCCCCCCGGTGCCCGCCTTGCGGGGGCACCGGGATTGTCTGTGGACGCCGTCGGCGCCGCCGAATTACTCTCGGCCGCAACGACGATCGCGGTGATCTGCCACGTCCACCCCGATGCCGACACCGTCGGCGCCGGGCTGGCGCTGGGCCTCGTGCTCGACCGCAGCGGCAAACAGGTCGAGGTCAGCTTCGCCGCGCCCGCCACGCTGCCGGAGTCGTTGCGGTCGCTGCCGGGCTGTGACCTGCTGGTCGGTCCCGACGAGATGCGCCGCGACGTCGATTTGGTTGTCACCGTTGATGTTCCGAGCCGCAAGCGGCTCGGCGCGCTGGGCGACTTGGCCGGTCCGGGCCAGCAGTTGCTGGTCATCGACCATCACGCCTCCAACGACCTGTTCGGCACCGCGAACTTCGTCGACCAGTCGGCCGATTCCACCACGATGATGGTTGCCGACCTTCTCGACGCGTGGGGGAAATCCATCGATTCCGATGTCGCGCACTGCATCTACGCCGGGCTGACGACCGACACCGGATCGTTCCGCTGGGCCAGCGCCCGCGCCCTTCGGCTGGCGGCTCGGCTGGTCGACATCGGCGTGGACAACGCCGCGATCAGCCGGACACTGATCGACAGCCATCCGTTCGTGTGGCTGCCGCTGCTGTCCCGGGTGCTGGGCTCCGCGCAATTGCTGCCCGACGCGGCCGATGGTCGCGGGTTGGTCTATGCGGTCGTCGACCATCAGCAGTGGGTCCGCTCGCGCCCCGAGGAAGTCGAAAGCATCGTCGACATCGTGCGCACCACTCAGCAAGCTGAGGTGGCGGCGGTGTTCAAAGAGGTTGAGCCGCAACAGTGGTCGGTGTCGATGCGCGCCAAGAGCGACGTGGATCTGGCCGCCGTCGCGTCCGTGTTCGGCGGCGGCGGTCATCGGCTGGCCGCCGGCTATTCCACTTCGGGGTCGATCGAAGACGCCGTCGCTTCCCTGCGCGCGGCGCTTGGCTGACTTGCGCCGGTGACGACGACGCGGCGGACACGGCAGCGTTCGTGGCGCGATTACGCACTGTTCGTCGTCTTGGTGGGCCCGAATCTGGCGTTGTTGCTGCTGTTCATCTACCGCCCGTTGGCCGACAACATCCGGCTGTCGTTCTTCGACTGGAATATCTCCGACCCCACGGCCCAGTTCGTCGGGTTGTCGAATTACGCCGAGTGGTTCACCCGTTCGGATACCCGCCAGATCGTGCTCAACACGGCGGTGTTCACGGTGGCGGCGGTGATCGGGTCGATGGTGCTGGGGTTGGCGCTGGCCATGCTGCTCGATCAACCGTTGCGCGGACGAAACCTGGTGCGTTCGACCGTGTTCGCGCCGTTCGTGATCTCTGGCGCCGCGGTCGGCCTGGCGTCCCAGTTCGTCTTCGACCCGCATTTCGGTCTGGTCCAAGACCTGTTGCACCGCGTCGGTGTCGGCGTGCCCGACTTCTACCAAGACCCGCACTGGGCGATGTTCATGGTCACGGTGACCTACATCTGGAAGAACCTCGGCTACACCTTCGTCATCTATCTGGCCGCGCTGCAGGGAGTGCGCCGAGACCTGTTGGAGGCGGCCGAAATCGACGGCGCCAGCCGGTGGGCCATCTTCCGCCGGGTGCTGTTGCCCCAGCTGCGCCCGACGACGTTCTTCCTGTCGATCACCGTGCTGATCAACTCGTTGCAGGTGTTCGACGTCATCAACGTCATGACCCGGGGCGGGCCGATGGGCACCGGGACCACGACCATGGTGTACCAGGTGTATCTGGAGACCTTCCGTAACTTCCGGGCCGGTTACGGCGCCACCGTCGCCACCATCATGTTCCTGGTCCTGCTGGCCATCACGTACTACCAGGTGCGGGTCATGGATCGCGAGCTGCGGCAGTGACTCTGAAGACGGACCGCCTGAGCAGGACCCGCAGGACGTCGCTGCTGCTCGGCTATGCGGCGATGGCGGTGGTTGTCGTGCTGATCGCCGGGCCGCTGCTGTTCGTCTTGTTCACGTCGTTCAAGGAGCAGCCCGACGTCTATTCGCAGCCGACCACCTGGTGGCCGCCGCACTGGCATCCGCAGAATTATGCGACCGCCACCCGGCAGATCCCGTTCTGGACGTTCCTGCGCAACTCGGTGATCATCACGTCGGCGCTGGCCGCGGTCAAGTTCGTTCTCGGTGTGCTCAGCGCGTTCGGCTTGGTGTTCGTGGAGTTCCCCGGCAAGACCGCGGTGTTCTTGGTGATCATCGCCGCGTTGATGGTGCCCAACCAGATCACCGTGATTTCCAACTACGCGTTGATCTCCCAGGTCGGCCTGCGCAATACCTTTCCGGGCATCATCCTGCCCCTTGCCGGTGTCGCGTTCGGAACCTTCTTGATGCGCAACCACTTTCTGTCGCTGCCCGCCGAAGTCATCGAGGCCGCCCGGATGGACGGCGCGCGCTGGTGGCAGCTGTTGCTGCGGGTCGTGTTGCCGATGTCGGGGCCGACCATGGTGGCGTTCGGCGTCATCACGGTGGTCAACGAATGGAACGAATACCTGTGGCCATTCCTGATGTCCGACGACGAATCGGTGGCGCCCCTGCCGGTGGGCCTGACCTTCCTGCAGCAAGCCGAGGGCCTGACGAACTGGGGCCCGGTGATGGCGGTGACGCTGCTGGCGATGCTGCCCATCCTGCTCATCTTCATCGTCTTGCAACGGCAGATGATCAAGGGCCTGACGTCGGGCGCGGTCAAGGGTTGACATGAAAGGCATCGACGCGTTGACCCGCCGCTCGTTTCTGTCCCTGGCGGGTGCGACTATGACTTCGCTGACGGCCGGTTGTGCGGGGATGGGCGGCGGCGTCTCGATGAAGACCGGCGCGGATCCAATCGCGTTCTGGTCCAACCACCCTGGCCAGTCCACCGCCGTCGAAAAAGAACTGATCGGCCGGTTCCAGAACCAGTTCCCCGGCTTGTCGGTCAAGCTGATCGACGCGGGCAAGGACTACGACGAAGTGGCGCAGAAGTTCAACGCCGCGCTGATCGGCACCGACGTGCCCGATGTCGTTGTGTTGGACGATATCTGGTGGTTCCATTTCGCGTTGTCCGGCGTGATCGCCCCACTGGATGACCTGTTCGGCCGGGCCGGGGTGGACGCAGGGGATTACGTCGACTCGCTGCTGGCCGACTACGAATTCGACGGCCGGCACTACGCGCTGCCCTACGCGCGTTCGACTCCGCTGTTCTACTACAACAAGCCGGCATGGGACGCGGCCGGCCTGCCGGACCGCGGACCCACCTCCTGGCACGAGTTCGGCGAATGGGGCCCGCGGCTGCAGCGCGTCGTCGGCGACCGAAGATCGGCGCACGGCTGGGCCAATGCTCAATCAATTTCCTGGACGTTCGAGGGGCCGAACTGGGCATTCGGCGGCGCCTACTCCGACAAATGGACCATGACGTTCACCGACCCGGCCACCATCGCGGCGGGCAACTTCCTGCGGGATTCCGTCCACACCAAGGGTTACGCGGCGATATCCAACGACACCGCCAACGAGTTCGCCACCGGCATCCTGGCGTCGACGGTGGCATCGACCGGAGCCTTGGTCGGCATCACCAACGCCGCCAGGTTCGATTTCGGTGTCGCGCCGCTGCCCACCGGGCCGGGCGGAGCGCCCGGCTGCCCGACGGGCGGGGCGGGACTGGCGATTCCCGCCAAGCTCTCCGACGAGCGAAAACTCAACGCGCTCAAGTTCATCGCCTTCGTCACCAGCACGGCTAGCACCGCCTATTTCAGCCAGCGCACCGGCTACCTTGCGGTGCGAAAGTCCGTCGCGGGTGACCCGAGCCAACAGCAGTATCTTGCCGACAACCCACGCGCCCGCGTGGCCGTCGACCAGCTCCCGCACACCCGCCCGCAGGACTATGCGCGCGTTTTCCTGCCCGGTGCTGACCGCATCATCGCCGCCGGGCTGGAATCCATCGGACTGAAGGGATCCGACGTGAGCGCCACCTTCACCGACATCAACCAACAGCTGCAGGTCGTCCTCGACCGCCAGATCAAGCGAAAGCTGCCGGGTCTCCACCATGGCTGAAGTCCGTTACACCGCAGTCACCCATCGCTATCCGGGTGCCGACGTGCCTGCCGTCGACAACTTGGACCTCGAGATCGCCGACGGCGAATTCCTGGTGCTCGTCGGCCCGTCCGGATGTGGCAAGTCCACCACCCTGCGCATGCTCGCCGGGCTGGAGCCCCCTAAAAATATTGAGAGCGGCCGTATCACCATCGGCGGCGCGGATGTGACGCACCTGCCGCCGCGGGCGCGCGACGTCGCGATGGTGTTCCAGAACTATGCGCTGTACCCGAATATGACGGTGGCGCAGAACATGGGGTTCGCGTTGCGGAACCACGGCATGTCACGCGCCGATACCCACCGCCGCGTGCTCGAAGTCGCCGACATGCTGGAACTGACCGAACTGCTGGACCGCAAGCCGTCTAAGCTCTCCGGCGGGCAGCGGCAACGGGTGGCGATGGGACGTGCGATCGTGCGGCGGCCCCAGGTGTTCTGCATGGACGAGCCGTTATCCAACCTGGATGCCAAGCTGCGGGTGAGCACCCGGTCGCAGATCTCCGGATTGCAGCGGCGGCTGGGTACCACCACTGTCTACGTCACCCACGACCAAGTCGAGGCGATGACCATGGGTGACCGGGTCGCCGTGCTCAAAGATGGTGTGCTGCAACAGGTCAACACCCCGCGGGCACTGTACGACGACCCCGTCAACACGTTCGTCGCCACGTTCATCGGGGCGCCGGCGATGAACCTCATCGACGCCGGCGTGACCGACGGCATCGTGACATCACCCGATCTGGCGATCCCGGTTCCGCGCTCCGCGGCCGGCAAGAACCGGGTGCTCATCGGCATTCGGCCGGAGTCCTGGGATGTGGCGGCCGCCGGCGCTTCAGAATCCGTGCCCGTTCAGGTCGAGCTGGTGGAAGAGCTCGGCTTCGAATCGTTCGTCTACGCAACGCCTGTCGGGCAGCAGGGCTGGTCGTCGAGCGCGCAACGCATCGTGTTCCGCACCGACCGACGCACCGCGGTGGCGGTGGGGGATTCGTTGTCGATCGTGCCGCATCCGCGGGAGGTGTGCTTCTTCGACAGCGCGACCGAGACCCGGATTCGCTGAGCCGGCCTAACGCACCTGCGAACGTCCGCGCTGCAGCACGGCCTCGCGGTTGGCGGCGATGTCGTCGCCGCTGGTCCGGAATTGCCTGGCCGCCATGGCTTCCAGCCACAACCCCTCGCTGGTCTGTGACTCGTCGATGCGGTGGTAGGACGCCAGCAGCGCCCGCACGGCGTTCTGGTTGTTGCCGACGATGGTCGTTGCCACCTGGCGGGCGGTGCTCAGCAACTGGTCGTGCGGCACCACCTCGGTGACCAGGCCGCCCCGCAGCGCGTCGGCGGCCGACAGGTAGTCCCCGGTGAGGCTCATCCGTCGGGCCAGGCCCACCCCCACCTTCTGCGGCAGCCGCACGCTGAGCCCCCAGGTGGGCAGCAGCCCCACTCGCGCGTGGGTGTCGGCGAAGCGGGCCTGCTCCGAGGCGATCACGACATCGCAGTACAGCACCAGCTCCAGCCCGCCGGTGACCGCGGCGCCGTTGATGGCACCGATCACCGGCTTGGTCATCGATGGCCAGCGCGGCGAGATGTCCGGCAGCGCCGACTGCCCACCCAGCTCCTTGAGATCCAGGCCCGCGCAGAACACCGGATCCGCGCCGGTGACGATGACGACGTCGACGTCGTCGTCGGTCTCGGCGTCGGTCAAGGCCCCGAAAAACTGATCGCGCAGCGCCGCGGACAGCGCATTGCGCGACTGCGGCCGGTTGAGGGTCAGGGTGCGCACCCGCTCGTTGGTTTCGATCAGCAGGATGTCGTCGGTCATGTGTTTCACCGTAGCGGCGGTCCTATCGTGGTAAGCATGTGCCGTAACATCACCGAACTTCGCGGGTTGCAGCCCGCCGCGACGGCCGAAGAGATCGCGGCCGCGGCCCGTCAGTATGTCCGCAAGGTCAGCGGCATCACCCACCCGTCGGCCGCCAATGCCGACGCGTTCGAGGCCGCCGTCGCCGAGGTCACCGCGACCACGACCCGATTGCTGGGCACCCTGCCGCCGCGGCGCCAGCCGCCTAAGACCGTGCCGCCGCTGCGCCGCCCCGAGGTGGTCGCTCGGCTGGCTCGGCTGTCAGCGGCCACATGACGGCTGCGCTCAAGGAGTGGAGCGCGGTGGTGCACGCGCTGCTTGACGGTCGCCAGCGTGTGCTGCTGCGCAAGGGCGGGATCGGCGAAAAGCGGTTCGAGGTGGCGGCCCAGGAATTCCTGCTGTTCCCGACGGTCGCGCACAGCCACGAGGAGCGGGTCCGGCCCGAGCACCGCGACTTGCTCGACGCGGCCGCCGCCGACAGCGACGACGACCACTTGCTGGTGCGGGCCGCGGCGAAAGTCGTTGCCGCACTGCCGGTTAACCGCCCGGACAATCTGGGTGCAATCGAGGACTTGCATATCTGGACTGCCGAGTCGGTGCGCGCCGACCGGCTCGACTTCCGGCCCAAACACAAACTGGCGGTGTTGGTGGTGTCCGCGATTCCGCTGATCGAGCCGGTGCGCCTGACGCGCACCCCCGAGTACGCGGGCTGCACCAGCTGGGTGCAAGAAGAATTGCCCGTGCGGCCCGCGCTAGCGGCGCCGGTGCACGACGACGCGGCGCTAACCGACGTCGCGGTCCGGGTCCGCGACTTAGTCGGTTGAGGGGTCGGCTGAGGGGTCGGCTGAGGGGTCGGCCGTACCGACGGGAAGCAGCAGCCGGGAACGTCCGACATGCACGGAATGCGTGGCCGGCTTCAGCTGCCGGGCCGTCAGCACCGCTTCTTCGGTGCCGAGGTTGCGCGCGTAGCGGGGGAACCAACCACCGGCGATCAACACGCGGATGCGTGAGCCCGCCCTGAAGCGGTGGGCGATGCCGTCGAGCTCGATGCTGACTATTTCCTCCAGGGGGTCCGCTGCGGCGCTCAGGCGGTGGTAGGCGTCGCTGACATTGCGGGATCGGCCGTCGGTGTCGACCTCGCTGACCCGGACGAACAGGTCGGCGTGGGGATTGTCCGAGGTGTGCGCCAGCTCGATGACCGGGTTCCCGTACACGTACAGATCCTGGGTGAGGGTGGCGCCGGTGAAGTCGAGCACGTCGGCCCGCAGCGGCAGCCGGCTGTCGTCGGTGTAACCGCCGTTGGGAGACATCAGCGGACCGCCGGTGGTGGGGGTCGGGTCGGCGGGGTCATAGCGGAATGTCGCCGGTGCGGCCCCCGCCTCCGGTGCGATCTCACCCAGGCGGCCGCCGGGGTGCAGGTACAGCGCGCGTTCGGTGGCGGCGGGCGGCCAGTCCGGCAGATTGCGCCAGCCCTGGCCGTTGACGAAAACATTGACCGCGCTGGGACGCTGCCGTGCCGGCGCGCCGCCCAGGTGGGTGCCCAGCCAGTCCAGGGTTTCCCGCACGCTGATGGCCAGCCCCTTGGTGAGCAGGTCGGTGTGTGACCACGGGCCCATCGTCAGCGCGACGTCGACGCCTCGGTCACGCAGATGCCGGTACTGCTGCAGCGTCTGGCGCAGGAAGATGTCTTGCCAGCCGCCCACCAGCAGCACCGGCACCTCTACGCGGTCCAGCGCGGCGTGGTAGCGCATCGGGTCCCAGAACGGGTCGTCGGGGTCGCAGTGTTCTGCCCACGATTCGAACCACGGCGCGCCCGCGCCGAGCAGCGCCCGGGCCGCGGCACCCATCGGCAACTCGGCGGCCGCGCGCGCCACCATGCGTGGGGCCCGCGTCTGACGGAACCAGCTTCGGATGCGCGCTGGGTCCTCCTGGTGGGCGACCAGATCGCTCCAGCCCAGGGAGTCGTTGATGGCGAACGAACCGGTGCCCCACACCGACGCCAGCAAGTCGTGCGGACCCGCGGTGATCACGGCCGCGGCCAGTTCCGGCGGTGGATCGGACAGCAGCGCCCACTGGGTGTATCCCAGGTACGACACTCCGATGGTGGCGAACCGGCCGGTGAACCATGGTTGCTGACGCAGCCACACCGCGGTGTCGGCGCCGTCGTCGGCCTCGTTGGCCATCGGCTCGAACTCGCCGGCGGACCCGAACGTCCCGCGCACGCTCTGCAGCACGACGTGGTAGCCGCGGGCGGCATACAGCCTGGCGAACATCAGCCCGAACGGAAACCCGCGGCCATACGGTCCACGGACCAGCAAGGTGCCGGCGGGGCGAGACGTAGCGGGTGCGTAGTGGTCGGCCACCAGCACGATGCCATCGCGCATCGGGACGCGGACACTGCTCACGGTGTAGCGGGTGGTCGGCCGCGGCAGACCCAGCATTCTGCCCAGAGCCGTTCCGGCGGCCCGGCCGCCGACCCTCGTCAGGGTGCGCAGCGCGGGTCCCACCGGATGAATGGATGTGACGGAGGACGTCTGGGACATGGCTAGAACTTGTAGTAAGGCACGAGGTCGTTGGCCCGCTGCAGGTTGGTGGCCATGCAGTCGACCTCGGGATTGGAGTAGACCGTCGAGTAGTACAGCGCCTGCTGGATGAGGCCGTAGCTGGTCTTGAACGCCACCATGCAGGAGGAGAACCAGAAGCTGTTGTGATAGGTCGGCTTCATCACCCAGTACTGCGCGGCGCGGTGGCCCTGAATGTCGGTCTCGAGGGCGTCGGGCGGCAGGCTCGCCGCGTAGGTGCGCCAGATGATCGGCTCGACGGCTACCTGGTAGTTGCCCGCATCGAAGTGGCAGCGCAGGCCGTCCTCGTGTTCGGGCGGGGTGAACCCCAGCCCGAGGCGCTGGATGACGTCGAAGGGGATGTCCTCGCACGCGTCGAACGGCCGCGGATCGGTGGTCGCCACGATCGGGCTCTTCATCGTGGTTTCCGGGGTTTCCATCGGCAGGGCGGTCGATCGCAGTTGGACGGTCCCGCCCCCGGTCGGCGCGGGCGGTGCGCTGCGCCAACCCACTGTGCCGCCGATGACCGCCGTGAGCAGCGCACTGAACGCTCCGATCAGGCGCAACCTGATCAACATGACGCCCCCTGCCTTGGCTGTTCCCTGCCCGGACTATACAAGTCGGGTGGCCGGCGTCACAGCCAATACAGGAACCTGTTCTAGCCGGCGGGCGGGAGCTGATCCGCGAATATGCCGCCGGATCATTAGGGTGGTTAGTCGTGGAGGCGAGCAACGGCGGACAGCCGACGGACAGCCGACATTGTGGGCGGTCTCCGATCTGCACACCGGTCACGTCGGCAACAAGCCGGTCGCCGAGTCGTTGCATCCGTCGTCGCCGGAGGATTGGCTGATCGTCGCCGGTGACGTCGCCGAACGCACCGACGAGATCCGCTGGACGCTGGATCTGCTGCGACGGCGGTTCGCCAAGGTCATCTGGGTGCCCGGCAACCACGAGCTGTGGACCACCACCCGGGATCCGGTGCAGATCTTCGGTCGCGCGCGCTACGACTACCTGGTCAACATGTGCGACGAGATGGGCGTGGTCACGCCCGAGCACCCGTTCCCGGTGTGGACCGAGCGGGGCGGCCCGGCCACGATCGTGCCGATGTTCTTGCTCTACGACTACAGCTTCTTGCCGCAGGGCGCGACCAGCAAAGCCGAGGGCATGGCCATCGCGCGGCAGCGCAACGTGGTGGCCACCGACGAGTTCCTGCTCTCCCCGGAGCCCTACCCGACCCGGGAGGCCTGGTGCCGCGAGCGGCTGGCCAGCACCCGCGCCCGCCTCGAACAGCTCGACTGGATGACCCCGACCGTCCTGGTGAACCACTTTCCGATGGTGCGAGAGCCCTGCGACGCGTTGTTCTACCCGGAATTCTCGCTGTGGTGCGGAACCACCAAGACCGCCGACTGGCACACCCGCTACAACGCCGTCTGTTCGGTCTACGGGCATCTGCACATTCCGCGGACCACCTGGTACGACGACGTGCGGTTCGAAGAGGTGTCGGTGGGTTATCCGCGCGAGTGGCGCCGGCGCAAGCCCCCCCGCTGGCTGCGTCAGGTGCTGCCGGACCCGCAATACGCGCCCGGCGACCTCAACGCCTTCGGCGGTCACTTCGAGATCACCCCCGAGATGAAGGCGCAGACTGCAAAGTTCCGGGAACGAATCCGGCAGCGGCAATCTCGATGACGGCCAGCATGCTGGTGTCGTCCGTGCTGCCCGACACGGTATCGGAGGACCTGGCCTACGCGGAGGTGTATTCCGACCCGCCGGGCCTGACTCCGCTGCCCGAAGAGGAGCCGCTGATCGCCAAGTCGGTTCCCAAGCGGCGCAACGAGTTCATCACCGTCCGGCACTGCGCCCGCCTCGCGCTGGGTGAGCTGGGCGTGCCGCCGGTGCCAATCCTCAAGGGCGACAAGGGAGAACCGTGCTGGCCCGACGGCGTGGTGGGCAGCCTCACCCACTGCACCGGCTACCGCGGCGCGGTGGTGGGGCGCAGCGCCGCGGTGCGCTCGGTGGGCATCGACGCCGAACCGCACGACGTGTTGCCGCAAGGTGTGCTGGACGCGATCGCGCTCGACGAGGAACGCCACGAAATCACCGCGCTGCCCAAGGGCCTGCAGTGGGACCGAATTCTGTTCTGCGCCAAGGAAGCAACATATAAGGCCTGGTTTCCGCTGACCAAGCGCTGGCTGGGTTTCGAGGACGCCCACATCGTCTTCGACGTCGATCCCGCCACGGCAAGCGCCGGAGCGTTCGTCTCCAAAATCCTGATCGACCCGGAGGCGCTGTCGGGTCCGCCGCTGACCGCGCTGCGCGGCCGTTGGTCGGTCGAGCGCGGGCTGGTGCTCACCGCAATCGTGATATGACGCCGGCATAGTCGTCGTCGACAAGCCGGCCGGGATGACCAGTCACGACGTGGTGGGGCGCTGTCGGCGAATCTTTTCCACCAGAAAGGTGGGACACGCGGGCACGCTGGACCCGATGGCCACCGGTGTGCTGGTGATCGGGGTGGAGCGCGCCACCAAGATCCTCGGCCTGCTGAGCGGGGCTTCGAAGTCGTATGCCGCGACCATTCGCCTGGGCCAGACGACGTCCACCGAGGACGCCGAAGGCGAACTGCTGCAAACGGTTTCGGCCGAGGATGTGACAACCGAGGGCATCGCCGCGGCGATTGCCGGGCTGCGCGGTGACATCAAGCAGGTGCCGTCGGCGGTCAGCGCGATCAAGGTCGACGGCCGCCGCGCCTACCGGCTGGCCCGCGAGGGGCACGTCGTCGAGCTGCCAGCGCGGCCGGTGCGCATCGACCGGTTCGAGATGCTCGCCGTCCGATCCCACGAGCAGCTCGTCGACCTCGATGTCGAAGTCGACTGCTCATCGGGAACCTACATCCGCGCGCTGGCCCGCGATCTCGGCGATGCGCTCGGCGTCGGCGGGCATCTGACCTCGCTGCGGCGCACCCGGGTAGGCCGCTTCGAGCTGGACCAGGCGTGTGGGCTCGACGAGCTGGCCGAACGGCCGCGGCTGACGCAGACCCTCGATGAGGCTTGCCTGCTGATGTTCGCGCGCCGCGACCTCAGCGCAGAGGAGGCCGAGGCAACCAGCCACGGCAGGCCGCTTTCGCCGGCCGGTATCGACGGGGTCTACGCCGCTGCCGACGCGGACGGCCGGGTGATCGCGTTGCTGCGTGACGAGGGCGCGGGGACCAAGCCGGTGGTGGTTATCCGCCCGGCGACGCTGTAGGGGCTGTAGCGGATCAGAGCCGGCCGAGCAGTTCGGACTTCTTCGAGGCGAACTCCTCGTCGGAGAGGATGCCGCGCTCGTGCAGCCCGGCCAGCGACTCGATGGCCGCGACGATGGCCTGGGAATTGCCGGCACCTCCGGACCCGCCGGAAGTGGGCGCTGAAGAGGGGGGTGGTGCCTGCGTCTGAGGCGCCACATGCGGGGCCGGATGGGACTGATACTGCGACTGATACTGCGGGGCGGGTGCCACAGGTGCCGCGGGTGCCGCGGGCGCCGAAGCAGGCGTTTCGGCCACTTGCCGCGCACCGAGCTCGCGCAGGCTCGACACGTCGAAGGTGCCGAGCTGGCTGGTGAAGGTCACCGAGCCGTAGCCGCCGCCCTGCTGCTGTTGGATGCCGCCAATCTGGTGCTCGCCGGTGTCAAAAACCCTTGTGGCGCCATGGATCTGGATGGCCAGCCGCCGAGTGCTCGGAAAGACCGCGTAGCGCGCCTCGTTCTGTCCGCCCGCCGCACTCGGCACGCCGAGGTCGGCCGGCCACCAGTTGCCCGAGGTGAACCCGGCCCCGGCGTGCCCGGAGTCCTGGGCCGAGGCGGGAAACACCGCGGTGGTGGCGAGCAATTGCGCCAAGTCGTTGCACAGCGCGTCGACGCGTGCCTTGAGCGCGTTGTCGAACATGTTGCCGACCATCGTCATCCCGCCCCGCATCCATTGCCCAGAGCCGCCGAGTTCGGGGATGTCGAACTGGGCCATGGTGCCGCCGCCGGTGTGCAGGGCGAACAGCATCGCCAGCACCGCCTCGCGGGAGAGCCCATGGCGCTGAGCGATGTCGGCGATGGCGTTGGCGGCTTCGGGTGTCACCGTTGCCTTCATGGTTTCGAGCCTACGCAAGTCAAGCGGGGATGCGCATCGGAAGACGTGGGGGTTCCGACCCGAAGCCCGGCACGGCTAAGCTGCCGACTAGACGGGTGTCAAGAAAGCCCAGAGTTGAAGAAGGGTCGTTATGTCTAACAAGGTTTACGTGGTCGGCGTGGGCATGACCAAGTTCGAGAAGCCGGGCCGCCGCGAGGGCTGGGACTACCCGCAGATGGCCAAGGAGTCGGGCACCAAAGCGCTGCAGGACGCCGGGGTGGACTACAGCGAGATCGAGCAGGGCTACGTCGGATACGTCACGGGTGACTCGACGAGCGGGCAGCGCGCCCTCTACGAACTCGGCATGACGGGCATCCCAATCGTCAACGTCAACAACAACTGTTCGACCGGGTCCACGGCGCTGTACCTGGGCGCGCAGGCCATCCGCGGCGGCCTGGCGGACTGCGTGCTGTCGCTGGGCTTCGAGAAGATGCAGCCCGGACCGCTGCAGGGCGGTTTCGAGGACCGCGAATCGCCGATGGGCAAGCATGTCAAGGCGTTGAACGAGATCGACGAGTTCACTTTTCCGGTCGCGCCGTGGATGTTCGGGGCGGCGGGCCGCGAGCACATGAAGAAATACGGCACCACCGCCGAGCATTTCGCGAAGATCGGTCTGAAGAACCACAAGCACTCGGTCAACAACCCCTACGCGCAGTTCCAGGAGGAGTACTCCCTCGACGACATCCTGGCCGCCAAGATGATCTCCGACCCGCTCACCAAACTGCAGTGCTCGCCCACCTCCGACGGCTCGGCCGCGGTGGTGCTGGCCAGCGAGGATTACGTGGCGAAACACGACCTCGCCGGGCAGGCCGTGGAGATCGTCGGGCAGGCGATGACCACCGACTTCGCGTCCACCTTCGACGGCAGCGCCCGCAACATCATCGGCTACGACATGAATGTCCAAGCCGCTCAACGGGTTTACCACCAGTCCGGGCTCGGTCCGGACGACTTCCAGGTGATCGAGCTGCACGACTGCTTCTCCGCCAATGAGCTGCTGCTGTACGAGGCGCTGGGCCTGTGCGGCGAGGGTGAGGCGCCCAAGCTGGTCGATGACAACCAGACGACCTACGGCGGGCGCTGGGTGGTCAACCCCTCGGGCGGGCTGATCTCGAAGGGCCACCCGCTGGGCGCGACCGGGCTGGCGCAGTGCTCCGAGCTGACCTGGCAGTTGCGCGGCACCGCCGACAAGCGTCAGGTCGACAACGTGTCCGCCGCGCTGCAGCACAACATCGGGCTGGGCGGGGCAGCCGTGGTCACCGCCTACCAGCGGGCCGAGCGCTGAGCCCATGTTCGAGTGGTCCGACACCGACCTGATGGTCCGGGACGCGGTTCGCCAGTTCGTCGATAAAGAGATCCGGCCGCATGTGGACGAACTGGAAAGTGGCCAGCTGTCGCCGTATCCGATCGCGCGCAAGCTGTTCAGCCAGTTCGGCCTCGACGTCATGGCCGCCGAATCGGTGAAGAAGATGCTCGACCGGGAGCGCGCCAAGCAGAGCGGTGCGCGGGCCGCCGAGAATCAGGAAAAGCAAGACAGCTCAGACGATTCGGGCGGGATGGGCGCCCAGGGTTCGATGGTCGCGGTGTTGGTCTCCGAGGTTGCCAGGGTCAGCATCGGGCTGCTGAGCACGGTCGGCGTGAGCCTCGGCCTGGGCGCGACGACCATCATGAGCCGCGGCACGCTGGCCCAGAAAGAGCGCTGGCTGCCCGAGCTGATGACGCTGGAGAAGATCGCGGCCTGGGCGATCACCGAACCCGACTCCGGCTCGGATGCGTTCGGCGGCATGAAGACTCACGTCAAACGCGACGGTGCCGACTACATCCTCAACGGGCAGAAGACGTTCATCACCAACGGACCGTTCGCCGATGTGCTGATTGTCTACGCGAAGCTGGACGAGGGGGGAGCCTCCCCGGACAATAAGGTGGACAAGCGGAACCGTCCCGTGCTGGTGTTCGTGCTCGACGCGGGAATGCCAGGCCTGACGCAGGGCAAGCCGTTCAAGAAGATGGGCATGATGTCCTCGCCGACCGGCGAATTGTTCTTCGACAACGTGCGGCTTACCCCCGACCGGCTACTGGGTGAGAGTGAGCAGCACGACGGCGGGGACGGCCGCGAAAGTGCCCGCGCCAATTTCTCCGCCGAACGGGTCGGGATCGCGATGATGGCCCTGGGCATCATCAACGAATGCCACAGTCTGTGCGTGGATTACGCCAAGACGCGCACGCTGTGGGGCAAGAACATCGGGCAATTCCAGCTGATCCAGCTCAAGCTTGCCAAGATGGAAATCGCCCGGATGAACGTGCAGAACATGGTCTTTCAGATCATCGAGCGGCAGAAGTCCGGGAACCCGCTGACGCTGGCCGAGGCATCGGCGATCAAGCTGTACTCGTCGGAGGCCGCCACCGACGTCGCGATGGAAGCCGTGCAGCTGTTCGGCGGCAACGGCTACATGGCCGAGTACCGGGTGGAGCAGCTGGCCCGGGACGCGAAGTCGCTGATGATCTACGCGGGCAGCAACGAGGTTCAGGTCACCCACATCGCCAAGGGCCTGCTTAGCTGAGCTAGCTGGCCACCACCCAGATCGCCCGGGCGGCCGGACTGCCCAGTTCGACGGTGCTCTGCGAGCCGTCGGATTCCAGTGCCACCGAGATCATGCCGGCGAATTCGCGGCGGGTGAGCACGCGCAGCCGCGCGTCCAGCTGGATGCCGACGCTGGCGAAGTAGCGCAGCATCTCCGGGTCGGCGTCAGATATCCGGGCGACCGTCCCCGTGTCCCCGTCGTCGCAGGCCCACAGCTGACGCGCCGGCGGCGTCGGCACCTGCCCGTCCGAGGCCGGGATCGGGTCACCGTGCGGGTCGCGGCGCGGGAACCCCAGCTTGGCGTCGATGCGGGCGACCAGCCGGTCCGACACCGCGTGCTCGAGCACCTCGGCCTCGTCGTGCACCTCGTCCCAGCCGTAGCCGAGTTCATTGACCAGAAAGGTCTCCAGCAGCCGATGCCGGCGCACCATCGTCAGCGCCGCCTGCCGTCCCGCTTCGGTCAGGGTGACGGCGCCGTACTTCGCGTGGTCGACCAAACCCTGCTCGGCGAGCTTGCGGATCGACTCGGAGGCCGTGCTGGCGGACACGCCGATCTTCTCGGCCAGCATCTTGGTGCTGACCTTCTCGCGCGACCACTCTTGGGCGGTCCAGATGACCTTCAGATAGTCCTGGGCAACCGTGGTGAGACCGCCACGCTCTCCGTCAGCCCTCACAACCAGAAAGTTTAGGCAACTCGCGCTTGATCTGGGCGTCTCGCCCTGCTGCCCGTGCTTCTGCCGGTCGAAGGCATTCGAAATCTCACACCCCGGCAGGCAACTGGACGCCGTAGGCTTGCGGTCGTGCAGCGCTGGCGGGGACAAGACGAGATCCCCACGGACTGGGGCAGATGTGTGCTCACCATCGGGGTGTTCGACGGCGTGCACCGCGGGCACACCGAACTGATCGGGCACGCGGTGAAAGCCGCCCGCGCACGCAACGTGCCGAGCGTGCTGATGACGTTCGACCCGCACCCGATGGAAGTGGTCTATCCCGGCAGTCACCCGGCGCAGCTGACGACGCTGACCCGACGCGCCGAGCTCGTCGAAGAGCTGGGCATCGACGTGTTTCTGGTGATGCCGTTCACCACCGATTTCATGAAGCTCACGCCGGATCGCTACGTCCACGAGTTGCTGGTGGAGAACCTGCACGTGGTCGAGGTGGTGGTGGGTGAGAACTTCACCTTCGGCAAGAAGGCGGGTGGCAACGTCGCCAGCCTGCGCAAGGCCGGCGAGCGGTTCGGCTTCGCGGTGGAGTCGATGTCGCTGCTGTCCGAGCACCACAGCAACGAGACGGTGACGTTCTCGTCCACCTACATCCGGTCCTGCGTCGACGCCGGTGACGTGGTGGCGGCCACCGAGGCACTGGGCCGTCCGCACCGCGTCGAAGGTGTCGTCGTCCGGGGTCACGGACGGGGCGTCGAGTTGGGCTTTCCCACCGCCAACGTGGCGCCGCCGATGTATTCGGCCATCCCCGCCGACGGCGTGTATGCCGCGTGGTTCACCGTGCTCGGACACGGACCGGTGACCGGCACCGTCGTCCCGGGTGAGCGCTATCAGGCCGCGGTGTCCGTCGGCACCAACCCGACCTTTTCCGGGCGCACCCGCACCGTGGAGGCGTTTGTCCTGGACACCGCCGCCGACTTGTACGGCCAATATGTCGCCCTGGACTTCGTTGCGCGCATCCGCGGGCAGCGCAAGTTCGACTCGGTGAAAGAGCTCATCGCCGCGATGGGCAAGGACACCGAGCGTGCGCGCACCTCGCTGGGCCCAGGATAAGTAGGCTAACCGGGAAAACTGCTAGACTCCCCGACGACATCGGCGCGTGCTGCGGTTCGCGGTGGCCGCGCTGGAAGAAATCCCTGATCGCGGACCAATTGATGGAGATATTTTCGTGGCGCTTACTGCCGAGCAGAAAAAGACGATTCTGAGCACGTACGGCCTGCACGACACCGATACGGGCTCCCCGGAGGCGCAGATCGCGCTGCTGACCAAGCGGATCGCCGACCTGACCGAGCACCTGAAGTTGCACAAGCACGACCACCACTCGCGGCGCGGGCTGCTCCTGCTGGTGGGTCGCCGGCGGCGGCTGATCAAGTATTTGTCCTCGATCGATGTGGAGCGCTACCGCTCGCTGATCGAGCGGCTGGGTCTGCGTCGCTGACCCGAGCGCACGGCCGGCGAACTGAGTCCTGGTAAAACCACCAGGTCGTCCGTGTAGAGTAGGAGCGTTCTGGGCCGGTTTCGGCCCGAGCAAACGGTGCGGTTCGCGCAGATCCGCGCGTGCCGTTCCAGCGTGTCACTACGCGTAAATAGAGAGCGGCCGGGTCTGTATTCGGGCGGTCTTCGGTAGTGGCTGCCGGGCTCTGAAGGATCTGGGAGGCCGGCCGCTTCGATCGAATGGCCGTAGCCGTGTTCAGACTCTCCTCTTAGGCCGCCTCTCAGTGAGCGCGTGAGGCCACGCGAAAAAGCCGAATTACTGGAGAGAGGCTGTACGGAACACCGTTATGTCTATAGCTGAAATTGACGAGGGCGTGTTCGAGGCGACCGCCACCATCGACAACGGGAGCTTCGGCACCCGCACCATCCGTTTCGAGACCGGGCGGTTGGCCCAGCAGGCCGCCGGCGCTGTGGTCGCTTACCTGGACGACGAGAACATGCTGCTGTCGGCGACCACCGCCAGCAAGAACCCCAAGGAGCACTTCGACTTCTTCCCGCTGACGGTCGACGTCGAGGAGCGGATGTATGCCGCCGGCCGCATCCCGGGTTCGTTCTTCCGCCGCGAGGGCCGGCCGTCCACCGACGCGGTCCTGACCTGCCGGCTCATCGACCGCCCGCTGCGCCCGTCGTTCGTCGACGGTCTGCGCAACGAGATCCAGGTCGTGGTGACCATCCTGAGCCTGGATCCCAACGACCTGTACGACGTGCTGGCGATCAACGCCGCGTCGGCGTCGACCCAGATCTCCGGGCTGCCGTTCTCCGGTCCTGTCGGCGGCGTGCGTGTCGCGCTGATCAACGGCCAGTGGGTTGCGTTCCCCACCGTTGAGCAGCTCGAAGGCGCGGTGTTCGACATGGTGGTGGCCGGCCGCAAGGCTCGGCGATGACGTCGCGATCATGATGGTCGAGGCCGAAGCGACCGACAAGGTCATCGAACTCGTCGAGGGCGGCGCCCAGGCGCCGACCGAAAGCGTGGTGGCGGAGGGCCTCGAGGCGGCCAAGCCGTTCATCGCCGCGTTGTGTACCGCGCAGCAGGAGCTGGCTGATGCTGTTGGCAAGCGAAACCGACCGATGACTACCCGACCTTCCCCGACTACCAGGAAGACGTCTACTACTCGGTCGCGTCGGTGGCCACCGACGAGTTGGCCGCCGCGCTGACCATCGGCGGCAAGGCCGAGCGCGACGCGCGCACCGACGAGCTCAAGGGCGAGGTGCAGGAGCGGCTCGCCGACACCTACGAGGGCCGGGAAAAAGAGGTCAGCGCCGCGTTCCGTTCGCTGACCAAGAAGCTGGTCCGCCAGCGCATCCTGACCGACCACTTCCGCATCGACGGCCGCGGCATCACCGACATCCGCGCCTTGTCGGCCGAGGTGGCCGTGGTGCCGCGAGCGCACGGCAGTGCGCTGTTCGAGCGCGGCGAAACCCAGATCCTGGGTGTCACCACGCTGGACATGGTCAAGATGGCCCAGCAGATCGACTCGCTGGGACCGGAAACCTCCAAGCGCTACATGCACCACTACAACTTCCCGCCGTTCTCCACCGGCGAGACCGGCCGGGTCGGTTCGCCCAAGCGGCGTGAGATCGGGCATGGCGCGCTCGCTGAGCGGGCCCTGATTCCGGTGCTGCCCAGCGTCGCGGAATTCCCCTACGCCATCCGTCAGGTGTCCGAAGCGCTGAGCTCCAACGGTTCGACGTCGATGGGATCGGTCTGCGCCTCCACGCTGGCGTTGCTCAACGCCGGCGTGCCGCTCAAGGCGCCGGTCGCCGGCATCGCGATGGGCCTGGTCTCCGACGACGTCGAGGTTGACGGCGGCGGTACCGAGCGCCGCTTCGTCACCCTGACCGACATCCTGGGCGCCGAGGACGCATTCGGCGACATGGACTTCAAGTGCGCCGGCACCAAGGACATCGTCACCGCGCTGCAGCTCGACACCAAACTCGACGGAATTCCGTCGACGGTGCTCGCGGGTGCGCTCGCGCAGGCCAAGGATGCGCGTCTGACGATTCTCGAGGTGATGGCCGAGGCCATCGACGAGCCCGACCAGATGAGCCCGTACGCGCCGGTGGTGACCACCATCAAGGTCCCAGTGGACAAGATCGGTGAGGTCATCGGCCCCAAGGGCAAGATGATCAATTCCATCACCGAGGAGACCGGCGCACAGATCTCCATCGAGGACGACGGCACCGTGTTCGTCGGTGCCACCAACGGCCCGTCGGCGCAGGCCGCGATCGACAGGATCAACGCCATCGCCAATCCGCAGCTGCCGACGATAGGCGAGCGATTTCTCGGAACCGTGGTCAAGACAACGGATTTCGGCGCGTTCGTGTCGCTGCTGCCCGGGCGTGACGGTCTGGTGCACATCTCCAAGCTCGGCAGGGGCAAGCGCGTCGCAAAGGTCGAGGACGTGGTGAACGTCGGCGACAAGCTGCGCGTCGAGATCGCCGACATCGACAAGCGCGGCAAGATCTCTTTGGTCCTGGTGTCCGAAGAAGACGGGGCCGACAATGGAGCCGCCCCCGCCGCCCCCGTCGACTCCACGGAGACCGCGCCAGCCGATGCCGCCAGCTCAGTTTAGGAGGCCAGCAGCTGATCCCGCGCTGCGGCGGGGCAAGCACACCGCCGCAGCGAAACCCGAACACCATGCCGCGTTGCGGCGCACCACACTGCCGGGTGGTCTGCGCGTGGTCACCGAATACCTGCCCGCGGTGCGCTCGGCGTCGGTCGGGGTCTGGGTCGGTGTCGGTTCGCGGGACGAGGGTGCCACCGTGGCCGGGGCCGCGCACTTTTTGGAGCATCTGCTCTTCAAGTCGACGCCGACCCGCACGGCGGTGGATATCGCGCAGGCAATGGACGCCGTCGGTGGGGAGCTGAACGCGTTCACCGCCAAGGAGCACACCTGCTACTACGCGCATGTGCTCGACAGCGATCTGGAGCTGGCGGTCGACCTGGTCGCCGATGTTGTGCTCAACGGTCAATGCGCCGCCGACGACGTCGAACTGGAACGCGACGTCGTCCTCGAGGAGATCGCGTTGCGCGACGACGACCCCGAGGACGCGCTGGGGGACATCTTCCTGACGGCGTTGTTCGGCGATCACCCGGTGGGCCGTCCGGTGATCGGCTCCGCCGAATCGGTGTCGGCGATGACCCGGGCCCAACTGCACTCGTTTCACGTGCGGCGCTACACGCCGGAGCGGATGGTCGTCGCGGTGGCCGGCAACGTCGAGCACGAGCAGGTGGTCGCGCTGGTGCGCGAACACTTCGGGCCGCACTTGGTCCGCGGGCGACACCCCGTCGCGCCGCGCAAGGGCTCCGGACGGGTCACCGGCAATCCCGCGTTGGCGCTGGTCAACCGAGACGCCGAACAGACCCACCTGTCCCTGGGTGTGCGCACACCCGGGCGCGGCTGGGAGCATCGCTGGGCGCTTTCGGTGCTGAACACCGCGCTGGGCGGCGGGCTGAGCTCTCGGCTTTTCCAAGAGGTTCGCGAATCTCGCGGGCTGGCCTACTCGATTTACTCCGCGCTGGACATCTTCGCCGACAGCGGCGCGCTGTCGGTGTATGCGGCGTGCCTGCCCGAGCGTTTCGCCGACGTCATGCGGGTGGCCAGCGACGTGCTCGCGTCGGTGGCACGCGACGGCATCACCGAGGCCGAATGCCGCATCGCCAAGGGCTCGTTGCGCGGCGGGCTCGTTCTGGGCCTGGAGGATTCCAGCTCGCGGATGAGCCGCATCGGTCGCAGCGAGCTGAACTACGGCACGCACCGCAGCATCGAGCACACCTTGCAGCAAATCGACGCGGTCACCGTCGACGAGGTCAACGCGGTGGCCCGCCGACTGCTGAGCAAGCCCTTCGGCGCCGCGGTCCTGGGCCCGTATCGCTCGAAACGATCGCTGCCGCAACAACTTCGGGCGATGGTAAATTAGCCCGATGGTACTGGGCTTCTGGGACCTCATGGTGCCAATCGTGGGCGCGCCGATGTCCGGTGGCCCGAGTACCCCTGCGCTCGCGGCGGCGGTGTCGAACGCGGGGGGCCTGGGTTTCGTCGCCGGCGGCTACCTCAGCGCCGAGCAGTTCGCCGCCGATATCGTGGCGGCGCGCGCCGCCACCACCGGCCCGATCGGCGTCAATCTGCTTGTGCCCCAACCAAGTGTCGTCGACTTTGCGCAACTGGACTATCTACGCAGATGAACTCGAAGACGTCGCCGATCACTACCACGTCGAGGTCGGTTACCCGGATTGGGATTACGACGACGAGTGGCAGCGCAAGCTCGAGGTGGTGGCCGACGTCCGGCCCGAGATGGTGTCGTTCACCTTTGGTGCCCCTTCACCGGACATCGTTCGCCGGCTGAGCGCGCTGGGCATCTTGGTATCGGTCACCGTGACGTCGGCCTACGAGGCCGGGGTGGCGATCGCCGCCGGCGCGGACAACCTGGTGGTCCAGGGGCCGAATGCCGGCGGTCACCGCGGCACCTTCGCCCCGGACATGGAGCCGGGCACCGAGTCGCTACCTGAACTTCTCGACCGGATCGGCAAGGCCCATCGCGGTATCCCGCTGATCGCGGCGGGCGGCCTGGGCACCGCCGAGGATGTCGCCGCCGTGCTGCGCAGGGGAGCGGTGGCCGCGCAGGTCGGCACGGCCCTGCTGTTGGCCGACGAAGCCGGCACCAATGCCACGCACCGCGCCGCCCTGAAGCATCCGGAGTTCCGCGACTGCCTTGTCACCCGGGCGTTCTCGGGGCGGTACGCGCGTGGCCTGGCGAACCGCTTCACGCGTCTCTTCGACAATGTGGCGCCGTTGGGATACCCGGAGGTCAACCAGCTGACCCAGCCGATACGAGATGCCGCGGTCGACGTGGACGATCCCGACGGAACCACCCTGTGGGCGGGAACGGCCTACCGGCAGGCCTGCGCGGGTCCGGTAGCCGACATCGTCGCAAGCCTCAATCCGGACATGCGTCCGCTTTAGGGTCAGGCCAGCACGCTCGAGGGCGCGGTGAACGGCAGATCCAGGTCTGTGGCGATCTGTTCGCTCAGCAGTGCGTCGTCATGGGTCGAAAGACCTTTGGCCAGAGCGGGATCCGACTCGGCATGCCGCTTGCCAGCCCTGGTCGGCGAGCTTGAGCACGTACGGCATCGTCGCGTTGGTCAGCGCGATGCGTCGACGTCTTCGGCACCGCGCTGGGCATGTTCGCCACGCAGTAGAACAGCGTGTCGTGCACGGCGAACGTCGGCTGATCATGGGTGGTCGGCCGGGAATCCTCGAAGCAGCCGCCCTGGTCGATGGCGATGTCCACCAGCACCGCACCCGGTTTCATTTGTGCCACCAGCGAATTCGAGATCAATTGCGGTGCCTTGGCGCCGGGCACCAGGACGGCCCCGATGACCAGGTCGGCACGTTTGACGGCGTCTTCGAGGTCGTAGGCCGATGAGTAGCGGGTGCGGATGCGGCCCCCGAACTCCGCGTCGAGCTGCGAAGCTTGGCGATGTTGACGTCGAAAACCGTGACGGCCGCGCCCATGCCGCTGGCGACCCGGGCGGCGTTGTAGCCCGCGGTGCCGCCGCCGATCACCACGACCTCGGCGGGCTCGACGCCGGGCACTCCACCCATCAGCACGCCGCAGCCCGCCATGGGTGCGCATCAGGTGATAGGCCCCCACCTGCGCGGAGAGTCGCCCGGCGACCTCGCTCATCGGGGCCAGCAACGGCAGCGCGCCGTCGGGGGTCTGAACGGTCTCGTAGGCGATTGACGTTGCTCCGGAAGCCAATAGCGCCTCGGTGCACGGACGCGAGGCGGCCAAATGCAGATACGTGAACAATGTCTGGCCGTGTCGCAGCAGTCCGTACTCGGCCGGCATCGGCTCCTTGACCTTGAGCAGCAGGTCGGCGTCGGCCCACACCTGCTTCGGCGGTGCTCGATCAATTCGGCGCCGGCCGCCTTGAAATCCGTGTCGGTGATCGCCGACCCTTCTCCGGCGCCGGCCTGCACCAGCACCTCGTGGCCGCGCCGCGTCAGTGCGGCGACGCCGGCCGGGGTGATGGCCACCCTGAACTCGTTGTTCTTGGTCTCGGTCGGAATGCCGATGCGCATGCTTCAAGTCTGAAGAAAGTACGAGCTGACTTCAAATATGCTGATGATAATTCTATAGACTGAGTTGTATGCCTGATAAATTAGCCGAAGCCGTCAGGCGAGCAGGGTGATATGCCGAAGGATGTTCGGCCCGCTGACCGCTGCTCGACGAGGTGGACCGGCAGGATCCTGAGCCTGCTGCACGATGATGCCCGGATGACCAACAACGCGCTCGCCGAGACGGTCGGGATCGCGCCGTCAACGTGTCACGGCCGCGTCCGGCGGCTGGTCGACCTCGGCGTCATTCGGGGGTTCTACACCGACATCGACCCGGTCGCCGTGGGATTGCCACTGCGAGGCGATGATCTCGGTCAGCCTGCAGTCCAACGCGCGCGGCAAGATCCGCAGCTTCATCCAGCAGATCCGCCAACGGCGCCAGGTGATGGACGTCTACTTCCTGGCCGGCGCCGACGATTTCATCCTGCACGTCGCCGCCCGCGACACCGAGGACCTGCGCTCCTTCGTGGTGGAGAACCTCAATGCCGACGCCGATGTCGCGGGCACCCAGACGTCACTGATCTTCGAGCATCTCCGCGGGGCGGCACCTATCTAGAACTATGATCAGCCCATGACTGATGATCCTGCTGACCCGATGGCCGTCAGCGACCGCCACCCTGCAGATCGACGCCCGCCCCGAGGTGGTGTACGGGCTCATCACCGACCTGCCGACGCTGGCGTCGCTCGCCGAGGAGACCGTGGCGATGGAGTGGCGCAAGGGTAGTGCGGTCGCCCCGGGGGCGGTCTTCGTCGGTCGCAACGAAAACAGTGGCCGGCGCTGGACCACGAAGTGCACCGTGACCGACGCCGAACCGGGTCGGGTCTTCGCATTCGACGTGCGGCACACCGTGTTTCCGGTGGCGCGCTGGCAATACGACATCGTCGCGGCAGACGGAGGCTGCCGCGTCACCGAGAGCACCTGGGACCAGCGCCCGGGCTGGTTCGCCAAGCTTGCCGGCCTCGCCACCGGCGTCACCGATCGGGTGGCCGCCAACACCGAGCACATCCGCCTCACCCTGCAGCGCCTCAAGCAGCGCGCCGAGGCCGGCTAGACCACCGGGGCTGGGGATGACGAGACGCGATCCGGCCGTCGCCGTCGTCGGGGCGGGCATGTCGGGGCTGTGCGTCGCAATTGCCTTGCTGCGCAGTGGCATTACCGACGTCACCATCTACGAGAAGGCGGACGAGGTTGGTGGCACGTGGCGAGACAACACCTACCCCGGCCTGGTCTGTGACATACCATCGCGGATCTACCAGTACACGTTCGCTCGCAATCCCAACTGGTCGCACCTGTTCTCGCCGGGCGGCGAAATCCAGGCGTATTTCTCCGGGGTCGCCGACCGATTCACACTCCGGGACCGGATTCGGTTCGGCACCGAAATCGTGCATGCCCGCTTCGACGACGGCCGGTGGGTGATACGTACGGACGCCGGATCCGAGTCCACGGTCGATTTCCTGATCTGCGCCACCGGTGTGCTGCATCATCCCCGGATGCCGTCGATCTCCGGTCTGGACGACTTCGCGGGTGATGTGTTCCATTCGGCCCGCTGGGATCACGACGTTGCCTTGCAGGGCCGCCGAATCGCGGTGATCGGCAACGGATCGACCGGTGTCCAGCTCATCTGCGGCCTTGCCGGCGTGGCGAGCAAGCTGGTGATGTTCCAACGCACCGCGCAATGGGTACTGCGGCTGGCCAATCCCCGCTACAGCAGGTTCACCAGCATTACCCGCCGGAAGATCCCGTGGCTGGATTGGTTGGCGTACCGGGGATACAGCCTCGCCTATGACTTCTTCTCGGTCGGTCTGACCAAGCCGGGCATCCGCCGCAAGATCATGGCAGGGTTGTGCCGCGCCAGCCTCTGGGAGGTGCGTGATCCCGAGTTGCGTCGCGCCCTGACTCCCGACTACACGCCGGCATGCAAACGGCTGGTGATGTCGAATGGCTTCTACCGGGCGCTGCAGCGCGAGGATGTCGAGCTGGTCACCGCCGGTATCGATCACGTGGAACGGCGGGGCATCGTCACCGACGACGGTGTGCTGCACGAGACGGACATCATTGTGCTGGCCACCGGATTCGACACCCACGCGTTCTTCCGGCCGATGGAGCTGATCGGCCGGGACGGGATCCGCGCCAACGACGTCTGGCGCGACGGTCCCCGGGCCTACCAAACGGTCGCGCTGTCGGGCTTCCCCAACTTCTTCATGATGCTCGGGCCGCACAGTCCGGTGGGAAACCTCACGCTCACGGCCGTCGCCGAATCACAGGCCGACCACATCGTGGGCTGGATCGAAGGCTGGCGCCGCCACGAATTCGACACCGTGGAGCCGACAGCGTCGGCGACCGAGAGTTTCAATGCGAAGCTGCGTGCCGCGATGCCGGACACCGTGTGGACCACCGGCTGCAACAGCTGGTACCTGAACAAAGACGGTGTGCCCGAGGTGTGGCCCCTCACGCCGGCCGAACACCGCGGGATGCTGGCAAACCCCGACCGAGACGAATACGACCTGCGCCGGCACACGATTGCCCCCTGACGGCAACTTCGGAGAAAACCCAGTACCGGCGGTTTCGCATACCTGCTCGGAGTCACTATAATTGCGACGGCGATGTCGGTTAAACGCCGAGGCAGGGGGCCAATGATGTGCACCGTCGAAGACCAGGCAGCGGGTCCACACGAAGCCTGTGCCAACCACGAAACCAACCACGAACGTCTTGTCCTCGAGGCCCGCGATGTCGGCTTCGACTGGGCCACGTTGCCGTTTCACTACGTGCCCGACGAGCCGTTGGCTACCCACGTGCTCAACGTCCTGCACCTGCTGCTCCCAGCGGGCGAGGAATTCTTCGTCGAGGTCTTCAAGAAGACGTTGCCGCTGATCAAGGACGATCAGCTGCGGCTGGACGTGCAGGGGTTCATCGGCCAGGAGGCGATGCATTCCCAGGCGCATTCCGGAGTGCTCAACCACTTCGCCGCCCGGGGTGTCGACGTCACACCGTTCACCGACCAGATCAGGTGGTTGTTCGACAGGGTGCTGGGGGACAAGCCTCGGCGCAGCACCCGGCGACAACACAGCTGGCTGCTGGAGCAGGTCGCCTTCATCGCGGCAATCGAGCACTACACCGCCGTGCTGGGCGAGTGGATCCTGAACTCGCCGCAGCTCGATGTCGTCGGCGCCGACCCGGTGATGCTGGACATGCTGCGCTGGCACGGGGCCGAGGAAGTCGAGCACAAAGCCGTTGCCTTCGACACCATGAAGCATCTGCGGGGCGGGTACTGGCGGCAGGCGCGCACCCAGCTGGCCGTCGGCCCGGTGATGTTGCTGTTGTGGATTCGCGGGGTGCGGTTCATGTACTCGGTGGATCCGCACCTGCCGCCGGGGACCAAGCCGCGCTGGCGGGACTACTTGAGGGCGGCACGCCGCGGCTTGGTGCCCGGGCCGCTGCGATTGGTGCGGGTCGTCGCTGACTATTACCAGCCGGGTTTTCACCCGTCCCAGCTGGGCGGGCTGGAGCGGGCCGTCGACTACCTGGCCGTGTCGCCGGCCGCGCGTGCGTCGCACTGATGACGGTCATCGCCGCCTCCGACGGCGTCACCCTGGCCGTACACCGATACACCGAGGTCGACCCGCAGCGTCCGACCATCCTGGCCATTCACGGCTACCCCGACAACCACCATGTCTGGGACGGCGTGGCGGAACAACTCGGCCAGCGCTACCCCGCCCGATTTAACGTCGTGGCGTACGACGTGCGCGGAGCCGGCGAATCCTCTTGTCCGGCAAGCCGATCCGGATATCGGTTTCCGCAGTTGGTATCCGATATCGGTGCGGTGATCGACAGCCTGGGGGTCGGCCAGGTTCATCTGCTGGCTCACGACTGGGGCTCGATTCAGGCCTGGGCGGCGGTCACCGACGAATCGGTGATGGGCAAAATCGCGTCGTTCACCTCGATCTCGGGCCCGCACCTGCAGTACGCGGGCAAGTTCCTGCGATCGGCACGAACACCCCGGGCGGCGGCCCATGTCGCCCGGCAGCTGGCGTCTTCGGGGTATATCGGCTTCTTCCTGTGCCCGGTGGTGCCGGAAGCGGCAGCGCGTTCCGGGCTGTTGGCGAAAATCGTTGAAGCGTCTGAACGTATCGGCCGGTCGAGTGCCCGCAGCCAACGTCCCGCGACGCAGCGCTCGATCGGCGACTACGTCAACGGGCTCCACCTGTACCGGCAGAACATGCTTGCGTCGGTGTTAGTCGCGCCCGTCGCAGCTGCCGCAGGCAGGCGTCCCGGTGCAGGTTCTGGTGCCGCGCAAGGACATCTTCGTGACGCCCGCGCTGCAACGGTTTACCGGCTGCAATTCCGCACGGCGGCAGGGTCATCCCGATCGAAGGTGGGCACTGGGTGGTGACGTCGCGGCCCGACGTCGTGGCCCGGCTCACCGGCGAGTGGGTCGACCGGAACAGCGGCGGCGCCGCCCCGGCAGACGAGTCGGTCGTGCGCGGCGGTCCGCGCGAGGTGCGCGGCAAGCTCGCCCTGGTCACCGGCGCGGGCGCCGGCATCGGCCGGGCCACCGCGGTGGAGCTGGCCCGTCAGGGCGCGCGCAAGGTGGTGATCGTCGATCGCGATCTCGCCGCGGCCAACGAGACCGCGGATGCCGTGCGCGCCGCCTGCGCCGAGGCCGCGGTGTACCAGGCCGATGTCAGCGACGAAGCGGCGATGAATGACCTTGCCGCACAGGTCCGTAACGACCACGGCGTGGTCGACATCCTGGTCAACAACGCCGGCATCGCGATGGCGGGCCGGTTCCTCGAGACAACCTCGGCGCACTGGGACGCCATCGTGGGGGTCAATGTCCGCGGCGTCATCTCGGGCAGCAGGGCGTTCGGCGCCCAGATGGTCGAGCGCGGTGAAGGCGGAGCGATCATCAACATCGCGTCGGCCTCCGCGTTCCTGCCGTCGAAATCCATGGTCGCCTACAGCACCACCAAGGCGGCGGTGCTGGGTTTCAGCGAATCGTTGCGTGCCGACCTCGCCGACGAGGGCATCGCCGTCACGGCGGTCTGCCCCGGCTTCGTCAACACCAACATCGCCAAAAGCACTGTGTACGCCGGGATGACAAGCCGAACAGCAGGACCGCGCCCGCGAAAAGGCGGATGCGGCCTATCGGCGCCGCAACTACACCCCGGAAGCGACGGCCAAGGCGATCGTCAAGGCCGTCAGGACCGGACCACCGGTGTTGCCGGTCGCCGCAGAGGCCAGGATCGGCTACGTGATGCGCCGCATCAGCCCGTCGATGATCCGGCTGTTGGCGCGCTTCGACATTCGGCAGAAGTAAGGATTGCCTTGTGCCGGAGAGCATCTGGACCAGTAGGCCACCCGACCTGTACGGCCGGCGCGACCACGATCGCCTCGCCACCGCGTTGTGGGGTGTACGCGCGCTGTTCGGCGGATTCGCCTTGGCCTCGCGGTGGACGCCGTCCCGGGTGCGGCCGGTGCCGCGCACACAATCCGCGGTGGTCACCAAACGCGAACTCGTTGCCCCCGATGTCATTTCGTTGACGTTGGCCGATCCCGACCGCGGACTGCTCCCATCCTGGACGCCCGGCGCGCACATCGACGTCACGCTGCCCTCGGGCCGACGGCGGCAATATTCGCTCTGCGGTCCGCCCGGGCGCCGCACCGATTACCGCATCGCCGTGCGCCGGATCGCCGACGGCGGCGGCGGTTCGATCGAGATGCACGCTTGCTTTCGACGTAGGCGACACGCTGGTGTTCGAGGGTCCCCGCAACGCGTTCTATCTCGGCACGGCCGATCGCGACGCGCTGTTCGTGATCGGCGGAATCGGCGTGACACCGATCCTCCCGATGATCCAGGTGGCTCAGCAGCGCGGAATCTTTTGGCGCGCAATCTATGCCGGTCGTGGCCGCGAGTACATGCCGTTCCTCGACGAGGTGGTCGCCTGCGCTTCCGTGGCGCCCGATCGGGTGACCGTGTGGGCCGACGACGAACAGGGCGGCATCGCCACCGTCGATGACCTGCTGGCCGGCGCCGGGCCCACGACGGCCGTGTATGTGTGCGGGCCGACCGGCATGCTGGACGCGGTACGGGTGGCCCGTAACGAACATGCCGACGCGCCACTGCATTACGAGCGGTTCAGCCCGCCGCCGGTGGTCGACGGAGCTCCCTTCGAGCTGGAACTCGCGCGGTCGAAGCGGCTGCTGAACGTCCCGGCGAATCGGTCGGCCCTGGGCGTCATGCTCGATCGCGATCCGTCCACCCCGTATTCGTGTCAGCAGGGTTACTGCGGGACGTGCAAGGTCAAAGTGCTTGCCGGACAGGTTGATCACCGAGGCCGCACGCGTCGTGGGTGATGACGAGATGCTGGTCTGCATGTCGCGCGCCAAAGGCGAGCGGCTGGTTATCGATGCTTGATCGTCAGCGGTTTCGGCGGTTTCGGCAGCGGTTCCAGCGGTTCCAGATAGGCGACCAGGGCGTTGGTCAGACCGCGTCGTGCCACGTCGAGGTCGGCATACGAACCCAGTTGGCGCTCGGACACCAGACCGCGCAACGCGCCGGGAATGAGCGCGGCCACCTCGCTCACCCGATTCGGGTCGACGTCGAGATCGGCGAAGGCGTGCTGGCAGGTCTGAAGCCAGCTCTTGCCCCAGGAGAACAGCTCCGCTGCCGTGCGCGGGTAGAGGCGTTCGAGTTCGCGCGGGTCCCGCGGCAGCGCCGCCCGCAGGTTTTCGATCGCGCGGGCATCTCTGGACGTGGCCAGGCCGTGGTAGAGGGTGTCGACGATGGAGCCGACCCGTTCGCGAAGCGGTGCGTCCGGGCGGGCGGTCGTCGATAGCGTCGCGGCGCGTCGCTCGGCCGTGCGGTGCAGCACCGCAGCCCAGAATCCGTCGGTGTCGCCGAACTGATATTGCACCGCGCCCCAGGTGGCGCCGATCTCCTTGGCGATGCGATTGGCCGACACCGAGCCCGGTTCGCCCGAAGCGAGCGACTTCAGCGCGGCCTCCAGCATGCTCTCGCGGGTCGCGTGGCCACGCCGATTGGTGCGCCGGCCGGCGACTCCGGTCCCGGCGCTCTGCCCCGTCATCTTGTCGATCCTATAGGTCTCGACTACTATTTTCATAGAGGGTACTCTGATTCTGAGTCAAGGAGGAGACCTGGATGGCCAAGCCGCCGCTGTCGATGAAGCCGACCGGATGGTTCCAGGTCGCCTGGTCCGACGAGATCGGCGTCGGCGACGTCCACACGATGAAGTACTTCGACCAGGAGATGGTCGCCTGGCGGGCCGAGTCCGGCCAGCTCACCGTGATGAACGCCTACTGCGAACACCTGGGCGCCCACCTGGGTTACGGCGGCAAGGTCGTCGGCGAGGTGCTGCAGTGCCCGTTCCACGGGTGGCAGTGGAGCCAGCAGGGCCGCAACGTGTGCATCCCGTACCAGGATCGCCCCAACCGCGGCCGGCGCATCCGCACCTACCCCGTGGTGGAGCGCAACGAGTCGGTTTACCTCTGGCACGACGTCGAGGGACGCTCGCCGTTCTTCGATGCGCCGGACGTGTTCGCCGGCTTCGGCGACGGCAGTTGTGCCGCGGACTACTACTCACAACAGAGGTTGTACCGATCGAGCCTGGAACTGCACCCGCAGTACGTGCTCGAAAACGGGGTGGACTTCGCGCACTTCAAGTACGTGCACAACACCCCGATCGTGCCGGTGTTCACCCGCCACGACTTCGACGACCCGGTGTCCTACGTCGATTTCACCATCACCTTCGAGGGCGACGACGCCCAGTTGATCGAGGACGTCAACAGCGGCGTGGAGGCGATCAACGGCGGTCTCGGCGTAGCGGTGACCAAGAGCTGGGGCATGGTCGACAACCGCACCATCTCCGCGATCACCCCGGTCGACGAGTCCACCTCCGACGTCCGGTTCATGGTCTACATCGGCCGCAAGCCGGGCAAGGACCCCGAGCGAGCCGAGTCGAGGGCGCGGGAGTTCGGACAGGAAATCATTCGGCAGTTCGAACAGGACATCCACATCTGGTCAACACCAGCGCTACTCGGACCCACCCGCGTTGTCCCCAGACGAGTACGAGGGCTTCACCGCAATTCGCAAGTGGGCCAAGCAGTTCTATCCCGACGGCATCGGTGGCAGCGCCACCGAAGTGTACGCAGCATCCTAGAAAGGCTGAAGCCGAATGATTCGCATTTTCCAGGTAGCCACCGGAAACGTCGGTTCGGAGATGATCAAGCGGATCGCCACCCGGCCCGACCTTGAACTCATTGGCGTGCACTGCTATTCGCCGGAAAAGGTCGGGCGCGATGCTGGTGAGCTCGCGGGCATCGAGCCCAACGGCGTGACGGCCACCGGCACCATCGAGGAGATCATCGCGGCCAAGCCGGACGTGCTGACCTTTCACGGCGTGTTCCCCGACGAGGATCTCTACGTCAAAGTGCTTGAGGCGGGGATCAATATCGTCACCACTGCCGACTGGATCACCGGGTGGCACCGCGATAAGAACCACCCGCACCCGTCGGGCAAGCCGGTGACCCAGCTCCTGGCCGAGGCGTGTGAGAAGGGCGGCGCGACCTTCTACGGCACCGGGATGAACCCGGGGCTGAACCAGATCCTCGGCGTGGTGTGTTCGGCCGACGTCGCCGAGATCGAGAACATCACCACCATCGAGTCCGTCGACGTGTCGTGCCACCACTCCAAGGACACCTGGATCGAGGTCGGCTACGGCCTGCCGGTCGACGACCCTTCGATCCCATCGAAGCTGGAGAAGTACACCCGCGTCTTCGCCGACAGTGTGCTGCTGATGGCGGACTGTTTCGATCTGCCGCTCGACGAAGTCAAGTTCAGTTACGAATTGGGCGCCTGCACCAAGGATGTCGACCTGGGCTGGTACACGCTGCCCAAGGGTTCGTTGGGCGGCAACTACATCAAATACCAGGGCATGGTGGACGGGGTTCCGCGGGTCGAGACACACCTGGAGTGGCAGATGACACCGCACACCGATCCCAGCTGGAATATCAAGGGCTGCTACATCACTCAGATCAAGGGCGACCCGTGTGTCTACAACAAGCACATGATCTTCCCGAAGCCCGGTGTGGACCTGTCCAACCCGGACAACTTCGCGTCCATCGGCATGACGGTCACCGGCATGCCCGCCCTGGCCGCGATCGAGTCCGTCGTCGCGGCGCGCCCCGGCCTGATCACCAGCGCTGACTTGCCGCTGCGCGGGTTCGCCGGGCGGTTCACGAAGTAGTTAGGCGTCAACCAGGATTCTGTTCGCCGGAGAGGCGTTCGGCGCTTCCAGCTCTGGAACGTTCAAACCGGCGATCCTCGGTCAACCAGACTGTTTGTACCGCAAAAGAGTCCAAGAGATCGATTAGATCTGGTGCAGGTGGCCTTGGTAGCAAGATCGTGCGGGTGCGTGGCTTCACATACCTCGCGTAATCAAGAATCTGGCCAAGCGCGAGGCGGATCGTGTTGCGGTCGGAAGACGATTTGACCTCGATGAGATCCTGTGTTGTCGCGTCGTATAGGTCGGTGTACAGCGTCCCTTGTTGCCCTAAGACCGTAATCGCCTTGCGGATTACACGATGACCCAATGATTGGAGGTGTCGTTCATAGGCTTTTTGCAATGCCGCTTCACGACGTTCGCGATCCGCTGGCTCGGTTAGCTTCCGCTCGACAGTGAAACCTTCGGCAAGAGCTTGCTCAAGAGGCACTTCAGTCACGACAGCACCCCGAGGTGCGACGGTGGGGATATCAGTTAGTGCGAGCTCTGTAAGCAAGCGTTCGTATGCGTTGCGGTATTGAGGGATTACGCCAACTCGCTGCGTGACTGCAGTCACAGCAGTCGATGCGAACTGGTCATCAGCAGCGATTAGTTGGTAGAGCGGAAGCGACATGCCCACTTTGGGATCGCCTCGCAGCAATTGGTCATAGCGCTCGATTGGGGGCTCGCCGACTGGCGACTCGATTTCCCACCAGAGCGATTGGTTAAGCGCGAATACCGGGTTCGCGGGATCAGGTTGGGACTCTGGTACGGCGAAGGGCGATAGTAGTGCAGTCAGCTCGCTACGGATGTCGGAGTACCGGGCTAATCGTGGTCGACCGAAGCGAGCGCCGCTAATAGCCCATAGGAGGACGACATATTGGCAAACAACCGGGAGGCCATGGCGCTCTTCACCTGGCAGCGTCGCCAGGTCTTCGAGCAGGGAGAGCAGGGCTTGGCCTGATCCAGGCTCGATAAGGTCGTGACACATCGCAACCTGCGACCAACGAGCTGTCTCCAGTTCTTGCAGCAGGTGCAATCGCACGGGGACATCGAGGCTGCTGATGTCGAGCTCGCAGAGAGCTGTCATCGCTACGTCTAGCGCGTCGAGCTTGGCGGTCACCTCCGCCGGATCTTGGACCGAAAACATGTTCGAATTCTATGGACGCCGGCTGACAGCGGCCGCTACCTAGGCAGCCTCCTGTGGATAGGAGTCCAACTGTGGAGAGCGGTCGTAAAGTTGCGACATGACAGCTTGGGACGCGGAAGCCGAAAAGCAGTTGTACGCGGCGGTGTTCAGGGGCGATGGGTCCGCCGTCGTTGAGGTGGTGCGCACCCGACTGCCCCTCGAAATCCTTCAATTGGCAGGCGACGGTCTTCTGGACGCCGTTGCTGAAGGCGCGCCAGGCGCGACCGAATTGGCTGCACAATGCGCGGCGGCGTTGCAGGACCGCGCCTGGACGGGTGATAAGGAGTTGCGAGATCAATTGCTTGCGATCCTCAACCAGGGTGCGACGCCGATGCTTCGCCCGCTCGCAGTCGATCTGGACCAGTTGGCGGATCTGCTCGAACGCGATCCACGACAGGGCGGCGGATGGATCGACCTCGAAACCGGTGACTGCTGGCCCGAGCTGGCGGACTACGGAGAGAACGAGGATGACGAGGATGACGGACGTCGGCTCTACGTGGACTGTCGAGGCTCCCACGACAGCTATCGGGATATGGAGCGATTCATCGAGACGGCGGACGATCCGGCGATCGTCGACCGCTTAGAGATCGCGATCAACGGCAAGGGCGCTTTTCGCCGGTTCAAGGACGTGCTTTCACGATGGCCCGAGGAGTTACAGCGCTACTTCCAGTTCTCTGCGGAACGCAAGCGCGGCCGTGCCCGGGCCTGGCTTGCGGAAGCGGGTTATCGACCCGTCCGGCCGGCGAGGGCCTGATGCCGCAGTAGGCTGCACCAATGCGGGTAGGCGTGTTGGGAGCCAAAGGAAAAGTCGGGTCGACGATGGTCGGCGCGGTGCAGGCGGCCGAGGATCTGACCCTGTCCGCGGAGGTCGACCTCGGCGACCCGCTGAGCCTGCTCACCGACACCAACACCGAGGCCGTCATCGACTTCACCCATCCCGACGTCGTGATGGGCAATCTGGAGTTCTTGATAGACAACGGAATTCACGCCGTCGTCGGCACCACCGGCTTCACCGCCGAACGCCTCGAACAGGTGGAGTCCTGGCTGGCCGCCAAGCCCGAAACATCGGTGCTGATCGCACCGAACTTCGCGATCGGCGCGGTGCTGTCCATGCACTTCGCCAAGCAGGCCGCGCCCTTTTTCGACTCGGTCGGAGGTCATCGAGCTGCATCATCCGCACAAGGCCGACGCCCCGTCCGGCACCGCCGCGCGCACCGCGAAGCTGATCGCGGAGGCCCGAAAAGACTTGCCGCCCAACCCCGATGCCACCAGCACCAGCCTGCCCGGCGCCCGCGGCGCCGACGTCGACGGCATCCCGGTGCACTCGGTGCGGCTGGCCGGACTGGTTGCCCACCAGGAGATCTTGTTCGGCACCGAAGGGGAGACGCTGACCATCCGCCACGACAGCCTGGACCGCACGTCGTTTGTGCCGGGCGTGCTGCTGGCGGTGCGCCGCATCAAGGAACGGCCGGGCCTCACGGTGGGCATCGAGGCCCTGCTCAACCTGCAATGACCAAGACGCTGCGCACCCAGCTGCTCATCGCCTTTCTGTGCGTGGCGATGCTGGTGTACCTCGGCCTGCTCGGTCGGATGGCCGTTGGGATGATCGCCACAAACCGCCCGGCCGCCGTCGGCCTGGGGCTGGCGCTGCTGATCATGCCGGTCATCGGGCTGTGGGCGATGATCGCCACTCTGCGAGCAGGATTCGCCCATCAGAAGCTGGCCCGCCTGATCGCCGAAGACGGAATGGAACTCGATACCAGCGCGCTGCCGCGACGGCCGTCGGGACGCTTCGAGCGAGACGCTGCCGACGCGCTGTTCGCCACCGTGCGCACCGAGGTGGAGGGCGATCCCGACGACTGGCGGCGCTGGTACCGGCTGGCCCGGGCCTACGACTATGCCGGGGATCGGCGCCGCGCGCGGGAAGCCATGAAGACTGCTTTGGAAATGCACCGAGCTGCAGGCCCGCCCATGAGCAAGACACTGCTGATCGTCCACCACACGCCGTCGCCGCACACGCAGGAGATGTTCGAGGCGGTGCTGGCCGGAGCGACCGACCCCGAGATCGAGGGCGTCGAGGTGGTGCGGCGGCCCGCCCTTACCGTCTCGGCTACCGACATGCTGGAGGCCGACGGCTATCTGCTCGGTACCCCGGCCAATCTGGGCTACATGAGCGGCGCACTCAAGCACGCCTTCGACGTTTGCTATTACCCCTGCCTGGACTCGACCCGTGGGCGACCGTTCGGCCTGTACATGCACGGAAACCAGGGCACCGAGGGCGCCGAACAGGGCGTCACCGCCATCACGACCGGGCTGGGGTGGGTGAAAGCCGCTGAGTACGTGCTGGTGTTGGGCAAGCCGAGCAAGGACGACCTGCAAGCGTGTTGGGAACTCGGCGCGACGGTAGCTGCTCAGTTGATGGACTGACCTACTCGAAAGTCCGGCATGAAGGCGTCGGCGGGTTGGGCCAGGGCCAGCGCCGAGCTGGTGCCGATCGGCCCGTGCCGGTCGAACAGGGTCGCGCTGCCGGTGGCCACACCTGCCGTGCCGTAGTGGCTCTGAGCCGCGAGCCCGAGGTATTCACCGTCGGGAAGCCTGCTTGCGGTGACGGTGTAGTCGGCGTTGATGTAGCGCAATCCGCCAGTGCCCCAATGGGTTAGCGAACTCGTGATATCACCGACGAAAGCCAGCCGGACGAACGGTGTGAGCGGGTGGCCCTCAACCATCGGCCGAAATAGTCGCGTCCACGCGAACTTCCGGGAGTGGGACTGCTCCCACTCGCCGGCCGCGATACCGGGACTGCCCGCGAAGGTGGCCCCGTATCCCCAGATGAGAAAGGGCATGTCCGCGGGGAAGCCGTCGGTCTGCGTAGGCAGCGGCGGCATCTCCATCGGGGCGGACCACACTTCCCCCTCGGGGTGCTCACCCCGTCGCAGGAACAGGGCGCTGGCTCGCGCGACGGTTTTGCCGTTCTGCAGCAGCGTGCCGTCGACGAGCTTGATGCGCCGGCCTTCCCGCTGCACCTTGGTCTGAATCCGCACCGGCTCGGGCAGAACCGGACTCAGCAGGTCGACCGTGAAACGCGCCGGCTGAAGGTCAGGATCGATACCGGATCGCTCTATTCCCCACGCCAGCAGCCCTCCGACGTTCTGACCGCCCAGCGCCGCCCCCCACGGGCCTCGCGTCATCACGCCCGGCAGGTAGGAGTCGCCGTCGACGGTGAAGAACGCCTCGGGCGTCACGGCGGAGTCGTTGTCGTCACCGCCAACACGATAGGACACCGGATACCTGCGACCGGTGACCAAGGTCCCTGGCCCAATGCGCGGTGGCGGAGCAGCGTCTCTAGACATGCCCACTTACAAAAATCCGCGCCTCCGAGACTCGGTCCGGAGCTTCAACAAGCACGTGATCAACCCGGCTGAGATGGCACTGGCGGGCCATCGTTTTTGGTATGCGGCGGTGATCGAGCACACCGGCCGCAAGTCGGGAAAGCGGTACCGGACCCCGGTCGTCGCGCTCAGGGTCGGCGACGGAATCCTGGTGGGACTGCCGTACGGCTCCGACGTCGACTGGCTACGCAACGTCCTTGCCGCCGGATCCGCGACGATCACGGACAAAGGGCGCACTTACAACGTTGTGCGGCCGGAAGTCATCGACGCGGCCACCGCCGAACCACAGCTTTCGGCGCGGTGGCGCTGGATTTTGCACGCATCTAACGTCGACAGCTACGTCAAGTTCGCGCTGACCTGACCGGTTGCCCTACGGTTTGTGGGTGCACGCTGATGGGGTGACGGGAAGGAACGGGACATGACCCGAGTAACCGAGATTTCCCGTGAGCACAACCCCTTCCCGGCGACCGGCGTGTCCCGCGACGCCGGGGGAGTTCCGCACTACGAGGCGCTCCCGTCCACGCTGCTGGACATGCTCGCCGAGCACGTCGACGGCCGCCCGAATAGCGAAGCCCTGGTGGAACTGGGTGCCGGCCGACTGACGTACCGGCAGCTGTGGGACCGCGCGTCGCGGGTCGCCGGTGGGTTGCGTGCGGGCGGCCTGAAACCGGGCGACCGCGTCGCCGTGCGGTACCCGGCGGGCATCAACTGGGTGCTGGCGTTCTGGGGCACGGTCATGGCCGGTGGCGTTGTGGTGGCGGTCAATACGCGCTCCGCGCAACCGGAGGTCGAGTTCGTGCTCTCCGACTCTGATGCGCGGGTGGATCTGGCCGCGGATACGCCACTGCCCGACGGCCAGCCGTACGTGACCGAGCACCTCGGCCGCGCCGACGTTGCCGCGCTGTTTTACACTTCGGGCACCACCGGTCACCCCAAGGGCGTGCCGACCACCCATGAGGCATTCCTGACCAACACCGAGAACGCGCTGCGGGGTGGCGGATTTTCCGCAGATGTCGGTGAGGGCCTGCGCACCCTCATTTCGGTTCCGCTGTTTCATGTGACCGGTTGCAACACACAGCTCTTGGTTGCCATGCGGCTCGGTGGCGCCTCGGTGATCATGCCCGCGCTCAACCTGGACGACATGATCACCACACTGCCTGCTGAGCGAATCTCGCTCATGGTGACCGTTCCGGCGGTATACGCATTAGTGCTGCGGCACAAGGCGTTTCCCGACGTCGACGTTTCCGGTGTGCGCTGGGTCGGGTACGGTGGCGCGCCCACCGCGCCGTCGCTGGTGCGTTCGGTCAAGGACGCCTTTCCGCAAGCTACGGTGTTCAACGGGTATGGCATGACCGAGACCGCCTCGCTGATTACCGTGCTCCCCGACCGTGACGCCGTGGCCCATGCCGACTCCGTCGGATATGCAGTGCCCTCAGTAGATCTCGGTGTGATCCCGTTCGGTGATGACGAGCCGGGTGTGGGCGAGCTGGTCGTGCGCGGAGCCAATGTGACCGTCGGCTATTGGAATCGGCCGGAGGCCAACTCGGCCACCTTCGTGGACGGCTGGCTGCACACCGGCGACGTGGTTCGCGTCGACGGCGCCGGTCGGGTGCACATCATCGACCGGCTCAAGGACATCATCAACCGGGGTGGTGAGAACGTCTCCAGCATCGCGGTCGAAGCGGCGCTGCTGTCGGCCCCCGGCGTCGCGGATGCCTGCGTGCTGGCGGTGCCCGACGACGTCATGGGAGAGAAGGTCGGAGCGGTGCTGTTCGGCGAGCACATTGACGTCGGGGCAGTGCTCGAACATTGCCGCGCGCAGCTCGCCGATTACGAGGTGCCGCAATACGTCACCATCGCCACCGGTCCGCTGCCGCGCAACGCCGGCGGCAAAGTGCTCAAGGGCACGCTCCGCGAACAGGTGCAGTGGGGCGACCCGCTCCGATGATCCTATTGATCGCGAACCGCGGCGAGATCGCGCTCCGAATCATCCGCACCGCAACCGAATTGGGCTATGCAAACGATCGCGGTCTACGCCGAAGACGACGCCGACAGCCCACACGTGCACGCCGCCGACGAAGCGATCGGACTGCCCGGCACCGGCCCCGACGCGTATCTGGACCAGGCGGCGATGCTGGTGGCAGCCAAAAGGTCCGGCGCCGAAATGATTCATCCCGGGTACGGGTTCCTCAGTGAGAACGCCGAGTTCGCCCGCGCCTGCGCGGCGGCCGGGTACACGTTCGTGGGCCCGGACCCCGACGTGCTCGAGCGGGTCGGCAACAAGTCCTCCGCCCGTGCCGCCGCGATCGCCGCCGGGGTGCCGGTCCTGCCGGCAAGCGAAGGACCCAGCAGCGTCGACGACGTACGCGCGTTTTTCGCCGCACACGACGGTGCCATCATGATCAAGGCGCTGGCCGGCGGCGGCGGCCGCGGAATGCGGAAGGTGGAGCAAGCCGATCAGATTGACGACGCCTACCGCCAGTGCGCCGCGGAGGCACAACTCGGGTTCGGCGATCCGGCGTTGTTCGCCGAGGCGCTGCTGGACGACGCGCGGCACATCGAGGTGCAGATCGTCGCCGCACCGGCCGGGCATCAAACGCATGCGCTGGCGCTCGGAGACCGGGACTGCAGCATCCAGCGCCGCTACCAGAAAATCGTGGAAATAGCTCCTGCCCAAGGTCTTTCGGATGCGCTTCGCCGCGGACTGCATCAGGCCGCGGCCCGGCTGTGCGCCAGAGTCGGCCTGCGTGGCGTGGCCACCGTGGAATTTCTGGTCGCCGGCGAGAGTTTCGTCTTCCTCGAGGTGAACCCGCGCATCCAGGTGGAACACACGGTCACCGAGCAGACCACCGGGGTGGACCTGGTGGCCGCGCAGCTGGCCATCGCCGGTGGTGATTCCTACTACCAGCTGCGCCTGCCGGCCGGAGTCGCCTCGGACGGCAGTGAAGTCATCGGCGAGCCGGCCGCGCGCCGGGGTATCGCGATTCAAACCCGGGTCAACATGGAGAGTTTCGCCGCCGACGGGTCCGTCCTGCCGTCGGCCGGCACGCTGGCGATGTTCTCGTCGCCCAGCGGGCCGGGAGTACGCGTCGACACCTACGGACGTCCCGGGCTGACCCCCAGCCCGCGGTACGACTCACTGCTGGCGAAGGTCACCACGCACGTGCGCGGCTCGCAGTTCCCCGCGGCGCTGCGCAAGGCCAGGACCGCGCTTGCCGATTTCGGCATCGAGGGCATTCGCACCAACGTCGGGTTCCTGCGAGAACTGCTGTCCGACAGCCAGCTTCAGTCGGGCTGGGTGACGACGAGTTTCCTCGACGAGAAGGTTCCCGAGCTGGCGGCCGCGGCACTGTCCCACCAGCACGACACCCGGGTCGCGGCGGTCGAGCTGTATCCGGGTGAGGAAGCGCTGCGTGCGCAGCTGGCCAGCACCGTGGTCGAGTTGGCGCCCGAGGGCGCCGAATTCGCGGCCGGCGAGCAGTTGGTGGTGCTCGAGGCGATGAAGATGCAGCACGTGCTCGTCGCGCCCGACGCGCTGCGGACGGTGCGGAGCTTGGTGGTCGTCGGACAGGTCGTCGGAACCGGGGACCCGCTAATCGTTTTCACCCGCACCGGCTCGGGCGCCGACGGTGGATCCGTCGCCGCCGTGATAGACCTCGACCGGCCACGCGCCGACCTCGACGAGGTCGCCCAGCGCCACCTGCTCACCCTCGACGAGGGCCGCCCGAACGCAGTCACCAAGCGGCACAACCAGGGTCGCCGCACGGCCCGGGAGAACATCGCCGATCTGGTTGACGACGGCAGCTTCGTCGAATACGGCGCGCTGGCCATCGCCGCGCAGCGCAGCCGGCGTTCCGAAGAGGACCTGATCGCCAACACCCCGGCAGACGGCCTGGTCGCCGGGCTGGCGACCATCGGCGCCGACCTCTTCGGTCCGGCGGCGGCCGAGGCTGTCGTGGTGTCCTACGACTACACCGTGCTGGCCGGGACGCAGGGCATGCGCAATCACGCCAAAACCGACCGGGTGTTCGACCTGGCCGCGCGAAAACGCCTGCCGGTGGTGCTGTTCGCCGAGGGCGGCGGCGGCCGGCCGGGCGACACCGACGTCGGCGGGCACGCTGGGCTGGATGTGCCGACCTTTCGGGTGCTGGCCGGTCTGAGCGGTCAGGTGCCGTTGGTATCGATCGTCTCGGGCCGTTGCTTCGCCGGCAACGCCGCGCTGGCCGGGGTGTGCGACGTGATCATCGCGACCCCGGACGCCAACATCGGGATGGGCGGGCCGGCGATGATCGAGGGCGGCGGCCTCGGGCTGTATCCACCGGAGGCGATCGGGCCCATCGACGTGCAGCGGCGCAACGGCGTGGTGCACCTGGTCGCGCGAGACGAGGCGCACGCGGTCGCACTGGCCAAGCAGTATTTGTCGTACTTTCAGGGCAGCTTGCATAACAAGAGAGTCGATTGGGAAGCCCCGGATCCGCGATTGGCCCGGCACGTCGTGCCGCAGAATCGGTTACGCGCCTACGACGTGCATCGGGCCATCGAATCGATCGTCGACGTCGGCTCCGTGCTGGAACTGCGCCCCGACTACGGGGTCGGGATCGTCACCGCGCTGGTTCGTGTCGAGGGCGTGGCATACGGGCTGATTGCCAACAGCAGTCACCATCTGGGCGGCGCGATCGACGCCGAGGCGGCCGACAAGGCCGGCGACTTCCTCGGTCTGTGCGAGTCGTTTCGGTTGCCGGTGATCTCGCTGTGCGATACCCCGGGGTTCATGGTCGGGCCGGACGCGGAAAAAGATGCCGCCGTGCGCCGATTCGGCCGGATGTTCGTGCTCGGTGCGCGGCTGACGGTGCCGCTGGGAATGATCATCCTGCGCAAGGCGTATGGACTGGGCGCGATGGCGATGGCCGGCGGCTCGTTCCACGCGCCGCGGTTCACCGTCGCCTGGCCCACCGGCGAGATCGGGGGTATGGGCCTGGAAGGCGCTGTCCGCCTTGGCTTCAGCAAAGAACTGGCCGCAGCGGCCGATCCGCTCGAACGCCAGAATCTGTTCGATCGTCTCGTGGAGGCGGCCTACCAGCACGGCAAGGCGCTGCGGGCGGCCACCACATTTGAACTCGACGACGTCATCAACCCCGCGGCGTCCCGGGCCTGGATCACCAGGCTCCCGGGAGGCTGAGGGTCAATGTTGCTGTTATCCGTGGCCGGAACCGCAGCCGACGCCCGGCAAACATCCGGTGCCACCCGGCACGCCGCCGGGACCGGCGAACTGGCCGCCCGAGCCGCAACCGACGCCCGGGACGCAGCCCTGGCCGCCCGGACCGCCGCCGGGACCCTGGTTCTGCCCGCCGGAGCCGCAGTTGCCGTTGGCGTCACAGCCGCCGCCGCCCGGGTCGTCCTTGACGATCACGTGCGTCGGAGCTGGGCCGGTCATCGCAGGTCCAGCGGCAAAAGTGCCAGCGGCTGCCGCAGGCGCAGCGGTAATCGCCGCAGCGATCGCCCCGGCGACAAACAATGGTTTCATGGGGTTCAATTTCGCTAACATTCCTGTCGCATACCACACTGACGCGTACGTAAAACATTCGATCAAAAATCGGGCGCAACCGGTTGAGCAAAGGCGTATGACATGACCTCACAAGACCTGACCGGGCGCACCGCAATCATCACCGGTGCCTCGCGGGGCATCGGCCTGGCGATCGCCCAACAATTGGCCGCCAACGGCGCCAATGTCGTGCTCACCGCCCGCAAACAGGAGGCCGCCGACGAGGCCGCGGCGCAGGTCGGCGACCGGGCCGTGGGCGTCGGCGCGCACGCCGTCGACGAGGACGCCGCGCGGGCTTGCGTGGACCTCACGCTCGAGCGCTTCGGCAGCCTGGACATCTTGATCAACAACGCGGGAACCAACCCGGCATACGGGCCGCTGATCGAACAGGACCACGCCCGCTTCACCAAGATCTTCGAAGTCAACCTGTGGGCGCCGTTGCTGTGGACCTCACTTGCCGTCAAGGCGTGGATGGGGGAGCACGGTGGGGCCGTGGTCAACACCGCCTCCATCGGCGGCATGCACCAGTCGCCGGCCATGGGCCTGTACAACGCCACCAAGGCCGCCCTGATCCACGTCACCAAGCAACTGGCGCTCGAACTCTCACCGGGTATCCGGGTCAACGCGATCTGCCCGGGCGTGGTTCGCACCAGGCTGGCCGAGGCGCTGTGGAAGGACCACGAGGACCCGTTGGCGTCGACCATCGCGCTCGGCCGCATCGGTGAGCCGGACGATGTGGCGGGCGCGGTCGCCTTCCTGGTGTCGGATGCGGCGAGCTGGATCACCGGCGAGACGATGGTCATCGACGGTGGTCTGCTGCTCGGGCCCGCGCAGGGCTACCAGATGCGACCGGGAGGCGGCCAATGAGCAGCGTCAGCGATGATTTTGCCGACCTCGATGCGCGGGTGCAGAGGCTGTTAGACGAGCACGATCCGGCGACCACCGAACCGCGGGACTTCCTGGGCGCGCAGTACGACGCCGGCCTGGCCTGGGTGCATCTGCCGCTGGGGTTCGGTGGGCTGGACTTGCCGCGCACCGTTCAGGATCGGGTGAACGCCAAGCTGGCCGCCGCGGGCGCCCCGGTGGGCGGCACCCCCAAGAACTACATCGGCATGGGCATGGCGGCGCCGACGATCGCGGCGTTCGGAACCGATGAGCAGAAGCGAAAGTTCCTGCGCCCGTTGTTCACTGGCGAGCAGATCTACTGCCAGTTGTTCAGCGAGCCCGGCGCCGGATCGGATCTGGCCGCGGCGGCCACCCGTGCGGTCCGCGACGGAGACCATCCTGACGACTGGATCGTCAACGGGCAGAAGGTGTGGACGTCGCAGGCGCAGCACGCGCAGATGGCCATCCTCGTCACACGTACCGACCCGGCGGTGCCCAAACACTTTGGGCTGACGTACTTCCTGTGCGACATGACCCAACCCGGCGTCGAGGTCCGGCCACTGCGCCAGATCACCGGCGAGGCGGAGTTCAACGAAGTCTTTCTCACCGATGTGCGAGTGCCGGATGCGAATCGGCTCGGCCCCGAGGGTGGCGGCTGGCGGGTGGCGACCACCACGCTGAACAACGAGCGCGTCGCAATCGGGGCAGGCTCCCGCGCTCCGCGCGAAGGCGGCCACATCGGCAAGGTCACCGCAGCGTGGCGAAACGAGCCGGCGCTGCGCGATCCCGCAATGCACGACGAGCTGATGCGGCTCTGGGTCGAGGCGGAGGTGCTTCGGCTGGCCGGGGAACGGCTGCGGCAACAGGCGGTGGCCGGCCAGCCCGGACCGGAAGGCGCCGGCTTGAAGGTGGCGTTCGCCCGCGTGGCGCAGGCGATCTCGGGATTCGAGATCGAGCTGCACGGCGAGGCGGGACTGCGCTACGACGACTGGACTATGCGCAGACCGGAAACGGTCGACCTGATCGGTCGCGAGCCCGGATATCGCTACCTGCGGGCGCGTGGCAACTCGATCGAGGGCGGCACCTCGGAGATCTTGCGCAACACCATCGCCGAGCGGGTCCTCGGCCTGCCGGGCGAGCACCGCGTCGACAAAGACGTCGCCTGGAAGGACTTGAACCGATGAGCACTTCAAGCTCTGGGAACCTGCTGTATTCGGACACCGAGAACGCGCTGCGGGACAGCGTCCGCCGGCTGTTCGCCGACCGGTGCCCGCCCGAGTTGGTGGCACGGGCATACGATACGGAATCGCCAGTGCCACAGGACTTTTCGGATATCTGGCGTACGCTGGCCGCGGAGCTCGGGGTGGCCGGACTGCTGGTGCCCGAGTCGCTCGGCGGCGCCGGCGCCAGCGCCCGCGAGGCCGCGGTCGTCATGGAGGAGATCGGCCGGGCCGTCGCTCCGGTGCCGTTTCTGTCCAGCGCGGTGCTCGCCACGGTGGCGCTGTTGCGCGCCGGTGAGACCGAGACCCTGTCGGCACTGGCGAAGGGCGCGGTGACGGCGGCGCTGGTGATGCCGCTGTCCGCCGCGCCGGGCGATCCGGTGTCCGGTGTGAGCAGCGGCGCCGACGGCCTGACCGGGGTGGTCGGCAGCGTCGCGGGTGCGGCCGAAGCCGACGTCCTGGTGGTTCCGGTCGCGGCCGCGGACGGACTCGAGCTGCACACCGTTTCGGCGACCGCGTCCGGTGTCGAGATCTCGCCGGTGCTGGCGCTGGACATGACGAGACCCCTTGCGGATGTCCGGTTTTCGGGTGCCGCGTCGTCACCGGTCGGCTCTGGGCAGGCCGCACTGTCGGCGGCGCTGCAGACCGGCGCGGCGCTGCTCGCGTCCGAGCAACTCGGGTTGGCGCAGTGGTGCTTCGACACCACGCTCGCCTACGCCAAGGAGCGCAAGCAGTTTGGCCGCACGATCGGCTCCTACCAGGCGATCAAACACCGGCTGGCCGACCTGTGGTTCGACGTCGGCGCCGCAACCGCGGCGGCCCGCTACGCCGCCGACACGTGCGCGCGCGGCGACGACGACGCGGCCGCTGCGGCGGCCATCGGGCAGGCGTACTGCAGCGGCATCGCCGTGCACGCCGCCGAGGAGTGCGTACAGCTGCACGGTGGCATCGGGATGACGTGGGAGTATCCGGCGCACCTGTACCTCAAGCGAGCCAAGAGCGACCAGTTGGCCCTCGGCAGCGTCTACCGTCACCGGGCCCGATTGGCCGAGCTGGTGGGCCTGCCGGTCGCGTGATCCGGGAACTCTGACATGCGCGTGGTGCTGTCGACCTACGATTCGCGCGGGGGCGTGGAGCCGCTGGCGGGACTCGCGGTGCAGTTGCAGGCCCTGGGCGTCCAGGTGCGGGTGTGCGCGCCGCCCGATGAGGAGTTCGCCGAGCGGCTAACCGGTTTGGGCGTGCCGCTGGTGCCGTTCGGCGAATCGGTGCGCGCGATGGTGACCCGGGACACGCCGCCATCGGAGGAGGAGCTGCGCCGGCACCTGGACGACTTGATCGCCGCGCAGTTCCACACGGTCGCCGCCGCGGCCGAGGGATGTGACGCTTTGGTGGCGACCAACCTGCTGCCGATCGCGGCCGGCGCGCGGTCGGTGGCCGAGAAACTGGGCATCCACTACGTCTACGCGAGCTACCAACCCTCCCACCTGCCTTCGCCCCACCACCCGCCACCGTCGTATTCGGGCTGGCCGTTCTTGATGGGCCTGATCGACAACCGGGAACTGTGGGACCAGGACGCCCAGAACGCGAACGTGCATTTCGGCGAGACGCTCAACGGCCACCGCGCGTCGATCGGCCTGCCGCCGGTGCACGACGTCCGTACCCACGCCTTCACCGAGCACCCGTGGCTGGCGGCCGACCCCACGCTGGCCCCGTGGCAGGAGCCGGCGGAGCTCGACGTGGTTCAGACCGGCGCGTGGCTGCTGCCCGACGATCGCCCGCTCCCGGCCGAGTTGCTGGACTTCCTGGACGCGGGCACACCGCCGGTGTATGTGGGGTTCGGCAGCATGTCGCTGCGCGCCGGGAAGGACATCGTCGGGATGGCCATCGAGGCGATCCGCGCGCAGGGCCGCCGCGTGCTGCTCGCGCAGGGCTGGGCCGACCTGGCCCCGATCGACGACCGGGACGACTGCTTTACCGTCGGCGAGATCAACCAGCAGGCGCTGTTCGGCCGGGTTGCCGCCGTCGTGCACCACGGCGGCGCGGGCACGACGACGACGGCGACGGGGGCCGGCGCACCTCAGGTGGTGGTGCCCCAAGGGGCGGACCAGGTCTACTGGGCGGGCCGGGTTGTCGGGACGGGCATCGGCACCGCATACGACGGCCGGTCCGCGAATTTCGAGGCGTTCTCAGCCGCGATCGAGGCGACGCTGGCCCCCGAAACTCGCACCCGGGCCAACGCGATGGCGGGCAAGATCCGCACCGACGGGGCGATGGTGGCCGCGATGCTGCTGGTCGACGCGATCTCGCGGCACTAACCCAGCGCCGCGCCGAAGGTCTCCGTCATCGCCGCCCAATGCCGTTCGTCCGAGGCGGCGTCGTAGGGCGGGTTGTCCGGGACCGCGAAGCCGTGGGCGGCCTGATACCACTCGATGGTGTGTTGCACGCCGGCCGCCGTGAGCGCTTTGTCGAGCTGCTCGGCTTGGTCGGTTGTGAACGACGCGTCGTTCTCGGCGCCGCCCACGTACACCGTGGCGGTCATCCGGTCGGCCAGCAGGTGCGGGCTGTCCGGAGTGTCGGTCACCAGGCCGCCGCCGTGGATGGACGCGGCGGCCGCGACGCGGTCCGGAAGACGGCCGGCCACCATCACCGAGATTCGCCCGCCCATGCAGTAGCCGCACACGCCGAAGCGGTCCCCGGTTACCTCGGGGCGACCGGCCAGGTAGTCGAAGAACGCGGTGGCGTCGCTGGTGATCTTGTCCGGTGTCAGGCTGCCGATCATCGAGAACAGCCGGTTGCGCTCTTTTTCGTCGCCGAACACGCTGGCCATGTCGAAGGGGGCCCAGTCGGCGTTGCGGTAGTACACGTCCGGCAGCACTACCGCATAGCCGTATCCGGCCAACTTCGCCGCCATCTGATAGAAGGTTTCGCGCACGCCGCCGGCGTCGGGGAACATGACCACGCCGGGCCAGGGTCCGGACCCTTCCGGGGTGAACAGCCGCACGGTGCAGGTGCCATGGGGAGTGGTGACGGTGTCTTTGATGTTCGGCATGGCCTCCGTTCTACTCCCCGCGATCGCCGCTAAGCTGACCGCGTGCCGATCGCGACCCCGTATGAGGACCTGCTGCGCGTGGTGCTCGCGACGGGCAGCGCCAAACCCGACCGCACCGGCACGGGTACCCGCAGCCTGTTCGGCCAACAGTTGCGATACGACCTCTCGGCCGGCTTCCCGCTGCTGACCACCAAGAAGGTGCATTTCAAATCCGTGGTCTACGAGTTGCTGTGGTTCCTGCGCGGCGACTCCAACGTCGCGTGGCTGCACGAGCACGGCGTCACCATCTGGGACGAATGGGCCAGCAGCACAGGCGATCTCGGACCGATCTACGGGGTGCAGTGGCGATCCTGGCCCACACCCTCCGGGGAGCACATCGACCAGATCAGCGCCGCGCTGGATCTGCTGCGCACCGACCCGAATTCGCGACGCATCATCGTGTCGGCCTGGAACGTCGGCGAAATCCCGCAGATGGCTTTGGCGCCGTGTCACGCGATGTTCCAGTTCTACGTCGCCGACGGGCGGCTGAGCTGTCAGCTCTACCAGCGCAGCGCCGACCTGTTTTTGGGTGTGCCGTTCAACATCGCTAGCTACGCGCTGCTCACGCACATGATGGCCGCCCAGGCGGGCTTGGACGTCGGTGAGTTCGTCTGGACCGGTGGCGACTGCCACATCTACGACAACCACGTCGAGCAGGTCCGTGAGCAATTGCGCCGCGAGCCGCGGCAGTATCCGAAACTGGTTCTGGCCCATAAGGATTCGATCTTCGACTACGCCTACGACGACATCGTCGTCGAAAACTACGATCCCCACCCTGCGATCAAAGCGCCCGTCGCTGTATGACGGTGGGCCTGGTGTGGGCTCAGTCGACGTCCGGCGTGATCGGCCGCGGCGGCGACATTCCCTGGCGGGTGCCGGAGGACCTGGCCCGCTTCAAACAGGTGACCATGGGCCACACCGTCGTGATGGGCCGGCGCACCTGGGATTCGTTGCCGGCTTCGGTGCGGCCGCTGCCGGGTCGCAGAAACATCGTGCTGTCTCGCCGGCCGGACTTCGCGGCCGAGGGAGCAGAGGTGGTGGGTTCACTCGATGAAGCCCTGAGCGAAGCCGGGGCGTGGGTGATCGGCGGCGGGCAGATCTACGCGCTGGCGCTGCCGTACGCCACCCGGTGTGAGGTCACCGAGGTGGACATCGAGTTGTCCCGCGACCACGACGACGCGCTCGCCCCGGTGCTCGACGAGGCGTGGCTGGTGGAGACGGGCGAGTGGCTGACCAGCCGATGCGGGCTGCGGTACCGGTTCCACAGCTACTCTCGGCCGTGACCGTGCGTGCGCTCGTGGCCGCGGCTCGCTTTGTTGAAGGCGTGACCTGACATACTCGAACGCGGGGGTTGGGGTCACGGATCTACCAAGCGTTCCCAGGGAGGGGGAAGATTTGGCAGTGGTAAGCGAACCCGCAAAGACGTTCTCTCGCAGGTTCATGGGCTACGACTCAGCCGCGGTTGATGGCCACATCGAGATGTTGACCACCAAACAGCAGTTGCTGCTCGACGACGTCGAGAGCCTGCGGGCCCGGCTGCGGGAATCCGGCGAGGAAACCGCCGCGCTGCGCAAGGAGATCGACGTCCTCACAGACACTTCGCCCGCGCCGCACGCGGTGCAACAGCGGATGGCGAAGATGCTGCGGCGCGCGGTCGACGAGGTTTCCGAGATGCAGGCCGAGGCACGGGCCGAGGCGGATGCGCTGATCGCGACGGCCGAGGCCGAGGTGCAGGCCGAGCAGCGAAAGCACGAAGAACTGCTGGCGGACCTGGTCGCGCAGCGCGAAGCCCTGGAAACCGACTATGCGGAAACCAAGGAAAAGCTCGAGGGCGAACTGAGCAGGCTGCGCGCCGACGCCCAACAGGAGCGTGAGCAGCTCTTGGCCGACGTGAAGCAACAGGCTGATCATTATCGTGAGCAGGCCCGACGCGCGGTGGACGAGGCGACCGGGCGACGCATCCAGGTCCTCGAGCAACTGATGGGCGTATACCGCGACCTGGACGGGCTTCCGGCCGCTCTGGAGTCGGCCTACCACGAACTGAAGAATCCGCAGGACGAAAAAGTCAGCGCGGGGTAAGCGCGAGGCGGCCGGAGGACCGGTATTCTCGGCGCCGTGTCCCTCCGGACCCATAGGCTGAGCGCCGCGCAAGCCCGGCGGATAGCCGTTGCGGCCCAAGGATTTAGCGAGCCGCGGTCCGAGGGCAAGATCACGCGCGCGCATTTGAAGCGGCTGATCTCGAGAATTCAAGTGCTGCAGCTGGATTCGGTGTCGGTGGCGGTGCGCGCGCATTACGCGCCGGTGTTCAGCCGGCTCGGCCCCTACGACCGTGACGTGCTGGACCGCGCCGCCTGGGGCCCGCGCTCGTCGCGGCTGCTGGCCGAATACTGGGCGCACGAGGCCGCGCTGATGGCCGTGGACGACTGGCCGCTGATGCGCTGGCGGATGCGGCAGTACCGGCACGGCCGGTGGGGCACCCATATCGTCAAGGCCAATCCGCAGCTGGTCGAGCACGTCGTCGCCGCCGTCGCCGAACTCGGGCCCAGCACAGCCGGCCAGATCGAGGCGCATCTGGCCGCCGAGCCGCGCGGGCCGAGGGGCAGCTGGTGGGGCAGCCGCAGCGATACCAAATGGGTGGCCGAGGCGCTGTTCGCCTCGGGGGTCCTCACCACCGCCACCCGGGTGGGCTTCGCCCGGCACTACGACCTGGTGGAGCGGGTCCTGCCGGCCGGCGTGCTGGCCCGCGAAGTCGACGACGACGAGGCCGTCCGCGAGCTCACGCTGCGTGCGGCCACCGCGCTGGGGGTCGGCACCGAGGCCGACATCCGCGACTACTTCCGGCTGGCCGCGCGGCAGGTCAAGCCCGCCATCGCCGCCCTGGTGGCCACTGGCGAGATCGAGCGGGTCGACGTCGACGGCTGGTCCGCGCCGGCCTATCTGCGGGTCGGCCAGATCGTGCCACGACGGGACCGCGGCAGCGCGCTGCTGTGTCCGTTCGATCCGTTGATCTTCTTCCGGCCTAGGGTGGAACGGCTGTTCGGCTTTCATTACCGCATCGAGATCTATACCCCGGCGCCCAAGCGGCAGTACGGGTATTACGTGTGGCCGCTGCTGCTGGACGGCCGGCTGGTCGCGCGGGTGGACCTCAAGGCCGACCGGGCCGCTGACGCGCTGCGGGTGGTGGGTGCCTTCGGTGAGCCCGACACGCCACGGTCGGCGGTCGCGGCGGCGCTCACCGGCGAACTGGAGTCGATGGCGTCGTGGCTGGGCTTGGGCGCGGTCACGGTGTCCGGCCGCGGCGATCTGGCCGGCAAGTTGCGCGCGGCTGCCAAGCGGGCCAGCTGATGGCGCCGTCGAGCAGCGGTGCCTCCGAAACGGCAAGACTGGGTGACCATCTCGATTTCTCGAACGGAAGTACTTTGCGAGTCCGAGAACCGGAATCGGAGGGGCGTTATCCGATATACGGCGCCAATGGTGCCATCGGTTATGCGTCCCAACACAATGCTCGCGGTCCGTTGATAGTTGTCGGCCGTGTTGGTTCTTTTTGCGGCAGCGTTCATTTTAGCAATTGCGACGTGTGGATTACCGATAATGCTGTGGCTTGTCATGTTAGGAATTCCGACGAAACACGGTATTGGTATTACGCGCTGCAGACCTGCGGACTTAATCGACACCGTGCCGGGTCAGGACAGCCACTGCTTAATCAGAGCATCCTGCGAAGCGTTTCGGTCCGTGCTGTCGAGCCGGGTGAACGTCAGCGGATCGGCGAAATCCTCGGTGCTATCGATGACAAGATAGCCGCCAACCGTCGTGTCATTGAGGCCGCCGAAGCGTTGATGGTTGCGACGGTCCGGCGCGTCTGTGATCACACCATTTTGTCAAATCTGGCGACAAGGTCGACCGTTTCCCTCGGCCCTCGGGAATTCGATGACACCGTCGCTCATTACAGCCTTCCGGCTTTCGATGCCGACGCGCATGTAAATCTTGTCGACGGTCGGACGATCAAAAGCCACAAGTTCGTATTGCCGGAGCCATGCGTATTATTCTCGAAGTTGAATCCAAGAATACCCCGGATCTGGAACGTCCCACGCCTTCCCTCGGCAATGGCATTGGCGAGTACCGAGTTTGTGGTCCTCCGGCCAATTGGCGTCGACACCTCAGCCCTGTGGTCAGCGGTACGACAACCTGAAGTCTTGGCGATACTCCAGCAGATGGCCGCGGGCATGACCGGAAGCCGCCAGAGGATCCAACCGCGTGAACTATTAGAGGTGACGGTGCGGGACGTGCGCCGTTTGCCTGTTGGGCCGGCGCGGACACTTTCGAGCCTGGGCGCATTGTGCGACCGCAGTCGAGCTGAGGCTGCGCACTTGTCTGGAGTCCGTGAGACCCTGCTTCCACTGCTGATGTGCGGCAAGGTCCGGGTCAAGGGCTGAAGACGACCGGGGCGATGATTTCACCCACACCGATATCCGGCCGGCGTGCACCTAAGCACACACCGTCGCCTACGCTACCGCGCCAGGCGACGGACTTTCGGTCGAACTGGGTTCCGCGTCCGCCCTCGCCTCGGTCAAGGCGGCTAGTGCGTCGCTGAGCAACCGCTGGATTCCGGAATTGATTCCGGTGCAGGAATTTTCAATCTTGGTGGCGTTCTTCTGAATTGAGCTGGCGGTCTTCTTCACTTCGTCGAGCTTCTCAATCTGCACGACCGCTTCGGTGATCTTCTCCTCGGCCGTGGCGATCTGGTGCGCGCCCCTGCGAGTTGCTGCAGCGATCGCGGCCGTCCGCAACAACATCACGCCGGTGCGTAATAGTTCCGGATCATCTGAATCCGGATCGAACGCGAGCACGATGCGTCGTGCGCCGAGCACACGGATGGATCTGCCGTTGTTTTGTGCGACGGCGCGGACGAGGCCAAGTGCCGCGACGGCGGTGCGGTTACGCTCGGCCTCGTCGAAGTACTCGATCCAACCCGCACGAGCGGAGTCGGACATTTCGATCACGATACGGGCGGAGCCGCCGTCAACGTGCAACACGCCGTCGCCCTTCTTCGACCGCGGCGCCGAGCCGACGATGGACCGGGTGTCGGTGTATTCGTCGCCGAGGCCAACGGCAATCTCCGAAAGCACCGCGTTCACTTGGTTCTCGAAGGTGTCGCCCTTGATCGGAGTCACTTTGGCAAGCCTGGCCTTGGCTTCCTGAACCTTCAACGCCGTCATCAGTTCATCGACCTTCTTGACGACGTCGGCGTGGTTCTGGTCGATCTGCTCGGTCAGCTTCTGTTGGCGCGCACCGAGATCGGCGGCATGTTTCGCCATCGGTGACGTCGGGTCACTGGGGTCGAACTGTTTGGCCGCTTTGGTCAGCAGATCGCTGGTGCCGGCCTTCACCTTGGCGTCGAGGTCGGTACCAAATTTGGCGAGGACGGGCTGCAGGCGCTCCAGGAGCTCCGGGCTTTCGCCGCCGAAGATGCGGCGAACCTCCGCGTTGAGGTCCTTCTTGGCTGCCGCGACCGATTCGGTGAACTCCTTGCGGCTGGCGGCATCGGCTTCGGTGATCGCCTTCTTGGCGCCGGCGGCGGCTTTCCCTACGACTTCGGATGCCGATTTGACCGCGCGCTGGGTTACCTCGGCGGCCTTGCTAGTCGAGTCGGCCGCTTTCTCACCGACGTCCTTCAGCATCTGCTCCAACAGGCGCGACTCCTGGGCCTGGCCCGTGGCGGATAGGGCGTGTGCGCCGATCTTGATTGCCTCAACGGTGAATGCCGAGAGATCGGCGGCCGTCAGGGTATCGAGATCTTCGACCACGGGTCCGCGTTCGCCGTTGGTCCAGCGCTGCGCCTCCCGCACAACGTCCTTGTCCTGCACGGTGAGTCGGTCGATTTCGACGGCGGTCAGGGTGTCGTCGAAGTGAGCTTGGGGCTTGTCGTTTGGCATGGCTTCCTCTGGAGAGTCGTGCTGCCGCGGAGTGCGGAAGCGGTGTGTCCGAAGAATCCGCCATGTAGAGCAATATCGTAACATCTATAATCGATAAGCGCCCTTATCAGTAAACACGATTGCCACGAAAGATACCGAGGTCTACGTTGGGATGGAGCCGAGAGGAAGCCCCGTGACGACGCTGACGCTGCAAGACGTCGCCGACCTTGCCAAGGTACAGCGGCCTGTCGTCAGCGTGTGGCGAAAACGCCCAATGGTGCGCGGCGTGTCGATCCCGTTCCCCGATCCGGTGGATACCGTCGACGGCGTTGCGCGCTTCTCCCGCGACGAGGTGGTGAGTTGGCTGACCCGTACCGGCAGGGGCAACAACGTCGAACATGAGTATGACGCTCCTGCGATCTCGGTGCCCGATGATGCGGCACTTGAGGACGTGGTGACGCTGCTGTGCTGGCATGTGCTCACCAGCGAAGATCTCGCTGGCAGATCGCACGCCGATTTGGTGCGGCTGGCTGACCAGTTTGATCCCGAGAACACCGTGCTGGCCGCCGAGATCCGTGAGCTGCGGGTGTCCGGCGCCGTACTTGGTTACGTCGACGATCTGGTGGAAGCGTCGCATGGCCCAGCCGACGCGCTGCAGCGCGTCGAGGCCGGACGTCTCAAACGTCGCGAGGAATTGCGGGAGCTCACCGACGACGCAGTAAAACTGTTGCGCTGCATGGTCGAAGCCGCAGCAGTCTATCTCGAACACGACTGGGTGGTGCTGCGCGCCGAGGGTTCTCCGGTGGCCCTCGATGTGGCCGAGGCGTGTGAGCTCGATGTGGTATCGAACGATCGAGCACTCCGGCGCCGCGCGGTCATCCGTGGCATCCACGTCCGGGAAACCACTGTGGCCAGCTGCGTTTCAGCCCTGTCCCTGGTCGGTCTCGATATTGCGGACACTCTCGACGGTGTTGATGATGCCGTCCTCGAGCTGCCGCCGGGGGATGTGGCGATCCTCATCGGCTCCGCGGCCGCGCTCTCCGATGAGCTTGCCGGGCCTATGCAGAACCGTCGCGCAAAGGCGCTTCGTGTCAACAATCTCGTTGCCGCGGTGCGTCTTCCGCGGGGACTGTGGCGCGAGGCGCACCGACAGAGCCTGGCCGTGTGGGTCTGCGTCGGTGGTGCCCAGGCGCAGCAGCCTTGGGTTGCCGATCTCGGTGCCGTGGAGCACATCGAGTTGACCGATGTCGCCGCCGATGTCGCCGGCGCGTTGACGCAGACGGAGGATCGTGCGTTCCGGTACGCGCGCCGGACCCAGCTGTCGAGCGTGCTTGCTGGGACGGCCGTGGTGCCCAGGGGAGTACGGGCAGTGCTCCTGCGCGGGCATGATGAAACAGAACATGTGGCGCGAGTGCACCGGGCAACACTGGTGACTACGACGCCGTTGCCGCTGTTGGATGTACTGGTCTCCCCGTCACCGGGACGAATACATCTTGCCCACCGTTCCCTGGCCGAGTTGCAATCCGGCAAGCGACTCATCCTGAAACGGGGTCGTCGCATCGATGTCAGCCATGGATCGCCGGAGGGAACGGTACGGGTGCTTCCAGTGGAAATGGTTGGGACGCTTACGCTCGATCCCTTTGACGTTGAGGAGAAGTACCCGCGGGCCGCGCGCACTGAGCCCGGTGATGTGATCTTCTTGGAGAGGCCGCGGCCGCGGGCCTGGGTGGACCGCGCGGGCGGAGCGATGGTGGCCTGCCCGGCCAGGATCATCCGGCTCGACGAGTCGGCCGAGGTCGGCCCGCTGGTGCTCGCCACGATCATCAACGAAACCGCTTCTCCCGGAAGCGAATGGCAGACCTGGACGGTGCCGGTGTTGCCGCGCGCCGACGCCGAACGCCTTGAAGCCGCGCTGGCCGAGGCCGATGAATACGAGCAACAAGCGAGCCGTCGGGTGGAGGCGGCGCGCGAATTGAAGACGGCGTTGATCAACGGGGTCGCCGCCGGCGCCCTCACCCTCGATGTGGAACACAGCGCTCCCGGGTTCACCGGGACCACGAAATAGGAAGGACGCACGCGATGCCGCCCCGGAAAAAGCAGGAACCGCAGGCACCGTCGACCATGAAGAGCTCAAAGACACGCTCTGGAAAGCGGCCAACAAGCTACGCGGATCGCTGTCGTCCAGCCAGTACAAAGACGTCATCCTGGGGCTGGTGTTCCTGAAGTATGTTTCGGATGCGTTCGACGAGCGCCGTGAGGCGATTCGCGCCGAGCTGGCCGCCGACGGTATGGACGACGATCAGATCGAGGAACTGATCGACGATCCTGAGGAGTACCATGGCTACAACGTGTTCGTGGTGCCGCCGACAGCGCAGTGGAAGTCCTTGGCGGACAACGCTAAAGGTAAGCCTGCTGTCGGCGGTGAGCGCGGCAAGAACATCAGCCAGCTGGTCGACGAGGCGATGCAGGCCGTGATGGCGGCCAACCCGCGCTGGGCGACACGCTGCCGCGGCTGTACAACAGCGAAATATGGACCAGCGCCGGCTCGGCGAGCTGGTCGAGCTGTTGGACAGCGCACGATTCGGCGTCCGGGTGAGCACAGCGCGGGACCTGATGGGGGAGGTGTACGAGTACTTCCTCGGCAATTTCGCCCGCTCGGAAGGGCAGCGCGGTGGCGAATTCTTCACTCCGCCAAGCGTCGTGCGGTTGATCGTCGAGGTCCTCCAACCGTCGAACGGGCGAGTGTACGACCCGTGCTGCGGGTCGGGCGGGATGTTCGTCCAGACCGAGAAGTTCATCGCCCGGCACGACGGCGACCGAAAAGAGATCGCGATCTACGGGCAGGAGAGCATCGAGCAGACCTGGCGGATGGCGAAGATGAACCTGGCCGTCCACGGCATCGACAACAGGGGCGGAGCAGCCGTGGGGAGACACCTTCGTCCGTGATCATCATGCCGGCATGCAGATGGACTACGTGATGGCCAATCCGCCATTCAACATCAAGGATTGGGCGCGCGACGAGCACGATCCGCGGTGGCGCTTCGGCGTTCCGCCCGCCGGCAACGCGAACTTCGCCTGGATCCAGCACATCCTGTCCAAGCTCAAGCCCGGCGGCAAGGCTGGCGTGGTGATGGCGAACGGCTCGATGTCCTCGAACACCAGCGGGGAGGGGGAGATTCGGGAGCGGATTGTCGAGGCCGACCTGGTGTCGTGCCTGGTCGCGCTGCCCGCACACCTGTTCCGCAGCACCGGGATTCCGGTGTGCGTGTGGTTCTTCGCGAAGGACAAGAGGGGCGAGAGGGCGAAGCGGGGCAGGTGCTGTTCATCGATGCGCGCGGCCTGGGCCACATGGTGAACCGCGCCGAACGGGTGCTGACGGACGACGAGTTGTGGGATCGGCGATACCTACCACGCATGGCGCGGGTCTATGTCGGCTGCGGCGAAAGATTACTTACCAGGATGTTCCGGGTTTTGCAATCGGTGATGCTGGCGGAGATCAGGGCCGCCGAGTATGTGCTGACCCCGGGGCGGTATGTGGGTGCGCCGGCGGGCGAGGACGACGGGGAGGCCGTCGGCGACAAGGTCGCGCGGTTGACCAAGGAATTGCTTGCGGCGCTTGACGAATCCGCGCGGTTGGACAGACGGTTCGCGAACAGGTGGAGCGGTTGTCGTGAACGATGCGTGGGTGACCGCGCGCTTTGGGGAGATTGTTGAACTGCAACGTGGGCACGATCTTCCTACGACGTCGCGAGGCTCCGGTCATGTGCCAGTGATCGGTTCATTTGGAGTGACGGGAACCCACAGCGAGGCTGCTTACGACGGCCCAGGTGTCGCGATCGGTCGGAGTGGTGCGGCGATCGGTACGGCCACGTTTGTTGCTGGTCCGTTCTGGCCGCTGAACACCTGCTTGTTCGTTCGGGATTTCAAAGAAAACGACCCAAGATGGGTCTACCGACTGCTAAGCACGATCGATTTCAAAGCGTTTAACTCCGGGAGCGCTCAGCCTTCGTTAAATCGAAATTTTTTACGTGACATCGAAGTTCGTCTTCCTCCCGTTGATGAGCAGCGGGCGATTGGTGACGTCCTTGGCGGTCTCGACGACAAGATCGCCGCGAACGAGCGGGTAATGCGGGTTAGTGGTGATCTTGCTGATGCGCAGTTCGCAAGTGCCGCTGCCAAAATTAATTGCGCGAGTGCAACGTTTGACGGTGTCGCCCATGTTGGTGGAGGTGGCACACCAAGCACAACCGTTGACGGGTACTGGAACGGTGGGGTGCAGTGGGCGACGCCGACGGATGTGACGGCTCTGAACGGCCCGTATCTTAGTGCGACGACTCGGACAATCAGTGATAGCGGGCTTGCGGCATGCTCGTCGTCGTTGTATCCCGCTGGTTCGATCCTGATGACATCGCGGGCGACTATCGGCGCATTTGCTGTTGCGCAATTGCCATTGGCGGTGAACCAGGGCTTTATCGTGGTTAATGCCAAGCAACAGGAGTTTCAATGGTGGTTGTTTCACGAGATGCGTTCGCGTGTCGGTGAGTTCGTTAGTTACGCGAATGGTGCAACTTTCCTCGAGTTGAGCCGTGGACGCTTCAAGAAGCTGCCGGTCCGAATGCCGGACGTAACTCAAGCCAAGACGTTTGCGGATGTGGTCGATCCGTTGCATCGAACTGCCGCGCACGCGAGGGGTGAGTCAGTCCTGCTCGCGCGTGTCCGCGACGAACTACTCCCTCTCCTGATGTCCGGGAAGCTCCGCGTCAAGGACGCCGAGGCTGTCGCGTCGGAGGTGCTGTGATGGAGACTTGCCTGGCTCAGCGATGCTGCAATGAATTCGGTCAGCCACGAAAAATGCACTACCTGTTCATAGACAGATACCTAGACACCTTCATAGACATTGTCATAGTCGGCGAAAGCAGCACGTCCGCTGATGCTGCAGCTTGTCGACAAGAGGTGCTCGCAGTCGGGCGAGGATCATGATGGGGCGCGATGACCACGGCGAGAACCACGTCAGGTTCCCCGTGGGGCAGCCCAAGGTCGCGGTCCCGGCCTGGTACCCAGAGCTGCTCGATGCGGTCGCCTCCCTAGTGCAGGTCGGGCGTCAACGGGCGGTCATGGCAGCGAATCAGGAACTGGTCGCCACCTACTGGGCAGTCGGCCACGAAATCCTGGCCCGGCAGGATGCCGAAGGCTGGGGTACTCGCGTCATCGACCGGCTGGCTTCCGACCTGATAGGACGCTTCCCAGACGCGAGGGGATTCTCGCCGCGCAACCTCAAGTACATGCGCAGGTTTGCCTCGGCCTGGCCGGACTGGTCAATTGTGCAACGCAGCGTTGCACAATTGCCGTGGCGTCATCAGATCGCGTTGCTGGAGAAGCTTGATTCGTCTGACGTGCGGTTATGGTACGGGCGAATGGCTGCCGAGCAGGGGTGGAGCCGCGATGTCTTGGTTCACCACATCGACGGCCAACTCCACCAGCGTGCCGGTCGCGCGGTCACCAACTTCGCCGACACCATGCCGCGGTCGGATTCCGACCTCGCGCAGCAGGCCACCCGCGATCCCTATCTCTTCGACTTCTCGGCATCCCGACAGTCGGCGCGAACGCGACCTGGAGCAGGCGCTGACCGACCACGTCGAGAAGTTCCTCCTGGAACTGGGGCAGGGCTTCGCGTTCGTCGGGCGTCAGGTCCACCTGGAGATCGGCGACGCCGACTTCTACGCCGACCTACTCTTCTACCACCTGAGGCTGCGCTGTTTCGTCGTGATCGAACTGAAGGTCGGCGACTTCGACCCGAGCTACCTGGGTCAGCTCGGCATGTACATGTCGGCGGTTGACGACCTGCTTCGTCACCCCGAAGACAAGCCGACCATCGGCCTGGTGTTGTGCAAGACGAAGAACAACGTCGTCGCCGAATACGCGCTGCGCGGATACACCGCGCCGATCGGTGTTGCCGAATGGAAGACCGCGATCACCGCGAGTCTGCCACCAGAACTCGAAACAAGCCTTCCCACGGTCGAAGAGCTCGAAGCAGAGCTAGACGGCGGAAGTGATGAGGAGCGATCATGACCGAATTCAGCGAGGCTGCCTGGGAGCATAAAGTGCTCGACGAGCTGGCCGAGCATGAGTGGATCGCGATGTCCGGCAGCGAAATTGCGCCCGGCGCCGGCGGCGGCCGCGAATCCTGGTCCGACATCGTGCTGCCAGACCGCATGCTGGCCAAGATCCGCGAGCTGAATCCCGATGTGCCCGGCGACTACCTGGACCAGGCGCGCGCAGAGATCATCGCACCCCGGTCCCAGGACGCCATCACCGAGAACTTCCGGCTGCACCGCTACCTCGTCGGGGGCTACCGGGGAATCACCTACATAGACGCCGACGGCATCGAACAGAACCCCACCATAAGGCTAGTCAGCCATCGGCCCGAGGAGAACGAATTTCTTGCCGTCCAACAGGTTACGATCCGCACCACCGAAAAGCACCGGCGTTTCGACGTACTGCTGTATCTCAACGGGATGCCGGTCGCGATCTTCGAACTCAAGCAGGCCGGCGCGCAACACGCCGACATGGCTGGCGCGCATGCGCAACTACAAACCTATCTGCGCGAATTCCCGATGGCATTCCGGTTCGCGGTGCTCACCGTAATCAGCGATGGCATCAACGCCCGTTACGGCACACCCTTCACCCCGTTCGAGCATTTCGCGCCATGGAACGTCGACGATGACGGCAAGCTCGTCGAGGTCGGGAAGTCCGCCGACGATGTGGACGTGCCGATCGAGTTAGAGACCCTGATCGACGGCCTGTTCAACACCGAACGCTTCCTGCAATTGCTGCGCAACTTTACCGCCTTCGACGAGGACGGCGATGGCCTGACCAAGCGAATCGCGAAGCCGCACCAGTATTTTGCCGTCACGAAGGCGGCCGGGCAGACGGTGCAAGCGGCCGAAAGTAATGGCAAGGCGGGCGTGGTCTGGCACACCCAGGGCTCGGGCAAGTCGATGGAAATGGAGCTCTACACACACCTGGTCGCCCAATACCCGAAACTGAAGAACCCGACCATCGTCGTCGTCACCGACCGCACCGACCTCGACTCCCAGCTCTACGAAACATTCAATCGCTCAGCGTTGCTCGCCGAATCACCAATGAAAGTGACGACGCGATCACAGCTGCGCGAGGAGCTATCGAACCGCACCACCGGCGGCATCTACTTCACCACCTTGCAGAAGTTCGGTCTCACCCAGGCTGAACGCCAATCTGGTGCCGACCACCCCCTGCTGACCGACCGGCGCAACATCATCGTCGTCGTCGACGAGGCCCACCGCAGCCATTACGACAATATCGACGGCTACGCCCGTCACATCCGCGACGCGCTACCGAACGCGGTGTTCATCGCCTTCACTGGCACGCCGATCTCGGAGGTCGACCGCAATACACGCGACGTCTTCGGCCCGACCATCGATACCTACGACCTGACCCGCGCGGTTGCCGATAACGCAACGGTGCCAGTCTATTTCGAGCCGCGTCTGGCCAAAGTCGGTTGGTCGGCAGGCTTCAACGAGGACGACCTGGATGAGGCCGCCAAAGAGGCAACGCTCGGCCTCGACGACGTCGAACGTGCGCAGGTCGAAAAATCGGTCGCCATCATCAACGCAATCTACGGCGCACCCGAGCGCCTGGCGAAGCTGGCCGAAGACATTGTCACGCACTGGGAAGCCCGCTCGGACGCGATGCGGCCGTTCATCGATTGCACTGGCAAGGCGTTCATCGTCGGCGCAACGCGGGAGATCTGCGCGCGGCTTTACGAGCAGATCATCACGCTGCGCCCGGAGTGGGGTCACGACTCCGTCGACAAGGGCGTCATCAAAGTCGTCTACTCGGGTTCGGCGCAGGACTCTGAGCTGATCGCGAAACATGTGCGCAGGGAAGGTCAAAACAAGACCATTCAGAAGCGGTTGCGCGACCCCGACGACGAACTGCAGATCGTCATCGTCAAAGACATGATGCTGACCGGCTTCGATGCGCCGCCGCTGCACACCCTGTATCTGGACCGGCCGCTCAAAGGTGCGCTACTGATGCAGACGCTCGCGCGGGTTAATCGGACATTCCGTGGCAAGCCGTCGGGATTGCTGGTCGCATATGCGCCGCTGGTGGACAACCTGGCGGCGGCCTTGGCCGAATACACCGAGACCGACCGCGCCGAAAAGCCGCTCGGCAAGGACATCGAGGGCGCGGTTGTCGAGACCCGCAAACTCATTGCGCGACTGGACGAATTGTGTGTGGGCCACGACTGGCGGTCCAAGGTGCCACTTGCCGGCTGGTTGAAGGCAGCCATCGGCCTGGCCGCGTACCTGCGTGCGCCGACCACTCCCGGAAACCAGAACAACCCAACGCTCGGCGATCAGTTCCGCGCACTGTCAAACCATTTGGCACGGGCTTGGTCGTTGTGCGCCGGCAACGAGACGCTGGGCGAGTTACGGCAGACCGTGAAGTTCTACGAGCAGGTCCGGGTGGTGATGGGCAAGTTCGATGCTCAGCAGCGTCAGGCCGAGGGCAAGCCGATCCCGGAGGAGATTAAGCGACTCCTCTCGGCACTAGTCGATGCGACGACCGCAGGCGGCGAGATTATCGACATCTATGAGGCTGCAGGACTGGGCAAGCCGTCGCTGTCCGACCTGACGCCGGAATTCGAAATCAAAGCCAAAAAGTCTGAAAACCCGCACCTAGCTATTGAGGCATTACGCGCTCTGCTCACCAAGGAGATGGGCGGGGCGACCAAGAGCAATCTGGTACGTCAGCGTGACTTTTCGGAACGGGTCTCGGAATTGATGCGCAAGTACACCAACCAGCAGCTCACTTCAGCAGAGGTTATTGCCGAACTCATCGCAATGGCCAAAGAGGTTGCTGCTGAGGGGGATCGGGGCAAGCGGTTTACGCCGCCGCTGTCGAATGACGAGCTCGCCTTCTACGACGCGGTAGCGGACAACGAATCTGCTGTGGAAATCCAGGGCGAGGAGGTGCTGGCGCAGATAGCGCGGGAACTAGTCGCCGTGATGCAGCGTGACACCAAGACCGACTGGACGGTGCGGGACGACGTGCGTGCCAAATTACGGTCATCGATTAAGCGGCTGCTGGTCAAGTACAAGTACCCGCCGGACAAGCAGCCCACAGCGATCAAGCTGGTGATCGAACAAATGGAGGCGTTGGCGCCGCGCTACGCGGAGCACGCGGGGCGTCTGACCGACGGGGCGAAATCCTGAAATCCACGCCGCGATGGAATTGGGTGCGCGCCGGACATTTGTTTCAAGTGAGTAGAGCGAGGCTGGCGGCCGGCGTCGTTGCTGATTTTTGGGAAATCCCATTCCGCGATGTTGCAACGTAGCGTCATCGGCGCTTCCGTTTCGGGTGACGTCGGCGACTCGCTTTTGGCTTCTTGCGCTTGCCAGGATTTTGCCGTGACTGCTGCCGAGGGTCTTGTAGCTGAAGTCGCTCAACGAGCTCATCCATTTCGGGATCGTCGCATATAGGGTCGTTGAGATATGTGATACCACATATCTCACCTGTCTCGTCGAATGAAATGCTTAGGGCACGATCTGATTTCAACTGGTACTTCTTTGCCTTCGCATAAGTCGCCAGATCTTCGACTACCTTCGCTGGCGGAGTGCCGACCGGACATGAACCTGCGATGATCACGGGTAAGCCCCACAGGCCTGCGAACGCTTGCATTGCGGTGTGGCTGCGGTGATCCCGCTGAGTCGAACTAACGACAGACTTGATGGCACGCTCAAGTTTGGCCTGTGATTCCCCAGATGCTGCGAGCAAGTCGGATGTAACTCGCAGCCATCCGCGCGGTCGCCGGATTGTGAGATCGTCAATTAGGTTGAGGACGAACGCGTTCGACGTGAATGTCGGCTTTTCAGCCGGAAATGGGCTAGATCCATCTTGGTGGTACATCCACGCGTCCAGCGGGTCTGTGTGTGTTAGGACGCGAGTGAGATGCTGCGATCGCCTGAAGCGTCGGCGAGCGGCTTTCGTTGGCTTCGGTGCCATCGGATGGTCTGACGCGACCGTCGGGATCTGGTTCGACGTAGAGATGATCGTCGCTCAGAAACAGCATGAAAAGGTCGAGCTCATCGGTCGCACGGTATAGCTTCGCGACCCCTGAATCTGACCTGCGCCTTACATATAGGAGGAACTCGGCCGGCCGATCAATGACCTGCGCGATGACGGATAGGTCGTGCAGAGAAGTGATCCAAGGCAGCTTGTCGTCCTTGATAATGCCGGCTCGACGTAGATCGTCCATCGCAATGGCCAGCGGACCAATGTCATCAAGGCAGACCGCGATGGATCGAACCTCGCGAAGGAATTCGGGCTCAAGCCATGTGCGATCCGACGTCCAGATGCCGCCGTTTACTTCGATGAGCTCCTCGAGCCGACGTGCTTGGGTCGCAGCGGAACCAACAATGCTGGACAGCTCCCGTGCGAGGCGGCGTAATCGCCGCGTCGGGCTGGTCGGCCACGCTTCGTCCCTTGACCTCGACGCACAACGCGAGATCATCGACGATAAAGAGCCCGTCACACTCCGTCTCCTTGCCGACTTCGGTCAAGTTGGTACAACCAGAACCCAACTGGCTCGTGTCGATGCCCTCTTTTGGGGCGAAGTACTTCAAACCCCTGCAGCGCGCCTTCGTCTGAAGAAGTTTCTCGATCTCATCGATTGCGAGGCCCTCGCTGACGGCGGTTCGCGCCTTGTCATAGGCGTTCCACCTGGGATCGTCCTTCAAAGCCTCTTCAACGATGTATCGAAGTGCATCCGTACCAATAGGATTGCTGGCAATCACGTAATTGCCCTGGCCGTCAGTAACTAAGCCAGCCGTCCGAAACGGGTTGTCGCCCCGCAAAAAAGCAATAATCGCATCTCCTGGGTCGCGCTCACTGAAGCCGATGCTGAACGCGTCGAGGATGCTCTGAAGCGCATTTGGGTCGAGGTCGACACGATCAGCGAGATCAGCGGCAGTGAACTGTGCTCGCTCGCCGGGGAGAAACATCATCTGGATCATGGCTTCACTAAAGCGCTCTCCGACCTCGGGGGGAACAGCATCAGGAGTGGGGAATTCCTCAACGATCGCGGCAGTCTCGTCACGGAGAGCCATGAATCTGCCGCTGTATAGATCGGCGATGGCATCGCGCGCCTCAACGAATTGCTCGTAACTGAAGCCAAGCGCTGTCTCGACAACGCCGCGCAAACGATCGCCGGCAAGGAGAGCGGCGTTGTGCTGATCTTGCAGTCGTGGGTATTGCATCGTCCGAACATTGACCACGTTGGCTTGGTACTCGGCAGCAAGCGAAGCGAGTGGCTCTTCGGAAAAGCGAGCGCTAACCATTACGTAGAAGGTCGTTAATCGAAGCAGCCGCATGGCAGCATCGTGAAGCTCTGGTATCAGTTCGTGGGGGTTTCGGGTATCGGCTCGATCAGGATTCGTCGCCAGCCGAGACGCTCGGCAGGTAAGAGTAAGTGCCACCATCTCCAGAGCCGCACCGCTGCCTTCGAACCCGGGTTCCAGCCCCAAGACTGGTGAAATCGGCACTTCGCGCAATCTCATTAGTTCGATGAGGTCGAACGCATCCGCTGCAGCCATCTGCTCCATGACGCTCGCGACCTCCTGTCGCACTCGCGATTTGAAGGCCGATTGGAGCTCCTTGATCGAGTCCAACGAACCCATTTGCATTAGGTCGTCGAGAGTGTCGGCGGTCAGGCGTAGGTCGGTCGATCCGGCTAAGAACTCCACCAGGCCATGATCTCAACGTTGACCGACAGATAAGGTGAGCGCCGTGGCCGAGACCGCGCCGCTGCGCGTGCAACTGATCGCCAAGACCGAGTTTTTGGCACCGCCGGACGTGCCGTGGAGGCACCGACGCCGGCGGTGGTTCCGCGCTCGTCGAGTTCGCCGGTCGCGCCTGCTATCAGAGCTGGTCCAAGCCCAATCCCAGGACCGCCACCAACGCCGGTTACCTCAAGCACATCATCGACGTCGGGCACTTTTCGGTGCTCGAGCACGCCAGTGTGTCGTTCTACATCACCGGCATCTCACGATCCTGCACTCATGAGCTCATCCGGCACCGGCATTTCTCCTACTCGCAGCTGTCGCAGCGCTACGTGCCGGAAGGCGATTCTCAGATAGTCGTGCCGCCGGGCATCCAGGACGACCCCGAGCTGCAGCAGATCCTGACCGCCGCCGCCGATGCCAGCCGCGCCACCTACACCGAGCTGCTGGCCAAGCTGGAAGCCAAATTCGCCGACCAACCAAATGCGGCGCTGCGCCGCAAGCAGGCGCGCCAGGCCGCTCGCGCGGTGCTGCCCAACGCCACCGAGACTCGCATCGTCGTGACCGGGAACTACCGGGCATGGCGGCACTTCATCGCCATGCGTGCCAGCGAGCACGCCGATGTGGAAATCCGCCGCCTGGCCATCGAGTGCCTGCGACAGCTCGCCGACGTCGCACCGGCGGTGTTCGCCGACTTCGAGGTGTCCACCCTGGCCGACGGCACCGAGGTCGCGACCAGCCCGTTAGCCACCGAAGCCTGAGGCCCGGCGTGTCGCCGGACAGACCCGCACGCTCGTGGCGGTGGCAAAAGGGGTTGGCGGGGCCGGGTAACCTGGAGAACCGTGACCACCGTCGGATTCGACGCCCCCGCGCGCCTGGGAACCCTGCTGACCGCGATGGTGACGCCGTTTGCCCCCGATGGCTCACTGGACACCGTCGCCGCGGCCAAGCTGGCCAACCACCTCGTCGACGCGGGGTGCGACGGTCTGGTCGTCTCGGGCACCACCGGCGAGTCGCCGACCACCACCGACGACGAGAAACTCGAGCTGTTGCGGGTGGTGTTGGAGGCCGTTGGCGACCGGGCGCGCGTCATCGCCGGCGCGGGCACCTATGACACGGCTCACAGCATCCGCCTGGCCAAGGCTTGCGCCGCCGAAGGTGCACACGGGTTGCTGGTGGTCACGCCGTACTACTCGAAGCCACCCCAGCGCGGGCTGTTCGCCCATTTCCACGCCGTCGCCGACGCCACCGAACTGCCGGTGCTGCTCTACGACATTCCCCCGCGGTCGGTGGTGCCGATCGAGTCCGCCACCATCCGCGCGCTGGCGTCGCACCCCAACATCGTCGGGATCAAGGACGCCAAGGGTGACCTGCACGGCGGAGGCCAGATCATGGCCGAAACCGGCCTGGCCTACTACTCGGGCGACGACACGCTGAATCTGCCCTGGCTTGCCATGGGCGCCACCGGGTTCATCAGCGTGATCGCTCATGTTTCCGCAGGCCAGCTCCGAGAGTTGTTGTCCGCCTTCGTTTCCGGGGACATCGCCACCGCCCGCAAGATCAACGTCGCGCTCGCACCGCTGTGCAACGCGATGGGCCGACTGGGCGGAGTGACGATGTCCAAGGCAGGCCTGCGGCTGCAGGGTATCGACGTCGGTGACCCCCGGCTGCCGCAAGTGCCGGCAATGTCGGACGAGCTCGACGCGCTGGCCGCCGACATGCGCGCGGCGTCAGTGCTCAGGTGAGTTAGCAGTGAACGTAGACCTCGCCCCGCCCGGCCCACTGGTCACCGGTGGGTTGCGGGTCACTGCGCTGGGCGGCATCAACGAAATCGGCCGCAACATGACGGTTTTCGAGCACGTGGGCCGGCTGCTCATCATCGACTGCGGAGTGATGTTCCCCACCCACGACGAGCCCGGCGTCGACCTGATCCTGCCGGACCTGCGTCACATCGAAGACCGGCTCGACGACATCGAGGCGCTGGTGCTGACCCACGCCCACGAGGACCACATCGGGGCAATCCCGTTCCTGCTGCGGCTGCGGCCCGACATCCCCGTGGTCGGCTCGAGGTTCACCCTGGCGCTGGTCGCAGCCAAATGCCGCGAGTACCGCATCAAACCGGTGTTCGTCGAGGTCAAAGAGGGTCAGAGCAGTAGACACGGCGTGTTCGAGTGCGAGTACTTCGCCGTCAACCACTCCATCCCGGACGCGCTGGCCATCGCGGTCTACACCGGCGCGGGGACGGTCCTGCACACCGGCGACATCAAGCTCGACCAACAGCCCCTCGACGGCCGGCCCACCGACCTGCCCGGCATGTCCCGGCTCGGCGACGCCGGCGTGGACCTGCTTCTGTGCGACTCGACCAACGCCGAGCATCCCGGGGTGGGGCCGTCGGAAAGCGAGGTGGGTCCGACACTGCACCGGCTGATCCGCGGCGCCGACGGTCGCGTCATCGTGGCGTGCTTCGCCTCCAATGTCGACCGGGTGCAGCAGATCATCGATGCCGCGGTGGCCTTGGGCCGGCGGGTGTCGTTCGTCGGGCGGTCGATGGTGCGCAACATGGGCATCGCGCGGGAGCTGGGTTTCTTGCGGGTCGACGATTCCGACCTGATCGACATCGCCGCCGCCGAGATGATGCCGCCCGAACGGATCGTGCTGATCACCACCGGCACCCAGGGCGAGCCGATGTCGGCGCTGTCGCGGATGTCGCGCGGGGAGCATCGCAGCATCACGCTGACGGCGCACGATCTGGTGATCCTGTCGTCGTCGCTGATCCCCGGCAACGAGGAAGCGGTTTACGGCGTCATCGACTCGCTGGCCAAGATCGGGGCCCGTGTCATCACGAATCAACAAGTGCGCGTTCATGTTTCCGGGCATGCGTACGCGGGGGAGTTGCTGTTCCTGTACAACGGGGTGCGGCCGCGCAACGTGATGCCGGTGCACGGCACCTGGCGGATGCTGCGCGCCAACGCCAAGCTGGCCACCAGCACCGGTGTACCGCCGGAGTCAATTGTGTTGGCCGAGAGCGGCGTCAGCGTCGACCTGGTTGCCGGCAAGGCCAAGATCGCCGGCGCGGTGCCGGTCGGCAAGATGTTCGTCGACGGGTTGATCACCGGCGACGTCGGCGATATCACCCTGGGCGAACGCCTCATCTTGTCGTCGGGTTTTATCGCGGTGATCGTCGTGGTCGAGCGCGGCACCGGCCGTCCGGCGGCCGCGCCGCACCTGTATTCGCGCGGATTCTCCGAAGATCCCAAGGCGCTCGAGCCCGCCATGCGCAAGGTCACCGACGAGCTTGAGCAGCTGGCCGCCGCCAACGTGACCGATCCGGTCCGCATCGCCCAGGGGGTGCGCCGCACCGTCGGCAAGTGGGTGGGTGAAACGTATCGCCGGCAGCCGATGATCGTGCCGACGGTCTTGGAAGTCTAGGGCAGTCTAGGTTTTCTCCGCTAAGTCTTTTCTGCCAGAGCCGACCATTCCAGCTGCGACGCCGGAAGTTTGCGGCCCGTGGGCTCGACGTAGCGCTGCACAAACTCCTCAGGCCCGGCCTGCTCCACCAGCCGCCAGCCGTAATCGCCGATGAACCCGGCGACCTCGTCGGGCTCGAGGCCGAATTGCCAAAGCTGGTGGCGCTGGCGGGTGTTGCGATACAACGTCCGGGTGCCGTAGCGGTCAGTGCCGTCGATGAAGGCACGCCGGACGTAGGTGAACACCAGGCGGCTGCCCGGTGCGGCCGCGCGCAGTCCCTCCAGGGTGCGCCGGACACCGTCTTCGGTGAGATATTGCGTTACGCCCTCGCAGACGAAGAACGCTCGGTAATCGGTGCGATAGCCGTGTTCGGCCAACGACGTGAGCAGGTCGTCGTGTTCGAAATCCAGCGGCGCCAACCGAACTGACAGGGGTAGCTCGCCCAGCACCCGTCGGACCGTCTTGGCCTTCATGGCGATGTTGACCGGCAGGTCCACCTCGAAGACCGGCATGCGCACCTGGCGGGTCAACCGGTACGCGCGGGTGTCCAGTCCCGCGCCGAGGATGACCACCGCGTCGATGTCCTTGATGTCGCTGAGCGACTCTTTGAGTTTGTCGTCGATGAAATGCTTGCGGCAGGCTATATTGGCCCACAGCCCCGGGCCGGTGAACTCGGATCCGCGGATCATCAGGCGACGGGCCGGCCCCCACCGGGTCGCCCCGACGAGCAATCGCAATGCGGCCGGCAAAAACAGCTCCGCGAGGTCGTCGTCCACAAAGCGGTGGCCGGGCGGCTCGTTTTGTTCCACGGCCGCCAGCAATATCGGGCCGAAGGCGGTCTGCGCCACAGGATTTCGCGGCATCAGTTACTTATTCAGGAAGCCCGCATCGACGGGCAGGGTGACGCCGGTGATATAGCGAGCCTGGTCGGACACCAGCCACGCCACCGCATTGGCGATGTCCTCGGCTTGCAAAACTTCCACCGGCAGAGCATTGCCCAAGCTGCGCGGCTGGTCGGTCTGGGCAGCCATCTTGGCGAGCCACTCTCGAGTGAACTCATTGTTAATCATCGGGGTTTCGACGCCAGTTGGATGAATCGAATTGACCCGAATGTTCTGAGCTGCAAGCAGATTCGCGTAGACACGCATCAACCCCACCACGCCGTGCTTGGCGGCGGCATAGCCGACCGAGCCGGCATCGGGGCTGCCGACGCCGGCCAACCCCGCGGCCGAACTGATCAGCACGATCGATCCGCCGGTGCCTTGCTTGACCATCGTCGGTATCACGGCCTTGATGGTGTTGTAGACGCCGGTGAGGTTGACGTCGATCACGTCGCGCCAACCGTCGTCACCGGACTGCATCGGTGCGATGCCGGCGTTGGCCACCACGATGTCCAGCCGGCCGAACTCGTCGAGGCCGGCCTGCAGTGCCGCGGACAGCGATTCGCGCTCGCGGACGTCACCCTGCTTGGCCACGATGCGGGCGCCGGTGTCCTCGACGAGCTTGACGGTGGCCGCCAGGTCGTCGGCGGTGGCCAGCGGATAGGGCACGCTGGCGATCTGCTCGCACAGATCGACCGCGATCACGTCCGCGCCGTCGGCCGCCAACCGGACGGCATGCGCCCGGCCCTGGCCGCGCGCCGCGCCTGTGATGAAGGCGACTTTCCCTTCCAGCGGGCGGTTGCTCACTTGCGTATTTGGCCCTTGTCCGGGTCGCCCGCGGGAATCGGCTGCAGCATCTTGATATCCGGCGCCCCGGCCAGGTGCTCGCCGGCCGCCGTGAACATCTTGGCTACCGCGGGCGCGCTGCTGTGCGCCTTGAGCGCTTCTTCATCGGCCCACTGCTCGACGAAGACAAAGGTCTCGCCGCTCTGCTGCAGCGAGTACAGCTGGCAGCCCGGTTCGCTGTGCACCTCTTCGACGGCGGTGGTGAGGATGTCGCGGACGGTGTCCACCGATTCGGGTTTGACGGTCAAGGTGGCTACAACGACTACCGGGCCGACGACGGGCATGCTGGGCCTCCTGAGGGGTTCCGCGAGTGGGTGGCGGCGTGGGTTCGCCTCACCGCTCGTCACCCTACTCACGTGGCCGGATGCCCGGTCGGTCAGTCTCCCGTTCGTTCCAGGGAGATGTCGAGCTGTTGTGCGGGACACGAATCCGCGGCATCGAAGCGGACGGATCCGGTGACCTTTGGCAGCGGACGCGAAACAGGCTGCGGGAGAACGTATTCCTCGTGCTTTAGCGTCTTGGCCGTCCCGCCGTCCGGGCACTTGACCTCGGTGCGCTGGCCGAGCAGCCATTTGCCGTTGTTGAACAGCAGCGAATTGACCACCGTGGCGCCCTCGGCCAGATAGGACTTGAACGTCGCGCACTGGTCGGTGTTGCGTACGCACATGGTCTGCACGGCAACGCGTCGCGACCCCGGTTTCGATGAGGAGTCGTGCAGAACGCTCGTCTCGTTGTAATGCCCGGTGAAGCCTTCCGGCCCGGACGGTGAGCGGGCGGCCTGTTTGCTTGGATCCGCAACGGAAACGGCCGCATCGACGTCGCCCTGGCGGGTGACGATTACCGGCGTCGACGTCGCCACGGCGCAATCCGGACTCGGGTTCATCGCCACATAGGACGTCCCGGTCAGGGTGCCGTCGGGCTGAGGTTGCAGGATCCACGCGGTGATTGACGGGCCCTTGATGTCGCTGTCGCTGCACGCGCCGTCGTCGCGGAGCGCCGTTTGCCAATGACCATCGACGTAGTCGAGCACCAGATCGACCGGGGGATCCGACTTGCGCTTCGGGTCGTCATCCGCGAGTTTCGTCGCCGTCGCGAAGCACCCCGCATCGGTGCATGCCGAACGCAGGGCATAGGTCCGGGTTCGTGATCTGGTGGGCTTGGGCTCACCGCCCGCCAACTGCTGGCTTCCTTCGAAATCGAACCGATAGGTGCCCTCGAAGCTCGGCGCGGACGGCTTCGGAGCCTTCGACGCGGCCGGGGATCCACGGTCCGCACAGGCGGCGAGCACGGCAACGCTAAGGGCGGCGACACAGACGGTACGGAAGAGGTGCACGGCGAGTCATTGTGTAGACCGTGGTGGGCCCGGTCAATCAACGCCAGTTGCCAGTGTGGCGGGTGGTGCAGATGGTGTATTTGCGACTAGGCTTGCGGGCATGGCTAGTAAGACCGCGACCCGCTCTGGCACCCGAACGAGCAGGTCAAAGTCCACGTCGGCGGGGCGGCGTGGCCGCGCGCCAGCGGGGAATGCGCGACCGGCAAAGCCATTAAGGCCGCGCAAACCTGCGCGCAGGCCCGTCCGGCGGCATCATCGGTCGCTGCTGGTCGCCACGGGGCTGACGTGTGGCCGGGCGGCGCGGGCGACCTGGCTGATGGCGGCCAGGGGCACCGGCGGCGCGGCGCGGTCGATCGGGCGGGCACGTGACATCGAGCCCGGGCATCGACGCGACGGGATCGCGCTGGTTCTGCTGGGCCTGGCCGTCGTGGTCGCCGCGAGCTCGTGGTTCGACGCCGCCCGGCCGATCGGCGCCTGGGTGGACGCCGTGTTGCGCACGTTCATCGGTTCGGCCGTCCTATTGTTGCCGGTGGTCACCGCCGCGGTGGCGGTGATGCTGATGCGGACCCAGCCCAATCCCGACGCGCGGCCCCGGCTGATCCTCGGCGGAAGCTTGATTGCCCTGTCGTTTCTCGGCCTGCGCCACTTGTGGGCGGGCTCGCCGGAGGACCCTGAACTGCGGCGACGGGCGGCGGGATTCCTCGGCTTTGCGATCGGCGGGCCGCTGTCGGACGGGTTGACGCCCTGGATCGCGGCGCCGTTGCTGTTCATCGGCGCGTTGTTCGGGCTGCTGCTGCTGACCGGGACCACTATCCGGGAGGTGCCCGACGCGGTGCGGGCGATGTTCGGCACCCGGCTGTTCCAGCGTGAGTACGCCGACGAGGTCGACTATGGGCACTACGAGCCTTATCAAGAGCTAGCTGACCAGGAGAATTACGACCAGTCTCTCGACGAGGAGCCGCCGGCCTGGCCGTCGGCGAACATGCTCGACATTTCTGACGTTGCCGATATTGCCGACGACACGCCCACGATCCCGGAACCTACTGTCGCCAAGAGCCGCCGTCGTTCCCCTCGAAAAGCGGACCGGCCCGTCGAGGGGCTCTACACGCTGCCGTCGCTGGACCTGCTGGTCGCGGGCGACCCACCCAAGAAGCGCAGCGCCGCCAACAACCTGATGGCCGGCGCCATCGGGGAGGTGCTCACCCAGTTCAAGGTCGACGCGGCCGTCACCGGCTGCACCCGCGGGCCCACCGTCACCCGCTACGAGGTGGAGCTGGGCCCGGGCGTCAAGGTCGAGAAGATCACCGCGCTGCAGCAGCAACATCGCCTACGCGGTGGCCACCGAGAGTGTCCGCATGCTGGCGCCGATCCCCGGCAAGTCCGCCGTCGGCATCGAGGTGCCCAACACCGACCGGGAAATGGTGCGACTGGCCGACGTGCTCACCGCGCCGTCCACCCGCCGTGACGACCATCCGCTGGTGATCGGGCTGGGCAAGGACATCGAGGGGGATTTCATCTCGGCCAACCTGGCCAAGATGCCGCACCTGCTGGTCGCCGGCTCCACCGGATCCGGCAAGTCCAGCTTCGTCAACTCCATGCTGGTGTCGCTGCTGGCCCGGGCCACCCCCGAAGAGGTCAGGATGATCCTGATCGACCCGAAAATGGTGGAACTGACGCCGTACGAAGGCATTCCGCATCTGATCACGCCGATCATCACGCAGCCGAAGAAGGCGGCGGCAGCGCTGGCGTGGCTGGTCGACGAGATGGAGCAGCGCTACCAGGACATGCAGGCGTCGCGGGTGCGCCACATCGACGACTTCAACGCGAAGGTGCGCTCCGGAGCCATCACGGCGCCGCTGGGCAGCCAGCGCGAGTACCGGCCCTACCCCTACGTCGTCGCGATCGTCGACGAGCTGGCCGACCTGATGATGACCGCGCCGCGGGACGTCGAGGACGCCATCGTGCGGATCACCCAGAAGGCCCGCGCCGCCGGCATCCACCTGGTGCTGGCCACGCAGCGCCCGTCGGTCGACGTGGTCACCGGGCTGATCAAGACGAATGTGCCGTCGCGGCTGGCGTTTGCGACGTCGTCGCTGATCGACAGCCGGGTGATCCTGGACCAGGCCGGTGCCGAGAAGCTGATCGGCATGGGCGACGCCCTGTTCCTGCCGATGGGCACGAACAAGACCGTCCGGCTGCAGGGCGCTTACATCACCGACGAGGAGATCCACGCCGTCGTCAACGCCTGCAAGGACCAGGCCGAACCCGAATACACCGACGGTGTCACCACCGCCAAGCCCACCGCCGAGCGCACCGACGTCGACCCGGACATCGGCGACGACATGGACGTGTTCCTGCAGGCCGTGGAGCTGGTGGTGTCCAGCCAGTTCGGCTCCACCTCGATGCTGCAACGCAAGCTGCGGGTCGGCTTCGCCAAGGCCGGCCGGTTGATGGACCTGATGGAAACCCGCGGCATCGTCGGGCCCAGCGAAGGGTCCAAGGCGCGCGAGGTGCTGGTCAAGCCCGACGAGCTGGCGGCGACGCTGGCGATGATCCGGGGCTCCGGAGCTGGATCTGCCGGTGGCTCCGAGGACGAAGCCGAATAGCGCGAGCAGACACAAAAGCGCCCAAATCATCGGCGTGTCGGGGGCTTTTGTGTCTGCTCGCGGGATTACAAGACCAGCAGCATGCGGGTGTTGCCGAGGATGTTCGGCTTGACGTAGCTCAGGTCCAGGAATTCGGCGACGCCGATGTCGTATGACCGGCACATCTCTTCGAACACCTCGGCGGTGACCGGCGTCCCCTCGATCTCGGTGAAGCCGTGCCTGCCGAAGAACTCCGTCTCGAACGTCAACACGAATATCCGCGCGAGTTGCAGCTCGCGAGCGACGTCGAGCAACCGCTTGACGATCGCATGCCCGATGCCGTGGCCGGTCACCGCGGGGTCGACGGCGACGGTACGGATCTCGCCGAGGTCGGACCAGAACACGTGTAATGCGCCGCAACCGACCACTTCACCTGCGTGTTCGGGGTGTTCGGCCACCCAGAATTCCTGGACGGCCTCGTACAGCGTCACCAGGTTCTTTTCCAGCAGGATCTTTCCGGCGTACGTGTCGACGAGGTGTTTGATCGCCGGGACGTCGGATGTTCGCGCGCGGCGGACCACCGGCCGGTTGTCTCGTGGACTTTGGGTCACGGGTAACAGTATCGACATCAGGGACGGGTGAGCTGGTCAACCCGCTATTCTGTTGCGGTGTCGGGGCAGCCGCAAACGGGTTCGGTGGCAGGCCGCGCCCGGATCGCCAACCTTGCCAATGTCCTGACCGGCGTGCGGCTGGTGTTGGTCCCGATTTTCCTGTGCGCCTTGTTCGTTGGGAATGGCCACGAGACGGTCGCCCGCGTCGTCGCTTTCGTGATCTTCGCGGTTGCCTGCATCACCGACCGGTTCGACGGGCTGCTGGCCCGCAACTACGGCATGGCAACCGAATTCGGGGCATTCGTCGATCCGATTGCCGACAAGGCTTTGATCGGGTCGGCGCTGATCGGCCTGTCGATGCTGGGCGACTTGCCGTGGTGGGTCACGGTGGTGATCCTGACCCGCGAGGTCGGGGTCACGCTGTTGCGGTTGATGGTGATTCGCCGCGGGGTTATCCCGGCCAGTTGGGGCGGCAAGCTCAAGACCCTGGTCCAGGCGGTGGCCATCGGGCTGTTCGTGCTGCCCTGGGCGAGTGAGCCGGGGCTGTTTCGGGTGGGGGCATCGGTGCTGATGGGCATCGCGCTCGTGCTGACCGTGGTCACCGGTGTCGACTACGTGGTCGGGACCGTCCGGGAACTTCGCACAGTGCCGGCTGAAAAGACCGACTGATCACGGGAACCAACGCGGGCGATGCCCGCGTTCAGCTAGTAACGGTCGCCGAACGAAGGAGAGCGCGATGGCGTCTTTGGTGCGCGAGGTCATTGGTGACGTGCTGCGGCGGGTCCGGACTTCGCAGGGCCGGACGCTGCGCGAGGTGTCCGATTCGGCGCGGGTGAGCCTCGGATATCTGTCGGAGGTCGAACGCGGCCGCAAGGAGCCGTCGAGTGAGCTGCTCAACGCGATCTGCGACGCGCTGGAGGTCCCGCTGTCGGAGGTGCTCATCGGCGCCGGCGAGCGGATGGCCCGCGAGGAACACCGCGCTCCTAGCGCTCCTGCCGTTCCCGGGGCCAGCGCGAGCGGTGCCACCATCGATGCCAGCACCAAGGTCGTCATTCCACCGGTGGCGTCGTTGGCGGTGGCCTGAAGTCGCGCCGAACCGATAAATTGAGCGGCAGGGCAAGCGCTGGGGCCTAATCTGGGCCCATCCGGCACACGAGAAACGAAGGCGGAGCGAATTCATGGCCAATCCGTTCGTCAAAGCGTGGAAGTACCTCATGGCGCTGTTCAACTCCAAGATCGACGATCACGCCGACCCCAAGGTGCAGATCCAGCAGGCCATCGAGGAAGCGCAGCGCACCCATCAGGCGCTGACCCAGCAGGCGGCGCAGGTGATCGGCAACCAGCGCCAGCTCGAGATGCGGCTCAACCGCCAGCTGGCCGACATCGAGAAGCTGCAGGTCAACGTGCGCCAGGCAGTGACGCTGGCCGACCAGGCCACCAGCGCCGGAGACGCCGCCAAAGCCACCGAGTACAACAACGCCGCCGAGGCGTTCGCGGCCCAGCTGGTGACCGCCGAGCAGGGCGTCGAAGACCTGAAGACGCTGCACGACCAGGCGCTGTCGGCGGCGGGCCAGGCCAAGAAGGCCGTCGAACGCAACGCCATGGTGCTGCAGCAGAAGATCGCCGAGCGCACCAAGCTACTCAGCCAACTCGAGCAGGCGAAGATGCAGGAGCAGGTCAGCGCGTCGCTGCGGTCGATGAGTGAGCTCGCCGCGCCGGGCAACACTCCGAGCCTGGACGAGGTGCGCGAGAAGATCGAACGCCGCTACGCCAACGCGCTCGGTTCCGCCGAGCTCGCACAGAGTTCGGTGCAGGGCCGCATGCTCGAGGTGGAGCAGGCCGGCGTCGAGATGGCCGGGCATTCCCGGCTGGAGCAGATCCGCGCCTCGATGCGCGGCGAAGCGCTGCCCACGGGCGGGACGCCGGCCTCTCCCGGAGCCGCCCCGGCCACACCCGCGACCGGCACGACCAGCGGGCCAGTACCCGAGAAACCCTTCGGTCAGTAGCGCGGCGGACGATCTGACATGGCGGTGAGGGCTACCCAGCGCGGGCCGTGGCACGCGGTGCTGCAGCGGGGATTGGACACCGCCGCCGATCTTTCCGAGTTGGTGGCTGCCAAGATCAGCGCCGCGGCGGATCCGCGGGCGCGGCTGTTGCGCCGTCGCCGCCGCGCGTTGCGGTGGGGCCTGATATTCACCGTTGGGTGTGTGTTCTGGGCGGTGGTGACGGCGGTGCTGGCGGCCTGGGGATGGTTTGCGCTGTTGCTGCAGATCACCGGTTTCATCGCGGCCGTGCAGGCGATTCCGGCGACGTTGTTGCTGCTGCGCTACCGCTGGTTGCGCTCGGAGCCGCTGCCGGCGCCGCGGCCGGGCCCGGGTCTGGCCAGGGCCCGCCGCCTGCCCCCGCCCGGTTCGGCCGCGCGACCCGCGATGTCCGCGCTGGGCGCCTCCGAGCGTGGGTTCTTCTCGTTAGTGGGCGTGATCGAGCGGGGAGCCATGTTGCCGGCCGCCGAGATCCGGGATTTGACCGCGGCGGCCAACCGGACGTCGGCCGCGATGTCGTCCACCGCCGCCGAGGTGGTGTCGATGGAGCGCGCGGCGCACCACTCGGAATCATCGCGATCGTATCTGGTGCCGACGATCAATGCGTTCACCGCGCAGTTGAGCGCCGGCGTGCGCCAGTACAACGAAATGGTCACCGCCGCAGCGCAATTGGTGTCGTCGGTGAACGGGGATACCGGGTTGGCGACTTCGCAGCAGCGCTACCGTGCCGAGCTGTCCGAGGCTACCGATCGGCTGGTCGGCTGGGCGCAGGCGTTCGACGAACTGGGTGGACTGCCTCGACGTTAGAGGCCGCTAGTCGAGCGTTAGAACCTGGCCTTCAGCGACGGCAGCGCCAGCGCCGCAATGCCGCGCAGGGTCGCCTTGACCATGTCGAAGAAGTCGAAGTAGTCGCGCCACAGCGTGATTCGGCCGTCGTGCACCTCGAACACGCCGCACACCCAGAACTGCAGGCGCAGCGGTCCGAAGATCATGGCGTCGCTGCGTTCGGTGAGCACCGCGGAGCCGTCGGCGGCGATTCGGTGGATCTTCACCTCGAGACGCATGCGGCCTTCCATCCGGCGGAACAGCTTCATCGCCCGGTGGCGGCCGTGGATCGTCGGCAGTCCGACGTTCTCGTACACGAGGTTGTCGTGCAGCGCCGCGTCGGCTGCGTCGAAGTCTTGATCCTGCAGCGCGTTGAGGAAACCCTCGACCGTGCGGGTACTTTCACCAGTCGCCGGGGAGGTCTGTGACAGGTCGGTCATGCTCGCCAGCGTACGACTCGCCAGCTGTGGCAGGGTAGGGCGGTGCGCGTCGCCGTCGTCGCCGGGCCGGACCCGGGGCACTCTTTTCCCGCGATCGCGCTGTGCCAGCGCTTCGCCGAAGCGGGCGACGAGCCCACCCTGTTCACCGGCGTGGAGTGGATCCAAGCCGCCCGCGACGGCGGGGTCGACACCGTCGAATTGGACGGCCTCGCGGCGCTGGACGACGATCTCGACGCCGGCGCCAGGATCCACCGTCGCGCGGCGAGGATGGCCGTGCTCAACGTGCCCGCGCTGCGCGACCTGGCGCCCGATCTGGTGGTCTCCGACGTCATCACGGCCGGCGGTGGCATGGCCGCCGAGCTGCTGGGGATCCCGTGGGTCGAACTCAACCCGCATCCGCTGTACCTGCCGTCGAAGGGGCTGCCGCCGATCGGCAGCGGCCTGGCGCCGGGCACCGGCTTGCGGGGCCGGTTGCGGGACGGCGTGATGCGGGCGTTGACCGCGCGGTCGTGGCGTGCCGGCCTGCGGGAGCGTGCGACCGTCCGGGCCGAGATCGGGTTGCCGTCCCACGACCCCGGGCCGCTGCGGCGGTTGATCGCCACGCTGCCCGCACTGGAGGTTCCCCGTCCGGATTGGCCGGCCGAGGCCGTCGTGGTGGGCCCGTTGCACTTCGAGCCGACCGATCGGGTGCTTGCGATCCCGTCCGGCTCGGGACCGGTGGTGGTGGTCGCGCCGTCGACCGCGCTGACCGGGGCTACCGGCTTGGCGGAGCTGGCGCTGGGTTGCCTGACGCCGGGCGACACGCTGCCGGCGGGATCGCGCCTGGTGGTGTCGCGCCTGGACGGGGCGGACCTGACCGTGCCGCCCTGGGCGACCGTCGGGCTGGGACGCCAGGCCGAGCTGTTGACGCACGCCGACGTGGTGATCTGCGGCGGCGGTCACGGAATGGTGGCCAAGACGCTGCTGGCCGGGGTGCCGCTGGTGGTGGTGCCCGGCGGCGGGGATCAATGGGAGATGGCCAATCGGGTGGTACGGCAGGGCAGTGCGCGGCTGATTCGGCCGCCGACCGCGGATGCGCTGGTGGACGCGGTTGGCGACGTGCTGTCGTCCCCGCGGTACCGGGAGGCCGCGCAAGCCGCGGCCACCAGCATCGCCGAGGTCGCCGATCCGGTCCGGGTGTGCCACGAGGCGCTGGCTTTGGCCGGCTAACTATCTGGGTATGTTTCTGGCGTGCGGCTGACGGAGTTCAACGACCGGGTGGTTTTACGGTTCGGCACCGCCTACGGCGCATCGGTGCTGGTCGATCACGTGCTCAGCGGCTTCGGCGGCCGCACCGCCGCGCAGGCGATCGAGGACGGCGTCGAGCCCCGCGACGTCTGGCGGGCGTTGTGCGTCGACTTCGACGTGCCCCGCGAGCAATGGTGATCGGATTCGGATCGAGCCTGCGTTCAGGTCGTCGGTCAGCTCTTGGGCTCACGCCCTCACCGCAGGCTCGGCGCCGCAGGCTCAGGCTCGGTGACCTCTGTGCTCTTTAAAGCGGGCAGTCGCCGCATTTGCCCCCGTCAGGGATGCGGTAGAACAGGCAGCAGCTGCGACGCCGGAAGCCCAGATCGCCGCTGGTGATCGCCCCGGACCCGGCCAGTCTGCCGGTGCCCAGCAGCGAATCGGTGATGTCGATGATCGACTCACGCAGGTCGGGCCGCACCGACAGCAACGCCCGGGACGCTCCGACGAGCGCGGACGCGATGTTGCCGGACAGCAGTCCGGGCGCCAGCTTGACCCGCAGGCCGGCCTCGAGCGGTTCCATGTGGTGTTGCACGACGGTGCGGTACAGCAACTCCGGGGAAGGAGCCAGGCGCTCACCGACGGGTACGGGCAGTCTCAGCTGGGCCCCGTCGTCGGCGCGCTGCAGCCCGCTCAGGTCCGGGATGATGCCGTGGCCCAGGGCGCACGCGAGGACGGGCGACCACAGCCGCGCGGCATGGCCCAGGTGGACCAAAGAGGCGCCGATCCGCGACTCGGTGGTGCGGTAACGCCTGATGGTGGCGTCGATCAAATCCGCGTAGCCGTCGGCGTAGGACTGGCCGACCGGGTGCCATCCCGCCGCGGCTGAATCATCAGGGCCCACGGTCAACGCGAAAAAACCTCCATAGGAGGAGACGTCGGACAGCTCCCGGGAGATGTTCATGTGCGTGTCTGTCGATCGATATTGCCACACGCGGCGTGTCGAACTTGAATCGAACAGGTGTTCGTCTACTGTGGTGATCATACGAGATGCGGACTTGTCGGTGGCCTTCTCTAGTGTCACGGCCAACCGACCGACAACGGTCATCGAACACCGACTACAGGAGAAGCAACATGGCGCAAGTCCCCGATCGTGAGAAAGCTCTCGAGCTGGCGATGGCCCAGATCGAAAAGAGCTACGGCAAAGGTTCGGTGATGCGCCTCGGTGACGAGGTGCGTCAGCCGATCTCGGTCATTCCGACCGGATCCATCGCCCTGGACGTGGCCCTGGGCATCGGCGGCCTGCCGCGCGGCCGGGTCGTGGAGATCTACGGTCCGGAGTCTTCGGGTAAGACCACCGTCGCACTGCACGCGGTGGCCAACGCCCAGGCGGCCGGCGGCGTCGCGGCGTTCATCGACGCCGAGCACGCCCTGGACCCGGAGTACGCCAAGAGGCTCGGCGTCGATACCGATTCCCTGCTGGTCAGCCAACCGGACACCGGTGAACAGGCCCTCGAGATCGCCGACATGCTGATCCGCTCCGGCGCGCTCGACATCGTGGTCATCGACTCGGTGGCGGCGCTGGTGCCGCGCGCGGAGCTCGAAGGTGAGATGGGGGACAGCCATGTCGGACTGCAGGCCCGGCTGATGAGCCAGGCGCTGCGGAAAATGACTGGCGCGCTGAACAATTCGGGAACCACGGCGATCTTCATCAACCAGCTCCGCGAAAAGATCGGGGTGATGTTCGGCAGCCCCGAAACCACAACGGGCGGAAAGGCTTTGAAGTTCTACGCGTCGGTGCGCCTGGATGTGCGGCGGATCGAAACACTCAAGGACGGCACCGATGCGGTCGGCAACCGCACCCGGGTCAAGGTCGTCAAGAACAAGGTGTCGCCACCGTTCAAGCAGGCCGAGTTCGACATCCTCTACGGCAAGGGCATCAGCAAGGAGGGCTCGCTGATCGACATGGGTGTCGATCAGGGCTTCATCCGCAAGTCCGGTGCCTGGTTCACCTACGAAGGTGAGCAGCTCGGTCAGGGCAAGGAGAATGCCCGCAACTTCTTGCTGGAGAACGCCGACACTGCCAACGAGATCGAGAAGAAGATCAAGGAAAAGCTCGGCATTGGCGCGGTCGTGACCGATGAAGACGTCCTGCCCGCCCCCGTCGATTTCTGAGCCGTCTCGCGAGGAGCTGGCGCGGGCATTGTGCCTGCGCCTGCTCACCGCGAGGGCGCGAACACGGGCCGAGTTGTCGGGTCAGCTGACAAAGCGCGGCTATCCCGGCGACATCCGTGACCGGGTATTGGATCGGCTGGCGGCCGCCGGCCTGGTGGACGATGCCGACTTTGCCGAACAGTGGGTGCGGTCGCGGCGGGCGAACTCGGGAAAAAGCAGGCGCGCGTTGGCCGCCGAGCTGCACACCAAGGGCGTCGACAACGACATCATCACCACGGCGCTGGGCGGCCTGGATGCCGCTGCCGAGCGGGAGCGGGCCGAGCAGCTGGTCCGGGCCAGGCTGCGGCGGGAAGCGCTGGGCGAGGACGACACGCGGGTGAGTCGCAGGCTGGCGGCGATGCTGGCGCGTCGTGGGTACAGCCAGACACTGGCGGGTGAGGTCGTCGTCGCTGAGCTGGCCGCCGAACGGGAACGCCGGCGCGTCTAGTTCAGATGGTGGCGACCCGCTGCGCCCGGCTCCGCCGCGCTGGCGATCGCCACTACCTGCGGGTTAATCCGGTGGCCCCAGGTCGCCGTACCATGGCCCCGTGACTTCCCCCGTGACTTCACTGGCGGCTCCGGTGCGCACCTACCAGGTGCGCACCTACGGCTGCCAGATGAACGTTCACGATTCCGAGCGGCTGGCCGGCCTGCTCGAGGCGGCCGGCTACCAACGGGCGGACGACGACGCCGACGCGGACGTGGTGGTCTTCAACACCTGCGCCGTCCGGGAGAACGCCGACAACAAGCTGTACGGCAATCTCAGCCACCTGGCTCCGCGCAAGCGCGGCAATCCCGACATGCAGATCGCGGTGGGCGGTTGCCTGGCCCAAAAGGACCGGGACACGGTGCTGCGCAAGGCGCCGTGGGTCGACGTCGTTTTCGGCACGCACAACATCGGATCGCTGCCAACCCTGCTCGAGCGGGCCCGGCACAACAAGGTCGCCCAGGTGGAGATCGCCGAGGCGCTGCAGGAGTTCCCGTCGGCGCTGCCGAGTGCCCGCGAATCCGCCTATGCCGCTTGGGTTTCCATCTCCGTCGGGTGCAACAACAGCTGCACCTTCTGCATCGTGCCGTCGTTGCGGGGCAAGGAGGTCGACCGCAGTCCCGCCGACATCCTGGCCGAGGTGCGTTCGCTGGTCGACGACGGCGTGCTCGAAGTCACCCTGTTGGGGCAGAACGTCAACGCCTACGGCGTCTCCTTCGCCGACCCGGCGCTGCCCCGCAATCGCGGCGCCTTCGCCGAGTTGCTGCGGGACTGCGGACGCATCGACGGTCTGGAACGGGTGCGGTTCACGTCCCCGCATCCGGCCGAGTTCACCGACGACGTCATCGACGCGATGGCCGAGACGCCCAATGTCTGTCCCGCCCTGCACATGCCGCTGCAGTCGGGATCCGACCGGGTCCTGCGCGCGATGCGGCGGTCCTACCGCGCCGAGCGCTATCTCGGCATCATCGACCGGGTCCGGGCGGCGATGCCGCACGCCGCCATCACGACCGATCTGATCGTGGGTTTCCCGGGCGAGACCGAGGAAGACTTCGCGGCCACCCTGGACGTGGTGCGGCGGGCCCGATTCGCCGCGGCGTTCACCTTCCAGTACTCCAAGCGGCCGGGCACCGCCGCCGCTGAGCTACCCGGGCAGCTGCCGAAAGCCGTTGTGCAGGAACGCTATGAACGGCTGGTCGCGCTGCAGGAGCAGATCTGCGTGGACGGCAATCGCGGGTTGATCGGCCAGACCGTCGAACTGCTGGCCGCCAGCGGCGAAGGACGCAAAGACGCCCGAACTGCGCGCATGACCGGACGGGCACGCGACGGCCGCCTGGTGCACTTCACCTCGGGCCAAATCGGGCCCGATTTGGTCCGGCCCGGCGACATCGTCACCGCGGTGATCACCGACGCGGCGCCACACCACCTCATCGCCGACGCGGGCATTCTGACGCACCGCCGCACCCGCGCCGGTGACGCGCACGCCGCCGGGCCGCGTCCACGCGGTGTCGGTCTGGGCATGCCCGGTGTCGGGCAGTCCACCAGCCCGGTCGAACCCCTCGCGTGTGCCCCGTGAACGAGCGCGGTGGCGGGGATTTCGACGCCTTCCGGACCGACATCGAGGCGGCCGAACGCCGGGTCGCGCGCGAGATCGATCCCGGCGCACGGGCCGTCGTGGTCGCCGTGCTGGTGTTCGTCCTGCTGGGATCGTTCATCCTGCCGCACACCGGCCATGTGCGCGGATGGGACGTGCTGTTCGGCAGTCACGGCGCCGGCGCGGCCGAGGTGGCCCTGCCCTCGCGGGTGTTCGCCTGGTTTGCGTTGGTGTTCGGCGTCGGTTTCTCCATGCTGGCGCTGATGACGCGACGCTGGGCGCTGGCCTGGGTTGCGTTGGCGGGTTCGGCGATAGCCTGCGCGGCCGGACTGTTGGCTGTGTGGTCGCGCCAGACCGCGCCCGCCGGGCATCCCGGCCCCGGTATCGGGCTGATCGTCGCGTGGATCACCGTGATCCTGTTGACATTTCACTGGGCCCGCGTGGTGTGGTCGCGCACCATCGTGCAACTGGCGGCCGAGGAGCAACGGCGGCGGGTCGTGGCGCAGCAGCAGTCCCGGACGCTGCTCGACAGTCTGCAAACCGACGAGCACGCCGAGGAACCTCCGGAAGAGCAGCAGCCCGGCCGCTAGGACCTGCGCGTCAGCGCTTCCGCGGCTGCGTCGGCCCACTGCCGCCACTGCTCGGCATTGGCCCGCGCCTCGTCGGCTTCTTTGCTCCGGCCGGCCGCGGCTGCCTTTTCGGCCTGTCGTTCGAACTGCTCGGCCCGGGTCCGGAACTGCTCGGCGCGGGCCTGAGCCTGCGGGTCCGACCAGCCCGATTCGCCGGCGTCGCGCACCTTCTTCTCGACTGCGCGCAACCGCCGCTCCAGGTCGGCGGACCGTTCCCGGGGCACCCGTCCGATCGCGTCCCATTTGTCGGCGATCGACCGCAGCGCTGCCCGCGCGGCGTCGTGGTTGGTGGTGTCGAGCTTTTCCGCTTCAGCCAACAGGGCCTCTTTGGCGGCGGCGTTGGCCTGCTGCTCCGCGTCCTTTTCCGCGGTCACGGCGTTACGCGCCGTGAAGAACGAGTCCTGGGCGGCCTTGAAGCGCCGCCACAGCGCGTCGTCGACCTCCCTGCTCGTCCGTCCCGCCGCCTTCCATTCGGTCAGCAGCTTGCGGAACTCGGCGCTGGTAGCCGCCCAGTCCGTCGACTCGGACAGCTCTTCGGCCTGCTCGCAGAGGCGTTCCTTTGACTGCCGAACCCCCGAACGCTCCCGGTCCAGCTCGGCGAAGTGGGATCCGCGCCGCCGGTTGAACGACTCCCTGGCCGCCGAATAGCGTTTCCACAGCGCATCGTCGACCTTGCGGTCCAAGCCGGTGATCGTCTTCCATTCGTCGAGGATGGCGCGCAGCCGGTCGCCGGCGATCTTCCATTGCGTCGAGTTGGCGGCCAGATCCTCGGCCTCGGCCGCCAGCGCCTCCTTGCGGGTGGTCTGAGCGGCCCGATGCTCGTCGCGTCGGGAGCGAACCGCGGTGACGATGACCTCGATCCGCGCGACCAGGTTCGTCAACCGGTCCGCGAGCCCATCGACGTCGCCCAGCACGCAGGCCGTCGGCAACGTCTCGGCCAGCGCGATCGCATTGGCCTTGATCTTGCGGGCATCCCCGGTCCCCGACGTCAGCCGCTCCTCCATCAGCGTGACCTCGGTGCTCAGGTCCTCGAAGCGACGGCCGAAGTAGGCGAAGGCGGCTTCGGGGTCGCCCGCCTGCCAGGACCCGATGATGCGCTCGCCGGCCGAGCCGATCAGCCATACCGTGCCGTCGTCGTCGAGGCGCCCGAACTGGTGCGGATCGCTGGGCGCGTGTGCGGCTACCAGGTAGGCGGGCGGTCGCGGCCCCGGCCGGGCGCCGGGACGCGGTCCAGGCCGAGGCGTCGGCTTGGGGGGAACATTAGTGGTGGTGGTGCTATCGATGGGGTCGGGGGTCATGCGGTTGTCACCTACCCTTTGTCTTCTTCGCGCGGTCGCCATCCCGCGCACCTGCCGCGCGAAGCGGCACCTTGTACGGTCGTCGGAAGCTTCGATGCGGCACCCGCATCGGTTCCAACAGTATTGAAGCAGCTTCGCGGGCCCCGCGCGGCACCTTGGTTCCGGCCGCTGATATCGCGGCGTGTACGGGCGGGTCACAACTCGGCTTCGGGCAGCAGAACCGGCGAGCATTCGCCGGTAGCGTGACGGAGAACCTCATTCGGGGCGTTCGGTGGGGAAGGGTTCGCGTCATCACCGGCCGCATGCCGGTGCCCGCACCGGCCTAGCTGGCCTTCCGTCTCTCACACAGTCTGAGCATAGGTTTTACATAGGTCGATGGGGTCGAGACCGTGGCCCGCTAGCACTACAGTGCTTGTTAACTGCTATCGAACCGCGCGTGTACTCAAGGCTTCTGGCCGGAGCGCTGATGAGGGGGTCCCGATGTCGAAGGTGGACATCGCGGCGCTGATCGCGCTGTGCGCGGCGCTGTTCTCCGCGATCGGCGACGTGATCCGGCAGCGCTCCGCGCAGGAGATCACCGACAAAGAGGTGGGCCACCTCGAGCTGTTTTTGATGTCGTTGCGGGACACCCGGTGGTGGTTGGGCGGCGCTGCGGCGATCACGAACTACAGCCTGCAGGCCGCGGCCCTGGCGTGGGGTTCGGTGGTGATGGTGACGGCGTTGCAGGTGACGGCCCTGCTGTTCGCCCTGCCGATTTACGCCCGGCTGACCCATCACCCGGTGACCCGCTGGGAGTGGCTGTGGGCGGTGGTCTTGGCCGCTTCGCTGGCGGTGGTCATCATCGTCGGGCACCCGGAGGCCGGCCAGGAGCGGGCGTCGCTGGGAACCTGGGCCATCGTGGCCGCCGTAATGGGCCCCATCCTGGTGTTGTGTGTGCTGGCGGCGCGGGTCTGGCGCGGTCGTCCGGTGGCTGCGGTGTTGCTGGCCGTGGTGGCGGGTTCGTCGTTGGCGCTTTTCGCGGTGCTGACCAAGGGAATCGTCGAGATCGCCGAAGGTGGTCCGGGGGCCGTCCTGCGGTCGTGGGAGTTCTTCCCCTGGCTGCTGGCGGCCCTGGCCGGGATGATTTTCCAGCAGGCGGCCTTCCGCGCCGGTGCGCTGACCGCCTCGCTGCCGACGATGACCGTGGCCAAGCCCGTGGTCGCGGGTGCGCTCGGGGTCATCCTGCTGAGCGAGACGTTTGACGTCGAAGGGGCCGAGGCGTTTGTGCTGATCGCGGCGGTGGCGATGGTCATCGTCGCGACGGTTGGGCTGGCGCGCGGCGAGGCCGCGTCGCTGGCGGCCGGGAGCAGCGGCCGCGACGTGAAACCCACCGTCGCGGCGGAGGTCGGACCGGCCTAGGTCCAGAGACGTTAGTTTGGTGGCGTGTTGAGCGCCATCGCGATCGTTCCGTCGGCGCCGGTGCTCGTCCCCGAACTGGGCGGAGCGGCGAGCGCCGAACTCGCCGACCTGAGGGCGGCCGTGCTGGCAGCGGCCGCCTTGTTGCCGCCGCGCTGGATCGGCATCGGAACCGGCGGTGCCGACGACGTCATAGAGCGCAGCAGCGTGGGTACCTTCGCGGGCTTCGGAGCCGACGTGCGGGTCGGACTCTCACCAGGGGCAGCTCGGTCGCCGGTCGGCTTGCCGCTGTGCGCGCTGATTGCCGGCTGGGTGCGCGGCCAGGCCCGCCCCGAGGCCGTTGCGCAGGTCCGCGTGTACCGCAGCGACCACGATGCCGACACCGCGCTGGCCCGGGGCCGGCAACTGCGCGCCGAGATCGACGAGGCGCCCGATCCGATCGGTGTGCTCGTCGTCGCCGACGGCGCGAACACGCTGACCGAAAGAGCACCCGGCGGCTACGACCCCGGCGCCGCCGACGTGCAACAGGCCCTCGACGACGCGCTGGCCGACGGCGACGTGGCCGCCCTGACCCGGCTGCCCGCCCAGATCCTGGGGCGGGTCGCCTTTCAGGTGCTGGCTGGCCTGACGGAGCCACGTCCGCGAACGGCCAAGGAGCTCTATCGGGGAGCGCCCTACGGCGTGGGGTACTTCGCCGGTGTCTGGCAGCCGTGAGACCGCTCGCGATCATCGGCCCGACGGGAACCGGGAAATCGCAGCTGGCGCTCGATTTTGCCGAACGTGTCGGCGGCCCCGCCGAAATCGTCAATGCCGATGCGATGCAGCTCTATCGCGGCATGGACATCGGGACCGCGAAGCTGACCGTCGCGGCGCGCCGCGGCATCCCGCACCATCAACTCGACGTCCTGCACGTCACCGAAACCGCGACCGTGGCGCGCTATCAGCACGCGGCCGCCGCGGATATCGAGGCGATCGCGGCCCGGGGCGCGGTGCCGGTGGTGGTCGGCGGTTCGATGCTCTACATCCAGTCGCTGCTCGACGACTGGTCTTTTCCCGCCACCGACGCGGCCGTGCGCGCGCGGTGGGAGCGGCGGCTGGCCGAGGTCGGAGTGGCCGACCTGCACGCCGAGCTGGCCCGCCGCGACCCGGCCGCCGCGGCGGCCATCCTGCCCACCGACGGCCGGCGCACGGTGCGCGCCCTCGAGGTGGTCGAGCTGACCGGGCGGCCGTTCGCCGCGTCGGCGCCGAGCATCGGCGCCCCGCGGTGGAATACCGCCATCGTCGGATTGGACTGCGACACAACAATTCTCGATGAAAGGCTGGCCCGGCGCACTGACGCGATGTTCGAGGGCGGCCTGGTCGAGGAGGTGCGTGCTCTGCTGGGCGACGGCCTGCGCGACGGGGTTACCGCGTCACGGGCGCTGGGTTACGCCCAAGTGCTCGCGGCCCTTGACGCCGGCGGCACCACCGAGCTGCTGCGCGACGCGCGTGAGCAGACGTTCGTGGGCACCCGCCGCTACGTGCGGCGGCAGCGCTCGTGGTTTCGCCGCGACCACCGGGTGCACTGGCTCGACGTGGTGGACGGCGCCAGCCTCGTCGACGCCGCCTTGCAGGCGTGGCGGCACGTATCCTGAGCAGGTGATCTTCACATGATCTTCTCTAAGGGCCACGGCACCCAGAACGACTTCGTGCTGCTGCCCGACATAGATGCTCGGGTGGCCGTGTCCGCTTCCCGGGTCGCCGCGCTGTGCGACCGGCACCGCGGCTTGGGCGCCGACGGCGTGTTACGGGTGACCACCGCGGGCGCCGCCGCGGCGGCCGGCGTGCTCGACCGCCTGCCCGACGGCGTCGGCGCCGACGACTGGTACATGGATTACCGCAACGCCGACGGGTCGATGGCGCAGATGTGCGGCAACGGGGTGCGGGTGTTCGCGCATTACCTGCGTGCCAGTGGCCTGGAGGCCCGCGACGAGTTCGTCGTCGGGTCGCTGGCGGGCCCGCGGCTGGTCACCCTGCACCACGTCGATGCCACCAACGCCGACGTCACCGTGGACATGGGCAAGGCTAACCGGCTGGGTGCGGGGGAGGCCGTGATCGGCGGGCGGCGGTTCGCCGGCCTGGCTGTAGACGTGGGCAACCCGCACCTGGCCTGCCTGGATCCCGGACTGACCGCCGAAGAATTGGCGGCGTTGGACGTCGCGGCGCCCGTCGACTTCGATCGCGCGCAGTTCCCGGACGGGGTCAACGTCGAGGTGCTCACCGCCCCGGCCGGCGGCGTCATCCGGATGCGGGTGCACGAGCGCGGGGTCGGTGAAACCCGGTCCTGCGGTACCGGGACGGTCGCCGCCGCCGTCGCCGCGCTGGCCTCTGACTGCCGGCGCCGACACCGGCACCCTCACCGTCCGCGTCTCGGGCGGTGACGTCACCGTCACCGTCACCGACTCGACAAGCTACTTGCGCGGACCGTCGGTGCTGGTGGCGCGCGGCGAGATCGACGAGGCCTTATGGGACGCGTGGAACGCGCCGGCGTGATTAAACCCGATTTATTTCGGGTGCGCCCGCACCCGTGACGTGCCACCATCGGAAATTGGCTATGACATATCCAGATTCGCCCGACACGGGCTCATCGGACTTCCCAGACGCCCCAGGCGAAGTACCCAGCATCGGCGAGCTTGCCCTCGAAGACCGATCGGCGCTGCGCCGGGTCGCCGGGCTGTCCACCGAACTCGCCGACGTCTCCGAGGTCGAATACCGCCAGCTGCGGCTGGAGCGCGTGGTGCTGGTGGGGGTGTGGACCGAGGGCAGTGCCGCCGACAACCAGGCCAGCATGGCCGAACTGGCCGCCCTGGCCGAGACCGCCGGCTCGCAGGTGCTCGAAGGACTCATCCAGCGCCGCGACCGGCCCGACCCGTCGACCTACATCGGTTCGGGCAAGGCGGCCGAACTCCGCGAAGTGGTCCTGGCGACCGGCGCCGACACCGTCATCTGCGACGGTGAACTGTCCCCGGCGCAGCTGACCGCGCTGGAGAAGGCGGTCAAGGTCAAGGTCGTCGACCGCACCGCGCTGATCCTGGACATCTTCGCCCAGCACGCCACCAGCCGGGAGGGCAAGGCGCAGGTGTCGCTGGCGCAGATGCAGTACATGCTGCCGCGGCTGCGTGGCTGGGGTGAGTCGATGTCGCGGCAGGCCGGTGGCCGCGCCGGCGGCAGCGGCGGCGGGGTGGGCCTGCGCGGTCCCGGTGAGACCAAGATCGAGACCGACCGGCGCCGCATTCGCGAGCGGATGGCCAAGCTGCGCCGCGAGATCAACGCGATGAAGCAGGCCCGCGACACCCAGCGCAGCCGCCGGCTGCGCAGCGAGACCCCGTCGATCGCCATCGTCGGCTACACCAATGCGGGCAAATCCAGCCTGCTCAACGCGCTGACCGGCGCGGGGGTGCTGGTACAGGACGCGCTGTTCGCCACCCTGGAACCCACCACCCGTCGCGCGGAGTTCTTTCCCGGTTCGACGGACGCCAGGACGTTCGTGCTCACCGACACCGTCGGGTTCGTGCGGCACCTGCCCACCCAGTTGGTCGAGGCGTTCCGCTCGACGCTGGAGGAGGTGGTCGACGCCGACCTGTTGGTGCACGTCGTCGACGGCTCCGACGTCAATCCGCTGGCACAGATCAACGCCGTCCGGCAGGTGATCACGGAGATCTTTGCGGACATCGCGGACCACGGGGCCGACCATAACGGGGATGCGCCCCATGAACTGCTGGTGGTGAACAAGGTCGACGCCGCAAGCGATCTGATGCTGGCCAAGCTTCGTCACGCACTGCCCGGCGCGGTGTTCGTTTCCGCGCGCACCGGCGACGGCATCGACGCGCTGCGCCGGCGGATCTCCGAGCTCGCCGCTCCCACCGACACCGCCGTGGACGTGGTGATCCCCTACGACCGGGGCGACCTGGTGGCCCGGGTGCACGCCGATGGGCGGGTGCAGCAGGCGGAGCACAACCCCCACGGCACGCGGATCAAGGCCCGCGTCCCGGTCGCGCTGGCCGCCCGCCTGCGGGAGTTCGCCGCGCACTGACCACCCGGAGCTGCCGGTCCACCGACCAACCGCCCGGTTGGTATATGTTGGGCGGCAGAGTTGCCGTTCGCCGGAGGTCACCCATGAGCAGTGCCGTCAAGTACCAGCGCACCCTTTTCGAACCTGAGCATGAATTGTTTCGGGAGTCGTTTCGGGCCTTCCTCGATCGTCACGTCGAGCCGTATCACCAGGAATGGGAAAAGGCGAAGATCGTCGACCGCGGTGTGTGGCTGGAGGCCGGCAAACAGGGCTTTCTCGGCATGGCCGTGCCCGAGGAGTACGGCGGCGGGGGCAACCCCGATTTCCGGTACAACACAATCCTCACCGAGGAAATCACGCGTGGGCGCTACACCGGGATCGGCTTCGGCTTGCACAACGACGTCGTGGCGCCGTACCTGCTGGCGCTGTGCAACGAAGAGCAGAAGCAACGCTGGCTGCCCAAGTTCTGCACCGGGGAATTGATCACGGCGATCGCGATGACCGAGCCGGGCACCGGCAGCGACCTGCAGGGAATCAAGACCCGCGCCGTTAAGCAGGGTGATCATTACGTGCTCAACGGCTCAAAGACATTCATCACCAACGGGATCAATTCGGACCTGGTGATCGTGGTCGCGCAGACCGACCCAGACAAAGGTGCGCAGGGCTTTTCGCTGCTGGTCGTGGAGCGCGGCATGGAGGGCTTCGAGCGCGGCCGGCACCTGGACAAGATCGGGCTGGACGCGCAGGACACCGCCGAGTTGTCGTTCACCGATGTGCATGTTCCGGTCGAGAACCTCCTCGGCGAGGAAGGCAGCGGGTTCATCTACCTGATGCAGAACCTTCCGCAGGAACGGATCAACATCGCCGTGATGGCCGCCGCTGCCATGGAATCCGCGCTGGCGGAGACGCTGCAATACACCAAGGAACGCAAGGCTTTTGGCAAGCCGATCGGCAGCTTCCAAAACAGCCGGTTCGTGCTCGCGGAGCTGGCCACCGAGGCCACCGTGGTGCGCATCATGGTCGACGAGTTCCTCGCGCTGCATCTGGAGGGCAAGCTGACGGCCGAACAGGCCGCGATGGCCAAGTGGTATTCCACCGAAAAGCAGGTGCATTTGATCGACCGCTGTCTGCAACTGCACGGCGGATACGGCTACATGCGCGAATACCCGGTTGCCCGCGCCTATCTCGACGCTCGGGTGCAGACGATCTACGGCGGCACGACCGAAATCATGAAGGAGATTATCGGTCGCAGCTTGGGTGTTTAAGGGCGTCTAGCCCGGGCCGGCTCCGTTGCGTGCCGGAATGCCGTTGTAGTGCAACTGTGGTGCCACGCTGGCATCGGTTTGTCGCGACTCTGACGTGACACGGCATCATTTCGACATCGGCTAGGTATCCGTTTTCACACTATTTTCGATTCGATTGGGCAATTATCGATCGCTAGAGCAAAGTTATGCGAGCCCGGCAATAACACGGACTAACCGGGGAACACCTATTGTGGGCGTACCATCCGCTCGCCGGGCGAGCGGGATACGGGAATGGCCACCGTTTAAGGTCGTATCCGTCGGCTGGGAGGCTTGGTGAAGGGGCAGAGAGGTCAATTGCGCAAGCTGGTCGGACGGGCGCTGGTCAGCTTGGCGACCACAGTGGTGGCCGCCGCATTGCTGGCGCCTACTGTGGCGGCATCTCCGATAGGCGACGCCGAGGCTGCCATGATGGCCGCGTGGGATAAGGCCGGCGGCGCCACCTCACCGCTGGGCGCCAGGAAGGGTGACGTTTACCCCGTCGGCGACGGATTCGCGCTGGACTTCGACGGCGGCAAGATGTACTACACCACGGACACCGGCGCCAAATATATGTATGGGCCGATCCTGGGCAAGTACGAGTCGCTAGGTGGTCCGGCCACCAGTGATCTGGGATTCCCGACCATCGACGAAGTTCCCGGCCTGGCCGGACCCGACAGCCGGGCGGCGACATTCTCCGCCAGCGACAAGCCGGTGATCTTCTGGACTCCCGACCACGGTGCGTTCGTCGTGCGCGGCGCTCTCAACGCCGCGTGGGACAGACTCGGCAGCTCGGGCGGCGTGCTGGGCGCCCCGGTCGGGGACGAAACCTACGACGGCGAAGTCACCTCGCAGAAGTTCGCCGGCGGTGCGGTCTCCTGGAACAGAAAGACCAAGGAGTTCGCCACCGAGCCGGCGGTCCTCGCCGATCAGCTGAAAGGCCTGCAGGTCGCGATCGATCCCGGCGCGGCTATCAACATGGCCTGGCGCGCGGCCGGCGGCGTCAACGGTCCGCTGGGTGCCAAGCAGGGCGGCGAGCAACCCATCGGCGGCGACGGGATCGTGCAGGCCTTCGTCGGCGGCAAGGTGTTTTTCAGCCCGGCAACCGGAGCGAACGCGCTCGAGAGCGACGTTCTGGCGAAGTATGAGTCGCTGGGTGGGCCGGTCGGTAGCGACCTGGGTTTCCCGATCGCCAACGAATCGGACGGCGGTATCGGGCCCTCCAGCCGGATCGCCACGTTCTCCGCGGCCGACAAGCCGGTGATCTTCTGGACACCTGACCACGGCGCGTTCGTCGTGCGCGGGGCCATGAAGGCCGCGTGGGACAAGCTTCGCGGTCCCACCGGCAAACTCGGCGCCCCGGTGGGCGACCAAGCGACGGACGGTGACGCGGTCTCGCAGAAGTTCACCGGCGGCAAGATCGCATGGAACCGCGCCAACAACACATTCACCACCGACCCGGCGAATCTGGCGCCGTTGTTGTCCGGTCTGCAGGTGGCGGGGCAGAACCAGCCGAGTGGCTCGGCGATGCCTCCGCACGCCAAGAAGTTCACCTGGCAGTGGTGGTGGCTGGTGGCCGCCATCGCGGCGCTGCTGCTTGCCGTGCTGGCGGGCTTGTTGGTGCTCGGCTGGTGGCGCCGGCGTCACGCCCGCCGTGCAGCCCTTGAGGCCGGAGCGGGCGGGGCCGACGAGCAGGATCGCGACTTTCAGGATGCCCATGACGTCGGCTACGACGCCGACGGGCATTGGCCCCTCGATGAAGAGGCCGGTTGGGCGCACGGCGGCGAGGCGGATGCCGGCTCGGCCGAGGATGTCGCGCCCGACGGCGACGATCCCGACGCGGTGGACACGACTCCTACTCCTGTCGTGTCCGATCCGGCCCTATCCCGTGCCGTGTTCTCCGGACCCGCCGCTGCCGATGCCGAGCATCCGGACGATGCCTACCCGGACGATCTCTTTTCGGAAGGCCCGCCGGAGGCCGGCGCCGAGGAGGATGTCTTTTCCGAGGGGCCTCCTCCGGAGGTCGCGTATCCGGACGATGTGTTTTCGGAAGGGCCTCCTCCGGATATCGTCCGCCCGGACGACGTCTTCTCGGAGGACCCGCCGGAAACCGTGGCCGACGATGACGTTTATCTCGACGATGTGTTTTCAGAACCCGACTATTCGGAGCGAACCGGGCGGCACCACGCAGCCGTGACCGATGCGGATGAGCCCGCCGAAGCTGCCCCGCCGCCGGGGCCGGGCCCCGCGGGGCGCCCGACGATCCACATGCCGCTGGCCGACCCGTATCAGATGCCCGACGGATACCCCGTCAAAGCGAGTGCCCACTCCGGCCTGTATTACCTGCCCGACAGCGCGCTCTACCATGACACGCTCGCCGAAATCTGGTTTGCCAGTGAGGATGCCGCGTTAGCCAGCGGCTTCGTCAAGGCCGACTGACGTTTATACCTTGCGGATTACCGTGACGACTTTGCCGAGCACGGTCGCGTCGTTGCCGGGGATCGGATCGAACGCCGGGTTGTGCGGCATGAGCCATACCTGACCGCCCGCGCGCTTGAACGTCTTGACGGTGGCCTCGCCGTCGATCATGGCCGCGACGATGTCGCCGTTGTCGGCGACGTTCTGCTGTCGCACGACCACCCAGTCGCCGTCGCAGATCGCGGCCTCGACCATTGAGTCGCCGACCACCTTCAGCAGGAACAGCGTGCCCTCGCCGACCAGCTCACGTGGCAACGGGAAGACGTCTTCGATGGCTTCCTCGGCCAGGATCGGACCGCCGGCCGCGATGCGCCCGAGGACGGGCACGAAGGTGGGCTCCGGTAAGGCGTCCGAGCCCGCGACGTCGGTGACCGGCGGCGTCATCAGGTCATCGGCACCGCGCACGTCGACAGCCCGCGGGCGGTTGGGGTCACGACGCAGGTAGCCCTTGCGCTCCAGGGTGCGCAACTGGTGCGCCACCGAGGACGTCGAGGTCAGGCCGACGGCGTCGCCGATTTCGCGGATGCTCGGGGGGTAGCCGCGGCTGGTCACCGAAGCGCGGATGACGTTCAGGATGGTGCGCTGCCGTTCGGTGAGCGCGCCGGTGGCTGAGGTGTCGTTGCTGTCGCCCATGGCAATGAATGTAGCCGCCGCCCGCCCAAGAATCAAACATGTGTTCGACACGGTGTGTCGCGGGCTGATCGGATCGGACCCCGACGACGTGAATAACAAACGTGTTATTCGGGTATTTGTGCCCTATCCGAGATGATAGCGGGACCGACAAGTCTTGTCGGTGGTGTGGTCTAGCGTTTTGCTCGTGCGACACGCTTCGCTCAAATGTTCGGTATTCGAACACACGAGCGACTACAGTCGAACACACGAGCGAGAAATACGGTCCGGAGGTAGGCAGATGACACTCATCCACGCAATCCCGTCGCGTACAGGGACTGTGCGGCGCCCGATCAACAGGCCCAGCCCGGGTCCCCGGTGGGACCGGGATCGGCTGGCCGGGTCGCGAAGGCCCGCGCCGTCGCGGCCGGCCGGCGCGCCCGTGCTCTATCGCAGCGGCGGTGTCGCGATGTCCGTCGCCCCGCATCGCCAGCGTCCCGTCCCGCTCGCGACGACGGTGGGGCTGGCGCTACTGGCCGGCATCATCACCTCTGGCTCGGCATGGTCGCTCATTTCGGGCAGCTGGCCAACGGCGACTCCGGCGCCGCCGCCCACGTCCCCGACCGGCTCGGGGTGGTGCGGGTGGAAACCGGTGAATCCCTGCAGGACGTGGCGGCCCGGGTGGCGCCCGAAGCGCCGGTTCGCCAGGTCGCCGAGCGGATCCGCGAACTCAACGGCTTGAACTCGCCGACGGTGGCCGCCGGGCAGACGCTGATTGCGCCGGTGGGCTGACGGCAGGGCGGTGTACTGCGAAAACCGCTCTACGCCAAGGCTCGCATCTACCCCAGCGGTGTTGGCCCCACGGCGGAGCGCACAGGTACGCTCGGGTGGTCTCGGGTGGTCGCTGAGACCAGGATGTCGGATACGGCGAAGGAGCGGTCATGCACTGTCCGTTCTGCCGGCATCCCGACTCCCGGGTCATCGACTCTCGCGAAACCGATGAAGGCCAGGCCATTCGGCGCCGCCGGTCATGCCCCGAATGCGGGCGCCGGTTCACCACCGTAGAAACCGCGGTCCTGGCCGTGGTGAAGCGCAGCGGCGTCACGGAGCCCTTCAGCCGCGAGAAGGTCATCAAGGGGGTCCGCCGCGCCTGCCAGGGCCGCCAGGTGGATGAGGACGCGCTGAATCTGCTGGCCCAGCAGGTGGAAGACACCGTGCGTGCCGCGGGGTCGCCGGAGGTGCCGAGTCACGAGGTCGGCCTGGCGATCCTCGGCCCGCTGCGCGAACTCGACGAGGTCGCTTACCTGCGTTTCGCGTCGGTGTACCGGTCGTTTTCGTCGGCGGACGATTTCGAGCGCGAGATCGAAGCGCTGCGCGCCCACCGCAAAGTGTCTAGCCCAACCTGACCCATGCCCGCCGACCTGCACCCCGATCTCGAGGCGCTGGCGCCGCTGCTCGGTACCTGGGCCGGCAGGGGAGAGGGCAAGTACCCGACGATCCAGACCTTCGAGTACCTCGAAGAGGTGGTGTTCTCCCATGTGGGCAAACCGTTTCTGGTCTACACGCAAAAGACGAAGGCGGTGGCCGACGGGAGGCCGCTGCATGCCGAGACGGGATATCTGCGTGTGCCCCAGCCGGGTCGCGTCGAGCTGGTCCTCGCCCATCCGAACGGCATCACCGAAATCGACACGGGCACGTATTCGGTGACCGGCGGGGTAATAGACGTCGAGTTGTCCTCGACCACAATCGGATTGGCTCCGACCGCCAAAGAAGTAACCGGCCTCGGCCGTTCCCTGCGCGTCGAGGGCGACGATCTCTCGTATACCGTGCGGATGGGCGCGGTGGGCCAGCCCCTGCAGGACCACCTCGCCGCCGTGTTGCACCGCAAGCGCTGAACCACACCGGCGTCGGTCAGTTTACTTGTCGCACACCGTCGTTGACGACACGGCCGGCCACGCCGACCAAGCCGTCGGGATTCCAGGTGGTTTCGATCACTGATCCCTTGCCCTGGGTGATGGTGAGGTCGCGGCTGAGGTAGTCGGTGATCCGCATCGCGGCCGACCCGGTCGCTTCGTCTTCGGGCACACCGAGATTGGCGGCGAACATGCGCGCCCGCAACGATCCGGCGGACCGATCGGTCCATGTCCACAAATAGTGCGCGACGTCGTCGGGAAAATCGGCGGGGTCGGCGGACAACAGGGCGTCAAGCGAATCGAGGTCGTGGATGGCGTATTCAGGAGCCCACTCCGTGGGGGCCCTGATGGCGGTGAGGTCTCCGTCGTGGCTCACCTGGACGATGCCGGCCGGCACCTGCAGCGTGTTGATCGGCATGCCCTGCTCGCGCAGCCACCACGACGCTCCGACGGTCGGGTGGCCGACAAATGGGAGCTCTATTCGTGGCGTATAGATGGTGGCCTGCGCGGTGGTCGCGCCCGCGGCCGGAAGATCGACGAATATCGTTTCGCTGTAGCCCAATTGGGTCGCCAGGTCTTGCCGTTCGCCGGGTTGGACCTGGGCGGCATCAACCACGCCGAGCGGGTTGCCGAAATTCCCATCTGGATCGGTGAACACGCGCAACACCGTCACGTCGATAGCCATGTCCCGACTGTACGGCTCGTAATCAGGTGGCGCTGCGTTCGTCGGAACCCATCGCGCTGAGCACCGCGACGCGGGTGTCGGCCGGCCCTGTGACCGTTTGTTCGCCGCTGCCGCTGCGCAGCAACTCGCGCAGCGCGGCCTGGTCGTATTCGGCGGGCTCGGTGGTGTCGATGAAGCGCTGGACGACGTCGATGAAACGGGCGGGATCGTCGTGGAACGGGAAATGACCTGAGCCCTCGAAGATTTCGAGCCGCGAGCCGGGCATCGCCGAGTGCGCCATCCATGCATGCTGGACGGGCACCACCACGTCGCGGGTGCCCCAGACGATCAGCACCGGGATGGCCTGGGTCAAATAACATCGATCCAGCATGGTGACGATCTGTCCGCGCCAGTCCACTACCGCCCGCAAGGTGCGTGTGAACGCCGACGAGGCCGTCGGCTCCGGCAGGTCGTCGAGGATCCGCAGCACGTTCGCCAGGTCGTTGCCCAGACCCTTCGTTCCAAGGGCCTTACCGAGGATCTTTCCCGCCGTCTGCAGCGCCGGCAGCACCAGGGGCAACCGCAGCAGGGCCAGCGCCTCGCTGCCCATCGGCAACGACGCCAGTCGCAAGGCCACGTTGACGTCCTTGGTGACGCCGCCGGCGCCGACCAGGATCAGCCGTTCCACCAAATGCGGGAACTGGTAGGCGAACTGCATTCCCACCCCGCCGCCCAGCGAATGACCCACGACGGTGACCCGTTCGATTTCCAGCACGCTGAGCAGGTCGCGCATCCCGTTGGCGTACGCCGCTACCGAGTAGTCGGCGCGTGGCTTGTCGGACTGCCCGTGGCCCAGCAGATCCGGCGCGATCACCGTGAACCGCTGGGCGAGCTTGGCCTGGATGGCGTTCCAAGTGGTGGAGTTGTCGCCGATCCCGTGAATCAGCAGAATCGCCGGCCCGGAACCGGCGATCCGATACGCCCGCTTGTAGCCGTGGATGGTGCGGAACTGCAGCGTCGGTGCGGTCACTTCCCGCACCGGACGAAGATTGCGCTTTCGCTCAGGCATATCGCAACCTCGTCGTCTTGTGAGGGGTCAGGAGGGTGTCAGGATGGGTCGTCGTCGTCAAACTTCTTCTCGCCCTGCTGGGCGAGGAATCGCTCGAACTCCGCGCCAAGCTCGTCGCCGCTAGGCAGATCTTCGTCGCGCCGCAGTAACGATCTGTTCTCCTGAGCGTCGATGAACGCATCGTACTGGCGCTCGAGTGCCGCCACCACTTGAGCGACCTCCGCGCTTCCCTCGACCTGCTCGTCGATCTTGGCCCGGATCTCGGCCGCCGCTTCGGTCAGCGCGGACAACGGCAGCTCCAGCGACCCGGTCTTGGCCACCTGCTCGAGCAGCGCCTGGGCGGCGGCGGGGTAGTCGGTCTGGGTCAGGTAGTGCGGGACATGCACGGTGAATCCGACCACCTCATGACCGTGCTGGGCCATCCGGTACTCCAGCAGGTTGGAGGCGCTGCCAGGGACCTGGATCTCCGAGATCCACGGCTGGAAATCGGCGATCAGCTCACCGCTGTTGGAGTGCGCGGTCAGCGTGATCGGCCGGGTGTGCGGAACCGCCATCGGCACGGTGCCCAGGCCGATGGTCCGTCGTACCCCCAGGCGCTCGGCCAGCAGTCGCACCGCACCGATGAAGCGCTCCCACTTCAGATCCGGTTCCATGCCGGACAGCAGCAAAAACGGCGTGCCGACGCTGTCGCGCAGCGCGTACAGGCTCAACTCCGGGTCGTCGTAATTGGTGAAGTGATCGGTCTTGAAAGTCATCAGCGGGCGCCGCGAGCGGTAGTCCAGCAACTCGTCGATCGCGAACGACGCCACCAACTCGGTGTCCAGGGCCGCCTTCAGGTGGGTCGCGGCCAGGCGGATCGCGTGACCGGCGTCGGAAAACCCCTGCAGGGCGTGTACCAGCACCGGACCGCGGCCATCGGACGCCACCAGTTGGGGCGCGGGCAACTCAAGCTCGTAGATGCCGGCCTGCCCGGGCTGGTGCTGATGCTCGTCAACCCGGTCTTGATCGTCGGGCATGGTGCTGCCTCCTCTCTGGGGGCTTGTAACCAGTGTCCCTCTAACTTCGGAAAACGCGCGCGGCTTGGGCGGTGGCGAATTAGCCGGCAAGACGATTAGTGCGATTGTTACAGGCTGACCACAGATCGGCGGCCCGTGGCGGGCATGATGGGACTCAATGCGCACGATAAGGGTATTGCTCTGCCTGCTGGCCGGCTTGACGCTGCTGCTGGTGTCGTGCAGTCGGCCCGCTGGTCACGGGTTGGCTATTCCTGCGCCCAAGCCACAGCCCGGCGTACCCGCGCAGCAGCTCGGCGACCCCGGGCGCGGGGGCGTGGCCGGTCCGGTGGACCCCGACCCGCGGGTGGGCGCGGTCTTCTTCGACGGCGGCAATCGGCACGCGTGTACGGCCTCGGTGGTGCATTCGAAGGGCGGAGACCTCGTCCTGACCGCCGCGCACTGCCTGTCCGGGGGCTTGCAGGCGGAGTTTGTCCCCGGTTTCGCCGGCAATGCCGCCGACATGTGGACGCTCGTCGAGTTGTACTTCGACCCCCGATGGCTGGCCGGCAAGGATCCGCATGCCGACTACGCGATCGCGCGGGTCAGCGGCGCCGGACCGCTGGAAGCCCACGTCGGCTCCGCCCTGTCCCTGGCCATGGCACCCGCGGCGGGCAGCCGGATCAGCGTGATCGGCTATCCGGGTGGCGTGGGTGGCCTGCCCATCGGCTGTCAGGCCAGCACCGCGGTCACCGACAGCGGGTTTCCCGCGTTGCCGTGCGAAGGATTGGTCGACGGCACCAGCGGCGCGCCCTGGATCAGCGGTTCGGCGGTCACCGGGCTGATCGGTGGTCTGGAGGGCGGTGGGTGCGCGGAAAACGTGTCGTACTCGGCGCCGTTCGACGAACACACCGCGGCGCTGCTGGCGCGCGCCGAGGGCGGCGGCCCCGGGGACACCGCGCCGACCGACTACCGCGATCCGTGTTAGGTCCTGATCAGCGGCGGAAGTGGCTGAGCTCGCGCATCTTGTTCGTGACGTCCAGCGCGGCGACCTTGTAGGCCTCGGAGAACGTCGGATAGTTGAACACCGCGTCGACCAGGTAGTCGACGGTGCCGCCGCAGCCCATCACGGCCTGCCCGATGTGCACCATCTCGGTGGCGCTGGTGCCGAAGATGTGCACCCCGAGCAGCTTGCGATCCTCGGTGGACACCAGCAGTTTGAGCATGCCGTAGGAGTCGCCGGCGATCTGACCGCGGGCCAGTTCCCGGTACCGCGCCACACCCACTTCGTAGGGAATCGATTCCTTGGTCAGTTCCACCTCGGTGGCTCCGACATAGGAGATCTCGGGGATCGAGTAGATGCCGATCGGCTGCAGGTCGGTGATGCCGTCGCAGCTTTCCCCGAATGCGTGGTAGGCGGCCAGTCGCCCCTGTTCCATCGAGGTCGCCGCCAGCGCGGGAAAGCCGATGACATCGCCGACGGCGTAGATGTGCTCCACCTTGGTCCGGAACTTGTCGTCGACCCAGATCCGGCCGCGCCCCTCGACCTCGAGGCCGGCGTTGTGCAGGTCGAGGTGGTCGGTCTGGCCCTGGCGGCCCGCGGAGTACATCACCGTCTCGGCCGGAATCTGCTTGCCGCTGGCCAGCGTGGTGACGGTGCCCGCCGCGCCGACGTCGACCGCGGTCACTTCCTCGCCGAACCGGAAGGTCACCGCCAAGTCGCGCAGGTGGAATTTCAGCGCCTCGACCACCTCGGGGTCGCAGAAGTCCAGCATGTCGCCGCGCTTCTCCACGACGGTCACCTTGGTGCCGAGCGCGGCGAACATCGAGGCGTACTCGATGCCGATCACACCGGCACCGACGACGACCATCGAGGCCGGCAGCGATTTGAGGTCGAGGATCCCGTCGGAGTCGAGCACCCGGTCTTCGTCGAACTCGACTCCGGACGGCCGGGCCGGCGTGGTGCCGGTCGCGAGGACGATGTAATCGCCTGTGATGGTGGTTGTTTCGCGTTGGGAGGGGTCCTCGACGGCGATGGTGTGGGGGTCGACGAAACGGCCGTGGCCGATCAGCAGGTCGACCCGGTTGCGCATCAACTGGTTGCGCACCACATCGATTTCCTTGTTGATCACGTGCTGGGTCCGGGCCAGCAGGTCGGCCGGGGTGATCCGGTCCTTGACGCGATAGCTCGCGCCGTACAGCTCGCGCTGATTCATCCCGGTGAGATAGAGCACAGCCTCGCGCAACGTTTTTGACGGGATCGTGCCCGTGTTGACGCACACACCGCCGAGCATGCGGCCGCGTTCGACGATCGCGACGGATTTGCCTAACTTGGCCGACGCGATCGCGGCCTTCTGCCCGCCCGGCCCCGAACCGATCACGACGATGTCGTACTCCTGCATCGAACCCATGGGATAGACGATAAGGCTCACAGTCCAGACTTTCTCCACAAGTGATTCGCTCAACCCCATTGCGCGAGCACCCGCCGACGGACACGGTTGCCAGCGTTGAGGCTCATGACCAAGCATCGAGCTGACTTTGAGCTGAACCGCCCCGGAGCGTTAATCGCCGCGCTACCGGCCGTTCTCGGTTTCGTCCCGGAAAAATCACTGGTCCTGGTGTCGCTGGATGGCGGCGAACTGGGGTCGGTGATGCGGGTGGATCTGTCCGAGGAACTCCTCGACCGGGTTGAGCACCTCGCCGAGGTCGCCGCAGCCGCTGCACCCGAGGCCGCGATCGCAGTGATCGTCGACGCGGACGGTGCGCACTGTCCGCGGTGCAACGAGGAATACCGGCAGCTGTGCACGGTGCTCGTAGAAGCGTTGGCGCAGCACGACATTGAGCTGTGGACGGCGCATGTGGTGGACCGGGTGGCCGCCGGCGGGCGTTGGCATTGCGTCGACGGCTGCGGTTCGAGCGGCGTAGTCGACGACCCGTCGGCGTCGCCGCTGGCCGTTGCCGCGGTGTTGGACGGCCGACGGCTCTACCCGCGGCGCACCGACCTGCAGGCTGTCATCGCGGTCGACGACCCTGCGCGCAGCGCCGACCTGGCCGCCGTCGTCGAGCGACAGGCGGCAAAACGCAAGGCCGCGCATCGCGCCGATGCCGCGGACCAGGGCCGGTTTTGCCGCCGCGACGTTGAGAACGCGGTGGCCACGGCTTCGCGGGTCGCCGGCGGGCAACCGCTGTCCGACGCCGAGTTGGCGCGGCTGGGTTGCGCGCTGACCGACGCGCAGACGCGCGACCTGCTCTATGCCCTTGCCGTCGGCGAAAACGCCGGTGCCGTCGAGTCCTTGTGGGCGGTTCTGGCGCGCACCCTGCCGCCGCCATGGCGAGTCGAGGCGCTGGTGTTGCTGGCCTTCAGCGCCTACGCCCGCGGAGACGGGCCACTGGCCGGGGTGTCACTGGAGGCCGCGCTGCGCTGCGAGCCGGGCCATCGAATGGCGGGCATGTTGGATACCGCGCTGCAATCTGGCCTACGGCCGCAGGACATTCGGAAACTCGCGGACACCGGTTACCGGCTTGCGGATCGTCTCGGGGTGCGGTTGCCGCCGCGCCGCACGTTCGGCCAGAGAGCCGGGTAGAAGCGGGGTGCGGCGAGGGGAGTCAGACTTTTTCGACCTTGACCGCGTGCGCCATCTCGTGGGGCAGGGTCACCTTCTCGTGGCCCGGGATCACGATGGTGACTCCGCCGCTCGGCGTGGTTTCGACGGTAACCCGGGCGTTGGGTACCACGCCGGCGTCCTTGAGCCGCGTGATCAGGTCGGTGTCGCCCTGGACATGCTCGGTGAGTTGCCGGACGACGACGGCGACCGGCGATCCGGCCGGCAACTCGGTCAAGCGGACCAGGTTGGCGTCGCCGCTGCCGAACTCCGAACCCACGCCGAGGTCCAACAGGCCGGGGATCGGGTTGCCGAACGGCGACGTCGTCGGATTGTTGAGCACCTGAACCAGCCGGCGCTCGACATCCTCGCTCATCACGTGCTCCCACCGGCATGCCTCGGCGTGCACTTCCTCCCACGGCAACCCGATGACGTCGACGAGCAGTCGTTCGGCGAGGCGGTGCTTGCGCATCACCGCGATCGCCAGCGCCCGGCCCTTGTCGGTGAGCTCCAGATGGCGGTCGCCGGCGACGCGCAGGAGCCCGTCGCGCTCCATCCGGGAGACGGTCTGGCTGACGGTCGGCCCGCTCTGCTCGAGCCGCTCGGCGATCCGGGCACGCAGCGGCGTCACGCCCTCTTCCTCGAGGTCGTAGATCGTCCGCAGGTACATCTCGGTGGTATCGACCAGCTCGTTCATTCAGCACCCTCCATTGCCGCTGAGTCTACTTGGCCAGCTGCGTGAATGGGTGTAACGCTGCCCAGGCAAGCAGTATGCCCGCCGCTAAGGTGCGGCGGGCATACCGTCTGCTAACTGGCTTGAGTTGTCGGCAATCAACTGGCGTAGGAGCGTAACCGATCGGCCCGTTCGCCGTTGCGCAGTTTGCACATCACGTCGCGTTCGATCTGACGCACCCGCTCGCGGGACAGACCGAACAGCTTGCCGATCTGGTCCAGGGTGCGGGGTTGGCCGTCGTCCAGGCCGAACCGCAACCGGATCACCTGGTGCTCACGCTCGTCGAGAGTGGCCAGCACACTGCGGATGTCGGTGTGCAACAGCTCGGCGATAACCGCGTTCTCGGCGGACATCGCTTCGGCGTCCTCGATGAAGTCGCCCAGCGGGGCCTCTTCCTCGGAGCCCACGGGCATGTCCAGGCTCACCGGGTCGCGGCTGTGCTCGAGCAGGTCGTTGATCTTGTCGACCGGAATGCCCGATTCGGCGGCCAGTTCCTCGTCGGTGGCTTCACGTCCCAAGTTCTGGTGCATCTCGCGCTTGATTCGGGCGAGCTTGTTGACCTGCTCCACCAGGTGAACCGGCAGCCGGATGGTGCGGCTCTGGTCGGCCATGCCGCGGGTGATGGCCTGGCGGATCCACCAGGTGGCATACGTCGAGAACTTGAATCCCTTTGTGTAGTCGAACTTCTCCATCGCGCGGATCAGTCCGAGGTTGCCCTCCTGGATGAGGTCGAGCAACGGCATGCCCCGACCGGTGTAACGCTTGGCCAGCGAAACCACCAGGCGCAGGTTCGCTTCCAGCAGGTGGCGGCGGGCCTCTTCGCCATCGCGCACCACGGCAGCCAATTCGCGCTTGCGGTTCTCGCCGAGGCGCTTACGGGTCTCCAACAGATGATCGGCGTAGAGCCCGGCCTCGATGCGCTTTGCCAACTCGACTTCGCCGGCGGCGTTGAGCAACGCCGTCTTTCCGATGCCGTTCAGATATACGCGCACCAGGTCCGCTGCGGGACTTTGGGCATCCAGATCGCCCTCAACCCGGCTTGTATTGGCCCTTCTGGTGGCTTCGGCCATTACGCCCTCCCCGATCGGCTTTGTACTGTCATGTGGTTTAACGACAGACCAGCTATTTGAGTTCCCACCCGGGCGTCATCTCACACGCTTTGACGTGCAGAAATGTGCCGACGACCTGAGAATGTGCTGAGAAATGCGGCGCGTGGCCCCCAGACGGCCGGGCTAACCCCGGGCTAATCCCGGTCCTGGGGGTCAGCAGACCGCGGGGCCTCGATCGCCGGACGCTCGGCCGTCGGGAACAACGGGGTGCGTCGCTGGACGGCGTCGAACCGTCGGGGCTCGGTGGAGCTGCGAGGCGGTCGGTCGTTGGCGATCAGCACGGCCATCCACGGCAATGGCACCGACGCCGCCACGATCAGTAGTGAGATCAGACCGTTGTGCCAGGCGCCGTAGGCGACCGCGGCCAGGATCAGCGCCGGAATGCGAAACGCCATCAAGGTCAGGTACTTACGTACCCGCGCGCGATGCTCCTCCTCATACGACGGGGCGGCGGCGGTGATCAGTACCGGGTGACCATCATCGTCGAAACCCAGCTTGGAGCCGCGCTTCATACCTCCACTGTTCCACATCGGATCGGTTCCGGCTCGGGCGAGTTAGGAGGCACAATGTCAGGCATGGACACCCAGACGATCGAACGCACCGACGCCGACGAACGCGTCGATGACGGGACCGGCAGTGACACGCCCAAATACTTCCATTACGTCAAGAAGGACAAGATCGTCGAGAGCGCCGTGATGGGCAATCACGTGGTCGCCTTGTGCGGTGAGGTGTTCCCCGTCACGAAGTCTGCCAAGCCAGGCTCGCCGGTTTGTCCGGATTGCAAGCGGATCTACGACACGATGAAGAAGGGCTGATCAGGGCCGATCAACGCCCGATCAGTTTGTGGGCTCTGCTGTCACCGTATTCTGCCGCGCTGGCGGCGAATCCGGCCCGTCCGTCGTGGCCCGGGCACCGCGCACGCGCGACACCAGCCATTTGCGCAGCCGGTGGGCATGCGTCTTCGGCGCCGGGAATTCCTCCTGGACGGCGGCGTTGAGTTCGGCGCCGATCATGATCGCAAAGCCGGCGAAGAACGCGTACAGCAGAAACGCGATCGGCGTTGCCAGCGCGCCGTAGGTGTAACCGGTGCTGGTGATCCACCTCAGGTAGAAGCGCAGGCCCAGCGTCGTCACCGCGAACACCGTGGTCGCCAGGATCGCGCCGTATATCAGTCGGTGTGACGGCAGTGGTACCGGCAGCGCCACCCGGTAGAGCAGCATGACCCCGATCATCAGGGCGAAAACCAGCAACGGGTAGTAGCCATAGTGCAGCACGTTGGCCCAGCTGGTCGGGATGTGCTCACCCACCTTGCGCGGCCCCACCACCGCCAACGGCGCGGTTATCACCACAGACATCAGCAACACGATGTACAGAAACAACGCGAAGAATCGCTGCCGCACCGGGTGGCGCAGCGGGGTTTGGTCATGCGCCTCGACGACGGAATCGACGAAGGCGGACATCGCCGACGATCCCGCCCACAGCGAGATCACAAAACCGAGCGACACCACCTCGCCGCGCGCCTCGCCGGCGATATCGCGGATGGTGGGCTCGATGATCTCGTTGACCACGCTGGGGGAGAAAAAGCTGTGGGCCGTGGAGATTACGCGCTGCTCGATGATGGACAGCGTGTCCGCGCCGAACAGTGGCGCCACGTAGGCCAGGCTGCCCAGCATTCCCAGCAACAGTGGCGGCAGTGACAAACAGGACCAGAAGCCTGCCTGCGCCGACTCCGAGAAAATCGAGTCGTCCCAGCTCTTGGACAGGGTCCTCAAGCTGATTCGCCAGATGTGGTGGCGAGTCGGCTTGGCGGGTTGGTCGTTCATACCCTCCCAGCATTGCCGACGATGGCAAGCCCAGCCCTCATTGCCGACGGGCGATTCGCCCTTACTAGCTTGCGCTGACCTCCAGCACGGCGGCTAACTCGGTCAGTTTCGCCTCATGCTCGTTGGCGTGATGCTGGCAGAAGAGAAGCTCGGCACCCGAGGGGAGCGTGGCGCGGACGCGCGCTGCTGCTCCGCAGCGGTCGCACCGGTCAGCTCTAGTCAGCTCGGGAGTGGTCAGAGTTGCGTTCATGGCTTCTCCGTTCTGGCGTGTCTTCAACTTTGTCAGACGTTCGGGGTTTTCGCGTTGTTCCCGGGCCGTTATCAGGTGTGTCGTTTCTCACGAATTCCCGCCCACGCATCGGGCAAACTGTTTATGATGCCGATCACTCCAGCCGTACTCGCGCACCTCTGTGGGGAACAGGAGTGGGCGCAGGCCCGTATCCGGGGCGGAATCCGTGTCGAACCGAGCGATTCGTCCGATGGCGCCCCGTTCATCCACCTCTCGACGCTCGAGCAGGTGCACCTGCCGGCAAACAGGCTCTTCTGCGGTCGCACGGACCTGGTGCTACTGCACATCGACGCGGCGGCACTCGACTCACCCGTGCGTTGGGAACCGGGGGTGCCGACGGATCCGGAGTCGATGCTGTTCCCGCATCTGTACGGCCCGCTGCCGGCGAGCGCCGTGATCAGGGTCACCGCTTACCGCGCGGGGCCCGATGGCACCTTCCCGCCGGTCGCAGAATCTCAGGATTCGACGTAGGCGTCAGCTTCGATCTCCACCAGCAATTCAGGTGCAATGAGCGCGGAAACTTCGACCATGGTGGCCGCGGGACGTGTTTCACCGAAAACTTCAGCGTGCACTTCTCCGACCTCGCGCCACCGCGAAATATCGGTCACGTAGACGCGGGTACGGACCACGTCGGCAAGTGTCGCGCCCGCCTGCCCGAGAGCAACTTCGATGCGGCGCAAAGCGTCTCGGGTCTGGGCGGCTATGTCGCCGGCCGGTCCCGCGCCGGTCGTTCCGGCCACCGCCACGTGTGGGCCGACCCGTACCGCGCGCGAGTAACCGACCACCGATTCGAAGTCGGATCCGGACGAGACGACGGTGCGGCGGGCAGACATGCGGTCACAGTACGGCCCCTGGGCTGACGGAGGGTCAGGGCGCCCTGGGAGGGGTAGCCGGGGGAGCGGGTGCGTTCGGCGCCGCCGGACTGTCGGCGGAACCCACGGCCGCGATCGGTGTGGGCGTGTCGATGGGCAAGCTGACCCTGCCGCCCGCGGTGGTGGGCCTGTTGCCGGCGTCGCAAGGGGCGGTCCAACTCGCGTCGGTGGCAACGCCGCTCACCGACCTGGACTCCCAGGACGCTTTAGACTCCGACTTCCCGCTGCCGCCGTTGATGCCGCCGCCGGTCTCGTCGGCAGGCAGCGGTTGGCGCAAGAGGAAGCAGCAAAAGTACGGGGCTTACCAGGATCCCGAGGAAGACGAGTACGAGGACTCGGCAGACGAGTCGGAGGAGCCACCGGAGTCGCCAGGCAGCGGTTGGCGCAAGCGGGCAAACTACGACGACATCGAGCTGGGGGCGGAGCTTCGGGGGACGGTTATGAAAAAGCCGCCACCGGCGGGATGAGTAGCGGCCAGATGCATCACCCCACCGGCAGCTCCACCACCCGGTCGTTGCCGTAGTCGGTGACGTAGAGGTTGCCGGCGGCGTCCACGGCTACCGCGGTCGGATTGTTCAGGCCGGTGATCGGCAGCGTCGTCGGGGTGGCCGCGCCCGGCGGCAGCTTGAGCACCCGATTGTTGAGATCGTCGGCGACGTAGAGGTTGCCGGCGGCGTCCACCGCCACCCCGTAGGGTCCGTTGAGGTCGGTGAACGGCAGCTCCGCCGGCGCGTTCGAACCTGCCACGAGCTCCAGCACGCGGTTGTTGCTGAAGTCGCTGACGTAGAGGTCGCCGGCGGTGTCTACCGCTACGCTCTGGGGTGCCCGAAGGCCAGTGAACGGCAGCACGGCCAGGGTTGCGGAGCGCGCGGCCAGCTTGACCACCCGATCCTTCGTCACGTCGGTGACATAGAGGTTGCCGCCGGCATCGACCGCCACACCCCAGGGCTGGTTGAGCTCGGTGAACGGCAGCACGACCTGAGTACCAGAGCCCGCCGCCAGCGCCAGCACCCGTTTGTTGCCGGGGTCGGTGACATAGACGGCGCCAGCGGCATCCACCGCCAGACCCTGCGGCTTGTTGAGGCCGGTGAACGGCAGCCCGATCGGGAAGCTCGACCCGGGCGCCAGTTTCAGCGCCCGGCTGGTGCCGAAGTCGGCGACGTAGACGTCACCCGCGGCGTCCACCGCCACGTCGCCTGGTCGGCTAAGGCCGGTAAAGGGCAGCGTGACTTGAGGACCGTATCTGAGTTGAAGGGGCTGGACGCTGGTGGGCTGCGTAGTGCTGGTGGGCTGCGCGGTGCTGGCGGGCGGCGCGACCAGAGGGCGGTTCGCGTTGTGTTGCCGTCGGCCGGTGATGATGGTGACAAGAATGACGGCGGCGATGACACCCACCGCCACCAGGACGGCCAGGATCACGCTGGCGAGCCGGCGGCTCCGCCACGGCTGCCGTGGCGGGGTGCCGGTGTCGGGTGTCGGGCGGTCGGCGGGCTGAGCCGGCGGTATCGCGGCCTGATCCCTTCGCACCGTGCGCGATCTTGACGTTGTTGCCTCCGAACTTCGGCTACAGCCTGCCGACTAGCCGCACGCCTGGGTGATGCGGGATTGCCGGCTGATGGTGAAGATTACCGCGCTGCGGCTTGATGAAACCCCGGTTTTTTGGGAGCGGGCTGGCCGTACTGGGGGCAGTAGGCCTGGATGGCGGCTCCGGTGAAGTAGGCGGCATCGTTGGCCGCCCAACTGGTGGCGCCGGTGACCTTGGCGATCAGATCGGCGTTGCTGGTGTTGGGGTGGTCGTTGAGGGTGCCGCAGACGACGGTTTTCGCGACCTGGATCGCCCTGTCGGGTGGCCCGTAATTGATGCCGGAGGTGTTGAGGTTGGCGATGAACGCGTCGTCGGTGCCATCCGCATAGGCCGGGACGGCCAACCCGATCGCGAGCGCCACCAGCGCTATGGCTCTTAGCACTCTTACCACTTGTCGCTCTAGTCCAGGTAGTCGCGCAGGACTTGAGAACGGCTGGGGTGGCGCAGCTTTGACATCGTCTTGGACTCGATCTGGCGGATGCGCTCGCGGGTCACGCCGTAGACCTGGCCGATCTCGTCGAGGGTGCGGGGCTGCCCGTCGGTGAGGCCGAAGCGCAGCCGTACCACGCCGGCCTCGCGTTCCGAGAGCGTCTCCAGCACCGACTGCAGCTGGTCCTGCAGCAACGTGAACGAGACCGCGTCGACGGCCACCACCGCTTCGCTGTCTTCGATGAAGTCGCCGAGTTGGCTGTCGCCCTCGTCGCCGATGGTCTGGTCCAGCGAGATCGGCTCGCGGGCGTACTGCTGGATCTCCAGCACCTTCTCGGGGGTGATGTCCATTTCCTTGGCCAGCTCTTCAGGCGTGGGCTCGCGGCCCAGATCCTGGAGCAGCTCGCGCTGAATGCGGCCGAGTTTGTTGATCACCTCGACCATGTGCACCGGGATGCGAATGGTGCGTGCCTGGTCGGCCATGGCGCGGGTGATGGCCTGACGGATCCACCACGTCGCGTAGGTGGAGAACTTGTACCCCTTGGTGTAGTCGAACTTCTCCACCGCGCGGATCAAGCCCAGGTTTCCTTCCTGGATCAGGTCCAGGAACGCCATGCCGCGGCCGGTGTAGCGCTTGGCCAGCGAAACCACCAGCCGCAGATTGGCTTCCAGCAGATGGTTTTTCGCGCGATCGCCGTCACGGCAGATCCACACCATGTCGCGACGCTGAGCGGCGGGCAGTTTGTCGCCCCGCTCGGTCAGCTCGGTCATCAGTTGCGTGGCATACAGACCGGCCTCGATACGCTTGGCCAGCTCAACCTCTTCCTCCGCGTTGAGCAGCGCCACCTTGCCGATCTGCTTGAGGTAGGCGCGAACCGAGTCCGCCGACGCGGTGAGCTCGGCGTCCTTGCGGGCCTGACGCAGCGCCTCGGATTCGTCTTCGTCCCACACGAAATCGCCGGAGGCCTTGTCCTTTTCGGACGGTTCGGCGATCTCCTCGTCCTCTTCGGCGGGGGCTGCGCCGGCCGCTGCGGGCGAGGCGGCCTCGCCGTCCTCGGCGTCGCCTGGCTCGATGTCGGTGTCCCCGGCATCGGCCGCTACGCCGTCGTCCTCCAGATCGTCGAGGTTGAGCTCGGCGGCATCGATTTCGATGTCCTCGCCGGGCTCGCCGTCGAGGTCCGGTTCGACCTCCAGGTCCTCTTCGACCTCAGTGTCCACAACCTCCAGGGTTGCCACCGGGTCTTCTGGGGCGTCTTTGGGCGCTGAGCCTTTTGTTCCGCGGCCCCGCGTGGAGGGTGCCTTGGCCGGGGCGCTCTTGGCCGCGGCGCGAGTTTTCTTGGGGGCCTCCTCGGCGGCGGCCCCGGCGGCCTTCGTGGTGGCCCGGGGTGCCGTTTTCGTGGCTCGCTTCGCGGGGGCGGAACCGTTGGCGGCCTTCGCCGCCGGTCGCTTGGTGACGGTCTTGGCGGGAGAACCGTGAGATTTCGTGGCGGTGCGCTTCACCGGCTCATCGGTTGCCGGGCTTGCTTTGGTCGCTGCCACATACACCCCTTCGGTCGGACTCACTTCCGGCGGGTCTGGGCACGCTTAACCGAAAGTGTCTGCTATGTCGAATGTCGGCTTTGATAATCAGCGTGAGTACTCGCGCGCTATCAGTCGGGCGGCCGCGGTGACCATTGTAACGACAGTGGGCGCCCATACCGCGCCACCGGGCAAAATTCAGTGCGTGACGTCGGTGGTGGAAGCCATGGCCGCGCCGACTATTCCGGCGGTGTTCTGCAGGGCCGCGGGCACCACCGGGGTGCGGTTTTCCAGCAGCGGGACCCATTTGTCGGCCTTGCGGCTGATGCCGCCGCCGGCGATGAACAGGTCGGGCCACATCACGTTCTCGATGGCGATCAGCACCCTGGTGACCTGCTTGGTCCACTTTTCGTAGCTCCAGTCGTTGCGCTCTTTGACCGACGACGCCGCCCGGTGCTCGGCCTCTTTGCCGCCGACCTCGAGATGCCCCAATTCGGTGTTGGGTATCAACGTCACCGTTGTGGATGACCGCGGACCCGATGCCGGTGCCGAACGTGAGCAGCACGACCAGGCCGGAGTTGCCTTTGCCGGCCCCGTAGCGCTCCTCGGCGAGCCCGGCGGCGTCGGCGTCATTGAGGACGGTGACGTCCTGGCCGTTCAACTCGGAGCTGATGACGTCGCGCGCATTGGTGCCGATCCAGGCCTTGTCCACGTTGGCCGCCGTCTGGACCACGCCGTGGGTGACGACACCGGGATAGGTCACCCCGAGCGGTCCGGTCCAGCCGAATCCGTTGACCACCTCGGCGATGGTCTTGGCGACCGCCGACGGGGTGGCCGGCTGCGGGGTCAGCAGTTTGATCCGTTCACCGATCAGCTGCTCCGGTGTCCAGGTCGACGATTCCGCCCTTGATGCCGCTGCCGCCGACGTCGATGCCGAATCCACGGCGCTGGGGTGAATCCGCGGTCGAGTCGGTGCTGGTCATGAATCCGGAATCTCCTGGGCGAGATTTGGGCTGTCCGCTCACCTTAACCGGATGAGGTCGCCGCTTGGGCGGTCTGAGATGGCCCCGAGACTCTGATGCGACTGTGATGCGATAGAGCGGTGACACGACCTGAGAACGAGCCCGCGCGGCTGCGCTCGGTGGCCGAGACGCTGGCCGCCGAGGCCGCCGAGTTCGTGCGGTGTCGTCGCGCCGAGGTGTTCGGCGCCCGCGCCGATGCCGCCGGTGGTGGCGCGGTGCGGGCAAAGAGCACCCCGACCGATCCGGTGACCGTGGTCGACACCGAGACGGAACAGCTGTTGCGCGATCGGTTGGCTCAACTGCGGCCCGGTGATCCGATCCTGGGGGAGGAGGGCGGCGGGCCCGCCGATGCCCCGGCTCTGGGTCCGCTCCCGCCGGACAGGTCACCTGGGTGCTCGACCCCATCGATGGCACGGTCAATTTCGTCTACGGCATCCCCGCGTACTCGGTGTCCGTCGCAGCACAGGTCGGCGGCGTGTCGGTGGCCGGCGCGGTCGCTGACGTCGTTGCGGGTGCGGTGTATTCGGCCGCCAGCGGCCTCGGTGCGCACGTCACCGACGAACACGGCACACACGCGCTGCGGTGCACCGACGCCGATCAGTTGTCAATGGCGTTGCTGGGCACCGGCTTCGGGTATTCACAGCGGCGCCGCGCAACCCAAGCGGCTCTGTTGGCCCAGATCGTTCCGGTGGTCCGCGATGTGCGGCGCATCGGGTCCGCGGCGCTGGACTTGTGCATGGTCGCGGCGGGGCGGCTGGATGCGTACTACGAACACGGCCTGCAGGTGTGGGACCGCGCGGCGGGTGCGTTGATCGCGGCCGAGGCGGGCGCGCGGGTGGTGCAGCCCGCGCAGCACGGGCCGGCTTACGGCGCAGATGTCGCGGAGTTGGTGGTGGCCGCGGCCCCGGGCATCGCCGACGAGCTGTTGGCGGCCCTGCAGCGATTCGACGGCCTGGCGCCGATCCCGCACTGACGTCAGCAGCTGCTGGCGTGGATCTTTGATAGCAGCGTGGGGTCGGACGGCTCGTCGGCGCCGGGGCGCAGGGTGGCGAGCACGGCGTCGATGTCGTCGCTGTGTGACAGCGCGCTGAAATCGGTGCCGATCGCGAGGTCGACGGAGTCGTCGGCGCGGTTGTCGCGGAACAGCTCGGCGCACGGCGCGACCAGCCACACCGCCGCCGCGGTGGCTTGCCCGGCCGTGCCGAAGCGGATCTGACCTTGGCAGCTCAGTCGGGCGGTGGCGTAGATCGGATCGTTGGCTGCGATCGGCTGGGCGAAGCCTAGATCCTTGAGCGCGCCGGCGACGTCGGCGGCTTGGCCACCCCGCCCGCTGGCGTTGAGGACGTGGAGCTTGGTGTCGCTGAGCTTGGCGGGCGTGACGTCCATCATTTCGCTGCGCGACGCTGGCTCGCCGAGCTGTTCCGGTGCCGATCCGGTTGTTTGCGTCGTTTGTGGGGGTGGATTGCAGGCTTCGGCCTGGTGAACCTTGGCTGGCCGGGTCAGCGCGACGGTCCAGGCCACGCCCGTCGCCACCACCAGGAGGACCAATACGACAATCGCGGGCCGGGGATTCCGTCGCCGAAAGGGTCGACCGTGCTTGTCGAAGGCGGTTCCCTCGGTGATTTGTGCGACCACAGGTGCACTCTAAACGCCCTGTTTAAGCGCAGTTGTTAAGGTCAAGTGCAAAGTGTGACGTAAATCACACTGATATGAACGGCTATACGGGCACGAATCATTTGGTGGATGCGTTCGACGCTGGTACAAAGCGTTGCTTGAGGTAATGAGGGCTTAGAGGGGATAGGACGGGGACAGGAAGATGCCTACCGACTATGACGCTCCGCGGCGTACCGAGACAGATGACGTCTCGGAGGACTCGCTGGAGGAGCTGAAAGCACGACGGAACGAGGCGGCCTCGGCCGTGGTCGACGTCGACGAATCCGAATCCGCTGAGTCTTTCGAGCTGCCTGGGGCCGACCTGTCTGGCGAAGAGCTGTCGGTCCGCGTGATTCCGAAGCAGGCCGACGAGTTCACCTGCTCGAGCTGCTTTTTGGTGCAACACCGCAGCAGGCTGGCCAGCGAGAAGAACGGCCTCATGATCTGCACCGACTGCGCAGCCTGATAGCTGCACTCAGCTTGTCAGGGCCGACAGCACCCGCTCCGGGTGACGGCAGCTCACCAGCCAGTACGGCGTCGGGTCGTCTGGGTCATCGAGGACCAGCAGAACCATCGGGCCGATCCATGCCCGATGCAGGACGTAGGCCGCCGGGTCGAGCTGGCGACCCAGCGCCGCTGACTTGGCCGAGCGCGGGATTTCGGCAGAGCGGGCGATCACGGTGACAGGTAGATGCGCTGGCCCGGCCCACAGCTCGACCCCGTTGCTAGCGGCCCCGGAGTCCTGGGTCACTCGGATCTCGACGCGGCCCAGCCACAACAGTGTTGCGGACGCCACGGTGAACAGCGTCGCGTACGGCAGCCAGTCGGGTAGGGCGGCGACACTCAGGTTAACTTCGAAGGCGATCAGCGCCGCCAGCGCGAAACCCGGCGGCCACCACCACCACGGCACCCACAATCGCTCGCGATATCGCACACTGTGCGGCGCGACGCGCGTATCGGACACGCGGTCAAGGGTAATCTGTGGCCCCGTGTCGACCAGTCTGGCTGTTGTCCGCCTCGATCCCGGGCTCCCGCTGCCCAGCCGCGCTCATGATGGGGATGCCGGTGTCGATCTCTTTAGCGCAGAAGACGTCCAGCTGGCGCCGGGGCAACGTGCCCTGGTGCGCACGGGCGTCGCGGTGGCCATCCCCTTCGGCATGGTCGGGTTGGTGCATCCGCGCTCGGGATTGGCCGCGCGGGTGGGACTTTCGATCGTCAATAGCCCTGGCACCATCGACGCGGGCTACCGTGGAGAGATCAAGGTTTCGCTGATCAACCTCGACCCGGTCGCGCCGATAGACGTGCATCGCGGTGACCGGATCGCCCAGTTGCTGGTGCAGCGGGTCGAGTTGGTCGAGCCGGTCGAGGTCTCGTCATTCGACGAAGCCGGGCTGGCCGAGACGTCCCGTGGCGACGGCGGCCACGGTTCCTCTGGCGGACATGAGAGTTTGTGACCGCCGGTGACGATGCAGAGCGAAGCGATGAGGAGGAGCGGCGGCGCTCATGGTGGCATTCGGTAGACGCTCAGACAAAGACGACAACACCTCCGACGGGCAAGTGGAAGCGGAGAGCCCTGACGAGACTTCAGCCGAGCCGGCAGCTGCTGACGAATCCGGGGAGCTGGACGGCCCGTTCGACATCGAGGACTTCGACGATCCCGCGGCCGCGGAGCTGGCGCGGCTCGACCTCGGCTCTGTGCTGATTCCCATGCCGGAGGGCAGCCAGCTGCAGGTCGAGTTGACCGAGGGCGGGATACCGAGCGCGGTGTGGGTTATCACGCCCAACGGTCGTTTCACCATCGCCGCGTACGCGGCACCGAAGACCACCGGCCTGTGGCGCGAGGTCGCCGGCGAGCTCGCCGACTCGCTGCGCAAGGACTCGGCCAAAGTCGTCATCAGGGACGGCCCGTGGGGCCGGGAAGTGATCGGCACCGCCGCTGGCGTCGTGCATTTCATCGGCGTCGACGGCTATCGGTGGATGATTCGCTGCGTCGTCAACGGCCCGCACGAGACGATCGACGCGCTGGTCGAGGAGGCCCGGGAGGCGTTGGCGGACACCGTCGTTCGCCGCGGTGACACGCCGCTGCCGGTCCGGACGCCGTTGCCAGTGCAGCTGCCCGAGCCGATGGCTGCGCAACTGCAGGAGGCTGCGGCTCAACAGGCCCAACAGGGCGCACAACAAGCCGACCCGCAAGAGCAGCCCAACGAGCCGACCGCTCGCCGTAGCGCCGAGGGGTCGGCGATGCAGCAACTGCGCAGCACGAGCACCGGCGGCTAGCCGGAAGCGTCGGCGAGCGCGGCAAGGCAAGCGGCGCCCAGCGCGGCGGCGTCCGCGCCGAACTGATCCAGTGTCACCGTGCGCAGCGCGGCGTGCGGCGCCGCGGCCGCCCAGTCGACACCCACCTGCAGCGGGTGAATCGGATCGTCGACCGCGGCGACCACGCCCAGTGGCGTGGCCAGCCGGGCCAGCTCGGCGCGGCTCGGTGCCACGTAGGCCGCCGCTTCTTCCATCGCGCCGGGTAGGTATGGCCACTGCGCCCGCCACGAGCGGGTCAGCTCCGCGGCCAGCCACGGCGGGCTGGATGCCCGCATCTGAGTAGTCGTCGCCGCTAGGCCGTCGCGACGCAGTTGGGACGCCGAATGCCGGGCCGCCAGAGCGGCGGGCGCTGACCCGGGCGCCCCGGTCCAGGCCGGCAGCGTGGCCAGGACGGCGACGGCGCGCTCGGGGTGGGCCAACGCCCACGCGGTCGCCACCGCGGCGCCGATCGAGACGCCGCCCACACAGATCGGACCTGCGCTCGCGGCCTCGTCCAACGCGGAAAGGTAGCCCTCGATCAACTGCTGCGGCTGCGGCGGCGGCGTCAGCAGAACCGCGCCGACGCCCTGTAGGGGGCCGGAAAATGCCCGGTAGACGTAGTCGTCGTCGGACCCGGTTCCGGGCAATAAGACGGTGGTGACACCGCGCAAATCGACAGTCACTCCTCGATACTGCCGCGCTTGGACGAGGAAGGGTCAAGCAGTCCAATAACGTCGGTTTGGTCTGTGTGGCGCCGGGGAACCAACAGGTCTACGGTGTCCGTTGGCAGACAATAGGGCGGAACAAACCGATAGCTGCATGAGCAGTGTCAGGAGGGGCCAATGGGGGCCCAGGGTTATCTGCGCCGGCTGACGCGGCGGTTGACGGAGGACCCGGAGAAACTCGACTCCGAGGACTTGTCCGACGAGGTCTTGAATACCGGTGCGCAGCGCGCGATCGACTGCGAGCGCGGCCAAGAGGTCACGATGGTGGGCACGCTGCGCAGCGTCGAGACGAACGGCAAGGGCTGCGCCGGCGGGGTGCGCGCCGAATTCTTCGACGGCAGCGACACCGTCACGCTGGTCTGGTTGGGTCAACGCCGGATCCCCGGCATCGACTCGGGCCGCACGCTGCGGGTGCGGGGCCGGCTGGGCAAGCTGGAGAACGGGGCCAAGGCCATCTACAACCCGCACTACGAAATTCAGCGGTGACCGTCGACAGCGATGGCGGGCCGGTGACTGCTAACCGCGTCAACCCCGAGCGCCTGCTGGCGCAAATGGGCGGCGTGAGTGGTCTGGTCTACTCGTCGCTGCCGGTGGTGACCTTCGTGGCGATTTCCAGCGTCTCCGGCCTGCCGGCCGCCATCGCAACCGCGCTGGGCGTGGCCGCGCTGGTGCTGCTGTGGCGGCTGATTCGACGCGAATCCGCGCAACCGGCGCTCGCCGGGTTCATGGGCGTCGGCGTCTGCGCGCTGATCGCCCATCTCGTCGGGCAGTCCAAGGGCTACTTCCTGCTGGGCATCTGGACGTCTTTGCTGTGGGCGGTGGTCTTCACGGTGTCGGTGGTGATCCGCCGGCCCATTGTCGGCTATCTGTGGAGCTGGTCCACCGGCCGTGATCACAGCTGGCGCGACGTGTCGCGCGCGGTGTATGCGTTCGACATCGCCTCGCTGGGCTGGGTGCTGGTCTTCGGTGCCCGCTTCGTGGTCCAGCACCTGCTCTACGACGCCAATCAGACCGGCTGGCTGGGCGTGGCGCGGATCGGGATGGGCTGGCCACTGACCGCGCTGGCCGCGCTGCTGACGTACGTGGCGATCAAGGCCGTGCGGCGTGCCCTGGCCGAATCCGGCAGCGCCGAAGGCCTGGCCGGCAGCACCGAGCTCGAGGCCGACACCAGCCGCGACTAATCGCCGAGCGAGGGGCCTTCCGGCAGCAACAGCTTGCGCAGATCCTCCTCGACCTCGGTGACCGCCACAAAGAGCAACTCGTCGCCGCCTTCCAGGGGTTCGTCGGCCTCCGGCACGATGACTCGCGGCCCGCGCAGGATCGTCACCAGCGCGGCATCGCGCGGCAGCTGCAGCCTGCGTACCGGCTTGCCGCCCCACGGCGTGTCATCGGGCAGGGTGATCTCCACCAGGTTGGCCTGACCCTTGCGGAACTCCATCAGCCGCACCAGGTCGCCGACCGCGACGGCCTCCTCGATCAGCGAACACAGCATGCGCGGGGTGGACACCGCCACGTCCACACCCCAGGCATCGGTGAACAGCCATTCGTTGCGGGGATCGTTGACCCGGGCCACCACCCGCGGCACCGCGAACTCGGTTTTGGCCAGCAGGCTGAGCACCACGTTGACCTTGTCGTCACCGGTAGCGGCGACCGCCACATCGAAATCCTCGAGGTGGACCGACTCCAGCAGGCTCACTTCGCAGGCATCGCCGAGCCGCCAGTGCGCGGCGGGGATCGCGTCGACGTCGACGTGGTCGGGATTGCGTTCGATCAGGGTCACGTCGTGGCCATTTTCCAACAGTTCGCGGGTGACCGAGCGGCCGACGGCACCGGCCCCTGCAACGGCTACTTTCATTTGTGCCACTCCTCCACCCCGGCTCGAGAATCAGGCAAGCCGGCGTCATCGTCGTCGGCGTGTTTCATTTGTGGGCTCCCGAATCTAGGTCCGCACTGGGTGGCAGCGCGGCGATGGCCACCGCCTCGGCGGCGCGGCCCGATATCGCGGCGACATAGACCTGATCTCCCGCCTGGATGACCGTCTTCGGGTCGGGCAAGATACCGGTGCCGAACCTGAGCATGAACGCCACCCGCGCGCCGGTGGCCTGCTCCAGATCGGTGGCCCGGTGCCCGACCCACTCGTCGTGCAAGACGACCTCCGACACGGCGACGGTGCCGGTCGGATCGCGCCACTTCGCCGTCTCGCTCTCCCGGGTCAGCACGTTGAACAACCGATCTGTGGTCCAGGGCACCGTGGCGATCGTGGGGATTCCGAGGCGTTCGTAGACCTCGGCGCGCTTCGCGTCGTAGATCCGGGCGACCACGCGCTGCACGCGGAAGGTCTCCCGGGCCAGGCGCGCCGAGATGATGTTGGAGTTGTCTCCGGAGGACACCGCGGCGAATGCGTCGGCCTCTTCGATGCCCGCCCGCAGCAGGACATCTCGGTCGAACCCCTGGCCCAGCACCCTTTCGCCGGCGAACTCGGGGCTGAGCCGGTTGAAGGCGGCGCTCTCGCGGTCGATGACCGCGATGTCGTGCCCGATCCGGGACAGCCCGTCGGCGAGCGAAGAACCCACCCGGCCGCACCCCATCACAATTACCCGCACTTGAGGTCCTCTCGGTGCTTTGCCAGCCGATTCGTCCGCAACATTGTCGCCTACGGCGAACGCTACCGGCATGCCAGGCTTACCCTTGGCTCTCGTGTCCAAACTTTCGACCGCTGCGCGCCGCTTGGTTATCGGCCGGCCCTTTCGCAGCGACCGGCTGAGCCATACGCTACTGCCCAAGCGGATCGCATTGCCGGTGTTTGCCTCCGATGCGTTGTCGTCGGTTGCCTATGCCCCCGAAGAGATCTTCCTGATGCTCTCGGTCGCGGGTGCGGCGGCGTATTCGTTGACACCGTGGATCGGCCTGGCGGTGGCCGCGGTAATGCTCGTCGTGGTCGCCAGCTATCGGCAGAACGTCCATGCCTACCCGTCCGGCGGTGGCGACTACGAGGTGGTCACCACCAATCTGGGCCAAACCGCAGGCCTGACGGTGGCCAGCGCTCTGATGGTGGATTACGTTCTCACCGTTGCTGTTTCGACGGCGTCGGCGATGTCGAACATCGGCTCGGCGCTGCCTGTTGTGGCCCAAAACAAGGTGTGGTTCTGCGTGGCCGCGATCTTGCTGGTGATGGCGTTGAACCTGCGCGGGATCCGCGAGTCGGGGGCGGCGTTCGCGATCCCGACCTACGCGTTCATCGTCGGGATCGTCATCATGATCGGCTGGGGATTGTTCCGGATCTTTGTGTTGGGCAATCCGCTGCGGGCCGAATCGGCCGGTTTCCAGATGCATGCCGAGCACGGCGACATCGTCGGGTTCGCCTTGGTGTTCCTGGTGGCCCGCTCGTTCTCCTCGGGCTGCGCCGCGCTGACCGGTGTCGAGGCGATCAGCAACGGGGTGCCGGCGTTTCAGAAACCCAAGTCGCGCAACGCCGCAACGACTCTGTTGATGCTGGGCGTGATCGCGGTGACTCTGCTGATGGGCATCATCGTGCTCGCCGAGCAGATCGGGGTGAAGCTCGTTGAGGATCCCCAGACCCAGCTGGGCGGCGTCCCGGCCGGCTACCTGCAAAAGACCTTGGTCACTCAGCTGGCCGAGACGGTGTTCGGCAGCTTCCACATCGGGTTCCTGTTGATCGCGACGGTCACCGCCCTCATCTTGGTGCTGGCGGCCAACACCGCGTTCAACGGGTTCCCGGTACTGGGTTCGGTGCTGGCGCAGCACAGTTACCTGCCCCGCCAACTCCATACCCGCGGCGACCGCCTGGCGTTTTCCAATGGAATCCTGTTCCTGTCGGCGGCGGCCCTGGCATTTATCATCGCGTTCCGCGCGGAGGTGACCGCGCTGATCCAGCTCTACATCGTCGGCGTCTTCATATCGTTCACCTTCAGCCAGATTGGAATGGTCCGGCACTGGACCCGGTTGCTGCGCACCGAGACCGATCCCAAGGTGCGCGGCAAGATGATGCGCTCACGGGTGGTCAATACGGTCGGCTTCGTGGCTACCGGCGCGGTTCTGCTGGTGGTGCTGGTTACCAAATTCCTTGCCGGGGCGTGGATCGCCATCGTCGCGATGGGTTCGCTGTTCGGCATCATGAAGCTGATCCGCAAGCACTACGACACCGTCAACCGGGAATTGGCGCAACAGCTGGCCGCCCAGCACGACGTGGTGCTGCCCAGCCGTAACCACGCGTTGGTGCTGGTCTCGAAGTTGCACCTACCCACATTGCGCGCGCTGGCCTACGCCCGAGCAACCCGGCCCGATACTCTCGAGGCCCTCACGGTAAGCGTCGACGACGCGGAAACCCGTGCGCTGGTACACAAGTGGGAGGAGAGCGATATCAGCGTGCCGCTGAAGGTCATCGCCTCGCCGTACCGTGAGATCACCCGTCCGATACTCGATTACGTCAAGCGGATCAGTAAGGAGTCCAAGCGCACCGTGGTGACGGTGTTCATCCCGGAGTATGTGGTGGGCCATTGGTGGGAGCAGGTGCTGCACAACCAGAGCGCGCTGCGGCTCAAGGGCCGGTTGCTGTTCATGCCCGGGGTGATGGTGACTTCGGTTCCCTGGCAATTGGATTCGTCGGAGCGGGTCAACATGTTTCAGCCGCACGCCGCTCCGGGCGACGCCCGGCGGGGAATATTCGATTGACCCGCGCCGGCGACGATTCAGAGCGAAGCGATGGGGAGGAGCGGCGCATTTGACCTTGGACCAGCAGCCCGAATCCGCTGGCGCGGAATTGACGTTGGACACCGGTGCGCCGGCGAACGGCGGCAGCTGCGTGGCGCACCACGACGGCCGGGTGGTGTTCGTCCGCTACGCGTTGCCCGGCGAACGGGTACGGGTGCGGGTCACCGCGGATCGCGGATCCTACTGGCACGCAGAGGTTATCGAGGTGATCGAGCCGTCAGCCGATCGGACCGCGTCGCTATGCCCGATCGCCGGGGTGGACGGTGCCGGGTGCTGCGACCTGGCGTTCGCCGTCCCGGAGGCGGCCCGGGCGCTCAAGGCGCAGGTCGTGGCCAACCAGCTGGAGCGGCTCGGCGGATATCGCTGGGACGGCCCGGACGCCGGAGCCGAACCACTTTCGGCTGCCGGCCCCACCGGTTGGCGAACCCGGGTTCGGCTGGACGTAGGGCCGGACCGTCGTCCCGGCTTTCACCGCTACCACAGCGACGAGTTGGTGACCGACCTGCGCTGCGGGCAACTGCCGGCCGGAATGCTGGAGGGCCTCGCTGAAACCGAGTGGCCGCCGCACGCCCACCTGCACGTCGCGCTCGACGACGACGGCCGCCGCCACGTGCTGAGCAGCGTGCGAGCGGGCAGGCGGACCGCGACCACGGTGGCCGAGGGCGAGTACTACGCGGTGCAGCGGGTAGGCCGGCGCAGCTGGCGGGTGCCGGTGACGGCCTTCTGGCAGGCGCACCGCGACGCGGCGGGGGTCTACAGCGGTCTGGTCGTCGACTGGGCACAGCCCGCTGCGGGGATGACCGTCTGGGATCTTTACGGCGGTGTGGGCGTTTTCGCCGCGGCGCTCGGTGAGGCGGTGGGGGAGTCCGGACGCGTGCTGACCGTCGACACGTCGCGCTCGGCGACGCGTGCGGCGCGCGACGCGCTGGTCGATCTGCCGCAAGTGGACGTGGTCACCGATTCCGTGCGCCGGGCGCTGACGGGGCAGCGCGCAAGCGCCTCAAGAGCAGACGTGGCGGTGCTGGATCCGCCGCGGTCGGGCGCTGGGCGCGAGGTTGTCGACCTACTGGCCGCGGCCGGGGTTCCGCGTGTGGTGCACATCGGTTGCGAGGCCGCATCTTTCGCCCGCGATATCGGGCTCTACCGCGGTCACGGTTACGTCGTCGAGAAGATCAAGGTCTTCGACGCCTTCCCATTGACCCATCACACCGAATGTGTCGCGCTACTGACCCGTTAGGCCCAAGGCAATTTTCACGCCAAGGGCGGCGATGACGATATCGCGCGGGCTACTTACGTGCCGGCGGGCGGCTGGGCCACGGCTGGTCGCGCAGAACCCTGTCCGGCCGCCCGACCCGGTCGGGCTGCACACCATGATCGCCCGCCCGGCGCCGCGCGGTACACCGGAGGCGGTGTTCGACTCGGACACGTTGCTGCCGGTATTAGGCGTGAAGTTAGTCAAGACTGTGCCCATTAATAGGGCCACGCGGGCCCGGAGAAGGTAGCTAGCAAACATCAAAGGGGCCGTTTTACCTGCATAAACAAAGCGAGAGAAACTGGGCCAGCAACCAGGGGGATCGCAGTACCCACGTATATTCGCCCAGCGGCAGCAACACGCCAGCACCGAAATACATGGCAAAGACAGCAACAAGGAGCTGCTGAACGCGTTTCGTCGCCAAGCGGTGCGGCAGCACTGCGCCAGGACGGGAATAGATGGCAATCAGACCAGTAAGGAACGGCCGAAAGCGGTCCTCCGCCAAGCGGTGAATGCGTTCGTAACCTAACCGCACCGGACCGGCCTCAGTGGGCTGGTCGCCATAAGCCGGGTCAGCAGATCTGGACTCAGGTGTTCTTTGTGCAGGTAGGCCGCGGCGCCGCAATCGGCGGCCCCCGCGGGAAGGTCCTCGACGTCGTAGGTGGACATCAGCAGGACCATCAAATCTGGATGTGCGGCGCGGATTCGCCGCGTGGCTTCGATGCCACCCATTCCTGGCATGTGAATATCCATCAACACGATCCCGGCACTGCCGTCCCGAATGAGTTCGATCGCGGATTCACCGGTCTCGCATTGACCGGCCATGACGAATCCCTGCGTGGCAGCCACGGTGGCGGCGGTAGCGAGCCGGAAACTGGCCTGGTCGTCGACCACCCAGACCCGCACCCGCTCGTCCGCCATTCTTGGCATGATCCGGGGCCGATTTGCTCCACACCATGGTGTACGCACCACACTTCTAAACCGAGACGTCGTCGAGGAACATCAGCACAGCCTTGACCCGCCGATCAACCGAGTCGTCGATGCTCAAGCCGAGCTTGGCGAAAATTGAATTAATATGCTTTTCCACCGCCCGCTGAGACAGCACAAGCCGCTGCGCCACGGTGCGGTTGCTGAACCCGGTTGCCAATTCGGCGAGCACCTCGCGTTCTCTGGGGGTCAATCGGCTGAGCGTTGCGGCGGAGCTCGGCTGGGCCAGCAGCGCCTCCACCACCAGCGGATCGAGCACCGTCCCACCGGCGGCGACTTGGTGCACCGCCTCGCTGAGCTGGTCGAAATGTGAAACACGTTCCTTCAACAGATACCCGCGGGCCGCCGTACCGCCGTCCAGCAACCCCGCCGCGTAGTGCGGATCGGCGTATTGCGACAACACGATCACCCCGGTGTCCGGATGCGCCGTGCGCATCCACCGGGCCAACCGAATGCCCTCATCGGTCGACGTCGGTGGCATCCGTACGTCGGTGACCAGCAACGTCGGCTGATGCTTTTCGACGAGTTCGACCGTGGAGTCATAATCCTCGGCGACACCGACGACGGTCACATCGGCGTCGGTCGACAACGCCCGGTAAACGCTGTCTCGCACCAGCAGGCAATCCTCGGCGATGAGGACCGAAACGCGACCACTCACCTTGATGCCGTCCTTCCGCGGTCATTCACGATCACGCAATCACGATCGCTACTCGAAGCCGTCAGAGTTGACCATTGACACTATCCGCGCATCGGCGCCGGTCCGCCTGCGTAGTGAGCTACCTAATTCGGTGTTTCCCCATGCCGTAACCACGACTGTGGTGGGTGATCGATACAGGTAGTCGGCTCGGGCGCCCGCCCGGCGTTCACGTCCTCGTTCGTGACCAAAGTTTGGCCCCGGCCGTGTCGAGTGCCGCCCACCGGGGATGAGTATCCTCGCGCGACGCTCGGGCAGGCCGGCAGGTACGCACCACGTTCGACGCTGATGCGCACACCCGGGGGTGTACACCACCGCCAAGTGTGGTGTGCGCTCTCTGGCCCACGACCTCGCCGTCCGACGACACTCGATGCCTATCAGAGAGTGTCCAACACGGCGAGGAGACGAAATGTCGCAACCACCAACGATATCCGCCGCGACACCGGATGTCATCCAAGATGTGAAGCCAACCTTGGTGAAGGACGGGATGTCTCATGCACCCGTTTTCATCAGCCAGCAGCAGGTCGTGTTCAGCACCGCGGCGGCCAGATCGTCGCGGCCCACGACGATCTCGCGTCGGTTAATCGACGCGATCCGAGGTGTCAGCGCCGCACTGTATCGGCCCCCGGCGCAACGACACTACCTGTCGCGCAGCAGTTACCTCGAGCAGTCCCGCATGGCCCGCGAAATGGACCGACTATGAGTACCCTCCAGAACGTCGTTGTAGTGATGTCACTTGCGTTGTTGGGGGTCGGCGTGCACGACCTGCAGTGGTGGCTTGAGCGCTGGGACCACGAGCGGCATTTCAACGATTAATCGCTGGCCACGCCGATGAATCCAATAGCAGCACAACGGGTTTCCGTCACCACAGCCGACGGGCTTGCCCTGGCGACGAGACAAATCGGTCCCGAAGCCGCGGATCTGACGGTGATTCTCCTGCACGGACTGCTGGGCGACAGGGACAGTTGGCGGTGCCAGACAAGTCATCTGACATCGCGTCACCCTGACATCCGCGTCATCGCCTACGACCAACGCGGACACGGCCGCTCCGGTCGCGGCTGCGCCCTCGGCAACACCCTCGGGCAACTCGCCCGTGACCTCGACGCCGTCATCGACACGACGACACCCACCGGCCACATCGTGCTCGTCGGCCATTCCATGGGGGCCATGACCATCCTGCAGTACCTGCAGCATCACCAATCCCGTAACAAGCACCGAATCACCGGAGTCGGGCTCATCGCCACTGCGGCTGCCGACATCACCCGACACGGGCTCGGCAGACTGCTGGCTAGTCCCCTCGCCGGCGGTGCGTGTGCTCTGGCCGCCCACATCCCCGCCTCCGTCGGAAGCGCTCCGCACCAGCGCAGTCCGCGCCACGAAACCAATATGGCGACTCGTCACAAAGAAGGCGCCCACCCTGGCTGCCCTCATCAACGCGCCGCAGCTGCCGATCCTGGCGGGTTTCCTCGACTCGATCTCTCACTTCGACGGCACAGCAGCCTACCGAACCCTCAGCCGCACACCGACACTCGTCATGTGCGGAACCGTGGATTGGGTCACGCCGCCTCACCATTCGGCGGCCATTGCCGCCGCGGTCTTTGCAGCGGAGCTCGTCGATGTCCCCGGCGCGGGACACATGTTGATGCTCGACCGCCCCGACGTCGTCAACGACAGACTCGACGCTCTGCTGGAACGAGCCCGAAGGGAATTGGCACCGGCGACCACCCACCCCGGCAGCACGAGCCGTCCCTGCAACCGCCCCGCGGCCACTAGCAGCCTGACGGCTTAGAACTGTGTGCAGACGGCCGTCGCACAACAGCGGTAACCCGCGTCTAGACGAGGTTGCACTATCGTGTGGATTCTCTGCCTGCGCGACTTTCACCGGTTCTTACGCTCGTTAAATCAGCCGAGGATCTGGAAAACGAACCGGCAGTAGGTTCATTCTGCGGTAGCGGTGCTTGCCTGCGAGCTTCCTAGCGGCACACGCGCCAGCGTCGGTAAGGCCGAGCCATACCGGGAACGCGACGTTGCTGTGTCTTCGTAGTGTCCAACGAAGCGGTCAGATATTCGTGCCAGTACCGCGTCCAACGAAACGTTACAAGGAGCTCAACGCCGAGGGCGTGTCAGTCCAAGGCGTGGTCCACGCGATGACGGCGGTGACGCGGGTGCCACGTCCGGGCGCGGTGTCGAAGACGAGGTTCCCGCCGATGGCGGACAGCCGGTCGGTCATATTAGACAGCCCGGTGCCGATGGTCGCGGGGTCGAATCCGCGGCCGGTGTCGCTGATCGTGAGGGTAAGCATCCGGTCGTTGGCGTGGGCCGTGATCGTGACCGTGGTGTCGGGGCCGCCGTGTTTGGCGGCATTCTGCAGCGCTTCGCTGCAGCAGAAATAGAGGGCGGTCTCGATCGAAGCGGGGTAGCGGCCCAGGCCCTGCAGGTTCAGTCGCACGGGGACCGGGGCGTGCGCGGCGACCGCCGGCAAGGCTTGGGCCAGGCCGCCGCTGACGAGCAGCGTGGGGTAAATACCGTGGGCGAGTCTGCGGATCTCGGCGATCGCGGTCTCTACCAGCCCGGACGCCTCGGTGAGCAGCGGCTGATATCGGTCGTGTTCGGCGGTGCGGGCGAGTTGGATGAGCACCGCCAGAGCGACGAGGTGTTGTTGGGCGCCGTCATGCAGGTCGCGTTCGAGGCGGCGCCGTTCCTCGTCAGCGGCGGTGATCAGCCGGCCACGTGACGCCTCGAGTTGGGCGGCGCGCTCGGCGAGCATGTTCTCCGACACTCGCAGCGCCGCGGCGTTGTTCCACGCAATCACCAGGATGTGAAGGGCAATGACCGGCAGTGCTGCGATGATGTATGCAGTCTCGATCCAGCGAGGCGAATGCCCGTCCAGGTGCGAAACATTCTGAAACCGTGCTAGCGCACCCAGAGCCAGTGCGCAGCCGGCGGTAATCGCGGCGAAAACCAGCCCTCGCTGCCAGCGGACGTAGGGCTCGGCGAAAACGACGGGCACCAGGGCCCCGAGCACCATCACCGGCAACAGGGCCGGCTCGATAAACGTAATGAGCAAAACGGCGGCCCAGTTACCGATACAAACCAGCGTGATCGATTGCTGATATCTACTGTGACGCGCCAGGCGCAGCCCGACCCCCAGCACGACACACTGCGCGGTGCAGATCGCGACGATGGCCAGCAACCAGGGGGATCGCAGCACCCACTGTGTACTCCCAAAGCGGCAGCAAGATGCCAGCACCGAAGTACAAGGCCAGGAGACTGGTAAGGAACAGCTGAAAGCGTTCCGCCGTCAAGCGGTGAATGAGGTCGTAACCTAATGAAGGCGAAGACCGCACCGCGCGGAGAAGGAGGACCTGCGGCACTCGCCAGTAGGGCACCGATCCGGTGGCCGTCGTGGGCCTCAGTGGGCTGGTCGCCATGAGCTGGTCAGCAGATCTGGACTCAGGTTTTCTTTGTGCAGGTAGGCCGCGGCGCCGCAATCGGCGGCCCCCGCGGGAAGGTCCTCGACGTCGTAGGTGGACATCAGCAGGACCATCAAATCTGGGTGTGCGGCGCGGATTCGCCGCGTGGCTTCGATGCCACCCATTCCTGGCATGTGAATATCCATCAACACGATCCCGGCACTGCCGTCCGAAATGAGTTCGATCGCGGATTCACCGGTCTCGCATTGACCGGCCATGACGAATCCCTGCGTGGCAGCCACGGTGGCGGCGGTAGCGAGCCGGAAACTGGCCTGGTCGTCGACCACCCAGACCCGCACCCGCTCGTCCGCCATTCTTGCCATGATCCGGGGCCGATTTGCTCCACACGATGGTGTACGCACCACACTTCTAAGCCGAGACGTCGTCGAGGAACATCAGCACAGCCTTGACCCGCCGATCGACCGAGTCGTCGATGCTCAAGCCGAGCTTGGCGAAAATTGAATTAATATGCTTTTCCACCGCCCGCTGAGACAGCACAAGCCGTTGCGCCACGGTGCGGTTGCTGAACCCGGTTGCCAATTCGGCGAGCACCTCGCGTTCTCTGGGGGTCAATCGGCTGAGCGTTGCGGCGGAGCTCGGCTGGGCCAGCAGCGCCTCCACCACCAGCGGATCGAGCACCGTCCCACCGGCGGCGACTTGGTGCACCGCCTCGCTGAGCTGGTCGAAATGTGAAACACGTTCCTTCAACAGATACCCGCGGGCCGCCGTACCGCCGTCCAGCAACCCCGCCGCGTAGTGCGGATCGGCGTATTGCGACAACACGATCACCCCGGTGTCCGGATGCGCCGTGCGCATCCACCGGGCCAACCGAATGCCCTCATCGGTCGACGTCGGTGGCATCCGTACGTCGGTGACCAGCAACGTCGGCTGATGCTTTTCGACGAGTTCGACCGTGGAGTCATAATCCTCGGCGACACCGACGACGGTCACATCGGCGTCGGTCGACAACGCCCGGTAAACGCTGTCTCGCACCAGCAGGCAATCCTCGGCAATGAGGACCGAAACGCGACCACTCACCTTGATGCCGTCCTTCCCCGGTCATTCACGATCACGCAATCACGATCGCTACTCGAAGCCGTCAGAGTTGACCATTGAGATTATCCGCGCATCGGCGCCGGTTCGCTTGCGTAGTGCGCTACCTAATTTGGTGTTCCCCATGCCGTAACCACGACTGTGGTGGGTGATCGATACGGGTAGTCGGGTCGGGCGCCCACCCCGGCGTTCACGTCCTCGTTCGTGACCAAAGTTTGGCCCCGACCCTGTCGAGTGCCGCCCACCGGGGATGAGTATCCTCGCGCGACGCTCGGGCAGGCCGGCAGGTACGCACCACCTTCGACGCTGATGCGCACACCCGGGGGTGTACACCACCGCCAAGTGTGGTGTGCGCTCTCTGGCCCACGACCTCGCCGTCCGACGACACTCGATGCCTATCAGAGAGTGTCCACCGAGGGTGGCCAGTCTTATCGGCGAGAACCACTCACCCGCGCCGCGACCAACCACGGGAGAAGCGATGCACACCACACTCGAAGGGACGAAGGGCTGATTCGATGCTTGGTGACCAGACTATGGCGGAAGTCTCGGCATCGGGCGGTGTTTATCGCGACTGTTTGCGCTCCACACGCCCAGGTCTGGACGACCCCGCCAGGCAAATAGAACTCGCCTTAGTTGCTGGAACAGGGCCGTGACCACCGGCGACCCGCTGACCGGACGGGATGGCGAACTGAGTGCTATCCGGCGCGCGCTCAGCGGAGTTGGTAATCACCGCGGCGCGGTGATTATTGGTGCAGCGGGGCTCGGCAAGACCCGGCTCGCGCGTGAGGTCCTCGCCCGCGCCGAAGCCTCCGGGGAGCGCACGAGCTGGATTGTCGGCACCGAGTCGGCGCGCCAACTTCCCTTGGGCGCTTTCGCCGCATCGCTTGGCCAACCGATCATCGATTCGCTATCCGACGTTCGACGCGTTATTAGTTCCTGTGTCGCGCAACAGCGTCAGGGCCGGGTGCTGATCGGCGTCGACGACGCGCACCTGCTCGATGGATTATCGGCTCATGTGGTGCACCAACTGGCTCAGATGCCCGGGACTCGACTGCTGGTCACCGTACGCACCGGCGGCGATGAGCCCGATGCGATAACGGCGCTGTGGAAAGACCATCTGCTGACCCGCGTTGATCTGCAACCACTCTCGGCGGCAGATACTCGTCTCATTGTTGAGACCACGCTTGGGGGTGCGGTGGATAGCCGTAGCGCCAAGCGCTTTTGGAAGCTGACCGGCGGGAACGTGTTGTTCATGCGGGAGCTGCTCAAGGATCAGATCTCGGCCGGCCGGATGCGGCAGGTGGCCGGGGTGTGGATGTGGGACGAGCGTGTCGCGGTGTCGGACAGCCTCAGCGGTATGGTTGGGCGGCAACTGAGCGGGCTTGCCCCCGATGTTGCCTTGGTCGTCGACACATTGTCGCAGTGCGAGCCGCTTGAGGTGGACATGCTCTGCGACCTGGTACACCGCCACGACCTCGAGCTTGCCGAACAGATGAACCTCGTTTCCGTGGAACGCAGCGGCTCTAGGCTCATGGCGCGCCTGGCACACCCGCTCTTTGGTGAACTTCGGCGCGCGACGGCCGGTGAGCTGTATCTTTCGCGGATCCGCGGCAACCTGGCCCAACGGCTGGCCAAAGAAGACGACGACGACATGCAGGCAACGGTGCGGCGGGCATTGCTCACCCTCGAATCAGACTTGGCCCCCGACCGCAAGCTATTCCTGGAGGCGGCTCGGTGCGCCATGACATTGCTTGATCTGGACTTGTCTGACCGGTTCGCCGCCGCCGCCGCCGACGCGGGCGCGGGCGAGGCCACAGGCCTGCGGGCAATGAGCCTGGCGGGCCGAGGCGACGGCGCTCGGGCCGATGCGATCCTGCGTCGGATCGGAATGGATGGGCCCGACGGGCATCACTGGGCGACCGTGCGCGCCGCGAACCTTATCTGGAATCTCGGCCGACCCGCGGAGGCGTCGGCCATTCTCGACGGCTTGGCCTCAGTGCCGGAATCCGCGGCGGAGCGAGCCGAGCGCGTCGCGGTCGAAGCCTGCGCGGAAGCCGTGGCGGCCCGCTGGAAGACCGCCGTGGAAAAGGCACGGGCGGCGTTGAGTTCGTCGACAGTGCCGGATTTTCACGCGATGCTGGCCTCCAGCGCGCTGGCCATGGCGCTGGGCGCACTGGGCAAAATTGACGACCTCACCCACCTTGCTGCGGAGCCCATTGACCGCGCGATCACCTCGTTTCAAACGTCACCCATAAGGTTCTGGTATGGAGCTGTTTATGCACAGGCGTGCCGCTTGACCGGCCGTATCGACGAATGTGTGCGCTCGGCCAAGCAGCTGGCCGACTCGGCCCCCGACGCTTCCCGGTGTTGCCGCTGCGTACCTGGCATTCTTGCTCGGCCATGCCGAACTCGCGCGCGGAAAAGTGCCGGCGGCGGTCAAACTTCTGCACGAGGCCCGTGCGGGGATGGAAAAGCACAGCGTCACAACAGATCTACGGGCGGCCATCTGTTTTGCGTTGGCCGAGGCGCACGCCAAATTGGGGGACGCCGGGCCCGCCAACGACGCGATCACCGAGGTTCGGTGGTCGGTGCCCGCCGAATACCTCTTCATGCAGACCCCTCTGGCGATTGCGAGAGGCTGGGCGCTCGCCGCTGGCGGCCACCTGACCGAGGCGATCGCGATCGTTCAGGCGGCCGGCAAGGATGCGCGCGAGCCTAACCAGCCGACGCACGAATTGGCCTGCCTCCAGGTAGCGGCTCAATGGGGTGACACCTCAGGTAGCAAGCGCGTGCGCGAACTGGCCGAGTTGTTGAACCTTCCCCTTGCGAATGCCGTTGCTCGCCACACCGAATCGCTGCGCGATGGCAGTGGGGAGGGCCTGCTCGCAGCATCGGCCGACTACCGCGCGCTCGGCGATGTCGCCACGGCCGCCGATGTCGCGGCTCAGGCGAGCATCGCGTTCAGCCGAAGCCAGCAGCGTAAGCGCAGTCTCTACGCCGCAGCGTTGGCCGCACAGTTGGCCAACGAATGTGGCGGGCTGTGCACGCCCGCGCTGAGAAACCCGGTAGACCAACCGTTGACGGACCGCCAACGCGAGATCATCGAGCTGGCCGCCGCCGGCTTGTCCAACAAGGACATCGCGGAGCGCCTCATCACGTCGGTTCGCACCGTCGAGGGACATCTGTATCGCGCCTACCAGCGCCTCGGCGCGAGATCGCGTGAGGAGCTCGCCTCGATACTGCGCGGCGGCGCTGCCCGTCTTGTGTGCGAACCTGCATAGCGAGAGCGACGGTTGCCGTTTGCACTTTGGTTATTGTCCCGCTTGACCTTTCGTGGGGGTGCTGTTGTCCTCAGGTCGAAGTGGACGACAGCGCGCTTATTCCGCCGACCGCGGTGGGACGTCGGGTCCCCCGTGGTTGTGACTCTTAGCGTGTCGGCGCCGAGATGTAGCCGGATCGAGTCGGCGTCTACTCGTGCTAGGCCGTGTCCGTTGAACTTACGCTCGGTAGCGACAAATTAGCATCTATCGCGGAAGCGTAAACCATGTTATACCAGGCAGATTCGCAGGAATACCGGCGATCCCGGCGCGACGACGCACCTCATCCCGTGTGCGAAAGCGCCGTCTGACAAGCGCGACCATGGACGGCCGAGCATTACACGGCCGTAGCGAACCATCCGTTCATTTGGGAAGGATAGCGCCGATGAACCCAATTGCAGCACAACGGGCTTCCGTCACCACAGCCGACTGGCTTGGGTACCCGGCGGGGAGCGGAAACCTTGGCCCGAGCTGCGGCTTGCTCGCGCTCCGCGTAAACGGGATGCGTATGCTCGCGCGACGCTCGGGCAGGCTCGCAGGTACGCACCACGTTCGACACTGATGCGCACACCCGGGGGTACACATCACCGCCAGGTGTGGTGTGTGCTCTCTGGCCCACCGCCTGCCGTCCGATGACACTCGATGCGTATCAGAAAGTGTTCCACCGACCTTCGCGCCGCGACCAACCACGGGAGAAGCGATGCACACCACACTCGAGGCGACGAAGGGCTGATTCGATGCTTCGTGACCAGACGATGGCGGAAGTCTCGGCATCGGGCAGTGCTTACCGCGACTATTTGCGCTTCACACGCCCGGCGGTGGCGCACCAGATGCGGGCCTTCGGTCTCGAGTTTGAGTTCTGCGCCGCCGAACCGGACGGCATTCGGGTATTGCCGACATTATCGGCTCCGACGGAGGGTTCGATCTGTTCGCCATTGATTCGTTGTGCCGCTGCGGTTTCACACCGCCGGCGGGACGTTCGCCATTCCAGATAACACCGGATTCGTCACGAGGTTCAGAATGCCATTTCTAATCACCGATCAAGCCCCCGGCGATCAGCTGCGCACCCTCGCGGGCGGCAAGGCCCACAATCTCCACACCCTCACCGCCGCCGGCTTCCCGGTACCGCGCTGGGCGGTTCTGGACACTGACGCCTTTCACGCCGCCGTCGCGGCGGCCGGTCTGCAGCTGAGTGACGCACCGCTGTCGCTGTCGGAACGGCTGCGGGAGGCAGCGTACGCGGAGTCGGTCATGCGCGACTTGGCCATTCCCGCAGCGATCCTGGACGCGATCGGCGCTGCGCTGGACTACGTGGGCAACACAAGCGTCGCCGTACGCTCCTCGGGCCGGCAGGAGGACGGCGCTTCACATTCGTTCGCGGGACTGTTCGACACCATCCTCAATGTGACCGGACCCGCCGCGGTCGAGGACGCGGTCCGTCGATGCTGGGCATCGGCCTTCTCAGAACGGGCTGTGCGGTACCGGCACATGCGAGGGCTGGACTTCCACGACGTCGCACTCGCGGTCATCGTGCAGCGGCTTGTGCAGCCCCGCAGCAGCGGTGTCATGTTCACCGCGGACCCGGTCACGGGTTCACCGGACCGCATCGTCATCAACGGCGTCCTGGGTCTGGGCGAGGGCCTGGTCTCGGGGGCCGTCGACTCGGACTCCGTCGTGGTCGACAAGCGCACCGGCGAGACGGTCGACGAAAACGTCGGCGCCAAGCAGGAGATGATCGTCACCGGCCTCGGTGGAGGCGTTCGCACGGTGGCCGTTCCTGCCGAACGACAACGACATTGCAGCATCGGCCCCGACGTGCGGGCCTCGCTCGTCGACCTGGGATCACGCTTGGAACACCATTTCGGTGCTCCTCAGGACATCGAGTGGGCTGCCGACGAGTCGAACACGTGGATTCTGCAGTCCCGGCCTATCACCACGCTGGTCAACGAAAACCATTCCGCGGCAGACCATCTCGGCGAAGAAGACGTGCCGCCCGGCGATCTTCGCATCTGGGACAACTCGAACATCATCGAGAGCTTCGCGGGTGTCACCTCGCCCCTGACGTTCACCACCGCCCGCAAGCTGTACACCGACGTTTATCGGGCCTATGCCCGCAGCCTGAAAGTGCCGTCGGCGCAGCTCGATCAGATGGAGTCCTGGCTGCCGGTCATGCTGGGCCAGTTCAACGGTCACGTCTACTACAACCTGTTGCACTGGTACCGCATGGTGGGCATCGCTCCCGGGTATCCGCTGAACCGGCGTGTGCTGGAAGTCGCCCTCGGCGTCAGCGAGCCCCTCGATCGCAGGACAGCGGGAGCCCTGCGGCCGTTCGGATTCTCCAACGCGTTCGTCAAAGGGTTCTCTCGGGCGCGCACCACCGTCACCTATGCCCGCCGGTTCTGGTCCCTCGATGCGTTGGTCGCACGCTTCGACAGCTCATTCGAGGAGTTCGTCGACCGTCACGGCCTGATGGATGTCTCCGAGCTCGACGGTCCACGGGCGTACCGGCTCTTTCGCCGGATCCACGACGAGGTGGCCGATATCTGGGGACCGATGATGGTTCTCGACGCCATCCTCGTGACTTCGGTGGGTGTCCTCGCCGCCCTCACCAAGACGTTCCTGCCCCGCGCACCCGAGTGGTTCGGCTTCGCCGTCGTCAATCCCGGGGCCGACGTGGTATCCATCGAGCCGGCGCGAGCACTCGCCGACATCGCCGCGTTCGCGCGCGACCACGCGGACCTGTGGGCGTTCATCGAGGCGGCCGAGCCGGACGTCGCCTACCCCCTACTCGTCAACCATGCCGGTGATACCGACGCCCCGCACTGGCGGGAACTGCTGGGCAAGATCGACGAGTATATCGACAGATTTGGTTACCGTTGCCTCGACGAACTCAAACTTGAGGCGCCCGATCTGCGGCAGGACCCGTCTGGGATCTTCCACATGCTGCGGATGGCTTCCGCCGAAGAGATACAGCGTGCGGGTGATTCCGCGCAGGCATACCTCGATGCGCACCTCCACGGGCCACGCCGGAAGGTCTTCGATGCGCTGCGCAGGAAAATCCAGCGAGCGGCCACACATCGCGAGCATCTGCGGTTCTGCCGGACCCAGGGCTTCGGCATCCTGAAATCCCTTGTCGCGGTGATGGGTCGCGACCTCGAGCAACGCGGCATCGTCGACGAGTCCGCCGATGTCTTCCTGTTGCGTCTCGACGAGTTGTTCACGGTGTACGAGGGCTCGATGTCCCGCGGGGCGGCGCGGGAAGTGATCGCCCGTCGCCGAGTGCTGCACGAGGGCTACCGCAAGCTCAAGGCGCCCGCCCGGTTCGCCACGACGGGAGCGGACTACTCCCCGGAGGAACTGACGAGGGCCGGATGGCGGTTGTCCGACGATGCGACACAGGCGCCGGCCGGGACGGTGCTCAACGGCACGCCGTCCAGCCCCGGGGTGGTGACCGGACGCGCGGTGGTGGTGGAGAAGCCGGAGGACTTCTCCAGCGGCATCCTGGTGGCCTATCGCACCGATCCCGGTTGGGTGGCGGCACTTCCCTTCGCGTCCGCGCTGCTCATCGAACGCGCATCGCCGCTCACGCATGTCGCCATCATCGCCCGCGAACTGGGAGTGCCGACCGTCGTGCAGATCGACGGTTTGACCAGCGCGATCCGGACCGGCATGACCGTCAGCGTGGACGGCGCCAGCGGCCGCATCACCCTGCTGGAAGACCAGCCCGACCAAGCGAGATCCCATGCGTGAACCTGCCGAGGCCGATGTCGAGTGCATCCGTGGCTGGCTGACCTCACCCAGCGACGACACCGGTGTGCATCTGGCGGCCGACGACGGCAGCTGGGAATTCCTTCCGTATGCGACGCTGGCCGAACAGGTTCGACGAGTGGCACGTCTGCTCGTCGAGCAAGGAGTCGGCTCTGGGCACACCGTGTGCGTGCTGATGCCGACGTCGCACCTGTGCCTGGCGACGATGTTCGCGGTGCTAGCAGCTGGGGCGACGTTGACGCCCATCGCGCCCCCGCTGTTCGGCAGTCACGAACAGTACCGACGGCACCTTCGCGGGGTTCTCGAAAGCTCGCAGGCCCGTGCGGTGGTCACCTCGTCGGGGCTCGTCGACGCGGTGGTCCGCGCATCCGCCGACATGCCGCAGGCGCCTGCCATGGTCGTCCTCGACCGGGTGCCCGCAGACCCGCCTCTGATCGAATTAGCCTCTCCCGCAACCGCTGTTCTGCTGCAGATGACTTCGGGATCCACGCACCTGCCTCGCGGAGCGAGCATCAGCTGGCGCAACCTGGCGACCAACCTCGCCGCCATCGACGCGGCATTCGGAGCGACGCCGGGTGACGCCACCGCCTCGTGGCTGCCGCTGTATCACGACATGGGATTGATCGGGGCAGTCTTTCAGGCCATCAGCCGGCAGCGGGCACTGTACCTGATGCGTCCCGATCAGTTCGTCCGCGACCCGGCTCGCTGGCTGCGGGCGGCGGCCGGCGCACGACACACGGTCTCGCCGTCATTCGGGCTCGCGTACGCCAGCCGTCGACTCACGCAGAAGGACATCGAGGATATCGACCTTTCGCGGCTGCGCACGGTGGTGGTAGGCGCCGAGCCGATCAATCCGGACCACCTCAAGGCCTTCGCCGAACTGACTGCCGCTCAAGGATTCTCACCCACCGCGTTCCTGCCGTCATACGGTCTCGCGGAACACACATTGCTGGCCACCGCGCACCGCCGGGGCGAGCCGCACCGGATGATCCGGATCGACAAGTCCGCCCTGCGTCACGGGCAACCGGTGCGTGTCCTGGCCGGCGCCACCGACTGCACGACAGCCGAATCCGGAGCCGATTGGGTGGTGTCGGTCGGCGTCCCGATCCCGGGCCACGACGTCCGGATCGCCCACGAATCCGGTGCGGCCGCTGCGGAGGGGGTGCTGGGCGAAATCGTCCTGTCCGGACCATCGGTGTTCGGCGGATATCGCGGAAACCCGGACAGCCCAACGCAATGCATCGACGGCGAACTGCACACCGGTGACGCCGGGTTCATCCTGGACGGGCAGTTGTTCGTGCTCGGCCGGATGGGGACGAGCCTGAAAGTGAACGGCCGCACAGTCTTCGCCGAAGATCTCGACGTGACGGCAGCCGCCGCGTTGGGCGTGGCACCGAGCCGGCTCATCGCCGCCGCGGTCAACGAGAGCGGCCGGCCAGGGGTTGCGCTGTTCGTCGAGCAGCAGGCACGTAGACCTCTGTCCGGGGAGATCGCCGCCGCCCGCACCGCCGTGCAGGCTCAGGTCGGGGAGGACGCACTGGTGTGGTTCATCGGTGTTCCGCGCGGGAGCCTGTCGCGCACCTCGAGCGGAAAGCCCCGCCGGGCCCACATGTGGCAGCAGTGGCGAGCGGGGTATCTCGTCGGTGCCGAACTCCTGTCGATGTCCGGTCCGGACCGTGATCCGGCCCTGCTCGAAAAGGTGCGTTCGCTGTTCGAGCGGACCCGCGAACTGGCGGTGATCCCCGACGACGCGACAGTGCATTTCGAGGGTTCGCTGGCCGAGGGTTTCGGCAACGAAGGCTCCGACATCGACCTGCTCCTGTTGGTGCCCGGCGCCGGCGCCGAAGCCGTCATGCCCACGGTTCTCTTCGTGGACGGCCACCGGGTCGAGATCCGTATCCAGTCGCACGACCAAATACGTGAACGGCTGCAACGGATTCGCCGTGCCGCCGACACGGGTTCCGTGAGCGGAATCACCGAGGACCTGCTCAACCGAGTCCAGCGATTCCTCCGGGGCACCGTGCTGCACATCGGCCCGCGGTACGGAGAGCTCCGAGACGTCGTGTCCTACCCGGAACTGACGAACCTGCTGGCGGCCTGGTGGCATCGTCGGGCCGGGCAGTGTCTGCGCCAGGCCGCCGCCCTTGCCCTTCTCGATCACGACGGCGAGGCAGCGCACTGGGTTCGGGAAGGCGTGACGCAGGCCATGAAGGCGTTTCTCGCCGAGCGCGGGGAAGGCTATGTGGAAGTCAAATGGCTTCCTCTCCAGGTGGCTCGGCTGAACACCTGCGGTGACCGGAACGTGGTGGCCCTGCTCGGCGAGTATCTAGGCCTCGAGCACGCGCAGACCGCGGAGATCGGGGCCCGGGATTACGTCGTTCGCGCACTGGCGCTTTCGGCCAGACTGGGTGCGCCCACGGCCACGCTCGACCCGGCGAAGGTGATCTTGCGACGCGTCCCTGGGGTGACCACCTGGCCGATCAGGTCCACCACACATGTCGTCCGCGGTAAGGCGGACGTGTTCGTGCTCTCGCCGGAGTGTGCCGAATCCTGGCGGCAAGTGGTGTTCGGCGAGACGCTCGCCGATACCCGGGCCGCGAGAACACACATCGCTCTGTTCGTCCGATACGGTCTGATCGCACTGGGCTGGCGTGGCGCGGGAACCATCAGGCCGGTGGCCGCGATGTGCGATCCGAGTCGGCCGCTGACCCCGGCGCCCTCCACCCGTCGTCCGGTGATCACGATCAACGGCGCCACCTCCGATGGACACATCGCTCGATCCCCGCTGGGGGCAAAGCCATTCGCCGAGTGTGCGAGTGCGTTGATCCTGGCCAACATGGTGCTCGAGAACGCCCGAGAAGACTTCGACGGCGCGGTTAAGGACGGACAGTGGCAGGTGACATCGATGTGCGGGCGCCGGATCGTCACCATGGCCGTCCGGATCCTGGCAAGCGCGTGGGGCGTCACACCGCTGCCGGGTGATCCGGTGCTCGTCGAAGGCCTTGGCACGCTCATACCAGAGCACCCCCATCTGGCGGCGACCGCTCGCCGGCTCGTGCGTCTGTGCGTCCACGATCACGACGAAGCACTCGACGCCCGGGCCGAGATCGACCAGTTCGTGTCGGACGTCCAAGCCGCGACCGGCGGCGACATGTTCCCCTCGTCGTTCGCCTCGCGCGAACAGTGGCAGGAGACCCTCAGGTACGGGTACCAGTGGCTGCGGATGGCCGGATACCTCGACGCCTATCTGGAACTGGACGAAGCGCGGGACCTGTTGTCCAGTGGCGGAGCTCAACCGTCGGCCAGGGCCGCGCGGTCGGACTCGGAATCGGGAGGATCGGCATGACTGCAATCCAGGACGACGTGCTGGCGCTGGTGACCGCGCTGGCTCCTGCTCGGGTGGCCGAGCCGGACCTGCACGGCGCGTTGGTCGATGACCTGGGCTATACGTCGTTGCGGCTCCTCGAGCTGTGCATCGCCGTCGAGCGTGCCTTCGCACTGCCACCGCTGGGTCAGGACGCGCTGGCCGGCGTGAGCACAGTGGGCGATCTGGTCGATCTCGTTCGGACGCAGAAGGACAGGTCATGAACGCGCGCCGGGTGGTTCTCGTCACCGGGGCCGCCGGGCACGTCGGCGCGGAAGTCGTGGCCCGGCTGGTCGGGCGGGGCCACCCCGTTGTCGCCTTGGTGCACAATCGATTCGACATCGTCAGCAACAACGGCCGTGCGGTCCGGCCGGCGCACGTGCTCCGCGGTGACGTCCGGCGCCCGGATTTCGGGCTCGACGCGGATGTCGTACGGGAGCTCGCGGCGCAGGTTGCGGTGATCGTCCATTGTGCCGCGGTGACGGACTTCGGCCTGCCCGAACAGCGGTACGCCGAGCTGAACGTGGCGGGTACCGCCAACGCGCTCGCGCTGGCACGGCGCTGGGACAGCGGATTCCTGTACGTCGGCACCGCCTACGTCTGTGGTGAGTTCAACGGGACTTTCGGCGAACATCAGCTCGACGTCGGGCAACGGTTCGGGAACGGCTACGAGCGCAGCAAGCACCAGGCCGAACATCTGGTGCGTGCCTCGGGGCAACGATGGGCCGTCGTGCGTCCCGGCATCGTCTCCGGCGAACACCGCACCGGTCACAGTCGTGAACACAAGCACATCTATCAGGTGCTCAAACTGATCGTCGAGGGCAAGTTGCGAACGCTGCCGGGAAACTACGCGGCCGCATTGGCGCTGTCGCCCGTCGGACACGTCGCCGACACCATCGCGACCACGACCGAGAGATTCTCCGACAACGTCGGATGCACCTTCCACGCAGTCGGCGCGAAATGCGTCTCACTCCAGACGATTTCCGACGTCCTGGCCGAGTACCCATCGTTTCGGGTGGCCGACTTCGTGCCGCCGAGCACGTTCAGCGTGGACGAACTCGACGAGATCGAGCGGGGGTATTTCCAGAAGGTCGGGACGTTGTACGCGAGCTACCTCATGCGCCGGCTGGAGTTCGATAGCTCGAACACCCGCGACCGGCTCGGCATCGTTCCGCCCACCACCGGCGCGGGTTACGTCCGCCGAATTCTCGACTCATGCCTGCGCACAGGTTATCTGGGCAGATCGGGGCCATCCATTGCCGAAGTGCTGGCCGCGTTACAACGAGAGGGGAGTCACGCATGATCCACACCGAAGTCGCCACGATGGCGCCACCCGGGACGCACCGACGGAGTCCGAGTAGGTACGGGTCCGATACCTACTTCCTGGAAACGCGCGACGCGCTGGAGCGGCTGTCCATCGATCCCGATGAATTCGGTTGCCGCACAGCACTGCTGCTCCTCAAACCCGACGCGGCTGTCACGGGGGGAATGCGGCGGGCCGTCACCTGGCTGACAGAGCACGGTTATCGCATCGTGGGAGCGCACGCAGTGGCGCTCACCCACCTGCATCTGCGCGCCCTCTGGTACTTCAACTGGCACCACGCCACTCCCGAGCGGCGGCGGCTGGCCGACCAGCTCGCTGGATTGTCCGCATCGATCGTGCTGGTGGTCACCCATCCCGACGACAGCGTGCCGGCGTCCGTTCGCCTGACGGCGGACAAGGGCCCCGCCGACCCGGCGCAGCGGGCTCCCGGCCAGCTGAGGTACGCGTTGGCCGCCGGAACGTACCTGCTCAACCAGGTTCATTCGCCCGACGATCCCGACGACGTTTTGCGCGAGCTGAGCATCTACTTCGCCGACCCCGAACTCAGCGAGGTCATCGCCGCGTGTGCCGCCGGCGCCGACGCCTCGGCCGATGCCGTCCGACTGGCCGACCACATCGAGTCCGGCGTCGAGCGCCGGAGCGGCGACCTGGCGGTCACGCACGACATGGTCTGGCAGCACCTCCGGGCGTTCGGCGCGACGGCGAGGCCCCGGACGGGACAGGAGTGGGTGGCGGCCATCGACCTGGCCGACAGACACCACGTCCCCGTCGACCCGTGGTCCCGCATCGTGCTCGAATCGGCCTATCTCCCCATGCACCGACAGACAGAACGAGGTGAATTGTGAATGCTGGCAATCATTCCCAGACCATCGCGCGAGAGCTGGTGCACAAGCGCTCCATCGCGGAAGTGCTCATCACGTCGATCACCACGACTCCGGCGAACTGGATCTGCCATGCGCAGCTGCCGCGCCGACACAGCTTTCACACCGACACGACGGGCGAGCAGAGCGCCTATCACGACCCGTTACTGGTCCTGGAGGCGTTCCGGCAGGCGTGCATCGCCGCGAGTCACGCCTCCTACGGCGTGCCTCTCGACGCGCGCTACACCGTGCGCTACTACGAGCTGTCCATCCTCGATCTGGCCACGCTGAAGTGTGGTCCGCAAGTGCTGGATCTCGAGCTCAACATCGCCGTGCGCAACGAGTTCCGGCGGGGCGGCCGAGGCCTTCAAGGCCCGGTGCACGGGCTCGACGTCGCGGCGGTCGTGACTCACGAGGGGACGAAGGTCATGGAGCTGTCGGGGGCATTCGGCTGGATGTCCCGCGCCAAGTGGGAGGCCTTTCGTGGCGGTGCGAGTTGGGACGCGGGGCCACAGGCGTCCCCGGCCGATCCGCAGATCGTCGGGCGGACACGTCCGGAGAACGTGGTGATCGGCGAACCGGTCCCGCTTGGCGGCAGTGCGGCGGGCGCGCCCATCGTGGTGGACGTCAGCCATCCCACGATCTTCGACCACCCTCTCGACCATCTGCCCGGGGGTTTGATGATCGAGGCGTGTCGCCAACTCGCGCTGGCGGTCATGGGATCGTGCAGCGCGACGATCATGGGCCCGGCCTGGCTGCGGTGTGACTTTCATTCGTTCGCCGAATTGGACACCACCAGCACGGTCACCGTGGCACCGGACGCTGAGGACGCTTTGTCGTTCCGGGGCGAGGTGACACAGTCCGGCCAGACGAGGGCTTCGGTCGAGATGACATTCACCACCGGTGACGGCGGTGACGGAATGTCGCCTTCGGCATGACGGTCTCCGAACGGACCGGCGGAATCCGGGCGTTTCTGGTCGAGCGGTACCTCCCGGTCTACCCGATCTATCTGACGTTGTGGGTCGTCGCCGTCGAGAGCATGACGGCCGTGGTGACCGACTCCGCCGGCCCGTGGCGCCCGACCTGGGACACCGCGTTGAAGGCGCTGGCCCTGGTCGCAGCCGGCGCATTCCTGCGGATGGTCGACGACCAGAAGGATCTCGACTACGACCGCCTGCACAATCCCACCCGTCCGCTGGTGCAGGGCCGGATAACCCACGCAGAGCTGCGGATGGCGATGGCCCTGACAGCCGCAGTGGCTTTGGTTCTCGCCGCGGCGGTTTCGCTTCCGGCGGCGGCGGTGCTGGCCGCCGCACTCGGCTACGGCCTCGCGCTGTGGTGGATGGAATTGCACGTGTCATGGGTGCGGGACAACCCCATCGTCAACCTCGCGGTGGTCTGCCCGGCACAGTTCCTGGTCACCGGGTTCGTGATGGTGGGCCAGCCGGGTGTCGGTGATGCCTCGTGGGGACGCCTTCTCGCCGTGCCCGTGGTGTTCACCAGCGCATTCCTGCATCTGGAATTCGCCAGGAAGACGTGCCGGACGGGCGCGGGGGACCCGCACTCCTACTCGCAGCTGATCGGTCCATCGGCCAGTGCGAAAACCGCCTGGGCATTCGGCATATTCGCGGTGCTGCTCGAGTTGTCGGTCACCGCGCCGTGGCGGTGGGCGGAGCACTGGTGGCCGGTGGCCTGGGTGCCGCTGGCCGCCGGCATCCTGCCCTGCGTCTCCGCATGGATCTTCCTCGGGGGCGGGGCGGACAGACATCCCCGAAGTTGGCCAACGGTTTTCGTCGTCGTTTTCTATCTCGCCATCGTCGGCCAGGGTCTCGTATACCGCTAGAAAGGTGCATCGTGCGTATTCTCATTCCTCTCGTCGGTAGCCGCGGCGACGTGCAGCCCGGGGTGGCGCTGGGCCTCGAGCTGGTAATGCAGCCTAATTTCCTTCCCGGGGAATGGCTGACGACCGGCGGCGGCTAGCGCTTTGGCTGCACCTCGACGTAGACGTAGGACACCAGCCTCGCCGACATGCCCGCGTAAGCACGAAGCGCACAACAGTAAAGCCTGCGTCCGAGGCCGTAGTTGGCGGCAATCGTGCGCTCCGCGTGCGCCGATCCGCCCGGATCGAGGATCCGGGCGATTCCGATCGACGGGGGGCCGAACGGCTTGCCACGGTGATCGCACGGGGCGAGCCGCACCTCGGGATTGCGGGGGATGCGCTTGACCTTGCCGGCCGCCTCCTCGGTGTGGAAATACACCCGATCGTGCTCGTCGCGACCGAACCACACCGGTGACGGAACACCTTCACCGTCCGCGCGGTAGGTGATCAGAAGGGCGTACTTGTGGCCGGCGAGCGAGGCGAAGCCGGTGGTCGGTTCGGCGTCCGCCGTCGACCAGGCGTCCTTGTGCCGCCGGCGCTCATAGAAGAAGTCCGTGAATTTGGTGAGGGCTGACTTGGAGGAACCTGCCATGGCTGTACCTCAACCGCTACGCCGCTCGCGGATTGCCTGCTGCACGCGGGAAGCGAAGCGCTGCGAAATCGCCAGCGCGCGCTCACCGCGGCCGCCCGCCGCCGGCAAGAGGCCGAGTTGGCGCGAAACACCCAACGCGTCGTATGCGATGTGCACCTTGCACACGCGACCGTCCCGGTACTCGTAGACGTCGATTCCGTCGATCTCCCAGCGGCGGCCGGTGGGCGCGAAGCCAGGCGGCTCGATCGGACCCGTGAGCGTGGCCCAACCGCGCCAATGGACGGCGGCGCGAGGCTCACCGGGGATCACGTAAGGCCCGCTGATCGGCTCGAACGTCATGTCCGGCATCGCCCGCCAGATAAATTTGAGGAATTCACGTACGTCTGCGTGTCCTCGCATCGCCTTGGGCCAGCCGCCATCGCGGCACTCGATGTCCTCGGTCATGAGCGCCAGCACTCGGTCGATCTCATGGGAGTTCCACGCGTCCTGCCACCGCAGCATGAAATCGAGGATCCACTCGATCGACGGCGTCGCCTCGCTCGTCGTCTCGGCCGCGGTCCTCGTGCCGTCAGCCGCAGTCGTTGACTCGGTCTCGGACATCCGTGCTCCCCCAGTGTCGCCGGTCATGCCGAGTCCTGACGCTGTCGCGGCGAGGAGGTCGACCCGGGAACCAGATGGGCGCCCGGGGCCCGTTGCTGACCGTCGGTGCCGATATGGCCTGCGCATCCGATTGTCCGCGGGTGATCAGCGCGGGTGAACTCGTACTGGGTCTCGTCGAAGTTACGCGTCGCACGCCAGTACTGCCAGGTGAAACCCGGCCAGAGGACGCGGTTGACGCCCTTGTCATCGACAAACCAGTTCGTGCAACCCGCGGTGGACCACACGCGCTTAGCCAGCCGGCGCTGGATATCCTCGTTGTACCTGTCCTGGACATCCTGGCGGACTCGGATCGAGGCGGCCGCGCGCTGCTGCATACCGTCCATGGCGCGCAGCGCGAACTTGATCTGCTGCTCGATCATGAACACTATCGAGTTGTGTGTTATCCCAGTGTTGGCGCCCATCAAGAAGAACGCGTTGGGTGCCCAGGCGACGGTGATACCCATGTGGGCTTGGGGGCCGGCGGTGTTCCACCGCTGCGCCATCGACCCGCCGTCGGCACCTCGCATATCAAGGCCGCGCAACGCGTCGCCGAGGTTGAACCCGGTGGCGTAGATGATGATGTCGACCGCGCGCTCGGTGCCGTCGACGGTCACGATGCTCCCGGGCCGTACCTCGGCGATGCCGTCCGTGATCACCTCGGCGTTGGGCCGCGCCAGCGCCGGGTAGTACGTGTGGGAAAAAAGGAGGCGCTTGCAGCCGATCTGATACTTGGGGGTGAGCTTGGCCACCAATGCCGGATCCTTAATGCTCTTGCGGATGTTGGCCCTGGCCGCCCATTCCAGCGGCCGATGCAGGTTGCCGTACCCGTGGAGCCCGAGGGCCAGCGACTCGGCAATCCAATAGGTCAGGGCACGGTTGACGTTGCGGATCAAGGGCACCTTGGCGAAAAGCCTCTGAACTGATTTGGGGATGGTCGGATTGCGCCGGCCTAGCACCCAGGGCGGGGTGCGCTGATACAGCTGCAAGTGCCCTACTTGCTCGGCGATGATCGGCACGAATTGGATTGCGCTGGCGCCGGTGCCGATCACGGCGACCTTCTTACCGGTCAAATCCACGCTGTGATCCCATCGCGCGGAGTGGAAGGCCGGCCCGGTGAACGACTCGATGCCGCTGAGCTCCGGAATGCGTGGTACATGCATCGGAGAGGCACTGATCACCAGGAACTGGGCGGAGACTGTGCGTCCGTCGGCCAAGCGACCCCGCCAGCGCGACGCCACATCATCCCAGTGCGCCTCGACAAGCTCAGCGTCGAAAGCCACCTTGCGGCGTAGGTCGTACTTGTCGGTGAGTCGCTGCAGGTATGCCTGGATCTCCGGCTGCGAAGACCACATCTTGGACCAGAACGGGTTCTGCTCAAAGGAATACGAGTAGATGGCCGTTGGCACGTCGCAGCCGCAGCCCGGATAGGTGTTGTCGCGCCAGGTGCCGCCGATGTCGTGAGATTTCTCCAAGATCAGAAAGTCGTCACGGCCCCGCCTGCGCAACTGGATCGCCATGCCGAGGCCGGAGAACCCGCTGCCGACGATCGCGACGGTGGTGTCCAGGTCCTGCTGGCTGTCGTTGGTAGCGACTGGTGCAGTCTGGTTCATGCGTCTTTGTCCAATCTCTTGAGTGGTGACGGGAAGAAGGCGGGTACCCGTGCGGCGTAGCTGCGATAGGCCGCGCCGAACCGGGCGACGAGGTCGCGCTCTTCGAGGAAGGTGCCCAGCAGGATGTAGCCCGTCAGGCCGACAGCCCACAGTAGGTGCCCGGCGGTGACCGTGCTTGCGCACCAGAAGCAGAGCAGCAGGCCGGTCATCAGCGGGTGGCGCACCAGGCGGTAGGGGCCGTGCACCTGCAGCCGGTCGGAGGTCGCGTCGGGCACCCGGGTCACGTAGCGGCGGTAGGCCTGGCTGATGCCGAGCAGGTGGAAGTGGTTCAGCAGCAGGGTGGCCGCGTAGACGACCACGACGCCGAGCCAGAACCCGGTGTCGAGCGCCGCTCCGGCGATGCCGTCGGCCGTCCAGATCCGTTGCGGCAGCGGCTGCCAGCCCAGGCACAGCACCCACACGGCCAGGCTGGCCATCACGATGTAGACACTGCGCTCGAGGGCTTCGGGCACCCAGCGGGTGATCAACGCCTTGACTGAGGGCCGGGCCATTCCCGAGTGCTGCAGGCCGAACAGGGCCAGCAGCAGTACGTCGACCACGACCGACGGACCCATCGACAGGTGCGGCCCGGTGTCGACGGTCTTCGGCAGCCACCAGCCCCCGGCGAACAGCAGCAGCAGGGGCACCGTCACCCCGGCGAAGGCGTATCCGGCGAACGCCAGCAGGAGAGGAACGAGCCGACGACGGTCGGTCAGCACGTTCCGTACCGGCTGCGCCGTGATCAGATCCATGCGAACCACGGCAAGTACCGCGAGCGGACAGTGCCCTGCTCGATCCGCTTGTCCAGCTTGGCCTTCCACCGCTCGCCGTAGCTGGCGTCGAGGAAGCCTCCGGGGACGACCAGGCGCCAGGACGAGGTGAGCGTCATCCAGTAAGGCACGATGACGTCGGGCTCGACCTGCCGCATGAAGCCGAGCTTGTCGGGGATCTGGCTCCAGTGGATGCCGGGGTAGCGGTGGTGCACGCTGTGGTAGCCCTGGTTGAAGATGAAGAAGTTGAGCCAATTGCCCACCGTGTTCACCGATTTGCTGGGGTCGTCCTCGAAGACCCGCGCCGGGGCATGGGTCAGCCAGGCGAAGTAGCCGGAAGTCACCTGGGTCACGAGGAACGGGATCCAGTAGAAGAGCGTGAACCGGGTGGCGTCCGTGACGCACGCGGTCCCCACGATCAGCGCCACGACCAGCGTGAAGTCGAGCATGAACTGGTGGCGCCGCTTGCGCCGGCCGGGCGATGTATTGGCCGCGAAAACCGTTCGTACGGTGTGGTTCTTGACGATGGCGGGGTACCTGATCCAATACCAGACGGCGCGCAGCCCCTGCTCGCGGCCCTCGGTGGAGGTGACGTCGCCGGGCCCGTCGTTGTAGCGGTGGTGGTTAAGGACGTGCACCTCGCGCATGTCGGCCCCCGTCAGTCCGGCGGGCATGCCGCACAGCACGTCGATCACCCGGTTCACCCGCCGCGACACGAACAGCGGCCGATGGGTGTGCATGTGCAGCACGCCGATGGTGATCGAGAAGTTCAGCAGCGTCAGCGTGGTGATCAGCGGCACCGCCAGGTACCAATTCGTCGCGGCTGGCACCAGCAGACCGAAGGCCAGCAGCCCGACCCAGCACACGATATGTCCCAGCGGGCCGACATTCGCGGGGTGTTCGAGCTTGAGCACCCGCCGGCTGAGGGGCGTTTGTTCGGTCGACGCGAGGTGCGCTCCGGTGCTCTGACGGGTCGATTCGGTGGTCATGGGCGTACTCCTGGTTCAACGGTTTCGAGGGCGGTGAGTTGGAATTGCGTTGCGAGGGCCTGCATCGCGTCGGCGTCGCGGGGCCCCAACCGTTCCAGGGCGCCGAAGGCCAGATGATCCGCGATCATCATGCGGCGCACCTGTTGGTGGGGCAGTTCGCCGGTCAACGGTTCTTCCGGCAGGGCCCCCACGAGGGCGAATGTGGTGCCGACGATCAGCGGCCCCATCGAGGCCGACATCAAGCGCGGTTCACCCAGACCGAGCACCTCCGCAGCCCCGCCCGACCCGCAACGGGCATCGGCAGCGAGGTCGGGTGCCGCATCGAGCAGCCGGTGGATCGCCGCGTCGGCGGATCGGCGCACCCGCTGCAGCATCGTGGCCCAGCGCGCCGGTGAGCCGGCGGCCAGCACGGCCGCGCTCAACCGCAGCCGCCGACGGTAGGGCGCGGGCGCCCCCACGGCCGCACACAGGAACGCCGTCGTGGTGATGGTCATGTAAGCCATCGCCACCCGGGCGCCGCGGCTGGGCGTGCGCGGGCCCAGCCGGGCCAGCAGGGCGAAGCCACCCAGCGCCGGGGTCAGCAGCCGCAGCATCACCGCCCGGACCAGTTCTTCGCGGTCACCGGCGCCGTAGAGCGCCAGTTCGCCATCCCGCAGATCGTTGGCAAGTTGGGCGGTGATGCCGATGCATCCCGCCAGCTCAACGAGATCGGCCTCGATGCAAGCATCTTCGGCGACCAGTGAGCACGCGTAGAGAACCACCCGCCCGAGCACCCCTTCGCCGTAGGCGGCCCGCGGCAGGGGCGAATCGAGGTTGCGGGCCATCACGCGGCCGACGTCGACCAGCATCTGGCCGACCCGTTGCCGTCCCTCAACGGGCAGGGCCGACAGCAGCGCCCGGACGTCGTGAATGCGCTCGGCCAGCACCAGGTCGACGGCTTCGCTATCGCGCAGGGCCATCGCGGGCAGCAGCGGCGGAGCCGTGTCGGTGGCACCGGTCAGGTAGCCCACGGCGGTCAGGACGGCACCGCTGGCCAGCCGGCGCTCGATGAGGTCTTCGTAGGCGTCAAGGATCCGGCAGGCCAACAGGGCGGCGCTGGCCTCGGCCCGCAGGTCGGCGGGCAGGAAACCGGCCGCGATGCCTAAGTTTCGGGCCGCTGGGACCAGCGCCAGCCGGGCCAGCTCATCCGGTGACCCGGCCGCGCGCAGCGCGGCCAGATCCGGTGCGCGGCGCAGCTGCCGCAGCCCGTGGGCCAGGGCGCTAAGCCCCCGCCCGCTCATCGGCAGACCACCTTCACCGACAGGTCGCGCAGGTGGTCCCGCGCCGGCGAGGGCGGGAACATGTCGATCGCCCGGCAGGCCGTCTCGGCGGCGCCGACGGCCACCGCGTGGGCGGTCCGGGTGGCCCCGCTGCGCACCAGGGCGGTCTGCAGGTCGGCACTGGAAGTCCGCTCGGAGAGCCACATCTCACGATCACCGGCCCGCATGGCCAGCCATTCGATGACCGGCCAGGTCGGCACCCGGCGGTCGAGGTCACCGCCGGCCTCCTTGCCCAGCGAGGCACCGCCCTCCACGTCGCGCACGTCATCCATGATCTGGAAGGCCAGGGCAAGCTCGTCGGCGTACCGCATCAGCGCGCGCAGCCGATCGTGGTCGACGCCGCCCGCGGTGCCGCCATAGGAGCACGCCAGTCGGAACAAAGTGCCGGTCTTCGCCCCGGCCACCAGTTCGTAATGCCTCCGCAGCCCGGCGTCGTCGACCGCGGGTGGCAGCGTCTCCACCAGCTGGCCGAAGGAGAGGTCCGAGAGCCGATCGAAATAGGTGACACCGGGGGCCTCCCCAAGCTCAGCGAACACCACCGGATTGTCAGCCAGCACCCGCGCCAGCACCTCTAAAGCCTTGCCCGCCAAGTGAAACCCGGCCCGGGCAGCTGTACGGATGCCAAACACGGCCGGCACCGACGGGGCACCGCGCCGCAACAGCGAACCATCGCAGATGTCGTCATGCACCAGCGACGCCTCGTGGAACATCTCCATCGTGCAGGCCAGTTCGACGGCGTCGCTCAGCGGCACGGCGGCGGCCGAAGGCAGCAGGCGGGCGCAGGCCAGCACCATGCCAGCCCGGACCCGTTTGCCGGGGGCGGCCAGGATATGACTGTAGATGGCATCGAAAGTGCCACCGGTGATGAGGATTTCGTGCAGCCGATCAGCGACCAGAGTCAATTGATCGGATGGAGTCATCAGCGAAGGTCGGTCAACGGTGACGCGGTCGGACGCCGTTGACGCCACGCCGACCTGCGGGCGCACCAGGTCGGTCAGCACGCGATGCTGCTCACCGGGGCGCGCGTTGCTGGTGGCGCTTGTCATGAGATCTCTCCTCCCCCGTTGGTCGGTTTTGCGGTCGATTGCGACGAATTTAGTTGCGCGTCGCCGGGATTGGCCACCGCGTGTGCACCACAGTCGTCGGTGGTGCAGCCACCCCCGTTCCGTTGCGAGCTAGGCGATATCGGCCCGAACCACCTGCGCGCGCAGTCGGCGCCCGTACGCGGGATGCGCGCGCAGGTAGATGTCGACGCTCGCGCGTACCGGTGCGTCGGCATCATCATGGCCGGAGGGGTGGGCGGCCGGAGAGGTGGTGGCACAGGGGGAGTCCGGCGACCGGCTCTTCATGTTCGGGTCTGCCGCGGCGCGTACCGCGCTGCAACGCCGGCCAGACCATTGGGCACCGTGGCGTGCTACCCGCCCGCTCGGACAACCTGATGGATTACGTGCTCGCCACCTACGCCCTGCCCCGCGCGAGCCGGACGCCGCAGGAATGGGTGGGTCATCTGGCTGGCGTCCACGCTGTCCGGGCGCCGCGGCCAATGTCGCGCCGGTGGCACGCGAGCGCCGTCGACGGTGCCCACGGTCCGTTCGCCCGGCGGGCGGCTGCCAAGGCCGACAGCATCGAAGAAGTCTGGTTCCGCGGTGCGCATTGCGACACAGCTGCGGTTCGGGAACCTGCTGGCCCGTGGGCCTTTATCACGCTTGACAGGATGCTGGATGGCGCCGTCAAGGCCGGGGCGATTGTCGGTTCCGGCGATCGTCACGACGTTCCGTCGCCCTCGGAGCTCGATGCGCTGGCCGAAAGTGCCCGAACGCGCGCAGGTGGTTTGGGCCGATATCGCCTGGCTCGCAACGGAACGGGGGTGGCTGCACCACCGACGACTGTGGTGCACACGCGGTGGCCAATCCCGGCGACGCGCAACTAAATTCGTCGCAATCGACCGCAAAACCGACCAACGGGGGAGGAGAGATCTCATGACAAGCGCCACCAGCAACGCGCGCCCCGGTGAGCAGCATCGCGTGCTGACCGACCTGGTGCGCCCGCAGGTCGGCGTGGCGTCAACGGCATCCGACCGCGTCACCCCGGAGCTTGATCTGGAGCGTGACGATTCGGGTGGAGCTTCGGTTTCCGCCGACGTCCTCGCCCGGATCCGGAGCCCGCGCGACCTGCACGGGTTGTCGCGCGACGAGTTGACGAAGCTCGCAGCGGCGATCAGGGCATTCCTCATTGAGAAGGTGTCGGTAACAGGAGGGCACCTTGGCCCGAACCTCGGTGTGGTCGAGTTGACCATCGCGCTGCATCGGGTATTCGATTCACCGCGTGATGCGTTGATCTTCGACACTGGGCATCAGGCCTACCCGCACAAGTTCTTGACGGGCCGCCAAGACGACTTCGACCATTTGCGCGCCTCCGGCGGCCTGTCGGGGTACCCGTCCCGGGCAGAAAGCGAGCACGATTGGGTCGAGTCGTCGCATGCGTCTGCGGCGCTTTCCTACGCGGATGGGTTGGCCAAGGCGTTTGAACTGGGCGGCCGCCGAGATCGCCGCGTCGTCGCGATCGTTGGTGACGGCGCGCTTACCGGTGGAATGTGCTGGGAGGCAATCAACAACATCGCTGCCGGCAAGAGCCGTCGTGTGATCGTGGTCGTCAATGACAACGGCAGGTCTTATGCGCCGACGATCGGTGGGCTTGCCGATCGTCTGGCCAGCCTGCGGATGCGGGCTGGTTACCGGCGGGTCTTGGCCTCGGTGAAACGCGAGCTGACCGAGGTGCCGCCGCGGGGACGATCCACCTATTCGAAACTGCACGCCGTGAAGCAGGGATTGAAGGATGGGTTGAGTCCGCGGATGTTGTTCGCGGATTTGGGCATCAAGTATCTGGGCCCGATCGACGGACACGATATTTTCACGCTGGAGAAGGCGCTGCGGACGGCAAAGGGTGCCGGTGGCCCGGTCGTAGTCCACACGGTTACCCGCAAGGGAATGGGATACCGGCCGGCGGAGGAGGATCCGGCTGACCGCATGCATGCCTGCGGCCCAATCGATGCTCGAACCGGCAAACCCAAGTCACCCACTGACGCCGTGCAGTGGACGGACGTCTTTGCCGGCGAGCTGCTCGAATGGGGCAGGCGACGTGACGACGTCGTGGCGATCACCGCCGCGATGCCGGGTCCGACCGGGTTGGCGGCGTTCGGCGCGGAGTTTCCGAACCGGATGTTCGACGTGGGCATCGCCGAGCAACACGCCGTGACATCTGCTGCGGGGTTGGCGCTCGGCGGCATGCATCCGGTGGTCGCGGTTTACTCCACCTTCCTCAACCGCGCCTTCGACCAAGTACTTATGGATGTCGCACTGCTGAAATTGCCGGTGACATTCGTTCTGGACCGGGCGGGCATTACCGGGCCCGATGGGGCCAGCCACAACGGCGTGTGGGACCTGTCGCTTCTGGGCATCGTGCCTGGCATGCGAGTCGCCGCCCCACGCGATGCTGCCTCGCTCCGCGAGCAGCTCGGCGAAGCGCTCGGGGTCGACGACGGCCCGACCGCGATCCGCTTTCCGAAAGGATCGGTTGATGCCGATATAGAAGCCGTGGAACGAAGCGAGGGCGTGGATGTCCTTTGTCGCCCGCAAGATCCGGATGTTCTGCTGGTTGCGGTCGGGCCGCTGGCCGCGATCGCGCTGACGGCGGCGGCCAAGCTGAGGGAGCGTGGTGTGGCCGTCGCGGTGGTGGATCCCCGATGGGTGCTGCCGGTGCCCGAGCAAGTGGTGAAGCTGGCCGGCGATGTGGAGCTGGTCGTCACGCTGGAGGAGTCGGGGCTACACGGCGGGGTCGGCTCGGCCCTGGCGGCCCGGATGCGCGAGGCGCGAGTCGACACACCGGTGCGCAGTATCGGTGTGCCTCAGCGATTCCTCGCTCACGCCTCGCGCAGCGAGATCCGCGCCCACCTCGGACTAACCGCCGACGACCTGGTCGCCAGCATCAGCTCGTGGGTCGAGCGGCCCGCCGATGCCGATGTGGGCCGAGGCGAATGACAATGCACAGCAAAGCATCTGCAGCGGGACGGGGCGCGATGCCGACGCACGCGGGGCCTCCGGTGAAGCGAGTACTGCTCGCGCAGCCGCGTGGCTACTGCGCCGGCGTGGATCGCGCAGTGGAGGCGGTCGAGCGTGCGCTCGAGCGACACGGGGCGCCCGTCTATGTACGCAACGAAATCGTGCACAATCAGCACGTTGTCGCAACCCTCCGCGAACGCGGGGTGGTCTTCGTTAATGACACCGACGAGGTGCCGCCCGGTGCGGTGATGATGTTCTCCGCTCACGGCGTGTCACCGGCGGTGCGGGTGGCGGCGAAAGAACGGGGCCTGCAGGTGATCGATGCCACCTGTCCGCTGGTCACCAAGGTCCACAACGAAGTGAATCGTTTCGCACGTCGCAACTACGAGATCCTGCTGGTCGGCCACGAGGGGCACGAGGAGGTCGAAGGGACCTGGGGGGAGGCCCCAAACCATGTACAGGTGGTGGACGGAACCGACTCAGTCGACGACGTTGTGGTGCGTGACGAGTCCAAGCTGGTGTGGTTGTCGCAGACCACGTTGAGCGTCGATGAGACCATGGCCACGGTCGAACGGCTGCGGCACAGATTTCCATCGCTGCAAGATCCGCCCAGCGACGACATCTGTTACGCCACGCAGAACCGCCAAGCGGCCGTGAAAACGCTAGCGCCGCAATGCGATCTGGTCATTGTGGTCGGGTCGCAAAACTCGTCCAACTCCGTCCGCCTGGTCGAAGTCGCGCTTCAGGCCGGCGTACCGGAAGCGTATCGCGTCGATCATGCCGGTGAAATCGATCTGTGCTGGCTCGACGATGTGTCGACAGTCGGAGTCACCTCTGGCGCATCGGTTCCGGAGATCTTGGTGCGGGATGTGCTGACGCTATTAGCGCACAACGGATTCACCGACGTACAGCCGGTGCATACCGCTGAAGAAACCGTGGTCTTCGCACCACCGCGAGAACTACGCAAGTGAGAGGATAACGATGACCTCAGTAACGTCGCTGGGAATACCCGGGTTGCCCGGTCGATCCGCCGGGCTGGCGCCACGGCGCAAGACAAGGCAACTCAAGCTGGGCAAGGTGGGAGTCGGCAGCGACCACCCCGTGTCGGTGCAATCGATGACCACAACAAGAACGCATGACGTCAACGCCACATTGCAGCAGATCGCCGAGCTGACGGCGACGGGGTGCGACATCGTGCGGGTCGCATGTCCGCGGCAAGAGGACGCGGACGCGCTGGCCACTATCGCCAACAAGTCGCCGATCCCTGTCATCGCGGACATCCATTTCCAACCCAAGTACATCTTCGCCGCCATCGACGCCGGATGTTCTGCGGTGCGCGTCAACCCCGGAAACATCAAGGAGTTCGACGGTCGAGTCAAGGAAGTCGCGAAAGCCGCTGCAGCGGCGGGTATCCCAATCCGCATTGGAGTGAATGCCGGCTCCTTGGACAAGCGACTGCTGCACAAATACGCCAAGCCCACCGCCGAAGCCCTGGTCGAATCCGCGCTGTGGGAGGCCAGCCTGTTTGAGAACACGGGTTCGGTGACATCAAGATATCGGTGAAGCACAGTGACCCTGTGGTGATGGTGAACGCCTATCGCAACCTTGCCGCGCAATGCGACTACCCCTTGCACCTAGGCGTCACCGAGGCCGGACCGGCATTCCAGGGCACAATCAAGTCAGCGGTCGCGTTCGCCGCACTCCTCAGCGAGGGCATCGGCGACACAATCCGCGTTTCGCTGTCGGCGCCGCCTATCGAGGAAGTGAAGGTCGGCACCCAAATCCTGCAGTCGTTGGACATGCGGCCACGCAAACTCGAGATCGTCTCGTGCCCCTCGTGCGGCCGCGCCCAAGTCGATGTATACCGCTTGGCAAACGAGGTTACCGCCGGCCTGGAAGGACTCGACACTCCGCTTCGAGTCGCGGTCATGGGATGCGTCGTCAACGGACCGGGCGAGGCACGTGAAGCCGATCTCGGGGTGGCTTCCGGTAATGGCAAAGGCCAGATCTTCGTCAAGGGCGAGGTAATCAAGACGGTGCCAGAGGCCAAGATTGTCGAAACGCTGATCGAGGAGGCCCTGCGGATCGCGGACAGCTCCTCCGGCGGCCGAGCGGGGTCGAACTTAGTCGAGACCGCTTGAGAAGGGTTGGCACGGAACGATGAACGTGTTACAAGGAATCGCTCGACTTGCCATCGCGGCGCCACGGCGGATCATCGCGGTCGCATTGCTGGTCATGGTCGGCGCCGGCATCTTTGGCATCCCGGTATCCAAGAGCCTGTCCGCCGGCGGCTTACAGGATCCGGCCAGCGAGTCGTGGCAGGCGGCTCGGCTGCTGTCCGAGAAGTTCGGCCAGGGCGACATGCATATGGTCATCGCTGTGACCTCCGAGGCCGGCGCCGAAAGTCCAGCCGCGCGCGCCGTCGGCGCCGACCTCGTCCGCGGGCTCCAGGCGTCGCCCCATGTCGCCGATGTCAACTCGGCGTGGACCGCGTCGCCGCCGGACGCGGCGACAATGATCAGCAAGGACGGCAAGACCGGGCTGATCGTCGCCGGCATCACCGGCGGCGAGAACGGCGCGCAGAAGCATGCCAAGCAGCTGGCCGATCAGCTGGTGTACGACCGCAACGGGGTCACCGTCAGGGCTAGTGGCGACGCGATGACGCGCGTGCAGGTCAACAGCCAAAGCGAAAAAGACTTGCTGCTAATGGAATCCATCGCCATGCCGTTGAGCTTCGTGGTGCTGGTCTGGGTGTTCGGTGGCGTCATGGCGGCGGCGCTGCCACTGGCGGTGGGCGGGTTCGCGATCCTGGGCTCGATGGCGGTGCTGCGCGCGATCACATACGCAACCGACGTGTCGATCTACGCGCTGAACCTCACTGTCGCACTGAGTTTGGCGTTGGCCATCGACTACACGCTGCTGATCGTCAGCCGGTTCCGTGACGAACTCGCCGAGGGCGCGGATCGGAACCAGGCGCTGGTTCGCACGATGGCCACGGCCGGGCGGACGGTGCTGTTCTCGGCGATGACGGTCGCGCTGTCGATGATGGCTCTCATGCTGTTCCCGATGTACTTCCTGAAATCTTTCGCCTACGCCGGCATCGCCGTGGTGGCGTTCGCGGCCGTTGCCGCGGTCATGGTGACGCCGGCGGCCATCGTGTTGCTCGGGGGCCGGCTGGACTCATTGGACGTGCGCCGGCTGGGCCGCCGGCTGCTCAGACGGCCGGAGCCGGCACGACGCCCGGTCGAGCAGATGTTCTTTTACCGCTCGACCAAGTTCGTGATGCGCCACGCCATTGCGATCGGCCTTGCGATCATCGCGCTGCTGTTGATACTTGGCGCACCCTTCCTCGGTATCAAATGGGGCTTTCCGGACGACCGCGTACTGCCCGACTCCGCGTCGGCGCGCCAGGTCGGTGACCAGGTGCGCAGCGCTTTTGCCGTCGACTCGGCTTCCAACGTGACCGTCGTGATTCCGGACTTGACTACGGTCACACCCGACGAACTCGGCCGCTATGCCGCGCAGCTGTCGCAGGTTCGGGACGTGTCGTCGGTGTCTGCGTCGGGCGGCACGTTCGTAGCCGGCTCGCTGGTCGGGCCGCACGTGCGGCGGCAGCGATCAAGGACGGCAGCGCGTTTTTCACGGTTGGCAGCACCGCGCCACTGTTCTCCCAGGCTTCGAAGATCCAGTTGGACCGGTTGCACGCCGTCACCGGTCCCGGCGGCCAACACGTACAGATGACCGGAATAGCGCAGATCAGCCGCGACAGTTGCGACGCGATCACCTCACGGCTGCCCGCCGTGCTGGCGGTGATCGCCGCGATCACGTTCGTGCTGCTGTTCTTGCTGACCGGCAGTGTGGTGTTGCCGTTGAAGGCGTTGCTGCTCAACGTCTTATCACTTTCGGCAACCTTCGGTGCTCTGGTGTGGATCTTCCAGGACGGTCATCTGGGCGCGTTCGGCACCACGGCTACCGGGACGCTGGTCGCCACCATCCCGGTGCTGTTGTTCTGCATCGCATTTGGACTGTCGATGGACTACGAGGTGTTTCTGGTTTCGCGCATCCGCGAGTACTGGTTGACGTCCGGACGCCCTAGTGCCGACAACGATGAAAGCGTCGCGCTGGGCCTGGCCCGCACCGGGCGGGTGGTGACAGCCGCCGCGCTGGTGATGTCCATTTCGTTCGCCGCGTTGATCGCCGCGCAGGTGTCGTTGATGCGGATGTTCGGCGTCGGCCTGACGCTGGCGGTGCTGGTGGACGCGACGCTGGTGCGGATACTGCTCGTTCCGGCGTTCATGCACGTGCTGGGCCGCGCCAATTGGTGGGCGCCGAAGCCTTTGGCCCGGCTTCATGCGTGGTTCGGCATCGGCGAGGCAAGCACACCGGAGCCCACCGAGGCCGCCATGAAGAAATCCGAAGACACCGCACCCGTGCTTGTCACCGCTGCCACCGTGAGCGGCGACCTGTCGTTGTCCGCCGACCCGGCCGTCGTCACCGGATAACGCCGGCGCTACGCTCGCGGGTTGCGCGACGCCGGGCTGCTGCCGGTGCTCAAGCACTTCCCGGCTTTGATCGCGCGTCCAGGGACTCTCACACGGGTGCAGTGGTGACGCCACCGCCGGCCGACCTGCAGGACTTGGTGTGCCGTACCGCAGCGGCGGCTTCAACGCGGGACTCTTCGACTTTGGCCCAGGCGGCCACAACTGGTGGTTCAACGTCCGCGCCGGCAACTCGGGCCTGGGTAATCTCGGCGGTGGGAACTCGGTGCTTCAACTTGGGTAGTCGCCGGTCGGGCTTCTTCGAGACCTCCGACGCGGCTAAGCGAGAACGAAGTAGCGCAGCCACAGGTAGGCCGCGGACAGCACGAGCGAGATGGCCGTGATGACCGCGCCCTTGCGGGTGAATTCCCAAAAGGAGATGGGACTGTCGGCGCGCCGGGCGATTCCGAGGATGACGACGTTGGCGCTGGCCCCGACGGCGGTCAGGTTGCCGCCGAGGTCGGTGCCGAGCACGAGGGCCCACCACAGCACCTGCGGGTGGACATGGCCGCCGATGGTGGGGACCAGTTGCGCGACGATCGGTGCCATCGTCGCGGCATAGGGAACGTTGTTGACGAAGCCGCTGAGCACGAACGACACCACGAGTATCAGCATCGTCGTCACCAGAGCGCTGCCCCCGGTCGCCTCGGTGGCGAGGTGCGCCAGTTGGTTGACGACGCCGGTCTTGACCAGGGCCCCGACCATGACAAACAGACCGGCGAAGAACAACAGGGTTTCCCATTCGACGCCGGCCAGGTAATCGGAATGCTCCAGCCCGGAAATCACGATGAGAATGCCGGCGCCGATCAGGGCCACCAGGGACGGTTCCGTGTGTATTTCCGAGTGGGCGACGAACCCGGCGAGCACTGCGGCCAGAACTACGCCGGATTTGATGAGCAGCCGGGGGTTTCGGATGGCCTCACGCTCTTCCAGCGACATGACGTCGGCGACCCGCTCGGGATCGACGTCGAATGCGCCGGGGAACAGCCGCGGCAACAGCGCGATGAAGACGGCGATGATGAGGACGACGACCGGCGCCACATGGATCAGAAAGTCGTTGAAGCTCAGGCCCGCGCGACTGCCGATGAGGATGCTGGGCGGGTCGCCGATCAAGGTCGCCGTGCCGCCGATGTTCGACGCGAACGCCTCGGCCATCAAAAACGGCGCCGCACCGATTTCCAGCCGGTCGCACACCAGCAGCGTGACCGGGGCGACCAGCAATACCGTGGTCACGTTGTCCAGTAAGGCCGACGCGACCGCGGTGACCAGCACCAGCAGGATCATGATGCGCAGCGGCGAGCCGCGGGCACGCTTGGCGGCCCAGATCGCGATGTATTCGAAGACGCCGGTCTGCCGTAGCACGCTGACGATGACCATCATCCCGAACAGCAAAAAGATTACGTCCCAAGCGATTCCGGTCTCGCGGGAGTAGAACACGTCGTCGGAATTGATCACCGGGAAGGTGACCACGAGTGCGGCGCCGGCCAACGCCACCAACGTTTTGTGGATGCGGTCGGTCGCGATCAGTACGTAGGCGACGATGAAGACGACGACCGCGACGACGCTCATCGGTCTTCCTGTGTGCTCAAGGCTCTACGCGTCAGGGTTTGAGTGCAGCGGCCAGCAAGCGCGATGCGGTAATCACACCGAACAACTTGTCGTCCTTTACTACCGCCATCAGTGGGCTGCGCAGCCGGGCCATGACCGCGGCCACCTCGATGATGGTGTCATCCACGTCGGCAGAAGGCACGTTGGTCAGGTGGTCGGGCAGCATGCTGCGGACGGTCTTGCCGCCCAACTTGTCCGCGGCGCGGTCGGCCGTCGACTCGTTGAGCACACCGGCCAGCGAGGGATCGTCCTGCACATACCGGGGGACGATGAATCGGACCACCTGCGAGGCCGGCAGCACCGCGAACGGTTTACCGGAGTTGTCGGTCACGACGATCCCGGGCAGGCGGTGCTCGGCGAGCAGGCGGGCGGCATCGAGGGCGTCGGAGTCGACGGTGACAACCGGGAAGTCTTCGGCGAGTTCCGCGGCACGCATGCTTCAGAGAATACGTCGGCGGGAGGCTGGGAGTTTTCCCAGTAGTGATCGGCGGCGGCTGCGTAGACTAGCCAGATGCTGCAGCAGATCCGCGGGCCCGCTGATCTGCAGCACCTTTCCCAGCAGCAGCTACGCGACCTGGCTGACGAGATTCGCCAATTCCTGATCCACAAGGTCGCCGCCACCGGCGGGCATCTGGGACCCAACCTCGGCGTCGTCGAGCTGACGCTGGCGCTGCACCGGGTGTTCGATTCGCCACACGACCCGATCATCTTCGACACCGGTCACCAGGCCTATGTGCACAAGATGCTGACGGGGCGATGCCAGGACTTCGAAAACCTGCGCAAGAAGGGCGGGCTGTCGGGGTATCCGTCGCGCGCCGAAAGCGAACACGACTGGGTGGAGTCCAGCCACGCCAGCGCGGCGTTGTCCTATGCCGACGGGCTGGCCAAGGCGTTCGAGCTGACCGGGCACCGCAACCGGCACGTGGTCGCCGTGGTCGGCGACGGCGCGCTCACCGGCGGCATGTGCTGGGAGGCGCTGAACAACATCGCCGCGTCGCGGCGTCCGGTGATCATCGTGGTCAACGACAACGGCCGCAGCTACGCACCCACGATCGGCGGTGTCGCCGACCACCTGGCCACGCTGCGACTGCAGCCGGCCTACGAGCAGGCGCTGGAGCGGGGCCGCTACGCGGTGCGCGCCATGCCGCTGTTCGGAGAGGCCTTCTACCACTTCCTGCACAGCGTCAAGGTGGGCATCAAGGATTCCCTGTCGCCGCAGCTGCTGTTCACCGATCTCGGCGTGAAGTACGTCGGGCCGGTCGACGGCCACGACGAACGCGCGGTGGAGGTTGCGCTGCGCAGGGCGCGTGGCTTCGGGCGCCCGGTGATCGTGCACGTCGTCACCCGCAAGGGCATGGGCTATCCGCCGGCCGAGAACGACGAGGCCGAGCAGATGCACTCCACGGGGCCGCTCGACCCGGCCACCGGGCAGGCGACCAAGGTGGCGGGCCCGGGCTGGACGGCGACCTTTGCCGACGCGCTCATCGGCTACGCCAAGAAGCGCCGCGACATCGTGGCCATCACCGCCGCGATGCCGGGGCCGACCGGGCTGACGGCATTCGGGAAGCAGTTCCCGGACCGGTTGTTCGACGTCGGCATCGCCGAACAGCACGCGCTCACGTCAGCGGCCGGGCTGGCCATGGGCGGGATGCACCCGGTGGTGGCGATCTATTCGACGTTCCTCAACCGGGCGTTCGACCAGATCATGATGGACGTCGCGCTGCACAGGCTGCCCGTCACCCTGGTGCTGGACCGGGCCGGGATCACCGGCAACGACGGCGCCAGCCACAACGGCATGTGGGACCTGTCGATCCTGGGGATCGTGCCCGGCATGCGGGTGGCCGCGCCCCGCGACGCGGTCCGGTTGCGCGAGGAGCTCGGTGAGGCGCTCGACGTCAACGACGGCCCGACGGCGATCCGGTTTCCCAAAGGCGATGTGGGCGAAGACATTCCGGCGGTGGAGCAGCGCGGCCCGGGGGTCGCGAGGATAGATGTGCTCGCGGTGCCGGGCGGCGGGTTGAACCATGACGTGCTGCTGGTGGCGGTCGGCGCGTTCGCGTCGATGGCGCTGGAGGTGGCCAAACGGCTGCACAACCAGGGGATCGGCGTGACGGTGATCGACCCCCGATGGGTGTTGCCGGTCTCCGACACCGTGCGCGACATGGCGGTTCAGCACAAACTGCTCGTCACGATGGAAGACAACGGGGTCAACGGCGGCGTGGGCTCAGCCGTGTCGGCCGCGCTGCGCGCCGCGGAGATCGACGTGCCCTGCCGCGACGTCGGGCTGCCGCAGGAGTTCTACGATCACGCCTCGCGCGGTGAGGTGCTGGCCGACCTCGGGCTGACCGACCAGGACGTGGCCCGCCGGATCACCGGCTGGGTCGCGGCACTGGGTACGTCCGTAGCAGAAACCGAGATCAGGGAGCGCCTGGATTAGCCGCTTCGGCGTCCCCCCGGGTGACCGCCGCAGCCAGTACGGGGTCCACGAGTTCGCGTTGCCACGCCCGCGCCTGGCCGGCGCGCAAAAACTCGTCGACGGCTTCCAGGATTTGGTCCGCTTGATCCGCTTGGGAGCCGCCCGCCCAGTCCCAGCAGAGCCGCCGCACCAAATCGGGCGAGATCAGGTTCTCCGTTGGCACTCCCACCCGCTGCGACACCTCCGAGAGTCCCGCCCGGGCCGCCTCCAGCCGCGCGGCGGCCTCCGGCTTGCGCCTGCTCCACCGCGCCGGCGGTGGTGGACCGTTGGACGGCTCGGCCAGTTCCGGCAGGTCTCGGCTTTCCCGGGCCGCTTCCAGCGCCGCCAACCACAGTGCGGCGCTGCGCCGCTGGTTGCGCCCACCGAACACGGGCAACGCGACGAGGTCGTCGATCGTCTTGGGATCGGCCAGGGCGGCGTCGACGATCGCGGTATCCGGCAGCACCCGGCGCGGCGCGATGTCGCGGCGCTGGGCGACCCGGTCGCGCGCCGTCCACAATTCGCGGACCGCGGCCAGGCCCCGCCGGTCATGCACCCGACGGATCCCCGACGTCCGGCGCCAGCGCTCCCGACGGGCGGCCGGCGTAACTTCCCTGGGGCCCACGATCCGTAGATGTTCGAATTCCTGTGCGGCCCAATCGGTTTTGCCTTGCTCGTCCAGGATCTCTGAGATCGCCGCCCGCAGTTCGATGAGCAGTTCCACGTCCAGTGCCGCGTAGTTGAGCCACTCCGCAGGCAGCGGGCGCTTGGACCAGTCGGCCGCGCCGTGGCCCTTGGCCAACCCGAAGCCCAGCAGCAGCTGCACCATGGTCGCCAGGTTCACCCGGTCAAACCCGGCCAGGCGGCCGGCGAGCTCGGTGTCGTAGAGCGCGGGCGGACGCAGGCCGACCTCGGCCAGGCACGGCAGATCCTGATCGGCGGAGTGCAGGATCCACTCGTCCGTGCTGAGCACCTCGGCCACCGGTCGCAGCGCGGTCAGCGGGTCAACGCCGTGGCTGACCGGATCGATGAGCACGGTGCCGGCGCCGGTCCGCCGGATCTGGATCAGGTAGGCGCGGTTGGAGTAGCGGAAACCCGACGCCCGTTCGGCGTCCACCGCGAACGGTCCGTGCCCGCGATCCAGCAGCGCCGCGGCCGCCGCGATCTGGCTGGCTGTCACCGAGAGATCCGGCATCCCCTCGGCGGGGTGCAGGAGCGGGGTGTGGTCGGGCTCGGTGCCGCCGGACCCATCGGCCGCCGCTTCCTGCATGTCAGGCGCGTGACCGTGAGCCCAGGTCGACGACCCCAGCCGGTGGCAGACCCGCCGCGTGCTCCAGCACCTCGCAGAACGCCTCGACATGGACGCCGACCTCAGGGGTGGTCGCCGTCCACGACGCCCGCAGCTCCAGCTGGTGGGCGCGCGGAGGTCCGGAGATGTCGCCGTACCGCACCGACGTGGTGGCGGTGACGGTGCCGCCCAGCGCGGTGACTTGGTCGAGGCGAGAACCCAGCGCGTCGGCCAGCCAACTCCACGCCACCTCCGGCAGCAGCGGGTCCACGGCCTCGCTGGAGTCCAGGTCGGCCTGGATGTAGGCGACCAGACGCATGGTGCCGTCCCAGGCATCCGACCCGTCCGGGTCGTACAAGAGGATCAGCCGACCGAACGCGTCACCCTCGGAGCGCTCGGGGACGATGTCGAGATCGGCGTGTTTGACCTCGGCGCCCAGCGCGTAGCTGAACGGCGCCAGTCGCTGCGGCGGCCGGATGGGGCCGAGTTCGATTTCCGGCCGCACGGTCACGGCGTTCATCGCCGCGACAGCCTCACGGAAGGGGGCCGGTTCAGCAGACGTCACAGCTTTCGACGGTAGACCTATCGACCGACAGGCGTCGACAGGCGCGCCGTGCTGTGGTAAGCCGCTCAGGCTTCCTGGCTGGCCTGCGGCCCCGCAGCAAACCGCGCCGGGCGCTTCTCGCGATGCGCGGCGAGCCCTTCGGCCACGTCGGGGCCGCTGAATCCGAGGAACTCCAGGCCCAGCGACGTTTCGAAGGCAGGCCCGAACATGCGGTACCAGTAGTTGAGGCTGTGTTTGGTCCAGCGGATCGCGTTTTGGGCGCCGAGCGCCAGGTTCTCGGCGAGGCGGGTCGCGGTGGGCAGCACGTCGTCGTCGTCGACGCAGGTGGACACCAGGCCGATGCGTTCGGCTTCCTCGCCGGACAGCGTCTCGCAGGTGAGCAGGTAGTACTTGGCCTTGGCCATGCCGACCAGCAACGGCCAGCAAATCGCGGCGTGGTCACCCGCGGCCACCCCGAGTTTGGTGTGCCCGTCGATGATCTTCGCGGTCCGGCCGGCCACCGAGATGTCGGCGAGCAGCGCCACCACCAGGCCCGCGCCGACGGCCGGGCCCCGGATCGCCGAGACCACCGGCTTGTCGAAGTTGACCAGGTTGAGCACCAGGTCGCGGGCCTCGCGCATGATGCGGATCCGGCCTTGGTAGTCGTTGATGGTCTCGTCGATCAGGTCAAAGCTGCCGCCGGAGGAAAACGCCTTACCTTCACCGCGGACCAGGACGACACGCACGGCAGGGTCGCGATCGATCACCGGCCAGATGTCGGCGAGGTCGCGGTGCATTTGCGGCCCGACGGAGTTCAGACCGGGGGCGTCCAGGACCAGATTGAGCACGCCGTTATCGCTGGGTTCGCAGCGCAGGCTGGGAAACTCGTCGTAGACCGGCTTCGGCATTTTCTGAGCGCTCCTGGTGGTCTCTAAACGTCATGGCAGCATTGAGCTCGATGACTACTCGTCGCGACCTTACCGAGTCGCCCTACTTGGCCGCGGTCTCCGGCCGCAAAGCGAGCCGCATACCGGTGTGGTTCATGCGGCAGGCCGGCCGTTCGCTGCCCGAATACCGGGCGCTGCGCGAACGGCACAGCATGCTGGCGGCCTGTTTCGAGCCCGAAGTGGCCTGCGAGATCACCCTGCAGCCGATACGCCGCCACGACGTCGACGCGGCGATCCTCTTCTCGGACATCGTCGTGCCGCTGCGCGCGGCCGGCGTCGACTTGGACATCGTGGCCGACGTCGGACCGGTGATCGCCGATCCGGTGCGCACCGCAGCCGATATCGATGCCATGAAACCGCTTGACCCACAAGCGATTCAGCCGATTTGCCGGGCGGTCTCGCTGCTGGTCGACGCGCTGGGTGAGGTGCCGCTGATCGGTTTCGCCGGCGCGCCCTTCACGCTGGCGTCCTATCTGGTGGAAGGCGGTCCCAGCCGCGACCACGCCCGCACCAAGGCGATGATGCTGGCCGAACCGGCGAACTGGCATGCGTTGATGTCCAAGCTGACCGACCTCACCGTGGTGTTTCTGCGCGGGCAGATCGACGCCGGGGTGGACGCCATTCAGATGTTCGACTCGTGGGCCGGCACGCTGTCGCTGGCCGACTACCGCCAGTACGTGCTGCCGCACAGCTCCCGGGTGTTCGCCACGCTGGTCGAATACGGCGTGCCGATGACGCATTTCGGGGTCGGGACCGCCGAGTTGCTCGGGGCGATGTCGGATGCGGGCCCGACGGTCGTCGGCGTGGACTGGCGTACATCGCTGACCGACGCGGCCGGGCGGGTGCGGCCCGGCACCGCGCTACAGGGCAACCTCGACCCGGTGGTGCTGCAGGCCGGGTGGCCGGTAGTGGAGCGCGCCGCGCGGGTTGTCGTCGACGACGGTCGGGGCGCGGTCGACGCCGGCGCGGCCGGCCACGTCTTCAACCTGGGCCACGGCGTGCCTCCGCAGACCGATCCCGGAGTGCTGACCGAGCTGGTGTCGCTGGTTCACTCGTTATGAGTGCCGGTTCGTATTGCATTGTGGGCGGCGGTATTTCGGGATTGACCGCCGCGTACCGGCTGCGTGCGGTGGTCGGTGACGATGCGACCATCACGCTGTTCGACCCGGGCGAGAAGCTCGGCGGGGTGTTGCGCACCGAGCGCGTCGGCGGGCAGCCGATGGACCTGGGTGCCGAGGCGTTCGTGCTGCGCCGGCCCGAGATGCCGGCGCTGCTGGCCGAGCTGGACCTGTCGGCATGCCAACGGGTCACCACCGGCGCCCGGCCGTTGATCTACAGCCGGCAAATGCTGCATCCCCTGCCCGCGGACACGGTCACCGGGATTCCGTCGTCGGCGGCGTCGCTGGCCGGGCTGGTCGATGACACGACCGTCGCGCGCATCGACGCCGAACCCACCCGCCCGCTGACCTGGCAGCCGGGCAGCGATCCGGCGGTCGCCGAACTGGTCGCCGACCGGTTCGGCGAGCAGGCCGTGGCCCGGTCGGTGGACCCGCTGCTGGGTGGGGTGTACGCCGGGTCGGCGGCGACGATCGGGCTGCGTGCGGGCGCCCCCAGCGTGGCGGCGGCCCTCGACCGCGGTGCGGCCAGCCTGACCGACGCGGTCCGGCGCGGGTTGCCGCCGGCCGGCGGGCCGGTGTTCGGCGCGCTGGACGGCGGCTACCAGGTGCTGATCGACGAGTTGGTACGGCGCGGCCGGCCGCAGTGGGTACAGGCCGCCGTCACCGGGCTGGAACCGGGCTGGGAACTGCACGACGACACCGGCGGCCACTGGCACGCCGACGCGGTGATCCTGGCCGTCCCGGCCCCGCGGCTGGTGCGCCTCGTGGCGGACCTGGCCCCGCGCAGCGTCGCCGCCGCGAGCAGGATCGGGAGCGCCTCGTCGGTGGTGGTGGCGCTCGCGGTGCCGGCCGAGACCCCGTTTCCGCAGAACTCGGGCGTGCTGGTGGCCAGCGGGGAACCGTTGCACGCCAAGGCAATCACGTTGTCTTCGCGAAAGTGGGGGGCCCGCGGCGCAGAGGCGCAACTGCTGCGGCTGTCGTTCGGTCGGTTCGGTGAAGACCTGGCAACCACCGCGTCCGACGACGAGCTGCTGGCCTGGGCGCTGGACGACCTGGCCGCGGTGTTCGGCCTGGCCGTTAACCCGGTCGAGGTGCGGGTGCAGCGCTGGGTCGAGGCGATGCCGCAGTACGGGCCCGGCCACGCCGAGCTGGTCGCGCAGGTGCGGGCCGGTTTGCCGCCGGGGCTGGCCGTGGCCGGCAGTTACCTGGACGGGATCGGCGTACCGGCGTGCATCGCGGCGGCCGGGCGCGCGGTCGAGACCCTGCAAGCAGAAGTGGCACGATAGGTCTCATGGCCAAGCTTGACGCGAAACTGGACTATGCCGCCCTCAACTCGGCGATCCGCTACCTGATGTTCTCGGTGTTCTCCGTGCGGCCCGGCGAGCTCGGCGAGCAGCGGGACGCCGTAATCGACGACGCGTCCCGGTTTTTCAAGCAGCAGGAGGAGCGCGGCGTCGTGGTGCGCGGGCTCTACGACGTGGCGGGCCTGCGCGCCGACGCCGACTTCATGATCTGGACCCACGCCGAACGCGTCGAGGCGCTGCAGGCGACCTACGCCGATTTCCGCCGCACCACCACGCTGGGACGGGCCTGCTCGCCGGTGTGGAGCAGCGTGGCGCTGCACCGGCCGGCCGAGTTCAACAAGAGCCATATCCCGGCGTTCCTGGCCGGCGAGGAGCCCGGCAATTACATCTGCGTGTATCCGTTCGTGCGGTCCTACGAGTGGTACCTGCTGCCCGACGAGGAGCGTCGCCGCATGCTCGCCGAGCACGGCATGGCCGCCCGCGAGTACAAGGACGTCCGGGCCAACACGGTGCCGGCGTTCGCGCTCGGCGATTACGAATGGATCCTGGCCTTCGAGGCTCCGGAACTGGACCGCATCGTCGATCTGATGCGTGAATTGCGGGCCACCGACGCCCGGCGACATACCCGCGAGGAAACGCCGTTTTTCACCGGCCCGCGGGTGCCGGTCGAGCAGCTGGTGAACTCGCTGCCTTGACCGCGCCGCCGACGATATGGCGCGCAGCGCCAAAAATGAGGGAGAGGAGCGGCGCCAAATGACGACGTTCGACCCGACCGATCCCACCCGGTTCGAGGAGATGTACCGCGACGCGCGGACGTCGCACGGCTTGCCCGCCGCCACACCGTGGGACATCGGCGGCCCGCAGCCGGTGGTCCAGCAGCTGGTCGCGGTGGGCGCGATCAAAGGTGAGGTGCTCGACCCGGGCACCGGCCCGGGCCACCACGCCATCTATTACGCGTCCAAGGGCTACTCCGCCACCGGTATCGACGGCTCGGAGGGGGCTATCGAGCGCGCCCGCGACAACGCGCGCAAGGCCGGGGTGTCGGTCAACTTCGAGTTGGCCGACGCCACCAAGCTGGAGGGGCTGGACAACCGGTTCGACACCGTCGTCGACTGCGCCTTCTATCACACCTTCAGCACCGACCCGGGCCTGCAGAGGTCCTATGCGCAGGCGCTGCGGCGGGCCACCAAGCCGGGCGCACGGCTGTACATGTTCGAGTTCGGCGAGCACGACGTCAACGGCTTCAAGATGCTGCGGTCGTTGTCCGAGAGCGATTTTCGCGACGTTCTGCCCGTCGGCGGCTGGGAGATCACCTACCTGGGCAAGACCACCTACCAGGTCAACATGAGCGCCGAGACCATCGAGATGATGGCCGCGCGCAATCCCGACATGGCCGCCGAGGCGCAGAAGCTTCTGGAGCGCTTTCGCGCCATGGAGCCGTGGCTGGTCAACGGCAGGGTGCACGCCCCGTTCTGGGAAGTCCACGCCACCCGGGTGGACTGAGCCCGCGTTGCGCTGCTATGCGTTGCCGCGGGTTGCTTCGGCCAGAGCGTTGGTAACCCGGTCGCCCTTCTTGTGATGGCTGAGGGCGCGGACGGACACGTCATGGCCTTCCGCTGCCCGACGTAGCGCGCCCACCGTGGCCTGCTCGCGCGGATGGTGGGCGAACGGGTCGAACGAGTACCAGCGCATGGCGTTTTCGTGGGTCATTTTGTTGATGTCAGTTTCCGAGACGCTGTGGTCGCTGAGAACATCCCATAGTTGTTCGGGCGCTCCGGGCCACATCGAGTCGCTGTGTGGGTAGTCGGCCTCCCACGCGATGTTGTCGATGCCGATTTGGTGTCGCAACTGGACTCCGACCTGATCGCTGATGAAGCACGTCAAGAAATGCTCACGAAACACCTCGCTGGGCAACTTGCCGCCGAAGTCCTGGTTCGTCCACACCGAGTGCATCTCGTACGTGCGGTCGGCCCGCTCCAGGAAATACGGGATCCACCCGGTGCCGCCCTCGCTCAAGGCGATCTTGAGGTCGGGGTATTTCTTGATCGGCGCCGACCACAGCAGATCCGCGGCGGCCTGCACGATGTTCATCGGCTGCAGCGTGATCATCACATCCATCGGCGCGTCTGGCGCGGTGATGGCCAGCTTTCCCGAGGAACCGATGTGCACGTTCATTACCGTGTCGGTATCCACTAAGGCGTTCCAGAGCGGCGTCCAGTAGTCATCGTGAAAGCTGGGATAACCCATCGCCGCCGGGTTCTCGGTGAACGTCAACGCGTGCACGCCACGATCAGCGTTCCGTCGCACCTCGGCCGCGCATGCTTCGGCGTCCCAGATCACCGGTAAGCACATCGGGATGAACCGCGCCGGATATGCTCCGCACCACTCCTCGACATGCCAGTCGTTGTACGCCCGCAACAAGGCCAGGCCGAACTCGTGGTCCTCGTTGGCGAACAGCCGGCCGGCGAAACCGGGAAACGTCGGGAAACAGATCGAGGCGAAAATCCCGCCTGCGTTCATGTCCTTGATCCGCTCATCGACCTGCCAGCACCCCGGCCGGATCTCGTCAAGACCCTGCGGTTCGAGCCCGTACTCTTCCTTCGGCCGACCAGCTACCGCATTGAGCGCCACGTTCGGAATCACCACATCGCGAAATTGCCAGCTATCGCTGCCATCCGGGTTGTGCACCAGCCGTGGCGCCTCGTCGGCGTATTTCTTGGACAAGTGATTCTTGAACATGTCCGGCGGTTCGACGATATGGTCATCGACGCTGATCAGGATCATGTCGTCTTTGGTCATCTGCGTCTGCTTCCCGATAGCCGTACACCCTTACCGTTGGCGCAACGGTACAACACCCGGCGCACCGGTGAAAGCGCGCGACGGCTGCGAATTCTCAGGCTTACCGGCTACTCCGTCGGGACTAGGCGCAGCGAGATCGAGTTGATGCAGTAGCGCTGGTCCGTCGGCGTCGGATAACCCTCACCGGTGAACACATGGCCCAGGTGGCTGTGGCAGTTCGCGCACAGCACCTCGGTGCGTGTCGTGCCCATCGAGTGGTCCGGGCGCAGGATCACCGCATCGGAGCTCGTCGGGTCGAAGAACGACGGCCAGCCGCAGTGTGACTCGAATTTCTCTGTGCTGCGGAACAATTCGGCTCCGCAGGCCCGGCATTCGTAGATGCCCTGGGTTTTGGTGTCAGTGTATTCACCGGTGAAGGGCCGCTCGGTGCCGGCGCGACGCAGCACCTGAAACTCTTGCGGGTTGAGTTTCTTGCGCCACTCGTCATCAGACAGCTGCACCTTCGGGCTCGACAAGTCGGGGGAAGTCATGCTTCCACGCTAGCTCCAATTGCGCGCTCCGGCTGGGCCGGCAGCCAAGCCGGATCAATCCCGCCCTCCAGCCGGTCGTCGGCCTTGGCGTCCAGATAGCGGAAGTAGAGCACCGTGAACACCACGATCAGCAGCAGCGACCAGCCGTAGGTGATCTTGAGGTAGTGGAGCGCGCGGCCATACCTCATGTATCTGTAAATCAGCCAGTCGTCCAGCGTCAAGAAGCCGTAGATCCCCAGCCACGCCGGCCAGTTACGGATCAGCGAGTTGCGCAGCACCACCGTCATCAGGAATGGGAACAGCATCATCGAGTAGTAGCCCTGGGCCAGCGGCAGCACCAGCCACGACCACAGCAGCAGCACGCCCGCCGAGTTGGTGAACCAGAACAGCGGGTCGCGGGTGCGGTAGTGGCGGTGCAGCAGCCACAGGCTGGCGATGGCCAGCACCGTGAACAGCAGTCGCAGGAACACGATCAGCCAGGTCGGCAGACCGAAGTACACGCCGTTGCCCTCGATCGAGCTGTTGAAGTAGTCCCGGACGCCCCCAATGTACGGCAGCGTTTTGGTGACGAAGTCCATCGGATCGCTGACCAAGGGCCAGGCGGCGACGTTGATGACCGCGGGCACGACGAACGCGGGTACCAGCGCCCGCCACTGGCGGTTCAGCAGTGGCAGCAATAGCAGCGGGCCCAGCACGGGTTTGAGCGTGAGCGTCAGACCGATCGCGAACCCGGCCCACCACTGGTGTCCGACCTTCCCATCCAACAGCCAGCGCAAGAACAACACCTCGGCCAGCAGAACGCAGCCGTTGATGTTGGTGAACACCAGCGTGCTGGTGACGCTTTCCGTACAGAACATGGCGAGCAGCAGGGCGGGCGCGGCCACCGAGGCCAGCGTGAATTTGAACAGCCGCAGCAGCAGGTACCAGGCGATCAGGATCGCCACGGTGTTGATCAGGATGAACAGGTAGCGCGATGGCGTAAAGGACAGGTATCCGAACGGCGCCATCAGCAGCGTTCCGCCGGGCGGGTACAGGTAGTGCGGATCGACGTAGTCGAAGTGTTCGTTGTAGATGTCCCAGCCGCGCCGGAAGTTCAGCACCGCGCGGTAGACCGGTTTGAAGTCGTCGGTGATGTTGCCGTTGACGGTGAGCACGATGCTGCGGTGCAGCACCGACAGGATGGCCGCCGGCCACAACGCCGACCGCAGAACCGTCGAGGTGCTCGGTGGGCCGGTGTGGGGACGAAACACGGCCAACAGCCAGTCGCGCGGGCCGGTTCGGGTCGAGTCAGCTGCCGTCACCAGCGCACCGTACACCGGCGCGCCAGCACCAACGATCAGGCGGGGCAGTAGGTGTCGGTTCCCGGGAGCTTGCCGCTGTCGAGATAGCCGACCAGCGGCGGGACCGCGCACGGCGAATAAATGCTGGCGCCGTGGCCGATGCCCTGCCACATCACCCGCTTGCTGGCCGCGCCGGCGTTGATGACCGTGGCCGCCGTCGCGGCGACCGCTTCCGAGCCCACGATGGGGTCGTTCTGCACACCCAGCAACAAGACGTCGACCTTGAGGTCTTTCGGCGGTTGCGACGGCGAACCGGTCGGCCAGTGCACGCATTTGACGAGATCGAGCGCCGCGACCGTGCCGAATTGCGGATAGAGCTTGGCCCAGGCGACCACCAGTTCGCGCACCCGGTCCGGGGTCGGGCGGTTGAGCGCGTCGCTGCACGAATTGACGAACTGACCGTCCGAGTCTGTCGTGGCGTCGGCGCGGTTGATCAGGTTGGTCAGCTGGCCGGCGTCGCCGGAGCGGGCGGCCGCCAGCGCGTTAGCCAGGTCGGTGGTGGCGGTGATGCGCCCGGCGTTGGGGAAGCCCAAAGCGGTGGTGATGGCGTCGGCCACTTGGGCCACCGACGCGCCGCCCGGCGCCTTGCCGGCACGCGCCGCGCCCAGCAGCGCGTCGACGGCGCCCTTGGGATCGGAACCCAGCGCGCAGTTCACGGCCACGCACTGCGCGGCGAACGCGTCGAGGGCGGCCTGCTGGCCCTTGGCCTTCTGCTCGGCTGCGGCTTCGGCGTTGATTCCCAACGCAATCGGAGAGTCGAGGATCAGTCTGGCGACCTTGTCGGGGCGGGATGCGGCGTAGGCCAGCGCCACCTGGGCGCCGTTGCCGATCCCGACGAGCGCGACCGCGGGCACGTCCCACAGGTTGCGCAGCCGCTCGATGTCGGAGGCGGCGTGCGAGTCGTCGTAGGCCGACGCGCCGGGCGCGATCGCGTCGGTGCAGTTCGTGGTGGCGGTATTCGACGCGTCGGACAGGTTGGCCACCGGGTCGTCGCCGGACTGGAATTGCGCCTGATCGCGCATCGTTTGGCGGTCGAATGGGTCGCGGCAGTCGATCGGGCTGGACATGCCCATGCCGCGGCGGTCGACGGCGACGATGGGGTGAGCGCGCAGCACGTCGGCGCCCGCCCGCGATAGCCAGACCGGGAGCTGGGTCGACGACGGCAGGTCGGAGCCGGTGGTGAAGACCAGGGGCCCGGCGTCGTGCGGGGTCTGGTCGGAGCGCGCCCGGACCGCGCCGATGGTCAGGGTCCCGGATCCACCGTTGGGGTCGAGGTCGGCGTCGAAGTTTGCGCAGTCCAGCTTGACGCCGGGCGCGGCGGGCACCCCGGCCTCCGCGAAAAGCCGCGGCGTGCAGTCGTGCCACGCCAAGTCGTTCTTGGGTGCCGCGATCGGGGGTGGACCGGCCGGTGGCGGCTTGTTGATGACCGCGCCTTGCGGTCGGGCGCCGCGGTTGGTGGCGAAGCGCGGGTCCGCGGCCAGGCCCGGGACGCAGCCGGCCAGCACCGTGGTGACCGCGATCAGGATCGCGGGGTACGCGATGTGCCGACGCATGCCGACTACAGTAGCGACCGGCCCCTCAAGCTTTGACGTAGCGCGTGTAGAGATAGCCGGCGTCGTCGGTGAGGACGTGTGTACAGCGGATCGGGGTCTGCAGCTGGCCGGGGCCCGTGGCGATGCGTCGGGCCAGTCCGCCGACGACATAGGGCGCGATCGTCAGGCACAAGTCGTCGAGCAGGTCGCGCTGGATGAACGAGCCGAGCAGCGTCGGGCCGCCCTCGGTCAGGATGCGGCGCAGTCCGCGAGCCCGCAGCGTCGCCAGCAGGGCGGCCTCGTCGACTTCGGCCGGGTTGCCGCCAGAGCAGTCGACCACCTCGGCTACACCGGAAAGCAGGCGGCGGGTCTCATCGCAGGCCGCCGTGCAGGTGCAGATCAACGGCGGCACCTCGGTGCGGGTGAATACGGGCATATCCCGGTCCAGGCGACCCGACTTGGTGACGATAGCCAGCGGCGGGACTTCGCTTTGGCCCCGGGCCTGACGGTTCATGCGCTGTGCGACCGGTGGGTGCGCGCCGGAGTACCCCTCCATCCGCACGGTGCCCGCGCCGACCACGATGACGTCTGCGAGTTCGCGCAGCACGTTGAAGATCAACTTGTCGCCCGGGCCGCCGAGTCCGCCGCTGGTGCCGTCCGCGGTGGCGCCGCCGTCCACGCTGGTGATGAAATTCGCCCGCACCCAAATGCCGTCCAGTTGCTCCGGATAGTCGTAGAGGTGGGGAAGTTCGCCCTCGTCGACGGCACGCCCCGAGGCCAGCAATGTGAACGGTGCGTCGGCAGCTCCGGCGGCTTCAGAGTCGGCCATGCGTTTGATTGCAGCACGCCGCTACAGTTCGTGCATGCACGGGCTGGTGGATCGGCATCCGACCGTGTCGCCGGAGCGGCTGATCGCCCAGCTGATTCCGCCACCGACATTCGCCGAGGTGAGCTTCGCGACCTATCGCCCCGATCCGGCGGAACCGACGCAGGCCGCGGCCGTGACGGCCTGTCAGGAGTTCCGCCGGCAGGCCGTCGAGCGCCGGGCGGGCCGCAGAAAGTTGTTCGGCAAGCGGGCCATGCTGCCCGGTGTGGGGCTGTACCTGGACGGCGGGTTCGGTGTGGGCAAGACCCACCTGCTGGCTTCGGCCTACTACCAGATGTCCGACGACGGAGCTCATCCCAAGGCGTTCGCCACATTTGGGGAGCTGAGCCAGCTGGCCGGGGTGTTCGGCTTCGCCGAATGCATCGATCTGCTGGCCGGCTACACGGTGGTGTGCATCGACGAGTTCGAACTGGACGACCCGGGCAACACCACGCTGATCTCGCGGATGCTCTCGTCACTGGTCGAGCGGGGTGTGTCGGTGGCCGCCACCTCCAACACGCTGCCCGAACAGCTGGGCGAGGGCCGCTTCGCCGCGCAGGACTTTCTTCGCGAAATCAACACGCTGGCAAGCATTTTCACCACTGTGCGGATCGAAGGGCCGGATTACCGGCACCGAGACCTGCCGCCGGCGCCCCAGCCGCTGTCGGACGAGGAAGTGACCGCGCGGGCGGCGGGCGTGCATGGGGCGACGCTCGACGACTTTGACGCACTGTGCGCGCATCTGGCCACCATGCATCCGTCGCGCTATCTGACGCTGATCGAGGGGGTGACCGCCGTGTTCCTGACGGGTGTGCACAAAATCGACGACCAGAACGTGGCGCTGCGTTTGGTGTCGCTGACCGACCGGCTTTACGACGCCGGCATCCCGGTGGTGGCTTCCGGGGCGAAGCTGGACACCATCTTCAGCGAGGACATGCTGGCCGGTGGTTACCGAAAGAAGTACCTGCGCGCCACCTCTCGGTTGTTGGCGCTCACGGCCGCCGGGGTCAACCAAGCTCCCGGACCATGACGTAGTCGTTCTCGCGACGGGCGCCCACGCGAAACGTTCTGGTGCCGCTGATCTCAAAGCCGCTCTTGAGGTAAAAGCGTTGTGCGCGTTGGTTTTCCTGATTGACGCCGAGCCACACACCGCGGACGCCCCATTCGGCGGCGGTGGCCAGCGTCGTGTCCATCAACGCCGTCGCCACGCCCGCACCGTGATAGTCGGGCAGCACGTACAGCTTGGACAGCTCGGCGGCGTCGGGGTCGTCGGGGTCGCCGCGAATCAGCATGGCGTAACCCACAATCCGGTCGTCGTGGCGGGCGGTGAGAACTGCGTGTCGCGGATCGGCCAGATACTCGGCGAAGCGCGTCGCGGTCAGATTGGTGTCGATGAACGACGCGATGTTGTCGGCGGGCGTCGACGGCGGACAGGCCAGCGGAAAGGTGCGCGCAGCCACGGCGGCCAGCTCGTCGACGGCATCCAGCGTGGCGATACCGACCGCGAGCGTCAGAGGTTCCATTGCGCGAGGTGCTGGCCCGTCTTCTTGTCCAATAGAACGACGTTGGAGACCGGATCGCGGTAGGCGTCCCAATACACTTCACCGCGCACGATCGATCCTTGCCCCGCGTTCCCGATCACGTTGTCCAGCGCGTCGGGCGCATCGGATGTCCGGGGCTTGTAAGCATCGGCGAACGGCGTCACGCCGTCGAAGCTGAAGTCGGTCGCCATGATGAACGAATTCGGCACTCGCACCGCACGAATCGTCACGTCGGCGCGCTCGACCATGCTGTCGGGAAAGCTTTTGACCGGAACGCCGCTGCGCGTGTAGCCGAATCCCGGTGGCGGGTCGCACGGTTGCACGCTGCTGACGGTGACGTCCGCGACGTAGGTGCCGGTATCCACGCGCAGCGTGTCACCAATGTGGCCGACCGGCGCGTCGCCCGCCCAAGCGCGGGGCGCCGTGACGCTCGCAGCGGCGACGAGCAAGGTGGACAGGATGATCAGCCAGCGGCGCATCTTCGCATAATCGCACACGCGCGACCGCGAAGGGGAGGGGTTCCATGCACCTTGATCAGCCGTTCTTGCCGCCGCTCAGTGATTCGAGCGCGGCGATCAGGTCGGCCTCGACGCGCGCCTTACCCACACCGCACCGATGCAAGACTGTCAACCTGAGGTTGACGACGCCGATGTTCATGTTTGGTTCACCGGACGAGATGCGGGTTTGTCGCGACTCTGGGACGATCGGGGAGCGATGAAACGGCTCCTGACGTTAACAAGCCTTGCCGCCATGATTGGCACGGCGGCACCCGCGTACGCCGACGGCGTCGATGACACATTTCTGGGCACACTCCACGCGGCCGGGATCAACTTTCCGGACCCGGTGCGGGCGATAGCGGCCGGCAAGTGGGTATGCAACTCGGTCCACGGGGGGAACCCGATGGCCGACGTCGTCAAGACGGTCCAATCCGAGAACCCGGGATTGCACGGGGACAACGCCGCCAGGTTCACCGCAATCGCGGCTAACGTCTACTGCCCGACGACACTGGCGGGCAACACTCAGTAGCTAGCCCGCAGACCTGCGGTTGTGATCGGATTTTTACAGCCCCGCCATCTGGGCCCGGTTAACGAAACCTGTCGTCAACATTTCGCCTTTATGCTTCACCGACGAACAGCAGCCCAGCGTGCGGGAGGAAGCAAATTTGGACTTCCTTCAGGAGCAGTTGATCGATCCGCTCAGCAATGTCCTGAACTCCCACGTCCTCGTTTATTTGCTCATCGCGATTGGCATCTACTTCACGTTGCGCACCCGATTCATCCAGATCCGTTACTTCGGACGGATGTTTCGCCAGCTCCGGAGATCCCACCGCCAAGACGGTGGGATCTCTTCCTTCCAGGCATTCTGCGTCGGCCTCGCGTCGCGGGTGGGCACCGGCAACATCGCCGGCGTCGCTATCGCGCTCACCGTCGGGGGCCCCGGCGCGATCTTCTGGATGTGGGTGGTGGCCGCGGTCGGCATGGCGACCGCGATCATCGAGGCCACGCTCGGTCAGATATTCAAGGTGCGCTCGGATGACGGGGCGTTCCGGGGCGGTCCCGCCTTCTATATCCAGCGCGGTTTGCGCTCGCGGACGGGTGGTGTCGCCTACGCCGTGCTGCTGATGGTCGCGTTCTCGACCGCGTTCAACATGGTGGAGACCAACGCGGTCAGCGGTGTGTTGAAGTCGTCGCATGGCATCGACATCCGTTGGACCACAGTTGGTCTGGCGGTGCTGGCAGCGCCGGTGCTGTTCGGCGGGGTGCGCAGGGTCGCCGCGTTCGCAGGCAGTGTGCTTCCCACCGTTGCGGCGGTCTACACGCTGCTGGCGCTCGCGATCGTGGTGGTGAACATCACCGAGCTGCCCGGCATGATCGAGCAGATCATCGGCGGCGCATTCGGAATCAAGCAGCTGGCAGGCGGTTTCGCCGGCGGCATCGTCGCGGCGATGCTCACCGGGGTGAAGCGGGGCCTGTTTGCCTGCGAGGCGGGGCTGGGTAGTTCGCCCAACATCGCCGGCGCCGCGACGGTGGCGCATCCGGTGGAACAGGGCCTGATCCAGTCGCTAGCAGTATTCATCGACACCATGGTGATCTGCACCGCGACGGCGTTCATCGTGCTGGCGTCCGCGCCGGAGCTCTACAACCCGGCCCACCCGGGTGACGTTGCCGGCGCGAGCCTGACGGAGCAGGCGATCGCCGCGGACCTCGGTTCGTGGTCCACATTGCTGATGACGTCGGTCGTGTTCTTCTTCGCGTTCTCCTCGGTGCTCAGCAACTACGTGATCGCTGAGGCCAACCTGTTCTTCCTGGGCGGGCGCCGGTGGACGATCAACATGCTCAAGCTTGTGACGCTGGGGTCGATCGCGTTCGGGGCCATGTCGAAGCTCACGCTGGTGTGGTCGCTGGCGGATCTGGCAATGGCGGTGATGGCCATCGGCAACCTGATCTCGATCTGCCTGCTGGGCAAGTGGGCCTTCGCAGCGATTAGGGACTACCACAATCAGGCCGCGCGGGGTAGGACGCCAGTCTTCGTCGCCAGCGAGGCCGGCCTGCCCGGTGTTCTCGACGGCGACATCTGGGAGATCCCGGAACGCCGCCAGGTCGGCGCGTTGCCCGGGTCGCTGCTGATCGATCGGGCGCCAGTTCCGTCGTCGAAGGTATCCCGGGCGCCGGCGGCGTAGCGGGGTCGGTTCGCGGCGGCGCAGTCGCCAATACGCTAGGGCGTATGCGCGTCGATCTGGGGCCGTTGACATGGGCTGCCGTGGTTGCGACCTGGCATCTCGATCTGGCCTCCGCGACGGTCATCGTGATGCTGGCCGGCGCATACGCGTGGTGCTACCGCCGCGCCCGACATGACAAGCAACCTGTCCGACCGGTGCAGGCGGGGTGTTTCGGTGTCGGCATCGGGCTCTGGGCGCTGGCCACGGTAAGCGCAGTCGGCGCCTACGCCTACGACTTGTTCTGGATGCGCGCGCTGCAGGTGCTGTTGCTGGTTTACGTCGCGCCGTTCTTCCTGGCGCTGGGCAAGCCGGTCACTGCGGTACGGCATGCGCTCGGCCCCGCCGGCCGTGCGCGCATAGACCGGCTGCTGACGACCAGGGCCGCCCGGGTGCTCTTTCACCCGCTGACCACGTCGCTGGCGATGCTGGTCACGCCCTGGCTGCTCTACCTCACGCCCTGGTACACCGCGGCCCTGCAGAGTGAGTGGGTCGGCGCTCCTACCCGAATTCTTCTGGTGGCGATAGGCTTTGGCTACTTCTACGCCCGGCTGCAAGCAGATCCCGTGCCCCGCAAATACTCTCAGCTGATCTCGTTGCTGATCTCGGTGGCCGAGGCCCTCGGCGATGGAGTCCTGGGGTTGGTCATCTGGCAGGGCTCATTGATCGCCCCGGCGTATTACGCCGCGCTGCACCGGGATTGGGGACCGGATCACCGGCTGGATCAGACGATCGGGGCGGGCGTCCTGTGGATCCTCGGAGACGTGGTGGGATTGCCGTTCGTGCTCGTGTTGATGCGTGCGCTATCCCGTGACGAGAAGGCGCACGCGATCGAAGTGGACGCCGACCTGGACGCTGCGAATGCGGCCGACGGTGGAACGGCGGAGCCGTCGGGATTGTGGTGGGAGAACGACCCGCAACTGCGTGAGCGATTCCGCCGGCGCTGACGCTACTCCCTGCCTCGGTCTCATCGTCTTGCGACCACGCCAATTCGGACGCGGCCATCGTCGGCGCGAAATCGGGACGGCCGGCGGTCTCGCCGTCGTCGTCGCCGGAGTCCGGGGTCTGGGTCATGGGCGTCACCGTATTCCCGGGGTACGACACCGCCGGCGGCGAAGCTCTCACCGGCCTCAGACTGATGTCGCTACAAGGCCGGCCTGATCCGAGCCTTGCCCGTCACTTCACCGTGGGCACGACCATTCAGCGCGCGCTTGGTGTCGGACACGCGGCGCGGCGCGTGTGCGTCGCTGTTCAGGTAGCGGCGCTGTAGTCGGTCAATGAAAACCTTCGCCTCGTCGATGTCTCGCCGCAGGGCAGCCGCTTCAGACCGGATGGCCGACGCCCGGCTGTTGGTGCCGGTGACATCTTGACGGTCGAGCCATGCCAGCTGGTGCGTCATTTGGTGCAGTTGATCGCGCAACGCGCGGACCAGCTCCACGGCCTGGGCGGCATCGACTTCATCCATGCAGGAATGGTTGCACCGCTCGCCCCTTCCCGCTCGGGAAACGGCTCAGGCCGTGACAATCCCCTCAACAGGCGCGAGTAGCCAAGCACGCTACGGTCGCGGGAAGCCGCGCTCGGCCTTCTCGCCTAACGGACCTTGGACGGGTGGATGATCGGGCCGTCGAGCGCGTCCTTCGGATTCCATCCGGCCAGCAGCTTGCGCTGATGGCAGAGTTCCTGGCCTTGGATGCACTCGCCGTTGTAGGCGTCCGCCTCGGGTGAGGTCGCCAGCCAATACACCACTTCGCCGATTACCTCGGGCGGTTGCCAGGTGCCGTCGTCGGCCGAAAATCCGAAGCCGGCCATGTCCTGGGCGATGCGTTCTGTTTTGATCGCGCCCGGCTGGATGTTGAACGCGCGGATTCCCTGGTCGGCGTATTCGACCGCGAGTAGGCCGGCGATGCTGTGTCCCGCCGCCTTTGACATGGCGTAGCTGAGTCCCCACCCGCCTTTTCCGGCCTTTGCCGGCGGCGCGTCATAGGCCGCGCCGGACGTGATGTAGATGATCGTGCCGCCGCCGTGCTTCAGCATGGCCGGTAGGAGGATGCGGTTGAGCACCAGCGGCGCAAAGGCGTTGCCCTGCACATGTTTTTCGAGGACTTCGACCGGTGTGTCGGTGATGAGATCCATATGCCCCGGACCGATGAAGCGGGCGTTGTGCACCACCAAATCGACAGAGCCCCAACGTTCGAGCACCGTTGTCGCGGCAGCGCCCAACGATCCCCGATCAAGCAGGTCGGCCGGCAGCACCAGCACCTCCGCACCGGCCGCGCGCATCGCGTCGGCCGTGCTGGTCAGGCTGCCGGGCAAAGGCGTGGTGTCAGATTTTTTGACCGTGCTTGAATGCTCGCGCTGCTCGCCTTCCTCGATCGTGCGCGCCGTAATGGCGACATCAAAACCGCCGTGCGCCAGCCGGATCGCGATCGCCTTGCCAATCCCTCGGCTGGCTCCCGTGACGAATGCCTTCCTCCTTTGCGCCACTTTCGCCTCCCGTTGAATTGATGGAACAGATCGTTCTGTTTATTTATGAAAGCCGCTGCCGCGCGGCCGCTGACGCCTGCCGACGGAGGGGTTAGGTGCGAGGCCCTCCTAATGGCCCGCGGTGCGGGCCAGATCGATGGCGTACTGATTCACGAAGGTGCCCGCCGGCGGATCACCTTTGCCGCATGTTCCGTCGGATTCACCGGGACGTTTGATCCACAAGTAGGCGTCGGCGTGCGCGCCCCCGGTAGCCACGGTAGGCGGAGTGCCCAGTGCTCGGCCGCTGGGGTTGCACCAGTTGAGCTCGGAGTCGGGCGCTGGTCCGGCGCCGTTGCGCGACGTGTCGATCACGTAGTGCGAACCGTTGGTGAGCCCCGAAATCGCTTCGCCGTAACCGATTTCGTCTCCGGTGGTGAAGAAGTTCGAAGTGTTGAGGCTAAAACCCCGCGCGCGGCCAATATCGACCTTGTTGAGCCTTGCGGCCATATCCTCGGCGCTGTGCCAGCGCAAGTGACCGGCGTCGACGTACACGGCCGTGGCCGGATTGCGCGTCAGCGTGTCGACGGCGTAGCGAATCAAGTCGTAGCGTTCTTGGCGCTGGTCAGCCGACAGGCAGTCGGCCATGGCGAGTGCATCGGGTTCGACAATGATCGCCGTCCGCGAAGCGCCCGCGTCGGATGCGATGCCGTCGATCCACGCGCGGTAGTCGTCGGCCGTCGCCAAGCCACCCGCAGCGAAGCTGCCGCAGTCGCGGTGGGGGATTCCATAAAGCGTCAGAACCGGGATGGCGCCAGCAGCCTGCGCGTCGCCGGTGTACTTCGCGACCGTCGCTGCGGAAGAGCCCGGGACGATCCAGTACGCCTGTGGCGTGTTGGCGATGGCGGTCAACTCCGCACTCGGCGGGTCAGCATGCTGCGCGGCACGCATCGCCGCCGAGGTGGGATTGACATAAAAGGGCGCGCCGCCCAACGGGTTGGCCTCATCGGCCAAGCGCACCGCCGGGGCGTGACCGACCTGCACCGGGTCCGCAAGAAAACCCAGGCCGACAGTGCCGGCAAAGGCCGCAACCGTTAGGAAGGGGGCGATCCACCGCGCGACTGCACCAGCAGCTGAGAACATCACCTCAGGAAAATTAGTGCGCCAAACCATCGAGCGCCAATCGCCGACCGCAGGTCATGGCGCGATCGGCGCTTGGCAGTGTGTGACGAGCCGCGCTGGGGCAGCACAGGTCCCGCTACGTGATCGGCTGGCTGCAATCGGTCCGAACCTTCTGCGGGTTGCTTTCATCAACCAATACCGGAAAAGTCGCGCCGGTCTGCACGCGGGCCACATGGATGAGCTGAACCATGCGCTTGACCGTCACGTCGTAGGGTTGGCGGCCAGGACTTCCACCCAAAGTCCGATCCTGAGGCAGAGGGACGTATCACCACTACCGGCGACTTGTTCCACCGACAAATCCGCGCCGTCCCGGTCGGTGCGCGACCGCGAATTTGCGGATTTCTCGAGCGCGCGGACCTAATCACGAGGAAAACAACCAGGGCGAACCGGCACAGGGGTCATCGGCGTGCGCTGGAAACGGACACCCGAAGCCGCCAGTGGTGAGGACGCCAGCCGCGGCAATGGTTTTCAAGGCAGATACCACCAAGGCGGCCATCGTCGGAGGCTATGCCACTATCCGGCCGAGGTCAGCGATTGTGGCCGCCGCGCTGCACGAACCAAAGCGTCAACGCGACGGAGGCGATCACGGCAATGATGAGCACGATGAGTCATCGCAGTAATCTATCGAGCCCCAGCTGGCAACTTCAGGGCGTCCACACCGGCAGGGCCGTACCAGTCCGGGGGCTAGTCGGCGCGCGCCCGCGCGTGTAATCTCCGGCGGCATGACCGTGCGTCAAGGGAAGAAGGAACACCCGACCGGCGAGGAATTCAAAACCCGGCTGGATGGCGTCGACGTCGACCCGGCTGCTGCCCGCGACGCCAAACGTTTTCGGCGCATCGTCGCCGCGCGTAAAGCGGCGGAAGCCGCGCAAGACGAGCTGCGCGCCGCCGTTAGGGCTGCGCGGGGTGCCGGTGATACGTGGGCGATGATCGGCGAGGTGTTGGGGATCGGCGCGGAGTCGGCGCGCCAGCAATTCGGGGCCCGCCTTCGAGCCTAGAAATGCGGGTGGCGCCCCGGACCGACTACCTGCTGGGAAGTTGCCGCTCCGGCTGGCGCGAAGATTTCCTCGGCGTCGGTGTTCAACTGGCGTGGGTCAGGGTGACGTGGTAGCCCATGGCCTCGAGTTGGGAGATGGCCCGCTTTTTTGCTCGCTCGGGGTGCAGTTGGTTGAAGTAGTCGACGCTCGCGTCGTCGTAGAGGCGGCCGTTGGTTCCCTTCGAACAGATTGAGGTTAGAACGGGTTCTTGTAGGTGTCGGCACCAACAGCCGTACGACGTGCGTCAGTGCGTACCTGAGTCCGGAAGGTCGATAGCGACTGGGACTCCGGTATCAAACCAGTGTTCGTGTAGGCGCTGAATCTTGTCGGGCGTGGGCCGTTCGGCGGTATGGAACCGGTACTCCCAAGAATCGAAAGCATTCACCGTGCGGGTGTATGCCCGCCGCGCGGCCGCTAGTTCGGCAGGCTCGCTGAGTTCCCGCGCGGTGCCGGTGAGAGTACCACCGGAGATACGTAGTTGCACAACGGGATTCGCACGGATGTTGCGCAGCCAGTGCGAGACGGCCTGGTCTTTGGGCACCCCCAACATGACCGGACCGAGCATCACCAGATAGGCGACGGAGTCATCCAAGATGACCCGCACGCATTTTCGTCGTGGTTTCCCGGTCCGGCGCCCGGTCGTCGTGAGTACTCCGAATCCGGCTGGCGCGTGCAGCATAAAGAACGGCAGCTGCAACGCCGACAGAACCTTTCCACCCCGCTGCGGCGAGTGAGTGAACGGGTTGTGCCGCCATTCCTGCGGAACACCATCGTCGGGTGCCGCTCCGGTCTCGGTGCCGCCCATGTCGAGACTTCCTCCATATTGACCGATGGAACGGAGTTCCGATAAGTCCATCACTGCCAGCCACTCGAGGGCAAGAGAACCAAGAGTGGAACACGTTCGGCGCTCATACAGGGTGTGCGAAGGCGGTCCCACTACTGGCAAGACCGTGGTCCGCTGACGATGGCAAACGACAGCAACGCCCCGACTCAGCGTCGGCAGGCAGCCAGTGCCCGAGCGAATGGAGTATGTGGGTTTTTCATTCACTGTTGCGCAGGGTGCCAGGTGGCGGCGGGTCGGAAGTCAACAACCCGTCCAGGAACTTGAGTCGGACTCAAGCTGACACAGCGCCTAGCAATGCAAAACCCTTGAGCATTCCACAACCCTTATGCGGCAACACAATTTAGCGTTGCCCCGCCCGGCAAGGGTTTTCTCAATTCGACCCGTGATGTAGCTGGCAGACGGTGCGAGCGGCGGCGCGGTCGATATCGCGGCCCGAGCTGTAGACCCCGACAATGGCGTCAACCGTTGGGTCAGTCGTCATGTCATAGATACACCGGCGGTCGACGTTCGGCCCGTACTTAGGGTTTCCCAGCAAGTCGTCAATGTTCGCTTGGAGCGGCGTGCCGGCGGCGCACTGACTCAAATCGTTATCGCGCCTCGACGTGACACTCAGAAAATACGTCCCGCCATTGTCGCCGAACACTCGGCAGATTTCGTCGCCTGGCCCCGACAGAGGCACGGCGCCCGCCGAGGGAACAAATACCGTCAGAGCTAGTGCGGCACAACACACCGCGGTGACAGTCCACTTCACGGGCGCAAAGCTTACCCACGCCCGAATTCGTTTCGGACGACCGACTCACTGGCTGTGGATCGTTCGGTCACCTGAATGCGGCGGCGCGGAATCCGCCGCAATGTTCACCACCGGGGCCGCCGCATCATCCTGTTAGCCCACGGGTGTTCGGTGGCTATCGCCGGGGGTCTGGAAACGGCTGCCACCAGCCATCGTAGAACCACCACAGCCCGCATCCCACCCCACGCGGGTCACACTGCCACCTCGGCACCGCCACGCGCCGACGTACCGGCCCGCGCTGTCGCGGGCTATCGCGTAGTCGTAGAACGGTTTCCGTAGGGCACTCACAGGCGGTGGGTTTTCATACAGTTTGTGCCCATCGGGATCGTACTGGCCGGGGGGTGACGCGGCAGTGAAAATGGGCGCGTTGATCTGGCCGCCATTACGGCCATCGGGGCACGTCGGCGAATCAGATTGGCAGCATATCGGCAGCGCGGCCCCGCGGATCGTCCCGAAAACATGGGTTGAGCTGCGGTGATGCTTGGTGCGCGATACTGGGATTGAACCTGCTGGCCGTCGCGCGGCCGGTCACCATCCCAGCGCGCCAACACAGGAAGGCTTACCCCCGGCCAATTTTATGGTGACCACCCCGGAGGGTGACTCCGCATCGGTAATCGCTTTTTTTCTTTCCGGACGCGGAATCTTCCGGGCCTGGCCGGGGCCGGCCGGCGTCGATTGGGGCGTTTAACGGGTGTGCGCGGGTCCAAAGGGGTTGAATATCAACGTTTTTGGGCGCTGCGCGGGGTAGGCGCAGGTTCGGGAGCGCGCCGATGACTGCGCGCCGCTAGCGAAGCTAGAGCCGGCACCAATATTGACCGTTGTTCCTTCGGAGGGCCTAGCGAACCGACCGTGCGGGCCTGGGGCGAATCACTGGGCATGTGCTTTGCGTTATTACGCTTATCTCTTCCCAGCGCCCATAGCCCAACGGATTCATCTGCGGCCGGTGGCAGGGGCGAGGCGGGCCATCCCGCGGACGATCCACGGTGCGCGCCTCCCGATCGCCTCCACGGCGCGGTCCGAGCGGCGCATCGCGGTCCGACGGCCAGGAGTGGGCATTGACGCCAGTTGCGCCTCGGCCGATCCCGCCCGCGCGCCGTGGCGATCCACCGCCAAGAGTTGCCAGGTGCCGGGCACGCCACGCAACTCGACGCTGCCGCGGTCCTCGAAGCCCGTGCCCGAGCCGACGACCAAGTCACGCACGGTGCGCGATACGAGGATTTCACCCGCGCCGGCCTGGCCGAGGATCCGCGCGGCGATGTGTACGGCGAGCCCCCCGATGTCGGTGCCGAGCAGTTCGCACTCGCCGGTGTGGATGCCCGCGCGGATCTGGATGCCCAGTGTTTCGGCGTCAGCGCGTAGGGCCTCGGCGCAGCGGATGGCCTGCGTCGGGCCGTCGAACGTGGCGAGGTGGCCGTCGCCGGTGCTCTTGACCACCGTGCCGCCGAATCGCTGCGTCAGTTCGGCGGTGATTTCACCAAAGCGGTGCAGCACCGCGCGCCACCGCTCGTCGCCCGCTGCCGCGGCGTGTTGCGTCGAGGCGACCATGTCGGTGAACAACACGGTGCGCAGGGCGCGATGGGACTGCGACGGTGCGGCATGGCTGCCGGTGAGGAACTCCTCGATCCCGGTCAGGACCTTGTCGGGCTCGTCGAACCAGGGGAAGTGGTCGGTGCCCTCGACCTCCAGGTACCGCGCGCCCGGGATGTGATCGGCGAGGTACCGGCCGTACTGCACCGCAACGGTGGGGTCCTCGCGGGCATGGATGACCAGGGTGGGCGCGGTGATCGTCGGCAGGATCGGCCGCACGTCCATTAGAAACCCCGCTTCGAATGACGCCCGCGCCATCCCCGGGCTCGCGGACATCCGCTCAGCCATTCCCAGCTGGCGCATCGAGCGGATCGACGGCGAGGCGATGCTGGCTGCCGCACCCCTGCCCCAGCCGGAGTGGATCGCGCGGGCCACTTCCTGCCAGCGGGCGAGGTGCTCCGTGGACGGGGTGTAATCCTCACCCAGCTCGGGTACGAGGCGCGCCCGCAGCTCGGCAGGGTCGCGGTCCATGTCGTCCCACCCCGCGAAGCCCCAATATGGGATGGTGTCGATGAGGATCAGTGCGCGCGTTCGCTCCGGTCGTGTTGCCGCGAACATCATGGAGGCTGCTCCGCCGTCACTCAGACCGGAGACGACGGCCTGTCCGAAGCCGACGGTGTCCATGACGGCCTCGATCTCGGCCGCTCGATCATCGAGCGTGCGAACTTTCGGGACCGGGTCCGACAGCCCGACCCCGGCCTTGTCGAATAGGAGGACGCGACAGAACGTGGCGAGCTGATCGAAGAACGACTTGAATTCGGGGAGGGTCCAGACCAGCTCGACGTGGCTGACCATTGGCCCGACGAAGACAAGCTCGACTGGCCCGTCGCCGAACACCTGATACGCCAGGCTCAGATCGCCGCACTTGGCGTATAACGTTTCCGCCACGGCATGAGCGTACTGCTGTAAAGCAGACTGCGGCCCCCGACTCCGGGCGCAGTGGCGTGCCGCTCTATGGAGCCCTCGGCCTATCTGGCACGTATCTGGCACGCGCTCATTAGCAAGCTCAGAAAACTACCTCTGAGCTGCAAGAATACTGGTGCGCGATACTGGGATTGAACCAGTGACCTCTTCCGTGTCAGGGAAGCGCTCTCCCGCTGAGCTAATCGCGCTGGGAGTCGAATTTGGAGGTGGAGACGGGAATCGAACCCGTGTGCACGGCTTTGCAGGCCGTTGCCTCACCACTCGGCCACTCCACCGCAGGGATTGATGCCACTTGCACCTTCGAGCGGACGACGGGATTCGAACCCGCGACCCTCACCTTGGCAAGGTGATGCGCTACCAACTGCGCTACGTCCGCGCGCAACGGACGAGATCGTCGCCCGGTGCGAAGGACGACGATAGTCCACGTCACTGGGCGCACACAAATCCCTAGGTACGGTGCGTGTCGAGGCCTGCGAGCGTCCAGGTCGTAGGCAGGTGGCGAGTTCTGCGGACCCGCGGTTCGTGCTAGTCTTCGACCTCGTTCGCCTCTCGGCGCCGGTCCCGTGGCTCAGTGGAAGAGCGTCCGCTTCACACGCGGAAGGTCGCTGGTTCGATCCCAGCCGGGACCACTTCGCGACGGTGCAGGTCAGGTACGCATTTCTGTGATCTTGGTGGGCTCGAGATCGCACTCGAAAGGGCGAAAATCCGCACTCTTTGGGTATCTCGCGGCGGATGACCGGCGGACCATGGGTCTGGACCTGCCGTTTCGCGCCGGGCGCTAGCGGAAGCTCACGTGGGCGCAAGGCGACGATGATCGGGCCACAACGACGTCGGTTGTGGGCACTGAGCATTGGTGGGGGGTGGGGATCGAGCCGAATGGCTCCGGCATAGGGGCGGTGGCCGGCGGGATGTTCGGTGTGCACCGCTCAGCACGCATCGAAAGATCAGGTCGAACGATGGCCCTGTCCGGGTCGGCGGTGTCTGAGGTGCTCGATGCAGCTGATCGTCGTCGATCGGCACATCTACAGTCGGTCATCGGGGCACTCGTAACACGCTCAGCTCGATGTCTGCCGGCTCGATTGACGACGGGTTTCCGCGTCCGGGCACTACTTGTCGCTCATGGCCCTCGGCGAGGGTGTATCGAAGCATGATTGAAACGACGCGCGCCTTGGCTATTTAGCCGATGACGGTGATGTCGCACTCGTTGGCCAGCTGTTGGACCTCGTCGAACCCGGCGCCTGCGTAGAGCGGGAGCGGCGCGTTGGTCGGGTCGGGGTCGAGATCGTTAAATCGGTCGTTTGGTGTACGGGTTGCGGTTGGGTGGCCACGGATAGGGGATGAAGCCCCCACTCGCGCATTGGCCGCGGATTCTGGGGTCAAAATCCAGGCAAGCATTCTCCGACGAGGATGGGGCGCGGTGTCGCTGCTCTGTTCGCAACTTGAATCACGGTTGATCGCTGTCTCAGTACCAGCCCACCAGATGCACGTTTGCCCACTTCAGCCCTAGTCTTGGTATACCGTGATCGGGTTTGGGCTATGCACGGGTTACTGGAATTCGTGAGTTGGCTAGGTGCAGAGACCAGGGGGCCTTTCCATCCATGGCCTCGAACTACACGCACCAAACAGTCGATCGGTGTACGCCCGGCCCCGGCGAACGACGGAGTCACTTGGTCGAACCGCGTGGATCTGCGCGAGCAGGCATGACATTCGCTCACTCGAAGGCGATGACGCCGCGGATATTCTTGCCTGCGCGCAGGTCTTTCATCGCCTCGTTGATGTCGTCAAGCTTGTATTTCTGGGTGACTAGCTCGTCGAGCTTGATCAGGCCGGCCTCGTACATTGACAGCAGTTTCGGCATGGCTTCGCGCGGGTTCATCTCGCCGTAGAGCACGCCTTTGAACGTCTTGCACGAGCTGACCATGTCACCGAGGAGCATCGGCACCATCATGTCGGTGATTTTGGCCATTCCCGTCAGCACGCAGGTTCCCCCTTTGCGCAGCAACATCATCGCCATCAGCACCATGTCCGCGGGCACGACCCCGGGTGCGAGAACGACCCGGTCGGCCATCACGCCCCAGGTGATGTCCTTGACCAGTTCCAGCGCGGCGCCGGTGTCGACTGCGGTGTGGGTGGCGCCGAACGTCGGTGCGATCTCACGTTTGAACTCGTTAGGGTCGACGGCGATGATGTGCTTGGCTCCCGCGACCTTCGCGCCCTGTACGGCGTTCATCCCGATTCCACCGACACCGATAACGACAACGGTGTCGCCCGCTTGGGTACCCGCTGCGACCGAGCCCGACCCGAATCCCGTTGTCACACCGCAGGACACCAAAGAGGCGGCTTCCAAGGGGATCCAGTCGTGGACTTTGACCAGCGAGCGCTCGGATGCCACTACGTACTCGGAGAAAGTGCCGACCTGCATCATCGCCATGAGGTCTTCGTTTCCGAGGTGGCGACGTCGGGTGCCGTCGGTCGTCATTGCCTTGTCGTAGATGTCTGCGCCCACGTCACACAAGTAGGTGTAGCCGGTGGTGCACCATCGGCAGTTGCCACAGGCGGGCAGAAACGAGATGGCAACGTGATCACCAGGTTTCAGCGTCGTCACCGCCGGGCCGACCGCTTCCACCACACCCGAGCCTTCGTGTCCGCCGAGCATGGGGAACCATTCAGGAACCGGAAGGCCGTTCGCCCGCATCATCTCTTCCATCTCCGCGGTCGGCACACTGTCGCCGGTATAGAAGTGCTCGTCGGAGTGACAGATCCCCGCGTAGGCCATCTTGACCAGAACTTCGCCTGCGTGCGGCGGGTCTAGCTCTACCTCCGTGACTTCCCAGTCCAGACCGACACCGCGCAATACTGCTGCTTTGGACTTCATCGTGTCCCTTTTTCCTTGGGGTGGTTCACCATTGCCGGAGTTCCTTCACTGCGTCGGAGGCTCGCGGGGCGAGGGTCAGGTAAGGGATGAAACTGCTTTTGCCGCACCGAATCACGGCATCGACAACCTCAGTTAGATGCTCGGCGTCAACGAGGCCGCCCAACATGTACTTGTTCTCCATCCAGTATTTGATGGCCGTCTCCAGAACGTCCGGATCCCAGCTTTTGTTGAACTCGGTCTGCGCATCGCCGGTTCCGCCGAGGCTGTCGCCGACGGCGAGACGGGTGAAACCGATCTCCGGATGCTCAGCGCGCCAGGCCTCGACGAGCTTGTCCAGTGCGCCCTTGGTAACGGCGTAGGCGCCGAGCATTGGCCAGGGAGTCGTGTAGGACGCACTTAGCGACGACAGGTATACGGCCGAGCCGGCCGTCGCGGCCAGGTGCGGCGCGGCCGCCGCCGTGACGAGTGAGGCACCGGTGACATTGGTGGCGAACAACTGCGCCCATTGTTCTGCGGTCACATCTCGCACTGGCGCGAGCACGCCCATGCCGGTCGTGTACACCAGGGCGTCGAGTCCACCGAGCGCGTCGACCACCTCGGACATCGCCTGCTGGCAACTGTCGGTCACTGTGACGTCACACGCGACGGCCACCGCACCGTTGCCCGCTTCCTTGGCGGCGTCGACTAACCTGTCGTATCGACGCGCCAGCAGTGCGACGTGTGCACCCCGGTGGGCGAGTCCAGTGCCGATGCATCGGCCGAGACCGGCGGAGGCGCCGACGACCGCGACCCGCAGCGGTCGTTGTCCGTTGTCAGACATCGAGTTTGGCGCTTACCGAGCCAAGGGTCGCGCCCGCGGTGCGTTCGAACCGGCCGTGGTCGAAGCTGCGGATTTCGACGTCGTGGTCACCGGCCTCGGCACGCAGGGCGCCCACCGTGCACTGCTCGCGGGTGCGGTGCTCGAACGGGTCGAACGAGTACCACCGGCAAGCGTTCTCGTAGGTGATCTTGTTGATCTCATCGTCGGGCAGCCCGGCCATGACGAGGGCGAGTTCTTCGGCCGCCGACGGCCACGACGAGTCGGAGTGCGGGTAGTCGCACTCCCAGGCTATGTTGTCGATACCGATGTCGTGGCGCAGCTTGACCCCGATTGGGTCGGCAATAAAGCAGGTCAGGAAGCGCTCCCGGAAGACCTCGCTAGGCAGTTTGTCGCCGAAGTCCTGACCGGTCCACAGGTGATGCATTTCGTAGGTGCGGTCGAGCCGGTCGACGAAGTAGGGAATCCACCCGGTGCCGCCCTCGGAGAGTGCGAACTTTACGTCGGGGAACTCCTTGACGACGCGCGACCACAGTAGGTCGGCGGCCGCCGAACAGACATTCATCGGCTGCAGCGTGATCATCACGTCGATGGGGGCGTTGTCGGCGGTCATCGTGATTTTGCCCGACGACCCCAAGTGGACCGACAGCACCGTGTTGGTGTCCGACAGCGCGCGCCACATCGGATCCCAGTACTCGTCGTGGAAACTCGGGAAGCCCAACGTGGCGGGGTTCTCGGTGAAGGTGACCGAGTGACATCCCTTCGCGGCATTACGACGAATCTCTTTGGCGCATAGCTCCGGATCCCACAGCACCGGTAGCCCCATGGGCAGGAAGCGTCCGGGATAGGACCCGCACCACTCGTCGATGTGCCAGTCGTTGTATGCCTGGGTGATCGCCAAGGCGAGGTCCTTGTCGGGGTGCGTGGCGAACAGCCGGCCCGCGAATCCCGGAAAGGACGGGAAACACATCGACCCAAGGACACCGCCTGCGTCCATGTCCTTGATCCGCTCGTGGATGTCGTAGCATCCCGGTCGCATCTCGTCGAAGGCGGTGGGCTCGATACCGTACTCCTCGCGTGGGCGACCTGCCACAGCGTTGAGGCCGATGTTGGGAATGATCGCGCCGTTGAAGGTCCACACTTCCGAGCCGTCTGGTTGGCGGATGATTCGCGGTGTCACGTCCGCGTACCGTCTCGCGACCCTGCCTTCGAACAGGTTGGGGGGCTCCACCAGATGGTCATCGACGCTCACCAAGATCATGTCTTCGGGCTGCATAGGTCTCCTTGCGCAGAGGTTGAGAGCGAGGCTATCAGTTCAGTAGAAGGACAATATTCGCTTTTTGGAAATGAACATTTACACCGCTGCGGCGTTCGTCCATGCTTATTCGTCAAAGTAGCTACCGTCGCACTACTTTTCGCGGCTCAACGGCGAAGGAGAGCAGGAGCCGGTCGAGGACCTTGGCCGCCCGACGGCGCGCCCTTGCCGGATTGGGGGCATGCGCGACCAGAAGCGCAGCCTCCTCGAGGGCGGCGACGAGCATGTGCGTCAGCTCCGCGACGGGTTGGTCGTCGATGACGCCCTCCGCGATCGCCTCGCGGACCACGTCGTTGATGATTGCGATGCTGTTGCGTTCCTGAATCTCGCGCAGGGTCTGCCAGCCCAGCACCACCGGTCCGTCGACGAGCATCACGCGCTGTACTGCGGGTTCCTGCGCGGCTTCGAGAAATCCGTGCAGACCGCTCGTGAGGCGCTCCCAGGAGTCCGCGCCCGGCGGGGGAGCGGCGATGGAGCGAAGCGTGAGATCGTTCTCGACATCTTCGAACACGGCGCGAAACAGCTCGGCCTTGTCTTTGAAGTGGTGGTAGAAGGCGCCACGTGTGCCGACGCCCGACTTTGTCACGAGGTCGCCGATGCTGGTGTTGAAGAAGCCATGTTCCGCGAACAGTTCGCGACCCGCGTCGATCAGGGCGCGGCGGGTCTGCTCGCCCCGGGCACGCCGATCGTCGTCAGCCCCGCCGCGCTTCGCCATAGCCAAAGATGGTAGCAACATTCAAGCTGTATGTTGAGTGCGGGCCGTTGGGCAGGCTTAGCGCACGATCCCGCGGACAGTCATGAGCCCAAGGTCGACGTGGGACTTGAAGCCCGGCGGGGCGTCGCAGATGGCGGGGATAGAGTTCACCGGTTCCATCGCGGTCCAGGCGTAGCCGATATAGCCGGGCTTCGCGTGCTCTCGAGCGTCCTGGCTGCCCCGCAGGATCAACTCGGTTCCCGGGTCGCCCTCGATCACGACGCGGTAGTGGTAGTACGGCTCCCAATCGGGCTTCGGGTCGATGGCGTCGTGTTCGATGAACGAGTAGAGCTCGTGCAGCGTGATGAACGGCCTGCCGTCCACCCACGCCGTCCAGAGGTGGTGTTGGGATGCGACGGTGCCCTCCTTGATCACACCCTTAAGGCCCGGCATGTCCATGTCCGGCGTCCCCTCATAGGGGATGTCGCGGGTAGCCGTGCCCAGCTCCACGTCTGTGGTGAACTTCTCCACCGTCTTGCCCAGTCCCTCGACCACCATGGTCAGGGACTGCGCGAACAACGACCACGCATCTTGGAAGAGATTGCCCTTCGCGAACTCGGCCGGGGTTTTTCCGAAACCCATCTCGTCCAAGTACTTCAACGTGTCCTTGTTGAAGTTCACCGCCTCGTAGATGTGGATGTGGTCCGTCTTGCCGACGATCCGCGCCAGCGTCAGAACGAGCAGGTCTGCCGCATAGCCGGGGTGGATTCCGCCTCCGTGGAACGAGGTACCGCCGTCTTGGCACGCCGCTTCGATCTTGTCGATGTCCGCGCTGTTGGTTTCGGTCCGATGCCACCACGCTCCGCCCGAGGCGACGACGCTCTTTCCGCCGCGCAGCAGGCGGCAGACCTCGTCGACGTCCGACCACAGCGGCGCGTAGAACACGCAGTCGGCGTCGAGGGCCTCCAGGGCGGATTTGTCGGTGGTCGCGAGCACACCGATCGGCGCTACCCCGACGAGCTCGCCTGCGTCTTTTCCGACTTTTTCCGTACGATTGCAGAGCACTCCGACCACTTCGTAGAGGGGGTTGTGTGCGAAGTGGCGCAGCGCCAGCGTCCCGACATTGCCCATGCCCCACTGGATCACGCGATACTTCTTCTCGACAGCCGGCGCGCGAGATTCCATCGGCGATGTGAGCGTCATCGTGTCTCCTTCGGGCCGCCTGTATGCGAAGCTAACACGCCGAAAGCCGGATACGCAGTTCTCGTAAATAATTGTTTCCGGACCCTCGCCGGTTCACAACATTCATCCTGTATGTTGCCGCTATGGCAGACGACGAAGTTCGCGCATACGGTTCGGTCGCTCCGTTGAAAGTCGGCTTGCTCAACGACTATCCGACCACTGGGCGCACGGACAACGACACCGTCGACGCGCTGCGGTTGGTGATGGACGAGGCCCTCGCCTCCGGGCTGCTCGACCGGCCGATAGAACTCGTCTCTCGCAGTGTGGTCGGCTTGCCCAATGGCACCTACTTTGCCGTCGAACGCGCCTTCGACGAGCTCGTCGCGGAGGGCTGTCTGGTCATCTACGGGCCGTGGGTGTCGGACAACGTGGTGCCACTGCGTTCCCACGTGGAAGTCACCGCACGCGTTCCGATCGTCACACTCTCGGGGTCGGAAGGTGCGCTCGGCGACTGGTGCTTCGCGCTGAATAACGGCTCGATGGCCGAGGAGCCGGTGATGCTGGCCGCTGTGATGATCGGCGATGGCCGCTCGCGGATCGCGATCGCCTACGAGTCATCGCTGATCGGCAAGGAATATCTCGCCTTCGCTGAGAAAGCCTACGACGCAGCGGGTTTGAAGGTCGTCGCCACCGTGGCGATTCCCCAGGTAGAGGCCGACAAGTCGGAGGCGGTCGCCGCGCTGCGTGCGTCGGAGCCCGACGCCTTGGTGCACGTCGGCTTCGGGCACGGCCTGTGGGGCTTCACCGATGCGCTGCTGGCCGCGGGTTGGGATCCGCCGCGGTATACGACGACGGCGTTTGAAATGGCGCATATCAGCGCCGAGTGGATGCGCCACCTGTCCGGGTGGATCGGTCTCGATAGCTACGACGAGCGCAACACCGTCGGGCAGGCCTTCCTCGACCGCTTCGAGGCCCGGTATGGCCGGCGACCCGGACACTCGATGCCCGGCCTGTCCCACGACGCGGCCACCGTGATTGTGCGCGGCCTGGCCGCAGCGCGCCCGCTGACCGGGGAAGGTGTGAAGAACGGGATGGAGCAGGTGAAGCTCGTCCCGTCGGCGAGCGGCGCCCCTGGAACTTTCTTAAGGTTCGGCCGTTTCATCCGCCAGGGCTGGATGGGTTCGGACTACCTCATCGCCCGACGGGTGCTGCCCGACGGCAGCGCCCACGTCTTCCATGCGGCGCCGAGCGACCACATCGCAGACGCGGTCGCTCTGACTTCAACCTAGTTGGATTGCGCCGAACACTGGTGCGGTCACGATGCCGGGAGGTTGGGCAAGCACGTAAGGTATGGCGCGAACCGCGCCCATCGCGATCATTAGGTGACCCGATATGGCGTGCTGGCCCGCCGGCGTCGGAGTACCTGACGCAACATCGAGCTGAAGTTCGAAGCTCGGCTCACCTTGGATGACAGCTCGGATCAGCGGCGCCTTCTCGCCGGGTGCCAGCGGCGCCATGCCCCACTGGGGGAGGTCGCGGGTGAGCACCCATTCCTCGTGGATGGCCAGCAGCGGGCGTCCCGACCAGTGGCCGATCCACGAGAATCGCTGTCCAACAACTGTTCCCGCCTCGATTGTGCCGGCGAGGACTTCGATGTCGTGGGGCAGCGTGGTGGCGTCGACCGCCACGTCGATGTCCGTCAGGGTGATTCCGAGGACGTCGGCAGTCGCATTGAGCGCCTGGCGGTAGGCCATGTCGAGCTTCTTGATGATCGGCGAATCGATGCTGACGTCTTCCGGCGGTCTGCCCATGCCCATGAGGTCGACAAGCATTGGCCGGCTGTCGACGGCTGAAACGTCGGTGGCCTCGTAGAGGTCGATTCGATCGATCGTCTTGCTCATCCCCGTCACTGTCGCGACGAGTCGCTCGAACATGAAACCGGGGTTCTCTCCAGCGGCGTGGAACCGGGACCCGCCTTCTCGGCAGGCGTCGACGAACGCCGACTCGGTTTCTGCGCCGTAGGTGGGTAGGTGGTTGTACGACGTGGTGGTGATGACGGTGCTGCCCGCCGCGAGCAGGCGGCAGATGTCCTCGGCGTTCGTCTCGATGGCGTGGGCCTTGCTGGCCGCGTGCACGACGACGTCGGCGCCCAACGCGATGATCTCGTCCTTGTCCGCCGTGGCGATCACGCCGGTCGTAGGCGGCAGCCCGCAGAGCGCACCCGCGTCGAGGCCGGCCTTCGCCGGGTCGTACACCAGCACGCCCGCCAACTGATAATGCGGATTCTCAATAAGCTCCTGCAGTGCGGCCCGACCGACGGCGCCGGTTGCCCATTGCACGACTCGAATTGCCAATCAAATGCTCCAGGTTGTTCTTTCGTGATTTGCCGAGCTTCTGGTCGGTTCAACATACATCAGGTAGGTTTGCAACCGACAATGTGTAGGTTGATCGCCCATACGAGAGGTGCCACGTGGCGGAGCCGACGGTTACCACTGACGACATCGAGCAGCGCATCCGTGAGGCGCAGGAGAAGTTCAACGCCGGAATGGGCGCCGACGGCGACGCGACGCCCTACCCGCTGCTGCGCGAGCTACGTAACAAGGCCGCCGTGCACCCGGGCTGGCCCGAGATGGGGGTGCCCGAGGACGGACCCGACGGCAAAAAGACGTTCACGGCTTACTCGTTCGACGCCGTCAAGGCCGTTTTCACCGACAACATCACCTTCAGCACCCGGATCTACGAAGACATGGTGCGGCCGCTGCAGGGCCCGACGATCCTCGAGATGCAGGAGCCCGAGCACGCCACCTACCGCAGGCTGCACGAATTCGCCTTCGCCAGGTCGTCGATGAAGCGCTGGGACAACGAACTCGTCGGGCCCCTCGTGGATCGCACGATGGCGAAATTCCGCGACAACAAGCGTGCCGATTTGGTCGAGGCCGTGTTCATGCCGATCCCGGTACGGATCATCGCGGCCCTCCTCGGGTTGCCGGAATCCGACATCGGCGAGTTCCACCGGCTGGCCATCGATCTGCTGGGCTTTCGCGCCGACATGGAAACCGCGATGAAGGCGTCGGCGGAAATGAAGGAGTACTTCATCGGTGTGCTCGCCGACCGGCGCAAGGCGCCGAAAGACGACATGGTGACCATCCTGTCGCAGGCCGAGATCGACGGCATCAAGATGTCGGACGAGCAAATTTACGGGTTCATGCGCAATCTGCTGCCCGCAGGGGCTGAGACCACGTCGCGATCGACCGCCAGCCTCGCGCTGGGGCTGCTGACGCATACCGACCAACTCGATGCGGTGCGTGCCGACCGCAGCCTGTTGCCGCAGGCGATCGAGGAGGGTATTCGGTGGGAGACGCCACTGCTGAACTTCATTCGCGAGGTCAGTGTCGACACCGAATTCTTCGGGCTGCGCATCCCGAAGGGATCGACAATGATGGTCAACCTCGGCAGCGCCAATCATGACGAGACGCGCTGGGAGGACCCCGAGGCCTTCAACATCTTCCGAGAACGTAAGCCGCACATCGGGTTCGGCCACGGTGCGCACCTCTGCCTGGGTATGCACTTGGCGCGGCTGGAGAGCACAAAGTTCTTCAACGCGCTGCTCGACGAGTTGCCGGGGCTGCGGCTGGATCCCGACGCCCCGGCACCCTATGTGTCCGGCACGATGTTCCGTTCGCCGCCGCGCCTCGATGTGGTGTGGGATTGAGGGGGATCGGCTGACATGACTCGCGTGATCCAGTGGGCGACCGGGGTGACCGGAATGATGTCGTTGCGCCACGTCTTGGGCCGGCCAGACTTGCAGTTGGTTGGCGTGCGGGTGTACGACCCTGCGAAAGCCGGAGTCGACGCGGGCACCCTGTGCGGGGTCCCCGAAGCAGGGGTGCTGACGTCTGCTGACCGCAACGCCGTCATCGGCACCGCTGCCGACGTGGTGCTTTACATGGGCAAGGTTGAGACCGACACGCCAGGCTGCTTCGCCGATGTCTGTGATCTGCTGGCGTCGGGTAAGAACGTGGTGGCCACCGGCAGCCGGTTCGTCCACCCCCGTTCACTGCACGAATCGCTGGCAGATGGCATCGAAAAGGCTTGCCGTGCAGGACGTTCATCATTTCTTGGGCTAGGCCTCTACCCGGGCTTCGTTGGTGAGTCCCTGGCGCCGATCCTGTCCCGGCTCACCGAGCGGACCAACCGAATCAGTGTGCGGGAGGTACTGAACTACTCGACCTACGCCAGCCATGACTTAATTTTCAACGCGATGGGCTTCGGTCATGCGCCGAATGACACCACTCCGCTCTTGACCAACACCGACTACGCCGCGAGTGCATGGATCGGCAGCGCCACGATTCTCGCGCAGGCCCTCGGGCTAGAGATGCGATCCGTCGAGGGGTTCCGCGAAGTCGTGACGACGCCGCGGGCGCTGACGGTGGCTGCCGGGGAGATCCCTGCGGGCACCGTGGGGGCGATGCGCTTCGGCGTCGTGGTCGACTGCGGCGAAACCACACTCGCCGTCGAGCATCTCACCAGGATGGCCGACGACCTGGCGCCCGACTGGCCGACGGAGATCGGTTATCAGGTGACCTTCGAGGGCAAGCCGAACATGAGTTTTCACCTGGTGATCGGCTCCCACGAGGAGGATCACGCCGAGCAAGGCTGCTTGGCCACTGCTATGCATGCCATCAATGCAATCCCGGCCGTAGTTGCGGCTGAGCCCGGGCTCTACGACCTGTCCACAATCGCCCCGTTCGTCGCGCACTGGACCGAGCGCGGCGCCGTGCCCACGACGTAACTGGCTGCGGGAGGCTGAAATTGATCTCGTTCACCGACCGGGTCGTGCTGGTCACTGGCGGTGCCCGCGGGCTTGGCGAGGCGTACTGCCATGAAGTGGCCCGCCGCGGAGCCGCCGTGGTGGTCCACGACAACGGCGCCGAAACCGATGGAAGCGGTGGCGACCCGGAACCGGCCCACGACGTCGCGGCCACAATCTGTGCCGCGGGCGGACGGGCGGTGGCATGCGCGTCCGATGCCAGCACCGAACAAGGGGGGCGGGCCGCAGTCGACCTCGCCGTCGCGGAGTTCGGACGGTTAGACGCGATCGTCGCCAACGCCGGCATCATCCACGACGATCCGTTCCCGGACTGGCCAACTGAACGCTTCGAGGCGCTGCTGCGTCATCACCTGCTAGCCGCATTTCATGTCGTCCGACCGGGTTTCGCGGTGATGCGAGACGCCGGATACGGTCGGCTGGTGTTCGTGTCCTCCGCCGCAGGAGTCTTCGGGCAGCCAGGGTTGACGGGATACGCCACAGCGAAGACGGGGATGCTCGGGTTGATGAACGTCGCGGCGCTCGAGGGTGCGGCGTTCGGCATACGCGCAAATGCCATCATGCCGATGGGCGACACGCGAATGGCCATGGCCTTGATGGGGGAGGCTGGCCGCACGGCCGATGCGCGGGCGTTCCTGGAGACTTTTGCGACTGGATCAAGTGGCGCCCGTCGTTGCCTACCTGGCGAGCGAACACTGCACGCTGACGCATCGGGTTCTCAGCGCCTTCCGCGGAAGGGTAGCTGCGTTGCAGATCGGCGTCACTCGGGGCTGGTGCAGCCCAGAAGGCGCGTTCGATGCAGAAGACGTTGAGGTCAACCTCGACCAAATCCTTGATCCCACAGGGATATTCGTTCCGGGCAGCATCTTCGACGAAATGGAGCATGCGTTTACGATGGCTCCCATTGGGTCGAACGGGAGATCTTGACCTGTTCGGCAGGGCCGTCAGTCCAGCGCGTCAGTCTGCGACGACGTTGGGCCGGTCACCGAAGCCCGTATAGCTGCGGATCAGTGGCAGATCCGCCATCGTGGCGAAACCCGCGGGCGCGGAACATATTGCGGGTATGGCATTGACGACCTGCATTGCAACGGCGACCAGCCCGGCGCGCACATGCTCTTCGACCGACGCTGGCCGCGTGTAGCTGGCCAGGCAGAAGAAATGGACCCGCATGGAGGGGTCACCTTCGAGCGTGAGGGTCCAGCCGTCTTCCGGTGTGGGCCAGTGCGCCGGGTACTCGCCGCCCACTGTCCACAGCGTCTCGAACTCGATGAGCGGCTCGCCTTTGCGGCTTCCAACGAAGTTCCAGCGTTGACCGGCGGTCGTCCCCGCGCGCACCTGATGGTCGAAGATCTGGAAGTCCTTGGTCGCTGGCACCGCGTCGACGGTGACCGTGACATCGTCGATCGCGGCGTTCAAGCTGTCGGCGATGAACCACGTCTGCTGGGTAAACAGGGCGGTGTTGAAGGTCAGGAAGTCGTTGGCGGTCGGGGTGATGTCCTCGGTCGGTCGTCCGAACCACATTCCGTCGAAGGTGATTCCGGTGCTCTCCCACAGCGACCAGTCGGCGCGCTCCTGCAAGGTGAACCGGTCGATAGTGCGGCTCATCCCGGACAGTGCCAGCGGCAGCACACCGGACAGGTTGCCCGGGTTGAGACCGCTGGCGTGGATCGTGCTGTTGCCCTTCTGGCATGCCGCCAGCAGCCGTCGGCGGTCGGCTTCGTCGATGCGCCTGGGATGGAACAGGAACGAGACGGTCGCGACGTTCTTGCCGCTTTCCAGCAGCGCGCACACATCGTCGAGGCTCGTGAAAGATGGCGCGTAGAGCACAATGTCGGCGTCCATCGCCAGAATTTCGGCGACATCGGTGGTGGCAGCGACGCCGATCGGGCTGCGGCCGACCAGCGTGCCGACGTCGACTCCGTTCTTGTGGCCGGAGTACACCCGCGCCCCAATTAGTTCGAGGTCGGGCCGGTGGTCGAGGATCGTGGTGACCATCTCGGTGCCCACAGCACCGGTCGCCCACTGGATGACTCGAAGGCGTGACGAACTCGCGGTCAAATTCTGAACTCTCTTCTAAGCCCTTAGGGATGCCTACTCTATCGGTTGCGGTAACGTTTATTCTCGATTTCAAATTTTCGCGTTCTCAGCTGTTCGTAGGGCCGCCATGAAAGGAACCTGTCTGTGAAAGATGCGTTGGGTTATGAGGGCAGATCGGTCGTGGTTACCGGGGCGGCGTCCGGGATGGGACAGGCGAGCGCGCAGATCCTCGTCGACCTCGGCGCGACGGTGACCGCGCTCGACATCAAGCCGACGAGCGTGCCGGTGGCCCAGACACTGCAGATCGACCTGCGTGACCGCGCGAGCATCGAAGAAGCGGCGGCATCCATCGAAGGGCCCGTCGACGGCCTGTTCAGCTGCGCCGGACTACCGGGAGCGCCGTTCAGCGAGCTGGACACCATGCTGGTCAACTTCGTCGGGGCCCGGCATCTCGCGGAACTGCTGGTGCCGAAGATGTCGAAAGGCTCTGCGATCAGCGTGATCTCCTCGTCGGCGGCCATCGGTTGGCAAAATCACATCGAGCGCGTCACGGAACTGCTCGAGACCGATGGCTTCGACGCCGCGGTCGGATGGCTCGAAGCGAACGAGAAAATCTGGTCCTGGAGCGGCTACGCCTACTCCAAGTACGCGATCGACGCGTGGGTGGGTTGGTGGTATCCCGAGCTCGCGCAGGCAGGCATTCGCATCAACTGCATCAACCCCGGGCCCACGGAGACCCCGATGATGCCGGCGTTCCACGATTTCGCGGGCAAAGAACTCGTCGATCAGTCGGTCGGGCCGGTCGGCCGCTACTCCACCCCTGAGGAACAGGCCTGGCCCTTGGTCTGCCTGGGCAGCCCGCGGTTTAGCTACGTGGGCGGCGAAGTGCTGTGGACCGACGGCGGCTGGAACGGCGCCATGACCATGGGGCGGCACCAGGCGCAGTGGACCGAAAACCCCGAAGATATCCGGCTGAAGAAGGGCTGAAGACGGGTCAGATGAAGTCCGACCCGCCGTCGACGTTGACGGTGGCTCCAGTCACGTAGCCGTTTCGCGGTGACGCCAGATATGTGGTGACGGAGGCGATCTCTTCGGGCAAGCCGGCACGACCGATGTCACAGGGATGACCGTAGGTCTTCTCGACCCACGTCATCACGTCGTTGGGATCCGACGAGTCCAGACCGTCCGCAGCAAGCACATCGCGCAGAATCTCGGTGAAGCTGGCCGTCACAATGGTGCCCGGACAGACGCAATTGACCAGAATGCCTTCGGCACCAAGGCTTTTAGATAGGTTCTTGGTAACGCTCGCCAGCGCCGATTTGGAGGCCGTGTAGGCGACCAGGCGGGGGCTCTGTCGCTGGATCGAGTGCGCGGAGAGGGTGACGATGCGAGCCCAGTCGGCCGATCGCAACAACGGCGGTGCGGCCCGGACCGAGCGCACGGCGGAGAGCGTGCCGAGATCGAACGCGGCGTGCCAGTCGTCGTCGTCGAGGTCCTCGAATGCCCCCGCGTTCGGACCCACGGTGTGCACCAGGACATTCAGCCTGCCCCAAGCATCGCCAACGGATGCAAACGCAGTTGTGATGGACTCGGCGTCGGCCATGTCGACGCTGACCGACAGCACCTCAGGGGCACCCGCCCGCCGGATCTGTTCTGCAGCCCAGTCCAACGCGGCCTGACCGCGCGCCATGATCGCCACCGAAGCGCCTTCGGCTCCGAGGCTTTCGGCGATCGCCAGGCCCATCCCTTTGCTGCCGCCGGTCACGACCGCCGTCGCACCCTCGAAGCCGAGATCCATCGAGTCGTCCTTTCGTATCTGTTTCCAGTGAAGGCCTAGTCCTTGATGACTCTGGGGGCCAGGTGCACGATCTCGCTGACCACGGACGGGTTAGCGCGTGAAATGGAGATCAGGGAAAGCATCGCGTTGGCCACGTCCGCGACCGCGGACATATTTGCCGGAATCTGACCTTCGTGCGCCCAGGCCCGGTAGAGCTCGGCCAGCAGGTCACGGTCGGCGCCGCGGAGGATCTCGGTACCCTCGGTGGGACCGACGCTGACCCGGATTACGGCGAGGTCGGGATGTTCGGCCCGCCAGGACCGCAGGATCTCGTCGAGCGCGGCCTTGCTCGCGTGATAGGCGGCCACACCGGCGCGGGGTCGGCCGACGTCGTGACTCGACGCGACGACCACTACCGCGTTGTCGGCCAGGTGGGGCCGGGCCGCGCGCAGGACGTGCGACGCGCCGACGGCGTTGACGGCGTAAGCATGCAGCCACGTCTCCACGTCCGTCTCTTCGATCAGCGCGAATGGCACCACGGCACTGGTGAATACCACCGCGTCGAGCCTGCCGAACCTTGCCGCGACATCGCGGATGACGGATTCGATAGCGCGCGGGTCGGATACGTCGAGTTCGTGTGCCGATCCGTCGAGCCGATCCGCCAGTTCCGAGAGGAGGTCCACCCGCCGTGCGGCGAGCGCCACGGCCGCACCACGGGCGTGGGCAGCACAGGCTATTGCTTGTCCGATGCCCGAGGATGCGCCAACGACCAGCATGCGAAGGCCTGCGATGTTGGACTGCCGATCGCTCATACCTTGTTCCGCGGCATTGTTGGTCATTCTCGACCTCCCTCCGTGTCCACCGGTCTAGAAGAATATTGCGCTATCGCGATTCTCTCATATGAGAATTGCTATTCTCATAGAACCTGGCGGTGGAGCCCAGGCAGCTCGACTGGGTTCGGAGAGGAGACAGAGTGCTCGAATTTGGTGGCAAGGTTGTGCTGATCACCGGTGGGGGTGCTGGTATCGGTCGGGAAACCGCGTTAATGTTCGGCCGCCTTGGCGCCAGCGTTGTGGTCCTCGAAATCAACGCAAAGCATGCCGGAGGCGTGCGAGCCGATCTCGACGGGGAGGGTATCGACGCTCTCGTCATCGAGGGAGACGTTGGCGACCCTGCGACTGTCGACGCGCTGGCTGAGGCCATCGGTGAACGTCATGGCAAGCTCGACGTCTTAGTCAACAATGTCGGGCACTTTGTAACGCGGCCCACCCCTTTTGAGCGGATCACCGACGATCAACTCGACGAAATCTACCGCGTGAACCTCAAGCACATCTTCGTCGTGACCCGACGCATGCTTCCGCTATTGCGAAAGGCGAGCAGCGGCGCCAGCATCGTGAATATCTCGTCGATAGAGGGCTTCCGAGGCATACCCGGCTTCGTGCCCTATGGGACATTCAAGGCTGCAGTAACGGGGTTCACGATGAGCCTGGCACTCGAATTAGGACCTGAGGGAATAAGGGTCAATGCTGTCGCGCCTGAAACAACTGACTCTGCGCAGGTCCCGCTCGACCGAATGATCCACGAGTCGCAGCGCCATAACATTCCACGCTGGATCCCACTTGGCCGATTTGGCCGGCCTGCCGACATCGCTGGCTCTGTCGTGTTTCTAGCAAGCGAGTTGGCAGGCTGGGTTACCGGTACGGTTGTCCATCCTGATGGGGGAGCGCTGGCAGCAGCCGGCTGGTATCGCGATGACAGAAATGCCTGGACCAACATGCCTGTCATCAAAGGCAACAGCGCGCAGCCCTCAGTGGGGGGGTCTTGATGACGATCCTGATCGTGGGTGGTACTGGCGTCATAGGTGGTGACGCGGCCCTTCATTTGCGCTCCGCTGGCGAGGATGTCACGATTGCGGGCCGGAGAAAGCCTGAGAAGGAACCGATGTCGGCGTTTCCCTTCATCGCCCTGGACTACATCGCCAATGACATTCCCGTGTCGGTCCTTTCCCGCTTCGACACGGTGGTGTTCGCAGCGGGAAACGATGTGCGCCATCAGCCAGAGGGGATCGGTGACGAGCACTGGGTGCGGGCGAATTCGCAAGGGGTGCCTAGGTTTGCGGCGCTGGTAAAGAACGCCGGTGTCACGACGTTTATCAATGTCGGCAGTTACTATCCGCAGGCGGCCCCGCACCTTGTTGACGTCGACCCCTACATTCGGTCTCGACGTGACGCAGATGAAGGTGTGCGTGCGCTCAACGACGGAGCCTTTCGAGCGATAAGCGTCAACGCGCCGGTTGTGATCGGACCCTTGCCTGGCGTGCCATCCCCACCGTTGCGTGCCTGCGTCCGTTATGCAGAGGGGCGCCTAGGGCTACCGGAGTTCGCCCCTCCTGGTGGGACCAACTACATCACCACAACTTCACTGACACAGGCCATCGAAGCCGCCATCACGCGAGGTGTCGGGGGGACCCCTTACCTGGTCGGCGACGAAAACTGGACATATCAGCAATATTTCGGTGCCTTCTTCGAAGCGCTCGGCAAACCGGTGCCCCCCGTGGTCGACGAGGAGCACCCACTTTTGCCGGACTCGGCGATCTACGGCGGCCGGGGTTCGACAATTTCCTACGAGCCGCCTGCGGCGGAAACCGCCCTCCTCGGTTATCGCCGCGGCGATGTCCGTCGAATGATCGTCGAAGCAGTGGCCCAATACCGAGCTTGACGCTTCAATCGCATCGAGATTCAGCCGACGATTCCGGATTTGCGGGCGGGTACTCGTAGAATGCGCAGGTGCCCGTTCACCAGCCGGCCTGGGAAGCTCGGACATCGAAGACCCGCTCCGATATCATCGAGGCGGCTCTTGAATTGTTCGACCATGCCGGGTTTGAGGCGACGACCATCGAGCAGATCGTCGCAGCCGCAGGCGTCGCTCGCCGTACATTTTTTCGCTATTTTCCCTCGAAAGAAGCCGTGCTGTTTGCCGAGTTCACGGTACGACAGACACGAGCAACGGAGCGCTTACGGGCGCGTCCGAATGATGAACCGCCGCTGGAAAGCCTGATCATTGTGTTTCGTGGCATGTGCGATGAACCGATCGACACCAAGCATGTCAAATCGGTACGACGAATCGTCGCTGATTCGCAGGTGCTGCGCGACCGACAACAACGGATCTTCGTCGACGAGTTCGCTCAAGAGTTGACCCTCGTCCTTGCGCAACGCGACGGATCAGAGTCCACAGCGGCGCTGCACGCCGTCGTTTTGTCTGCTGTCGCGTGTATAGAGGTCGCGACCATGGCGCACCTGCGACATCCTCGTTCGTCGGTGCGAGCACTTTTTGACGAAGCGGTCGAAACGTGCCGCTCAAGCTGGAATTCGTTGAGTTGATTGCGCTGATCGAATCAGCTTGTCGGTAGATCTATCCGGTAGAGCCGGGCGGCGTTGCCGCCCATCAACTTCCGGCGTACCTCCGGTTCCTCGATGTGCGATAGCGCGTCCGCGGCGATGTCGAGGCCGTCGGGATACGTACAAGTCGGGTGAGGGTAGTCGGTCTCGAACATGATGTGATCGGCCCCCAGGGCATTGATTGCTTGGTCGAGGCCCGTTTGCTCAAACCAGAAGCACGCATGAATCTGCCGCTTGAAGTATCCGGAAGGCGCCATACTCAGGTAATCGAGCGTTCCGGGTGGAAGCTCGTTGGCCTGGTGGTCGAGCGCCTGCATCATGAACGGGATCCACCCGACACCGCTTTCGACCGAAACGATTTGAAGAGTCGGAAACCGTTCTAGCACACCGGAGAAGATCATGTTTGCCAGGCACGCGGCGTTGTTGAGGTAGAGCATGCTCGAGCCGACCGCAAGTTTCTGGTCCATGCCGAGTGAGGGCCATCCGACGGTGCCGAACCACGCGATGTCCGACTCGGCGGCGCCGATGTGGAAGTTGACCGGCATCTCGAGATCGCAGCAGACTTCCCACAGCGGGTTCCAGTATTCGGTGCCGAGGTCGGGCAGACCGTGCTGGTGTGGCGCCGTCGTGGTGTTGATACCGCGAAGTCCGAGAGAGTGCGCCCGCTGCACCTCGGCAACAGCGATATCGAGATCCCACCACGGCAGGGCGGCCATCGGCACCAGCCGTCTGCTGGAGATGTCCTGCATCTCGGCCAGGGCGTCATTGAAGATGGTGACAGTGAGGAGGCGTATCTCAGGGTCAGCCAGCTTCGCGAACGTCTGGCCTCCGAGACCGAAGGTGTTCGGGTAGATGACCTGCGCCCAGATGCCCAGCTCGTCCATCGTCGCGATGCGATCGGTGATCGAGTATGCCCCGGCGTGCACGTCCTCGATGTTCAAGCCGAAGAACTGTGTCCCAAACACTTTACTGCCATCGGCTTTCACCACGGCAGCCCCACCCGCCTTGCTGATCTGCACGCCGTCCACGATCCACATGGGGACACCGTTATCGTCGACCACTCGGGGGACTCGGTCTCGGAACGAAGCCGGAGCCCGGGACGTCCATAGGTCGTGCGGCTCGGTGAGGTGAGTGTCGGCGTCGACGATGTAGAAGTCCTCGAATAGTGCTGGCACGGCCATGGCATCCCTCCGAGGGCGTCGTTGCTGATCCATAGGTATGGCACGAGTGCCACACCTATGGTAGAACGAAGCTCTCAGCAAAGGGAGGGTGACATCGGCGTAGGCGAATCAATGGGACGAAGTGGTGGGGTTCTCCATGACATCAATGTCATTGATCTCAGCGACGGTGTCGCCGGGGCCATCACCACGATGCTCCTCGCCAACCACGGCGCGAACGTCACCAAGATTGAACCGATTGGGGGCTGCCCCACGCGCGGGATGTCCGGTGCGACCGTATGGCACCGGTCGAAGCGCAGCGCCGCGTTTGACTTCTCTGATCCTCAAGAACGCCAAGTGATCCGGTCACTCGCCCGGCACGCCGATGTCGTGGTCGAAAGTTACCGTCCAGGCGTTGGCGCTGCCTTGGGCTTGGACAATGAGACGCTTTGCAGCCAGAATCACCAACTTATCCACTGCTCAATCACCGCTTACGGCAACGACAATCAACACGCCGACCGCCCAGATGACCCGGCATTGGTGGCGGCCCGGACGGGCTTGGTGTGGGAACAGCGCGGTTGGCCCGGCGGAGCCGTCGCGCGTATGTCTGGCAGTGCTCCGGTCAACCCCGACCTCGACGTGCCGGACGGTTGCTTCGACGGCGCCGATCGCGACGGGCCGCTGTTTCCCTACACTCCTACGTCGGCTTTGGGTGCAGCATATTCAGCCACCACGGCCATTTCCGCGGCGCTGTATGCGCGCCCCGTCACCGGTCGGGGCCAGCAGGTGCAGACCTCGCAATTGCAGGGAGTGTTGGCCGCGACGTGGGGGACTTGGCAGCGCGCCCAGCGCCCCGATGCGCCCGGCTACGACACCTGGATATTTGATTCGCGCGCCACGCGGGGAATGTTCGAGTGCGCCGACAGCCGGTGGGTGTGCTACTGGGTGCCGGCGCCGGGGTTTGTTCTCAACGCCGCGGCCGGCGACCGCCTTGAAGCCAGCCCACTGACTCAGCCGGTGAGCGACGATCCGACGCGGATCCTGCCGGACCCACCGGAACTCGTCGTGCTGCACCACTACTTCCCGCAAATGGTGGAGGCGTTCAAGCGGTTTCCAGCTGCCGAATGGGTGCGGCTCGCAGAACAGGTTGGTGTGGCTTTGCAACCCGTACGCAGTCCCGAAGAGGCGCTAGCCGATCCGGAACTGTTGGCGAGCGGTATGACGCTCACCGTCCCCATCGATGGTCTAGGCGAGGTGCGTCAGGTCGGCTTCGGCTACCGGCTTGCCGATAACCCGCCGCCGCGGCCAACTGCCCCACCCGCTACCAATCGCGACGGCGACGCGGTGCGTGCGGAGGCAACGCGCCCCGCCGGCCCGTCGTCATCGGCCGCGCTGCCCGCCGAAGCAGCGGGCACACCTCCCCTTGCCGGCATTACCGTTCTCGATCTCGGTCTCGCCGTCGCCGGGCCGTGGGGAACCCAGTTGCTGTCCGACCTCGGCGCCGAAGTGATCAAGGTCAATCGTCTATACGACCAGTTCTGGCACGGCACCCACCTTGCTATGGCATGCAATCGCGGAAAGCGCAGTGTTGCCGTAGATCTCAAACATCCACAAGGGCTCGCCGCCTTCTATCGGCTCGTCGACGCGACTGACGTTGTCCACCACAACATGCGGCCCGACGCCGCGGCCCGTCTCGGCGTCGACTACGAAAGTCTGCGAACGCGCAATCCCCGCTTGGTTTACTGCCAGACCACGGGATTCGATCCCAGTCGCGATCACCTGCCTGGAAACGATCAGACCGGATCTGCGCTCGCCGGACCGGCTTATGAAGACGGTGGTTGCGCCTCCGGCGGGCGTCCGATTTGGAGCCTGACTTCGCTCGGTGACCTCGGCAACGGATTCTTGTCCGCTATCGCAGTAGTGCAGGCACTGTTCGACCGTCAGCGCACCGGGGCCGGGCAATTTGTCGAAACCTCGATTCTCGACGCCCAACTACTCAACGCGTCGTATGCGTGGCTGGCGGACGACGGGAGATCCGCAGAGCGCCCTCGACTCGACGCGCAGCAGTTGGGAACCAGCCCGTTTAGGCGGCTGTACGAAACAGCGCGGGGCTGGATTTGCCTGGCCGCGGACTCGGGCGACGCTTGGCGTCGCTGTCTTTCCGTGCTCGGTTGCGAGGACCTGGCCAGCGACCCGCAACTCACCACTCCCGCCGATAGACTCCGGCACGCACCACGAATTAATCACGCCATTGCCGAGCAACTCCTCAGTGCCAGTGCTGCTGGGTGGTCGGAGCGCTTGGACGCGGCCGATGTGCCGAACGAGGTGTGCTCAGAATCATTCGCGCTGAACCTGTTCGACGATGCGGCGTTTCGGAAGACGCGGTTTGTCACCGGCTACGATCAGCCCATAGTCGGGCATCTGGAGCAGCTGGGAGTCCTATTCGACTTCTCAGATACTCCCGCCGTCATTGCAGGGGCACCACTTGTGGTCGGCGACAGCACCCGCGTCATCCTGAGCCGCGTCGGCTATAGCGAGGACGAACTTGATCACCTGGAGGATTCGGGAGTCATCGTCGATACGTCGCGCGGAGCTGAAAAGGCCGACGGTTACGGACAGCCCTTGGATCTGTCATGACTGTGTTTGCGCTGCTGCACGGCGGGTTACATCGAGGATCTTGTTGGGACCTCGTTGGTACAGAGCTTCGGAAGCGTGGACACCGGATCGTGCAGCCCGATATACCTGTCGATGACGAAGCCGCAGGCGCGCGCGAGTGGGCGCAGTGCGCGATCGACGCCATCGACACGGTAAGGCGCGATGCTGAAACCGATGTCGTCGTGGTCGGGCACTCGATTGCGGGTCTCTGTCTACCTGTCGTCGCTACCCAGCGGCCGGTACGACGAATGGTGTTTGTCGCGGGCCTGATACCGACGCCGGGCCGATCTTTCGCAGATCTCCTCGCCGAAAACCCTGACGCTATCAACTTTTCATCATTTGGCACCACTACTTCGGACAAGGGCGCCCCTTTCGGCCTTACGTGGGAGTCGGTCCGCGAAGGGTTTTATCATGATTGCCCCGAGCACTTGGCGCGCAAGGCATTCGAGGATTTGCGCGGGCAAGCGTTTACGGTATTCATCGAGAAATGCCCCATCGACCGATGGCCGAACACACCGTCAAGTTACATCTTGATGACCGACGACCGCACGCTTCGCCCCGAGTGGGCCCGAAGAGCCGCGGCTGGCCTGCCGCTCGCCCAGATTCACACCCTGCGGGGCGGCCACTCTCCGTTCTTTGCCCAACCCAAGGTGCTCTCCGAGCTTCTCGTAGCGTGTTGCGACGACCTGCAAGAACCCTGACGGTAGCGAAGTTGGTGAAACGGCGCGTTTGCGCCTAATGGATATGTGTATTCTCGCAAGCGTTGATAGCGATAGAGTCGGTGACAGAAGAGTCGCGGCTTACGGCCGCGCTACGTCGCCCGGTGAGGCCGTGAGATGACGAATACCGTTGACTCGAGTACCCATTCGGGCTCCGTCGGGCCGACCGGACAGAGCGGGTCGCGGTGGTGGTCCATCTTCGGCTGGGGACTTTTCATCGTCGCCTACCTGGTCTTCGCAATTGTGACCGTCGCGAACATGCAATCGGGCACTCACGGGGATTCGCGGATCACCAACCCAAACCCCGGTCCGGCGCCGTATCCGCCCTTCCTCGGCTTCGATAACTGGCCGCTGGCGGTTGCCCTCAGCTCCATTCCGATGGCGATCGGCCTTGTCGCAGCGCTGGTATGGCTCTCGGTGAGACAGCGCAAGGTGCACTGGACGGTGGTGATAGCGTTCGCAGGCCTGATCACCGGGGCGCTGGACCCCTTGGCCAACTGGGCGACGTTCGCGATCTTCGACCCGCGCATGCTGCACTTCCCGCTGTCGTGGCCGTATGTGAACATCTCGCCGGATCTGGAACCCGCGCTGGCGTTCCTCGGCGGGTACGCGGCGTACTACCTCCTCAACGGTCTGGCTTTCCTGCAATTGCATGACCGGTTCATCGACCCGCTGATGAGGCGCACCAGTTGGCTCGCCCGCCATCGACTGGTTGCGGTGTTCATCGGCGCGACAATCGTTGCGATCCCGGTCAACGGGTTGATCCAGTTCACCTGGATGCGTTTCGGCATCTTCTTCTACACCGAAGCCGTCGGGCCAGTATTGCGGGTCGGTCACATCTACTTCCCACTGATCATGGCGGTATACGACTCAATCATCTTCGGCATGGTCGCCGTTATGTGCGTCCGCGACGAGGGCGGCGAGCTGGTGCTGATCCACCGGATCGCGCGCCGGCTTCCGGCGAGACAGGGCCGCAACAGCGTCAGCCTGACGCATCAGCTCCTCATCTCGGTTGCCGTCGGACTGGTATCGTTCGCGGCACCGCTGGCGGTGCTGTCCACCCTGCGAGCTGCGGGATTGTCCCGACCCGCCTACGAGCACAACCCGTATCCGAATATCAAGGTGTACGACCCTTACCGACATCTCGAGGAATCCGGCAAGCCGGGACCCTTCTACCAGTGAGCCACCTCGTTCACAACCAAAGGGAGCGGTGATGACTGAGCACGCGTCCGCCCAGTATCGAGTCGTTCACATCGGGACCGGGCTCACCGGCAGAGAAGCTCTCCGGGCGACAATTCTCGACCCCGCCCTGGAGCTTGTCGGCGTACACGTTTCAACGCCGGGCAAGGTGGGAACCGACGCGGGCAGGCTCTGCGGTGTCGCAGACATTGGTGTGACGGCAACAGGGGACATCGCGGAAATCATTGCGCTGAAACCCGATTGTGTGTCGTACTGCGCTACAGCGGTCCGGCGCGAAGATGACGCCATCGCGGATATTGCTGCGCTGCTGGAGTCGGGAATCAACGTCGTGACGATCTCGACGATTCCGATGGTGTACCCGGGCGCTGCGCCGCGACGCTGGCATGCCGCCCTCGATTCGGCTGCGAAGAAGGGTCATTCGACGTTTTACGCGACCGGCAGTGAGCCCGGCTTCATCAGCCTCAACATTCCTACCGCCCTTCTCTCCGGCGCGGGTAGGGTGGATTCCTACCGGATGGACGAGTACGCCGTGGACTTGGATAAGTCCTACCCCATCTGGGATGTACTGCACGAGTCGATGGGTTTCGGCAAGCCGGACGGCCACACGCCCGCCCGAATAGCCTCGGGCAAGGTGAATCATGACTGGGAGACGGTCGTGCGCTACCTCGCGGACATCCTTGGAATCGAACTCGACCGCATCGAACTGGACTGGGAGACGCTGCTGGCTCCGGTCGATCTGGCGACTGCCGTCGGCGTAGTGCCGTCGGGCACGATTTGCGCGCACCGTTGGCAGCTTTCCGGAGTGGTCGACGACCAACAAGTGGTGGCAGTTCAATATTTCGCGACGGTAAGTTCGACACCGTGGCCCGAGCGCTGGCCGAAGCCCTCGCGCGAAGGACAGGGTGGCATGGTTTTCCGTGTTGAAGGCGACCCCAGTATGAGCCTGGAACTGTACTTCGAACAGTCCAACGAAAATCCGGTCAATCCGGGAATCACGGCCACCGCGATGGCCGCGGTAAATGCCATTCCGAGCGTGGTGGCCGCGGCACCTGGTGTCATCGAAACGCCGCTAGCCGGACCTGAAATCGTCAGTCGTCTATCTAGGCCTGGGCGACGCCAACATCAACGGAAATAGCAGCTGCCGTGACGAATTTCGACTCATCCGAGGCCAGCCACGCGACCGCGTTGGCGACGTCTTCGGGCATCGTCACCGCATTGGGTAGGAGTTGCTTGCTGAATCCATATTGAGGGTGAGAGTACGACTCGGCGGCGTGCTGCATCGCCTCCATCATCCGGCCGCTTCCCATCGGCGTCGCGACCGACCCGGGATGAAGGCTGTTCACCCGGATGTCGTAGCGACCGAGCTCCACCGCGAAGGATTTGGCGAGCCCGGTGACGCCGTGTTTGCTCGCCGTATAGGCCACCATGAACGGCTCCATCTTTATCCCCGCCACCGAGCCGATGAGGATGATCGACCCGCCACGCCCACCGGCAATGATGTGCTTGGCCCCAGCCATGACCGTGTTCCACGTGCCGACCAAGTTGATGTTGACGGTGTCCTGAAAATCGCTGGGCGAGACCTGATCCCAAGGAGCTGGGCAACAGATGCCCGCGTTGGCGACGATCACGTCGAGCCGGCCCAATTCGGCTACTCCCTTGTCGACCGCGGCGCACAGGGCGTCGTGGTCGCGGGTGTCGACGATCGCGGTGACCGCGCGTCTGCCGTTCGCGGCGACGAGGTCGGCTGTTTCCGTCAGCTCCCCGGGGGTGGCCGAATCATATGGGACGCTTGGCGGCAGGGGGCCGGCGATGTCGACGAGGATGGCGTCGGCGCCGTCGGCGCTGAGCCTGACGGCGTGCGCGCGGCCCTGACCTCGAGCGGCCCCGGTGATGAGTACGACCTTGCCGGTCATGTCTGGCACACAGGTACGCTACACCAGCGGGGCCGCAAATTGAGAATATCCTTTATCTCTTGGTGAGAATGCGTATTCTACGATCGCATGGGCGTACTTGACGGACAGACCGCTTTCATCCTGGGCGCATCGGCTGGAATCGCGCAAGCGAGCGCCAAGCTGCTGGCAGCAGATGGTGCCGCGCTGTATCTGCTCGGCAGATCGACCACCCGCCTCGAAGCGGCCCGCGAGGGCATCCTCGCGGTCGCTCCAGAGGCCGAAGTCGTGCTCCAAAAGGGAGATCCGGAAGACGAGGCCACCGTCGCGGCAGCCGCCCAGGCGGCGTATGACGTCAAGGGACGGCTGGACATCGTCGTGGGTACCGTGGCCGGTGGAGGCACCGGTCCGCTCATCGAGCAGGACCTCGAAACCTTCACCAACTTCGTGATGGGCAATCTGCGATCGAACTTCCTGGCGATGCGCTACTCGGCGCCACTGATGACGAACGGCGGATCGATCGTGTTCATCTCCTCGACATCGTCGAAGATCCCGATGGAGGGTCTTGGTCACTACTCAGCCGGCAAGGCCGCACTCGAGATGATGATCCGGGTGGCGGCATCCGAACTCGGCCCGAGGGGAATCCGCGTGAACGCCGTCCGGCCGGGCTTGACCGAGGCGGCCACCACTCAGGGCTACATCCATCTCGAGGAGTTGACCACCAGCTTCCTCGAGCGCGTCCCGTTGGGCCGGCTTGGCGTGTCCGGCGACATCGCCCCCGGCGTTCGTTATCTCGCGGGCCCCGAGTCGAGTTGGATGACCGGCCAGAGCTTTGCGATCGATGGGGGCAACGAGGTCAGGGGCGCACCGCGCGGCCCGATGTTCACCGTTTAGTCGAAATCCAGCGCGTTGCGCGGCGCGGTGATTGGAAGGTCCAGTGAGGTCGCGATGCCGGGAGCCGCCTCGACGACGTACGGGATGGCGTTGACGACGCGCATGGCCGTCGCCTCCATGGCATTGTCGTTCGCCGACGCAGCGGTGCCCTCGGTGCCGAAGCGAAGATCGCAGTGGATGTGCGGTTCGCCTTCGATGACGATGCGGTAGGTGCCGTGTGGTGCCGACGCCCACTCTGGCGCCAGGTCGGGTGCCATGCGGTTGATGTGCTCGATGGTGATCACCGGGTGGCCGTCGACGACGCCGGTGGTCTCGGCCCGCACCGCCCCGCAGGTGCCCGCGGGAATCAACCCGCACGCCACGTGCAGGTCGCGTGGGGTGGCTACGCGCTCGTACTTTTCGGTGATTCTGTCGAGTTCGACGCCCAGTGCTCGCGCCACCAGACCGATCGGTGGCCCCCAGGCGAACTGTTGTGCTCCCTCCAGTTCCAGCAGGGGGGTGAAATCCAGTGGACGGCCGAAGCCCATCGCGTCGAACATCAGGTATTGGTTGGGGTAGGCCGAGTAGTCGAAGATCTCCTGCGCGCGGACCGAGCGGATGGTGTTGGACAAGGTCGAAAGGATGACGGCGAACTGGTCGCCGGCGAATCCGGGCTCAATACCCGAGGTGTAAATCGTGACTCCGCCCGCGAGCGCAGCGGCTCGCACCTGGTCGGCCAGTTCGGGAATCCACCTGTCGGGGAACATCATTCCCGGCGTATTCGTGGTGACCACATTCACGCCGGCCTTCAAAAATCGGACGTAGTCGCGAACCGCGGCGGCATCCATTTCATCGCTCATGGCCGTATAGACCACGCAGTCAGGCTTCAGCGCGATGATCTCATCGAGATCGGCGGTGGTCGTCACGCCGATGGGCCCGAGGCCGACAACGTCACCCGCGTCACGGCCCGTCTTCTCCGGACTGTGCACCCACACCCCGACAAGGTCGAGGTGCGGACGGCGATTGATCGCGCGCAACGCGATGCTGCCCACACCGCCGGTCGAAATGACTGCTACGCGTAGGGCCTTGTCTGGCATGGTCATTGCTCCTCGGGTGCCTTACAGATCGGGGATCGGAAGTGACGAATTCGGCCCTTGCAGGCCGCCGTCGACGATGAAGGTCGAATTGGTGGCGTAGCAATCGCGGGTGGACAGATACACCGTCAGCCGGCCGAGGTCTGCGACGTCGCCGATACGATGCAGCGGCGTCAGCTCCTTCAGTGTCTCCTCGGAGCCCGGCATCAGGTCGAAGCTCGACTGCAGCCCGGTCGTCATGAACGCCCCCAAGGCGATGGCATTCACGCGGATCTTGGGGGCGAGCTCCTGCGCCATGGCGCGCGTCAGTGCTTCGAGCCCACCCTTGGCCACGGAGTAGGGCAATAATCCCCGGATTCCGAATCGACCTGCCCCGGATGAGATGTTCACGATGGAGCCCCGTCCCACCTTCAACATGTGCGGCACGGCAAGCTGGCTCATGATGAATGCAGAAGTGACGCAGTAGTCGAACGTCTGCCGAAGGTCGTCGTCGGTGAGGCTCAGAAAGGGGCCGTAAGTGGCGAAACCGACATTGTTGACCAGGATGTCGATACGGCCGAACTTGTCGACCGTGGTCTGCACCACGCGTTCGCTGTCGGAGCGTTCGAGCGCGTCGGCAGTGAGCGCGAGGCCTTTGCCGCCCGCATCTTCGATCTGCCTTGACCGTCTGTTCCACCTCAGCCGACGTCCGCGCCGTGCCCACGACCGTCGCGCCTGCTTCTGCGAGCACCTTGGCGATGCCTTCGCCTACGCCCCGCCCGGCGCCGGTGACTATCGCGACCTGACCGTCTAGCTTGAACTGTTCGAGTGCCACGAAGCGCCTCTCTGCGCCAGAAGTTGGGTACGCAGCCGCGAATCTACCGCAATGAGAATTAATGTTTCCAGTAAATCGGAAATTCAGATTTCTGCGCGTCGTAGAGTCGTTCGCATGTCGCAGCCACTGCCCCTGTTGCACCATGTCGTCTTCGCGATCGCGTCTCGAGCGACTCGACCGCGCCGCGGATTACCTGAGCGCCCTGGGCTTTCAGTTCCTGGCTTTCGAGCTGGAGCACCTCGGCCTGCAGGTCCGCCTCGACTGGGACCGTGGTTTCGAGCTCATCGCCCCCACTGCCGCGGCACCGACCGGCGCGGGTACGGCGGCAGACTTCTTGGCCCGCAACGGCGACGGGCTGTTCTCCGTCATCGTGCGTACGGCGGATTGTGCTGCGGGCGAAGCACATCGCCGCACGCTACGGCGTCAAGTCCGACTTCCGCCAACGGCACGAAGGCGACGGATTCGAGTTGACCGAAATCAAGCTGGAGCCGCTGTTCGGCATCCCCTTGACGCTGATGACCACGAACATGCCCGACGGGCATCCGGTTAACGCCTTAGCGGCGAGCCAACAGCTCGCTGAGCTGTTGCGCCAGCTCCGACTTCTTGACCTTTCCGGTCGCGGTGAACGGAAGTTCCTGCTTGGCGGTGACCCAGATGAACTTCGGCACCTTGTACGTCGACAGCCGCCCACGCAGTTGCGCCCGCAAGGACTCGCCGTCGAGCGCCGATTCGCCGCGTGGCACCACTGCCGCGGCGACAACCGTTCCGTCGTCGCCGCTTTCGGCGCCGACCACGTATGCCTCGAGCACGCCGTCGCAGTCGGCCAGCGCCAGTTCGACTTCGCCGGGTGTGACGTTGGTGCCGCCACCCGTCTTGATCAGGTCGCCCAACCGCCCGGTGAACCTGATCCAACCGTCGTCGTACTCGACGCCGCAGTCGCCCGGTCCGGTAGTAGCCGTCAGGGGTGAACACATCCTCGCGCTCACGCTTGTGCAGGCGTTGCATCAACGAGTATCCGCGAACCCAGATTTCACCGGGCGTGCCGACGGGCGCCGGCTGTCCGGATTCGGGGTCGACGAGCAGGTGGTGCAGTCCCTTCGATTGGTGGGCCGCCGGTTTCGGACCGTTCGGGCGGCTGGGGCAGATACGGGTCGACGCCGATGATGATTGCCGCACAGCTCGGTCATTCCCAGCCCACTGGAGCCCTTCGGTTGACGCTGGGGTGGCACCATCGCGGGCATGCTGGTGCGTTGCACCGAGCTCAGATCGCGTGCGGCGAAGTCGGGATGTTCGGCCAGCGTCTTGCCCTGCTGCGGCCAGCCCAGCGTGATCGTCGCGCGGTGGCGCTCCATGAGTTCCAGCGCTTCCGCTGCATCGAACGCGGGCTGGGTGACCAGGGTCGCGCCGTGGTGGATCACCGCATGTAATCCGGTGATCAGCCCGCCCACCCAGAAGAAGGGCATGGCGGTGAACATCACGTCGTCATGGGTGACGCCGTACATGAACGTGAGGTTGTAGGTGTGGCGTACCAGCGTGCCCTGGGTGTGCACGGGTCCCTTCGGGTCACCGGTACTGCCCGAGGTGTAGATGATCATCACGTCATCGGCCGGTGTCACACACGATTCGACGTCGACGAGGAAGTCGGTGTCGCTAAGCCGACATCGCCCGATCGGCGGTGATCGTTGTCGTCCAGGCCCGATCGGATGCTCCCCACACCGCGACGGTCCGCAGGAATGGGGCTTTGCGTACCGCGATGCGGCCTGGCTCGTGTTGATCGGCGAGCCCCGGCAGCGCCTCCTCCAGGCGGGCAAGGAAGTCGTGATTGCGGAACCGCGACCACGCCAGAATCGCTCGCAGGTCGGCATGGCGGGCAGTCCAGGCCAGTTCGGACGCTTTGTAGAAGGTGTTGAGCGGGACGGCGACCGCGCCGATGCGTGTGGCGGCAAACCAGGCCAGCGCCCAGTCGACGCTGTTGGGCATCAAGATTCCGACGTGATCGCCCTTGCCAATGCCCTGCCGCCAACAGGGCAGTTGCCAGTGCAGCCGAGCGCCGGTCAAGATCGGTATAGGTCAATTCCTGCCCGTCGGCGATCGAGGAAGGGCTTGTCTCCGAAACGCGCTGCGCAAGACCTCACCAGTGCGGGAATCGTGGGCGAAATGTTCGGGAAGGGCATGAGCGCAGGATAGTAGGATTGGCGGAATACGAGAACAGTGGTTCTCGTGGATTGCCTAGCTGCCTACAATTCCGCCATGGCGACAGAATCGGGGAGTAGCTCCAGACGACCGGTTGGACCGGGTGGAGTCCAGCCTCGCAATCAGTCAGCTGCCCAGCAGGTATGCGATGGCCCTCGACGCCCGTGATCTCGACGCGCTGGTGGCGTTGTTCGTCGACGATGTCGACGCCGGCGCAGAGGGACGCGGCAGGGATGCGTTAAAGCGTTGGTACGACGGCGTGCTTCGGCGGTTCTACCGCAGCATCCACCTGATCTGTGGCCACCAGTTTGACTTCGTCGACGCCGACCATGCGATCGGATCGATCTATTGCCGCGCCGAACACGAGGACGGCGACGGGTGGTACGTGATCACGATGCGTTACGACGACGTCTACGAGCGGCGTGACGGCCGGTGGTGTTTCGTCAAGCGGCGGGAACATCCATGGTACTCAGTCGATGTGACGGAGCGCCCGGGG
>CAVPUR010000026.1:0-38662 GCA_963708995.1 uncultured Actinomycetota bacterium
GAGACGCGGGAGACGCGGGAGACGCCGGAGACGCGGGAGACGCGGGAGACGCGCGGAGACGCCTGAGACGCAGCGCATGCGCAGGCCCGGAGCGATTTCTGGGGGCGCCGACTGCGTCCTGCGCAAGTCGTACGCGGCCGGGTCCACCCCATCTTCCGGCGCTTGTGAGAATGATCGCTTCCGGGCCTGCTTCGCTCTCAAAAGTACGCCTCCGAGCGCCCCATAATCAACGGTTTCGTTCGCCCCCGGCGAAACCAATTTCATTACGCATGTAACGGTGTAATTATGTAATCATGAAGTCACATCACGCATACGGGAACCGCTACGGGCGGCCCGGCGGCTGGCAGCAAGCGCACCAGCCCGATGCCACCGGCGCGGCAGAATGGTTCGCCGGGCGCCTCCCCGAGGGCTGGTTCGACGGCGATCCCACGGTCACCGTCGACCGCGAGGAGATCACCGTCGTCGGCAAGCTGGCCGACTCCGAAAGTGCCGGAAAGGAAGCCGGCTACGAAGAAAGCCAAGCCCGCGCCGAAGGCCGCGTCTCGCGATTCCGCGAAGAAACCCGGTCAGAGCGGATGCGCATCGCCGACGAGGCGCAGGACCGCTACGGGCGCAAGGTTTCCTGGGGCGTCGAGGTCAGCTCCCAATCGGGCACCGAGCGGATCCTGTTCACTCACATCGCGGTGCCGGTGATGACCCGGTTGAAGCAACCGGAACGCCAGGTGCTCGACACGTTGGTCGACGCGGGTGTCGCCCGGTCGCGCGCCGACGCGCTCGCCTGGTCGGTCAAGTTGGTCGGTGAGCACACCGAGGAGTGGCTGGCCAAGCTGCGCACCGCCATGTCGGCGGTCGACGATCTGCGCGCGCAGGGCCCGGATCTGCAGACTTAACCGGCTACTGGTTGTTGATGCGTTCGACGATCTTGTCGACGATCTGACCGGCTTGATCCTTGCCGCCGTGGTAGCATCGGCCTCGTGGACTCGATCCCGACGCCGGTCCAGCAGCTTGCGCAGATTCGACACGTAGGCGTGGATGCTCGGCCCGTGCACCCGACGGGGCCATCCCTCCCATAAGGCCGTGATGAGCCTATCGACACCGACCGGGCTGTCGCGGTTCATCAGCAGCATGAGCCAGCACCGCCCGCTGCTTGGGGGTACCCGACTGCCACCAGGGCGCCGTCAACACGCATCTCCAACGGTCCGAGCAGACCGAATTCGAGACGTCTGTCCACCATGGCTCCTATTGCGGCGCACCCCTTGGCGAACCTTGTCTGAACGAATCCTTGGAGTGATCCGGGACACGCCGAGACTGCACTGGTGGCGCCCATCCTGCGGTCAGGGCCCGTCTGTAGGCAAAAGCGCGCCTTGGATACCGACTGGGCCGCAGTTTCGGCGGACGTGCCTATGCCTGGGTCATCGCGTAGTAGGCACCCCGCCGGGCGAGCAGCTCGGCGTGGTTGCCTCGCTCGACGACCTTGCCGGCCTCCACCACGACGATGCGGTCGGCGTCCCGGATCGTCGAAAGACGATGCGCGATAATGAAACTCGTTCGATCCCGACGCAGCTCGTGGGTGGCGTGCGCGATGAGGGCTTCGGTGCGGGTGTCGACGGAGCTGGTCGCCTCGTCGAGGATCAACAGTTGCGGCTTCGACAGAAACGCCCGCGCGATGGTGATGAGCTGCTTTTCGCCGGCGCTGAGGTTGGCGCCGTCGCCGCTGACGCGGGTCTGATATCCGGCCGGCAGTGTCCGCACAAACCGGTCGATGTAGGCGGCCTTGGCGGCCGCCACCACCTCATCTTCGTCGGCCTCCGGGCGTCCGTAGGCGATGTTCTCCGCGATCGTCCCGTCGAAAAGCCAGGTGTCCTGCAGCACCATGCCGATTCGTGATCGGAGAGCGTGCCTGCTGATCGAGGTGATGTCGACCCCGTCGATAAGGATTCGGCCGGAATCGACCTCGTAGAACCGCATCAGCAGGTTCACCAGGGTGGTCTTGCCCGCTCCGGTCGGACCGACGATCGCTACCGTGCTGCCCGGTTCGGCGACTAGCGACAGGTCTTCGATCACCGGGGTGCCCGGGTGGTACGCGAAGTTCACGTGCTCAAACTCGACGCGTCCGCGCAGGCGCGCGCCCTGGCCATTGGGTTGCAGTGGCGCGGGGTCCGGCGCTGCTTGTGTTTCTTCGGGCTCGTCGAGTAGGTCGAACACCCGCTCGGCGCTGGCCATCCCGGATTGCAGGGCGTTGTACATGCCCGCCACCTGGTTCACCGGGGTGTTGAACTGCCGGACGTACTGAACGAACGCCTGGATGTTGCCGAGCGTGATCTGGCCGGTGGCGATCTGCACGCCGCCCACCACGGCCACCACTACGTAGCCGAGGTTGCCGATGAACGTGGTGGCCGGCGACACCAGGCCGGAGACGAACTGGGCACCGAAGCTGGCCTGGTAGAGGTCATCGTTGAGCTCGCGGAACTGCTGCTGCGCCGTCTCCTGGTGGCCGAACGTCTTCACCACGGTGAACCCGCTGTACGTCTCTTCGAGGTGGGCGTTGAGGCGTCCGGTGCTGGTCCACTGGGCCGCGAACAGCCGCTGCGAGCGCCGCGCGATCGCGCGCGTCGCCAGCAGCGACACCGGCACCGTCAGCAGCGTGATCAACGCCAACACCGGCGAGATCGACACCATCATCGCCAGCACCGCCACCACCGTCAGCAGCAAGGTCAGCACCTGGCTGATCGTCATGGTCAACGACGACTGCAGGTTGTCGACGTCGTTCGTGACCCGGCTGAGCAGCTCTCCGCGCTGCCGCGCATCGAAGTAGGCCAGCGGCAGCCGGTGCACCTTGTCCTCGACCTCGGAACGCAGCGCGACCATGGTCCGCTGCGCCGTGACGTTGAGGAGCCGGGCTTGCACCCAAAGCAGCAGCGCGGCAACCAGATACAGCGCCAACGCGAGGCACAGCGTCCTGGCCACCGCGGCGAAGTCGACACCTTGGCCTGGCACCACATTCATCCCCGACAGCAGGTCGGCGAACGCGTTGTCACCGTGGCGGCGGGCCACAGCGATGGCCTGCTGCTTGGTGATTCCCGCGGGGAGCCCCCGCCCGATCACGCCGTTGAACAGCAGATCGGTGGCGTGACCCAAAATCCGCGGAACGACGACTCCGATTGCGGTTCCGGTGATTCCGAGTGTCATCACCAGCGCGACCAGTCGGCGCTGCGGTCCCAGTAGCTTGATCAGGCGAGTCGCCGATCGGGTGAAGTGCCGCGGATGGGCGGCAGTCGCAGTGGTCGCAGTGGTCGCCGGGGTCGCAGTGGTCACTGTCCTGGCACTCCGGCACTCAACGACTGCGAGTCCACGAATTCGGCATAGGTGGGGCAGTCGGCCAGCAGCGATTCATGAGTGCCCGCACCGACCAGTTTCCCGGCGTCGATCACGATCACTTGATCGGCCGCGGATGCCGTCGAAACCCGCTGCGTGACAACGATAGTCGTGGAGTCGGCGGATATCTCCCGAAGCGACGCGCGCACCCGCGCCTCGGTGTGCACATCCAGTGCGGAGAAGGCGTCGTCGAACAGGTAGATGGCGGGGCGGCGGATGACGGCGCGGGCGATCGCCAGACGTTGGCGCTGCCCGCCGGAGAAGTTGATACCGCCCTGCGCGACGCGCATCTGCAGCCCGTCATCATGCGCGCGGACAAAGCCGTCGGCCCCGGCCACCCGCAGGGCCTCCCACATCTCGGCCTCGCTCGCATCCGTCTTGCCGTAGCGCAGATTGTCGGCGACGGTGCCGGAAAACAGGTAGCCGCGCTGAGGCACCAACCCAATGCCCGACCACAGCCGCTTGGTGTCGTAGTCACGCACGTCAATACCGTCGACCACGACGGCGCCATCGGTCACGTCGTAAAACCGGCAGATCAGCGATATCAACGTCGACTTGCCCGAACCGGTGCTGCCCACGATCGCCGTGGTGGTACCGGGCAGCGCGGTCAGCGAGACATCCTGCAGCACGGGGCGGTCGGCACCGGGATAACTAAATGTCGCGCCGTCGAACCGCACCACACCCGCCATCCCGTCGCGGGGGAACTGGGGGTTCTCCGGGCTGACGACGGCGGTGCGGGTGGACAGCACCTCGGTGATCCGTTGCGCGCACACCGCCGCTCGCGGCAGCACCGCCAGCGTCATCGTCGCCATCATGACGGCCATCAAGATCTGGGTGAAATATGCGAGGAACGCGATCAGTGAGCCGACTTGCATCTGTCCGCTGTTGATGCGCAAGCCGCCGAACCAGATCAGCGCGACGCTGGAGACGTTGATGGTCAGCGTGGTGACCGGCAGCGTCAGCGCCTGCCAGTTGCCCGCGCTCAGCGAGGTGTTCGACAGCGCGGTATTGGCCCGGGCGAACCTGTCGCGCTCAAAGTCCTCGCGCGCGAAGGCCCGGACCACCCGGACACCGGAAAGTTGGTCGCGCAGAACCCGGTTGATGCCGTCGATCAGGCTTTGCATGCTGCGGAACATCGGTAGGACGTGCGAGAAGATCCAGTAATTGGCCCCGGCCAGGATCGGAACGCTGACCAGCAGCAGCCAGGACAACGCGGCGTCCTGGTGGATGGCCATGACGACGCCGCCGATTGACATGATCGGCGCGGTGACCAACACCAGGCACGTGATCTGCACCAGAAATTGGATCTGCCGTACGTCGTTGGTGGTACGGGTCAGCAGCGTCGGCGCCCCGAACCGCGCGGTCTCGTGCTCGGAGAAGGTAGTGATGTGATGGAACATCGCCGAGCGCAGGTCGCGCCCGAACCCCATGCCGGTCCGCGAACCGAAGTAGACCGCCGCGATCGAGCACACCACCTGCACGCCGGTGACCCCGAGCATCACGATGCCGAGCCTGACGATGGTGGCCGTGTCGCCCTTGGCGACGCCGTCGTCGATGATCGTGGCGTTGACCGTGGGCAGGTACAGCGTCGCCAGGGTGCTGATCACCTGCAGCACCATGAGCACCGCGACGAGCCGGCGGTAGGGCCGGATGTACTGGCGCAGCAGTGCCAGGAGCATGTGGTAACTGTCGCACACGCCGCGAGCTCGGGTCCGCAGCCGCAGCCGCCGATGTGCCTGAAATACCTGATCAGGTGGCGTGTCGGTGGTTGACCCCGGGGCTGCCGCTACAGTGCATCGTGTGAGCAGGAGTCTGCGAGGTAGCCGTGCGGCGTAACGCGAGAACCCTTGCCCTGGCGACGTACGCCTTGGCGGCTGCGACGCTACTGATCGGTTGCTCCAGTTCCGGCGACAACAAGCCGGGGGCGACGACGTCGGCGCCGGGGGGCGGCGCAGGCCACCACGGACCGATGTTCCCGCAGTGCGGGGGCATCAACGATTCGACGGTGACCGACCTGACCAAGGTGACCGGGCTGAAGAACACCGCGCGGAATTCGGTGGGCTGCCAATGGTTGGCGGGCGGCGGCATCCTCGGCCCGCACTTCTCGTTTTCCTGGTATCGCGGCAGCCCGATCGGGCGGGAACGCAAGACCGAAGAACTGTCACGCGCCAGCGTCGAGGACATCAACATCGATGGGCATGGTGGCTTCATCGCCATCGGCAACGAGCCCAATCTGGGTGACTCGCTGTGCGAAGTCGGGATCCAATTCCAGGACGACTTCATCGAATGGTCGGTGAGCTTTAGTCAAAAGCCGTTCCCGCCGCCCTGCGACATTGCCAAAGAACTGGCGCGTCAGTCGATTGCGAACTCCAAGTGAGCACCGCCACGCGGCTGAAGGCCTGCACTGCGGTCTTGATCAGTGTGGTGTTGGTGTTGACCGGCTGTTCGCGGTCGATTGGTGGTAACGCGGTCAAGGCGGGCTCGGGTGGCACCCCGCGCAACAACAATTCCGAGCAGCAGTACCCCAACCTGCTCAAGGAATGTGAGGTCCTCACTACCGACATCCTGGCCAAGACGGTGGGCGCCGACCCGCTCGACATTCAGAGCACGTTCGTCGGCGCGATTTGCCGCTGGCAGGCGGCCAATCCGGCTGGCCTGATCGACATCACCCGGTTCTGGTTCGAACAGGGCAGCCTCAGCAACGAGCGCAAGGTCGCCGACTTCCTGAAGTACAAGGTCGAAAGCCGTACCATCGCCGGAATCGATTCGATCGTGATGCATCCCGACGACGCGAACGGCGCCTGCGGAGTCGCCAGCGACGCGGCGGGTGTGGTCGGTTGGTGGATCAACCCTCAGGCACCCGGCATCGACGCCTGCGGGCAGGCCCTCAAGCTCATGGAGCTGACCCTGGCCACCAACTCTTAGTGGCGATCGCAAGCGCAGCGGAGCTGGGCGCGGCGGGTCGCCACGATCAACTCGTAGTGGCGATCGCAAGCGCAGCGGAGCTGGGCGCAGCGGGTCGCCACGATCAAACCTAGCGCGGCACGTGGAAGTCGACGAGAGCCGCGCTGCCCGGTTCGACCTGCTCCCAGCCGCCGTCGATCCGTAGCACGGCGATCGACGATGTCGGGTATTTCTCCGAGATACGTTCCAACGCAACGGTATCGGTACCATCGGCGCCGGCCAGAATGATCGCCACTTCGGACGTTGTCGGCTCGTGCCCGACGACGAGCAGGGTGCTGACGTCGTCGGAGACCTGGTTGATCAGCTCGATCTCCGTGCCGGCGGTGGCACCGTAAAGTCGCTCGACATAGCGAACCGGCGCGTCGACACCGGTGCGTTCCAGGGTTTCCCGTGCGCGCGTCGCGGTCGAACACAGCGCCGCGTCGACCGCGGGCAGGTTGGCGCGCATCCAGTCACCCGCCAGCGCAGCCTCCCGGATCCCGCGTTCCGCGAGCGGCCGCTCATGGTCGGGGACGCCGGTCGGGTACGCCGATTTCGCGTGGCGCAGCAGCACCAGGCTGCGGTGTTGTGCCGTCATCCGAGTCACGTTAATGAATGGGGGACCTACGCCGCGTCATGATCGTCATCTTCGTCGGCCAGGATCTTCTTTGGGTGGTGGTAGCCGTTACGACACGCCGGCCCATTCGATCAGGCCCGACTCAATACACCACCTTGGTGGACGCAACCCTTCGCAGGACAGGACAGGACAGGCAAGGACAGGAATAGAACGCAACCACGCGCATCAAAGTGTCTCGCGCGCAAGAGAGAACGGTCACCCCGGAACCGGGCTACACCGCAACGGCTGAGGAGCTGCACCGCATTAATGAGAACGTCCGTCGCGGGTACGAGTCGTGAGCCGATCGGACATCGACCAAACGTAAAAGACGTAACAGGTTGTGAGGAGTTACATTTTGCACACCACCGTTATCAACCGCGCTGACCGAGCGGCCCTGGTGAACCTGTGGGGCGACGCCGGCACTTGGGTGGCGGACACTTGGAGCGGCCTGAACAACACGCACTTCAATGGCCAGCTGCGCTAGACGGTTCTCCGCGGCGCCGGCGCGACCGGCGGTGATGGTCGGATGTCGCTGATGTTTAGCGCCGGGCGTGAGCGGGCATCAACAGCCGGTATCGGCAGGAGATGATCTCGATGTTGTTGTGGCAAATCTATCTGGGTGTTGCGCTCGTTGCTGCGACCGGTGCTTCGGTGGCCGCCGACCTGTTCTCTGAGCCCGACGTACCAACTACTACTCACACAAAAGTCATTGTTTTCGCAGGTGTGGCTTGGCCGGTGCTGCTGGTTGGACTGCTGCAGCTGATTTGCATCGGTGGTCTCGCCAAGGCGATGAGTACTGCTTTGGCCGCCAGCCATGTCAGCCGCTGTCCTGCAGCGCAGTCGCGGCGGCTGTGAGCGTAGCGACCGCTGTCTCCAAGGCGTAGACGGTGTCGATCCGCCTCCGGAGTCGTCAACGCATCGAACGACAACTCACACGCGCGGCCCACGGCATACCGCAACGATCTCTTCACGACTGCTCGAACCTATGTGGCGCTCCACGGGTTTTCGTGGGCGCTTTTGCGCTGTTCAGGGCCGGTTTTTGGGGTGTGGCTTGAGGATCGGCGTTTTGCTGGCGAATTGAGGGACGCGCACGCGGTCTTCCTCTAGGTTTCGGGGTTACCACACCAACCTCAACCGCAAGGAAAATTCGCGTGCGCGTCTCTACTGCATTTAACCGCCTACTTCAGATTCCCGGGGCATCGGTGATCGATGTCGCCATCAAGGAGCGCGACGTCGAAGTCTTCCTGCGGCCTCGAGCGCGGCTGCTGCGCTGTCCGTGCGGCAAACAGGTCCGCGCCGTCTATGACCGCCGCCGGCGCCGCTGGCGGCACCTGGATCTGGGCCGATGCCGGCTGTGGCTGGTCTATGAGATCCGCCGGCTGAATTGCCCGGATTGCGGGGTCCGCACCGAAGAAGTGCCCTGGGCACGCCCCAGAGCGCGGCACACCCGCGATTTCGAGGACATGGTGCTCTGGCTGGCCCAACGCAGCGACCGCACCACGGTAGCCACCCTGATGCGTTGCTCCTGGGAAGCCATCACCGCGATCATCAACCGCGGGGTGGCCGAGCTGCTCGATACCCGCCGACTAAGCACTGTGTACCGCATCGGAGTCGACGAGATCTGCTACCGACACCCGCACAAGTACTTGACCATCGTCGGCGACCACGACACCGGCACAGTCATCGATATCCAGCCCGGACGCAGCGAAGAATCACTGGCCAAATTCTATACACAACAACCAGATTCAACGCTGGCCACCATCGAAGCCGTCAGCATGGACGTCGGCAAGGCCTACGCCAGCGCCACCCGCACCCACCTGCGCCATGCCACCATCTGCTTTGACCCGTTCCACATCATGCAGTGGGTCAACCGCGCCCTGGACCGCGTCTATGCCGAATCCGCCACCGGGCCCGGCCGCGCCTTGATGACCCCAGCACAATGGAGGGCCGGCCGCTGGGCGATACGCACCGGGGAGAACAAACTCACCGACGACAAACGCGACCTGGTCAACCAGATCGCGCGCACCAACCGCCGCATAGGGCGAGCCTGGACACTCAAAGAACAACTCCGCGACCTCTACCGCAGCGACTATCCACCCGGCGGCGCCCGTGAACACCTGCGCCGCTGGATCACTGCCGCCAAACGCAGCCGCATCCCCGCCTTAGTCGCCCTAGGCAAACGCCTACAGGTCTACTTCGAGGCCATCATCGCCGCCGTCGAACTCGGCCTATCCAACGCCCTCATCGAAGGCATCAACGCCAAAATCCGGCTAATAAACGCGCGCGGCTACGGCCACCACTCCGCCCAAACACTGACCTCAATGATCTACCTGACCCTCGGCGGAATCCACCCACAGCTACCCACGAGAACCTGAGGAGCCGCACCTATGTTCGAATACGACGACGGCCCACCCGACAAGACTTGGTCTCTCAGTGGCCAACGTTCAGGACCGACCCCCCGGACGCCAGCCGAGCTGGAGTAGCAACCCCAGATCATCGCGGACGGCGCGATGATGGGTGATCTGTCCATCCGCGACCCGGAAGATGTGCACCTGCTTGTGCCGGATCCGCTTGCCGGTCGGTGCGATGCCATTGAACGGTCCGACGTGCTCGCCGGTCATGGTGGCCGCGGCCATCACCACGCCTTCGTAGGCTGTGGTTTCCGCTACAGACTCCTCCAGTTCGAAACGCAGATCGGCGAACGCGTCGCGCAGCCATTGGCTGGTCGCCAGGAATCCCGCGGGGCCGGGACGTTGACGCTCGGGGTCGTCGGGATCGTCGTCGGCTTCCTGGTTCACGAAGTCGGGCGCGATGATGCGCTGGGCCAGCTGCGCGTCTCCAGTCTCGATGAGCCGGAAGGACTCGAGCGCAACACTTTTCGGGCTCGTCATCCCCGAAGGCTAGGGCGCGTCTCCCGCGAAAGTATTGGACGAAACGGACATCCCGCCGGGAAGCGCGACGGGGGAGATCCCCGCCAGCGCTCGGCACTCATTGATCATGTGCGGTTGATCGGCGTAGCTGGCTTCGATTGCCAACTCGGACCACCGAACTCGGTCGTCGCGCGCATGGATCAACTCCAGCAGGCGCTGTAATCGCAGAATCCGCCCGAGTCGCTTCGGGCCGAAGCCGACAGCGGTCTCGAACCGGCGGCGCAGTTGTCGTTCGCTGAGATCGACCGCCGCGGCCACGCCGGATACCGGCCAATGCGGCCGCCGCTGCAGCATTCCAATCGCCCCGATGACCGCGGTGTCGACGAAGGGTTCGGAGTCGGCCAGCTGTTCCATCACCGTCTGCTGCAAGGCCGCCACCCGCTGACCGGGAGTCGTTGCGGCGAACACCTTTTCGGCCCCGCCGACACCGAAGGCCGCATCGAGGGGAACCATGCGGTCGGTGAACTCACTGACGGGCCGCCCCAACACCGCCGCCGCCGCACCCGGCCGCAATCGAAGACCGACGAGCACACCGTCTTCGTCCGCGCGCAGATCGTAGAAGGTGGTGGCGGGCCCGGCGATCATGGCTTGGCCCCGCGAGCTGACGAACACGTCCACACAGCCGTCCGGTATCACCCGGAAGAACCCGGCCGCTGGCGCCGAGCGCGCCCAGCCGCATTCCACCAACGGCGCAAGCCGTCGATCGGGCCGATACTCCTGATACACCGCGATCACCGCCTGTAGCCGATCAAAACACACCGGCTTCGAGGCATGCCGGTGCACGTCCCCGAACTTGTCGGCGACCCGACCTAGGCTTGCGATGCCTCGACACCCACGCACTCTTGAGAAGGGACCAGGATGCGATTCCTGCACACCGCCGACTGGCAGCTGGGCATGACCCGGCACTTCCTTGCCGGCGACGCCCAGCCGCGGTATTCGGCCGCCCGCCGCGACGCGGTGGCCGGACTCGGCGCGCTGGCGGTCGAGGTGGGCGCCGAGTTCGTCGTGGTCTCCGGTGACGTGTTCGAACACAACCAGCTCGCTCCGCAGGTCATCAGCCAGTCCCTGGAAGCCATGCGCGCCATCGACATTCCGGTCTACCTGTTGCCGGGCAATCACGACCCGCTGGACGCGTCGTCGGTGTATACCAGCACGTTGTTCACCGCCGAATGCCCGGACAACGTCATGGTGCTCGACCGCACCGGCGTGCACCAGGTGCGACCGGGGCTCGAGATCGTCGCTGCGCCGTGGCGTTCCAAGGCCCCCACCACCGACCTGGTCGCCGAGGCACTCGCCGGCCTAGAACCAGGGCCGGCGACTCGCGTCCTCGTCGCCCACGGTGGCGTCGACGTGCTCGACCCCGATCGCGACAAGCCCTCGCTGATCCGGCTCGCCGTGCTCGACGACGCGCTGGCAAGCGGTGCACTGCATTACGTGGCCTTGGGTGACAAGCATTCGCTCACCCGGGTCGGCGGTAGCGGACGGGTGTGGTACTCCGGCACGCCCGAGGTCACCAACTTCGACGACGTCGAATCCGACCCCGGCCATGTCCTGGTCGTCGACATCGACGAAATCGACCCGCGCCGTGCCGTCACCGTCACGGCAAGGCATGTCGGCCACTGGCGGTTCGTCACAATGCGCCGCCAGGTGGACACCAACCGCGACATCGCCGACCTGGACATGAATCTGGACCAGATGACCGACAAGGAACGCACCGTGGTGCGGCTGGCACTGAAAGGCTCGTTGACGGTCACCGACCGCGCCGCGCTGGACGCCTGCCTGGACCGATACGGGCGGTTGTTCGCCTGGCTGGGGCTCTGGGAACGCCACACCGACCTCGCGGTGGTGCCCGCCGACGGCGAGTTCATCGACCTCGGCATCGGTGGGTTCGCGGCCGCCGCCGTCGAGGAACTGGTCGCGACGGCACGCGCGGGCGACGCCGACGCCGCCGGCGACGCCCAGGCGGCGCTGGCACTCTTGCTGCGGCTCGCCGATCGAGGCGCGGCATGAAGCTGCACCGGCTCGTTCTGACGAATTACCGCGGCATCGCGCACCGGGAGATCGAGTTTCCCGACCGCGGTGTGGTGGTGGTCTGCGGCGCCAACGAGGTCGGCAAGTCTTCGATGATCGAGGCGCTGGACCTGCTGCTGGAGTCCAGGGACCGGTCGACGAAGAAAGAAGTCAAGCAGGTCAAGCCGACCAACGCCGACGTCGGTTCCGAGGTCAGCGCCGAAATCAGCAGCGGCCCTTATCGTTTCGTCTACCGCAAGCGCTTCCACAAGAAGTGCGAGACGGAATTGACGGTGCTTCAGCCGCGCCGCGAGCAGCTGACCGGCGATGAAGCGCACGAACGGGTGCGCGCGATGCTGGCCGAAACGGTGGACAACGAGCTCTGGCACGCCCAGCGGGTGCTGCAGGCCGCATCCATCGCCCCGGTGGACCTGTCCGGGTGCGATGCGTTGTCGCGCGCGCTCGACGTCGCCGCCGCACAATCCGACAGCGACGCGGCGCTGTCGGGCACCGAGCCGGTGCTCATCGAGCGGATCGACGCCGAGTACGCGCGCTACTTCACCGCGACCGGGCGTGTCACGGGGGAGTGGGCGGCAGCGATCTCCCGGCTGGCCGACGCCGAGACGGCGGTGACGGAGTGCGCGGCGGCGGTTGCCGAGGTCGACGACCGGGTGCGTCGCCACGCCGTCCTCACCGAGCAGGTGGCCGAGCTGTCGCAACTGCGGCTCGCCGCCGGCCCCCGGCTCGCCGTCGCTCAGGCCGCCGCCGACAAGATCGCCGCCCTCACCCGGCAAGCGCGCGAAGCCAAGCTGGTCGCTGACGCTGCGGCCGCGACCAACGCCGCATCGGCGGCAGCCCACAGCGGGCGGTTGCGGCTGGTAGCCGAAATCGAAACTCGCGCAACAACTATCACTGCCGCCGAGAAAGAAGCGCAAGAGGCCGTCGACGCGCAGTCGGAGGCGCGCGCCGACGCCAAGGCCGCCGACGCCGCGGTCGAGGAAGCCACCGAGGTCCTCGCGGCTGCTCAACGGTGCGTCGAATTGACCCGCTTGACGGCCCGGCTGGCCAAGATCGACGCCATCCAGCGCGACCGCGACCGTGTCTGCGCTGAGCTAAGCACTGTCACCCTCACCGAGGAGCTGCTGCAGCGAATCGAAAAAGCCTCGGCCGCAGTCGATCGCACGAGCGACCAGTTGGCGTTGATCTCGGCGGCGGTGGAATTGACCGCCGCCACCGACATCGAGCTCGCTGTCGGTGACCAACGGGTGTCGCTGCCCGCCGGCCAAAGCTGGTCGACCACCGTGACCGGCGCTACCGAGGTCGAGGTTGTCGGTGTCGTGACCGCCCGTGTCACCCCCGGCGCTACCGCACTCGATGTCCAGGCCAAACACGTTGCAGCACAAGAAGAACTGGCTGCGGCCCTGACAGCCGCCGACGTCGCCGACCTGGCTGCCGCACGGGGCGTTGACCAGCGGCGCCGCGAACTGCAGAGCAGCCGCGGCCAGTTGAACGCCACCCTGGAAGGGCTGTGCGGCGACGAGCAGGTCGACGAACTGCGTGCGCGACTCGCGGAGTTGCGCGCGGTCGCGCCGCCTCAGCTGGACGGCACCGAGGTACGTGCCGAACTCGACGCGGCTCAGACGGCCCGCGCGGCCGCCGAAGCCGACTGCGCGACTCGTCGTCAGACCGCAACGGCCGCTGCCTCCAAGCTCACCGAGACATCGACTCGGGCAACGGTTTTGCTGAACAATGCGGCAACTCAGCGCGTCGAGCTCGACAAGGCGACCGAGCAGCTGGCCCAGGAGCGCGTGTCGGTCAGTGATGCGGACCTGGCGACGGCGGCCGAGGCCGCGCTAAAGGACGCGCAAAACGCCGAGCGGCGGGCCGGCGAGCTGGCCGAAGAGTTGGCCGCCGCGGCGCCGGACGCGGTGACCGCCGAATTGGCCGATGCCGCCAAAGCAGCCGAGTCGCTACGCGAGCGCTGTGAAGACGGCTCCCGGGCGCTACGCGAAATCAGCATCGAACTTTCGGTCTTCGGAACCGAGGGTCGTCAAGGCAAGCTCGATGCCGCGGAGACCGAGCGTGAGCACGCGGCCGGCCAGCACGCTCGGGTGGGCGGCCGCGCCCGCGCCGTCGAACTGCTGCGGTCGGTGATGACGCGCCACCGCGACACCACCCGGTTGCGTTACGTCAAGCCCTACCGCACGGAACTGCAGCGGCTCGGTCGCCCGGTGTTCGGCCCCACCTTCGAGGTCGACATCGACAGCGACCTCTGCATCCGCAGCCGCACCATGGACGGCATCACGGTGCCCTACGAATCCTTGTCGGGCGGGGCCAAGGAGCAGCTGGGCATCCTGGCCCGGCTGGCCGGCGCGTCTTTGGTCGCCAAGGAGGACACCGTGCCGGTGGTGGTCGACGATGCGCTCGGGTTCACCGATCCGGACCGGCTGGCCAAGATGGGCGAGGTATTCGACACCGTGGGCGAGCACGGCCAGGTCATCGTGCTGACCTGCAGCCCCGACCGTTACGACGGCGTCAAGGGTGCCCACCGCATCGATCTGACCGGATAGCACTCGGCTCCTCTGCGCGCGCGTTCTACACTCACCCCGAATGGGGTTACGCGATGAATGTTGAGTGCGACTACGTAGTCGTCGGTACCGGCTCGGCCGGGGCGGTGGTGGCCAATCGGCTCAGCGCCGATCCGGCCACCGACGTTGTGGCGCTGGAGGCGGGCCCGCCCGACAAGGACAAATTCATTCGGATCCCTGCGGGCTTCAGCAAGCTGTTCCGCAGTGAATGCGACTGGGATTACCTCACCGAACCGCAGAAAGAGCTCGACGGTCGCGAGATCTACTGGCCGCGAGGCAAGACGCTGGGCGGCTCGTCGTCGATGAACGCGATGATGTGGGTGCGCGGATTCGCCGCCGACTACGACGAGTGGGCGGTGCGCGCCGACGCGCAGTGGTCTTTCGCCGAGGTGCTCGGGTACTACCGCCGCATCGAGAACGTCACCGCCGCCTGGCATTTCGTCAGCGGCGACGACAGCGGAGTCACCGGCCCGGTGCACGTTTCCCGTCAACGCAGCCCGCGACCGTTGACAGCGGCCTTTCTGGCCGCGGCGCGCCAGTGCGGATTTCCCGCTGCACAACCGAATTCCCCTGCACCGGAAGGCTTCTGCGAGACCGTCGTCACCCAGCAGCGAGGCGCCAGATGCAGCACCGCCGACGCCTACCTGAAGCCGGCGATGGGCCGCAACAACCTCAGCGTGCTCACCGCAGCCACCGCGACCCGAGTCGTCTTCGACGGGACCCGAGCCGTCGGTGTGGAATTCGAACGCCCCGGCCAATCACAAGCTCAAACATGGGTGGCCACCGCCCGCCGCGAGGTCGTGCTCTGCGGCGGTGCCGTCAACAGCCCGCAGCTGCTGATGCTCTCCGGTATCGGCGATCGCGAACACCTTGCCGATCACGGCATCGATGTCGTCCACGAGTCGCGCGAGGTGGGCCAGAACTTGATCGACCACCTCGTCGCGGGGCTGGGCTTTGCTGTCGGCGCCGGCAGCTTGTTCGCCGCCGAAAAGCCCAAGGAGCTCGTCAATTACCTGCTAAGGCGGCGCGGCATGCTCACCTCCAACGTCGGCGAGGCGTATGGATTCCTGCGCAGCCGACCGGAGCTGGAGCTGCCCGACATCGAGCTGATATTCGCGCCGGCGCCGTTCTGGGACGAGGCGCTTGTTGCGCCGGAGGGGCATGGGGTGGTGATAGGGCCCATCCTCGTCGCACCGGAAAGCCGCGGCGAGATCAGGTTGCGGTCCGCCGATCCGCACGCCAAGCCGGTCATCGAACCGCGTTACCTGTCCGATCCGGGCGGCGTGGACCGTGCGGCGATGATGGAAGGGCTGCGGATCTGCGCCCGGATCGCCGAAGCTCCCGCGCTGAAGGACCTGCTCGGTCCGATCGCGCGACCGCGGGACTGCGCCGAGCTCAACGAGGCCACCCTCGAGCGGGCCCTGGCCACCTGCGCGCACACGCTGTATCACCCGCTGGGTACCTGCCGGATGGGCAGCGACGAGGCCAGTGTGGTGGATCCGCAGCTGCGGGTCCGTGGAGTCGAGGGTCTGCGGGTGGCCGACGCCTCGGTGATGCCCAGCACGGTGCGCGGGCACACCCATGCCCCGTCGGTGCTGATCGGGGAGAAGGCCGCCGACTTGATCCTCGATTGATCCCGGCTGAGTTGGGGACCGCTCCGCGTCTCGGCAGAATGGGACCATGGTGGGCCGATACCGATGACGATGAACGCCAAACGCCGCCGGGTCCACGACAAGCTGGCAGGACTGCCAGGCGTGCGGCCGATCCGCCGGCCGGTCTCGCCGGGCAGCGCCGAAGAGTTCGATCTGTACTACGTACGCACCGGCCGCAAATCCGCGCACCCGCTGGTCATCCTGACCGGAGGTCCCGGCGTGGGGTCGATGCGCGTGTACAAGGGACTGCGCCGCCGCTTCGCGGCCGCCGGTCTGGACGTCATCATGATCGAGCACCGCGGAGTGGGGATGTCGCGCCACGACGACTCGGGCGCCGACCTGCCGCCCGAAGCGTTCACCGTCGCTCAGGTCGTCGACGACGTCGCCGCGGTGCTCGACGACGCTCACGTGGACTCGGCCGTCCTCTACGGCACGTCCTACGGCACGTATATTGCGGCCGGAGTGGGCGTCCGGCATCCGGGTCGAGTGTTGGCGATGGTCCTCGATTCGCCACTGCTGTCCCGGGATGACATCGCCGACGTGCGCGACGCCATTCGACGGCTGCTGCTCAAGGGCAACGATCTGGAGACCGCCGCGCTGGCGCCCAAGGTTCGCCGCCTCGTCGACGACGGCGTGATGACCGCCGCGGGCGGGCAGGTCGCCGCGAGACTGTACGGCTACGGCGGGACCGCTCTGCTCGACCGCCAACTCGACTTGTTGCTCGATGGTCGAATTATGCTGTGGCGCGGGCTGCTTCGGATCGGCAGCCTCCTGACCCGCACCGCGCCGTACCGTTTTGAAAGCGACTTGGTGGGCCGCATCGCGTTCCGCGAACTCGATTACGCCGCTGAACCCGACGGGCTGCCCCTCGACCCTGCCGCCGCGTTGCGTGAAATCATGCCGGACACGACAGCTTTCGAGGCCGAGCCGTACGACCTGACGGCCGAGATGCCGAAATTTACGTGGCCCACGGTGGTGATTTCGGGCGGCCGCGATCTGGTCACCCCGCGCGCCGTGGCTGAGCGCGTCGCATCGCTGGTGCCCAACGCGGTGCTGGTGAAGCTGCCGACACTGGCGCACGGCGCGCTGGACTCGCGCGAGCCCGCCGCCCTGGACATTGCCGGCGCGGTGTGCCGCGGTGAGTTCGCCGGGCTTGCCGACCGGGGGCCGGCGCTGGATGCACTCCCGCCGCGCCCGACCGTGCGTCTGCTCTGCAAGGCACTCGACGTGGCCGTGACAGCCGAGGCTGCGCTGCCGGCGCTGCCGCGACGCCTGGTGCGCCGGCTGGCCGCAACCTGACCGCGATCGTCGAGTGTGCGCGTGCTGCGACGACACGCCGGGCGGACGCACCATAGGCGCACACTCGAATCCCTACGCGCACACTCGAAACGGCCCTCGCCCGCGCCGATCAGCCCTGCACGAACCCGACTGCCATCCAATCCACGTCGGCCAATCCCGACGAACCGTAGTTGGCCAGGTCGCTGCGTACCGCCCTGTTGCCGGGCGACTGGTACAGCGGCAGGCTGAACCCTTCATCCCACAGCATCGTGTCGACCTCGTTGGCCAGCGCACGCGCCTTGGCTGGATCCAATTCGGACAGCGTCTGATCGATCTTGGCGTCGATCTCGGGGCTTCCGATCTTGCCGAAGTTGCTGTTGCCTTTGGAGGCGTAGATCTGCGGGAGCGCGCCTAGTGGCAAAGCGCCACCCACCCAACTGAATTGGACGATGTCGAAGTCGCCAGGGGTCACGTACTGGCTGAAGAAACCATTGCCACTCTTAATATCGAGCTGCAATTTGACACCGATCTGCGCTAGGTTTTGCTGGGCGACCAGCGCGATCTGCTTGGCCGCCGGTGCGTCGAAGACGACGTCGCGAACTACCAGCTGTTTGCCATCCTTCTCGCGCACGCCTCCATTGAGTTTCCAACCCGCGGCGTCCAAGTCCTTGCGGGCTTGGTCGGGGTTGTAATCGCCTGGTGCGCTGTTGTTTTGGTAACCCGCTTGGCCAGCGACGTAGACGTGATTATTCAGCGGCGTCGGGTGGTCGGTCAGGCCGTGTTGAGCGACATCGACGATGGCGCGGCGGTCGATGCCCTTGGCGATCGCCAGCCGCAGCTCCTTCTTCTCCATGATGGATCCATGTGCGCCGTTGAAGGTGAAGTGGGCCCAGGTGGGGGTCGGGGCGCGCCGGATGTCGATTCCGGGGGTGCGCTCGGCCGTGACCATTTCGTCGAGAGTGCTCACGCCGGCGGCGTCAATAGCGTTGTTCTGCAAGGCCGGAATCGCGGCGGTGGGATCCAGGACCAGGAACGTGATGGAGTCCAACCGTGGTTTGAGGCCCCACCATCGCGGATTGCGGGTAAGCACGATTCGTTGGGCGGGCCTGTCGATCGTGGACACGATGAACGGCCCGGCCGACGGGCCGGGCGCGTCGAGCTGACCCTTGTTGAAGGCGTCCGGGTTCGCCGTCATGCTGCGGGGCTGTATCCCGCCGGCAAACATCCCTTGCCATTCGGCGTAGGGCTGGCTGAACGTGACGACCGCCTGACGATCGTCGACACCCCTGGTCACCGACTTCACGCGATCGAACCCGGCATTGCTAGCGATCAAGAATCGCTCATCGTGACCGCTACACGCCTCGGTCTCCGACTTGAGGTCCTCCCAGGTGATCGGGGTGCCGTCGTTCCAGGTTGCCTTCGGATTGATGGTGTAGGTGACGACTTGCGGGTTTGTGCCGGTTAGCTCGGCGCCCGTGAAGTAATCGGTGTTGAGTTTGAGGCTTCCGTCGGCCTGGCTGATAAACGCCCCTGGCAGCGTCGGCGCGAGGATATCGCCGGTGTCCGCCGTGTTGCCATCGATGTTCAGCCCGTTGAAGTTGTCCGGGAACGACGCCAGCGCCAGCCGCAGGTTGCCCCCGTCGCGTAGCGTCGCCGGGTCACGCGGGTTGACATCACTGTTGCCGCCGACCTGCGCTGAGTGCGCATTTGTGAGGTTCCGATAACCGTTTGAGCAGCCGGTGAGGGTCAAGACCGCGACCAGAGCTAGCAGCGCGATCCTGCGAACCATCGGCGGGTACGTCACCCGCACGATGTTAACCGCCGCTGACATCGGGGTGCGCCCGCGGAACGGCGGCCAGCAGCCGCCGGGTGTACTCGTGCTGCGGGTTGGTGAACACCTGATCGCCGTCGCCCTGCTCGACGATCGCTCCCCGGTACATCACCGCTACCCGGTGCGCCAGGTGCTTGACCACCGAAAGATCATGCGACACAAACAGATAAGACAATCCGAACTGCGCCTGCAAATCCAGCAGCAGGTTGATGATGCCCGCCTGGATCGACACGTCCAGCGCCGACACCGGCTCGTCGAGCGCAAGAATCTTGGGCTGCAGCGCCAGTGCCCGCGCAATGCCGATCCGCTGCTTTTGCCCGCCGGAGAACTCGGCGGGATAGCGGCTGGCGTCGGCGCGGTCCAGCCCGACGATTGCCAGTAGCTCGGCGACCCGTTCCTCGCACCGCGGCCTGGCGAACCCGTTGGCGACCAACGGTTCCGCGATGATGTCGAACACCGGGAGGCGGGGATCCAAAGAAGCCACCGGGTCCTGAAACACCACCTGTACTTCGGTGCGCAGCTTTCGACGGGCGGGTGTATCGAGCGCGGCGACATCGGCGCCGAGGATCTCGATGGAACCCGACTGCGGTTTGGCAAGCTCGAGGATCTCACTCAGCGTCGTGGACTTGCCCGAACCCGATTCGCCGACAATGCCCAGGGTGCGGCCCTGCTCCAGGGTGAAGCTGACGCCGTCGACCGCACGCACCTCGCCCACCCGCCTGCGAAATACCGCGCCCTTGGTGAGCGGGTAGGTCTTGCTGAGGTCGGTGACTTGCAGCACCAGTTGGGATTCACCGGCGGCAGCGTCGACGGCATCCGGTTGCGTTGACACGCCGAAGATTTCGGCCGCGCTGCGCCCCGCAACGTCCTCGGTGCGGATGCACGCGGCCCAGTGGCCGTCCCCAACCGTGACGAGATCGGGTTCCGCCGAACGGCATTCGTCGATCGCCAGCGGACAGCGGGGGACGAACGGGCAGCCGCCCGGCGACCACGACGACATCGTCGGCGGCGCGCCGGGGATCGGAATCAGCCGAGTGCCCTGCGGGGCGTCCAGGCGTGGCACCGAGCCCAGCAGCCCCACGGTGTAGGGCATCCGGCGGTCGCGATAAAGATCTTCGACGGTGGCGACCTCAACGCCACGCCCGGCGTACATGACCATCGCCCGGTCGGCGAACTCCGACACCACACCCAGGTCGTGGGTGATGATCAGCACGCCGGCGCCGGTGACGTCACGCGCGGTTCGCAGCACGTCGAGGATCTGCGCCTGCACGGTGACGTCCAACGCGGTCGTCGGTTCGTCACAGATCAGCAGGTCGGGATCGTTGGCGATCGCGATCGCGATCACCACCCGCTGGCGCTCGCCGCCGGACAGCTCGTGCGGGAACGCCCGCGCGCGGGTGGGCGCCTGCGCGATGCCGACCAGCTCGAGCAGCTCGACGGCGCGCTTGCGGGCATCCGCCCGGCGGACGTCGGGGTTGTGCACCTCGATGGCCTCGGCTATCTGGTCGCCGACGGTGTACACGGGGGTCAGGGCCGACATCGGGTCCTGGAATATGGTGCCGATCGATTTGCCGCGGATCCGGGACATCGCCTGGTCGGACAGGCCGAGCAGCTCGTCGCCGTGCAAGCGCACCGATCCGGACACGTCGGCGTATTCGGGCAGCAGTCCGATGATGGCCATCGCGGCAGTGCTTTTGCCCGAACCGGATTCGCCGACGATGGCGACCACTTCGCCCGGATCGATGTGGTACCTCGTGCCGCGCACCGCCGACACCGCGATGTCGCCCGTCTCGAAAGTGACGTTCAGATCCGTCACCTCTAGCAGCGCCGTCACTTCGCCTCGCGCTTCTTGCGGCGGGGCGGCCTGCTCCGCGGATCCAGCGCGTCCCGCAGGCCGTCGCCGGTGAGGTTGGCGCACAACACGATCAGGACGAGGGCGCCGGCCGGGAACAGGAAGACCCACGGGAACGTGGTGGTCGACGGAGCGCCTTCCGCGATCAGCGTTCCCAGCGACACGTCGGGTGGTTGAACACCAAATCCCAAAAAGCTCAGACCGGTTTCGGCCAGGATCGCGGACCCGACGTTGAGCGTGGCGTCGATGATGAGGATCGAGGCGACGTTCGGCACGATGTGATGCACAATGACCCGGCGGCTGGACACCCCCATATACCGTGCCGCACGGACGAATTCGCGTTCACGCAGGCTCATCGTCAAGCCGCGCACCATCCGCGAGCTGACCATCCAGCCAAACGCCGCGAGCAACACGATGAGCCACAGGACGTTGTTGGCCCCCTTGGTGCGCGCGCTGACGATGGCGATCAGCAGGAAGCTTGGCACCACCAGCAGCAGGTCGACCAGCCACATCAGGGCCCGGTCGCGCCAGCCGCCGAAGTAACCGGCAACCGACCCGACCGTGGCGGCAAGGGTGGTCGAGATCAGTGCCACGCAGAACCCGATGAGCATCGATTTCTGCATGCCGCGCAGCGTCCTGGCCAGCAGATCCTGACCGAGCGCGTTGGTGCCGAACCAGTGCTTGACCGAGGGTGGCTGCAGCAGCGCGTCGTAGTCGAGATGGTTGGGGTCGTAGGGAAGTAGCGACGGCAGCGCGTAGCAGCCGACAAACCCCACCACCAGCAAGAGCGCCGCCACGACCGCGGGCCTGTTGCGAATGAACCTGCGGGCCACCAGGTTTCGTCGCGACGTGAAAGCGGCGGTGTGAATTCCGGCCTTAACTTCCACGCTGGCTTCTTGGGTGGTCATGTCACTCGCACTCTCGGGTCTAGCACCGCGTAGAAGATGTCGGACAGCAGGCCGGCGAGCAGAATCGCCAACCCGGAAAACAGCGTGATCGCCGCGACAACGTTGGTGTCCTGTGTGGAAATGCCCAGCACGACCCACTCGCCCATGCCGTGCCAGCCGAAGATCTTTTCGACGAATATCGCGCCGACAACCAGCCCACTGAGCCCGTAGGCGAACAGCGTGGCGAGCGGAATCAGCGCGGTGCGCAGGCCGTGTTTGAACAGTGCACGCCGGCGGGTGAGGCCCTTGGCGCGCGCGGTGCGGATGAAATCCTCGCCGAGCACGTCGAGCATGGCGTTGCGCTGGTAGCGGCTGAAGCCTGCCATCCCGAGGAGGGCCAGCGTTAGCGTCGGCAATACGAGGTGCTGCACGCGGTCGACCAGTTGATCCCATAGGCCGCCGGGCGGGATCGGTGATGTCTCACCGGTGTACAGGAACATCCGAACGCCAATTAAGTCGTTTACCCGCAGCGCGGCCAGGATGAGCAGGCCCGCCAGCACGAAGGACGGAATGCTTAGGAGGATCAGCGACAGCACGGTGATGACGCGGTCGCTCAGCCGGTACTGCCGAATGGCTCCCCAGGCCCCCAGGATGACGCCGATGATCGTGCCCAGCACCGAACCGGTCACCACCAGCCGCAGGCTGATCCCTATTCGGTGCCACAGTTCCCGAGAGACGGGGTGACCGGTGACCGTCGTGCCGAAGTCGCCGTGGACCACACCGGCAACCCATCTCCCATACCGAATGGGTATGGGTTTGTCTAAGCCGAGCTCGGCCGCTTTGCGGTCGACGAGCTCCTTGGGCGGCGGTGGGTGACGCTGCGTGTAGGTGTCGAGCGGACGAAACGTCATGGAGGCCAGGCAGAAGGCCAAGAACGACGCCAGCACCAGCAGCACGATGTAGTTGAGGAACCGCCGCGCCAGAAAACGGATCATGCCTCACCACCGCGCCGCATTGGGACAGGTTAGCGAGCCCTCCGGTCCGCGGCCGCCGCACCGTTGCGATCGAGCTGATTCACACGGGTGAAATCGGGGCGGCCGGTTGTTACGATCCGACACCGCGATACCCCTGCATCCATAAGGAGAGTGGCGTGACGGTTACCGATGACTACCTGGCCAACAACGCCCAATACGCGAGCAACTTCACCGGGCCGCTGCCGTTGCCGCCGAGCAAACACGTCGCGGTCGTCGCGTGCATGGACGCCCGACTCGACGTTTACCGCATCCTGGGACTCAACGAGGGCGAAGCCCACGTCATCCGCAACGCCGGCGGGGTGGTCACCGACGACGTCATCCGCTCGTTGGCCATCAGCCAGCGCCTGCTCGGGACGCAGGAGATCATCCTGATCCATCACAGCGACTGCGGAATGCTCACCTTCACCGACGACGACTTCAAGCGTGACATCCAGGACGAGACGGGCGTCAAGCCGCCGTGGGCGGCCGAGGCGTTCCCCGACCTCGAGGCGGACGTCCGGCAGTCGCTGCGCCGCATCGAGAACAGCCCCTTCGTCACCAAGCACGTGTCGTTGCGCGGCTTCGTCTTCGACGTCGCCACCGGCAAGCTCATCGAGGTCACGCTGTAGCTTGGTGCCGAAAAGACGCAAAAGCCCCCAAATTCGGCACGAATTGGGCGCTTTTGCGTCTGCTCGCGCTACTGGCCTCAGCCGACCTTGTAGGTGGCGAGGGCCTTGGCCAGCAGCCTGCCCTCCGGGTCGACGATCTCGGCCTCGCAGTTGACCAGCGACCGGCCGCGCCGCAGCGCCCTGCCCACTCCGATCACATCGGTCGCGCGGGCCGGCGCCATGAAGTCCACCGTCATCGACACCGTCACGCCCCTCAGCTCGGGGGGCGCTTCGGCGCCGCACCAGGCCGCCGCCATGACGGTCAGATCGGCGAGGGTGGCGATGGCGCCGCCATGCACCATGTCGCCGACGGTGGCGTTGGAGGGATCCCACGGCAGCCGCAGCCTGACCTCGTCGTTGGCGAGCTGATCGGCTGGAGATATCCCAGATGCCCAGCTTGGCGACGAACGGCGACTGGGGGAGGAACTCCGCGATGACGTCGCGGCCGCTGGACGGTTCGGAAGTGCTAGTCATCCGTCCATGCTTCCGCAGCCGGCATTTCAGAGACTTCGTTGACACGCGCGGAACAGCCTGGTTCTATATTGGACAATGACCATAAATATGACCAGTTCTACCAGAATTATCTGAATTCCGGCAAGGAAGCCATGACCACTGATCTGACGGCGGCCCCCGCGGCCGGCCAGTACGAATTGAGCCATCTGCGCTCGCTGGAGGCCGAGGCCATCCACATCATTCGGGAGGTGGCCGCCGAGTTCGAGCGGCCGGTGCTGTTGTTCTCGGGTGGCAAGGACTCCATCGTCATGCTGCATTTGGCGCTCAAGGCATTTCAGCCTGGGCGCCTGCCGTTCCCGGTGATGCATGTCGACACCGGCCACAACTTCGACGAGGTCATCGCCACCCGCGATGAGCTGGTCGAAGAGTCCGGGGTGCGGCTGGTGGTGGCGTCGGTGCAGGAGGACATCGACGCCGGCCGGGTTGTCGAGACCATCCCGTCGCGCAACCCGATCCAGACCGTGACGCTGCTGCGCGCCATCCGGGAGAACAAGTTCGACGCGGCATTCGGCGGGGCGCGGCGCGACGAGGAGAAGGCGCGCGCCAAGGAGCGGGTGTTCAGCTTCCGTGACGAGTTCGGTCAGTGGGACCCCAAGGCCCAGCGGCCGGAGCTGTGGAACCTGTACAACGGGCGCCATCACAAGGGCGAACACATCCGGGTCTTTCCGCTGTCCAATTGGACCGAGTTCGACATCTGGTCCTACATCGGAGCCGAAAAGGTCAAGTTGCCGTCGATCTACTTCGCGCACCGGCGCAAGGTGTTCAGCCGCGACGGCATGCTGCTGGCGGTGGACCGGCACCTGCAGCCGCGCGCCGACGAGCCGGTGTTCGAGGCCACGGTGCGATTCCGCACCGTCGGGGACGTCACGTGTACCGGCTGTGTGGAGTCGCCGGCCGCGACCGTGTCGGAGGTGATCGCCGAGACCGCGGTGTCCCGGTTGACCGAGCGTGGGGCGACCAGGGCTGACGACCGGATCTCGGAGGCCGGCATGGAAGACCGCAAGAGGCAGGGTTACTTCTGATGGCTGCATCTACTACGACGTTGCTCAGGCTGGCGACCGCCGGCTCCGTCGATGACGGCAAGTCCACACTGATCGGGCGCCTGCTCTACGACTCCAAGGCCGTGATGGAAGACCAGTGGGCGGCGGTGGAGCGCACGTCCAAGGAGCGCGGTCACGAATACACCGACCTGGCGCTGGTCACGGACGGCCTGCGGGCGGAGCGCGAACAGGGCATCACGATCGACGTCGCCTACCGCTACTTCGCCACTCCCAAGCGGAAATTCATCATCGCCGACACCCCGGGCCACATCCAGTACACCCGCAACATGGTGACCGGTGCGTCCACCGCTCAGCTGGTGATCGTGCTGGTCGATGCCCGGCTGGGGCTGCTGGAGCAATCCCGCCGGCATGCGTTCCTGGCGTCGCTGCTGGGCATTCGCCACATTGGTGCTCGCGGTCAACAAGATGGACCTGATCGATTGGGACAGAGGACAAATTCGAGGCGATCCGGGACGAATTCCACGCCTTCGCCGCCCGCCTCGACGTGCATGACGTCACCTCCATCCCGCTTTCCGCACTCCACGGCGACAACGTGGTGACCAAGTCGGACCAGACGCCCTGGTATGAAGGCCCGGCGCTGCTGTCGCACCTCGAGGAGGTCTACATCGCCGGCGACCGCAACCTGGTCGACGTGCGGTTCCCGGTTCAGTACGTCATCCGGCCGCACACCCACGAGCATCAGGACCACCGCAGCTATGCCGGCACGGTGGCCAGCGGGGTGATGCGTTCCGGTGACGAAGTGGTGGTGCTGCCCGATCGGCAAGGCGACCCGGATCACCGCGATCGAGGGCCCGAACGGGCCAGTGGCAGAGGCATTTCCGCCGATGGCCGTGTCGATCAAGCCTCGCCGACGAGATCGATATCTCGCGCGGCGACCTGATCGCCCGCACCCACAATCAGCCCAGGGTCGCGCAGGAGTTCGACGCCACAGTGTGCTGGATGGCCGATTCGGCGGCGCTCTGAGCCGGGCCGCGAGTACGTCATCAAACACACCACCCGGACCACCCGCGCCCGGATAACCGCGCTGGACTATCGGCTCGATGTCAACACCCTGCACCGCGACAAGACCGCAACGGCATTGAAACTCAATGAACTTGGCCGCGTTTCGCTGCGCACCCAGGTGCCGCTGCTGCTCGACGAATACACCCGCAACGCCAGCACCGGCTCGTTCATCCTCATCGACCCCGACACCAACGGAACGGTGGCGGCGGGCATGGTGTTGCGTGACGTCTCGGCGCACACGGCAAGCCCCAACACCGTGCGACACCAATCGCTTGTGACCGCCCAAGACCGGGCTGTCTCGGGGCACGACGGTGTGGCTGACCGGCCTGTCGGGCGCCGGCAAGTCATCGGTGGCCATGCTGGTCGAACGCAAGCTACTCGAAAAGGGCATGCCCGCTTACGTTCTCGACGGCGACAACCTGCGGCACGGGCTCAACGCCGACCTAGGCTTCTCGATGGCCGACCGGGCCGAGAACCTGCGCCGGCTGGCGCACGTCGCGACACTACTCGCCGACTCGGGCCAAATCGTGCTGGTGCCGGCGATCAGTCCGCTGGAAGAGCACCGCGCCCTGGCTCGTAAAGTCCACGCCGACGCGGGATTTGGCTTTGTCGAAGTATTCTGCGACACCCCGCTCGTGGAGTGCGAGAAGCGCGACCCAAGGGGCTGTACGCAAAAGCACGCGCGGGTGAGATCACGCACTTCACCGGCATCGACAGCCCCTATCAACGGCCGAAGAATCCGGATCTGCGACTCACCCCGGACCGCACCATCGACGAGCAGGCGCAACTCATCATCGACGTGGTGCAGTCGCGACACTAAGCGCAAGCCCGCGCCGGGCCGGCTGGGTGGCAGAATGCGCAGCATGCGGATGTCGGCCAAGGCGGAGTACGCGGTGCGGGCGATGGTCCAGCTCGCCACGGCTCCCAGTGGCACGTTGGTCAAGACCGACGACTTGGCGCAGGCTCAGGGCATCCCGGCCCAGTTTCTTGTCGACATCCTGACGAACCTGCGCACCGATCGCCTGGTGCGAAGCCACCGCGGCCGCGAGGGTGGCTACGAACTAGCGCGGCCGGCGACCGAGATCAGCATCGCCGACGTGCTGCGCTGCATCGACGGCCCGCTGGCCAGCGTCCGCGACATCGCACTCGGCGACTTGCCATATTCCGGGCCCACCACGGCCCTGAGCGATGTATGGCGGGCGCTGCGCGCCAGCATGCGGTCGGTGCTGGAGGAAACAACCCTGGCTGACGTCGCCGCCGGCGCCCTGCCCAAGCACGTCGCGCAGCTCGCCGGTGACTATCAGGATCAGGAGAACGTGCGACACCATTCACCGCGCGGCGGTGACTAGTTTTAGGACTAACCGCCCGAGCCCGAGCCGTACGGCCGAGTGAGGATCTCCATGCCATGCCCGGAGGGATCCGGGAAGTACACCCCGCGGCCGCCGTCGCGGCGGTTGATCTCGCCTGGCCGTTTGGCACCCGGGTCCGCCCAGTGCGGTAAGCCGCGCGATTGGATCTTGCCGTAGATCGCGTCGAACTCTTCCTCAGAAACCAGGAAGGCGTAGTGCTGCTGCCGGATCTCGTCGCCTTCGGGGACGTCGGCATAGTCGAGGCTGGCGCCGTGGTCGAGTGCGACAACCATGAAGTGGCCGAATGGCTTCGGGCTGGGCAGGTCGAAGAGTTCGGCGAGAAACTGCGCGGATTCCTGTTTGTCGCGTGCCGCGACAATGGTGTGGTTGAAACTGATGGACATAATTCCCTTCAGTCAACCATTCTTACGACCTTCGCGCGAGCGTGCGTGTTGGTACGACGACACGCGTACACGCTGTCATTTTGCGCACGCTCGCGCGGTGGATCACTTCGGCGCCGTGACTTCCAGCGCGATGTTGTCGGGGTCGCGGAACTCCAGAATGTATGACGGCCCAATGTCTTTGATCGGTTCGTGCGCGACTCCGACCTCGTCGAGATGCGCGACGGCGGCATCCAATTCGTCCCTGCTGGCCAGCCGGAACGCCATGTGGTCCAAGCCGGCGCGATTCTCGTCGAAGCGGTCGGTGGCCACCGGGCGCAGCCCGAGCAGGGTGCCCCCGAGGTCGTAGATGACTCCGCCGTAGAGGAAGCCCAACTGGTCGCGGGTCTTCTCGTCGGCATTCTCGGGGACCTCGATCAGCACCGGCCAACCGAAGACGCTCTCGTAGAACTGCCGTGATCGCTCGATGTCGGTGACGGTGAGGCGGACGTGCGCGATGGACGAGCTGAGGATGCTCACCCCGTCCATGCTGCCACTCCGCCCAAAGCGAGTCGCCCGCGTGCCAGAATCGCCGTCGTGCAGGTGGCAATGACCATGCCGGTGATGGAACCGGATCTGGACGCGACGGTGCTGCGGGATTGGGCGCGCGCGATCGACAAGGGACCGTTCTCGTCGCTGTGCTGGGGCGAGCGCATCGCCTTCGACAACCCGGACAGCCTGACGCTGCTCGGTGCGCTGTCCGCCTGGACCGATCGGGTGCGGCTGGTGACCACGGTGATCGTGCCGCAGCTGCACGACCCGACGATGCTGGCCAAGGCGCTCGCGACCGGCGACATGCTCTGTGGCGGGCGGTTGACCGTGGGCATCGGTGTGGGCGGGCGGCACGAGGACTACCACGCCGTCGGCGCCGACCCGAGCACCCAGACGATGCGCGGCATGGCCGAACGCGTGGCGGTGATGAAGCGGGTGTGGGCCGGTGAAAAGCTCACCGATTCGGTGCTGCCGGTCGGGCCGGCGCCGGTGCAGGCCGGTGGGCCGCCGCTGTTGATCGGCAGCATCGGGCCCAAGACCATCCGCAGCGCCGCGGCCTGGGCCGACGGAGTGGCGGGCGCCGCGCTGGACCTCGACGTCGTCAAGCAGAACGAGTTGTTCGACGTGGCGCGGGCGGCGTGGGCGGGGGCCGGCAAGCCCAGACCCCACTTGGCGACGTCGTTCTGGTTCGCGTTCGGGTCGCACCAACAGGCCCGCGCCCAGATGCATCGTCATCTGCGGCGCTACATGAACTGGATACCGGCCGAGTACGTCGACGCGATGGCGCCGACGACCGGCTGGGCCGGCAGCGAAGACGAGTTGGTGGCGGTGCTGCGGAAATTCGAAGAGATCGGCACCGACGAAATTCAGCTCATCCCAACCAGTTCAGACCTCGACCAGCTGCGGCGCGCGGCCGATGTGGTCGGCGGGTTTTAGGCCCCTTTAGGCCCCCCTGCGTTCGTCACCGGCGTCGGTCTGCTGGGGTGGCTGTCCCTTGCGCAGCGTGGCCAGCAGCTCGCGATACGGCCCGACGACGTAGACGGTGTCGCCGCCGCGCAGCCGGGCGTCGCGGCGCGGGTGCAGCTTGACGGGCGCATCCTGCCGGGTGATCGCGATGACGCGGGTTTGCGTGGACAGCTCGAACATCTGCAGCCCGTCGAGCTCGCTGCCGGCGGCCACATGCATTCCGCCGACCATGAAGGAGCGCTGCTCCACCGAAAAAGTGCCCAGCACCTGTAGGCCCATCGCGGCGCCGATGAACCAGGGTGCGGCCAGCTCGACGGTCGACCGCACGTTTTCGAACCCGAACCGCTGCGCCACCGCGGCCCCCAGCGCACGGTCGTAGACGCGTAGCACCAGCGGAACGTCGGGCCGGACGACTTCGGGCATCACCCGCGGCCCCAACATCTCGCGCAGCACGATCCCGGTCTCGATGTTGACCATGTCGTCCTGGGTGAGCACGGCCACCGCACGGGCCTGGTCGACGCGGGCCGCTTGCAGCGTCCGGCGCAGCGTCGCGTCGCCGAAGATCACCGGCACGTCGAGGTCGTCCGCCGTCGACAGGAAACGGTTGTTCGGGTCGCGTTCGATCACCGCGACGTCGTGTCCGGCGGCGGTCAGGTCACTGACCACGCGGATGCCGAACGAGCCCAGGCCCACGACGATCACGTGGTTGCGCAGATGGCGCGCCCGCCGGCGTCCGGCGGAATAGGCGAAGCGGCGTGACAGCAGCAGATCGGCGACGAACGCGACGAGGACCGCGGTGACGAGCACGCCGGCGAACATCAGCATGATGGCGAACAGTCGCAGCCAGGTTTGCTGATGGACGAAGCTGAAGTCGCCGTAGCCCACGGTCGCGATCGTTTCGGTGGTGAAGTACAACGCGTCGATCCACGTCATTCCCGGGGGGCGCTGGTAGGCGAAGCGCAACAAGATCGTCGAACCGACCAGCAGGAGCAGCGCGGCGGCTATCGCGCGCACGAACATCGGGTTGACGTCGCTGCGCAGGGTGAACAGGGTGTCGAGCACTCGCCGCACCCACGGCCGGTGTGTGCGCGTTCCGGTTCGGCGCGGGATCTTGATGCCGCGGGCGGCCAATTCATCGGCGGTACCGATCAGCGCCGCCCAATCACCGGGGTACACCCGCAGATCCCGGCCCGGACATGCCATCACGAGGCCCGGTTCGGGGGAGTTCTCGCCGCGAATCACCGCCACCGGCGCCAGGTCGCCGTAGATCTCGCGCAGCGTCGCCGCGCGCGGTGCCTCGGTGCCGGAGACGACGAACTCGATGCCGGCCGCCTCCAGCGGGTGCGCGGTGTGCGCCAAACATGCCTCCACGACAGACGGCGCCGCAAGGTCGGCGACGTCGAGGATGGCGCCGGGTCCGTTGTCGGCGGCCACCGCCCCGCGCAGCACGTCATTGGCCAGCCGCGCGACCACCCGCACGCTCGGATTGGCTTTCCTTGCCAGCAGCGCGATTTCGAGATTCATCGCATCGTCGTCGCCGACGCAGATGACGGCAAGCGCGCGGTTGACCTCGGCATCGGCGAGCTCGGCGGCGGTCGCGATCTCGACGATGCTCGCGCCGGCGCTGTTGAGCTCCGCGATTATCGTCGTTGCCAGCGAGTCGTCACCGCTGACGATGATGTGCTGGTGCATGGTCACGTCCATTTCGCAGCAATTGATGTCGCTGTTGTCATGGTCTCGGCCGTTCCACTCGTTTCTATGACTATCAGATACCCAGCCGATTGATACCACCGAAACACCCGGCGCCCGAAAGTCGTGAATTGCTGCGATGGACGGCGCAAACGTAACGTAGATTTCCCGCGACGCCCGGCGCGCGCCGGCGGAAAGCCGGGGGAGGGGCGCTTCCTGTGTCTTTTCTCCCAGTACACCCGTGAGCCGACAGCGGACAGGGGAGATTTCGGTGGACAGTGAGCCGCCGGAGTGGTGGCTGGACTGGATCAATGTCCTGATCGGGACAATGTGGGACGCGTTGACCGAGATGACATACTCGGGCCATGCCGACAGCGCGGCGCGGCCGCGGCAGTATCGATATCGCTGCACCGCCCGATCTCGTGTACGACCTCATCGCTGACGTCACCCGGACGGGGGAGTGGAGCCCGGAATGTTACCGGTGCGAATGGCTGGACGGGGCAACCGCTGCGGCCCCGGGTGTCCGGTTTCGGGGATACAACCGGCTGGGCCTTTTGCGCTGGGAAAGAACGGCGGTGGTCGATACCGCTGACCGAGGCCGCGTATTCAGCTTCGCGACGGTCAACGACCGCGCTAGTCGTGAAGAAACCCGGTGGTGTTACACGATGGAACCGTCGTCGTCCGGAACGTTACTCACCGAGTCCTTTCAGTTCCTGTGGTGCTCAGTGCCCAACAGACTCGCCGAAGCGCTTGTGCCACGGGGACGTCAAGTCAACCGGGGGATCGAGGAGACACTGCGGCGCATTAAACAGGCCGCTGAACAAAAGCCCTAGCGAGCCCTGCGAGGCGAGCCGCGGCGACGGTCGTGATACTGGCTGCGTGCCTTTCATCGAACGCGTCGCATCCCGCGAGATCTATCGGAACCCGTGGTTGGTGCTGCGAGAAGACGACATTCGCCGCCCAGACGGCAGCCACGGCATCTACTCCGTGGTGGACAAGCCGACCTACGCGCTGGTGATGCCGTACGACGGGCGGCGTTTTCGGTTGGTCGAGCAGTTCCGGTATCCCCTCGGCGCGCGGCGATGGGAATTTCCGCAGGGCAGCGCTCCGGGTCTGGCCGACCTCGAACCCGCCGAGCTGGCCGCGCGTGAGCTGCGCGAGGAAACCGGATTGCGCGCGACGTCGTTCGAGGCGCTCGGCCTGCTCGATGTGGCCGCCGGAATGACCAGTCAGCGTGGGTGGGTGTTCTTGGCCACCGGGATCTCCGAGGGAGATTCGGAGCGCGAACACGAGGAACAGGACATGCGCAGCGAGTGGTTCGCACGCGAAGACGTCGAGCAGATGATCCGCTCGGGGGTGCTGGCCGATGCGCAGTCGGTCGCCGCCTACGGCCTGTTCCTGCTGTGCGGGCGATGAATTTCGGGACCGGCACCGGTCAACACCGATATGACGATCACGCCTCGCAATCTCGACGGATACGGTGGTTTGTCTATCGGGTGGAGCCGTCGACGGTGGTCGCGCTGGGTACGTCGGAGCCCTTCGGCGCCACCAAGTTTCAGTTGTGACAATGCGGGGGCCCGGCCGGGTCCCCGCATCATGGTTTCGCTGTTAGGTCGAGGTGACGTACTGCGGGCAGTAGGCCGACGCGGCGTCGACGGAGAAGGTCTTGGCGCTCTTGGTGCTCAGGCCGGTCGCCTGGGCCACCGCGCCGATGACCTCCTGGGGTGAGTGACCCGCGTCGAGGGCCTTGCAGACGGCGTGTGCGTCGCTGATGGCCCGGGCCGCGGTCGGCGGCTGGATTCCGTCCGCCTGCAGCTGGGCGAGGAACGTGTCATCGACCGAGCTTGCGCCTGCGGTGCCGGCCAAGCCGAGCGCGGCCAGGCCGAGAGCGGCTGCGGTCAGGGTGCTGCGGGCCGCGACAACGGTGAAACGGCGAGTGAACATCGGGGTCTCCTTGTGCTGATCTGGGTTGGTGTGGTCGACGCGTCTCCGCGCTGACACCAGAATCGACACCGGGCCTTTATGGTTTCTCAATAGATTCTTGACGTCGGGCGCAGCGCGCTGCGATCCAATCCGGCTAGCGGGCAGCAAGCCCGGCGGCGGCCCGGATCTGGCGGCGCACCGCGGCGCGGTCCGTGTCGGGAAAAATGTAGTGGCTCAACGCGGTTCGTGCGATCGCGCCAGCAAGGTCGCGGGGGTCCACCGCGGCGGCGAAGGCGTCCTCGCGGGCGCAGCTCCGCAGGACCGCCGTCAACCCTTCGGTCAGCACGGGCAACGCTTGCGCCATCTGTTCGTGCGCAAATGCCGGCTCGAGGTCGAGCAGCCGACCGGGCGGCTGAGCCTCGACGAAAGTCGCGATGACGTCGACCGCGGCTTCCAGCCGTGCGACCCCGACGACCCCAGCCGTCGCTTCGTCCATCGCCGCATCAAGACGACGGCGCTCGCGCTTGCCCAACGCATCGATGAGTTCTTCCTTGGACGTGAAGTAGCGGTAAATGGTGGGCCGTGACACCCCGGACAGGGTCGCAACGTCGGAGAGCGACATCCTGCGCGCACCCGTCCGGAACACGAGCCGCTGGGCCGCGTCGAGGATCCGATCGGCCAGATCCCCGTGGTCCGAACCGGATCCGCGTGATTCGGCGATCGACACGACGACAGCCCCTACAGTTTGCCGAGTTCGCGCACCCACGAGATCAGCAGCCGCAGCCCGTCGTCAAAGGACATGGGCTCGTAGCCGAGGCGCCGGGTGGTCAGGTTGTCGTTGGTTCTGAGCTTGCGCTCGCTCTTGGCCGCGGCTTTCGCGATGGCCATCAAGGTGGGCCCGAATTCGGCGGTCAATGCCTCGGGATCCGTGCGGTAATCGAGATCCTCGACACGATGGTCGATTCCGGCGATCTCGCACGCACGGTTGATACCGCCGGCCGTGCTGAAGCTTTCGTGCGGCTGGCCGACCAACAGGTAGCGCTCACCGGCCACCCCGCGGTCCAGCGCGGCGATCGAGCCAGTCGCGACGTCCTTGCCCGCCACCCACGTCACGGGAAAAGCGAGATAGCGCTTGATCTTTCCGCGCATACCCGCCAGCAGCACCCGGTTGAAGCTGGTGCGGTGCAAGGCGCGTTCGACGACCGGGGCAGGACCGAAGATCGCGCCGGGGTGACAGGTCAGCACGTCGTCGCCCGCGGCAGCGCGCCGGTGTGCTTCTTGAAAGGCGGCCAGCTTAGTGACGGTGTAGGGGTCGCGTGGCGGGTTGTCCAGAACGGGCGCCTCTTCGAAGTCGACGCCGGTGCTCAGATCGAGGAAGGTGGCGGTGCTCAGGGCCACCACCCGACGCATGCCGTGGGCTTTCCCAGCATCCAGGACGTTGGTGGTGCCGACCATGTTGACGGCCTTGAAGTCTTCGAGGTCCTGACTCGCGCCGCCCAGCAGCGCCGCACAGTGGATAGCCGCCTCGGCGCCCTTGGCCGCGCGCAGCACGTCGTCGGCGTCGCGGATGTCGCCCTTGACCAGGTCAACACCGATATCGGACAGCGCGGAGGCTTCGTCCGGATTGCGGACCAGGGCCCGAACCTGATCGCCCCGCTGGATCAACTGCTCGCAGACGTTGCCGCCGGTCTGCCCGGTCGCGCCGGTGACGAAGATCGTGCTGGGCATGTGTTCTCCCCTGGCGTCGCCTATTGGGTACTGCGTTACATATCGAACATATTTAGTTAAGACTGTAAACCTTGACATGGGATTGTTCTATATTCAGTTTCATGGCACTCGATCCCTCAAGCGTCCTCCTCACCGACCGCGTCGCGGTTGTCACCGGCGGCGGCGCAGGCATCGGCCGCGGCATCGCGGCGGGTTTCAAGGCGTTCGGCGCGCAGGTGGCGATCTGGGAACGCAACCCCGACTCGTGCGCGTCCGCCGCCGCGGAGATCGGTGCGCTGGGCATCACCGTCGACGTCCGCGACAGCGCTGCGGTGGACGCCGCGCTGGCGCAGACTTCCGCCGAACTCGGGCCGGTGACGATCCTGGTCAACAATGCCGGCGGCGTGTTCTGGTCGGGGATCCTCGACACCAGCGAGAACGGCTGGGACGCGTTATACAAGTCGAACCTGCGCCACATCTACCTGTGCACGCAGCGCGTGGCCCGCGTCCTCGTCGAGCAGAAATTGCCGGGCAGCATCATCAGCGTCACCTCGATCGAAGGCGTCCGCGCCGCACCGGGTTACGCGACCTACGCAGCGGCCAAGGCCGGCGTCATCAACTACACCAAGACCGCGGCACTCGAACTCGCCCCGCACGGCATTCGGGTCAACGCGCTGGCGCCCGATATCACCCTGACCGAAGGGATCATGCAAATAGCCCCGCCGGGTTCCGAGCAGCGATTCGGCCGCACGGTCCCGATGGGCCGCGCGGGTCACGTCGACGAGATGGCAGGCGCCGCAGTGTTTCTCGCGTCCGACATGTCCAGCTACATCACCGGTCAAACGATCCACGTGGACGGCGGCACTCAGGCCGCCAGCGGCTGGTACCACCATCCGGAAACCGCCGCGTACGTGCTCGGGCCGAGCTAGTGGCGATCGCAAGCGCGGCGCAAGCGCCGGGCGCAGCGGGTCGACACCATCTGCCCGCGAGCGCTTCTAATCGCCGGTGTCCAGCATGACGTGTGCGGACATTCCGCCGTCGATCGAAATCATTTGTCCGGTGATGTAGCGGGACTGCTCCGAAGCCAGGAAAACGACGAGGTCGGCGACGTCTTGTGGTTGTCCCAGATACGGCGTCAAAGTGGCGCGGCCGAGGCGACCGATGATGTCCTCGGATAGATGCGCGCGTACGGCGTCGGTCAGGATCAATCCGGGCACGATGGTGTTCGCCCGCACGCCGCCCTTTCCCTCACTGGTCGCGACGTACATCGTCAGGGCGTGCACCCCGGACTTCGACACCCCGTAGGCCAGGCGGGTCCGGTCACCGGATAGCGCCGCCCCCGACGACATGTTGACGATCGAACCGCCGCCGTTGTTTCGCATTTCGGGAACCGCGTACTTGCACATCAACAGCTGACTTCCGAGATTGACTTCCAAAGACCGCTGCCACACGTCCAGCGACATCTCGCTGACGGTGGTATCCCGCGACAGGAAGCTACTGGTGGTCAGCGCCGCATTGTTGTGCAGGACATCGATTCTGCCGAACTCCGCCACCGTGGATTGCACGACATGCCGCGCCGCGTCCTCCTCCGCGAGGTCGCCGCCGAGCGCGATTGCCCGCGCCGACGTTGACCGAATCTCGTCGGCGACCTCGGTGGCCTTCGCCTCGTCGATATCGACGACCGCGACGGCGGCGCCTTCACGTGCCAATTCGCGGGCCGTTGCCGCGCCGATTCCGCCGGCACCTCCGGTAACGATCGCGACCTTTCCGGCAAGTCTGGACATCGAGTTCTCCAAGTCCGGTTCTTTTCGGTGACGCTAAAGAAAGTTAGCCTGATTCGATGCCACGTATCGCGCCAATTCCGATGGAAGAGCTCAGCTCACACTCCCGCGAAATCGTGGAGGCGGGCGTTGCCGCCGGGCTCTACGCGACTCCGGTGCCCTTGCAGATCTTCGCCTATCGCAGCGCACAGCTCGACCAGGTCAACATGGCCAGGACCCACCTTGGTGCCGGCACCCTGCTCGGCGGCCGGATCCTCGAGTTGTTGCGCATCCGCAGCGCCCAACTCGGCGAATGCGAACCCTGTAGCCAGTCGCGCAAGCATGACTCGATCACCGACGAGGATGTTGCCTGCCTGCTCGCGCCGGGCCACGGCGCGCTGACGCCACAGGAGCAGATGGCCGTCGAGTTCATCGACCTGCTCTCCGCTGACCACCACGCGATGGACGACGAGTTCTACAAGCGCTTGGGGGAGCACTTCAGTGCCGCACAGATCGTCGAGCTCGGGTTCACCTGCGCCGGGGTGATGGGACTGCACCGCTTCATCCACACCCTCGACGTCTACGGCGACTCGCTCCCCGTGATCGAGTACAGCGAGGATCAGGTTGACAGCGCCAAGCCGGAGTGAATGACGCCATGCCGGTCCGGTCGTTCGATAATGGCGGGCTGCTCGCCGGAGCCGGACGTGACAGCCACCGATTACGACAACAACCACCACATCCAGCTCAAAAGCGGTGATGTCTTCGACATTGTCTTAGCAGACGACTACGCAACGACAGGCTGCCAATGGCACGACTTGGGGAACCACGACTGGGCGATCCTGCGAGATCTAGGCCAGCGCTATCAACCTGATCGAACGGCCTCGGGAAGCACCGCCGGTGGCACCTATACGGGCAGGTATAAAGCGATGGGCCCGGGAACAGTGCACGTCGCGTTGTTGGAGCAAAACAACGCGAACACGTGTGTCGTCTCTCGGCACTTTGATGTCGATGTCACCGTTCACTAGGGTGCGCGCACTGTCGCCAACCGAGCCCTGGCATGATTCGTGCGCTGCAACGTGAAACATGTTGCCGGAAAGAGTATTACGGCTGCCACTGGGCTACGACCAGGGCGACGGGCGCAGCACTGAAAACACCCGGCCGCCCAGCCCGTGAAGCCGTCATGCCGCGGAACGGTGGCCGAATTGCACTTGGTATATAAAGGTCTGGGCCTCTGATGGGAAGTCCAAAGCCATTCATTGATCCGCTCGGCTCGCTCGTGAGCACGCGGCACCATCGCCGTGAAGTGCTCACCCCCAAGCAGATACATGCGGGCAAGACCGGGCTGTCACACACCGTTGTGCGCGGTCAATTCCACCGCCACGGGAGCACCCGGCCAGAGCGCCGGGTGTCTTTGTGTCAGGTGAGTCGGGCGACTCAGCCCGCCTCCTTTGGGCGTAGCCCCATTGGGTTGGCCTCACTGCAGTGACCGGAAGCCTGTCGTGAGTTGTTCTGCCATGACTCGCAGCTTGGTGTTGGTGTGCTGGGAGCCCCACTTGAGCAGATCAAACGCGGCTTGCGCATCGATGCTGTAGACCGCCATCAAGACGCCCTTCGCCTGTTCGATGACGGCGCGGTGCTCGATGATCTCAGCGACCGCTTTAGTGATCGCGTCGGCCTCGCCTTGCGGCGTCCATCCTTCAATCTGGTCCACGGGTTACTTACGCGAGCCGTGATGAGTCGACGTCTCGGCCAATCAGTCCAACCCGAATGATGCAGCTACCGAATCGGAGTCTTGGTCGGAGTCAGCGGCGTTAGCACAATTGTGCACCTGGCCAGCGCGACCAGGCAACGGACCAATCCGCATTAAAAAGAACACCCGGCACAACTGGCCGGGTGTCTTTGTGTTGAGTCATGCGACTCAGGTCAGCACGTCGGTCACCGGCAACAACTGTCAGCTGGGTACCGGTCAGACCCTCGGCAGCCACGCCAGCTTCCCGGCGCGCTAGGCCGATTAATTGAGTGCAGAGTCCAGGTATCGGAACGCCTCGTGTCGCGGGTCATCGGTGCTGGTGGCGGGGGCGTGAGGTGTTTCATGGTGACTCCTATTTCAATTGGAG
>CAVPUR010000027.1:0-199201 GCA_963708995.1 uncultured Actinomycetota bacterium
GAAGTCGTTGGACCACGTCGCGCACGGCACTTAAGGCAACCGCCGCTCGACCTCGAACGCCAGACACAGCTCGGCGAGGTCTTTCGGCCGCGAGAGCGATCGGTCGGTCAACTCCTCGATGCGGTGCAGACGGTGCCGCACGGTGTTGGGGTGGCAGTAGATCTTCGCTGCGGCGTCGTTGGCGGAGCCGCCCGCCTCGACCCAGGCCCGGAAGGTATCGAGCAGGATCGTGTGTTCCTCGCCAGGCAGCGCGTTCAGTCGCCCCAGCACTGACGACCTGATCTTCGCCATCACCTCCGGGGCGCTGACCGCCGCGAGCGCAAGCGGGGTGTCGTCGAAGACGGTGACGAGTGAATCGCCCAACGGCCTTCCGGTGACCGCCAGCCGGGCGAATCGCAGCCCGTCATTGGTTTCGGCCAGCTCGTGAAACGGCGCACTGATGCCGACTCGCGCAGTCGCGGCCTGCCTTAGCACCTCGACGAGTGTGCCGAGAGTTTCCGACGGTACGGGGCCGCGGAGATGGACGATGCCGACCTGCAAGTCCGGCAGCAGCCGCCACGCCGACCGGATATCACGGATGGAGAGCTTGTTTTCGATCGTGGGTAATCCCAGCTTTCCGATCGCGGGCAGCTCCGCTGCCACCACGACGTAGGGTCCCGAAGTGGGTAGCCGCAGCAGGTCTGCCGCCTCCCAGAGGCTCTGACTGTCGGTGATCCGATGGGACAACAACGCTTCCACCAACGCCGATCGCTCCTCCTCTCGCTCGAGGATCTGTGCTGTCAGCTGTTGGCGATACGCGGTGCTCATCGCCTGGGTAAAGGTGTCCTGAGCGAGGAAAACCCGCGCGGTGGCATCCAGGATCGAGTCCGTCGGTATGCCCGCGGCGCGTGCGGCGGCGAGGGTCTGCTCCCACATGAAGCGGAAACCGATTCGGTAGGCGGTCATCACCGCCGGCAGCGGCACACCGGCGAGCGCGCGTGCGGTGCCGGTGTGCTCGGCGGGCAAGACATCCGCGTCCGCATCCCCAGCGAGCGAGTCGAAGATGAAAGTCACGTTTGCCACACAACTTTCGCGTACTTCATCCTTGGTAACCACGGTGCCGTCGCTGTATGCGTCGATCTCGCGGCACAGCAGGTCAGCCATCGCTTTCCCCAGTTTCGGGGCGCGGCCCAGCATCAGTTTGCCGAGCTCGACGATGTGCGGATCGGGCGCGGCGCCACCCTGGACGCCAACGGGGTGTGTCGCCGTGCTCATATCCCAAACCATAGGCCCTGCTCACAGTCGAATGTGAGCGGTCAAGCGAAGTGGCCGTTAGCGTCGGCGCGTGGGGTTTCGCTGTGCACTTTGACGTTGACGAGCGCGGCGGCTTCGAGAAGGCTCAAGTTGGCGATGCAGAGCGGAGCGGAAGCGGGTGCGAGCCATGAGCTATCGGGTTGGCGACAAAACTGCGCGAGGAAACGATATGAACGGCACCGCATCGACCCACGACTGGCCGGCCCTGAAGGTGGACGAATGGACGGCCACCCGCGACACCTTGCATATGTGGTCCCAGATTGTCGGCAAGATCCGCATGGTTGACATGCCACTGTTAAATCACTGGTGGCAAGTGACGTTGTATGTGAGTCCTAGGGGATTGACCACCGGCGCAGTTCCATACCGGGATGCGGTGTTCGACATGGAATTTGACTTCGTCAGCCATATGCTGGCGATCCGGCATAGTGACGGGGGCCAGAAGGCGGTGCCGTTAGCGGCGGGACCGGTCGCCGAGTTCTACCGAGAGACCCTCTCGGCGCTTGGCAGTCTCGGCATCGAATCACATATCGTCGGCACGCCCAACGAGGTAGAACCCGCTATCCCGTTCGCCGAGGACTACCAGCACACTGAATACGATCCCGATGCGGCGCGCGCGTTCTGGCGGCAGCTGGTGCAGGCGCACCGCGTCATGACCAACTTCCGCGCGGCTTTCGTCGGTAAGGCCAGCCCGGTCCAATTCTTCTGGGGTGCTTTGGATTTAGCCTGTACACGATTCTCCGGCCGGCCCGCCCCGCGGCATCCGGGAGGAGCTCCGAACTGTCCGGACTGGGTGATGGTTGAGGGGTACTCACGCGAACTCAGCAGCTGTGGCTTTTGGCCCGGCGGCGGTGACGAGGGCGCATTCTACTCCTACGCATACCCGGAGCCGGAGGGGTTCTCGGCGCGCCGTGTCGAACCGGACACCGCCTACTACAGCGACGAACTCAAGGAATTTGTGCTGCCCTACGAAACCGTGCGCACCGCCGATGACCCCGACCATGCGGTGGCCCGGTTCTTGCAGACTACGTACGAGGCGGCCGCCGAACTTGGCGGCTGGGACCGCAGCGCACTTGATGACGACCCGAACCGCTTGTCTCCGCTGCGCATCCGCCGCAGCTAGCGCCGTTGTTCGCGGGTACCGCGAATTGGAAGGCCGAGTGTAGAGAAAGTCGATGTCCGGGTCGGAAACAGTGAAATGCCTTGTGCGCCTCGGATTGTCGTAAGCCACACTTCGGGTGACTTCCAGGGGTGACTGTCGGCGGTTGCTGGCTGCAATTGTGCCCGTCCGCGCGGCCCCATTTCGCCGTCAGGACCAAGGCCGGACCGTCGTGTTTGACGGTACATAATGCTCCGCCAACTGCGATAACAAGCGGCGTCGGGCCCGAAATGACCTGTGGGCCGTCACACCAAAGCGGCCAGGTTGTTGTTCCGACCGACATTGTCGTACGAGGTCGCTCAGTGGAAGATTGGAAACTCGCAGAACCTGGCATTTCGAGTACATCCCGGAGGCACCGCATGACCGCCCTGAGCGCCAACCTCGTCGCATCGAAAGACCGCACCCCCCATCGCGTTGCGCTGCGCTGTGATGATTTGCAGTTCACTTACCGCGAGTTCGACGCCGCGGCAGCCCGGGTGGCGACGCTGCTGGAGCTAGCCGGAATCGAGCCCGGCGATCGGGTCGGGGTGATGTTGCCCAACACGCCCGCATTCGCCATTGTGTTCTACGGGATCATGTATCGGGGCGCCGTCGCGGTCCCGATGAATCCGCTGCTGAAGTCCCGTGAGGTGGCCTTCTATCTGTCCAACAGCGGCGCCAAGGCGTTGTTCGCGGCGCCGGCCTTCGCTGCCGAGGCCACCGCCGGCGCGGGCGAGGTAGGTGCCCAGTGCTGGGTGGTCGACGACGCCGGACTGGCCGAGTTGACTGCCGACCTGCCCGCTCAGGAGTCACCGGTTGAGCGCGGCCACGACGACGTCGCGGTCATCCTGCACACGTCCGGGACCACCGGCAAGCCCAAGGGCGCCATGCTCACGCACGGCAATCTGGGCCGCAACGCCGAGGTCAGCGTTCGCACCCTGGTCGAGACCGGGCCGGACGACGTGGTGATGGGGTGCCTGCCGCTGTTTCACGTCTTCGGCCTGACCTGCGGTCTCAACGGTTCGGTCCTGGCCGGCGCGATGTTGACCCTCATTCCGCGGTTCGATCCGCGCAAGGCGCTCGAGGTGATCGAGCGTGACGCGGTCACGGTGTTCGAGGGGGTGCCGACGATGTATTCGGCGCTGCTCAGCGTGGCAGACGAGGCCTCCGCCGAGGCGACGCGCAGCCTACGGACCTGTGTTTCTGGCGGCGCGGCCCTGCCCGTTCAGGTTCTGAACGACTTCGAAAAGATGTTTGGTTGCGCCGTTCTCGAGGGTTACGGACTCTCCGAGAGCTCTCCGGCGGCCGCGTTCAATCACCCGAATCGGGAGCGCAAGGCGGGCTCCATCGGCACCCCGATCGAAGGCGTCGAGATGCGGGTGGTCGACCTGGACGGAGTTGAGGTCCCGCAGGGGGATACAGGCGAGATCCAGATCCGCGGCCACAACGTGATGAAGGGCTACTGGAACCTGCCCGACGCGACCAAGTCCACCATCACCGAAGAGGGGTGGCTGAACACCGGGGACGTCGGACGCATCGACGAGGACGGCTACTTCTACATCGTCGACCGCACCAAGGACATGATCATCCGCGGCGGCTACAACGTCTATCCCCGAGAGATCGAAGAAGTGCTCTACGAGCACCCGGCGGTGGCCGAAGCCGCCGTCATCGGCATCCCGCACGACTCCCTCGGCGAAGAAGTCGGCGCCGCGGTAGCGCTTAAAAAAGACGCCTTGGAAGAGGGCAAAGTGACACCCGAAGAGCTGCGCGATTACGTCAAGGCCCGGGTGGCCGCTTACAAGTACCCGCGCCAGGTCTGGCTCGTCGACGCGTTGCCCAAAGGCCCAACCGGCAAGGTCCAGAAACGCGACATCACCGTTCCGGCAACCGAAAGCACCCGATAACCATGGCAAAAACCTCGAATCCCAAGGACGCCACCACCAAAGTCGACGAGCTGGCTGCGCCGCTCGATCTGCTCCTCACCAGCGCCACCAAGCCCTTCGCCAGCCGGATGATGCCGAACGCCACCTGGGCGCGCTTCGCCGGTAACCTCGCTCAGCACCCCGGCGCGGTGGCGGACCGGGTCGGCACGCTGACCCGTGAACTCGGCGGTATCGCCGCCGGCAAGTCGCACCGCGTTCCGGCACGGGCCGACAAACGCTTCGCCGATCCTGCGTGGCAAGAGAATCCGTTGTTGCACAGGGTCATGCAGGCCTATCTGGCGGGTTCCGAGACCGCTGAGGGGCTGCTTGCCGACGCGCAGCTGGATTGGCGTGACAACGAGAAGATGCAGTTCGTCGTAGACAACTTTGTGGAGGGCCTGGCGCCCAGCAACAACCCGCTGATCAGCCCGCTGGGCTGGAAGGCGCTGATCGATACCGGCGGTCTGAGCGCGGTGCGGGGCGTGAGAGCCTTTGCTCGGGACATCCTTTCGAAGCCTCGGGTGCCGGCGATGGTTGAGCCCGACGCCTTCGCGGTGGGGGAGAACCTGGCTATCACCAAAGGGGCGGTCGTACTGCAAACCTCGGTGTTCGAATTGATCCAGTACGCCCCGCAGACAGCCAAGGTGCGCGCGATTCCGCTGCTCATGGTGCCGCCGGTGATCAACAAGTTCTACATCATGGATATCGCGCCCGGGCGCAGCATGATCGAGTACTTCGTCCAGCAGGGCCAGCAGGTGTTCGTGATTTCGTGGCGCAATCCGCAAGCGCGCCACCATGATTGGGGCTTCGATACCTATGGCGGTGCGATCATCGAGGCGATGGACGCGGTCGAGAAGATCGCCGGAACCGACAGCACCCACCTGCTGGCCACCTGCTCGGGCGGCATCCTCGCGGCGATGACGGCGGCCCACCTCGCGGACATCGGCGAGGGCGACCGGGTCGCGGGTCTGAACCTGGCGGTCACCGTGCTGGACGAGACCCGGGGCGGGTTCGCGGCGGCGGCGATGAGCGAGCGCGCCGCGCAGGTGGCGATCCGGGTTTCGGCCAGGAAGGGCTACCTCGACGGGCGCGACATGGCGGAGATGTTCGCCTGGCTGCGGCCCACCGACCTGGTGTGGCGGTACTGGGTCAACAACTACGTGCAGGGCCGCAAGCCGACGCCCTTCGACGTGTTGTTCTGGAACGCCGACACCACCCGGATGGCCGCTGCCCTGCACCGCGACCTGGTGCTGATGGGGCTGCGGAACGCGCTGGTCACCCCCGGTGGGGTGAGCATGCTGGGCAGCGCGGTCGACCTGGCCAAGATCACCTCCGACGCCTACATCGTCGGCGGCGTCGCTGACCACATCTGCCCGTGGCAAGCCACCTATCGCAGCGCGCGCCTGCTCGGCAGCAAGGACAACCGCTTCGTGCTGTCCACCAGCGGCCACATCGCGGCACTGGTGAACCCGCCCGGCAATCCGAAGGCGTCGTACCGGACCGGTCCGGTCGACACGGAAGATGCCGAACAGTGGCTGGAATCCGCTCAGCAGTCCGCTGACTCCTGGTGGCCGGACTACGTCAGCTGGCTAGCCGAGCGCAGCGGCCCGGAGGTCGATGCTCCGAAAGCGCTTGGCGGAGAAGGCCTCCCGCCGCTCGGGCCGGCGCCCGGCAGCTACGTGATGGAGAAGTGAGCGATGCCCAGCGAACAACGCCGGAGGACCTTCATGGTGGCATTGCCGAGCGCGATCGGCGAGGGGCGCTACGTCACCGCGGGCGGGCAGCGGATCCGAGTGAACGTGCGCCGCGGAACCGGCGTGCCACTCGTGCTGTGTAACGGCATCGGGGCCAGCCTGGAGGTGCTCGACCCATTGGTGGAGCAATTGGACCGGATAGAACGGTGGTCAGATTCGACGTTCCCGGGACCGGAGGATCACCCACATCCCTTGCCCCCTACGGATTTCCCTACCTTGCCTGGGTGCTGGGCCGAGTGCTGTCCAAGCTGGGAATCGGCGTGGTGGACGTGCTCGGGCTGTCCTGGGGCGGCGGCCTTGCGCAGCAATTCGCCTTCCAAAATCCGCGCCGATGCCGGCGCCTGGTGCTGGTGGCGACGGGCACCGGAGTGTTTATGGTGCCCGGCCCACCCGCGGGTGCTGGTGAAAATGGTTACCCCGCGCAGGTTCTCGGATCCCGACTACGCCGCAACCATTGCCGCCGAGCTGTACGGCGGTACCGTCCGCGCTCACGGCGAGGACGTTGCTCGACTGTTCGTGCGACAGTTGCACGCAGGATCGAAGATCGGCTATGTGCACCAACTGCTGGCGGGCTCGGTCTGGACCAGCCTGTTCGCGCTGCCGGCGGTGCGGCAGGAGACCTTGATCGTGGCAGGGCACCGATGATCCGATCATTCCGGTGGTCAACGCCCACATCATGAAGACGTTGCTGCCCCATTCGCGGTTGCACCTGCATCCCGGCGGGCACATCGACCTCGTGCACAACGCGCCAGAGCTCGCGCCCGTCGTCGACAATTTTCTTAGCGAGCCGGGAGAACGACCGTGAGTCTCACCGACATTCAAGACATCGACAAGTCGGATTTCTACTCATACGAGTGCCTGCTCACCGACGAGGAGCGCGACCTGCTGCATGCGGTGCGCAAATTCATGACGGCCGATGTGGCGCCGCTCCTCCTCGAGCATTGGTCGCGTGCGACGTTTCCAGTCGAGATCGTGCCCGGGATGCGGCGAGCTGGGCCTCGCGGGCCTGCCGTACGACGGCTACGGCTGCGGTGGACGTCGTTACCTGCTCGACGGCATGATCGCGATGGAGCTCGCCCGCGCGGACTGCTCGATCGCCACCTTCAACGGGGTGCATGCCGGGCTGGCCATGGGGTCGATCTATCTGTGCGGCTCCGACGAGCAACGGATGACGATTCCTGCCTGCGATGGCGCGCTACGAAAAGATCGGCTCGTTCGGGCTGACCGAACCGGAGGTCGGTTCGGGGGCCTCGGGTGGGCTGCAGACGACGGCCCGCCGCGAGGGGGACACCTGGATCCTCAACGGCCAAAAGAAGTGGATCGGCAATTCGACCTTCGGTGACCTGACCGTCATCTGGGCCAAAGACGTTGCCGACGGCCGGGTGAAAGGCTTTGTGGTGCAGAACTCCTCGCCGGGGTTCACCGTCGAGAAGCAGATGCACAAGATCGCGCTGCGAATCGTGCAGAACGGCCTGATCACACTGAACAACGTGCGCGTCGACGAATCCGACCGACTGCAGCGGGCCAACTCGTTCAAGGACACCGCGGAGGTGCTGCGGATGACCCGCGCCGGGGTGGCGTGGATGGCGGTCGGTTGTGCGATGGGGGCCTATGAGAACGCGTTGGCGTATGCGTGCAGCCGAGAGCAGTTCGGCCGGCCGATCGGCGGCTTCCAACTGGTCCAGGACCTGTTGGTCCGGATGCTCGGCAACGTCACGGCGTCGTACGGGCTGTGCGTACGGCTGTCGCAACTGCAGGACGAGGGGCACGCCGAGGACCGGCACTCCTCGCTGGCGAAGGCGTTTTGCACCGTGCGGATGCGCGAAACCGTGGGCTGGGCGCGCGAGCTACTCGGCGGAAACGGAATCCTGTTGGAGCACAACGTGGGCCGTTTCGTCGCCGACGCCGAGGCGATCTACTCGTATGAAGGTACGCGGGAGATGAACACGTTGATCGTCGGGCGTTCGTTAACCGGTCTCAGCGCGTTTGTCTGAAGCCGCGTTCGCATCTCGCGAGGAGAAGACCGGATGAGCCAAAAGGTTCTTCCCGGCTGGTCCTCGCCTCTGGGCGCGACCGCCGACGCGCACGGAGCGAACTTCGCGGTGTCGTCGAACGGTGAGCAGGTGACTTTATGTCTGTTCGACGCCGACGGCACCGAGGAACGACTGGTTCTGCCGGAGCGCGACGGCGACGTTTGGCACGGGTTTGTTCCGGGGGTAGGGCCAGGGCAGCTCTATGGTCTCCGCGTCAGCGGGCCCTACGAACCCGCACGCGGCCTGCGCTACAACCCCGCCAAGCTGCTGCTCGATCCGTACGCTCGCGCAATCGAGGGCCAGGTGCGCTTCGGACCCGAACTGCTGGGCCATGCAACGGATAACCCATCGGCACCCAGCCCGCTGGACTCGGCCGCTCACATGCCGCGCGGGATCGTCCTCGCCGGCGCACCCGCCCTGACGGCTGTCCGCCCACAGCACGCGCTCGCCGACACGATCGTCTACGAAGTGCACGTGCGCGGCTTCACCGCCGCCCACCCCGGCGTGCCACCGGAACTCCGCGGCACCTACGCGGGTCTGGCGCACGACGCGTCGCTTGAGCACCTGATCAGTCTCGGTGTCACCGCGGTCGAGCTGCTACCGGTCCACCACTATGTGCCCGAGGAATTCCTGGTGGCGCGCGGTCTGACGAACTACTGGGGGTACAACACGATCGGCTTCTTCGCTCCGCACGCCGGCTACTCCGCGGCAGTGCGCGCTGGCCAGCCCGGCGGCCAGGTCGACGAGTTCCGCGCGATGGTCGATACCTTGCACGCGGTGGGACTGGAGGTTGTGCTCGACGTGGTGTTCAACCACACCGCCGAAGGCGGACCCGGAGGTCCCACAATGTGCTACCGCGGCTTGGATAACGCCGCGTACTACCGCCTCGATCCGAACGACCCAGGCCGCTACATCGACACCACCGGGTGCGGTAACTCCCTGAACACCGGAAATCCTGTGGCACTGCGGATGATCATGGATTCGCTGCGGTATTGGTTCGGCGAGATGGGCGTCGACGGCTTCCGTTTCGACCTGGCACCGACCCTGGGCCGGCAAGAGGGCGGCTTCGACCCGTTCTCGGCCTTTTTTGATTTGGTGGCCCAAGATCCGCTCATCTCGCAGGCGAAGCTGATCGCCGAGCCGTGGGACGTCGGCCGGTTGGACAGCTACGACGTGGGCCGTTTCCCACCGCTTTGGAGCGAGTGGAACGGGCGGTTCCGCGACACGGTCCGCGACTGGTGGCGCAGCGAGGACAGGGTGCTGGGCGACTTCGCGTCGCGACTGTGCGGCTCGGCCGACATCTATGGCGGGCGTGGCGAGGGACGCCGCCCAAGCGCATCGGTCAACTTCGTCACAGTGCATGACGGCTTCACCCTGGCCGATTTGGTGTCTTACAACGGCAAGCACAACGAGGCCAACGGTGAGGGCAATCGCGACGGCACCGACGACAACCGCTCCTGGAACTGCGGGATCGAGGGTGCGACAACGGATCCGGACGTGCTGGCGTTGCGGGCGCGACAGCAGCGGGCCTTTCTGGCGACCCTGTTGTTCTCGGCAGGCGTGCCGATGTTGCTGGGCGGCGACGAGGCCGGCCGCACCCAGCGGGGCAACAACAACGCGTACTGCCAGGACAACGACATCACCTGGTTCGACTGGTCGACGATCGACCGCGACTTGCTGCGCTTCACAACGAATCTCATCGAGTTGAGACGCCGTCATCCGGTGTTCCGACGGCGGCGCTTCCTCACCGGCCCCGCCGCTGCGGACTTGCGCTGGTTCACCGTGTCGGGGATGGAAATGACCGATCAGAATTGGGCTGATCCCGTCGCGCGGAGCGTCTCCCTTTGGATCGATGGCTCAACGGACCCCGACGTCGACGCCGCCGGCACACCACTGCTCGATGACGACTTCCTGTTCTTCGTCAACGCGTGGTGGGAACCCTTGACCTTCAACGTGCCCGCCGACGCCTCAGGGCGCCGTTGGGACATCATCTGTGACACGTTCGATCCCGCACGAACGGGCACTGCCGGCGCACAACTCGATGTCGGACCGCGCTCGATCGTCGCCCTCCGCGCGTGACAAAACCGCGGCCGCAGGATTGTTGACACGCAAGTTGAGACCGGCATGGAGATGCTCCATTTGCGTTACTTCGTAGCGGTTGCCGAGGAGTTGAACTTCGCCGCCGCCGTGCGCCCGCTGCGCATGGCGACTTCGTCGCAGAGCCAGCGAGCCGCTACCAGCGGGGGTCTACTGTGCGCGTGCCTTCGCAAGCTGACGTCCGCGACGTTGGTATTGAATCGTCAACACGACCACCCCAATGAATACCAGCGCCGCGACAATCGCCCCGACCAGGGACGCGCCGCGGAATCCGGGTGCCTCCACGTCCATGATCCGTTCGCCCGCGTGCGCGGCGCTGTTGCCCCCGAGCACGACGCTGAGCGTCATCAGATTCGGCAACGCGAACATGAGCGCCAGAAGGGTCGCGATGCCGGCGATGACCCGCCCGCCGCGCCTGTGCCGAAACAGGACGGCCAGTAGCAGCTGCAGCAACGGCACCAGCGTGCACAGTCCGCCGAAGAGCAGACCCCACGCGATACCCCGGGCGAAACCTCCATCGGAGAGCTCGCCTATCCGCTCCGCCCACCAACGCGGGAGGAACGCCGCCAGAATGAAATACACGATCACGAGCACAGCGCCGAGGATCGCGAACATGATCACTCGCTTGAGCCAACTCGGCATTCCCGACTTCGAGGTCGTCGGTCGATCCTGAGAGTCGGTGGTCACTAGGGCACCATCCTTGTTGCAGGCCTTGTATTGAGGTTCGTTATTGAGACGGCGGTGACGGCATGTGCGGTTGCCCAAATTGGGCCTCCAAGACACCGCCGGCCCCGGTTGCTCGCGTCCAGGAACCGGTGTAGACGAGAGGGATTGCCCGGTTCCGGCTCCGTGTCATGAGGTTAGCCCGCCTACCGGCGGGACGGCGACGTTTGAGATGTATTTCAGAACTCGCAACGGCTACACCGCGCAAGCATGGCGGCTATTCAGTCCACGCGGACAACTACGGTGTCTTCGGGGCACGCAAAATGTGTCTGACGCGCCGTCGCCCGGCTCACTGCCCCATCCAACCACTGGAAAAGCCGACCGATAAGCGTGCAGAGCCGCGACCATGACCGCCCCTCGGCAACCGCGCCATGAAACGAATGCGTTGTCGCCGGAATACAAAGCGATCTCGGGAATTGGTTAGTTGGGGACGGGGCAAAGGCCCTCCGTGCTCGCTACGGTTTTGCGGAGCCCAAGGCCCTGTTGTCCAACAAGCGGGGTTGAGCGCCACAGCAATTGGAATTCCAACCGTTGCTCAGATGCGATAAGAGAGGGATATCCCGATGACCGGTGATCCGTCGTTCGATCTGTTCAGGCTGCCCGATGAGCACAACGAGTTGCGCGCGGTGTTGCGGGATCTATGCGAGACCCAGATCGCCCCGCACGCAGCGGATGTCGATGAACATTCGCGTTTCCCGGATGAGGCGCTCGCGGCACTGAGCGCGTCGGGGTTTTCCGCAGTCCACGTGCCCGACGAGTACGGCGGGCAGGGCGCGGATTCAGTGGCGGCCTGCATCGTGGTGGAGGAGGTGGCGCGCGTTGACGCGTCGGCATCGTTGATCCCCGGGGTGAACAAACTGGGCACGACGGGTTTGATTTTGCGGGGTTCGGACGAGCTGAAGAAGCAGGTGCTGCCGACGCTGGCGGCGGGGGAGGCAATGGCCTCGTACGCGCTCTCAGAACGCGAGGCCGGCAGTGACCCCGCGGCGATGCGCACCCGGGCGCGACGCGACGGCGACGAGTGGGTGCTCAATGGCGCCAAGTGCTGGATCACCAACGGTGGCAAGTCGACCTGGTACACGGTGATGGCGGTGACCGATCCGGATAAGGGCGCCAACGGGATCTCGGCGTTCGTGGTGCACAAGGACGACCCCGGCTTCACGGTCGGGCCAAAGGAGCGCAAGCTAGGCATCAAGGGCTCGCCGACCACCGAGTTGTATTTCGAGGACTGCCGCATTCCCGGCGATCGGATCATCGGAGAGCCGGGCACCGGGTTCAAGACCGCGCTCGCGACGCTGGATCACACCCGCCCGACCATCGGTGCGCAAGCGGTCGGCATCGCGCAGGGCGCTTTGGATGCGGCGATCGCGTATACCAAGGACCGCAAGCAGTTTGGGCGGTCGGTCAGCAATTTTCAGGGAGTGCAGTTCATGCTGGCGGATATGGCGATGAAGGTGGAGGCGGCCCGGCTGATGGTCTATCACGCTGCCGCGCGCGCCGAGCGCGGCGAGCCGGCGTTGGGCTTTATCTCGTCGGCCTCGAAGTGTTTTGCGTCTGACGTGGCCATGGAGGTGACGACCGACGCGGTACAGCTGTTCGGCGGCGCCGGCTATACCAAGGATTTCCCGGTCGAACGGATGATGCGCGACGCCAAGATCACCCAAATCTATGAAGGCACTAACCAGATTCAACGCGTCGTCATGTCACGCGCACTGCTGAAGTAGCCGCACCGGGTATGGATAGCGACCCGGCAAGCAGCAATCTCATCCGGTCCGCGCTGGTCGGCGATATGGTGAGTTACTAGTCGATCAATTGGAGGCGACTGGCCTCCAGGGTGAGGATAGTGAACGTCGATGGCCGACGTCGACCCGCTTGGAAAGCCGCGGGACCTGGTCGCCGACATCGCTGCGGAACTGGGCCAGGCGGAATTCGACGACGTCGAGGAGATCGGTCATGGTGGCTTCGGCGTCGTCTACCGCTGCGCTCAGCCGATGCTGGACCGCGCGGTTGCGGTCAAGGTGCTGACCGCCGATCTTGACTCGGACAATCTTGCCCGCTTCCTGCGCGAGCAGCGCGTCATGGGCCGCCTTTCGGGACACCCGCATATCGTGCACGTTTTTCAAGTCGGCGTCCTGGCCAGTGGCCGGCCGTTCATCGTCATGCCCTACCACGCCAAGGATTCGCTGGAGGCAGTGATTCGTCGGCATGGAACCCTTGACTGGCGCGAGACGGTAAGCGTCGGCGTGAAGCTCGCGGGTGCGCTCGAGGTCGCGCATGGCGCGGGCATATTGCATCGTGATGTGAAGCCCGCCAACATCCTGCTGTCCGACTACGGTGAGCCGCAGCTGACCGACTTCGGAATTGCCAGAATCGCCGGGGCTTTCCAGACGGCGACCGGGTTGATCGCCTGTTCGCCGGCTTTCACGGGCCCGGAAGTGCTCGAGGGCGGAGCGCCGACGCCGGCATCGGATGTGTATTCGCTGGGCGCGACGTTGTTTTGCGCGTTGACCGGCCACGCCGCCTTTGAGCGCCGCGCCGGCGAGCAGGTGGTCACGCAGTTCCTGCGCATCACCTCGCAACCTATCCCGGACCTGCGCGAGCAGGGACTACCAACTGACGTGGCCGCGATTATCGAACGGGCGATGGCGCGGGATCCGGCGGATCGTTCAGGCACCGCAGCCGAATTCGGCGACGAGCTTCGTGAGATTCAGCGCCGTGGCGGTGTCGCCGTCGACGAGATGGCCCGTCCGGTAGACCTGGGCGTGGAGCGCCGAAAAACGCCCGCATCCAAGCCCGTCCGTTCGGAGTCCACGACCGCACCTCCGACACCTGCTACGAAATACCGACCCCCCGTCCCCACCAGATCACTGGTCGCCCGCAGCCGCGTCATCGACCTACTTCGCGCTGGCGGGCGGCGGCGACTGATCTTCATCCACGCGCCGTCTGGGTTCGGAAAGAGCACGCTGGCGGCGCAGTGGCGCGAGGAACTCTCGCGCGACGGCGTCACGGTCGCCTGGCTGACGATCGACGACGACGACAACAATGAGGTTTGGTTTCTGGCGCATCTGCTCGAGTCGATCCGGCGGATCCGTCCGGCTCTCGCCGAGTCATTGGGGCAGGTGCTGGACCAGCACGGCGGTGACGCGAGCCGCTATGTCTTGACGTCGCTCATCGACGAAATCCACGAACAAGATGACCGGTTTGCGGTGGTGATCGATGATTGGCACCGCGTGTCTGACCCAGGCACTACCGCTGTCCTCGGTTTCTTGTTGGACAACGGATGCCATCATCTGCAGATCATCGTGACCAGCTGGTCTGGCGCCGGGCTACCGCTGAGCAGGTTGCGGATGAGTGACGAATTGATCGAAATCGATTCCCGTGCTCTGCGTTTCGACATCGAGGAGGCATTCTCGTTCCTCAACGATGTTGGCGGCCTACGGCTGTCGCGCGAGGATGTCGAGGCGTTGACCACATCGACCGAGGGGTGGGCCGCGGCCCTACGACTGGCCGCGCTGTCGCTGCGCGGCGGCCGTGACGTGAACAGCCTGCTGGGCAGGCTTTCTGCTGCCGGCGATGCGGTCGGCGACTTCTTGGCCGAAAACGTATTCGACGCCCTCGAACCCGATTTGCGCGATTTTCTGCAGACGACATCGATCACCGAGCGCACCTGCGCCGGGCTGGCCTCCGTGCTGGCGGGTGCGACGAACGGACAGGCGATGTTGGAGCAGGTCGAGCAGCGTGGCTTGTTCCTGCAGCAAGTCGACGATGCCCCGAATTGGTTCCGCTTCCACCACATATTCGCCGAGTTTCTGCGCCGCCGACTCGAACGTGACCACCCCGACCGGGTAACGGAACTTCACCACACCGCATCGGTGTGGTTCGCCGAAAACGGCTCCCTCAACGAGGCCGTCGACCATGCATTGGCCGCGGGCGATGCTGCCTACGCGGTTGATCTCGTCGAGCGGGACGGCACAAGACTGCTCGAACAATCGAAGATGACCACGCTGCTCGAGATCATCAAGAAACTGCCATCCGATCTGGTGGTCGGGCGACCTCGGCTCCAGTTGGGCGTCGCCTGGGCGAACATCCTGTTGCAACGCCCTGCGCCGACCGACATCGCGCTGGACCGCTTCCAGGCCGCGCTGGCGCGGACGGACCTCCCCGAGGCAACACACGCCGATCTGCGGGCTGAGGCGGACGTGGTGCGCGCCGTTGCCGAAGCCTTCGCCGATCAAATCGGGCGCGTGGATGATCTGGTGGCCGAGGCAATGTCGAGACCGGACACTCTGCATCCGTGGGTGCCCGGGGTCGCCGGAAATGCCGCGGCGTTCGCCGCGATCTACCGCTTCGACTTCGTTGCCGCCCAGCGGTCTCTCGACCGTGCGGCACCTTACCAGGAGGCGATGGGACCCTTCACCACTGTTTATGGCCGCTGTTTGGCTGGTATGGCCGCCAGGTATCAGCTCGACATTCCAGATGCCCTGAAAAACTTCCGCGAAGCCTACGAGATCGCCACCGGTGTGGGACGCCACTCGCACGCGGCGCGGCTCGCCGGTGCGCTGCTCGGCGAATCGCTCTACGAAACTGGCGACTTTGCCGAGGCGGCGCGCCTACTGGACGAGTGCAATCTGCTGAGCTCCGACTTGGGCATAGTGGATTATCTGGCCGCCAGGTATGCAATCGGCGCTCGCATCAAGGCGGCGCAGGGGGATCGCGGGTCCTCGGTCGAGCGTCTGGCTGCCGGCGCGACCGCAGCCCAGCAGCTGCGCCTGCCGCGTCTTGCCGCAAGGATCAACAATGAGCGCGTCCGGCTGGGCATTGAGCTCCCGCAAGCGGTTACTGCCGGTTTGCGATCGCCGCGAACCATCCCCCACGGCAATGGAATCGACACGATGACAGCCGAACTCGACGAGAACTCCGGGATCCGCCTGTTGTCCGCGAGCGATTCCGCGGCTGACCGGGAGCAGGCATGCCGACGGGCCGCTGATCTGGCCGCGGGAATCGACGACGCGCGCAGACCCCTGTCGGCGCTGCAGGCACAACTGCTCCTCGCCGAGACGCTCACGGCGGCCGGCCGGACAGCGCAAGCCCGCAAAGAACTGGCGCCAGCTGCTGCCAAGTGCGCCGAACTCGGGCTCTCACGTCTGCTGGACGACGCAGGACTCGGGTAGAGCAAAATTCAAGATTCGAGGGCTCCGCTAAGTCCGGATGTCAGCGGTGATCGCGCAAGTCAGGCGGATCAGGTCCCGTGGGGCCACCGCGACGTCCCAATGTCGCTTCCCGGCGCTGCACAGCACCCGGTCCCAGCCCAACGCGGAGCTATCCAGCACGGTGCGCAACTGCTTGCGCTGGCCGAACGGGGAGATGCCGCCGACCACGTAGCCCGTGGACCGCTCCGCCGCGGCGGGTTCGGCCATGGCGGCCCTGGGCACGCCGAGCGCGGCGGCGGCCGCCTTCAGCGACAACTTCGACGGCACCGGGACGATCGCGACGGCCAGCTCGCGCGGCAACGCGATGATGAGTGTCTTGAATACCTGCTCGGGGGCGAAGTCGCCGGACTCCGACAGGTCGGTGACGACCTCGAAGTGCAAGACCTCGTGTGGCACACCGGCTTTGATTAGTGCGGCGATCCCCGGTGTTGCTGCGCCGGCCATCCGGACGCTAAGGGCGCTAGGGCCGCTAAGGACCCGAGTACCCCGGCGGGTTGACGCCGTCCACCCAGAAGTCGACGCCGAGCTTGGAACCCGGAATGCAGTCGTACACCGACAGGTCGGTGACGCCGGAATCCACCAGCACGTCCTCGCACAGCAGCATGTTGCCGGTGTACTCCTTCGACGGCTTGTTGAGGATGACGTAGGCGGAATCCGCGTACACCTCGGGCTTGCGGGCCCGGCTCATCGCCTCGTCGCCGCCGAGCAGGTTCTGCACCGCGGCGGTGGCCACCAGGGTGCGCGGCCACAACGTGTTCGACGCGATGCCCTCCTCACGCATCTCCTCGGCGATCCCCAGCGCGCACAGCGTCATGCCGAACTTCGCCATCATGTACGCCGTCGGCTTCAGCCATTCCTGGCCCAGCAGCACCGGCGGCGACAAGGTCAGGACGTGCGGGTTCTCCCGCCCTTTCATGTGCGCAAGGCACGCTTGTGAGACGGCGTAGGTACCCCGCACCTGGATGCCGTTCATCAGGTCGAAGCGCTTCATCGGCACCTCGCTGATGGATCCCAGGTTGATCGCCGACGCGTTGTTGACACAGATGTCGATGCCGCCGAATTGCTCGACGGTCTTGGCCACCGCGGACTCGACGGAATCCGGCTCGCGCACGTCCCCGACGATCGGCAAAGCCTGACCGCCCGCCTCCTCGAGCTCCTTGGCCGCCGTGTACACCGTGCCCGGCAGCTTCGGGTGCGGCTCGGCGGTCTTGGCGATCAGGGCGATGTTGGCGCCGTCTTGTGCGGCCCGTTTGGCGATCGCAAGGCCGATTCCGCGGCTGGCGCCAGAAATGAACATGGTCTTACCTTTTAGGGACATGGCGTCACCCTAACCCCCTGCTCCAACGGCCTATTTCAAGGGTGCTCCCGTTCCTGAACGCTCCCGCAGTGCGCGTAGGTGAACGGCCGCCCAGGTACGAAACGGCCGCCATGCCGCCGACACCTCGTGAAGGGTGCGGCCGGGTCCGTACCGCTGGGTGATCTCGGCAGTCGAGGCGCCGCTCGTGCGTCGGAAGGCCGTCGGGCACGTTCGCGCCCCGCAACACCACCAACTCGGCACCGAACGGTCCCAGCCCCTTGACGCCCTGCACGGCCTGCACCGCTTGCGCGGGCTCCATCGAGCGGAGGGCGGTGCTGTCCAGCTGCCCGTCGAGCGCGGCCGCCGCGACCGCGTGCAGGTACTCGCCCTTACGGCCCGGGAGATCCAGATCAAGTGTGAGCAGTTTGTTCGGGCTCGGAAACGCGCCGCGATCGCCGTGACGGTCGATGATGTCGGCCCGGATTCGCGCCGCTTGGACGATCCGCAGCCGCTGTGACAGCACGGCCCACGCGGCAGCCTCGTACGGGGAGTGGAATCCGCACGGCCGCAGTCCCGGAAGTTGCGCCTGTGCGTCGGCGATCACCGGATCCCGCCCGGCGACGTCGATCCAACCGCGTGCGTCGACGTCGAGGGCCAGAAACCGAGCGGCCTGGTCGGCCGCCGCGTCCAGGTCGCCGTCGCCGGTCACGGTGATCGTCGCGGTGGTCTCGTGCTGGGTGACCGTTGCTTCCGCGCGGGTCCAGTCGACCTCGACGCGGTAGGTGGTCGAGAGGGCCTCGGGCTCGCTGTGGCCACCGAGGGCGGCCGGCGCGAAGCCTTCCCAGAACTCGCGGCTGGTGGCGAGCGACCATGGTCCGCTGACCTCTTTCTCGACCGTGTGAGTCTTTTGAGTCTTCAAAGCGGCATTTCCTTCCGTCTGCTGCGGCCAATTGCGAGTATGGGAACCGCCTCCGACATCTGCCCGCGTGGCTCCCGGAAATAGCGCGCTGGTCAGCGCTGTTGATTAATTTGGTCTCGGCTAGAAGAGCATCTACACGTCCACCGACAGCAAACCGGTACGGACCGGTCCGCACATTGTCGGTCGCAGCCTTTAGATTGGGAGGAGTCTGGTGTCAACGGCGACGGGCCTGTTGGGCAGTTCAATGGCCTCAACAGGCGAGGAGCAGTTGGCTCGCTTGTTAGCGAGTCCGGTGTCACTACCGGTGTGGTCCGGCGACGCCGCGACGGAAGGGACCGTGTTAATCGAAATGGCCGACCTCGAACATGGACGAGAAGATGGCCAAGAGCCCCCGCCACCCAAAGAGACGGACGCGGAACTGACGGCGCGTTTCGAGCGTGACGCGATTCCCCTGCTGGACCAGCTCTACGGCGGCGCGCTGCGCATGACGCGCAATCCCGCCGACGCCGAAGACCTCCTGCAGGAGACGATGGTGAAGGCCTACGCAGGGTTCCGCTCCTTCCGGGCGGGCACCAACCTCAAGGCGTGGCTGTATCGGATCCTGACCAACACCTACATCAACAGCTACCGCAAGAAGCAGCGCCAGCCGTCGGAGTATCCGACCGAAGAGATCACCGACTGGCAGTTGGCGGCGAACGCCGAGCATTCCTCCACCGGGTTACGTTCCGCCGAGGTCGAGGCCCTGGAGGCGCTGCCGGACACCGAGATCAAAGAGGCGCTGCAGGCACTGCCGGAAGAGTTCCGGATGGCGGTCTACTACGCCGATGTGGAAGGTTTCCCCTACAAGGAAATCGCGGAGATCATGGATACGCCGATCGGGACCGTGATGTCACGGTTGCACCGCGGCCGTCGTCAGTTGCGTGGTCTGTTGGCCGATGTGGCCAAGGACCGGGGCTTCATCCGCGGTCAGCAGGCGCACGAGGAGGTGCCGTCATGAGCGAGTTTTCCGGTCCGACGGCGCCGTGCCCTAACGACGATGCGCATGGCGACATCGGCTGCGCGCAGGTGATCGCCGAAGTATGGACGCTCCTTGACGGCGAATGCACACCCGAGTCTCGGGAAATGCTGCGCCGGCACCTCGAGGCGTGCCCGGGATGCTTCAAGCACTACGGGCTCGAGGAGCGGATCAAGGCATTGATTGCCGACAAGTGCAGAGGCGAGAAGGCACCTGAGGGGTTGAAGGAGCGGCTTCGTCTTGAGATCCGCCGGACCACCATCATTCGCGGCGGCCCCTAGCGGCTAGCAGTTGGGCCGCTTGCCGTGGTTGGCCTTGTTGTACTTGCGGTCTTTCTTCTTGCGGCCACGCTTGGCCATGGTGGAAACCTCCGTCTTCGCTGGGATGCAGGTGCTCAGCACCCGTCAGATTGCCGTCCAGTCTCTCACGGGGATCCGACGCGGCGGTGACAGCCCATATAGGGCCCACGTAACCGGTGTCTGGACCCGTCGTGTGGTTCGATATACATGAGCCTGACCAAAGCTTGAAAAACCAGCAGCCAGCATGCGAAATGGCCGGGACGAGTGGAGTGAAGATGGCCGAGGATGTTCGCGCCGAGATCGTGGCCAGTGTGCTCGAAGTCGTTGTCAACGAGGGCGACGAGATCGGCAAAGGCGACATCGTGGTGCTGCTGGAATCGATGAAGATGGAGATCCCTGTCCTGGCCGAAGTCGGCGGCACCGTCAGCAAAGTGAGCGTGGCGGTGGGCGACGTCATCCAGGCCGGCGACCTCATCGCCGTGATCAGCTAGCCCCCAAAAAATTGGGCCCCTGCGCACCCGCCGTCGGGGCACGACTCGAAAGTAACTGATGTCCACGCTCGGTGATCTGCTCGCCGAACACACGATGCTGCCGGGCAACGGGGTGGATCACTTGCATGCGGTGGTCGGAGAGTGGCAGCTGCTGGCCGACCTGTCATTCGCCGATTACCTGATGTGGGTTCGCCGCGACGACGAAATGCTGGTGTGCGTAGCGCAGTGCCGGCCAAACACCGCACCGACCGTCATGCAGACCGACGCGGTGGGTAGCGTCGTCACCGCCGATCGGGCGCCGCTCGTCGCCGACGCTTTCGCCGCTGCCACCCTCGGCGTCCTCGTACGGGAAAGCGATGCGGCCCAACAGGATTCGCGACAACTACCCGGCCCACACGTTGCGGCGTCGCCCGTGCGATATGGCGAGCAGGTGGTGGCGGTGCTCACCCAGCACCAGACCGAACTGGCGGCCGAGCGCAACTCCGGTCACCTGGAGACCGCCTACCGGGCGTGCGCAACGGATCTTCTGCACATGCTCGCGGAGGGATCCTTTCCCGACGTGCGGGACGTGGCCATGTCGCGCTCCACCCCGCGCGCCGGCGACGGCTTCATCCGCCTCGATGTCAACGGTGTCGTCGCCTACGCCAGCCCCAACGCCCTGTCTGCCTACCACCGGATGGGCCTGACCAGCGAGCTGGAAGACCGCAATCTGGTCGAGGTCACCCGGCCGCTGATCTCCGACTCGTTCGAGGCGCAGGAGGTGGCCGAGCACGTGCAGGACTTGCTGGCCGGTGGCAAAAGCATGCGGATGGAGGTCGATGCCGGCGGCGCCACGGTGCTGCTGCGGACGCTGCCGCTGGTGGTGCACGGTCGCAGCGCCGGTGCCGCGGTGCTGATCCGCGACGTCACCGAGGTGAAGCGGCGCGACCGGGCTTTGATCTCCAAGGACGCCACGATCCGGGAAATCCACCACCGCGTGAAGAACAATCTGCAGACCGTGGCGGCGTTGTTGCGCCTGCAGGCCCGCCGGACGGCCAACGCCGAGGGGCGCGAGGCGCTGATCGAGTCGGTGCGCCGGGTCTCGTCGATCGCGTTGGTCCACGACGCGTTGTCGATGTCGGTGGACGAGCAGGTGAACCTCGACGAGGTCATCGACCGGATCCTGCCGATCATGAACGACGTGGCGTCCGTGGACAGGCCGATCCGGATCAACCGGGTGGGCGATCTCGGCGTGCTGGACTCCGACCGCGCCACGGCCTTGATCATGGTGATCACCGAGCTGGTGCAGAACGCGATCGAGCATGCCTTCGACCCGGCCGCCCAGGAAGGATCGGTGACGATCCTCGCCGAGCGCTCGGCACGCTGGCTCGATGTCGTCGTGCACGACAACGGACGCGGGCTGCCGGAAGGCTTCAGCCTGGAGAAGTCGGACAGCCTGGGCCTGCAGATCGTGCGGACCTTGGTGTCCGCCGAGCTGGACGGCTCGCTGGGCATGCGTGAAGGATGCGACCGCGGCACCGATGTGGTGCTACGAGTACCGATCGGACGACGGCCGCGGCTGCTTTTGTAGAGTCCCGCACGCCTCCCGACGCAATAGTGCGGCCCCGACGATTGTCGAGGCCGCACTGGTGTGGAACTGGGTCAGACTCCGCTACGGGCCTTCGTCCGGGAGTTGCGACGCTTCAACGTGCGTCGCTCGTCTTCGCTCATGCCGCCCCAGACGCCCGAGTCCTGACCTGTGTCCAGGGCCCAGGCGAGGCACTCCGTAGTCACCTGACACCGATTGCAGACCAGTTTCGCGTCAGCGATCTGCGCGAGCGCCGGACCACTATTCCCCACCGGGAAGAACAGCTCCGGGTCCTCGTCGCGACACACCGCCTTGTGGCGCCAATCCATAACGTATTACTCCTTACCGTTTGCGCAGCAAGACGCACGGGCGTTTTTCTTCGGCTGTTAAGCGCATGCAGAAGAAATGCTCCGTACCCCTACAAAATTTCTGCGTGCAACCTTTCGATCGTTTCACAGGCTCTACAGATGTCAATAGTGAGAGTTAGCGGGTGTGCTATCTCACTTGAAACTCTCGTATCAAAGCCCTCACATAGTTGTACTACACTGCAGGGCCACTTTACCGGGAATTTCCGGTGTGGAGCTCGTCACGTCTACTGTCAGCGCAGGTGAGGCCCGGTTTTTGCGGGCGGGGCGACCACCGCCAGTGCATCGGGAACCGCCCGGAACGTCATGCTCTCGCGCAAGCCGAGGTACTCCCCATCGAACTGGCTGGCAATCGGGGCGCCCGGGGAGGTGACCTTCAGGCAGGCGACGTCGTCGTCGCGGACGAGTTGTTTCGCGTTCGGCTTGGGTCCCTTGAAGCAGATCTGGCGCACCAAGTTCAGCGTGGGGAGGACCTTCATGCCGTCGAGCGCGAACACTCCGAGGCCGGAGTCGAAACTGCAGCCGGGGTTGGTCACCAGTGGGCGGTTGTTGCTGTAGGTCCAGGGACTGGTGTTGGACACCCAGACGAAGTGCACGCCCGAAACGGGTTCACGGCCAGGTAGTTCCAGCGTGAGGGTCGGTTCGTGGCGGCTGAAGGCGATCGTCAGGGGGATCGCCACCCGCCAATAGCGCCACGCGGTGACCTTGACGCCCTTGTCGCGCTGCGCCTCCACCCCGGCCACCACTTGCGCGTCGATGCCCATCCCCGCGTTGACCATGGCCCACTGGTCACCGCAGTCGATCAGCCCGATGCGCCGCCACGTTTGGTGGCGGCGGTAGTCGTCGAGCAGCTGGATGAGCTGGTTGGTGGCTGCGACCGGGTCCTTGGCGATGCCCAGCGACCGGGCTAATACATTCGCCGAGCCGCCGGGCACCACCGCGACCGCGGGCTTGGGGCCAATCGGCCCCGAATCGTGGGCCCCGGGACGGCCGAGCAGACCGTTGACCACCCCGCTCACCGTGCCGTCGCCGCCGTGGACCACGACCAGGTCGACGCCGTCGGCGACGGCCTGTTGTGCGAGCTCGTTGCCGTGACCACGGTGATGGGTGTGTTCGACGGTGAGCTCGAGGCGGCTCCTGAGCGCATTGGCCAGCAGGTCGCGGCCGGCCGGTGTGGTGGAAGTGGCTGTTGGGTTCACGATCAGCACGGCACGCATGATCGATCAGCTTAGGCGGGGCGGTTAAGCCGGCCCTGTGAGAGCCGCGTGTAGCCCGTGAGGCGTAGCTACGCTGACGCTGTGACAGTCCCCAGTAGCCCGGCCGCCCCGGCCGCCGTGCGGGGTGCGGGATGGATCGTTGTCCTGCAGGGTGTGGCCGCGCTGGTGGTGGCCGCGGTGCTGGTGGTCCGCGGGCTGGCCGGGGCCGACCAGCGCGTGGTCAACGGGTTGGGCACCGCGGTCTGGTTCGCCGTGGTCGGCGGGGGAGTGCTCGCCGCCGGATACGCGCTCGCCGCCGGCAAGCGCTGGGGACGCGGGCTGGGCGTGTTCACCCAATTGCTGCTGCTGCCCATCGCCTGGTACCTCGCGGTGGGTTCGCATCAGCCGGCGTTCGGGATTCCGCTGGGGATCGTGGCGTTGACCGTATTGATACTGCTGTTCAGCCCCGCCGCCGTGCGCTGGGCCGCCGGTGGGGATCAGCCGGGTCCGGCCAGCTCGGCCAGCTCTGGGCCGGACAGCCGATAGGTGGTCCACTCGCGCTGCGGTTGCGCGCCGATCCCGTCGTACAACGCGATGGCATCGGAGTTCCAGTTCAGCACCGCCCACGACAACCGGGTGTAACCGTTGTCGCGGCATTCGGCCGCCAGTGCCGCCAGCAGCCCGCGGGCCAGGCCGCGGCGGCGAAACTTCGGGCGTACGAACAAGTCTTCTAGGAAGATGCCGGCGACGCCGTCCCAGGTGGAGAAGTTGAGAAACCACAGCGCCATCGCGGCGATCTCGCCGTCGATCTCGGCGACGTGTGCTTGAACCGTTGGCGAATTACCGAAAAGCGCTGTGGAAATTTGACTTTCGGTAACGGTGCATTGATCGGGGGCGCGCTCGAATTCGGCCAGCCCGTGAATCATGGCCGTAATGTCGGGGGCGTCCTCCGGGATGGCGCGGCGTATCTTGTCGGTCACTGCTCAACTCCCAGCGCGCGCAGTATCGTGGCGAATTTCGTTGTGGTTTCGTCGACTTCGTCATCGGGGTCGGATTCGGCGACGATACCGCCGCCGGCGTGGGCGAGCACGGTGCGGCGGTCGGCCGACAGTTGCGCACAGCGGATGGAAACCACCCAGCGGCCGTCGCCGGCGGCGTCGCACCAGCCCACCGCCCCGGCGTAGAAACCGCGGTCGCCTTCCAGCTCGGCGATCAGCTTGGCTGCGGCCTTCGTCGGCACCCCGCCGACCGCGGGGGTGGGATGCAGGGCCAACGCGAGATCGATTGCCGTGGTTGAGGTATCGCGTAGCCGGCCACTGATCGGCGTGCACAGGTGCCACACGGCCGCGGTGCGGCTCAACTGCGGCTCCGGTGCGATGGTCAGGTCGTCGCACAAGGGCTCCAAGGCGGCCCGCATCGTGTCGATGACCAGTCGGTGCTCATGACGGTCCTTGGCTGAAGCGGCCAGCGCGGCGCCGTTGGCGGCGTCGACGTCGGGGTCGGCGGCGCGCGGAGCCGAACCCGCGAACGGCTGGCACACGACGCGGTCGCCGAAGCGCGCGACCAACAGTTCCGGACTGGCGCCCACCAGGGCCGTACCCGCGTAGTGGTCGCCGGCGGCGCTCAGGTCGACGAGATATCCGTACACGGTCGGGTCGGCGTCCACCAGCCGGCGCAGGACGGCGCGGCCATCCAGCGCAGCATCGGCGGTCAGCCGCAATGCGCGGGCCAACACCACCTTGCGCAACGCGCTCCCGGGTGCCGCGAGCTGATCTCGCGCGCGGCCGATCCGGGCGCGGTAGTCCGCCGGTGGCGGGATGGCGGCGGCGATGCGAACCGCCGGCAGCGGGCCCGTCGGCCACTCCGGGGGCGCATCGGTGCGCCGCACAACATTGGGCACCAGCAATGCGGCGGGTCCGTGGACGTCGAAAGGCAACGCGCCCAACACTATTGACGCGGTCCCGGAGCGCAGCGCCGCCTGCGCGGCCCGCACGTCGCTGTAGCGCGCTGCGACCCCGTCGGCAACCAGAGTCCCGTTGGGCCCGCATAGCGCGAACGGCGGCTCGGCGGGGGTCACGGAATAGTCAACCCGAGTGCGCCGAGCTGTCGCAGCCCGTGCTCGAACCCGCAGATTGCGATCGAGGCGGTGAGCATGCCGAAGCGGCGGCCCTCGACGAGCGACAGCTCGAGCCAGCGCGTGATCACCGCACGGGAGAAATGGCCGTGGCTGATGAACACCACGTCGTGCGACTCCATGTGCTCCAGCGCCATGTTGACTGCCGCATCAGCGCGATCGCTGACCTGCGCAACGCTTTCCCCGCCGGGGCATCCGTGTGTCCACACCAGCCAATCGGGTATGGACTGGTGGATCTCCGCCGTGGTCAGGCCCTCGTAGGACCCGTAATCCCACTCAGCGAGCAGCGGGGAAACCTCGTCAACAGTGATGTCGGCCAACCGGGCTGTGTCGAGGGTTCGTTTCCGTGGGCTGCTAACCACCCACGGGTCAGCGAGTTTGAGTTCACCGAGGACCCGCCCGGCCAGCATGGCTTGTGCCCGGCCGACGTCGGTGAGCTCGATCTCGGTACGGCCGGTGTGCTGGCCCGATTTCGACCACTCGGTCTCGCCGTGGCGCAGCAGTAGCAGTCGGTGGTTGTGCACGCCCATGCCGACAGATTGTGCCGGATGCATGCCGCACGACATGCCCGAGCCGAGCCGGAGCCGGTGTCCCGGACCACCCGTCGGGAAACATGCCAGGATGGGCACTGTCACCGCGTTGGCGACGATGTAAAGCAAAGCGATGAGGAGGGGCAGCGCTTGTGAGTGAGACCCGGGTACTGGCGGTGGCCAACCAGAAGGGTGGCGTGGCCAAAACGACGACGGTCGCTTCCCTGGGTGCGGCGATGGTGGACAAGGGACGGCGAGTCCTGCTTGTCGATCTGGACCCGCAGGGTTGTTTGACGTTCTCGCTTGGCCAAGACCCCGACAAACTACCGGTGTCGGTGCACGAAGTGCTGCTCGGCGAGGTCGAGCCCAACGCCACGCTGGTCACGACGGCCGAGGGAATGACGTTGCTGCCGGCCAACATTGACCTGGCCGGCGCCGAGGCGATGCTGCTCATGCGGGCGGGCCGCGAGTATGCGCTCAAACGTGCGCTGGCCAAGCTCGACGGCCAGTTCGACGTGGTCATCATCGACTGCCCGCCCTCGCTGGGCGTGCTCACTCTCAACGGGCTCACCGCCGCCGACGAGGTCATCGTGCCGCTGCAGTGCGAGACACTGGCCCACCGCGGTGTCGGTCAGTTCCTGCGCACGGTCGCCGACGTCCAGCAGATCACCAACCCGAATCTGCGGCTGCTGGGCGCATTGCCCACGCTGTACGACTCCCGGACCACCCACACCCGCGACGTGCTGCTCGACGTCGCCGACCGCTACGACATGCCGGTACTCGCTCCTCCCGTGCCGCGCACGGTGCGCTTCGCCGAGGCCAGCGCGTCGGGCTCGTCGGTCATGGCCGGGCGCAAGAACAAGGGCGCGGCGGCCTATCGCGAGCTGGCGCAGGGGCTGCTGAACCACTGGAAGTCCGGCAAGCCGCTGCCTACGTTCAACGTGGAGCTCTAACCAGCGCGAGCAGACGTAAAAGCCCCCGACACACCGGAGATTTGGGTGCTTTTGCGTCTTCTCGCCGGAACTAACCGAGCGCCACCACGGTGTCGCCGCGCTGCTCGAACACCCGGGAACCGGACACAGCTGGGAACACGGCGGACTTGCCGGGTGGCCGGTGCACCGGAATGTAGCGGTTGTTCGCGCCGCTGAGCGGGTCGTAGACGCCGATTCCGTCGGTGACCGGCACGAGCAGCCGCCCCGCCATCATCACGCCCGGCCCCAATGGCGCGGTCGTGTCGCCGGCGGCGATGATGTAACGCTGAGTCAGGCTGGTCGAGTCGAACACGACCAGGGCGTCGCCGGTCCACCAGGTCACCAGGCTGCCCGTCTGGGTCGCCACCGCCGAGCCCGACGGCGGCTTGGGCAGCAACGTGCTCGCCACCGTCGCGCCGGTTTCGTCGATCACCTCGACCCTCGGTTGCGGTGACGGCAGGTATACCGCGGTATTGGTCGCCGAAACCGCCAGCACCCGCGCACCCGAACCCGCGCGGATCCCGGGTTCGGCCACCAGGTGTTGCTGGGGTTCGTCGTCATCCTTGCCCGGGCGCAGCAGCACGAGCCGCAGGTCGGCCTGGTTCGCGCAGGCTTCCAGCACCGACACCGCCGACGAGCTGGCCGCCGCGGATTCCAGCGTGCATCCGGAGTGCAGGCCGCGGTTCGACGGCTTCACCCGGGCGTCGATCTCGCCGTAGAGCAGCATCCGGACCATGTCCGAGCGCCACAGTTCCAACCGGGTGCTGCCCGCCGACAAGACGGTCGTGCCGTCGGAGGACAGGCGCACGTGCGGATCGGCGTAGCCGCTGCGGGCGGGCCCGCGGGTACCGGCGGACCCATCGATGGTGCTGACCTGACCGCAGCCACGGTCGTCTCGGTAGACGGCGACCGCGTAGTGGTAGACCCAGGAGACTCCACACAGGTCGGTGTCACGTGCGTAGCTCCAGCGAGACTCGCCGGTGGCCGGGTCGCGCCCGTCCACGCGGCGCCCGTCGCCGGTGGCCACCGTCCCGCCCACCAGCACGGGTGCGGTGGTGGCTGGGCTGGCGGCCGTCCACAGCTCTTTCAGGGACGCCGGAACTTCCCGGGCCGGGGTCGGATTGGGCGCCGGCACGGCGGCCGGGCGGCTGGTGGTGGCGCGGGCATCGCTGGTCCACCAGATCAGCGCCGCGACCGCGGCCACAACCACGCCGATGGTCATCGCCGCCGCAATGTCGCCCTTGGTCCGGCGTTCGGGTCTGACCATGCGGCGGCGCGCGCTCAGTTGGCGGGCGCGGTGGCGTTCGCCGGCTTGCGGCGGCGACGACGCCGCCGGGCGTTCCCGTTCGGTGCGGCGGGGGAGCCGGACGGCGTCTCTTCAGCAGTAACACTGTCGCCGTTGGAGGCCGGGGCGGGGTGTCCGGTGACCGGTTGGCCGCCGCGGGTACGCCGCCGCTTGGTGGTGCCGCGCTGCCGCGACTGCTCCGGCTTGGCCCCGTCATTCTCGGTACTGCGGCGTTTGACCTGCGACTTGCGTGGCGAACCGATGGTGCCGGTCGCCTCGGTCGGGATGCCCATCTCGGTGTACAGGTGCGGGGAGTTGGAGTAGGTCTCGGCTGGTTCGGGAGTGCCCAGGCCCAGCGCCTTATCGATCATCGACCAGCGCGGTAGCTCGTCCCAGTCGACCAGGGTGACCGCGATACCGGTCTTACCGGCGCGACCGGTACGTCCGATCCGGTGCACGTAGGCCTGTTCGTCCTCAGGGATCTGGTAGTTGATGACGTGGGTGATGTCGTCGATGTCGATACCACGGGCGGCGACGTCGGTGGCCACCAGCACGTCGACGTCACCGTCGCGGAACGCCTTAAGTGCCTTCTCCCGGGCGATCTGCCCGAGATCGCCGTGTACGGCGCCGACCTTGAAGCCCCGCTCGGCCAACTCGTCGGCGACCTTCTGCGCGGTGCGCTTGGTGCGGGTGAAGATCATCGTGGCGCCCCGGCCCTCGGCCTGCAGTATCCGGCCGACCATCTCCACCTTGTCCAGCGCGTGGGCGCGATAGACGAACTGCTCGGTGGTGTCGTGCGTGGCCGCCGAATGCGGCGCCTCGGCGCGGATGTGAGTGGGTTGGACCATGAAGGTGCGGGCCAGCGTGATGATCGGGTCCGGCATGGTCGCCGAGAACAGCATCGACTGCCGGTCGGCGGGGATCTGACGCAGGATGCGCTCGATGTCGGGCAAAAAGCCCAGGTCGAGCATCTCGTCGGCCTCGTCAAGTATCAGCACCGAGAGCCCGCCCAGCTGCAGGTGGCCCTGCTGGCACAGGTCAAGCAGCCGGCCCGGGGTGCCCACCACCACGTCGGCGCCGGCGCGCAGCGCGTCGATCTGCGGCTCGTAAGCCCGTCCGCCGTAGATGGAGATCACCGACAGCTTGCGGCCGCCTTCGGCGGTCAGGTATTTGGCCGCGGTGGCCAGGTCTTCGGTGACCTGCAGGCACAGCTCGCGGGTGGGCACCACCACCAGGGCCCGCGGTGCGCCGGTCAGCAGCCTGGTTGCGGTGCCGTCCGTGATGCGTTGCAGGAGCGGAACACCGAACGCGAAGGTCTTGCCCATGCCGGTGCGGGCCTGGCCGATTACGTCGTCGCCGGCGAGCGCCATCGGCAGGGTGAGTTCCTGAATGGCAAATGGTTGTTCGATGCCCTTTTCGGCTAGTGCGCGGACTATTTCGTCGCGGACTCCGAGGTCGGCAAATGTTGGTTGGGGGGTCAGTTCAGTTGTGCTTGTGAGCTCTGTCATGCGTGAGTAGCGAGCCTTTCGGTGACGTTATCGGTTGTGTCGTGTTTCTCTGTCGCGGTTCACGCGCGCACGAGTCCGACTCCGATTTCGTCGCCGAGTCGCCGGCCCAGTCCGAGCGGGCCAGCTGTGCACGCACATTTCGCCGGTACTGGCGGTCAAATACAGCCACTACCTACGACCATGATAGCTAATGGACATCTGCGGGCTGCCGTTTCCTGCGAGCCTGCCGACTAGAGTGTTGCCATGCCCTCGTCCTCATCCGCGGACCAGGTGGCCGATTCTCCTGCGCCACGCCTGCCGGCGGATCATCCGGCCGTCAACGAGCTGTACGCGTTGCTGGCCTACGCCGAGATAGCCGCGTTCTACCGGCTGACCGACGAGGCGAGGATGGCTCCCAACCTGCGCGGACGCATCTCCATGGCCAGCATTGCCGCCGCCGAGATGGGGCACTACGAGAAGTTGCGCGACGCCCTGGAAACCCGCGGCGTCGACGCGGTGGCCGCGATGTCGAAATATGTGTCGGCGCTGGAGAACTACCACCGGCTGACGACGCCGAGCACCTGGCTGGAAGCCCTGGTGAAAACCTACGTCGCCGATGCCCTGGCGTCCGAGTTGTATCTCGAGATCGCCGGCGGGTTGCCCGACGAATGTGTCGAGGTGATTCAGGCGGCGTTGTCGGAGACCGGGCACTCCCAATTCGTCGTCGCCGAAGTGCGCAGCGCGGTGACCGCCAGCAGCAAGCAGCGCAGCCGGCTGGCGCTGTGGGCGCGCCGGCTGTTCGGCGAAACCATCACGCAGGCCCAGTACCTGCTGGCCGACCACGATGAGCTGGTCGACCTGGTGGTATCGGGCACCGACGGCCTGAGCAATGTCGGTGCGTTTTTCGACCGTTTACAGCACACGCACGACCAGCGGATGAGCGAACTCGGTCTGAGCTGAGACGCAGCTAGCGGGTGCAGGTCGCGATCATCGAGTTGTTGGTCGATACCACGACCGGTTGCCCCGCGGCATCGACGATCGAGCAGTTGAGGTGGCTGTAGATGCTGGTGGCGATGACCGACTGGGTCTGGACGCCGGGGTTGAGGACGACGACCTTCGACCACGGCAGCGCCACGTTGAGCTCGGTGTGCGGGTACCCCTGCGCATCGGTATAGACGATGTTCACCAGGTCGAGGAGTTGCTTCGTCCCGTTTACGCTGTAGAGGACGGCGCGCGGATTCAGCGTGGCCTGGGGTGGCAGGGCTTGCGGCGGGAGTCCGGGGCGCGGCGCGGCGGTCGGGGTTCTCGTCGGACCGACGCTCGGTGCCGGTGTCAGGGTGGTGACCGTCTCGGGCGGCAGTTGAGGCGTGGTTGACGCGCTGGGCGGGGCGGAGGGGCGCGGCGTGGACGGCTGCGTGGAAGGCTGCGTCATCAGCGTCCGGGGCGTCGGGGTCGGCGCACCTATCGTGGCCTTGGTCGTTGCGCTGTCACCGCTGTTGAGGATGACCGCGGTGGCGATGGCGCAGGTCGCCACCACCGCGCCGGCAACCGCGACGACCGGGCGCCAGCGTCGGTCGGTTGGCCACGCCAGATCGTCGTAGCCGTCCTCATCGGAGAGGTAGTCGGCTCCGTCTGTGTCGTAAATCTCGTCGTCGGGGTAGTCAGGATAGTCGGCGACTTGGCCCGCGAGATCGTCCAGTGTGTGTCTGATGGTGCCAACGTTACTGATGTGAACGCCGAGGATTGGCTGGCGTGCGACTCGTTAGCCGAGCTGGGAGCTAATCGTTATCTCCCGGATAGCTCCGTTTTGGGCCGGTGGGTGCATCTGCGTCAGAGCGCACCAGCGGCGTCCACTAACCTGCTGCTGACAGGCCTGCGACTTCAGTGCTAGCTGGAAGCCAACCGGAAGGGGTCCCCGTGGAGGTAAAGATCGGAATCACGGACAGTCCACGCGAGCTGGTGTTCTCCAGTACGCAGACTCCCGAAGAGGTCGAAGAGGCCGTCGACGCCGCGGTGCGGGCGGGCTCGGGCCTGCTCGGCCTGACCGACGAGCGGGGCCGTCGCTTTCTGATTCACGCCGCCAAGATCGCCTACGTCGAGGTGGGGGCCGCCGACGCGCGTCGCGTCGGATTCGGAATCGGGGCAGAATCCAGGGGCCGCCACGCCGGGAAGGCCGCTACGAGCGGGTAAGCGGCACGTGTGACAACCCGCCCCAGGCGAACTGCACGGTGCCCGCGACCGCGTCCGACTTGGAAATCGGGCGGTCGGCGTCCAGCCAGTATCTGGCGGAGTCGACGCTCATGGACACCAGGCTCACCGCGATCATCCGGGCGCGGTGAGGTTCCAGCCCGGAGTCCGCGGCGATGAGCGCGAACACCGCGTCGATGCACGATTCGGTGGCCACCTTCACCTGCGCGGAGACCTCGGGTTCGCTGATGTAGTCGTTCTCGAAGATCAGTCGGTAGCCCTGGCTGTCGTGTTCGATGAAGTCGAAGAACGCCTGGACCGCGGCGTACAACCGCTGCCGGTTGTCGGTGGTCGTGCTTAGCGCCTGCTGCACGCCCGACACCAGGTTGTCCACGTGGCGGCGCAGCACCGCCAGATACAGCTCTAGCTTGCTCGTAAAATGTTGGTACAGAACGGGTTTGCTGACTCCCGCGCGGTCAGCGATCTCGTCCATCCCGGCCGCGTGGTAGCCGTGGTCGACGAAGACGTCGCTGGCGACGACGAGCAACTGGCCCCGACGCTCGTCGCGGGGCAACCGGTTGCCGCGCCGATTCGAGGCCCCCGTACGGTCTGCGCCCTCCGGCGGCGTACCGCGGTCGGCCGTTGTGTCGGCCCGACGTTCGGCTGCCTTGGCGAGATCGCTCATCGAGTCCTCATCTGATTTGTCCGCATTACGTTCAGTGTCGCCGCCCAGCTCCCGCGCGGCTCGATGGAAAGACATTACTACCTGGGACATTCATTGGGACTCCAAGGACGTCCAATGGACCTGCAACGGCGCTGTCGATGCTGGCAGACCGGTGAGTCTGACGGTCCTCTCGGGCGCGCCAGGACTCCCAGCCGCTGCTGGCTGTGCCATCCTGGAAAAGTGACGTCCCCGCGGCCTGTGCGTAGCACCGGTCGAGTGCCGGTGCTACACGACGAGTGGCGAGAACCGCTGCGGGCCCAGCGTGACCCGCTTGCCGTGAGCGCCGGACGGGCCCGCGCTGACCGTGAGCGGCAGCGCCAATGGCGTAAACAGACATGGCTGGGGCGGTTCGTATCCACCTACGGCTGGCGTGCGTATGCGCTGCCCGTCCTGGCGGCGCTCACCGTGGTGGTGATGTACCAGACGGTGACCGGGACCAGCGCGGTGAAACCGGCCGCGAGCGAGGCCATCCAGGGCCCGCCGGCCATCGGTGTGGTGGGCACGTCGATCCTCGACGCACCACCTCGCGGGCTCGCCGCGTTCGACGACAACCTGCCGGCCGGGACGCTGCCGGACGGCGGCCCCTTCACCGAGGCGGGCAACAAGACCTGGCATGTCGTCCCGGGCACCACCCCGCAGATCGGTCAGGGCACCGCCAAGGTGTTCAGGTACACCGTCGAGATCGAGGACGGTCTCGACTCCACGATGTTCGGCGGTGACAACGCGTTCGCCCAGATGGTGGATCAGACACTGGCCAATCCCAAAGGCTGGACGCACAACCCGCAGTTCGCCTTCATCCGGATCGATAACGGCAAGCCCGACTTCCGGATCTCGCTGGTGTCTCCGGTGACGGTGCGTGAAGGCTGTGGCTACGAATTCCGGCTGGAGACGTCCTGCTACAACCCGGTGTACGGGTCAGACCGGCAAGCCCGGGTTTTCATCAACGAGGCGCGCTGGGTGCGCGGAGCGCTCCCGTTCGAGGGCGACATCGGCTCCTACCGCCAGTACGTGACCAACCACGAGATCGGCCACGCCATTGGCTATGTGCGCCACGAGCCGTGCGACAAGCAGGGTGCCCTGGCCCCGGTCATGATGCAGCAGACCTTCTCCACATCCAATGACGACGGCGCCAAGTTCGATCCCGAATTCGTCAAGCCGGACGGCAAGACCTGCCGATTCAACCCCTGGCCGTACCCGATCGCTTAGCGCGCGGTTCACAGGCGCGAGCAGACACAGAATCGCACTGTGCGGGGCTCCTGCATGCGATTCTGTGTCTGCTCGGCGGGCACCGCGAGCGTTGCCGTCGACCCACTCGACTGCTGTGATGGAAGTTGAATCGCTAATCGAGGAGATGTTCGGTGTCGCCATCCCTGCCGCCGCTGGTGGAGCCCGCAGCCGCGCTGAGCCGCGACGAGGTGGCCCGCTACAGCCGCCACCTCATCATCCCCGACCTGGGTGTCGATGGGCAGAAGCGGCTCAAAAACGCGCGTGTGCTGGTGATCGGCGCGGGCGGGCTCGGGGCGCCGACGTTGCTTTACCTCGCCGCGGCCGGCGTCGGCACGATCGGCATCGTCGATTTCGACGTCGTCGACGAGTCGAACCTGCAGCGTCAGATCATCCATGGCGTGGCCGACGTCGGACGGCCCAAGGCGCAGTCGGCGCGCGACTCCATCGTCGCGATCAACCCCCTGGTCCAGGTGCGATTGCATGAGGTCCGGCTGGATGCCGGCAACGCCGTCGACCTGTTCAACCAGTACGACCTGATCATCGACGGCACCGACAACTTCGCCACCCGCTACCTGGTCAACGACGCCGCGGCGCTGGCCGGAAAGCCGTACGTGTGGGGGTCGATCTACCGCTTCGAGGGCCAGGTCTCAGTGTTCTGGGAGGACGCTCCCGACGGGCGCGGCCTGAACTACCGAGACCTGTACCCAGAACCGCCGCCGCCCGGCCTGGTGCCGTCCTGCGCCGAGGGCGGCGTGCTGGGCATCCTCTGCGCGTCCATCGCGTCGGTGATGGGCACCGAGGCGATCAAGCTGATCACCGGGATCGGCGAACCGCTGCTGGGCCGGCTGCTGATCTACGACGCGCTGCAGATGAGCTATCGCACGATCACGATCCGCAAGGACCCAGTAGAGGCGTCACCGAAGATCACCGAACTGGTCGACTACGAGCAGTTTTGTGGAGCCGTACCGGGGGACGTGGCCGCAACGCCGCCGGGCTCGGCGATCACACCGCGCGAGTTGCGCGAGTGGCTGGATTCGGGCAAGAAGCTGGCCCTGATCGACGTCCGCGAGCCGGCGGAGTGGGACATCGTGCATATCGAGGGCGCCCAGCTGATCCCGCAGTCGCTGATCAACTCGGGTGAGGGTCTGGCGCAGCTGCCGCAGGACCGGATGCCGGTGCTGTACTGCAAGACGGGTGTGCGCTCGGCGGAGGCGCTGGCCGCGGTGAGGAAGGCCGGTTTCGCCGACGCGGTCCATTTGCAGGGCGGCATCGTGGCCTGGGCCAAACAAATGCAGCCCGACATGGTGATGTACTAACGCGATGCCCCTACCAGGCTCTATTACGCTACGCAGTGTGACAGTGGAGCCACCGCCCGAGCATGTGCTGTCGGCGTTCGGCTTGACCGGCGTGAAACCCGTTCTTTTGGGGGCCGGCTGGGAGGGTGGCTGGCGATGCGGCGAGGTCGTGTTGTCGATCGTGGCCGACCACGCTCGAGCCGCCTGGTCGGCCCGCGTGCGGGAGACGTTGTTCGTCGACGGCGTTCGCCTGGCCCGGCCGGTTCGCTCGACCGATGGGCGCTACGTGGTTTCCGGGTGGCGGGCGGACACGTTCGTGGCCGGCACGCCGGAGCCCAGGCACGACGAGGTCGTCTCGGCGGCGGTGCGACTGCATGAGGCCACCGGAAAACTGGAACGCCCCAGGTTCCTGACCCAGGGACCCACGGCGCCCTGGGCGGACGTCGACGTCTTCATCGCCGCCGACCGTGCCGCGTGGGAGGAGCGGCCGTTGCAGTCGGTGCCGCCGGGCGCGCGGACTGCGCCACCGACCGCGGACGGCGAGCGGTCGATCGATCTGATCAACCAGCTGGCAACGCTGCGCAAACCGACCAGGAGCCCCAACCAGCTGGTACACGGAGACCTTTACGGCACAGTGCTTTTCGTGGGCACCGCCGCTCCGGGGATCACCGACATCACGCCCTACTGGCGGCCCGCGTCATGGGCCGCGGGCGTGGTCGTCATCGATGCGTTGTCTTGGGGTGAGGCCGACGACGGACTCATCGAGCGGTGGAACGCGTTACCGGAGTGGCCGCAGATGTTGTTGCGCGCGTTGATGTTCCGTTTGGCGGTTCATGCGTTGCACCCGCGGTCCACCGCCGAAGCGTTTCCGGGTCTGGCCCGCACGGCGGCCCTGGTCCGGCTGGTGCTCTGAAACCGTTCAGCCGGAAGGGAACTCGTAGCGGACCTCGGCCAGCGGGATCCTGCCGTCGACGCTGAGAACTCCTTCGGCGCGCAGTAGCTCGAGCTGTCGTGTCACCAGGTGCCGCGCCGGTCGCCCGGACGCGGTGATCACCCGGTGCCAGGGCAGGTCCGAGGAGTCGGTCCGCATGATCCAGCCGACGATGCGTGGGCTGGAAAGTCCTGCGACAGCGGCGATATCGCCGTAGGTGGCGACCCTGCCGGAAGGGATGGCCGCGACCAGCGAGCGCACCCGCTCGACCTGCTCGTCCGTCACCGATGCCATGCTCAACGCTGCTCCGAATACTCGCGGATCAGCGCGGAGACTTCATTGGGCTTGGCATGGCACACCATGTGATCGCACTCGAAATCCAGCAGCCGAAAATCGGGTCCCAATCGCTGCTGCAGAGCATCGATCAGCTGATCGGTGACATACGGCGGCGTGGTCAACTTCGCCCGCACCAGCGTCGTCGGCGTTCCCGCTTGCGGCAGCACGACGTCACGGGCCAACTCACTCCAGTAGGACATCATCGCCGGCATACTGACCCGCCAGCCGTACCGTCCGCTCGCCAGCTTGATCAGGTGCTCGTCGAGCTCGGCGTCGAGCAACGCGGGGTCCACGTCGGCCCAGGAGCCCGTTGCCTTCTCCAATCGTGCTTCCCGGACGTTCGGATAGTCGGGGGAGGAGAACATCGCGTCGGCGATCTGGCTCATCCACATACCGTCCAAGCCGATCGCGGGGTCGAGCAGCAGCAGCGCCGCCACCTGATCCGGGCGGGCCGCGGCCAGATGCATCGCGACGGCGCCGCCGAAAGACTGCCCGACCACCAGCACCGGGCTATCCGCTTCGTAGTCGAGCAGCCCGGCCAGCGCCGAGACGTTGGCGTCGATGGTCCACGGCGCGGCCCACGACGATCTGCCGTGGCCGAGCAAATCGGGTGCGGCGATGGTGATTTCGGGCAAGTAGGTGGCCAATTGCTGCCAGCGCCGGCCGTGGCCGGTCAGTCCGTGGATGGCCAGCAGACGCACCGGGCCGGTGGGACCGTAGCGATGCACGTGAAGTTCGGCGGTCACGCGTCGATGATGCCAGGCCGGGTGCGAACGCTAAACCCGGTGCAGGCCACCGTCGACGACGACGGTTTGGCCTCGAACCTTGCTCAAGCCGCCGGCGTCGGCGTGCGGCAACTTCAGAAACTGTTCCGCGACGAGTTCGACATGAGTCCGGCGCATTACCTACGCAACGTGCGGCTGGACGGGGCGCGGTCGGATCTGATCAGCGGCGATGAGGTGACCACCGTCAGTGACGTGGCGTACCGGTGGGGGGTTCAATCATCGCGGGCGATTCGCCGCGCACTACGAACACAAATTCGGAGACGCCGTCACGTACGCCGCGGCGGCGCTGAAAGGTCAGGCGCGTCGGGCGCTGCCGTCGGGCAACAGGCGATCGATTAGGGGCGAGAGCCGAAAATCCACCAGCTCGCGCATCACAAGTGCCGTGTTCGTCCGCTTGACTCCTCGAATGCCTAGGATGTGTCCGGCTACCCGGTACAGATCGTCGGCATCGCGCGCGACAACCTGGATCAACAGATCAGCCACGCCACTGAGTCCGTGGACTTCGACCACTTCGGGGACGCGGGCCAGCGCCGCGGCCACGTCACCCAGCATCCGTTGTTTGACGTTGGTCAACACGAACGCACGCAAGGGGTACCCCAGGAAATCGGGCGTGATCGTGCGCTCGAATGAGCCCAGCACCGACGCGTCGTCCCAGCGCGCCAACCGCGCCTGCACGGTGTTGCGCGAGACCCCGATCCGTTCGGCCAGCGCCACGGTGGACGCCCGCGGGTCGTCCGCCAGGGCGCGCAGCAAACGCGCGTCGACCGCGTCGGCGATGCTGCCGCTTGACATATTGGTGACCTCTCAATCAGCGCGCGACCAGAAAGTACGCATTTTGCTCAAACCTTAGAGCATTGATTGCCGTATTGGCTCGTGGCTGCTGCACTGGATCAACTATCTGCCAAAGGGAGTGACCATGCCCGCCGCCGTTTCCGCGCCGCTGCCGGGGGCAGTCGGCCCTCGCCTGGAACGCGATCCCGTGGTGGACATCGAGCAGCGACTGCTGTGGCTGTCGACCGCGATGATCCATCACGCCAACCGGGTGCGGCCGAATCCCTCCGCATTGAAGGTCGGCGGTCATCAGGCGTCGAGTGCGTCGATGGTGTCGATCATGGCCTCGCTGTGGTTCGAGCAGCTCCGGGCGGGCGATCGGGTCTCGGTCAAACCGCACGCGTCGCCCGTGCTGCACGCGATCAACTTTCTGCTGGGTGATCTCGATGAGAAATACCTGCCCATGTTGCGCGAATTCGGCGGGTTGCAGTCCTACCCCAGCCGGTCCAAGGATCCCGATCCGGTGGACTACTCAACCGGTTCGGTGGGAATCGGTGCCACCGCACCCATTTGGGGCGCCGTCGCGCGCCGCTATGTGAACGCCGCGCTGGGGGATACCGGTTCGGGTCGCCAGTACTCGATCGTCGGGGACGCCGAGCTGGACGAGGGTGCGGTGTGGGAGGCGGTGTTAGACACCTCCGTCACCGAACTCGGCGAGATCGTCTGGATCGTCGATCTGAACCGCCAGTCGTTGGACCGGGTGGTTCCCAACATCGCGGCCGGCCGTCTGGAGAGGATGTTCGCCGCCGCCGGTTGGCAGGTGATCACCGTCGTGTTCGGCAAGCTGCTCGAAGCGATATTCACCCGCCCGGGCGGCACCGCGCTGCGCGAGCGGATCTTGCAGATGCCCAACCCCGAATACCAGCGGTTGCTGCGGTGCGACGCCGACGCGCTGCGCGCGCGGCTGCCCGGGACAGGTCCGGACGCAGACGTCATCGGTGGCCTGGTGTCCGGGCTCGACGACGCCACGTTGCTGCGCGCGATCCGTAACCTCGGCGGCCACGACCTCGACGCGCTGCGCGAGGCATATGCGCGGATAGACGACGGCCGCCCGACGGTGATCATCGCCTACACCATCAAGGGGTACGGTCTTCCCACACAAGGACATCCGCAAAACCACTCCTCGCTGCTGACGGTCGAACAGTTCGACCAACTGGCCGCACGTCTCGGCATGGACGCTGAGCATCCGTGGCAACGGTTCGACCCCAACAGTCTCGCGGGACGGCTGTGCGCGGCGACGGCAACCCGGTTGCGCCGCGATGAGAACCCTTACACGGCACCGCCGTCCGTGCCCACCGATATCGGGCGCACGCCGTCGGGCACGTCGACAACGCAGGCTGCGCTCGGTCGTGCCCTGCTGGACCTGACCCGCGAGGCGCCCGAGGCGGCCAAGCGAATCGTCACCGTGAGCCCCGACGTCAGTTCGTCGACCAATCTGGCCGGGTGGTTGAACAAGGTCGGTGTGTGGTCGCCGACCGAGCGGCGCGACTGGTTCGCCGACGACGCAGAGACGATCATGCACTGGCGCGAGCGACCGACGGGCCAGCACATGGAACTCGGCATCGCCGAGGTCAACCTCGTGGGCCTGATGGGCGAGCTAGGTGCAACCTGGAGCCGTTGGGGCCAGCCGCTTTTCCCGATCGGTGTGCTCTACGATCCTTTCGTCGAACGCGCGCTCGAGCCGTGGTCCTTCGGGATTTACGCGGGCGGCCAATCCATCCTGGTCGGTACCCCCGCGGGGGTCAGCCTGGCGCCGGAGGGCGGGGCGCACCAATCGATCAAGACTCCATCGATCGGACTCGAGCAGCCCGGATGCGTCGCGTACGAGCCGGCGTTCGCAGTCGAGGTGGAATGGGTTCTGCTCGAAGCCATCTCACGGCTCGGCCGACCGGATGGCAGTTCGTCGTACCTGCGGCTGTCCACCCGCCCGGTCAACCAGGCGTTGGCAGGCGTGCCGAGTGATCCGGCCGCCAGGGACCGGCGCCGACGCCAAGTGCTGGCCGGCGCTTACGTCCTGCGCGCCGCGCGGCACCCCGCCGTGAGCATCGTTGGCATGGGTCCGGTGATCACCGAAGCTCTGCACGCCGCAGAACGATTGGCGACCTTGGATATTGCGGCCGAGGTGGTGTGCGTGACCAGTCCCGGACGGCTGTTCGAAGCGCAGCAGGCGCGGCACGGGCTCGCCGAGGCGCCGACGTGGATCCTGGACCAGGTCTTCCCGGCGGAGCGGTCGGCACCGATGGTCACCGTTCTCGACGGTCACCCCCACACGCTGGCGTTCCTTTCCGCCATCAACAAGGTGCCCGCTGCATCGTTGGGTGTGACCAGGTTCGGGCAGGCCGGCGGTCTCGAGGACGTCTACCGCTACCACGGCATCGATGCCGATTCCATCGTCGGGGCAGCGCTGGATCTCGCCGAATAGTCACCGCCTTTATCAACACACCGACTTGTCGGACCCTCGTGGTGTCATGCCGATATGACATTCAGCTGGGGAGCCGAGGCGGGTACCGTTCTGCAGCCCGGCACACGCGGCCGGGTGCGTGTCCTGGGCGGTCCGGGGACCGGCAAGAGCAGCCTGCTCGTCGACGCCGCGGTCAGCCGCATCGCCGCGGTGTGGATCCGGAATCGGTTCTGCTGCTTACCGGTTCGGGCCGGCTCGGGATGCGGGCGCGCACCACGTTGACGACGGCGCTGCTGCGTTCACGCGCCACGGCTCCTTTCCGCGCCGCGGTCCGCGAGCCGTTGGTCCGCACCGTGCACAGCTACGCCTATGCGGTCCTGCGGCGGGCCGCCGAGCGCGCCGGCGATGCCCCGCCGCGGCTGGTCACCAGCGCCGAACAGGACGCCATCATCCGCGAACTGCTGGCCGGTGACCTCGAAGACGGACCGGACGCCGCCACCACCTGGCCGGAGCATCTGCGGCCTGCCCTGAGCACCGCCGGATTTGCCACCGAGCTGCGCAACCTGTTGGCGCGCTGCGCCGAACGCGGTGTGGACCCCGCGGAGCTGGAGCGGCTCGGCCGGCGGCGCCGGCGGCCGGAGTGGACCGCCGCCGGCCAATTCGCGCGACAGTACGAGCAAGTGCTGCTGCTGCGGGCGGCGGTCGGGATGGCGGCCCCGCAGGCGACGGCGCCCGCGCTGGGTGCCTCCGAGCTGGTCGGCGCCGCGTTGGAGGCGTTCGCCGTCGATCCCGAGTTGCTGGCTGCCGAACGCGGCAGGGTCCGCGTGTTGTTGATCGACGACGCTCAGCAACTCGACCCGCAGGCTGCCAGCCTGATTCGGGTGCTGGCCGCGGGCACCGAGCTGGCCCTCGTGGCCGGCGATCCCAACCAGGCGGTGTTCGGCTTCCGCGGTGGCGAGCCCGCCGGGCTGCTCACCGAAGACGGCCCCTCGGTCACCTTGACGGTGTCGCATCGCTGCGCCCCGGCAGTCGCGCGCGCGGTCAGCGGCGTTGCGAGCCGATTGCCCGGCGGCAGCAGCGGCAGGCACATCGACGGCACCGGGAGCGAAGGCGGATCGGTCACCGTGCGCCTGGCTGCGTCGGCGCACGCCGAGGCGGCGATGATCGCCGACGCGTTGCGGCGTGCCCACCTGATCGACGGGGTGCCGTGGTCGCAGATGGCGGTGATCGTCCGCTCGGTGGCACGGGCTGGCTCGCGGTTGCCGCGTGCTTTGGCCGCCGCCGGAGTTCCGGTGGCCCCACCCGCGTTCGGGCGCCCGCTGTCCGAAGAACCCGCGGCGCACGCGCTGCTCACGGTTCTGGCCGCGACCGCTGACGGGCTCGACGGTGCACGCGCACTGCAGTTGCTGACCGGGCCCATCGGCCGCGTCGACCCGGTCTCGCTGCGCCAGCTGCGCCGAACGCTTCAGCGCGCCAAGCCCGTTGGTGCAACGGGAAGTTCCGGTGACCTGTTGGTTGACGCGCTGTCCGGCGACGCCCCGCTATCCGGCGCGCCGTCCCGGGCGGCGCGGCGGGTGCGCGCGGTGCTGGACGCGGCCGCCCGCTGCGATCGCGACGGCCAAGATCCGCGCTACACCCTGTGGGCGGCGTGGCAGCGGTCCGGACTGCAGCGGCGCTGGCTGGCGGCCAGCGAGCGCGGTGGCCCGGGTGGGGCCCAGGCCACCAGGGATCTCGATGCGGTGACCGCGTTGTTCGACGTCACCGACCAGTACGTGTCTCGTACGCCCGGTGCGTCGTTGCGCGGACTCGTCGAGCACATCGCGGCGCTGCAGCTGCCCGGCGTCACCGCCGAGCCCGCCGACGGGGCGCAGCAGGTCAGGGTGCTCAGCGCGCACGCAGCGCTCGGACATGAATGGGACCTGGTGGTCATCGCCGGCCTGCAGGACGGATTGTGGCCCAACACGATTCCGCGCGGAGGCGTGCTCGGCACCCAGCGGCTGCTCGACGTGCTCGACGGGGTCACCGAGGACGCCTCGGTACGGGCGCCCCTGCTGGCCGAGGAACGCCGGCTGCTGGTGGCGGCGATGGGCCGGGCGCGGCGCCGACTGCTGGTGACCGCGGTAGACAGTGACACCGGCGGGTCGGGTGCGGAGGCCACGCTGCCGTCGCCGTTCTTCTTCGAGCTCGCTGCCTGGGACACCGATGCAGGCGACCCCGAACCACTGGCGCCGATTAGCGCGCCCCGGGTGCTTTCAGCGGCCGCGCTGGTGGGCCGGTTGCGCGGAGTGGTGTGCGCGCCCGACGGCGCCGTAGGCGACGCCGCTCGCGGTTGTGCGGCAACGCAACTGGCCCGGTTGGCACACGCCGGTGTGCCGGGCGCCGACCCGGCCGGCTGGCACGGGCTCACGCCGGTCAGCACCGACGATTCGCTTTGCGGCGCAGCGGATGTCGTCACATTGACGCCGTCGACCCTGCAGGCGCTCACCGACTGCCCGCTGCGTTGGCTGGCCGAACGGCACGGCGGAACCAACGCCCGTGATCTGCGGTCGACGATCGGCTCGGTGCTGCACGCGCTGATCGCCCAACCAGGAAAAACCGAATCGCAGCTGCTGGCCGAGCTGGAGCGGGCGTGGGAGCATCTGCCTTTCGACGCGCAGTGGCATTCGGACAACGAGCTGGCCCGGTATCGCGCCATGATCGAGGCTTTCGTCGAGTGGCGAACGCAGAGCCGGCGTGAACTGACCGAGGTCGGCGTCGAGGTCGACGTTGACGGGGTGCTCGGGGTGCGGCGCGAGGACGGCGGAGAGGTTCGGCTGCGCGGCCGAGTCGACCGGCTGGAACGCGACGCGGCCGGCCGCCTGGTGATCGTCGACGTCAAAACCGGCAAGACACCCGTCAGCAAGGACGACGCCCAACAACACGCCCAGCTGGCGATGTATCAGCTGGCGGTGGCCGAAGGCCTGTTGCCCGCCGGTCCCGCCGGTGCGGAACCCGGCGGCGCGCGCCTGGTGTACCCCGCCAGGACCGGGGCTTCGGGAGTCGTTGAACGCGAACAGGATCCGTTGACACCCACCGCCCGCGAAGAGTGGCGCAACCTCATCCGACAGGCCGCCGACGCCACCGCCGGGCCGCGGTTCATCGCCCGACGCAACGACGGGTGCGCGCACTGCCCGATCCGGCCGTCGTGTCCGGCGCACGCCGAAGGGTCAGCGCAGTGACAGGGGCTGTGCGTGGTGACCCGCTTCGCCCGGCTCCGCCGCCCTCGCGATCACCACAGGAGCGTTACAGCCCCACTGAATTAGCTTGCGCGCTGGGCCTTTTCCCGCCCACCGAGGAGCAGGCCGCGGTCATCGCCGCGCCGCCGGGCCCGCTGGTCGTCATCGCGGGGGCGGGTGCGGGCAAAACCGAAACGATGGCCGCGCGGGTGGTGTGGCTCATCGCCAACGGCTACGCCGAGCCCGGCCAGGTGCTGGGGTTGACGTTCACCCGCAAGGCCGCGGGTCAGCTGCTGCGCCGTGTGCGGTCCCGGCTGGCACGGCTGGCCGGCATCGGCCTGGGCGCGACCAGCCCCGCCGGCCCGGCACTACCCGTCGAAGCGGCGGACACCCCGGTGGTCAGCACCTACCACGCCTTCGCCGGCTCGCTGCTGCGTGACTACGGCCTGTTGTTGCCCGTCGAACCCGACGCCCGGTTGCTCAGCGAGACCGAGCTGTGGCAGCTGGCCTTCGATGTCGTCAACGGCTATGGCGGCGAGCTGCAAACCGGCAAGACGCCGGCCGCGGTCACGTCGATGGTGCTGCGGCTGTGGGGCCAGCTCGCCGAGCACCTGGTGGACACCGGCCAGCTCCGCGATACCCACGTGGAGTTGGAGCGGTTGATTCATGACCTGCCGGCGGGCCCGTACCAGCGCGACCGCGGGCCCAACCAGTGGCTGCTGCGGTTGCTGGCCACCCAGACCGAGCGCGCGGAGGTGGTGCCGCTGCTCGACGCGCTCGCCGAGCGCATGCGCGCGGCGAAAGTGATGGACTTCGGCGCGCAAATGGCGTCCGCCGCGCGGTTGGCGGCGACGTTCCCGCAGGTCGGTCACGACCTGCGAAACCGCTACCGGGTGGTGCTGCTCGACGAATACCAAGACACCGGGCACGCTCAGCGCATCGCGCTGTCGGCGCTGTTCGGGGGTGGCCGCGACGACGGGCTGGCGCTGACGGCCGTCGGCGACCCGATCCAGTCGATCTACGGCTGGCGGGGCGCCTCGGCGACCAACCTGCCCCGCTTTTGTACTGACTTCCCACGATCAGACGGCACCCCCGCGCCGATCCTCGAGCTGCGGACCAGCTGGCGCAACCCGCCGCGGGCCCTGCACGTCGCCAATGCCATTTCGGCGGAGGCGCGACGACGCTCGGTTGCCGTGCAAGCGCTGCGTTCGCGTCCGGACGCCCCGCCGGGCACCGTGCGTTGTGCGTTGCTTCCCGACGTGCGCGCCGAACGCGAATGGATCGCCGACCACCTGGACGCGCGTTATCAGCAAGCCAGGGACGACGGCGTCAGCCCGCCGACCGCGGCGGTACTGGTGCGCCGCAACGCCGACGCCGCACCCATCGCGGATGCCTTGCGCGCCCGCGGAATTCCGGTCGAGGTCGTCGGCCTGGCCGGCCTGCTTTCTGTCCCCGAGGTCGCCGACGTGGTGGCCATGCTGCGGCTGGTCGCCGACCCCACGGCCGGCGCAGCCGCGATGCGGGTGCTGAGCGGGCCGCGGTGGCGGCTCGGCGCTCGCGATATCGCCGCGCTGTGGCGCCGCGCGGTCGCGCTGGGCGGGAGACAGCCAGGCGAGGCGCCCACACCCGAGTCGATCGCCATGGCAGCCGGTCCGGACGCGGACGCCGCGTGTCTGGCCGACGCGATCAGCGATCCCGGCCCGGCCGGCTCGTATTCGGTTGCGGGATATCAGCGCATCTGCGCGCTGGCCGGCGAATTGCAGGCGCTGCGCGGCCATCTCGGTCATTCCCTGCCCGATCTGGTCGCCGAGGTGCGGCGCGTGCTGGGCGTTGACTGCGAAGTCCGGGCCGCGGCGGCGCCCGCTGCGGGCTGGTCGGGAGCCGAGCACCTCGACGCGTTCGCCGATGTGGTCGCCGGCTACGCCGAACGCGCAACCGCTACGGCATCTTCTACTGGACCGTCCGTCTTGGGCCTGCTGTCCTACCTGGACGCGGCCGAGGTGGTCGAGAACGGCCTGGCGCCCGCCCAGTCGGCGGTCGCCAGGGACCGGGTCCAGGTGCTCACCGTGCATGCCGCAAAAGGTTTGGAGTGGCAGGTGGTGGCGGTGGCACACCTGTCCGGCGGGGTATTCCCGTCGACGGCGTCGCGGAGCAGCTGGCTCACCGACGCCGCCGAATTGCCGCCGCTGCTGCGCGGCGACCGCGCCTGTGCGGGCGCACTCGGCATACCGGTTCTGGACACGTCGGACGTCACCAATCGAAAACAGCTGTCGGACAATATCTCTGCGCATCGCCGTCAGCTCGACCAGCGGCGCGTCGACGAGGAGCGCCGACTGTTGTACGTGGGCATCACGCGGGCCGAGGACACGCTGTTGGTCTCCGGCCACCACTGGGGCTCCACCGGGATCAAACCGCGCGGCCCGTCGGATTTTCTGTGTGAGCTCAAGGACGTCATCGACCGTTCCGCCGCGGCCGGCGACCCCTGCGGGCTGGTGGAACAGTGGGCGGCCGCGCCCGCCGACGGTGAGCGAAACCCGCTGCGCGACAGTGTCGTCGAGGCGATGTGGCCCGCCGATCCGCTGGCCGGGCGGCGCGACGACGTCGAACGCGGCGCGGCGCTGGTGGCTCAGGTGGTGTCCAGCCCTGCCCGGCCCCTTCAGACGCCGACGTCGACGGCTGGGTCGCCGACGTCGATGCGCTGCTGGCCGAACGTGCATGCGCCGCACGACCGTCGGTCGGCGCCCTGCCCAGCCAGTTGTCGGTCAGCGCGCTGGTGGACCTGGCCCGCGACCCGGCGGGGGCGGCGCAGCGGCTGATGCATCGGCTGCCGACTCGTCCTGACCCGCATGCGTTGCTGGGCAATGCATTTCACGCTTGGGTCCAACGCTTCTACGGTGCAGAGCGGCTGTTCGATCTCGGGGACCTACCGGGCGCGGCGGACTCCGACGTCGGCGACACCGAGGAATTGGCCGCGCTGCAGGCGGCCTTCGGCGGATCGCAGTGGGCGGCCCGCACACCCATCGCGGTCGAGGTGCCGTTCGAAATGCCCATCGGCGACACGGTGCTGCGCGGCCGCATCGACGCTGTGTTCGCCGACCCCGACGGCGGTGCGACCGTCGTGGACTGGAAGACCGGGGAGCCGCCGCGTGGGCCGGACGCCCTGCGCCAGGCCGCGGTCCAGCTCGCCGTCTACCGGCTGGCGTGGGCCGCGTTGTCCGGATGCCCGGAGTCCTCAGTGCGCGCCGCCTTCTACTACGTGCGCACCGGAGTCGCCGTCGTTCCGGATGACCTGCCCGATCCCGCCGAGCTGACCGAGCTGCTGGCTGTCTCCGCCGGTGGCCACAGCTAGATCGTGGTTACATAGGTGTCGTGCGCTGGGTTGAGGCGATGATGGGCTGCCGTGTCCAGCGGTAGGTTGGGGCGGCTGAGCGGTCTGGATCAAGCGCTGACTACCCGACCCGGTCATCTCTTGGTCGGTGTTCTGCGCATTCCCGAAGACCACGCCAGCCCGGTGCGCGTGATCACCCGCCGAATGGTCATCGCATTGGCGGTGTTGCTCGCCGCCACCTTCGTCGTCTACGCGGACCGAAGCGGATACCGCGACGTGCGCCGCGACGGGATCACCTTCCTGGATTGCCTTTACTTCGCGGCGGTGTCGCTGTCGACGACCGGTTACGGCGACATCACCCCGTATAGCGAAGCGGCGCGTTTGGTCAACACCCTGGTCTTTACGCCGCTGCGGATCGCATTCCTGGCCGTATTGGTCGGCACGACGCTCGAGGTCCTGTCCGAGCGGTCCCGGCAGGCATGGAAGATTCAGCGTTGGAGGAGCAGAGTGCGCAACCACACCATCGTGATCGGCTATGGCACCAAGGGCAAAACGGCGGTCGCCGCCCGGCTCGGCGACGAGGACGCTCAGGGCGAGATCGTCGTCGTGGACACGGATCGCACTGCGCTCGAGCACGCCGCGACCGCCGGCTTGGTCACCGTGCAGGGCGATGCCACCAAATCCGATGTGCTGCGGTTGGCCGGCGCTCAGCACGCATCCTCGATCATCGTCGCCACCAACCGCGACGACACCGCCGTGCTGGTGACGCTGACGGCCCGCGAACTTGCGCCCAAGGCAAAGATCGTGGCGTCGATCCGCGAGGCCGAAAACCAGCACCTCCTGCAGCAATCGGGCGCCGACTCGGTGGTGGTCTCCTCGGAGACCGCCGGTCGGCTGCTCGGCCTGGCCACCACCACGCCCAGCGTCGTGGAGATGATCGAGGATCTGCTGACTCCGCACGCCGGCCTGGCTATCGCCGAACGCGAGGTGGAGCAGACCGAGATTGGCGGATCCCCACGGCATCTGCGCGACATCGTGCTCGGCGTGGTGCGCGACGGCCACCTGCTGCGCATCGGCGCGCCCGAGGTGGACGCCATCGAGGCCACCGACCGGCTGCTATACATCCGGCACGCGGGCCACTAGTGGCGGGCCACGGAGGGGTCTAAGTGGACTTTCAGCTGCGCAGTGTTCCCTTGCTGTCGCGCGTCGGCGCCGATCGGGCCGATCAAGTCCGCACCGATGTCGACGCGGCCATCGCGGGATGGGCGGATGCGGCCCTGTTGCGGGTGGATTCCCGCAATCAGGTGCTGGTCGCCAACGGCAGGGTGGTGCTCGGCTCGACGGCAGCGCTGGGCGCAAAGCCGCCCCGGACGCGGTGTTCCTCGGCCGCATCGAGGGCGGCCGGCATGTCTGGGGTATCCGGGGCGTGCTGGAAGCGCCCGAGGATCTCGACGTGCAGGCCGAGGTGGTGAACCTGCGCAGCCTCGGCCCGATCTTCGACGACACCAGCAGCCAACTGGTGTCGTCGGCCATCGCGCTACTGAATTGGCATGACAGCGCGCGATTCAGCGCAACCGACGGCTCGGCGACCAAACCGTCGAGGGCGGGCTGGTCACGCGTCAACCCGCTCACCGGTCACGAGGAGTTCCCGCGCATCGACCCCGCGGTGATCTGCCTGGTCCACGACGGCGGTGACCGTACGGTGCTGGCGCGCCAGGCGGTGTGGCCCGAGCGGATGTTCTCGTTGCTGGCCGGGTTCGTCGAGGCCGGCGAGTCGTTCGAGGTCTGCGTCGCCCGCGAGATCCGCGAGGAGATCGGCCTGACCGTGCGCGACGTGCGTTACCTGGGTAGCCAGCCCTGGCCTTTTCCGCGCTCGCTGATGGTCGGCTTCCACGCCCTGGGTGACCCCGACGAGGAGTTCTCGTTCAACGACGGCGAGATCGCCGAGGCGGCGTGGTTCACCCGCGATGAGGTACGCGAGGCGCTCGACGCGGGCGATTGGTCTAGCGCCTCGGCCTCGAAACTGCTTCTGCCCGGGTCGATTTCGATCGCCCGGGTGATCATCGAATCCTGGGCGGCCGGCGACTGAAGCGCTGCTAGCCGGACACCTCGGCCAGCTTTGCGTTGACCTCGTTCGCGCTCGGGTTGGTCAGCGTCGACCCGTCGGCGAACTTCACCGTCGGCACCGTCTTATTGCCGCCGTTGATCGAGCCGACGAATTCGGCGGCCGCGCCGTCCTGCTCGATGTCGACCTCGGCGTAGGAGATTCCGTTCGCCTCGAGCGCTGTCTTGAGCCGATGGCAATAGCCGCACCATGACGTTGTGTAAATGGTGAGCGGAGCATTGGTCATAGCCGGTTAACGTAGCCGGGTGGCGATGCATTCCGTGCAGGGGGAGGCGATTCGCCGCGTGGCGCTGCACCACGTTTGTCGGCCATCGCTGCCAAGATGGAGCCCATGCCGATGGTCGCAGACCCATTGACCGCCGGACTGGACGACGAACAGCGCGAGGCCGTGCTGGCCGCGCGCGGACCGGTCTGTGTGCTCGCGGGAGCCGGAACGGGCAAGACCCGCACGATCACTCAGCGCATTGCCCAGCTCGCCGCGAGCGGTCACGTCGCCCCGGGACAGGTGCTGGCGGTGACATTCACCCAGCGTGCGGCGGGGGAGATGCGCTCTCGGTTGCGCGCCCTCGAAGCCGCCGGTGGGACCGGTTCCGGCGTCGGCTCGGTGCAGGCGCTGACGTTTCACGCCGCCGCGCACCGCCAGCTGCGGTACTTCTGGCCGCGGGTCATCGGTGACACCGGCTGGCAGCTGCTGGACACCAAGTTCGCCGTTGTGGCCCGCGCGGCCAGCCGCACCAGGCTGAACACCAGCACCGACGACGTGCGCGACCTCGCCGGCGAGATCGAGTGGGCCAAGGCATCGCTGATCGGGCCCGAAGCGTACCCGGCCGCGGTGGCCGCCGCCGGCCGCGACATCCCGCTGGACGCCGAAAAAGTCGCGGCCGTCTACACCGCGTACGAGGCGCTCAAGGTCCGCGACGAATCGATCACGCTGCTCGACTTCGATGACCTGCTGCTGCACACCGCGGCCGCGATCGAGAACGACGCCGCGGTGGCCGAGGAGTTCCGCGACCGCTACCGCTGCTTCGTCGTCGACGAGTACCAGGACGTGACCCCGTTGCAGCAGCGGGTGCTCTCGGCCTGGTTGGGCGATCGGGACGACCTGACCGTCGTGGGCGACCCCAACCAGACCATCTACTCGTTCACCGGGGCCTCACCGCGCTTCCTGCTCGATTTCTCGCGCCGGTTTCCGGACGCCACGGTGGTGCGCTTGGAGCGCGACTATCGGTCCACGCCGCAGGTGGTGTCGCTGGCCAACCAGATGATCGCCGCGGCCCGGGGCCGGGTCGCGGGCAGCAAGCTGCAACTGACGGGCCAGCGTGAACCGGGCCCGGCCCCGTCATTTCACGAGCATCCCGACGAGTCCGCCGAGGCCGCCGCGGTCGCGGCGTCGATCGCCCGGCTCATCGAATCCGGCACGCCGCCGTCCGAGATCGCGGTGCTCTACCGGGTCAACGCCCAGTCGGAGGTCTACGAGGAGGCGCTGACCGAAGCCGGCATCGCCTACCAGGTTCGCGGCGGTGAGGGGTTCTTCAACCGCCAGGAGATCAAGCAGGCGCTGCTGGCGCTGCAACGTGCGGCCGAGCGTGGTGCCGACGGTTCATTGCTCGACGTGGTCAGAGGCGTGCTGGAGCCGCTGGGGCTGACGGCCGAGGAACCCGTCGGCACGCGCGCCCGGGAGCGCTGGGAGGCGCTGACGGCCCTGGCTCAGCTGGTCGCCGACGAAGTGGCACAGCGTCCGCAGCTCGAACTTCCCGGGCTGGTGGCCGAGTTGCGGACGCGGGCCGACTCGCGGCACCCCCCGGTGGTGCAGGGCGTCACGCTGGCGTCGCTGCACGCCGCCAAGGGACTCGAGTGGGACGCGGTGTTCCTGGTCGGGCTGGCCGACGGCACGCTGCCCATCTCGCACGCGTTGGCGCACGGCGCCGAGAGCGAACCCGTCGAGGAAGAGCGTCGACTGCTCTACGTCGGAATCACCAGGGCCCGAGTGCATTTGGCGCTCAGTTGGGCGTTGGCACGCAGCCCCGGCGGGCGGCAGAGCCGCAAGCCTTCGCGGTTCCTCAACGGCATCGCGCCACAGACGCGTCAAGATCCGGCGCAGACCAAGTCCCGTCGCAACCGGGGCGCGGCGACCCGCTGCCGGATCTGCAACAACAACCTCACCACGCCGGCGGCCGTGATGCTGCGGCGGTGTGAAACATGCGCCGGTGACGTCGACGAAGAACTGCTGCTGCAGCTCAAGGACTGGCGAACCGGCGTCGCCAAAGAACAGAACGTACCGGCCTACATCGTCTTCAGCGACAACACACTGATCGCGATCGCCGAGATGCTGCCCGACGATGACGCGGCCCTGGTCGCGATTCCGGGCATCGGCGCCCGCAAGCTCGAGCAGTACGGGCCCGACGTGCTGGAGTTGGTTCGCGCCCGCGCCTGAGCGACAAACGCGCAGGTCAGAAAATCGTTTGTCACCGGCGGCTGCTACCATTTACCCTCGAAACCGCGTTCATACTGGCTGGTGTTTGGAAGGAGGTGGCCACGTGATTAACCGCAACGCGTTCCGTGTAGCAGTGGCTGCCGCCCATGTAGCCCATGTCGCGCATGCCGCCGCTATGACGGCGGCCGCGGGTAAGCACCACGCTGCCGCCGCGACTGACGCGTCCGTGAATCGGGGTTATCTCTAACTAACCCGACACCCAATGGCCACGGACCCGAAGTCACCAGGATCCGTGGCCATAGTTTTTGGGAGAACCTCCCGACCTGGTCCGGATCACCGAAGAGACAGCCACCAGACCAGGAAGCAGGTGAAGAGGACATGTCGGCACTGACGGTCCCCAGACAGTCGCTGCCCGAGTTGCCATGTCACCTCGGCGATCCCGACCTGTGGTTCGCCGAAACCCCGGACGGCCTGGAGCGCGCCAAGACGCTCTGCGCGAGCTGCCCGGTCCGGCGCCAGTGCCTGGCGGCGGCGCTGGAACGCGCCGAACCATGGGGTGTGTGGGGCGGTGAGATTTTCGATCGCGGCTCGATCGTGAGTCGCAAACGTCCGCGCGGGCGTCCGCGCAAAGACGATGTGGCCGCTTAGCCGGTATCAGGCCGTATTAGACAGCGGCGGTGTCGGGCGCGGCAAAGCCGGGCACCATCTCCTCCATCAACCGCTTGATGGGTACGTGCGCATTCAGCTGGCAGAGGATGGCGGACACCGATGCGACCACCCGCATCGGAATTGCGAGCTTGGCAGGCAGGTCCATTTGCCGTGCCATCTTGATCTGCGCCACCGATCGGTCTATCTGAACCGCGGTCATTTTCTGCAGCCACTTGCGGGTGTAATGGAACACCTCAACCTCGACGGGTTCGACGTATTGGCGCAGCATCTCGTCGATCTCGCGCACGGACACCTGTTGTCCCCGCTGGATGAACCCGGCCTTCTCCATCGTCGGCATGAGCAGGTCGTAGTTCTTGTCGCGGGCCAATCGAATGCCCATCCCGAGCTCTATGGGGAGGCCATCGGGCAGTGGCGCCACGGCACCGAAGTCGATGACGCCCATTCGATCGTCGGGCAGGAGCATGAAGTTTCCGGGGTGGGCGTCGCCGTGCATCATCCCCAGCCGGCGGGGCGCGTCAAAGGTGAGTTCCAGTAGGCGCGTGCCGATCAGGTCGCGCTGTTCGGTGCTTCCGTTGCGGATGATTTCGGCCATCGGGATGCCCTGGATCCACTCCTGGATCACCACCTTTGGCGCGCTGGCCACGATGTGTGGCACTGCGAAGTGCGGGTGGCCTTGATATGCCTTGGCGAAAGCGCGCTGGTTGTCGGCCTCCAGCCGGTAGTCGAGTTCCATCTCAGTGCGCTCGATGAGCTCGTCGACCACGCCTTGGATGTCGGCACCCGGAGACAGCTGCTTGAACATCCCGACCATGCGGTGCATGGTCTTCAGGTCGGCCCGCAACGCCTCGTCGGCACCTGGGTATTGGATCTTGACGGCGACGTCCCGCCCATCGGACCACACCGCCTTATGCACCTGACCGATGCTGGCCGAGGCCACCGGGGTGTCGTCGAACGAACTGAACCGGGTCCGCCATTTCGTGCCCAGCTGCGCGTCGAGCACTCGGTGCACCTTGGCCGCGGGCAGCGGTGGAGCGTCTTTCTGCAGCTTGGTCAGGGCTTCGCGGTAGGGCTCGCCGAACTGCTCGGGAATGGCGGCCTCCATCACCGACAACGCCTGGCCGACCTTCATCGCCCCGCCCTTGAGGTCGCCCAAGACGGTGAACAACTGATTGGCGGCCTTCTCCAGCAACTCGGCCTGGACCTCGTCCTTCGACCTGCCGGCCAGCCGTTTGCCGACTCCGAGCGCTGCCCGGCCGGCAAAGCCGACCGGGATGCTGGCCAGCTTCGCGTTGCGCGCGGCGCGGCCACGCTTGATGTCTGACACATACCTATCATCCATGACGGCTGTTGCACGCTGAGCGCGAATCGCGTCAACACGAGCACAAGGGATGTCTGGTCCAGGGCCGCGCGACGATGGAGCCCGCGTTGAGATCGAATTCGAGCGTCGCGTTCAGCGCCGGCGGCGGTCCGGGATCGGGCACCGCCTCCTGCCCGCGCACGGCGGCGATCACCCGGTTCACCTGGCTGAGCGCCAACGCCGCGGTCGCCAGCAGCGTGGCCCGGTCGGCCACCCCGACGGTGTCGCGAAGCTGGGCGGCGATGGCCGGCCACGCGGCGTCACGGTCGCTGCGGTGCAGATCGGCGCAACCCAAACAGCTGGTCACGCCCGGGATCACCAGCGGTCCTACCAGCCCGATGCCGTCGCGCACCCGGACGGGAAGATGCGGGACGCCCTGGCTGTGCAGGTCGCGCACCAGACGAGGGTCGGCGACGAGCGAGTCCGACAGGATCACCAGATCGACCGCGGCCGACGTGACCGCGGCATGCGGCTGGCTGCTGTGCGCGATCCGGGCCCCCGAGCAGCGCAATGCCTCGACGAGCAGGTCCGACAGGGGTCCGCGACCGTGCACCCGGATCGACGCGGCCCGGCCGCCGGACTGCCGGCATCCGCGGGTCGCGACGCCCGCGCCCACCAGTTGCGTGACGAGGTTGGCCAGCTCGTCATCGTTGACCGACCCGCGGCCGGCGGCCTGGCGCTGCAAGTCGGTGATCGGTGTCGGAGAGCGCATGGACCGCAGCAGCGCGGCCAGTTCCGCCGCCGTCAGGCCCGATGGTGGACGCACCAGCACGGCCCGGCGCGGATCCCAGCCCACCTGCACCGCACCGTCTGGCCGCAGCAGCACCGGCATCGCCGGGTCCAGCGCATACAGGGAAGGCGCGGCGCCCGGCATGACTTGAGACTGTGCCACGCCCGGCGCCGGCGCTCCGATCAGTTATCCACAGGGCCGCCGGAGCTCGGGTCCTCACGGTCGCTGTCGCGCTCGAGTTGGGCGATCGCCTCGTCCAGGCCGCTGGTGTCGCCGCCGATGATCCGGTCGATGAAGCCGGCCGGATCGTCGAGATCGTCCGCGGCGGGCAGCAGGTCAGGGTGTTGCCAGATGGCGTCTCGCGCGTCGGCTCCGGCGGCCTGGGTCAGGCGCTCCCACAGCGCAGCCGCCTCCCGCAACTTGCGCGGCCGCAGCTCCAGGCCGACCAGCGTCGCGAACGTCTGCTCGGCCGGGCCGCCGCTGGCCCTTCGCCGGCGCAGTGTCTCGCCGAGCGCGGCCGCGCCCGGAATCCGCTCGCCCAGCGCCGCAGTCACCACGACCTGCACCCAGCCCTCGATCAGCGCGAGCAACGTCTCCAGCCGTTCCAGCGCCTGCGTCTGCGCCGGTGTCGCCTTGGGCTCGAACACTCCCTGGCCGAGCAGGTTCTCGATGGCCGCGGGGTCCGACAGCGAGGCCGGATTGAAGTCGCGCGCCAGTTCCTCGATCCCGGACATGTCGATCTTCATGCCCTTGGCGTAGGCCTCGACGGCCCCCAGCAATTGATTCGACAGCCACGGCACATGGCTGAACAGCCGGTGGTGCGCGGCCTCACGGGCGGCCAGGAAGGTCAGGATCTCGCTGCGCGGCTGCTCGAGTCCGGCGGCGAAGGACTCGAGGGCGTCGGGCATTATCGCGGCCACCCCCTTGGGCCCCAGCGGCAGACCGATGTCGGTCGAAGTCACCACCTCGCGGGACAACCGGCCCAGCGCCTGGCCGAGCTGCGAGCCGAACGCCATGCCACCCATCTGCGACATCATCGTCAGCAGCGGGCCGGCCATGGTCTTGGCCTCCTCGGGCAGCGACGCCGCCCACACCGTCGAGATCTGCTCGGCCATCGGATCGCACAGCCGCTTCCAGGTCTCCATGGTGTTGTTGACCCAGTCGCCGGGGCTCCAGCCCTCCGCTTTGTTGGTACCCGCGGGCAGCGCGGTCGCACCGTCCAGCCAGGTCTCGGCGAGGTGCACCGCATCGGCGATCGCCGCGTGCGTCGTCGGGGGAATCGGCGCGACGAACCCGATCGAATTCGTCGCGACCCGGCTCGCGAGGTCGTAGTTGATCGGGCCTGACTGTGTCCCGGAGCCCATGGCGCTGCCCGCGCTGGAGAACATCTGACCCAGTTGGGTGAAGATCTGTCCCAGGTCGCCCATGCCGAAGTCGCCGCTGATGCCGAATGCGGCCAGCGGGTCTGACGGGCTCGAGCCGGAATCGGGATCGTTTTTGCCGTGCTTGTCGCGGCCCGGCTCTTCTTTGGGGGAGTCGTCTCCTGAGGAGAAGCCGAAAGGCGGGTCAGCCATAACGTCAACGGTACTCATCGGCGGAACAGAACGTGCGATGTCCGGTCACGCTCGTAGCTGAACCAGCCCTGGCCGGGTCCGTCTAGTGTTAGCGGCGTGAACAGGCGGATCCTGACGTTGATGGTCGCGCTGGCGCCAGTCCTGGTATTCGGCGTGTTGCTCGCGGTGGTGACGGTGCCGTTTGTGTCGCTGGGCCCGGGCCCCACCTTTGACACGTTGGGTGAGGTGGACGGCAAGCAGGTGGTCGCGATCCAGGGCACCCAAACCCATCCGACGTCAGGCCACCTCAACATGACCACGGTGTCCCAGCGTGACGATCTGACCTTGGGGGAGGCCGTGACGCTGTGGCTGTCCGGCCAGGAACAGCTGATGCCCCGCGATCTCGTCTACCCGCCGGGCAAGTCGAGGGAGGACGTCGATAAGGCCAACAACACCGATTTCAAGAACTCCGAGGACAGCGCCGAGTACGCGGCCTTGGGCTATTTGAAGTACCCGTCAGCAGTCACCGCCGCGACGGTCAGCGATCCCGGACCGTCGGCAGGCAAGCTGAGGGCCGGTGACGCCTTGGACGCGGTCGACGGCACCCCGGTGGCCAATGTCGAGCAGTTCACGGCATACCTGAAGAAGACCAAGCCCGGCCAAGTGGTGACCATCGACTATCGGCGCAAGAACGAGCCGGCCGGCGTCACGCAGATCACGTTGGGCACCAACAAAGATCGCGACTACGGCTTCATGGGTGTCGCCGTTCTTGACGCACCGTGGGCGCCATTCGCCGTGGACTTCAACCTCGCCAACGTCGGCGGGCCCTCGGCGGGATTGATGTTCAGCCTGGCGGTCGTCGACAAGCTCACCACCGGCGACTTGGCCGGTTCGACCTTCGTCGCGGGCACCGGCACGATCAGCATCGACGGCAAGGTGGGCCCCATCGGTGGCATCGGACACAAGATGGCCGCTGCCCGGTCGGCAGGCGCGACGGTGTTTTTGGTACCCGCCAAGAACTGCAACGAGGCGACCTCGGATAACCAGACCGGCTTGCGATTGGTGAAGGTCGAGACCCTCGGCCAAGCGGTGGATGCGTTGCACGCCGTGACGTCCGGGGGACAGCCGCCGAGTTGTTAGCGGACCCAGTCAAATCAGCCCGAAACCGGAGCGTGTTGCGTGCGTAGAGTTGTGATCGTCTACACATCGAGCAGGGGAGCGTAGCTAGTGGGGATGCGGCCCACCGCGAAGATGCCGAAACTGACTCGGCGTAGCCGGATTTTGATCCTGATCGCACTGGGTGTGATCGTGCTGCTGCTCGTGGGTCCGCGATTGATCGACGCATACGTGGACTGGCTGTGGTTCGGTGAGCTGGGCTACCGCTCGGTGTTCACGACAGTGCTGGTGACCCGCATCGTGGTGTTCCTGGTGGGCGGGGTGCTGGTCGGCGGCATCGTGTTCGCCGGGCTTGCGCTGGCCTACCGCACTCGACCCGTCTTCGTCCCGAGTAGCGACAACGACCCGGTAGCGCGGTATCGCGTTTTGGTGATGTCGCGGCTGCGGGTGCTGGGCATTGGGATCCCGGCTGCGATCGGCCTGCTGGCCGGCGTGGTCGCGCAGGGCTATTGGGTGCGCATCCAGCTGTTTTTGCACGGCGGCAACTTCGGGATACGGGACCCACAGTTCGGCAAGGATCTCGGCTTCTACGCGTTCGAGTTACCGTTCTACCGGCTGGTGCTCAGCTACCTTTTCGTTGCGGCATTTCTCGCGTTTGTGGCGAATCTGGTGGCGCACTACATCTTTGGTGGCATCCGGCTGTCGGGACGCGCCGGTGCGCTCAGCCGCTCGGCGCGTATTCAGTTGGTCACCGCGCTGGGTGCACTGGTACTGCTCAAAGCCGTTGCCTATTGGCTGGATCGGTATGAGCTGCTGTCGCACACCCGTGGCGGCAAGCCGTTCACCGGGGCCGGCTACACCGACATCAACGCCGTGCTGCCGGCCAAGCTGATCCTGATGGCGATCGCACTGATTTGTGCCGCCGCCGTGTTCTCCGCAATCACTCTGCGGGACTTGCGGATTCCTGCCATCGGCTTAGTTCTGTTGCTGTTGTCGTCGTTGATCGTGGGTGCCGGCTGGCCGTTGATCGTCGAGCAGATCAGCGTCAAGCCCGATGCCGCTCGCAAGGAAAGCGAGTACATCAGCCGAAGTATCCTCGCGACACGGCAAGCCTACGGTCTGACCGAAGACGTGGTGAGCTACCGCAATTACTTTGGCGACGCGCCGGCAAACGCCCAGCAGGTCGCCACCGACCGCGCCACCACCTCGAACATCCGGCTGCTCGACCCCACCATCATCAGCCCGGCGTTCACCCAGTTCCAGCAGGGCAAGAACTTTTACTATTTCCCCGACCAGCTGTCCATCGACCGCTACGTCGACCGCAGCGGCGCCCTGCGCGACTACGTCGTCGCCGCCCGCGAACTCAACCCGGATCGGTTGATCGACAACCAACGCGACTGGATCAACCGGCACACCGTCTACACCCACGGCAACGGCTTCATCGCATCACCGGCCAACACCGTGCGCGGCATCGCCAACGACCCGAATCAGAACGGCGGTTACCCCCAGTTCCTGGTCAACGTCGTCGGCGCCAACGGCGGTGTGGTGTCCGACGGGCCGGCGCCGCTGGATCAGCCGCGCGTCTACTACGGCCCGGTGATCTCCAACACTTCCGCCGACTATGCGATCGTCGGCAAGAACGGTGACGACCGGGAATACGACTACGAGACCAACACCGACACCAAGAGATACACCTACGCCGGAAGCGGTGGCGTCTCGATCGGTAACTGGCTGTCCCGCAGCGTGTTCGCCGCAAAGTTCGCCGAGCGAAACTTCTTGTTTTCCACCGTGATCGGCTCCAACAGCAAGATTTTGTTCAACCGCGATCCCGCGCAGCGGGTGGAGGCGGTGGCGCCGTGGCTGACGACCGACAGCGCCGTGTACCCGGCGATCGTCAACAAGCGACTGGTGTGGATCCTCGACGGCTACACCACCCTGGACAACTACCCGTACTCCGAGCTCACCTCGCTGTCGTCGGCGACTGCGGATTCCACCGAGGTGGCCTTCAACCGGCTGGCGCCCGACAAGCAGGTGTCCTACATCCGCAACTCGGTGAAGGCCACTGTGGACGCCTACGACGGCACCGTCACGCTCTATCAGCAGGACGAACAGGACCCGGTGCTGAAAGCCTGGATGCAGGTGTTCCCCGGCACGGTCAAGCCCAAGAGCGACATCACACCCGAGCTCGCCGAGCATCTGCGCTATCCCGAGGACATGTTCAAGGTGCAGCGGATGCTGCTGGCCAAATACCACGTCAACGACCCGGTGACCTTCTTCAACACCTCGGATTTCTGGGACGTGCCGCTGGATCCGAACCCGACGGCCAGCAGCTATCAGCCGCCCTACTACATCGTCGCGAAAAACATTCTCAAGAACGACAATTCGGCGTCATACCAGCTGACCAGCGCGATGAACAGGTTCAAACGCGACTACCTGGCCGCCTACATCAGCGCCAGCTCGGACCCCGCGACGTACGGCAAGATCACGGTGCTGACCATCCCTGGACAGGTCAATGGCCCGAAACTGGCCAACAACGCGATCACCACCGACACCGCGGTATCGCAGGACCTCGGCGTGATCGGGCGTGACAACCAAAACCGGATCAAGTGGGGCAACTTGCTGACCCTGCCGGTAGCCCAGGGTGGACTGCTGTACGTAGAACCCGTCTACGCATCCCCGGGAGCCAGCGACGCCGCGTCGTCCTACCCGCGGCTGATCCGGGTCGCGATGATGTACAACGACAAAATCGGATACGGCCCCACCGTGGGTGACGCCCTCACCGGTTTGTTCGGGCCCGGGGCGGCCGCCGCCGCAACCGGGATAGAACCCACCGACACCGGTTTACCGCCGAACCCGAACCCGCCTGCGAGCCCCCCGACTCCGGCTGGTGCACCGGGAACCCCGCCCCCGCCGGCGGCGGCGGTTCCGCCGGCCCCCGACGCGACGGCCACGTTGTCGCCGGCCAAAGCCGCTGCGCTGCAAGACATCCAGGTCGCGATCGGCGCAGCGCGCGACGCGCAGAAGAAGGGCGACTTCGCCGCGTACGGTACAGCCCTGCAGCGGCTCGACGACGCCATCACCAAGTTCAACAACACCAAGTAACCCGGGAGGCATCCGGATACGGCTGACGACACGAGGAGGTACGTCAGATGGCCGACGCCAACGAAATCGGGGTCACGGTCGTGCAGCCCGGGGAAGGCGATTACGTCGCTCTCCCTGGCTTTGGTGCGGTGTTCAAGCTATCCGGCAAGACGAACGGGGGCGAGGTGTCGATCGTCGAGCATCCCTTCGAAGTCGGTTTGCTCACAGCGGCGCACCGGCACACCCGCGAGGACGAGCATTCGATCGTGCTGGCTGGCGAGATCGGCTTCCGCTCCGACGACAGTGAAGTGGTCCTCGGTCCCGGTGGCTATATCACCAAGCCGCGCGGGCAAATGCACGCGATGTGGAACGCCGGCAGCGAGCCCGGTCGCATCGTCGAGGTCATCACTCCCGGCGGCTTCGAGAACTATTTCCGGGAGCTCGGTGAGTTGCTCGTCGAGCACGCGAACGATCCGGTGGGCAAGGTCCTGCATGAGCTGCCCGAATTCGGCGAACTGGCCGACAAGTACGGGCTGACCTACGGATATCCGGACTGGATGGACGACATCGTGGCCCGGTACGGGCTCAACCCGCCCTCGCACTGAACAGGGGCCTGACCCGCGATTTGGCGACCTTCGGACGCATTCGGTAACCTTGCATTTACCCGACGCGGGGTGGAGCAGCTCGGTAGCTCGCTGGGCTCATAACCCAGAGGTCGCAGGTTCGAATCCTGTCCCCGCTACCATGTCGTGTCTCGGGACATCGTTGAATAGGTGTGAACCCTGGGACATGGTTTAGACCTATTGCCGGTTTTCGGGGCTGTTTCCGCATTTGACGCCGCGGGGTTGGTAGTCGCGGGTGGGGTCTAGGACGAGTTTGCGGATGAGTTGGCCGGTGTGGCGGCGTCCAGGACGCGGATGTCGAGGTCGTCGATGAGGACGGTGACGCTGGTGCCGGCGTGGGTTCGGCCGATGGCGCGATGTGGTGCAGGCGGCCGGCGAGGCGCAGGGTGAGTTTTCCGACTTGGTCGATGCGGTCGGTGCGGACCCGGTTGTGGGTGTCGGTGCGGGTTGCCGGGGGTCGGCTTTGGGGCGGGCTGTGTAGGCGGTGGCCGGGGTGGCCTGGTGGGGCAGTCAGCGGTGTGGTCGGTGGTGGTTGTAGATCGTCGACGAAGGTGACGAGTTGGGATTGAAGTCGGTCAGGGTCGGTGGCGACGGGGTTGGGCGATGATGCCGGGAGTTGTTGAGGGTCGGGTGGGGAAGCGCTCGACTTTCCCGCAGGTGGGATGTTCTACGGGGTCAACCCGGCCAACAACCCATCCAGGCCGCCGTCATAATCAGCAGCGACAGCGAGATCAAGCTGCCCATCGACTCCATGGATACCTTGCGCCGAAGCCCACCGGTCGCCGTGTTGTGTCAGCGAATCAGCCTTTCACCGACCGACGGGCCAGTGTTCGATCGTGATGTCATCCATGGGGAAGTCGGTGGGGTTGCCCGTTGCCAAGTGAGCCTCGATGCCGGCGGTGGCGGCAGCGATCAAGCAGTCGGCCTGGTGGAGAGTGATCCCTCGGCCGGCGAACTGGCGGCGCCACTGCCCAGCGCGAATTCCTTCGGAAGGGCCCAGGGGTGCGCACCGCAAGCCGCGGCACCAGCCGTCGCGCTGCGACCTCTTCACCGGGAAGCAGTCCGCGCCAGATCTCCTCGACCGAGATCGCGCAGGTCCACGGTTCGTCACCCTGGCGGCGCAGAGCGCGCAGGCGGTCGCCGGCCGGACGGCCACGGAGGGCGTCGATGAGTACCGTCGAGTCGAGCAGGACTCTCGCCATGTCAGCCCACGCGACGCTTGTCGGCACGCTGGCGGCGGACCCATTCAGCGGGATCGTCGTCCCATTCGTGACCCTCGTCGGGGATGGCCCCAAGGGCAGCCTCGATATCGTCCCATCGCCGCTCGTCATCGAGTCCGCGGCGAATCAACTCTGCGATGAATGCGCTACGTTGCCGGCGTCCGGCCCGCTGGTCGAGCTCGGCAACGAGCTCGTCATCCACTGTAATGTGTAGTCGCATGGGCCAAGCATAGCCCACCAGGTCGGGCCGTCCGCCGTACTGAGGACGCCCAGGGTGATGTCAGCGGACGCACTCGACGAGATCGAGCGGAGACGGCCCCCCGGAGACTTCTCCGGGGGCCGTTTTCATGCCCGATGGTCACCTATTAGACACAATAGCTAGGTTTACTAGTTAACTGGCCCGTGCCTTCGTTGCTAGATTCCAGCCTTTTGCCGAGCATGATGCCTTCCCTTGCTCCGGCGGCGCTTCGGTCATCGTTTGCCAAGGCGCGCGCTCATCCCGACGGCCTTGCCGATGCGCTTGTACGTCCAGCCGCGCCGGCGCAGGGCGACGATCAGCTCGTCGCGGGCGGCGCCGCTCATCTCTTCAGTACTCCGTCGAACATCCGCTCACGGGCGAGCGGCTGATTTTTCTCGAGACCGCAGCAAGTTCGCAGGAGTGATCTCTTGTGAGGTTCCGCATTCGACGCCCGCGGTGAGGCGGCATAGTCGTCAGCGCCCTCGGCTGATGCTTGACGCCTCGGTACCGCGGAGGTCGCTGGGAGTCGTCACGATCCAGTCCGCCGTGCAGAGATGGGTGAGACGATATCGAGGTGACTGACGGTCCGGCCGATGCCGAAGATTTGTTGGCACACCCTGGGGACGCTGGTGAGATCCGGGGGTTGACGATGTTCTTTGCCGATCTGGTGGATTCGACGGCGCTGTCCACCCAGGTGGAGCCTGAGACGTACCGCTTGGTGGTAGGTCGGTACCGCGAACAGGTGCTGCGCATCGTGAACCGGTATGAGGGGCGTATCGGCTCCACCAAGGGTGATGGGTTGCTGGCGGTCTTCGGTCATCCGATTACGCACGAAGACGATGTGAACCGGGCGGTACAGGCCGGGCTGGAGATCACGCGGGACGTCTCCCGGCTCAGTGATCAATCGAAACGCCGATTCGGTTTCGGCGTCAATGTGCGGGTGGGGGTGCACTGGGGTCTGGTGTATCTGGACAGCGCCCGAGGCGACTTCTCCGGGTCGGCCGCCAACGTGGTGACCTGGATCTCGGGCCTGGCGCCACCGGGTGCAGTTGTTGTCTCGGATGCGGTTGAGTCGTTGATACGTAACGACTTTGAGTTGGAGGCCCGCGCACCAGTGACGGTCAAGGGTGTAACGCAGCCGATCATCCATTACCGGGTGGTGAGTGAGCGCGCGCCGGTTGCCTGAATGCTTCTCGATGGCCATGCTTGACCCAGCAGCGCGTCATTCAAGCGGCGGTGTGGATGACGTCAGGACCGACAGATAACGCTGTCGTTCCGGCAGTGGGCTGTCGGCGGCGAACCGGCCGAACACATTGACGAGCGCGGCATGGGCGGGTTCTCCACGTAGTTCGAAATCATCGAGCGCGGCGCGCAGTTCGTACAAGTCGGCACCTTGTTGGCGGGCAATGCCAAGGGCGGCAGCCAGATCCGCACGACGGGCATTGCGGTCGGTGTGGGTGTGCGCGCGAAGGCGCAGCAGCTCGGCCTCGTAGAAACACATTTCGATGTCGCGGCCCAGCGCGAGTGCCGTATCCAGCTGGGCGCGGGCTTCTTCGCGACGACCGGCGGCGGTCAATAGCTGTGCGAGAGCGCCGTCGAACAGCGTGATGAATACCATCAATCCGGCGCCGCGGACGGTCTTCACGACTTCGGTCGCCCGCGCGACGTGAACCGACAGCAGGTCGGCGTCGACGTCGTCGACGCAGATCGAGTCCATGGCGTCGACGATGGCTTGCTGAGCAGCGCCCCACAGTGCCCACACTTCGAAGCCGTGCCGATCGGCGTGGTCGACGAGTTCGGCGGCCAGGGTGGCGGCGCGATCGAGCTGGCGCGCCTCGATGCGTATCCAAATCTCGAAGAAACGCGCGAAAGCGAGGCTGAACGGGCCTTGCGGGAAGCTGAGTTCGTCAGCCCGGCGCGCGGCCTGCAGCACCTGCGCCTCGGCGCCGCGGAGGTCTCCGCCGGCGAGCCGGTCGAGACTAAGGATTCCGTGCGTCATGGTGATGGGGTCGGTCGGTGCGAACCACAGCGCCTCAAGCGTGTGGTGGCCCGCCGCGGCGAACTCCGCTGTCGCTGCCTCCATCTGCTCACGCGCGCCAGCGAAGCTACCGTTCATCCACGCCCCGATGCCGATGGCGGCTTCGACCACGGGTCGGAAATACTCCCGCCCGGCGTTCATGCCCGCGCGTAATGACGTCAGCACTCGGGCGGAACGGGGCAGATCCCCAACGGCGAAGTAGTAGCCGGCCAGGGCGAGCAGCGTGCCAACCACTTCGTCGTCGCGCACGTCCGTCCCGCCGAGCCGCAGGCACTCCTCGAAGTCGACCGCCGTGGCGTGGTTTAGCGGTCCCTCGGCGGCGCTCGCAAGGAACCCCCGCTCCAGGCGCACCGCCATCTCGCGCACATCGCGGGCACGCCCCGGGGCCTGCTTGTTCACCTGGACGAGGGCGTGAGTCAGATAGCCGCGGGCTTCCGCGAGAGCGCCGCGCCGTCGCGCATCCGAAGATGCCCGTTGATACGCCGACACCGCCTCGCCGGTGTTCTCCGCCTGCTCGTAGTGCGTGGCCACCAGCTGCCAGTCGGGATCTCCACCCGCGCTCACCAGGGCGTCGGCGATCTTGGCATGCAGGCCGCGGCGCACGCTCGGCGGCGCCAACTCCTTAGCGACCTCGCGAAGCAGCTCGTGACGGAATCGCCAACCGATTGGCCCCCACGGCTCGAGCACCCGCGCGTCCTCGAGTTCGCCGAGGACGCCGTCGAGTACATCGTCGCTGAGGTCGACCACGGAGCCGAGCAGGCTGCGGTCTAGCTGGCGGCCGATGAGCGCCGCCGCCTCCACAACCGGCACCACGTTGGCGCTCGCCCGCAGCCGGGCGAGCAAGGGCTCGTACAGACCCTCCGGCACCCCGGTCTGCGTGAGCCCGCCGACGACCTGCTCTACGTAGAACGGCACCCCGTCGCAGCGGTCGGCCACCGCCGCCCGAGCATGTGCCGACAGATTGGGATCCAAGGCGGCGATCAGGGTGTCGGCCTCGTCCCTCGTCAATGGGTCGAGGTCGATCACCTTCACTGGCCAATCGACCGGCAGCCACTGGCCGGGGCGTCCCGTGACCACCACGAGCAGCCGGCCCTCGGCGGCGTCCAGCAGAGACCCAACTCTTTCGATGGTGGACGGGTCGAACCAGTGCGCATCCTCGACCATCACCATGCCCGAGCTTTCGCCAAGGCAGGCCAGGAGATAGTCCTGAACTGCTTGTCCGATCAGTTGATAGAGTTTGCGTCCCTCTGCGGCAGCGGGCTCGTATCCGTGTTCCGGTGCGATGTTGAGCACCGGCGCCAACAACGGCACAGTGCTCGCCGTATCACGTCCGCGGGCCATCAGCTCGGCTTCCAGCAGCCGCAGCCGCTCACCGTGAGGGGTAAGTCGGCTGATGCCGCAACGCTGTTCGAGCAGGCTGCGTATTGGGTGCAGACCGGCGTCAGTGTGCAACGCCGATCCCGTCAATGCCAGCACCACCGCTCCCGAGTCCTCGGCCAGTCTGGCGGCGGCGGCCGCCAGCCGAGACTTGCCGATCCCCGGCTCGCCACGCAACACCACCCCCGGAGTCGACAAGGTGCCGGCTTGAGCGTGCGCCCAACTCTCTTGTAACCACGCAAACTCGCGGTCGCGACCCACAAGGGGGGTGTGCATCACATTCGCCTGCGTCGCTCGCTCACCCAGCACCCGGTGGTGGGCGATCAACTCTGCGACTCCCTTGACGGCGGCTGGTTCGCACGGCTCTAGCTCAAAGGTGCTACGTATCAACGGCGCCACCGCGTCCGAAATCACGACGGTTCCCGGCGGGGCCAGACCCGACACCCGTGCAGCCAAGTTGGCGCCGAGGCCGTAAACATCGTTTTGGGTGGTGTCCAGATAGACGAGTCCACGATGAACCCCCGCCCGCGAAGCGATCTCCATCCCGAAGCGGCGCCGGACCTCTTCACCAAGACGCGCTACCTCGCGGGTCACTTCCAACCCCGCTAGCACCGCCCGACGTACATCGTCCTCGTGGGCTCTCGGGTGACCGAATACCGCTAGGAGGCCCTCACCCGTCGGGGAACCGATATGGCCTTCAAAGCGGTTCACGATACTTAGCACCAGGTCGCGGTAGCGGCCCACCAGCAGCCCGTAGGTGTCGAGCTCGGCGTGGCTGGCCAACACCGCGGAATCGACCAAGTCCACGTACAAGATCGTCAAGCGTCGGATTTCACCACCATCGCTGGGGGCGGTAAGCAGATCCTCGGCTTCAGCATTCCCATGATCGACGGCCAGCACGTGATCGACCAGCGCGGTGGCGGCTACCCGATCACCGCGGTTGATCGCCGCCACCGCCTGATCCAGCAGGTCATCGATCGACGAACCAGCGGAAAGGCGGGCCTCGCGTGCGGGACCCATCCCGTCGTCGCTCACGTCAATATCCTGACACCCAAACACCTGTCGACATGGCGAGAACGAGAAAGTCCGCGATTTCGTCGCAGCATGCTCTGGTGACACTCACGCTTTCGATTTGTCGATGGCTGGCGTCGACCGCTCGTGGTGTGTTGTTTTGTAGCGGAAGGGATTAACGCTGTGGACATGCGGTTCGATGAACCCAACGCACGCTTAATCGTGTCAGTCGCCCGCCGCGAAGGAAAAGGTTTTGACATCAATGTCGCGGCCCACTTGCTATCGGATGTTCTACGGGGACAACCCGGCCAACAACCCATCCAGGCCGCCGTCATAATCAAGCAACGACAGCGACATCAAGCTGCCCATCGACTCCATGGATACCTTGCGCCGAAGCCCACCGGTCGCCGTGTTGTGTCAGCGAATCAGCCTTTCACCGACCGACGGGCCAGTGTTCGATCGTGATGTCATCCATGGGGAAGTCGGTGGGGTTGCCCGTTGCCAAGTGAGCCTCGATGCCGGCGGTGGCGGCAGCGATCAAGCAGTCGGCCTGGTGGAGAGTGATCCCTCGGCCGGCGAACTGGCGGCGCCACTGCCCAGCGCGAATTCCTTCGGAAGGGCCCAGGGGTGCGCACCGCAAGCCGCGCACCAGCCGTCGCGCTGCGACCTCTTCACCGGGAAGCAGTCCGCGCCAGATCTCCTCGACCGAGATCGCGCAGGTCCACGGTTCGTCACCCTGGCGGCGCAGAGCGCGCAGGCGGTCGCCGGCCGGACGGCCACGGAGGGCGTCGATGAGTACCGTCGAGTCGAGCAGGACTCTCGCCATGTCAGCCGACGCGACGCTTGTCGGCACGTTGGCGGCGGACCCATTCACCGGGATCGTCGTCCCATTCGTGACCCTCGTCGGGGATGGCCCCAAGGGCAGCCTCGATATCGTCCCATCGCCGCTCGTCATCGAGTCCGCGGCGAATCAACTCTGCGATGAATGCGCTACGTTGCCGGCGTCCGGCCCGCTGGTCGAGCTCGGCAACGAGCTCGTCATCCACTGTAATGTGTAGTCGCATGGGCCAAGCATAGCCCACTAGGTCGGGCCGTCCGCCGTACTGAGGACGCCCAGCATCGACAAGTTGTTGCCTTGTGTGGTGCTGCCAGGATTGGTCGGTGGCGATTGCAGCGAGGTACAAGGGCTACCAGTATCCGATCGAGGTCATCGGGCATGCGGTGTGGCTGTATCACCGTTTCGCGCTGAGTCTGCGCGACGTCAAGGAGTTGATGGTTGCCCGCGGCGTGGTGGTCACCTACGAGACGATCCGGTCCTGGTGTGCAAAGTTCGGGCCGGACTACGCCGCCCAATTACGTCGGCGGCGACCCCGCCCCGGCGACAAAATGGCACCTCGACGAGGTCTTCGTGAAGATCAACGGCGCCACTCATTACCTGTGGCGCGCGGTCGACCAGCACGGCGACGTGCTCGACATCCTCGTGCAGTCGCGCCGTAACGCAGTGGCGGCTAAACGGTTTTCCGCAAGCTGCTCAAGCGCCTGCGGTACGTGCCGCGCGTGCTGGTGACCGATAAGTTGGCCAGCTATCAGGTCGCTCACCGCGAGCTTTTGCCGTCGGTGACCCATCGCCGCTCGAAGTACCTCAACAACCGGGCCGAGAACTCCCATCAGTCGACCAGAATCCGGGAACGGGTGATGAAACGCTTCGCCTCACCTGGGCAGGCCCAACGATTCCTGTTTGCGTTCAGCCACATCCGACAGCACTTCCGTCCCCGTCGTCATCTGATCAGTGCACCCCAATGGCGAACCCAGATGACGAACCGCTTTGCGGTCTGGGATCAGATCACAGCCGCCGCAGCGGCATGAAAGACACAATCAGCCACTACGTTCCGCCATACAGTCCACTCACATCGACTGAGCCACAAGAATTCTCAAATAACTTGACGATGCCGTCTGCCGCGCGGGCGCGCGCAAGCTGATTGCCTGTGGGGATCGTCCGCGCCGCGTCGCGATGCACCACAGCTGAAAACGAAACGGCTCGCGTTTGACGCTACGCCACCGGCAGCGGTTGCGGCGATGGCCTTCGGCCTGTCAGCCGGCCAGTGACGGCGAGCACATTCCGTGCTCGCGCCGCAATGTCGGCGACGACCTCGTGCGCCGTCCCATGCTTGATGGGCCGCACCATGCGCGGGATCGTCGACGTTGTTGGATTCCACGGCCACAGCGAACGATTCCCGGGACTGACCGGCCTCGAGCCGCGCCGCGGCTCAACGAACCGCGCACACCGATCCGCCCAGATGCTCTCCACATACATCAGTGGGGCAATTGTTCCGTCCGTCGGTGCGGGACGCGAATCACGGGTACGGTGGTGGCAACACAGGTGAGGATGGGTAGACATGGTGGCTGTACAGGACTGGTGGGAAGCACCCGAGATTCACCCGTCGCAGATCAAGGTCGGTGACATCATCGGCACGACTCAACCCAGCGGCGCGCGCTGCACGGTCAGGCTGATCGGCGGCCCGCAGACAGCTCCGCGGCAGTGGACATTTTTCAGCCGCGATACCGAAGGCCTACAGCACACGGGCACCTTCGGCGAAGACGACTTGGTGCGCAGGTACTTAAAAAAATAATCACCAACAACGTTTCTAGAACTCCGCGAGTGCTCCGTTCGTGGTGGCGTGGCTTCTCTAGCGTCCGAGGGTTGGTTTAGCACCAGGGTTCACCATTAGACCGTCTAAACGCCGCTGGTGGTGTAACGTCAACCGCGAGCCGTTTCGTTGTCAGCGGTGGTGCACCGCGACTCGGCGCGGAAAGCGCCCATGGGCAATGTGATTCCTCCATTCGCCCCGCGTCCGCTGGGCAGATGATGTCGACCATGAAGGAACCGCCCGTGGATTATCCAGTCCTACCCGCGGCGCCACCACCAAGCATCAGACGCCCGGCTTTCTCGGGCACCAGACCCGCCGCGTGATCATCGGGTGCATCGGGCGCCGACAGCGACACCTGCAGTGACGTATTTAGTCGGGTATCGACGGCGAGCCAATCCGATACGGTTGTCTGTGGCTCGCGAGCTCGGCCGCGACATCGACGGCGCGTGGTGGCCACGCGCAGACCGCATCACCAATGAATTACCCAAGCTTGTTGCGGTACTGACTCCCATTCTCGGCGACATCAGCTCCATCAGCGTCAACTGGCCACCGCTACAACGACCACCTGAGCTCAACTGGACCGGATGGGAAGACAAACGCCAGCACGTAATGACCGTCAACGGCGGGAACGCATGTGCGAACCTGCTGATCGTCTCGTATGCTACTTGCAGCGGGCTCGCCCTGATGGTGTTGCGCTGCGCCGCCAACCTGCCCATCGAGGCAGGTGACCGCGCGAAACCCGCATTCGTAATCGCCGGCTCGATCCTACGGGCCGCTCACGAGCAACGCGCATCCGGCAATCACTAATCCCATTAATTCCAACGGACATCCAATAGGTGGTGTGCTCCTGTGATTGAGCAATCCCTTCCCGCAATGTTGCGCCAGTGTGTCAATCTGCAACCCGACGGCACGGCGTTCACTTTCATTGATTACGAGCAGGATCCGGCCGGTGTTGCCGAGACTCTGACTTGGTTGGAGTTGTATCGACGAGTGCTGAAGGTGGCGCAGGAACTCAGACTTCATGCATCGGCCGGCGACCGCGCCGTGATATTGGCGCCGCAGGGAGTCGACTATGTTGTGGCCTTTCTGGGCGCCATGCAGGCCGGACTTATCGCTGTTCCGCTTTTGGTACCGCTAGGCGGCGCCACCGATGAGCGTGTCGATTCGGTGCTGCGCGACGCCACGCCCACCATCATTCTCACGACATCTTCTGTCGTAGGCGTTGTCGTCCAGCAAGTTACGGCGCGGCCCAGCGGGCCCGTCCCGTCAATCATCGAAGTTGATCTGCTAAATCTCAACGCTCCCATACAATCTGACGCTGGCGACGAAAGCTATCCGGCTACTGCATATTTGCAATATACGTCTGGTTCAACCCGCGAACCGGCTGGGGTCATGATGTCCCATCGGAACCTGCTGGCCAATTTCAAGCAGCTGATGTCGGGCTACTTCGCGGACCGCGGAGGCGTGGCGCCATCGGACTTAACCATTGTGTCGTGGCTGCCGTTCTATCACGACATGGGTTTGTTTCTGGGAGTCTGCGCACCGATCCTCGGGGGATTTCGGACCGCGCTCACCAGCCCGACGGCGTTCCTGCAGCGGCCCGCCCGGTGGATGCAGTTGATGGCGAGCAATTCTCAAGTATTTACGGCGGCACCGAACTTCGCCTACGAATTGGCGGCACGCAAAATATCGGACGACGACATGGCCGGGCTTGATCTCGGCGGCGTGCACAGCATCATCAGCGGCAGCGAACGGGTACACGAGGCAACGCTGCGACGCTTCGCTGACCGGTTTGCCGACTTCAACCTCCCCGCCAAGGCGTTACGCCCCTCATACGGGTTGGCAGAAGCGACGGTGTTCGTGGCGACCAGCGGTGCCGGTGCGCCACCGAAAATCGTTCACTTCGATTCCGACAGACTTTCCGCCGGCCACGCCGAGCGGTGCCCGGGCACGAAGGGCACACCACTGGTCAGTTACTCCCTGCGTCCACCACCCGCCGTGCGGATCGTCGACCCTGAGACCCAGACCGAGTGTCCGGATGGAATGGTCGGTGAGATCTGGGTGTGTGGCGACAACGTCTCCGACGGCTATTGGAACAGGCCCACTGAGACCGAGCGCACCTTCGGCGGAACGCTCGTCGCACCGTCGGCCGGCACACCCGAAGGGCCGTGGCTGCGAACCGGAGATTTGGGCTTCATCTCTGAGGGCGAGTTGTTCATCATCGGCCGCGTCAAAGATCTGTTGATCGTGTACGGGCGCAACCACTCTCCCGATGACATCGAGGCAACGATCCAGGAGATCACCCGAGGCCGCTGCGTGGCAATCGCGGTTCCCAACGATGACATCGAGCAGCTGGTGGCCATCATCGAACTCAAGATGTGGGGTGCCACCCACGAGGATGCTGTGGGCAAGCTGGGTGTCGTCAAACGTGAAGTCACCTCGGCGATATCGACCTCGCATGGCCTTAGCGTGGCGGATCTCGTTCTGGTTTCTCCTGGCTCGATTCCCATCACCACAAGCGGCAAGGTCAGACGAGCCGAGTGTGTACAGCTGTACCGAGATGACGAGTTCAGCCGCTTAGACGCTTAGCAACACCACCAATATCGACCCGGCAGAGATTCGGCACAGGCCTCGTTGACGCCGTGCTCCGGTAGTACCGGTATGTCATGGCCACGTTGTCAATTGCTTCCTGGGCGTGGTGAATGATCGCCAAGCGGCGACGGACTGCGCGACACCCCCCCTTTCGGCGTCTAGGATCCCTATATGAGAAGGGCTTTCGTAGTCACGTTCGCGGTCGGGTTGCTCGTCGCGGCCTTCGGTCTGATTTGGGCGCTGCAAGGATTCGGAGTGCTTGGTGGTAGCCCGATGAGCAACACCACCACCTGGTCCATCATCGGTCCGATCACGGTGGCGATCGGCATCGTGATTGCGGTATTCAGCTGGCGGAAACTCTCGTCGAAATAGTGCTTCATGTCTGCGCCACGGTGAAGTCCACCGTGTGCCAGCCGGTGGCGCCGTCGGGGACGGTATCAACCTGATCTGCGGTTTGGGTAGCTCCGGTGTTGTCGGTGGCGCGCACCGTGATGGTGTGTTTCCCCGGGCTTTTCGCCTGCCAGGGGAAGCTCCACAACCGCCACGTCGCGTTGGAATAGCTCGCGCCCAGTTCGGCCGGCTGCCACACCCCATCATCGATGCGGACCTCCACGAGCCGCACGCCACGATTCTGTGCCCACGCGACACCGCCGAACACCACGGGACGCATCGACAGTTTCTGACCTCCTTTCGGCACGTCGATGCGCGACTCGGTCTTGATGGGTGCGCGCGGTGCCCAGCCCATCCGCGTCCAGTACGCCTCTGCTCGGTCGAAGCGGGTCAGCTCTAAGTCGACGACCCATTTGGTGGCCGACACATACCCGTACAGCCCGGGTACTACCAGCCGGGCCGGGTAGCCATGCTCGATCGGCAGTGGCTGACCGTTGAGGCCGACCGCCAGCAGCGCGTCGCGGGCATCGTTGAGCGCGTCCACTGGCGTGCCGGCGGTGAAGCCATCGATCGATGTCGAAAGCAACATGTCGGCATCCGTGTGCACACGGGCGGTCGCCAGCAGATCAGCGACCCGGTAGCCTGTCCACACACCCGTCGAAATCAGGTTTCCCCCAACGGGATTCGACACACACGTCAACGTCATCACCATTTCGACGACGTCAAAGCCGGCGAGCTCCTCGAAGCTGTAGGTGGCTTCGCGGTCGACCATGCCGTGGATGCGCAGCCGCCAGTCGCGGTGGCTCAGTTGGGGAACCGTGAGTGCGGTGTCCACCCGGTAGAAGTCGCTGCTGGCGGTGATAAAGCTGGGTAGCGCAACGCCGTTCGGTTGCACGTCAGCAGGTATTGGCGGCGCCGATATCCGTGGTCGGGGAAGTGCGAAGCTTCCGCGGTCAGCGGCGACCGAATGGACCAACCGCGTGATCACCGCACCCACCACGCCACTCACTGCTCCGAATCCGAGCAATCCGAACATGACCAGCCTGCGCCTGCCGACATCCGGCCCGTCGTGATCGGCCCTGTCTTCTGGGTCCCCCGGGCCGGGCCAGAACCGATGGGTGAGCAACCGTAGGGCAGCCACGCCGCAGGCGGCGCCCGCGACGGTGGGGATCGTGTCGAGGGCTGTCGCACCCTGCCGCGACAGCACTGCGATGCAACCGAGGACGCCCGCCGCGACGATCACAGCGCTGCCGACTGGGCGGCGTTGAGTCTCGAGGCTCCCGGCGATTGCGGCGATCGTCGCGATCACCACGAGCACGACGACGGCCAGGAAGAGTTTGTCCAGCGAGCCCAGGGTCTGGATAGCCCACTCTTTGATGGGTCCCGGTGTCAGGTCGACGACCGATGAGGCGATCGCGGTACGCGCGTCGGCCCGCGCACCGAACGGGATGCCGACGAGCTGGGCTACCCCGAGTGAGACGGATGCAGCGGCGACCCCGGCAATCATCCGTTCATTCGACGGGGCGGCAGCCATCGGAGCTACTGTACTCGCGTTCATCGCTAAGACTGCAAATACCTTGCCGTGCAGGCGAACCGGCGCCAACACCTCCGACAACACCCCGTCCCTGTGACCACTCTTGGCGCTGGCGACGCTGATCAGATGACCTGGCTCAGCGACGAGTTCATCCGTGGCAGCTGCGCAAGCCTCAACGGAGTCGTAATTTGTTAGGTAGGGGCGCCAGGTCTGATCGAAATCGTCTCAGCCCGAGAACCAAAGGGGACACAGTATGACCGGCAATCCGCAGCGCGATGACGGCGCGGCTGCCCATGCCCGCCTCGAGTCATTGCTCGACCAGCGTGGGCGCCCGCCTGTGCGGAAGCGCCGCGTCGATCTCGATGACTGGGCTGGGGGGATAACACAGGAGCAGGCACAGGTGCCAGCGATTCGGGTCAATCGGCGCTGGCTAAATACCCTGTGGCTGGTACCTATCGGCGTGGCCGGGCTCATTGTCGCCATCGCGCTGGGGCAGCAGTTACGTCAGTACGGCTGGATGCAGAGCTTCATTGAGACCTATCCGGGAACATCGACAGCATATGCGCCGCCGGTCACCTCCGGGTTTCCGGCCTGGTTGCGTTGGCAGCACCTGTTCAACATCATTTTCATGATGTTCATCATTCGGGCGGGAATACAGATTCTTGCCGATCATCCGCGGCTGTATCTCAATGCAGGCTGCCGCCCGGGAACTGAATGGTTCAGAATGCGCGATCCGGTTCCGCCGGACCGCATGGACCAAGAGGACGCGGCGCACGTGTGGACGGCGAAGGATGATGCGGTTGCCCTTCCGAAATGGTTGGGCATACCTGGAATACGGCACACGATCGGGCTGGCGCGGTGGTGGCACTTCAGCTTCGATCTCTTATGGCTTGTGAATGGCCTTGTCTTCTATGTATTGCTGTTCGTCACGGGCCAGTGGCGGCGGATTGTCCCACGATCATGGGATGTTTTCCCAAATGCCCTGTCCACGGCGGTTCAATACGCATCTCTTGATTTCCCGTCGAACGAGGGTTTCACGAATTACAACGGAATGCAGATCATCGCCTACTTCACCACTGTCTTCGTCGCTGCGCCGTTGGCTTTCCTCACCGGGCTGTTGCAAGCCCCGGCGATTGCCGCACGGTTCGGGTTCGGCAGGGGCGCGTTCAATCGGCAAGTCGCGCGGACCGCCCATTTCGCAATTCTCGTGTGGATGGTGTTTTTCATCTTTGTCCACACAGTGATGGTGTTCACCACCGGACTCGTCGGTAACCTGAACCACATCGTCTTGGGCACTGATACCAAATCCTACTGGCCGTTACTAATTTACATCGTGGCGATGGTCGTCATCACCGGCATGTGGTTAAGTGCCTCTCCTGTCACGCTCCGCTATCCCGGCGCTGTCCAGATAGTCGGCCGTTGGATAGTGGGATGGCTGAAGGACATTCTGGAAGGGCTCCATCCCAACGCCACCTATTCTGAAAAAGACATTTCACCGTATCTGTGGCCAAACGGCACGCTGCCGACCTCCGGTGATTATCGGCGTTTACAGGCCGACAATTGGAAAGACTACTCACTGCGTATCGAGGGACTCGTCGAGAACGCGGTAACGCTGTCCTACGACGAACTTCGCGCACTGCCCAAACACGAAAAGATTACCCAGCACTACTGCATTCAAGGTTGGTCCGGCGTCGCCAAGTGGGGAGGCGTCCGCATGTCGGACATCCTCGAGATGGTGCGCCCCCGGCCGTCGGCTCGCTGGGTGGTGTTCTACTCCTTCGCCGAAGGAGCCGGCGGACCACCCGAGGGCCGGTACTACGACTGCCACAAGATCGAGCACATGCACGAACCGACGTGTCTGCTCGCCTACGAGATGAATGGCCAGCCGCTCAACGAGGCCCATGGTGCGCCGCTGCGGCTGCGAAATGAGCGCGAGATCGGTTTCAAGCAGGTCAAGTGGATCGAAGCGATTGAGTTCGTGGAAAGTTTCTCCCACCTCGGGTTTGGGCAAGGCGGATATAACGAAGACCACGAGTTCTACGGTTATCGGATGCCGATCTGACCTTCAGTTCACAACGATGGATCTCGTCAGTCTTGCCGGTGTAGGAACCCATGCAGAATCGCTTGGACGAGTTCCTCGACGATGGCTTCCCTCGATGGTTGTTCGGTTCCGAAATAAGTGGAACGCAATGCGGCCATTCCGGCGATCATCGCAACTGTTGAGTGAGCCGGCAGGTCTGGCTTGCTGGAACGCATGCCGCGGATGCGCATGCCCTCCGCGCCGATCTGGCTCAGCACGGTGAGGGCCCGCCTGATGTCGGCAATGCCTGCTTCAGCCATTTCCTCCTCGCTGAGAGCCTCGGCCGCCATAAGCGTCAAGAGCAGGCCCTGGTGTTCTACGAAAACGTCGTAGAGCTGCCCGACGAAGCGCCGAGCCAGCTCCTTCTCGTCGGTCTCCTCGGGGACCACCGAATCCCACGTGCCGCCAAAGTCGTCGACGAATCCGGTAAAAGGCAAGACGAGGGCTTCCCGGAACAGCCCCGCTTTCGAACCGAAGTTGCGGAACAGCAGATGTTCGCTAACCCCGGCGGCCTCGGCGATTTCACGCGTCGTCGTGCTGCGGTAGTCCTGGCGAGCGAAGAGGTCGCGGGCGGCGGCAAGCAAAAGCTTCCGGGGCGCGCCACGCGGCCGACGCAAGCCGTGGGCCGGCGTGTCAGCCTCGGCCTGCTTTCTGGCGGAAGGTCGCTGGGACACGGTTGTTGACTCCTTGAACCGCGTTCGGCGGTTGACTGTCTTTAGGATAGTCGTGCACTATCTAAAGGTCGAGCTTGCATCGAGAGGGGTACGGACGTGGGCGCTGTGATCATGCTAGGCACGTTGTTCGGTCTGATCGCGCTGGCATTCGGCCTGGTTCTTCGCTTCGACCCGGAAGCGCGCAAAGCTCCGAGCCAGGAGAGCCGCTCATGACGCCGCTGATGGCGGGGGCCATGTACTTCGCCTACGTCACGGGCGTCGCGTTCTTTCTCATCGGGGTCTATCTGAGCTATCGCCGCCGACGCCTGCACCCGCTGCTACTGCTGAGCATTTCGGCGCTCTCGATCTCGTGGATCGAGTCACCCTACGACTGGGCGATGTATGCGCAGTTTCCGCCCGCTCTGCCCCGGATGCCGTCTTGGTGGCCGCTGAACGTCACGTGGGGCGGGCTGCCGTCGTCGGTGCCTATCGGCTACATCTCCTACTTCGTGCTGCCCGCCCTGATCGGAGCCGCCCTCGGACGATGGCTGAGCGCAAAATTCCACTGGCGCAGGCCCATCACCCTCCTCACGGTCGGCCTTGCCGTGGGGTTCTGCTGGGCTTTCTTCTTCAATGCCATCACGGGAGCCCATTTCGGCAACTTCTACTACGGCTACGTGATTCCTGGACTCGCGATATTCGAGGGGACCAAACACCAGTATCCGCTGTACGACTCCCTGGCCATGGGCATCGAGATGATGGTCTTCACCTACCTTCTCGGACGGACGGATTCTGAGGGGCGAAACGTCATCGAGATGTGGGCCGACAAGAGATCGGGAAGCCGGCTGCAGTCCTCGGTCCTATCCGTCGTCGCCGTCGTCGTCGTCGGGCACCTCGTTTACGGCGCGGTTTTCGCGCCACACCTCATTACGAAATTGGGCGGTTGGGTGACCGCAGGACCCACAGAGCAGCTGTTCCCGGGCACCCCGAACCAGCCCCGCTAGCCGAAGGCAGATCAGTGGCAAGTAATTCAACCGTCGAGCTGTACTACGACCCGTTCGACCACGGTATCGATGACAATCCGTATCCCATCTGGCAACGGATGCGCGCCGAGGCCCCGCTGTATTACAACGACAAGCACAACTTCTACGCGCTCAGTCGTTATGACGACGTCGCACCAGCCCTGCACGACTGGCAGACCTATCGCTCGGGCCACGGCACCACCGCCGACGTCTTGTTCGCCGGCATCGACATACCACCGGGCATCTTGCTATGGGAGGACCCACCGCTACACGACCTGCACCGGCGTCTGTTATCGCGGGTTTTCACCCCCCGCCGCATGTTGGCGGTAGAAGAACTGGTTCGTGACTTGTGTGTCGCGCGCGCTGGATCCGCTTCGTGACTTGGACGGCTTCGACTTCGTCGCCGATCTCGGCGCAATCATGCCCATGCGGACGATCGGCTACCTGCTGGGTATCCCCGAGGAGGGGCAACAACAGATCCGCGATCGCAACGACAAGAGCATCACCGTTGATGCCGAGGGCGGTGGGATCAGCCCGACGGCTGTCGAGGATTCGATCGCATTGTTCGCCGATTACATCGAGTGGAGAGCGACACATCCTTCCGATGATCTGATGACAGAACTGCTCAATGCACAGGTGGAAGAGCCTGACGGAACCATGCGCCCCCTCGAGCGCACCGAAGTTTTGGCCTACACCGCGATGATCGCCGGCGCGGGCAACGAAACCACGGCTCGGCTGATCGGGTTCATGGGCCAGCTGCTCGGTGAGAACCCAGACCAGAGAAGAGAACTCGTCGCCGATTCCTCGCTGATCCCCTCCGCGGTCGAGGAGACGCTGCGCTATGAGCCACCATCACCGGTGCAGGCGCGTTACGTCGCCCAGGACACCGAGCTTTACGGACACACAGTGGCCGAAGGGTCCTACATGCTGTTACTCAACGCGTCGGCCAATCGCGACGAGACGCGATTCTCTGACCCAGACCGCTACGACATCCACCGCAAGGGAACACATTTGAGCTTCGGGCAGGGATTGCACTTCTGCCTCGGCTCGTCGCTGGCGCGACTGGAAGCGCGGGTCGCATTGGAGGAGGTGTTCAAGCGCTGGACCGACTGGGAAGTTGACTACGAACATGCCAGCAGGGCGCGGACGTCCAGTGTGCGGGGATGGGCCCGGCTGCCAGTCAAGACGTTAAGAGCTGCAACGTAATTGAGGAGGAAGCGATGACCGCAGGCAAATACCGCGTGGTGGTGTGGGCGACGGGAGGGATCGGGTCGATCGCCATTCGCACCATCACCAAGCGTCCCGATCTCGATCTGGTCGGAGTGTGGGTGCATTCCGAGGAAAAGGTGGGCAAGGATGCCGGCGAGCTGTCCAACGGCGATCCGATCGGTGTGGCAGCAACCAACGATGCGGATGCTTTGATCGCCCTCAAGCCCGATTGCGTGGTCTATGCGGCCAGCGGACCCGAACGCGACGCCCTGGCGATTCCGGACTACGTGAAATTACTCGAAGCAGGCATCAACGTCGTCACCACCAGCACTACTCGGCTGGTTAATCCGCACGCCTACGAGCCTTCCGAGTGGCGCGAGCAACTGGTCGCCGCGGCCAAACAAGGACAGGTATCGCTCTACGCATCAGGCATCGAACCCGGATTCGCCGCCGACTACCTGCCGCTCGTCCTGTCCACGCAGTCGTCCTCGATCGAGACGATCCACTCCTACGAGATCGGGTTGTACGACGACTACGGCGTACCCGACATCATGATCAATGGCTTGGGATTCGGCCAACCGCTGGACTACCAGCCCTGGATCTCATTTCCCGGCGCGATCGCCGGCGAGTGGGCAGGTCAGCTCCGGTTGATCGGCGACGCCTTAGGCGTCGAAGTCCAGGAGATACGCGAAGACTTCGACCGCGCCGTGACCAACGAGACCCTCGAAGTCGCAATGGGTACCGTCGAAGCGGGAACGTGCGGCGCGATCCGAATGAAGGCCATCGGCGTCGTTGACGGCCGCGAGGCGATCATCGTCGAACACGTTACGCGGCTGGCTCATAGCGTCGCCCCGGACTGGCCGACCGGTATCGGCGACCTGTCCTACCGCGTGGTGATCACCGGCGACCCCGACATCGACTGCACTCTGGCGGCAACCCTGCGCAACCCCGGACGGGCCGGGATCGCCTCAATGACCTCCGGGGCCGGCGCGATGGTGGCCACCGCGATGCGCGTCGTCAACGCCGTGCCATACGTCGTCGATGCCGCGCCCGGGCTCCTGAGCGCCGTCGACCTGCCATTGACCATTCCCAAGAAATGCCTTTGCCACGCAACAAGTCTGAGCGAAAGTGAAGACTACCCGGGTAATCCAGTGGGTAACTGGTCCGGTGGGGCAGGTTCAGGCGCGGCGGGCCAAGGTTTTTCCGTCCCGGCCGGTGCTCGGTTCGTTCGTCGTCATGCTTGTCGGCGTCAACCTTGCCTTCATGGCCTGCGGACTGGCGTATACGGCGGTCACTCGGTGGTCGGGTGCGGCAACGTCGGTGGTTTGCCCGTGGCCGTGGCCGAGACGTCGCGCTCGGTGGGGTTGAGGGAGCCAACAACGACATCGCTGGGCGGCTTTTCGTTTCACCGCGCACCGTGCAAACCCACCTCACTCACGTCTACAGCAAGCTGGGCCTCACCAGCCGCGTGCAGCTTGTCCAAGAAGCAGCCCGCCACAGTTAGGTCCGGATCGTCGGTCAGAGGCAATCGATGAGATGTCCAAACGGTGAAGTGCACGGAAATGATAGGAAATGCCCAACCGAATCACAGCCTCCCCCAAGTTCGCGCCATCACTATAAAAACCACGCTGAACAAAACTGCTTAGCAACGCGGGTCGCGACACCGGTGCACCACTGCGGCCCGCCCGGGATTTGATCAAAAGGAGAGGTCACGTGTGGCTTTAATGCCCACGGACCACGAGCAGCCGAGTGGGGTGGCAAATGTCAACTCTGTCCCGCGTAGTTCTCGATAATGCGGCCGCGTCAAGGTGTCACGCGCGGAGGGTGGGGGTGATTGGCATCACTGTCCTGGCGGCCATCGCTTTGGGGCCCGACCCTGCTGCCAGCGCCGCTCCGGCACCGGGATGCCCCCAAGGCCGGGCACCGGGCCCGGGACCGGGGTGCGGTCGGCGTGCATTCCTGACAGATATCACTGCGGCCGGCCTCGGAGACAACAGCGGTAACCAGGTGGCACTGGACCAGGGCCTGGATATGTGTGGCCTGATGGACGCTGGCCTTAGCCGACAGAACATGGTGAGCCAGTTCGCCGCGGACAACCCGGGGCTGGGTCCAGACGGGGCGGCGCAGGTCGTCCGAATCGCCGTCCGCGACCTGTGCCCCTGGCACCGCTAAGGGCGATCCGGGAACTAGCGGCAAGGGCGGCGTGTTGATCGGCTAAGACGGAGTCGCTGGGCACGCTTAGCCGCTCGCTGCGCGTCTCACGTTCGCAACCATTGCATTTCACCGTTGACGCTGGCGTAACAAATTTGCCATCGAAGCTTCCTAAGGTGAGGCGGTCTACCGTCCGTGGAGCCAAGCCGCGGACCCCTTAGCTGATAGGAAACTCAATTGAGTGGAAATGCGGTCCGCCTGCAGGCGATCAACAACGTAGAGGCATATATCCCCCCGGCCATCAGCTTCGTACCCGGTGAAGAACCAGGTGAGATATTCGGCTCCAACGTTTTCACCAAGGCCGAGATGCAGGCACGGCTACCCAAGTCGGTGTTCAAGTCCGTGGTGGCGACCCTGGAAAAAGGCACCAAGCTTGACCCAGCGGTCGCCGACACGGTCGCGGTAGCCATGAAGGACTGGGCGCTGGAGAAGGGCGCCACCCACTACGCCCACGTCTTCTACCCGATGACCGGCCTGACCGCAGAGAAGCACGACAGCTTCCTGGAGCCCGTCGGCGACGGGAACACGCTCGCCGAGTTCGCCGGCAAGACCCTGATCCAGGGCGAGCCTGACGCCTCCAGCTTCCCGTCGGGTGGGCTGCGCAGCACCTTCGAGGCACGCGGCTACACCGGCTGGGATGCCACCAGCCCGGCCTACATCCTGGAGAACCCGAACGGCAACACACTGTGCATCCCGACGGTATTCGTCTCGATGACCGGTGAGGCACTGGACTACAAGACGCCGTTGCTGCGCAGCCAGCAGGCCATGGGCGTGCACGCCGAGCGCATCCTGAAGCTGTTCGGTCACAAGGATCTCAATCACGTCGTGTCGTTCTGCGGACCCGAGCAGGAGTACTTCCTGGTCGATCGGCACTTCTTCCTGGCGCGCCCGGATCTGGTCAACGCTGGCCGCACCCTGTTCGGCGCCAAGCCGCCCAAGGGCCAGGAGTTCGACGACCACTACTTCGGTTCCGTGCCCGAGCGTGTTTTGGGCTTCATGATGGACACCGAGCGTGAGCTGTTCAAGCTCGGCATTCCCGCCAAGACCCGGCACAACGAGGTGGCCCCCGGGCAGTTCGAGCTGGCGCCGATGTTCGAGCGGGCCAACATCGCCTCTGACCACCAGCAGCTGACGATGACGATCTTCAAGACGATCGCGAAGAAGCACGGCATGGAGTGCCTGTTCCACGAGAAGCCGTTCGCCGGCGTCAACGGCTCCGGCAAGCATGTCAACTTCTCCTTGGGCAATTCCGAGCTCGGCTCGCTGCTAGTGCCGGGTGACACACCGCACGAGAACGCGCAGTTCCTGGTCTTCTGCGCCGCGGTGATCCGCGCCGTGCACAAGTTCTCGGGGCTGCTTCGGGTGTCGGTGGCGTCGGCCACCAACGATCACCGCCTGGGCGCCAACGAGGCGCCGCCGGCGATCATCTCGATCTTCCTCGGGGAACAGCTGGCCGACGTGTTCGAGCAGATCGCCAAGGGCGCGGCAACGTCGTCAAAGGGCAAGGGCACCATGATCATCGGTGTCGACACGCTGCCGCCACTGCCGACCGATCCGGGTGACCGCAACCGCACCAGCCCGTTCGCGTTCACCGGCAACCGGTTCGAGTTCCGCGCGCCCGGCTCCGGGCAGACGGTCGCCGTGCCGTTGATCGTCCTGAACACGATCATGGCGGACTCGCTCGACTATATGGCCACGATCCTGGAACAGGCCGTCGAAGACGGTGGGGACTTCGACAACGCCGTGCAGCAGCTACTCACCGACATCATCACCCAGCACGGTGCGGTCGTGTACAACGGCGACGGGTACTCGGAGAAGTGGCAGATCGAGGCGGCGCAGCGCGGTTTGCCGAACCTCAAGACCACGCTGGACGCCGTTCCGGAGCTGGTGAAGCCCGAGTCGGTCGAACTCTTCGAGAAATACGGCGTGTTCAACGAACGCGAGCTGCACAGCCGCTACGAGGTCCGCCTGGAGCAGTACGTGCTGACCGTGGCGGTCGAGGCCAAGCTGGCGCTCGAGCTCGGGACGACGGTCATCCTGCCGGCCGCGATCCGCTACCAGACCGAGCTGGCCCAGAACGTCGCCGCGCTGAAGAAAGCCGGCATTGACGCGAGTACGGCTGCGCTGGAAGCGGTTTCGACCCCGATCGCCGACCTGCAAGCGGGGCTGGTGGAGTTGAAGTCGGCTCTGTCCGACCATTCGGCCGAGACGGCGCTCGCCGAGGCCAAGCACGCCCAGGAGGCGCTGCTGCCGGCGATGGCAGCGGTACGCGCCGCCGCTGACACGCTGGAAAGCGTTGTGGCCGATGACTTGTGGCCGCTGCCCACCTACCAGGAGATGCTCTACATCCTGTGACAGACGTCGTCGGGCGTGGGGTCGCCCGCAGCGGCGGAACTTGGTGATTCGCGGCCCCACGCCCGGCGATCCGCGCGTTGTCGCGGTCCTTTTGCCGGCCCGGCGGCCGACGTAGGCTCGTGGCGATGCTGGAGAAGTGCGAGATCCGGTTCCTGCCCCTCGGCGCCCGCCGCGTGGCGTACGAGATACGCGGGGACGGGCCGCCGCTGGTCGCTCCCGCGTGGTGGGTGAGCCACCTCGAACTCGACTGGCAGAGCGCGGGTTTCCGGCGCTTCTGGCAGGGAGTCGCGGACGGATACACACTGATCCGCTACGACCGGCTCGGCGTCGGCATGTCAGACCGCACGGCGCCAGATTCGGATCCGACCCTCGACGATGAAGTCGCGACACTGCGCGCACTCCTCGACGAACTCAACCTCGAGCGCGTGTCGCTCCTCGGCGGGTCATCCGGAAGCTGCACCGCTATCGCGTTCGCCGCGGCATTTCCGGAGCGCGTTAAGCACCTGGTGCTGTACGGGGCGTACGCCGACGGCAGCGCGCTCACGGCTCCGGGCGAGCTCGCGGGCATGCGCCGCCGGCGGCGCAGGCTCCTGAGCGCCGCCCGCGGGCGCGTCGTAGAGATCGGCGCCGGGACCGGGCTGAACATCGCGCACTATCCCGACGGGATCGCCGAGCTGGTGCTCGCCGAGCCCGAGCAGGCGATGCGCCGACGGCTCGCGCATCGCCTTCGGCGGCACGCGCGTCGCGCGGATCGTCGACGCGCCCGCGGAGCACCTGCCGCTGGCCGATGGGTCCGTGGACACCGTCGTCTCGACGCTCGTCCTGTGCACCGTCGAAGAACCCGAACGCGCGCTGCACGAGATCGCACGCGTGCTTCGGCCGGACGGGCAGTTGCTGTTCATCGAACACGTCCGGGCCAGCTCGCGGTTCCTCGCGGCATGTCAGGACACCCTGCTGCATCCGTGGCGGCACTTCGCCGGCGGCTGCGTCTGCAATCGCCCGACCATCGAGCTGATGGTCGCTTGTGGTTTCACGATTGCAGCCGACGACGCAGTGTGGCGCGGCATGCCGCCGATCGTTCACCCGCTGGTGGTGGGACGCGGCCAGCTGTAGCAAACATAGTCAGCAACGGGGAAATGGCGATGACGGACTGTGGTTTGGTTCGTTTCCGTGCGGGTATCACTTAAAGGCTTTTCCCCTCAAGAAAGGACCTGACATGTTGCACTCGGTACTTTTGGCGAGTTCGGATCCGCTTGCAGCGGGGCTAATCCTCAAGGGAATTAAAGGAATTTTCGTCGTTATCGGCAGCGTGATAGCCGCCATCGTCTGCGGCGTCATTGCTGCGATGAAGGGCCGCAACCCGCTCGGATGGGGAATTCTCGGGCTGTTCTTCTCCATCCTCACACTGATCGTCGTTATCGTTATTCCGAGTAAGAAATAATGCCTGCGGCATAACTGCTGACAGGCTTTTATCTTTTACGACACATCCGCCAGCAAATGAAGTCGGCCCGCTTATACCTGTCGCGCGACGACCGACCCGTTGGAGCGGCCAACTCGCGAGCGGGCGCTCAGCAGTAGTTGGTCGAACTCCGATTGCGGGATGAAGGCCGAGCCGCTGCTGCGGAAGTCCACGGAGATCCGCTCGGCCAGCAGTCGCAGCTTGACGTTGGCTTCCTGGGACAACCATTTGAGCAGGTTGAACGCGTCGTCCTCGTCGATGCCGTAGACCAGCATCAACATGCCCTTGGTCTGTTCGATGGCGGCGCGATTTTCGGCGATCTCGGCCAGCTTCGCCGTGACGCGGTCCTCGTGATCGGGGTCGTGCAGCCGAGAGATGTCGACATAGAACCCGTGTGTTCCGATCACTGTGCCCTGGCCGTCGTCAAGCCGGTCACCGACCACGATGACGTGGTGCACATTTCCGCTGGTGTCGACGATCCGGTGGCGGGTGCTGAACGGCTTGCGCTTGTTGAGGATCTCGTGGATGGTGGCGGCGACCTGACCGCGATCGTCGGGGTGTTTGTGTGACAACACCAGTTCAGTGGTAGGGGTGACGCTCCCGGGCTCGTAGCCGTGCATCCGCTGTACTTGTTCGGACCACTCCCATCGCTGGTCGTCGAAGTAGAACCGGAACCAGCCCACCCGTTGCGGGGCGCCGCCGGCCAAGGCTTGTTCGATGTTGGCTGACTGGCCGTTGAGATCCCAGTTCATCGCAAACTGCCTCCTCGCGTCAGATGACTGCACCGATCGACCACGTTGACGAACGCACCGTCAGGCACAGGGGCGGAGTGGGTCGATGGCTACAGGCGCTGCTGCTGAACGCCGAGGACAGCCCACGATATCGCGTCGCAAATCGCCACGTCCCAGGCTCGGCCCTCGCTCCGCATCACATCCCTCGATGGCGCGTCGTGCCGGGGGCGCGGCGGCCGCAACCAGGCATGCCGGCGCGGCCGCCGCCCACCCGAGCTGATCAGGCGTTGATGACCTCCCGGTTCGCCACGTCGTCGTTGATGGCCTGACGTCCGCGGTCAATGGAGATCTTCCGCGGCTTGGCCCTTTCGGCGACCGGGATGCGCAACCGCAGGACACCTTCGTTGTACGAAGCATCGATCTTTTCGGTGTCCAGGTTTTCGCCGAGCACCAGCTGTCGGCTGAACACTCCGCGCGGCCGCTCGGTAGCCAGCATCTCCCGGTTGGGGTCGAGGCCCGGCCGCTCGGCGCGCACGGTCACCACGTTGCGCTCGATGTCGATGTCCAACGAGTCGGCGTTGATGCCGGGGAGGTCGAACTCGACGAAGAATTCTTCGCCTTGACGCCAGGCGTCCATCGGCATCACGGCCGGGCGCGCTGCCGTACCCAGCACCTGGTTGGCGAAACGGTCCAGCTCGCGGAAGGGGTCAGTACGCATCAGCATGGCGGTCACTCCTCACTCCAATCTGCTGTCGACGGTGTTCTATTACCTATGGCAATAGGCATAGATTTGATATAGCACTGTCGAAACTTTTAAGCAAGTGTGGTAGACAGGTTTTCTGTTACCAGACGTAAGGAGCGGCCCGATGGTCGATCGTCCTGGCTCCACCGGTGCGCCGGCGCCCGACCACGGCGTATACGGCATCTCCGTCGCGGCCGAACTGTCTGGTGTCGCGGTGCAGTCGCTGCGCCTCTACGAGCGTTATGGTCTGCTCACACCGGCCCGCAGTGAGGGTGGAACCCGGCTCTACAGCGCCGATGACTTGGCCCGATTACGACGCATCAGCGCGCTGATCGACGCCGGGATCAACCTGGCCGGCATCGCCCGCATCCTCGAGCTCGAAGACGACAATGCCACACTTTCGACGGCCAATACCGACTTGCGTTCCAGCAACCGCACTTTGCGCAAAGCCGCGCAGGAGAGCGGCGAGGACTGACCGGATTCCCTACGCCTGCAAGGGAATCCGAGTGGTCATCGCATGGGTACCGGGGCTGGCCGGCGCTCGGCGATCAACCGCTCGCCAAGGTCGTAATCGTCGTCGGCGTTGTAGGTGAGAACGCCGACCGCAGCATCCCCGGACTCGTACCACACGGTGAATCCGTCGGGATGACTCAGCATTCTGCTGCGTTCGTAGCCATCGCCCCAGGCATGGTACTTCACCGTAGCGTCGCCGATGGATGTCCAAAACCCCGGTACACCATCCCATTTCGTGTGCTGCCCGGCCGCGCAGGACCCGGCGATCGCACCCTGGTCGGTCGCGTCCTGCCAGTGTTCGATGGCCAGGGGGCGTCCGGCGACTTCGTGGTACGCCAGCGCCACGTCACCCGCGGCGTACACGGCGGGCGTCGCGGTGGCCATGTCGGAGCCGACGACGATGCGCGAATCCCGAATCTGCAGACCGGCCTCGGCGGCGATGCGACTCTGCGGCTCTACTCCGGTGGCGGCGAGCACAAGGTCGCAGTCGATGGTGACGCCGTTGTCCAGCCGGACACCGGCGCCGGTGATTTCCTCCACTGCCACCCCGCCGACATGGCGGGCGCCCGCCTCGGTCACCAGATCACGCAGACGTTCTGCGGCCTCGCCGCCGAGCCGCTTTTCTTGCGGAAGTGGTTCGGGGGCAACGAGGGTCACCGGCATGCCGCGCAGCGCCAATGACGCGGCCGCCTCACAGCCGATGAAGCCGGACCCCATCACCACGGCGGACGACGCGGTGTGCGCGGCTTCCCGGAGTGCGGCTGCGTCGGCCAGTGAGCGCAACAGCTGGGCGCGTTGCCCACCGGGAATCGGCGGGGTTAGCGGCGCCGAACCGCACACCAAGATCAGGATGTCGAACAAATGGCGCTGATCGCCGACATACACGGCGCGATCGCCCAGGTCCAGCCGGTCGACCGCCGCGCCCCGAACGAGCTCGATCGCGCGGGCCTCGAACCACTGCGCGGCATGCAGAGCGACATCGTCGGTCTGGCCGCGTAGATACTCCTTGCTCAGTGGCGGCCTGGCGTAGGGCAGGTCGATGTCGGCGGTGAAGATCCGCACCGGGGCGTCGGCGTTGTGTTCGCGGAATGACTCTGCCGCGGCCACCCCAGCCGGCCCGCTGCCCACGATGATCACTCCGTTTTCGATCATTCCTGTGTGTTACCCGCGATGGCTGGGCTCAACCTGCGGGCTCGCGCGTCACCCGGGAGTTTTGACGGGCGCGACAGGGGTAGCCAGCTGTCCATGAGAGCTGTCACCTGGCATGGCAAACGCGACGTGCGTGTGGAGTCGGTGCCCGACCCGAAGATCGAACAGCGCACCGACGCTGTCATCGAAGTCACCTCGACGAACATCTGCGGGTCGGACCTGCATCTCTACGAAGTTCTCGGGGCTTTCATGAAGCCGGGGGACATTCTCGGTCACGAACCGATGGGGATAGTCCGCGAGGTTGGCGGGGAAACGGGTGATCTCCGGGTGGGAGACCGGGTCGTCATCCCCTTTCAGATCTCCTGCGGCAGCTGTCACATGTGCGACAAGCAGCTCTACACGCAATGTGAAACCACCCAGGTACGTGAGCAGGGCATGGGGGCTGCGCTGTTCGGCTATTCGGAGCTCTACGGCGAAATTCCCGGCGGCCAAGCCGAATTGCTGCGCGTCCCACAGGCCCAGTTCACCCACATCAAAGTTCCTGAAGGGCCGCCGGATTCGCGGTTCGTCTATCTGTCCGATGTGCTGCCGACGGCCTGGCAGGCCGTCGCCTACGCCGACATCCCAGACGGCGGAACGGTAGCCGTGCTGGGCCTGGGGCCCATCGGGGACATGGCCGCACGGATCGCCGACCATCTCGGCTACCGGGTCATCGCCGTCGACCTGGTGCCCGAACGGCTGGCCCGCCTCGCCCAGCGCGGCATCCATACCATCGATCTCAGCCACCTCGACACTTCTCTTGGCGACGCGATCCGGGACCTGACCGACGGGCGGGGCACCGACTCGGTGATCGACGCGGTCGGCATGGAGGCGCACGGTTCCCCGGCGGCTCAGCTCGCCCAGCGAACCACCGCATTGTTGCCCGATGTGATTGCCAAGCGGCTCATGCAGACCGTCGGCGTGGACCGGCTCAGTGCGCTGTACTCCGCCATCGACATCGTGCGTCGCGGCGGGACGATCTCGCTGATCGGCGTCTACGGGGGGATGGCCGATCCGCTCCCGATGCTCACCCTCTTCGACAAACAGCTGACGCTGCGGATGGGGCAGGCCAACGTGAAGAAGTGGGTCGACGACATCATGCCGCTGTTGACCGACGAGGATCCGCTCGGCGTCGACTCCTTCGCCAGCCACGTGCTGCCCCTCGACCAGGCCCCGCACGCCTACGAGATCTTCCAGAAGAAGCAGGACGGCGCGGTGAAGATCACGCTGAAGCCGTGAGCTGGCGCGCACGGAAAAGCTCTGTCCATCACGGTGATTTCGAATAACGGTTTGACTGGCGTGCCAGTGGGTAATTATCTGCGCCATGACCAGCACAGATACCCGCGCTCCTGCCCCCACTCGCGAAGTGTGGCCCGGCAGGGCCTACCCGCTGGGTGCGACCTATGACGGTGCGGGCACCAATTTCGCGGTGTTCAGCGAGGTGGCCGAGCGGGTGGAGTTGTGCCTGTTCGACGCCGACGGCACTGAGACCCGGATCACGCTGCCCGAGGTCGACGGCTTCGTCTGGCACGCGTACATCCCGAACATCGAGCCGGGCCAGCGCTACGGCTACCGCGTCCACGGCCCGTACGAGCCGCAAGCCGGGCTGCGGTGCAACCCGAACAAGCTGCTGGTCGACCCGTATTCGAAGGCCATCGACGGCACCTTTGAGTGGAACCAGTCGCTGTTCAGCTATAACTTCGGCGATCCCGACAGCCGCAACGACGACGACTCCGCCGCCAGCATGCCCAAGTCGGTGGTGATCAACCCCTACTTCGACTGGGCCAACGACCGCCCGCCGGATCACCAGTACGCCGATACGGTCATCTACGAGGCGCACGTCAAGGGCCTCACGCAGACCCACCCGGACATTCCCGAACAGCTGCGCGGCACCTACGCCGGTGTGGCACACCCGGTCATCATCGAGCACCTCAAGAGCATCGGTGTCAACGCGATCGAGCTGATGCCGGTGCACCACTTCGCCAACGACTCGACCTTGGTCGACAAGGGCCTGTCGAACTACTGGGGTTACAACACGATCGGATTCCTCGCGCCCGACTTCAAGTACTCCAGCGCCACGACCCCCGGGGGACAGGTGCAGGAGTTCAAGGCGATGGTGCGGTCCCTGCACGAGGCCGGCATCGAGGTCATCCTCGATGTCGTCTACAACCACACGGCGGAGGGCAATCACATGGGCCCGACGTTGTCGATGCGCGGTATCGACAACGCCGCCTACTACCGGCTGGTCGACGACGACAAGCGCTACTACATGGACTACACCGGCACGGGCAACAGCCTCAACGTCGGGCATCCGCACTCGTTGCAGCTGATCATGGACTCGCTGCGCTACTGGGTGACCGAGATGCACGTCGACGGCTTCCGGTTCGACCTGGCCGCGACGCTGGCCCGCGAGTTCTACGACGTGGACCGGCTGGCGACGTTTTTCGAACTCGTGCAACAGGATCCGACGGTCAGCCAGGTCAAGCTCATCGCCGAACCGTGGGATGTCGGGCCGGGCGGTTACCAGGTGGGCAATTTCCCGCCGCAGTGGACGGAGTGGAACGGAAAGTACCGCGACACCGTCCGCGACTTCTGGCGCGGTGAACCCGCCACGCTCGACGAGTTCGCCTACCGATTGTCCGGATCGGCCGACCTGTACGAGCACACCGCACGCAGACCGGTGGCCTCGATCAACTTCGTCACCGCCCACGACGGCTTCACGCTGCGCGACCTGGTGTCCTACAACGAGAAGCACAACGAGGCCAACGGCGAGGACAACAACGACGGCGAGAGCCATAACAGGTCATGGAACTGCGGCGTCGAGGGGCCGACCGACGATGCGGGCGTCAACGAGTTACGCGCCCGCCAGCAGCGCAATTTCATTACCACGCTGCTGCTGTCGCAGGGCGTGCCGATGATTTGCCACGGCGACGAGCTCGGCCGCACCCAGGATGGCAACAATAACGGCTACTGCCAGGACAACGAACTCACCTGGATGGACTGGTCCAAGCCCGACGAGGGCCTGTTGGACTTCACCCGAGTGGTGTCGGCGTTGCGCACCAACCACCCGGTGTTCCGCAGGCGCCGCTTCTTCAGCGGCAAACCGGTGGGCCGCCGCGGCCAGGACGGCCTGCCCGACATCTCCTGGTTTGCCCCCGACGGATCCGAGATGACCGACGAGGACTGGGGCGCGGGGTTCTCGAAGTCCGTCGCGGTATTCCTCAACGGCCACGGCATCCCCGACCTCGATGCGCGAGGTCAGCGGGTGATCGATGACTCGTTCGTACTATGCTTCAACGCCCACAATGAGCCCATCGAATTCACCCTTCCCCCAGCAGAATTCGGCGCAGAGTGGCGCATCGTGATAGACACCGCGGGCCACGAGGCGACACAGTCCGAGGACCTGCGCGCTGCGGCTAAGCTCACCGTCGACGCCCACAGCACTGTGGTGCTGCAGGCCGTGGACGGCTCTGGGACGCGGCGGTGACCGCTCCGAACCCCTAGTGTCATCGGGCGCAGTTGTTTCGGGTCATATTCGGCGTGCTAGCGGATCGAACCGCGCTAGGTCTAGCGTCGGTGCTGTGGCGAAACCGGATATGGACAGCGACGCCGACGTAACCCAATACGTCGCCGAAACTGCAGCCAGGCTGCAGGATCGACTCGTACAGCTGTCGTCGGGCATGAGGGAGACCCTGGAGAATCAGATCCCCGAGCTCGGCGGGGATCCGCGGGCCATGGAGCTGTTGGGACCAAGCGTCGAGGGCAACGTCGAAACCCTTCTGCACGCTCTGCGTTACGCGATCCCGGTAGACCTGGTCGCGGTGCCCGTCGCCGCGATGGAGTACGCGCGGCGCTTGGCCCAATATGGAATTCCGCTCAATGCCCTGGTGCGCGCCTACCGCCTCGGCCAGCATGTGATGAACGAGCTGGTATTCGCCGAGGTGCGCGCGATTGACATCCCTGACCCGGCGAGATACACGGTCCTGGAAGCGATTAGCGCGACTCTATTTCAGTACATCGACTCGATTACCCAGCAGGTCGTCGTCGTCTATGAAGATGAACGCGAGCGCTGGCTGGAGAACCAGAACAGTCTGCGCGCCATGCGAGTTCGCGAAGTACTTGCGGCGCACAAGGCTATCGACGTGGACGCGGCCACGACGACCATCCGTTACCCGTTGCGCTGGCACCACCTCGGCCTCGTGATGTGGTACCCCGACGCGGGCACCGTCGGTGACGAAATCGGCCGGCTGCAACGGTTCCTGCGGGAATTGGGCCATGCTTCCGAAGCCGCGGCCAGCCCACTCTTCATCGCCGCCGACCGGACCTGCGGATGGGGATGGCTGCCGTATCGCGCGGCGACGGAATCCGCCGCGGCATGCGTTCGCGAGTTCGCCCTGGGGAGACCGGATACTCCCAGTATCGCGATCGGGACCATGGCCGCCGGGCTGGAGGGCTTCCGTCAGTCGCACCGCGAAGCCGAAGCCGCTCGCCGTGTCGCGCTGGTCGGCGCGCGTCCCGAGCCGGTCGTGATCGGGGCCGATGACCGGGGCTTGCCCCTGGCCGCACTGCTGGGCGACGATATCGCGGACACCCGGGCATGGGTGGCCGGTGTCCTGGGCGGCCTGGCCGCCGACACCGACAGCGACGCCCGACTGCGCGAAACGCTGCGCGTGTTTCTGCGTTGCGGGTCCAGCTACAAGCAGGCAGCCGACGAACTCAACCTCCACTTCAACACGGTGAAATACCGCGTGGGCCGCGCCATCGCCAGACGCGGCAGGGAGGTCGCCGCCGATCGGTTGGATGTGGAAGTGGCCTTGCTTGCCTGCCACTGGTACGGCGCCGCGGTTCTGCGGCTGGAGGGCCCGTAGCCAGCACGTCGCCGCACGTCATTGTATGGGTGACAACGACGGCCCAGAATTTCGTTTCGCCAGAACAATCCGATTCTCCGGTGCGCGCTTAATCTGCAGCGCATGGATTGCGACACGGTACAAGAGCAGGTGTCGGAGGTGGCCGAGGCGGTGGGCCGGCGCACTGACGAGCTTGCGGTGACGCTCGCGCGCACGATCAAAGACGAGGTGCCGCTCTATCGTGCCGGCCTTCCTTTGGGTTTCGATATGGTCGTCGCCGGCTGTGCGGCCAACATTCGACCGATCTGCACCGCCATCGCCGGCGATGTCGCGTTCGATACCAAGGCTGCCACCGAATTGGGGGTGGCGCGGGCCCGCGATGGGGTGCCGCTGTCGTCGGTGATGGAGGCCTACCGAGTGGGGTTCCGCCGATTGTGGGACGCCGTGGTGACCGAATCGACCACCCGCCCCGGCCTCAACGGCAGCGTGTTGCACGATCTGACGGCCAAACTGTGGGCCGCACAAGGGGCCTACACCGACGCGATGGCCGTCGGGCACCGCGCCGAACAGAGCCGCCGGTTTCACAACGACGAGGCAGAGCGTGCGGTGCTCATGGACACGCTGTTGCACGGCCGAGTTGTCGACGAGTGCAGCGTATGGGACGCCGCCGATTTTCTTCGGTTACCCAGTGGCGGGCCCTACGTGGTGGTAGCCGCCGAGGCGGATGGTGTGGGCAGGGAGGCGCTGCCTCAGATCGAGTCCAAACTGCGCAGCCTGGATGTGTTTTCGGCGTGGCGGGTGCTTCCCGACCTGCAGGTGGGCATCGTGCACGTCAGGAATGACAAGCACCTCGGCGATGTGCTGGCATTGATTTCCCGGGTTGCCACCGCGAGGGTGGGGGTGAGCGCGCGCTTCGATGACCTGCGCGATACCCCTCAGGCACTGCGCTTTGCCCGGATATCTCTGCGAGGCCGCCCAGAGCCGGGGCTGCTGGTGTCGCTGTTCGACGGCTCGATACTGGCAAGCGCGGCGGTCAGCGCGCCTGAGGTGCTCATCAAGCTCGTTGCGCCCACAATCGACTGCTTCGCCGAGCTCTCTGATCAAGAGCGCGACGTCTTGTTCGAGACGTTTCAGGCGTGGGTGGACAACGACGGGTCGATGCGCACCGTAGGGGAATTGCTGTTCTGCCATCCCAATACCGTGCGCTACCGGTTGCACCGCATCGAGCAGCGCACGGGGCGCTCCCTGTCCAAGCCCCGCGACGTGGCCGAGCTGTGCCTCGCCTTCGAAGTGCATCGCCGTCTCATGCAGCCGGAAAATCGGACCGCGGCGGGCTGAGTCTGCTTGCCCGACAAGCCCGGTACCGCCTCGCAAGCCGTGTGCTGCGGTACACCACGGGATACCTGACGTTGTCTCCTGTCACAACGACAACGAACTGAACCGGCGCCATGATTGAAGCAACGTGAAGCGACAAGGGTATAAACGGAGCAGTCGATGAGCACCGTAGTTGATCAGCCGGCCGATCTGCTCAGCCTCGTCGGACGACCTCTCGGCAGCACCGACTGGATGAAGATCACCCAGGAGCAGGTGAACTTGTTTGCCGATGCCACGGGCGATCATCAGTGGATCCACACCGATCCCGCACGGGCGGTCAACGGCCCCTTCAAGGGCGCCATCGTGCACGGCTACCTCACGTTGGCGCTTGCGCCGATGGTGATTTCCGAAGTCTTTGAGGTCCGCGAGCTGACCGCGGCGCTGAATTACGGTGTCGAAAAGGTGCGCTTTCCCGCGCCGCTGCGAGTCGGATCGAAGGTTCGCGCCACCGTGACGGTGATGCGGGCACGCCAGAAAACCGCCGGTGTGGAAGCGGTGTTCACCCTCACCTACGAGATAGAAGGCGAGTCCCGCCCGGCCTGCGTGGCCGACGTCATCGTGTTGTACCCCTGACGGGCGGCGCTTGTTCGCCCTCAACCGCCGGGCCCTCGGCGTGCACCCTGTCGATCGCGTCGCTAGGGCGTGAGTACGACCGAGCCGACGGTCTTGCGGTCCTGGAGGTCGCGGTGGGCTTGGGCCGCGTCCCTGAGTGGGTAACGGCCACTTACGGTTACCGCGATGGTGCCGCTGCCGATCGCGTCGAAGAGTTGAGTTGTGCGCCAGGCGAACTCGTCACGAGTGCGCATGAAATGCGGCCGAGACGGGCGGGTGAGATACACCGAGCCGGCGGCGTTGAGCCGCTGCGGGTCCATCGGGGGCACCGGCCCGCTGGACGCGCCGAACAGCGCGAGCGTGCCGCGCACCGCCAGGCTGGCGAGACTGGCGTCGAACGTCGACTTGCCCACGCCGTCGTAAACAGCCGCGACGCCCTCGCCGCCGGTGAGCTGTCGAACCGTGGCCGCGAACTGCTGGGGGTCGTCGGGATAGTCGAGCACCTCCGCCGCGCCGGCCCGGCGCGACAGCTCCTTCTTGTGCGCAGTGGAGGCGGTCGTGATCACCTGGGCCCCAAGGCTTGTTGCCCATTGGGTCAGAATCAGACCCACCCCGCCGGCCCCGGCGTGCAGCAGCACCGTGTCGCCAGACTGCACGGGATACACCGACTTGATCAGCAAGTGGGCGGTCATCCCCTTGAGGATTGCCGCCGCTGCGACGTCGGCTGGCACCGTATCCGGCACCGAGGCAACGACATCGACGGGTGCGACACAGTACTCGGCGTAGGCGCCGACGGCGTCGGCGGTCGCGACCCGGTGACCCACACGCAGCGCGGTCACGCCTTCGCCCACCGCTGCAACCTTGCCCGCCACTTCGGTGCCGAGGACGAACGGCAGTTCGTGCGGATACAGCCCCGACCGGAAATAGGTGTCGACGAAATTCACGCCGATCGCCTCGGCCTTGATCACCACCTCGCCGGGCCCGGGGGAGGGCTGGGGCTTGTCGACCAGGGAAAGGGCCTCCGGTCCGCCGGTGTGCTCGACTTCAATCGCGTGCATGTTCAAGCATTCCAACGCGATCTACGGCAGCTGTCGATGGATTCTCTGACAACCCGTCGCCCGACGCGCTGTGGGGATGCACAACATGCCTTCCCCGGCGGTGAATCCTGGTGGGGCCCTGGAAGAACCCTGTGAGCATTCACAGGATTGTGGGCGGCCACAGCGACCGGCGGGAACGCTTGTTCGGCAAGACATCGACAGCATCACCAGCTCGGACGAGTCTGATACCGAGAGCGCGATGCCGCGCGTGGCGAAGGCTCTCCAACGATGGAAGGACCGGCAGGACGATGGCAAACGCGAAAACCGTGCACGAGGTGACCTACGACCTGCTTCGTGAGCTTGGGCTGACGACGGTGTTCGGCAACCCGGGTTCTACTGAGGAGACGTTCTTGAAGAACTTCCCCGACGACTTCACCTATGTCCTGGGATTGCAGGAGGCGTCGGTGGTGGCCATGGCCGACGGATTCGCCCAGTCCACCGGCAAGCCCGCCTTGGTCAACGTGCACACCGCCGCGGGGATGGGAAACGCGATGGGCAACCTGGTGGCGGCGGCTAAGGGCAACACCCCGCTGATCGTCACGGCCGGTCAGCAGACCCGCGAAATGGTGTTGTGCGAGCCATATCTGACCAACAAGGACGAAACTGTGTTTCCGCAGCCGTGGGTGAAGTGGGCGTATGAGCCCAAGCGCGCCGAGGACGTGCCAGCGGCGATCATGCGCGCCTACGCGGTCGCGCTGCAGCCACCGGCCGGCCCGGTGTTTGTGTCCATCCCGCTTGACGACTGGGAGAAACCGGCGTTGGGCCCGGCGGTGGTACGTACGGTGAGCCACCGGGTCAGCCCGGATGCCGAGCGGCTGCGCGGATTCGCCCAGCGCATCAACGGTGCGCAGCGGCCACTGCTGGTGTTCGGGCCTGAGGTCGATCGCGCCGGGGCCTGGGATGCCGGTGTGGCGTTTGCGGAGAAGGTCGGGGCGCCGGTGTACGCCGGCCCGCTGCCCGACCGGGCGTCGTTCCCCGAGGATCACCGTCTGTATCAGGGACAGCTGCCGATGACCATCGCCGGTGTCACCGAGGTGCTGCGCGGCCATGACCTGGTTGTGGTGATCGGGGCGCAGGTCTTCCGGTACTACCCTTACGTGGCTGGCGAGTACCTGCCCGAGGGCACCGAACTGCTGCAGATCACCGCCGATCCGGGACTGACTGGTGCGGCGCCCGTTGGTGACAGCGTGCTGGGGGACACCCTGCTGGCGTTGGAGCAACTGGTGGACATGGTCGATGATCACAGCGACCGGGCGGTCCCGACTAGACAAGTGCCCACCTCCGCGGTTGACGTGACCGGGTCGGCACCACTGGAGCCGGATGCGGTGTGGTCCACCTTGAGAACCGTCACGCCCGCCGATTCGCCGTTGGTCACCGAATCGACGTCGACGATGGCCCAACAACTGCGATTCCTGCCCAGCACCCGGCCGGGGTCGTTTTTCGCCACTGCCAGCGGCGGTATCGGCTGGGGGTTGCCCGCAGCGGTGGGCGTCGCCCTGGGGGACCGCGCCCGTGGCGTCAAGCGCCACGTGCTTGCCACCATCGGCGACGGGTCGTTCCAATACTCGGTGCAGGCCCTCTACACCGCTGCCCAACACCGGCTACCGATCGTGTTCGTCGCGATGCGCAACGGCGAATACTCGATCCTGAAGTCGTTCGCGGTATTGGAAAAGACACCCGGCGTGCCGGCACTGGACTTGCCAGGCCTCGACATCGCCTCCCTCGCAACGGGTTTCGGGTGCCGCGCGGTCAATGTGGACAACTGCCGAAAAGCTCGCCCACGAATTCAATGCCGCGCTGAAGGCCGACGGGCCCACCGTGATCGTCGTGCCGACCAAAGTGCAGGCCGCGCATCTGGGCTGAGCACATCTCCAAGGAGTAAGGAGCGCATGCCCATCTACACCTGCACAACCAACTGAATCAACGTTGTCCGCCGACACCAAAAAGGCGCTGGCGGGTGAGATTGCGACCATCCACTCGGAGATCAATCACGTGCCGAGTACCTACGTCAACGTGGTTTTCCACGAACTGCCCGCCGACAGCGTCTACACCGACGGTGTACCGGCCAGTCCAGTCCTCGTCAGCGGCTGGATACGCGAGGGCCACCCCAAAGCCGAGATCACGCGCCTTGCGACCGAAATCGCTGCTGCGGTAACCCGGGTCGCGGACGTCCCCGCCGAGCGGGTACTCGTCGTCTTTGAGAGCAGCCCGGCCAGTTTCGCTGTCGAAGGCGGAGCGCGTCCTACCCGAGCCCGGGCGAGGAAGCGGCCTGGATCGCCGGCAGCTGACGGGGCCGGACTTTGCTTAGCCCGTCGAGTCCACCCACTGCTGCGACAACACCCACAGCCGTTGCGCGGTGGCGGGATCGGTAGCTGCGGCCTCGGCCTTGTCGATCCGGCAGTCAGCCAGGTAAGCCCCGCCGTGTCCGGCCAGGGACTGGTTCGGTGGCGGCCCACACCGTGGTGGCGGCGGCTTGGGCCACGGTCTTCATGTTCTCCGGGGCGAAGGTGTCGGTGTTCATTGCGAACAACTTCTTGAGGGTGGCGCGATCCATGTAGCGGGCAAGATTGGTTGCGCAGGTGCCCGGATGGACGGCCAGCGCGGTAATGCCCTCTGCGCCGAAGCGCCGGTGCAGCTCGACCGTCATCAAGATGTTCGCCGATTTGGCCTGCCCGTAGGCAAGGAACGTGTCGTAGCCGCGCCGTTCAAAGTCGATGTCGTCGAGATCGATTCCCCAGCCCCGGTGCGCCTCCGAAGACAGCGTGACCACGCGGGCCTCACCCGATGCAGCCGCTGCCGCGCGCAGCTGCGGCAGCAGCAGAGTCGTCAGCAGGAAGTGCCCGAGATGGTTGACGCCGAACTGCAACTCGAAACCGTCGGCGGTCGTGTCGGGTGGTGTGAACATCACGCCCGCGTTGTTGATCAGGATGTCAAGCCGGGGGTACTGCGACGCGATCGCCTGACCCGCCGCCCGTACGCTGTGCAGCCGCGCCAGGTCCAGGGGTATCGCGTTGATCCGCCGGGTGAGCGCTCCGAGGTCAGCCCACTCGGCCGAGGCCCGGAAGCTGTCCGGATCACGCACCGTTGCAACGACTTCCGCGCCGGCCGAAGCCAGGGTGGCCACCGTCTGCAGTCCGAGTCCACTGGACGCGCCGGTCACCACGGCGGTCTTGCCAGTCAGGTCAACGCCATCGATCACCTCGTCGGCGGTGGTGGCAAAACCAAACATGCTCATCCGTCCGCTACCAACAGGTCAGCCAGCGCCAAGCCCAGATTGTGCAGATTGGTCGCCAGCGAGTAGGTGGTGTCGCCGCGCCAATTGGTCAGCGCTCCGGACAGGGCGCCGACGATGATGTCGGCGACGATCTGCGGGTCGTGACGGGTGTGGATCTCACCACGGGCGAGCCCGTCTTTAACGAGTTCGACGAACGTGTCGTGGAACGGCGAGCCGCGTTGAGCGCCGTAGTCGGCCGCCGCCATCATCTCACCGATCATCTCGCGGTAGGTCTCGCCGGAATCGACCAACGTCGTTGCGATGTCGTCGAATACGCCGACGAGCCGCTGCGGGACAGGTTCGTCGCTTCTGGCGAAGACCACGTCGTGCAGGTTGACCAGCCGGCTCTCGGCCAGGGCGCGGACCATGTCCCGCCGGGTGGGAAAGTGGTTGAAGAAGGTGCGACTGGCGATGTCGGCGCGGTCGCAGATCTCGTCGATCCTGGTGACTGAAACGCCTTGGCTGAGAAACAATTCGAACGCCGCGGCCAGGATGCGTTCGCGCAGCTCGTTCTTGCGCCGCTCGGCCCGGTTCACTACGGGATCCTAACCTGCTGGCCCAGGCGCCACAGCGGGACGACGACCTCCGGATCGCATTCCTCGTCGACGATCCACTTGCACATCCGGCGGATGGGCTCGATGGCGTCTTGGGGCATAGCGATGGCGACACTGCACGCGTAGCCGAGACTGGTCAGCCGTTGCGCGCCGAATAGCGGAAGGGTATCGCGCAGTTGACGTTTGAGTGATTCGGGGTAGATACCAATGGTCTGGGTGTAGGCGTTGACCGCGCGGGTGACCTGGTGGATGTCGTCGACGGGCACGATGTTGGCCACCCGGCCCGACAGCATCGGCGCGTAGTCGACGGGTTCGTCGAACTGCGACACCACGATCGCGCCTTCGCGCCGCTCGCCGCCGAAGACCCGGTAGAAGTCGTCGGTCATCCGTGAGGATTCGAGTAACTCGAACAGGTCCCGGTTGGGGTACAGCGGCGGGGTGCTGATGAACGTGGGCAGCGCGACGCAGTTCGGAGTAGATCAGCTCGCCCAGCTTGTTCGCCTTCTCCAATCCGGCGTCGTCGGTTCCCGAGAGCGTGTAGATCACCCGCGCATTGGCACAGCCCTCCTGGTTGGCAACGCCGATATCAATGGCGGCCCGTCGCGCGACTTCGTGCAGGGTGGCCTCATCGGTGAACGCCTCGGCGCCGATGATGGTGGCACTGCGCTTGGGGTCAAGCGCGATGAGCTCCAGCCCGGGCTGGATGTAGCGCGTGACATGCTTGACCGAGGCCAATCCGCCCCAGGCGACGATCTTTTCGATGTGCTGCGGCTGGTACAGAGCCTCCTCGACCGCGGTGTCCCCGCCCTTCCAGTAGCCGACCGCCAGGTGTTTGGTGATCGGGTGATCGGGGGCCACGTCCGCGAGAGTGCGGGCGATCGCAAGGGCGGTCAACGGGTCGTTGGAGGGGGCCTTGATGATCGTGTCGCAGCGGGCGATGACCGAGCGCAGGATGGTGACCGCGGAAACCAGGCCGCCGTTGCCGGCCGGGATGTGCAGTACCCGTGACCCGAACGCGCGCACCCGCAGTTCCCGCCCGTCGGAAAGCTGGTGCGGCACCCAGCCATTGAGGTAATCCAGGCCCACCTGGGTGTCGGCCACCTCCAGCACGTGGTCACGGCTGAACAGCGGGGGAAGCACCCGATAGCTGTTGCGCATCATCTCCGGCGGCAAGACGTTGGCTACCAGTGACGCTTCGTAGGCCTCCTGCAGGTGGGCGTTGGTGTCGAAATCCAATGCTTCGCCGAGGGCTTCGAGAACATCGAGGATCTCGTCGAAACTCACGTCGTAGAGATCCGACATCTCGCCGGGACTTTTCAGCGGCATCAGGTCGACGTATTTGGCCATGTCGGGTGCCTGAAATTCGTTGATGCCGTGGCGGGTTCCAAACGACACCAGGTCGTCGGTGATCAGTCGCCCGCGCAGGAACAACGGCACCGTATAGGCGGCAAGTCCACTCACAGGTCGACACCCTTCATGAAGTCGATCGCCTCGTTGTGCACCTCCTGGGTGGCCGCGCAGGTGATCCGGTCATCCTCGACGCCCTGTTTTTCGCTGTAGCGCATGATGTCCTTCTCGAACGCCAGGCTGCTGCGCCCGCACGGGCACTGCAGGTCCCAGTCGATGGTGACCTCGTCGCCGGAGATCACGCCGCCCCAGTGCGCCCGAAGCAGGATGTCGTAGACGGCGGCCCGGCCCGTCTGCCGCCCGGTGCGCGGCAACGGCGCGCTCGTGTCGGGGTCGAGGACGAAGGGGATGACCCACGGCATGACGTGGTAGCGGCCTTCCTCGCAGGCCCAGTGAAACGTGCTCGATTCCGAGAAGCCGTAGCCCTGCTGGATCGTGTCGACGCCAAGAAATTCCATGATGACGTCCAGGAAATTGTCGGGCAGGGCCACGCCCTTCATTCCGCCACCGGTGAGGATCGCCGAGTCCTTGGCGAAGACGTTTCTGACGCCGCGTTCCAGGCCGGCCTTCGCGATCTCGTACATCTGCGGGTAGGCGCTGGTCATGAAAACCCGTCTACCGCGCAGCTTTTCGGTGATCTTGACGAAGAACGCATCCAGTTCCTGGGGCTGGCGCAGCTGCATGGCAATGAATTCGTCCTTGCGGGCGGCCAACGCCGGGTCGATTTCGAGGCGGTCCAGCTCCCCACGGGAGGCCGCCGCGCGCATTTTCGACGCGAGGAACATCAGGTCGGTCTCCACCGATCCCGGGTACAGGGGATGGAATTTAGACTCGTCGCCGCCGGTGAAGCCCTGCTTGATCATCTGCGCGATACGCAGGTGTCCCAGCTTGCCGCTCGCGAAGTTAGGCCAGATCACATCGACGTTAGGGTTGAGCTCTTTATCGGTCGGTTCTTGGCCGAACGTTTGGAACAGGCAGATCTTCCACAGCACCATGCCTTCCGAGGCACCGCGCTTGTCCTTGGGCAGGATCGATATCGTGCCGGTCGTCCCGCTGGACGTGATCACCTGAAGCGGGGTCTGCTCGTCGAGGAGGTCGATCCAGTCGTCGATGCTGTTGCATCCGCGCGCGTCCACGTTCGACAGGTCGTAACTGGTCAGCTTGTCCAGCCACCGGGTCATCAGGTCGAATCGTTTCTTGTCGATCAGCGCGGACGGGTATGACTTGAACGCCGTGTGCGAGAACATCAGCGGGACAACGTCATCGAATTCGTTGAGCTCCGTGACGCCGAGCCGGTCGGCCAACTTGCGCACCATTTCGATGCTCCGGTGGTGCTGCTGGAACCTGATACCGATCGCTTGCCGCTGCAGCTCCTCGAGTTCAGCACGCGGGATGGTGTGCATCTGCGTATAGGACTGCCCGAAGAAATTGATCGGGTCGTCCATGAACTCCGTGACCGACTTCGTTGTTGGCGCGCTCATGCTTGTTTCCACCATCCAGGATTTGGCCTTGCAGTCCGCTGGCCCGACTCGCCGATGATAGCGCAATGATGCAGTCATATGCAAGGATGCAGTCAGATGCAAACCGCAGGGGTCGAGCTTGCAGTGTAAGGGGCACCATGCACATCGATGTGCTCGCGGATAATCTCGGTTTCACCGAAGGGCCGGTGTGGCTGCCCGACCGACGGATCGCGCTCACCTCGATCAGCCACGGCTGTCTGTACGTCGTCGATCCGGCGGGCGGGCCGGTCGAGCGAATCGTTACCGGCGGCGGTCCCAACGGGCTTGCACTCGGCCCGGATGGTGTTCTCTACGTTGCTCAGAACGGGGGCATCTTCGGCGCGAGTGGTTCGGCACCCGCCGGGGTGCAGATCGTTGTCGATGGGCACGTCGACTACTTCGCCACCGGTATGGGCGCACCCAACGACTTGGTCTTCGGGCCGGACGCCCGGCTGTGGGTAACTGACACCCGCGCCGAAATCGATTACGCTGCACCGGAAGCCAGTCCGCCCGGGTGGGTCTGGGCGTGCCCGCTAGATGGCGCCGAACCTGAGCGGATCGTCGAGGACGGGCCGGTGTTCATCAACGGACTCGCGTTTACCGGCGATGCGCGATCGCTGTTGGTCACAGCGACGCTGTCGTCGGCGTTGCTGGCCTACGAGGTGGCTTCAGGGGATTCGCCGACGTGGGCGCGGCACGGTTGGTGCACACGTTCGACAACGGCTGGCCCGACGGCATGGTGATCAGTCCATCGGGGCAGGCGTGGGTGGCGCTGGCCGCCGACCGGACGATGTCACGAGCAGTCGGCGACCGATGCGCCACGATCGAGTTACCCGCCGGATCACTTCCCACCAATGTCTGCATCGGCGGCGCCCGCGGCGACGAGCTGTACGTCACTGCAGCGCATAGCCAGTCGCTGCTACGCGTGCGGTTCTCTGATGGCGACGCGTCACTGACTGACTGCGCGCTCCCAGGTTTTAGGTAGTGACCCAGAATGTCACCGGCCGGTACGCTCGAAAGGGGCGGACCGGAGGGGTCTGATGACCGAGGCCAAGTGCATCGATATTCACGGTGATCGGATCGCCGTGCGCGATGAGGGCAAGGGTGAAGCGCTGCTGCTGATCCACGGGATGGCGGGAAGCTCGCAGACCTGGCGGGCCATCCTGCCTCTGCTGGCCAAAAAGTACCGGGTGATCGCTCCCGATCTGTTGGGGCACGGACAGTCATCCAAGCCGCGGACCGACTACTCGTTAGGTGCCTTCGCGGTCGGGCTACGCGACCTGCTCGACGAATTGAAGGTCGAGTCGGCGACCGTCGTCGGTCACTCGCTGGGCGGCGGTATCGCGATGCAGTTCGTTTACCAGCATCCCGACTACTGCCGCCGCCTTGTTCTGATCAGCAGCGGCGGACTCGGTCCCGAAGTCGGGCTTATCCTGCGTCTGCTCGCCGCACCTGGCGCCGAACTGATCATGCCGGTCATCGCACCATCGCCAGTGCTGCGCACCGGGAATTCGGTGAGGTCGTGGCTCAGTTCACTGGGCCTGCGGTCTCCACGCGGCGCCGAGATCTGGAACGCCTATTCGTCCTTCTCAGACCGGCAGACCCGCGACGCGTTCCTGCGCACGCTTCGGTCGGTGGTCGACTACCGCGGGCAAAGCGTCAGCGCGCTGAACCGCCTCACCCTGCGCGACGGTCTGCCCGCCCTCGCGATCTGGGGAGAGCAGGACACCATCATCCCGGTGGGGCATGCGTACTCGGCGCTCAAAGCCCGGCCGGACTGCCGCCTCGAAGTGCTTCCCGATGTCGGGCACTTCGCACAAGTCGAAGCGCCGGTGAAAGTGGCGGAACTCATCGACGACTTCATCTCGACGACTCCCGCGGCCGTGCCGTACACGGCGCGGCAAGGCTTCTAGCCTAGAGCTCGTTGCCGGCGCATCAGGAGCTTCACTACAGCTCGCTAGCGGCATCATTCAGCGGCCGTTTTCATGCCCTTCCGGGCAGAACTCCGTCAGCTGGTTCCGGCGACGGGCTTGACGGGCATGCCGAGCAAGCGGCGGCACATAGCGGTCAGCTTGGTGCGCAGGGTGTCGTCATCGAAATCGCCGACCAGTGGGTGCATCACCCCGCTGCTGATCGCCCCCGACAACATCGCGCCTTCCAGCGCTCCGTCCTCACCTTCGCCCAGTAGCACCCGGTAGAGCCGTTCCATGAACCGCTGGAATGGTTCGTGTTCGGCCAGCAGCCGCACCACGACGGGATCGAACTGCAACGTGCGTACCAGCCGGCGGTCACGGACCGCCATGTCGATGACGTGCACCAGCAGCGCATCGCGGGCCTGCGGCCCGTCGCCGTGCGCCTCGGCTTCCTCGAGCGCCGGTCCCAGCCGACCGAGTTCGCGCTCGGTGACCGCGAGCACGATCTGCTCCTTGGTCCGAAACTGGTGGTAGACAGCGGCTTTGGTGATGCCGACCGCGTCTGCGATCATCTGCAGCGACGTGCCGCTGACGCCGTGCTCGGCGAACAGGGCCAGCGCGGCGTCGAGCACCCGCGTCCGGGCGGCGCTGTGCTGGACGACCCGCAACTCGCCGTCGGCGACCGGCTGTCGTGCAGATTCCACACAATGAGACTAGACGAACGGCTATTGACCTATGGCTAGCCGAGCGGCTAGTTTCGGCAGTCTAGCCAAGGGGTCTAGCCCAGTGTGCCGTGTGCTGGAGAGGAGCCGCCCTGGAAGGAGTCAAAATTGTCCGACGCCGGCGAGAACGATGCGGGAGGTCCGGGATCTGCGCGACGAGCGCTGAGACGCACCGATGGCGAGGTGATCCTGCTGTGGACGTTGCCCGCGGCGGCGATCATCTGGGGCTCCGCATTTCTGCTGTTCCCGGGTTTCAGGTCGCCGATGTCGCCCACGATGCCAGCCGACCAGGTTGCCGCGTTCTATCGGGATAACCTGGCGGCGATCCGCTCCAGCATGATCCTGTTCAACTGGTTCGGCGTGTGCCTCGTCCCGATTCTGATCCTGATCGTCATGCAGATCCGCAGGATGGCGCATCGCACGCCGATCTTCTCCTACGCGATGCTGGGCTGCGTGGCCGGCGGTCCGACCCTATTTCCTCATCGCCAACGTCTGCTGGCTGCTGGCCGCCTTCCGCCCGGAACGGAACCCGGAGCTGACCCAGTTGCTCAACGATTTCGCCTGGATCACCTTCACGATTCTGGTCCCCTATCTGATCGGGCAAAGCGTGATCCTCGCTCTGGCAATCTATTTCGACGATCAGCCGCACCCGATATTCAGGCGTTGGGTGGCCCACTTCAACCTGCTGGTGGCTCTGGCGCTGGTGCCTGCGGCTTTCGTCGGCGTGGCATTGACCGGCCCGCTCGCGTGGGATGGGGTGCTGTCGTTCTGGCTGAAGAACATCGCCATAGCCGTGTGGATCGTGGTCATGGGCGTCGTTCTGGGGCAGGCCGTTTATCGCGAGCGCGCCGAATACGGCAGGCGCGGAGGAGAACTGGTCGACGCATGAGTGCGGTGATCACACCTCCGGCGTCCCCGGCAACGCCGCCCACGGGGCCGCCGCATCACCGGATCGCCTGGCACTTACGGCACAACCCCAAGCGCGAGTTGTGGTTGGCCTGGTGGACAATGGTCGTCTTCTACAACCTCTTCTTCCCGGTGTTCTTCATCGTGGCGCAAGTCCAGCCCCCGCCGCAGCCCACCTGGGACCTCGCGACGCAGGTCCACTGGTTCAACGAACGCCACCTCGGGATACCGGTTGGGCTCGGCATCATTTTCGCCATCGGCGGCATGAACGCGATAAACAATGCGCTCATCGCGTACTCGATGCGACGGATGTCGGTCAGTCGCGCGTTCGGATACTCGTACCTGATCATCTACTCGCTCAGTGCGGTTCCCGGCCTGTACCTGCTCTGCATCGCGCTGATCGTCGGGACGCTGCGACCGGAGCGAGATCCCGAGGCGGTCGGTTGGCTCTACGACTTCGCGTTCCTGTCCTTCGACGGAACCATGGGGGTTTTCCTGATCGGCTCGCTGATCTGGATGGTCGCGATTCTGCTCGACCAGAATCGGGTGTTCCCCAAGTGGTTCGGCTATCTCAACCTGTGCAACGCGCTCACCGAGGTCGTGGTGGCGCCCTGCTGGATCTTTCGGCGCGGCGTGTTGGCCTGGAATGGCCAAATCGCTTGGTGGCTGGACATGGTCGTGTTCGGCGTCTACCAAGTCACCTTCATCGTCATGCTGTTTCAGATGATTCGGCGCGAGGACTTCGGTACCGGACCTCTCCCAGAACCCAAGCCCGACCTCGCTCGGAAAAAGGCGGCGGCCTGATGGTCGAACTAGCCGACAAGCGCGATCGCGTCAGGTTCGTGCCGGGGCAGCCGGACATGTGGGCCTTTGTTTTGTTCGAAACGCTGGTCTTCACGGCCTATTTCGGTTTCTACCTGTTCTACCGCACCCAAACCCCCGAGGCGTTTTTGCACTCCCAGGCGGAGCTGGACCTGCGCATCGGCGTCTTCAACACCCTCGTTTTGCTGCTCAGCTCGTGGTCGGTGGCGCGCTGCGTCCAGTCGGCCCGCGCCGGCGCCTACCAACCGGCACTCCGCGACGCCTACCTCACCGCGTTCTTCGGTCTGGTGTTCTTGTGTTCCAAGGTGTTCGAGTGGGTCCGACAGATCCAACTGGGCAACGGCTTTGACAGCTCTGACTTTTTCACCTATTACTTCTTCCTCACCGGAATCCACTTCGTGCACCTGCTGATCGGGTTCGTCGTCCTCGGTATCGTCATCTACCAACTCCGAAGTCCGGCTCCCCCAAGATCCGAGCGATCTCAACAGCTCGTGGAAACGTGCGCCACCTACTGGCACACCGTCGACTTCCTGTGGGTGCTCATCTTTGCGCTGCTGTACGTGGTGAGGTGAGAATGACCAAGTTCAACAAGAGGCTGCTGGTCGTATGGATCGTCCTGGCGTCGTTCACACTGAGCTATTTGTGGATAGACCATTCGCTGAGCGGATCGCTTACACCCAGCGCGCTGGTCACGTCGAGCGTGATCGTGATCGCACTCATCAAGGTGCGCATCATCTTTCGGGAGTTCATGGAAGTGCGCCAAGCCCCCGCCCTGCTGTGCCGGCTGACGGACGCCTGGGTCCTGTTGATCGCCGCCGCCCTGCTCGGCAGCTATTTCATCGGCATGGCGATCCGGTAGTGCGCGGCGGCTGAACAAGATATGTTTCTCGCCGACAACGTTGTCGACCGATGAGGACGGATATGTCGAGAACTGTGGTGATTGGCGCGTCGAGCGGGCTCGGGCGCTGTATTGGTGTCGGCCTTGCGCAGCGCGGCGACAGTCTCGCGCTTCTCGCCCGGCGGCGTGAACGTATCGAGGCCGCGGCGGCGGAGGCGGGGCCGGGCACGGTCGCCATCGAATGCGACGTGACCGACGAGGCATCGTGCCGTTCGGCGATTAACGAAGCCGCCGATGCGCTCGGCGGCATCGACAACCTCGTCTATACACCTGGCGTCGGGCCGCTGGTCCGGTTGGTCGATACCGATGCTGAAACGTGGCGGCGCGTCTTCGAAACCAACGTCACGGGCGCGGCGCTCACGACGGCGGCGGCGGTGCCACACTTGACGGCCTCCGCGGGCAAGGCGGTTTACCTCTCATCGCCCACAGGCAGTTACGGGCCGCCCTGGCCAGGCCTGGGCGCGTATGGCGTCAGCAAGGCGGCGCTGGAGAGGCTCGTCGAGTCGTGGCAAGGCGAACACCCGACTATCGGCTTCACCTGCCTCATTGCCGGGGAGTGCGCGGGCGGCGAGGGCGATGCGCAGACGGGATTCAACGCCGGCTGGGATCTCGAGCTGGCCAGGCAGGCCTACCCGCTTTGGTTGTCGCGCGGCTGTATGTCTACCAACATGATGCCCGTCGAGGACCTCGTCGAGGTGGTTCATACGATCCTGGGCACCAACGCGGCGACGTCGATGCCGGTCGTGATCGCCAGGGCCGCGCCGAACGCCACCGCGGGGTTTGTGAAGTAGCCCGCGCTCAGCCGGGGACCTTGCGCAGGATGAAGTTGGCGATAGCTGCGGCCTGTTGGGGCCGGTCTGTCGTGGAGGTGCTCGACGCCACGTAGGACAGGTCCAGATCGATGACGACGTTGGCTTTGGCGGCGATCGCGCGCACGGAGTGCCGCTGCACCAGCCCCTTTGTCGCCACGTCCATGATGGTGATGCCGTTGCCGGCATCGGTGGGAAGGCCAAGCGAAAACGTCAGCGCTTGCGCGGAGGGAAGGGTCAGTTTTACGTCGGAGCCGCCGCATTGGCGCCATCCCGACAGCAGGTTCGTCAGTTGCGTGTGGGCCGCCGAGTCGTCGCGAAACGCTGCCACCCCTGCGATGACCTGCAGCGGGTTCTGCGGGTCGCGGTTGTCGGAAAACTCTGACGCGCGATAACCGAAAACGGCTTCCACGTTGTAGGCGTCCGGTGTGCCGGGGCCGATGCTTCCCCAGCACTCCGCGCGGTCGATGGTTCCGTCTCGGTCCTGCCTGCCGACATGGTCCCAGGTTTGGCCGACCGCCAGGTTGTGGTCGCCGGTGATGCTTCTGACGTCGGCGAGGCCCGGCAACAGCTGGGCAAGGTCATTCGGTGCCACCGTGGCCGGCGGGGGCGCTGCGGTGGTCGCGCTGGCAGGTGTCGCTGTCTGGTTGGAGCTGGTGGCGCCCAGGGTGGCCCACACCACCAGCCCGACGACGGTGAGCGCGATGAACACATACGACAGCGTCAACCCCGCCAGAGCACGCTCGCGGCCCTGTTGGCCGGTGCGGCGGATCTGCGCGAGCCCAAGGTGTCCGAGGATCGCACCGGCGGGGGCGAATACGAACGCGTACACCAGCGACAACGTCGCGAAGGTGTTGACACGCGGAGAGGAGGGCGGTTCGGCGGGTTCGGGAAACTCCTCCGGCGGTTCTGCCGGCGGCCCGATGGGTGACGCGGCCCAGCGGATCATAACTAAACGGGTTGGTCACGGAGGGGTCCTCCTCGGCCCGGCCTTCCCGGCACCCGTTCGATGCGGGCGACTACCGGCTTGTAAGCAACCCTACGACCGCTCCCGATATTCGCCGCTGTGTTCTATCGGTTTTTATCGCCGGCCTGTTCGGTGAGCTCGAACCGATCGATCAGATCTGACAGCGTGTGTAGCTCCTCGCACAGCGCTTGAAACCTTCGCTCATCCGCCTGACTGAGGAGGCCCAGAGAGCTGTACCGGGCCAGGCGTTGTAGTCGTTCCGCCAGTGCTGTGCCCCACTTCATGATGAGGTCGTGGTGTTGCTCTTCGGACTCTGCGGCTTCTTCTTTGCTGGGCTTTTGTGTCGCATTCATGGTTTCTCCTCGTGCCGCATACCCCGCCTGCGACCCGCTACACGCGGCGAGCAGGGCGGCCGCGCACAACGTTTCGGTGATTGGGCGGACGGGTAGCCCGCGTCAAGGCGCGCAAAGCAGCCCGCGCGCCGCCAAGACTATCCGGGAGGATTTCACCCGCCAGCTGACCGAACTTCGCGACGCCGTGCTCGATCACGCATAAGCACGAGGAGTACCACGAGTTCAGCAAGCTGGGCCAGGAATTGAGCACCGGCTAGCTCGAAAACATGGGTCGGGCAGCCAAACTCGCCGAAGCGATCGCGCCCACCCGGCGGGTCGCGGTATCGGTAATGATCAGACGACGATCACGTTGTCGGTGCCGGCGGCGGCCGCGAACCGCTTGCTGACGTCGCCCCAATTCACCACGTTCCAGAATCCCTTGACGTAGTCCGCCTTGACGTTTGCGTACTGCAGGTAGTAGGCGTGTTCCCACATGTCGACCTGCAGCAGCGCGCCAATGCCGAGTGGCACATTGGCTTGCTGGTCGTACAGCTGGAAGGTCAGCAGCGTGTCGCCGAGGCTGTCATAACCCAGCACAGCCCAGCCCGACCCGTGCAGCCCGTTGGCCGCGGCGGTGAACTGCGCCCGGAACGCGTCGAAAGAGCCGAACGAGTCGTCGATTGCGGCGGCCAGATCGCCTGTGGGTTTGTCACCGCCGTTCGGCGACAGGTTCTTCCACCAGGTGGAGTGGTTCACATGCCCACCCAGATTGAACGCAAGGTTCTTCTCGTTGAGGAAAATGGCGCTGTGGTCCTCTTTTTCGCGGGCTTCGGCCAGTTTGGCCAGCGCCTCGTTGGCACCCTTGACGTAGGTCGCGTGGTGCTTGCCGTGGTGAAGTTCGTTGATCTGCCCCGAAATGTGCGGTTCCAGCGCCCCGTAGTCATAGTCCAAGTCGGGCAGTGTGTATTCGGCGATGAGATTCCTTTCCGCGTCGAAACGTCAAACGGGTGCATATTCCAGCGATTGTGAGCTGCTCGGCCTACTCACTGCCAGAGTTTGTAGCCAGGTGTCTACATCGGGGCCGAGGACTACCGCGTCACCGGGCGCCAGCAGCGCTCCTACCGCGAGCGCAGGCAGCGCGGGTTTCGCCGCGCGCACGCGACGGTGGTCGCCTTGCAGGGCAAGCAGTTTCGACGTCAGTTGGGGTAACCGGATCACGTCCGGACCGGTGACCGTGCGCGGCGTGCGAGTCTGAGCCAGGGCGGACTCAACCAGTACGTCGGCGATGGTGTCGGCGGCAATGGGCTGAATCAGCCAATCCTGGACAACCACCTCACGATCGCTGCAGATCACCGCTGTGGGATTGGTGGCGAATTCGTGCAACTGCGTGGACTTCACGATCGTCGCCGGTACCTGGCTGTTGAGCACGATATCCTTTGCAGCGCGTTTGGCTACGTAGTAGGGAACCTCGTCGAACACCGCTCGTTCGATACCCGCATTCGTCAACACCACCAGGCGTTGGATTCCGTGCGAGGTGCATGCGCCCACCACGTTGCGGGCGGCCGTGGTGAGGGTGTCCGAGATCTCGGAGTAATCGTCTGTCGGCATCGGGTTGGATACGTCGATGACGACATCGACTCCCCGCAGCGCCTCTGACAAGCCGTTCCCGGTAATCACGTCGACCCCATAGGTACGGGCGATCTGGACCACCCCGACGGCGCGGTCCTTCAACCTGCTGACGACGCGGGAACCGACCGTGCCGGTGGCCCCAATGACGGCGATGGTGGTCATGGCCTAACCCCTTCAACGGCGCCCGGGTATCAGTTAATTTGATAGGGGCAGTTACCCACGGAATCGCGGTCCAAACAGATGTCGGTTTTTCTAAATTCAGACAAGCTCAGACCCCGAGGTCGGCCCGGCGGGCGGTGTTTGATGTGGCGTGACGCGGGCAAGAAAGAGGCCGAAGAGCGCGAAAAGCAACACCAGTAATCCGACGAACGATGGGTCCGGTCCGGTGTGTCGGACCGGACCTATCTGTGTGCTCGTGCATAGTACGGATCTGGTTTCGCCGACGATGGTTTGGAACCGCGACGCCGGGTTATACACGGCACAAATAACAAGCGCGGCGGGTGAGCGAGGTGCGCGATGAGACTGGCCGATCGGTTCTCGACGATTATCGCTTTCCTGCGCGCCGGTTACCCGGCCGGTGCGCCCGCTACCGGCTACGTGCCGTTGCTGGCTCTGCTGCGGCGGCGAGTAACCGACAACGAAGTCATCGCGATCAGCCGCAAACTCGTTGCGCCACGGCGTCAGCCGATTGACACGGCCGATATCGGGGTGGAGATCACTCGCGTGACTGACGAGATGCCCTCGGCGGACGACATAGCGCGCATCCAGCATCGACTTGCCGCCGAACGTCTGCGCTGATCGCGTTCAACTGCTCGGCGGAGGCACTGGATCGTCGGAATACTCCGCCGCCCACTGCAATTCCGCATCGCGCACACGACGGTGGGCGTATGCCAGCCAGGCGATGCCGGCTGCACCCGCGAGAGCGGCCAGAATCACAGCCACCAAACCCACGGCGATGTGTCCGCTCGCCAGCCCGAACAAGCCCGCCACCAGTGCGACGACACTCACCGCCACGGCGGCCAGGCCCGGCGCGTTGGTGCCGTCCTTCAGGGATTCGCCAGCATGCTGGCGGGTGGTACGTTCATGATCAACGGGATCGCTTCTTGTGTGGTCCAATGCTTTACTCCTCATGAAAATGGTTGCTTGGCAGGGTTATTCGTATGGCGGGTAATGCGCCGATTTCAGAATCCCCGCCAGGTGCGCGGCGTTGCGCGCGGCTGCGGCCGACAACGCCTGCAGCGGAGGCGACGTCGCTGCCATGGCCGATTTCTACCCGCTAACCCGTCGGGTCAAACGCGCGTCACGTCGACCACCAGCGGACGGTGGTCGGAGATGGGCATCAGTTCAGTCTCGACGGCACCGCCGCGCAGGCCGGCGTCGTCGGTCAGGATGTGGTCGAGCTGGCGGTTGGGGGCGGGCGCGGGAAACGTCGCGGCGGCGGCCAGCGGCCGCATGCCCGACCAGCGGTGTACCGCCGCCGGTGTGAGGTTGAGGTCGCCGGCAAGCAGCCGCGGACCCGGGAGCCCGCGCAGGTCGTGAACCAGGCGGCGCAGCTGGCGCCGATTCCAGCCGGGCACGAACGACAAATGGGTGTTAGCCACCGTCAGCGCCCCCAGCGGGGTGTGCACCTGCGCGATGACCGCCGCCCGCGGTTCCTCGTCGACCATCATCACCTTGTTGGGCCCAGGCAAATACATGGGGAAACGCATCGGAATCCGCGGCAAGCGCAACACCTGCCAACTGGCAACCGGAAAACGAGACAACAGCGCGATTCCGTAGGCGGCAGTGCCGGGTTGCTCACGGCCGGTGGCGGCCACCCACGTCGCGCCGGGGGTGCCGGAGATCGCGGCCACAAACCGGTGCTCCACAGCTCCCATGGCATCAGCCGCCGCCGCCGTGAGATCTGCGCGCTCCGACCGCGGTTGGTCGCAGTCGACCTCTTGCAACGCGAGCACGTCGGGATCAAGCCGGCGCACACAGTCCCTCAGCCGCTGCGGATCGACCCCGTCGCCCACGGTGCGGCCGTGCAGGATGTTGAAGGTCGCCACGCGCATCAGCAGGCCCCGGGCACCTCTTCGCGGGCCGCCACCGACTGACCGTCGCCGTTGTCGAACACCTCGACGACGACGTCGCGGTCGCGGTAACAGCCCAGGGCCGTCAGCCCGGGCGTATCCGCGATGATCGCGTGGGCCTCGTCGCCGGTGAGCGGGTAGTCGGCCACAGCGTGGCGCCAGTGTGCGGCAACGACAGTCGCGCCCGGCTGTAGCCCGCGGCATTCACGGCGCAACACCGCTGCCAGTGCGTCGGCCTCCAGGTAATAGGCGACCTCGCTGAGCACCAGCAGGTCGAAGGGCCCGGCAGGCCACGCGTCGTCGAGCGACGAACGCGCCAGCGTGACTTGCTCTCGGAGGCCGCCATCGCGCAGCCGCGCATCGGCGGTCCGCACCGCAGCATCGGCGACGTCCACCGCGGTCACGTGATCGCAGCGCAGCGCCAGCAGCGCGGTCAATGTTCCGATGGAACAGCCAGGCTCGAAAGCGTGCCGATACCGGTGGTGGGGCAGCAGTGCAAGGGTTATCGCGTACTTGCGTTGCTCGTACCATCGCGTCGATAACTGCCAGGGATCGTCGGTGCCGGCATACATCCGGTCGAAATAGGCATCCGGTAATCGTGTCGTCACCTGAACACCAGCTCTCCGACCGCCAGTAGCCGCTGCAGGACGAAAGCCGGCAACACCGGCGCTGTGCTTGGCGTACTTGCCTCAAACTGGCTGCGAAAGCATTGCGCGGCATGGTGTTTGCGATCCCGCGCCCAGGCGGGCACGGGTACCGAGTACGCGCGGTCCCACGGTACCGCCGGGTCGGTCGGGCTGGCCCAATGCCACATCCACACCGGATACTCCAGCAGCGTGGCCCCGGTGCGTGCGCACGCCGCCGCAGCCGCGCGTCCGACGGCCTCGTGGTCGGGATGCCCGTCCCCGCGCCAGGTGGCGGCACACCAGGCCCCGGGCTCATCGAGCATCTCCACGAGTAGATCGGTGAGCGCGTCCTCGTGGTCGGCCAATCGACCGTCGGGCAGGCCCAGCGACACCGGTGCGCGGATCCCCAAAACTCCTGTCGCCTTGCGCAGTTCGCTTCGTCGCAGGGATTCCAGACGAGTCCGCTGCGACGGCGGTGCATCGGGCTCGGCGGCGCCGCCGTCACTGACCGACACCACCGCGACGTCGACGCCCGACGCGGCCAGTTGCGCGGTCATCGCGCCCAGACCGAGCGTCTCGTCGTCGGGATGCGGCGCAACAACGATCAGACCAGGGCACTCGGACAGATCCAGTGCCGGCAGTGTCTCGGGTATCAACCACTCCCGCACCGGCGTGCCCCCGCCGGACAGCGGCATGGCCGCAAACCGCGCGCCGTTGCCGCCCGTCAAGCGCAATCCCCCGCCGCTGTCCTGTCGTCGATTTGATTTTTGTCGTCGAATTGATTGAGGTGGTCGGGCGAATCCGCCTGGGGCCCGAGACCGGATGCGCGCCGAGGTGGTTACCGATAATTCGGCGTCCCGGTGGATCCGGTAGCCGGCGGCCTCGAACCGCTCGACCAGATCGACATCCTCTCCGGAGGCCAGCGCGCGAAAGCCGCCCACCCGCCAGTAGGCACTGGAGCTGAAGCCCATGTTCGCGCCGTGGATGTGTTCGTGCTGGCCGTCATCAGATATCGGATCCGCCTCGTAAGCCTGCACGTACCGGTCGGCGAGGTCGGCGGAACGGTGGTGCCAGTCGGTGACACGCACCACGCCCAGAACCATGTCGGCGCCGAGACCCAGTTGATGAACCAGCCAGCCCGGATCCACTCGGCTGTCGGCATCGGTGGTGGCGTACCAGCACTCGGTGTCATCCCCGCACAGCGAGCGCGCGTAACCGAAGCCGACCGCGCGCGCGGCGCCGACGTTGCCGGCCTCGATGCTGACGAAGTGCACATCGGGTCCGTACTGACCGGCCAACTTTGTGCTGTCGTCGTCGCTGGCATCCAGGACCACCACGATGGTGACCGGCATCGGAATACACAGTGCGGCGGTCAGCACCGCCCGCAGACACGCCGGCAGGTTGGCCCGTTCATTGCGGGCGGGAATGACGACGGCAGCGCGGTCATAGATACGAAGCGGAGGGGTTGACATGGCTATCGGCTCGATTGCTCAGTGGTTGCGCAGCTTCGCGACCAACTTGTCTTTCGTCAGTCCGGAATAGCCCGACATGCCAAGCTCTTTGGCCCGCTTCCTGAGTTGCGGCACGGTCCAGTCGGCGTAGGAACCGGACTTGCCGCCCTTACGCGCCACCGAAGACTTCCCGCGGCCGGCGGCTGCGTTGGAAATCCGCGCGGCCTTTTCCTTGGAGTCGCCCTGCTTGCGCAGATCCTGATACATCTTTTCGTTCTTGATCGACGAGTTCGGCACGATCGTCACCTCCAATGGATTGATGAGACTCGTTCGCCAGAATGCCCAGCCTGGCGGCGGTCAAACCCACGCCTGGCCGGCGCCAGACATCCACGCGACCCAAACAGAAACTGGCTCCAGCACCACCTATTCACTGCGCGCCCGGTTGCCTAGGCTTTAAGGGGGTAACCGTGGGTGTGGTGATTCAGGCGAACACCGGATCCGACGGCCTGCGAGGCGTCGTAGCGATCGGTGCGTCAGCGTGGGGGGTGGAAGCACTGTCGAATCTTGCCGCCGGGTTATCACCAGATCTGCCTTACGCCTACTTGATCGCCTTGCGCATGCCCGTGGCCGCGACGAGCGTCCTGGCCCGCATCGTCGACCGCAAAGGGCCGCTGCCTGCAGTCACCGCCGAACACGGCGCGGATCTGCAGCCCGGCCATATCTACGTCGCACGCCCGAATCACCATCTTCTGGTCGCCGACCATCGCGTGGTGCTTTCGCAGGGGCCGACGGAGAACGGGCACCGGCCCGCGATCAACGCGTTATTCCGTTCGGTGGCATTGGCTTTCGGCCCGCGCGCAATCGGCGTTCTGCTGTCGGGTGTGCTTGACGACGGCGTACTGGGGCTCGCGGCGATTCGTTCCCGAGGCGGAACGACGATCGGTCAGTCACCCGACGATGCGTTGTTCTCGGCTATGCCGACCAACGCCCGTGATGCCGGCGTCGTGGAACAGCGAGCGGCCGCGGCCGACATCGGCGAGGTGCTGAGCAAGCTGTCGCACCGAGAGATCGAAGGAGTTGAACATGGAGCCGGACGCGGCGATGGAGATAGCGAACCGCATCGCCATGGCATGCCATTTCTCCACCGAATTCGACACCCGGGAACTAGGCCCGGCGTCGGGCTACACCTGCCCGGACTGCGATGGATCGCTCGTTGCGCTGGGCGGGGGCAGCTTTCGCTGCCGCGTCGGTCACGCCTGGACGCGCGACGCATTACTGGCAGCCCGCGACGATGAGGTGGAGAACGCGCTGTGGGTCGCCCTGCGCAGCCTGCAGGAGAAGGCGAAAATTGGCACGGCAACTGGCCGAAACCGTCGACCACGGCCTCCTCTTTCAACGCTGTATCTCCCGGGCCGAGGAAGCCGAACGCGCGCTGAGCAGGCTCAGCCAGCGCCTGGCGGTCAACGGTCCGGGGCGGGGTGATGTCGGTGGCTGAATCCCGCCTCCCCCTCCGGATCGACGTGAAAGCTCACGACGAAGTGTCGGTCCTGACGGCCAGCGGAGTGCTGGACGGCACCACCTATCGCGAGCTGCGCGACACCATCATCAAGGCCGCGCTGGACGAGCCGAGCGCGGTGCTCGTCGACGTCAACGATCTGTCAGTGCCGTCCGAATCGGCGTGGTCGGTGTTTACCAGCGCCCGCTGGTATGTCAGCACGTGGCCGGACGTGCCGATCCTGCTCGTATGCGCACACCCACAGCGTCGGCAGGCGATCGCCCGCTGCGGCGTGGCTCGCTATGTGCCGGTGTCATCCGACCGACGAGGCGGCGCTCGAGGCGGTCGCCGGGCGGTCGTTGCAGCGGCCGGCGGCGGGCGCGAACCCAGCTTCCCGTCCGACGCGGTCAGCATCGGTCTGGCCCGGGCCTCGATCACCGACTGGCTCACTGCCTGGGATCACGGAGATCTGACCGCGGTCGCCAGCACGGTGGCGACGATCTTCGTCGAAAACGTCCTCGCTCATACCGACAGTGCGCCGATATTGATCGTCGAGAGCTATCAAGACACCGTCACCGTCGCGGTGGAGGACGGCAGCCGGATTGCCGGCGGTGCTGGCACGAAGATACCGACCACGGCGCCGAAATCGTGTCCGGTTTGGCCATCGTTGCCGCGCTGTGCCGTGCCTGGGGTAGCACCCCGACGTCGACGGGCAAGACGGTGTGGGCGTTGGTCGATCGCGAAAACCGGCTCTAGCGTCGCGAGTAGTGTTCAAGTTCGTCGGGAAACGCTCTTGAACGGAGCCTCCACGGACGCTACGACGGACGAGTCCTTCCTGACGAGTCCTTCGAGGAATTACTGGGTTATTTGCGCGATTCCCGCGGCTTCGACTTCACTGGCAGCCGGAAAGTCTTTCGGCAAATCACGCAGGACGATCGGCAAAGGGTCCAACCCACCTGCCGATGCCAGCAGAGCCACCATCTCAACTGCCGGACGAGGCGCTTTCGTCCCCGTTCCTCAAGTGTCCGCCCGCCGGGCGGCTTCGGCACAGGCAAAGCGACTTGTTCCGAAACGCTTGCTCTGGGAAGCAGACGAAGAGCTCGCGCTCATGCGTTTAGTCACCACCGGGGCGGGGTAAACAGGAGCGACTCGCGGAGACCCTCGCGTATAGCAACATGCGCGAACGAACGTTCGAAGGATGTTGCCATGAAAATTGCGATTGTTAACGGCGACGATGTCGACAGCAAGGACCCGGCGCAGCTTTGCGCAGCCCTCGCGGCCCAGGGACATGAGGTCACCGCGTATGTCAGGCGACGCGACCGGCGTCGTGCGGTAAAAACTACCGACGGCGGTGGCCAGGGCTATCAAGATCATCCCGATGGGCGTCGGTCCCAAGTCGCCGCGATCCGACCAGGACGTATTGCCGTTCATCGGCGACTGGGCGGCAAAACTCGAGCGTAAGTGGTCCTCGGATCAACCGGACATCGTGCACGCCTACGGGTGGCTGGGCGGCTTGGCCGCTCAACTGGCCGCACGGCGGCGACATCTGCCCACCGTCCAGACCTTTCAGGGATTGGCAACTACGTCGCGTTCGGGTTCCGCCGACGAGACCCGTTGCCGTGAGCGAACGCGAACGCATCGAGCCGCTGCTTGCTCGCAATGCGACCTGGGTGACCGGTGAGAGCAGTGTGGGCGTCGACGCGCTGGCCAGATTCCGTCACGGGCGCGCGCGATTGTCCATTCTGTCGGGCGGCGTCGACGTCGAGCGATTCAGCCCGGTCGGACCGGCGGCTGCCCGCATCCGACCTGCCTCGCATCCTCTGTCTGGCACCGGACCCGTTGCCGAGCAATGGGTTTGACGTTGTGGTTCGAGCCCTGTCAAAGGTTCCGGGCACGGAACTCGTCGTCGCCGAAACCGCCGCCACCAATCACGTGCATGACGAGGCACGGGCCGAGCTCCACCGACTCGCCAAAGAGTTGGGAGTGGACGACCGGGTCCGGTTCGCGGGCACGGTCACCGATGACGAGCTGCCGGGGCTGCTGCGATCCGCCGACGTGGTCGCGTGCACACCGCGCGAGGCGCCGCGTGCGACCACCGTGTTACAGGCCATGGCCAGTGGGGTGGCAGTGGTCACCCTGCCCGTCGGTGTCCTGAAGGACGTCGTAGTGCATGCCGTAACCGGATTCGTACTGTCACCGAGCAAACCCAGCGAATTGGTCGACGCCCTGAGAAGGCTTCAGGCGCAACGTTTTCTGCGGCAGAGCATGGGCGCGGCGGGTCGCAGCCGTGCGCTGTCGCGTTTCACCTGGGACCGGATGGCGCTGGAATCGCTGGCCATCTATCAACGGGTGAGTTCGCTGAACACACCGCAGCCGGCGCGAGCGCGCTGACCGCGTACAACAGCGGCGCCGCTCCGGGCCTAGCATATGGGCATGGTCGAAATTCACCTACAGCAGACGATCGCCGCACCCGTGGAAAAGGTCTTCGACTGGATGACCGACCCGGTCAATTTGGCTGCCGCTCCGTTGGTTTTCAAGGCGGGTTGGACCAAGAGTACGCCGGCGCCTGGCGCCGACGCGGTGCGCGAGGTGGCCGGCATTGGCGCGTGGTTCCGCGAAGAAATCACTGCCTACGACCGGCCGCATAGCTACTCCTACCTCATCGTTCGCTCGTTCCCGTCCTTCAAGCACGAGGGTGGCACGCTGACGTTCGCGGCGTCGGGCAACGGCACGCACGTCGACTGGCTTACCAACTACACCCATCCACTTTGGGCGGGAGGCAAACTGTTGGAGGCGGTCACCCGCCGGTTGCTGCGCTCGAGCTTCCTCTCGCTATTCACTGCGTGCGCAAAGGACCTGGAGAGCCGGACTTCCTGAAATCATCTGCGCGGTAACGCGGCGACCATGGTTTCGACCTGGGCGCGATCCAGGACGCTAAGGCTTCCATCGGGCAGCTCGAGGATGCGGTCGACGGCCAGTCCGTGCAACTCGAGCCTGCTGGTCAAAACGTCGATAGCGTGATCTCTGCCCGACTGATCCGTCGCGTCGACTATCTGCACGACGTTCGCGTTGACGCGTGCGGACAGGCCCAGAATCATGTCCGCGACGCCGTCGGCGTCGAAGGTGTGAAACACGCCTTCTCGCACGCCGTCGGAGATCACGCGGGCCAGCAAGGGCCGCACCAGATCCTCGCTCACCGCGACGATTCGCCCGTAGAGATGGGCATTCTCGGGCCGCAGCAGCGAGACCATCGCGGCCAGGTGGTCCGGTGCCCCCATCCGCATCTTGACGTCAAAGCCTGCCTGCAACAGCGCGTTGAGTCGATCCAACGCGGTGCCACCGCACCGGGCGATCGCCTCCTCGATGGCTGCGAACTGATCGCGGGCGCTGCGTTCGGCCAGTGCTGTGATCAGTTCGTCTTTCGACGGAAACCAGTGGTAGAAAGCGCCTTTGGAAACCCCGACAGCCGCGATCAGGTCGTTGAGACTGACATTGTCATAGCCGTGCTGCACGAACAGCGCCGTGGCGCGATCCAGAAGTTCGGCGCGACGGATATCGGGATGTTTAATGACCCGCGGCATCCTGCGCTTCCTGCTGTTTGGGCTTTGCGATCCAACCCACGTAGGTCAGGTACAGACCGATCAGTGCCAACCCGATGAAGATGGTCCGAACCACCGGAATGTCATTCTGCTCCAACATCTTTCCGGCCGAGTCGTAGATGTCGGGAATGGCCAGGATCAGCACCCCGCGGATGGCCAGAAACCAGCCCAACAGCGACACCAAGACGGCCGCGGCGCTGCGCCAATACTGGTGAAACGCGATGATGACGCTGCCCCACATCAGCAGGACGGCACCCAGCACCCACTGCCACATCGGATCGCCGGCGAACTCGTGCAGGAGAGTAGGCATCTGTGTTGTGGCGCGCGCCGCCACTATGGACGGGATGATGGTGAAGAACGGCCCGAACGCGCGGGCGAACATCCGGGTACGAACCTGCGACTGATCTGACGGACTCATGGCTTACCTCCGTGTGCGACCCACCGCGAGCGTATACCGACCAGTGGTCGGTATACGAGACCACTAGTCGGTATGGCGGACCGCCGGTCGCAGCGCGGTCACCGACCGCGCACGCTGCGGTCGGACGGGCCACCCATACACTGACCCTTCGTGGGCATTCTGTTTGCGTACGCACCCTGGATCGTCTATTGGGTGCTGGTCGGTAACGTCCCCTTCAAAGCTGCCGCCGTGGTTGCGCTGGCCGTCGCCCTCGCCGGGTTTGCGTTCGGGCGCAGCGCCGAGAAACCGGCGGGGACGCTTGAAATCGGCTCTATAGCAACGTTTCTTGTCTTGACCGTGCTGACATTTGCCCTCAGCGAGTCGTCGACGGAGCGGTGGCTGCCGGCGCTCGGCAACACGGGGATCTTCCTGGTGGCGCTCGTCAGCGTGCTGGTCGGCAAGCCGTTCGCGCGTGAGTACGCCGCCGCGGAACAGCCCGCCGACGTGGTCAAGACCGAGCTGTTCGAGCAGACGGCTAGGGTACTGACCTGGATTTGGGTCGGCGTGTTCGCCGCCATGGCAGTGTCGTCGCTGATCCCGCCAATCGTTGATCGCGGGAGTGGTAGTGCCTCGCTGCTCGATACCAAGACGCCGCTGTCCTATGTCTTTTACTGGATCATTCCGTTCTCGCTGTTCGGTGCGGCGGCGTTGGCGTCGCGGTTCGTACCCGACCGAATGCTTGCCGGCATCGACGATGTCGCCCGCGAAACCTCATTCGTCGCGTACGACGAAGCCACCATCGACGAGCTCTACTACCTGGCCCAGGAACACGCCAATCGCGAAGTCGGTCCGGGCAAGGAGGCCTACAACGTCAAGGTCGGCGGGATGGGAACTCCGCTGACCGGAGACGAGTCTCGAAAGTCGTGGCCGTCGACCTACAAAGTGCGCGACCGCAAGCACTGAGCGTCAACGCAGTCGCCGCATCAGCTCGGCGGCGGCGTATTGCCCGCTGAGCACTGCGCCGTGCACGGTCGCGGGGTTGTTGACGCCGACGGCCTCGCCAGCCAGGTAAAGCCGGTCGCCGATCAGGCAGTCGCGCAAGATCGCACGCACCGCTCCCAACGTGGTGGGTCTTGTCGAACTGCCCGGCGGCCACTGCTCGATGCTCGAACAGCCCCACGAGGTGAACCGCCACCTGCGGGCGCTCGCCGAATCGGTTATGACTCACCCCGCCAGGATGCGGCGGATCAGCTCATAGCAGGGCCGCGATCTCGGCGGCTGCCCGCTGACCGGACCTGACGGCGCCGTCCAGAAAGCCGGTCCATTCGTCTGCGGTCTCGGTGCCGGCCCAATGGATCGGGCCGACCGGCTCGCGTAGCCACTGGCCGTATCGTGTCCATGCCCCCGGCGGCACCGCAGCGGTCGGACCACCCGGCGCGAATTCCTCTGCGCCCCAACGATGATCCACATAGTCGAGAGGTTTGAGGGCCTCGTCGCCGAACAAGGCCGCGAAACAGCGCAGAGCGTCGCGGCGGCGCTGCTCGGTGGGCAACGAGTCGAATGCGCGGGCATCGACGAATCCCATCAGGACGCCCGGCCCGTCGTCTTGCGGGCTGACGTCGAAGGTGATGAACACCGGGCCTTGGTCGGAAAGTGTCTGACCGGAGAACCCGTTGCTGCGCCAGAACGGCGTGGAATAGGCCGCGTAGGCCTTACTCAGCCGGCCCTGCGGCCAATGCTTGGCGAGTTGGTCGTAGGCGGGCGGCAGCGGGGGAACGAACTCGATGGAAGTGCGATGCGCCGGCGGTATCGCGACGATGACGAACCCGGCCTCGGCCTGGCCGCGGTCGGAGGTGATCGTCACACCGCCGCCGTGGCGGTCGATGCGACGCACCGGCGCGCTGAGCACGACACGCGGGCTGAGTTCGGCCGCGGCCGCCTCGGCGATTTGTTGGGTGCCGCCCGGGAAGTGGTCCTGCTGGGCGCCGTTCTCGACGTCGAGCAGCCGGTCCAGCCCGCCGGCCGCGCGTGCGTAACGTGCGGCGTGCAGCATCGAGACCGCGTCGGGTTCGCATCCCCACGTCACCCGGGCCATGATCGCCATCAAGTCGCGCGCCGCGGCGGTGGCGCGTATCGACCGGAGCCAGTCGCCGAGCGAGAGGTTGTCGAGCTTGCGCGCGTGCCGTGCATCCCAGGGCGCGGCCACCGGAACGCTGCGGGCGATACGTTCGAACTGCCAGCGCAACCGACCGACGTCGAGCAGGCTGGTCAGTGAGAGGCGGGGGATCGCGCCGCGGTACGGGCGCACCCAGCCGCGCCACTGGATCAGGTTTTTGCCGTCGTTGTAGGTCGGGGTGGTCGCGATGTCGAGTTCGGCCGCCAGCGCCAGGACGGCGTCTTGGGTCGGGCCGACGAAAGTGCCGCCCATGTCCGCGGGCAGGCCTGCCACACTGCCGGTGAACGATCGACCACCCACGCGGTCGCGGCCCTCCAACACCAGCACGTCGTGGCCCTGTCGGGTCAGCTCGCGGGCCGCGGCCAGTCCGGCGAAGCCCGCGCCGATCACCACAACGTCGACACTCCAGGACGAGTTGGTCACGTCCTCTAGTCAACCGCATCAAGCGCATTACGTAGGCTGACCCCGTTAAAGTCTTCACCGCCCTCTACGGGCTCACCGATGCCGCCGAGCGTGCGCGTGAGTTGCGCGATGCCGGCGCCAGCGGCGTTGCCACCTTCGAAGGACCGCACGACGTCTTCGCGCCGCTAACGCTGGCCGCCACGGTGGGCGGCCTGGGTCTCATGACGAATGTCGCGATTGCGTTCCCCCGCAACCCGATACACCTGGCGCACCAGGCCAATGATCATCAGCTGCTGAGCGGCGGACGATTCATCCTGGGCCTGGGCACTCAGGTCCGCGCGCAGATCGAGAAGCGGTTCGGTGCCCAATTCGACAATCCGGTCGCCCGCATGACCGAGCTGATCGCCGCGCTGCGCGCGATTTTCGAGGTCTGGAGTTCCGGCGATAGCGGCGCCCGGCTGAATTTTCGCGGCGAGTACTACCGGCACACGTTGATGACACCGACCTTCAACCCCGGCCCCAACCCGCACGGTCCGCCACCGATCTACGTGGGTGCCCTGGGGCCCAGGCTGACCCGGGCCACCGCCAAGCACGCCGACGGTCTGCTGGTGATGCCGTTCGGCTCGAAGCGGTTCCTGCACCACAACACCATGCCCGCGGTGCGCGAAGGCCTGCAGGCCAGCGGCCGGCAGGCCGACGAGTTCGCCATCATGCCCGAAATCATCGTGTCGGCGGGCGAGACCGACGCCGAGCGGGAAGCCGCCGACGCGGGCACTCGGCGGCTGTTGGCCTTTTACGGATCGACTCCGGCCTACCGGCCGGTGCTGGCCGCCCACGGCTGGGAGGATCTGCAGCCTGAGCTCAATGCGATGTCCAAGCAGGGCCGGTGGCAGGAGATGGCCGCGCTGATCGACGACGAGATGATGCACACCATCGCGGCCTGCGGCACCCCGGCGGATATCGCGGCACACATCCGTGATCGCGTAGACGGCATCTCCGACACCGTGTGCCTGTACCAGGCGGCGCCGATCGGGCTGTCCACCCTGGCCGCGATCGTCGACGAGCTTCGGTAGCCGCCGTTCGCATCACGGCGATGGCAAACATGCGCCGGCGTCGACACCTTCGCTATCCTGCGATCACGTGACGATCACTTCGGCCTCAGCTGCCGACACGCGGCCGCGTCTGCGAACCGTAGCTCTGGCCAGCATGATCGGCACGACGATCGAGTGGTACGACTGCTACCTGGATGCGACCGCCTCCGCGCTCGTGTTCAAACCATTGTTCTTTCCCCACATTTCGCCGACGGCGGGGACTCTGGCGTCGTTCGCCACCTACGCGGCCGGGTTCGGGGCCCGGCCTATCGGTGCGATTGTGTCGGGTCACTTCGGAGACCGGCTGGGGCGCAAGAGGGTTCTGGTAGGCGCGTTGGTGTTGATGGGTCTCGTGACGGCCGCGATCGGAGTGTTGCCGACCTATGCCGAGGCGGGGCTGCTCGCGCCGGCGCTGCTGGCGGCTCTGCGTGTGGCGCAAGGGCTCGCGGTGGGCGCCGAGTGGGGTGGCGCGGCCGTGTTGTCGGTGAAGCACGCACCGCCCGACCGCCGGGGCCTGTTCGGCAGCTTCACCCAGCTCGGTTCCCCGGCGGGCATGTTGTTGGCGACGTCCGTCTTCTATCTGACCCACAAGGCCACCGGCGCGGCCGCATTCCTCGTGTTCGGTGGCGAATCCCGTTCCTGCTCAGTGTCTTCCTGGTACTGATCGGACTGCTGGTCCGGCTCAGGCTCACCGATGCCGAGGTTTTCAACCGCCTCAAGCAACGTGACGAACTCGCGCGACTGCCGGTGCTGGAGGTCCTGCGCACCGCGCCGCGAAGCGTGTTGATCACCACCGGATTACGGATTTCGCAGGTCGGCCTGTTCGTTTTGCTGACCACCTATTCGCTCACCTACCTTCAGGATTTGTACGGTAAGGGCTCTGGCAAGGCGGGCGTCGGTTTGATCGCGGTGCTGATATCGTCTGCCGTCGGCCTCGTCAGCACTCCGGGTTGGGCGCTGCTGTCGGATCGGGTCGGGCGCCGGCCACCCTATCTTTTCGGCGCAGTGCCTTCCGTGGTGGCCCTGACGTTGTTCTTCGTGGCCGGCGGAACCGGGTCGGCGATTGAGGTGGTGGCCGCGATTGTGTTCGGCGTCAACGTCGTTCACGACTCGATGTATGGCCCGCAGGCCGCCTGGTTCGCCGAACTGTTTGACCCCCGGGTGCGCTACAGTGGCTCATCGCTGGGTTATTCGATTGGAGCTGTGCTGTCGGGAGGCTTCTCTCCGTTGATCGCCGCTGCTTTGCTGGCCGTTGGCGGCGGTAGGCCCTGGCTGATTGTCGGGTATTTCGCTGTGCTGGCGGCGATCACGTTCGCGGCGGCCTACGCGGCGACCGAACCCCGCGGGAATATCGGGTGAGCATGAGCAGGATTTATCTGAACGCCTTCGACATGGCCTGTGTCGGTCACCAGTCGGCGGGGCTGTGGCGCCACCCCGATGATCAGGGCTATCGGTATCGCGAACTCGGGTATTGGACCGAACTGGCCCGTGTCCTGGAAGCCGGCGGCTTCGACGCGCTCTTCCTGGCCGACGTGCTCGGCGTCTACGACGTGTACGGCGCCTCGCGCGACGCGGCGGTGGCCGACGCCGCGCAGGTCCCGGTCAACGACCCGACGTTGCCCGTTTCGGCGATGGCCGCGGTGACCGAGACCCTCGGGTTCGGGATCACGCTGTCGCTGACCTACGAGCAGCCCTACGCGCTGGCGCGCCGGCTCTCGACGCTGGATCATCTCACCGGCGGCCGGGTGGCGTGGAATATCGTCACGTCCTATCTGGACAGTGCCGCACGCAATCTCGGCCTGAACGCCCAGATTCCGCACGACCAGCGCTACGAGATCGCCGACGAGTACCTCGAGGTCTGCTACAAGTTGTGGGAAGCGTCCTGGGAGTCCGACGCGGTGGTGCGCGATCGGGAACGGGGCGTGTTTACCGACCCGGCCAAGGTGCACGACATCGAGCACAAGGGCCGCTATTTCTCGGTCCCCGGCCCGTTCCTGTGCGAACCGTCACCCCAACGCACCCCGGTGCTGTTCCAGGCCGGCGCCTCACCGAGGGGAGTCAGGTTCGCGGCAGCCCACGCCGAGGCGGCGTTCATCTCCGGGCCGACGGCGCAGATCGTGCGTGGTCCGGTGCGGGCCCTGCGGACGGCCGCCGCCGAGCTGGGCCGCGACCCTCGGTCCATCAAGATCTTCACGATGGTCACACCGGTGGTCGCAGAAACCCATGAGCAGGCCGTCGCCAAGCTGGCCGAATACCGGCAATTCGTCAGCACCACAGGCGCGTTGGCTCTCTTCGGTGGATGGACCGGGGTGGACCTGGCCGAGCTCGGTGACGACGATCCGCTGCGGTACAGCGAGACCGACGCCAACCGATCTGCGCTGGCCTCATTCACCACCGACGAGCGCACCTGGACGGCACGGGAACTGGCCGAGGAAATCGGCATCGGCGGCCGGGGCCCGGTGTTGGTGGGTTCGCCGACCGAAGTGGCCGACGAACTCGAGCGCTGGGTCGACGAGGCCGATGTCGACGGGTTCAACCTGGCCTACGTGACGACGCCGGGCACGTTCGTCGACTTCGCGAAGTTCGTTGTGCCGGAGTTGCGCCGCCGCGGACGGGTGCCTGAGCACCTGCCGCGTTCCACGTTGCGTGAACGGCTTGGGGGCTCCGGACCGCTATTGCCGGCCGACCATCCCGGCGCCCGCTACCGCTTAGGGCGCAACCGTTAGCCAGTCGGCGAACCCCGACGGGTCGTGGCGGCCCAGCGCGCCATGCTCGTACAGGCCCCAGCCCTCCACCGGCTCCGCGTCGCCGTCGCGGCACACCGCGCGGCCCACATGGTCGATGACGCCGAAGCCGGACCGCGCGATGATCCCCGGGTCGGTCATGTCGTAGGTCAGCCGTTCGACGAACTTCTCGCCTTTCCACATGCCGTGCAGCCAATCCGAATCGCCGCCATAGCCGCCGCCGACGTGGATGGGCACCGGCAGCTTGGACTCCACGTCGAAGTGCACCGGCGTGCCGTCGGGGGCGGTTGCGTCGATGGTGGCGCCGGTCGGGATGCGGGTGCCGGACCGGTAGTGGATCTTGACCCTGGGCCAGCCCAGCTGCTCGACGCGGCCGTCGCGCCAGACCCGGGTGCAGTCGTTGAGCGAGCGGAAACCGTTGGGCTCCTCCTGGATGATCAGGACGATGGCGAAGTCCTTGAACGCCATGGGCACATAGAGCCACCACATGCCCTCGAACGGCGGGTCGGCCGGTCGGCCCGCGGGTTCGGGCTCGCCGATCGGCCGGATGCCCCAGGACCGGTCGCGGCTGCCCAGCCAGGTCGCGGGGTCGACAGCGATCTCCTCGCCGTCGATGGAAATTCGGCCGCTCCAGCTGCCGAGCTGGGCAAACCGCTGCGCGTTCAGCGTCACCCGGTTGCCGGCCCGCAGGATGTGCGGCTGCTCCTGGACGACGTCGAACAGGCCTTCCCAGGTGAGATCGGCCGCGACGCCTTCGGTCTCGTCGAGGATCAGCCGCAGTTTGCGCAGTGGGTCGATGACCTCGATCCGGTAGTTCATCACGTTCTGGTTGAGCCGGTCCTGGTCGATGGCGTCCGAAACGTGCACCGCCGTCTGCGTATCCCCGCGCCGGACCAGGAAGAACGCGTCCTTCACGCCGAGGTTGGGGTAGTAGCCGATGCCGCTGATCACGAAGATATTGCCGGTGCGGTCGTGGGCGTTGAAGTAGGAGCGATCGTAGAAGTTGCGGTCCGAGGATCCCGGCCATGCGATCGGCTGGGGAAGCTGATGTACCGGGAATTCGTCAAGGGGCCCGAGCATTAGTTGTCCTCTCCGATAAGACGTTTCATCAATCCGGCGTGGTAGAACAGCGATTCGACATCGTCGGGTTTTTCCACCTCGCCGAAGTGCACCCGCCGCGCACCGGTGCGCATAAACACGCACGCCCACATCACGCCCGAGTAGACGTAAAACCAACGCAGGTCGCCTATTTCGACTCCGGTGAGCCGCTGGTAGGTGGCGCGGACATCCTCCTCGCGCATCACCTCGGGCAATCCCGGCAGCCCTGCCAGACCGGTGAGCTCCTGAAAGACCATGTGCGCGTAGATCATCCAGGCGACGTCGAGCTCGCGTGGCCCGAGCGTCACCATCTCCCAGTCCAGCACCGCCACCGGCCCGAAGTCGCGGTACAACACGTTGCCCACCCGGGCGTCGCCCCAGAGCAGCACCGGCTCCCGCGCGTCCACCTCGGCAGGCCAGTTGTCTTGCAGCCAGATGAAAGTCCGCTCGATCAGCGGCGAGGGGCCGATGTCGGGCACCGCGAAGTCATACCAGGACTTCACCCAATTGAAGTGCCTGCGCAGCGCCGTATCGCCGGTCTGGCCTTCGGAGAGAAAGTCAAACGTCTTCTGGGCGTCGGGAATTGAGTGCAGCGTCGCCAGCACCCCGACGGTGGCGTCCTGCAGTTGTCGCTGTTGCTCGACCGGTGCGTCGGCGAACCAGTTGCCGCCGAAGGTGTAGGGCATCACGTCGGGCGGCACCACGCCGTCGACGTAGTCCATCACAAAGAACGGCGTGCCCAGCACGTCGCCGGTGGTCTCGATCCAACGCACCCGCGGGACCGGGACGTCGGTGAGTTCGGCGACCTTTCGTATCACTTCGAATTGGTGGTCGAGCCGGTAGGTCGGGAAGACCTGCACGTCCTCTGCGGTGGGCGCCACCCGGGCGACGAGTTTCTGTTCGATCGGCTGCCCGTCCTGCTGCCAGTGAGCGGTCAGGATGATGGTTTCCGACGACATGCCGGTTGAGTCCACGCCGCTCTCGACGGTTACCTGCGGTACGGCCCCTCCGGGGAGCTGGGTCGACAGCCATTTCGACATGACCGCTGGCAGGGTGCTGACGTCGCGGCTGGAGCGCTGAAGTCGCTCGACGTTGTCGGGGGTTGGTGCATTGGCCACATGTGCCTCCTTCTCGAGGCAATTACGATACGGTAGGTAGCGTTATGAAAGCAGACCCACCCACCCTTGACAAGGCCCCCGGCGCCGGGCGGCCCCGGGATCCGCGGATCGACTCGGCCATCCTGTCGGCGACCGCGGAACTGCTTGTGGAGATCGGCTATTCGAACCTCAGCCTAGCCGCCGTCGCCGAGCGCGCCGGAACCACCAAATCCGCGCTGTACCGCCGGTGGTCCAGCAAGGCCGAGCTGGTCCACGAGGCGGCGTTCCCGGTGGCGCCCAGCGCGCTGGAGGCTCCGGCCGGCGACTTCGCCGCCGACATCCGGATGATGATCGAGGCCACCCGCGACGTGTTCACCACCCCGGTGGTGCGGGCCGCGTTGCCCGGTTTGGTGGCCGACATGACGGCCGACCCCGAGCTCAACGCGCGGGTGATGTCGCGATTCGCCGAGCTGTTCACCGCGGTGGGGGTGCGGCTGCGTGAGGCCGTCGACCGAGGAGAAGCCCACCCCGATGTGGACCCCGACCGTTTGCTCGAGGTGATCGGGGGAGCAACCATGCTGCGGATGCTGCTGCGCCCGGACGAAAAGCTCGACGACGCGTGGGTGGATCAGACCACCGCGATCGTCCAGCACGGGGTCACCCGATGACGTCACCGCCCGGCCGGCTTGCGGACCGGGCCGCGATCGTCACCGGCGCCAGCCGCGGCCTGGGCCGGGCGATCGCGCTGGCGCTGGCGGCCGAGGGCGCGGCGGTGGCTGTCGTCGGCCGCACCGAACAGGTGTGGAACGACCGGTTGCCGGGGACCATCGGTGAGACGGTCGCCGACATCGAGGCGGCCGGCGGGCGTGCGGTGGCGGTGCGCGCCGATCTGACCGACCGCGATGATATCGCCCGGTTGGTCGGTGAGGCGCGAGATGCCTTGGGTGCCATCACAATCTTGGTCAACAATGCGGCGTTCACCGCGCCGGGCCGGCCGCCGGTGCCCGGTGCCGAGCCGCGCGCCAAAGCGGCTACTCCGTCAAAGCCGGCGGGCGCCGGCGGTGCCAAGCCCGGCTGGCCGGGTTTCGTCAGCACGCCGCTGGCCGCATACCGCCGGCACTTCGACATCGCGGTGTTCGCGGCCTACGAGCTGATGCAGATGGTGTGCCCGGACATGATCACCGCGGGCGGTGGTTCGATCATCAACATCACCTCGGTGGCATCGCGGCTCCCCGGCGACGGGCCCTACCCCGACCGCAGCGGGGGAGTGCTGCCCGGCTACGGCGGGTCCAAGGCGGCCCTTGAGCATCTCACCCAGTGCGCCGCGTTCGATCTCGCCGACCACAACATCGCGGTGAACGCGCTGTCGCCGTCGAAACCGATCCTTACGCCGGGCTTGTCGTATTACGCCCGCGAGTTCGATGAGACCGCCTCCGCGGAGGAGTTCGCCGCGGCGACGGTGCGGTTGGCGTTGGTGGACGCAAGTGCGGTGACTGGGCGCACGATCGGTCACCGAGAGGTGCTCGACGGTAGCTTCCGCCCGTTCACGCCGGCTTAGCTGTCGCTTCGTCGGGAGCCCCGACTGTGGATAAGGCGCGTCTGACATGCCAGTATGAGAAAAGCCCACGCCGCAGCGGCGGCAGGCAGGTGTGCACATGCCTGGTGTTGATAAGCCGACGGGACGCGTCGTCGCGCTGATCGTGCTGCTGATCGCCGTCGCCGCCGCCCTGCGCGGGTATCTTCCCGCGCAGGTCCGTGGACCACTCTCGGCCGCAGGCGGCAACCGCGCGGCGATGATGTTCGTGATCGCGGCCCTGGCTGGCACGCTCGTCCTGATGACGGTCGCGGTCATCGCGCGGCTGCGGGACCCGCGTGCGGTGGCGCCCACCACGTTCGACGTGTCCGACATGATCGGCGGCGGCAAGGGCCGGCGGAGCTGGCGCGTGCTGTTGATCGGGCTCGCGGTGATCGTGGCGTGGCTGCTGATCGCGATGATGCTGTCGCACTTATTCGTCCCGCACGAGGTTTCGCCGGCGCCACCGTCCCAACCGGCCATGCCGCCGCCGGCACACGACACCGTCCCGCCGCCGAAGCAGAACCGGCAAAACGACCCCGGAGACATGGTCGGGGTCCTGCTCGCGAGCGCTGTCCCGCTGCTGCTGATAATCGTCGCGGCGGCGGTGATCAACACCCGGCGGCGGTGGCGTCGGCCGGCACCGGGCGCCAGTGCCGACGATTACGTCGAATCCGAGGCACCTCCCATGCGTTCGGAATTACTAGTCCGGGCGGCGGAAGTCGGGCTGGCCGAAATGGCCGACCTCAGCCGCGAACCACGGGAGGCGATCATCGCCTGTTACGCGGCGATGGAACGTGAACTCGCCAACGTCCCGGGGGCGGTGCCCCAGGATTTCGACACCCCGACCGAGGTGCTGGCGCGCGCGGTTGAACACCATGCGCTGCATGCCGATAACGCCGTGCAGTTGGTAAACCTGTTCGAGGAGGCACGGTTCAGCCCGCATGTGATGAACGAGGGACATCGTGAAGTAGCGGTGCGCGTGCTTCAGCTGGTCCTCGACGAACTTGCGGCGAGCTCGTTATGAAAAGGCTTATCGCACTGGGTGTCTGCCTCATCGTCGGAACGGAGCTGCTGGCACTGATACTGCATGATCGCCGGTTCGTGCTCGCGGCGTCCGGTGCTGCCGCCGCCCTGGTGCTGCTCAATATTCGTCGTGTCCTGGGACATGGGACGCAACCCGCGGCCGAGCCGGACGCCGACGATCTGGGAGATGCGTTGCGCCGCTGGCTGGTCACCACCGAGACGACGATCCGGTGGGCGGACTCCACGCGGGGAGACTGGGACCGGCATCTGCGTCCGATGCTGGCACGACGGTTCGAAATCGCCACCGGGCACGGGCAGTCCAAAGACCCGAGGACTTTTCATGCCAGCGGGCAAATGCTCTTCGGCCCCGAACTGTGGGAATGGGTCAATCCCAACAATGTCTCGCGCGCGGGAGCCCACGAACCCGGTCCCGGGCGTGCAAAATTCGAAGAAATTCTGCAAAGGTTGGAGCAGGTATGAATGGAGGTGCGATCCGGATATGACCCTGCCGGCCGCTATGCCTGCGGCTACGACCACGGCTCACTGCGAGGCGGTGCTCGACGAGATCGAACGTGCCGTGGTGGGGAAGCGCTCCGCGCTGACGCTGATCTTGACCGCCGTGCTGGCGCGCGGCCACGTGCTCATCGAGGATCTGCCCGGCCTCGGCAAGACGCTGATCGCGCGATCGTTCGCCGCCGCGCTGGGGCTAAAATTCACGCGGGTGCAGTTCACGCCCGACCTGCTACCGGCGGACCTGCTAGGTTCGACCATCTACGACATGCAGTCGGGCCGCTTCGCGTTCCGGCAAGGGCCCATTTTCACCAACCTGTTGCTCGCCGACGAGATCAACCGCACGCCGCCTAAGACCCAGGCGGCGTTGTTAGAGGCGATGGCCGAGGGCCAGGTAAGCATCGACGGCGAAACCCATAAGTTGCCAAAGCCGTTCGTCGTGTTGGCCACCGACAACCCGATCGAGTACGAAGGCACCTATCCGTTACCGGAGGCGCAGCTGGATCGGTTCGCGATCCGGCTGGAACTCCGATACCTCTCCGAGAGCGACGAGACCACGATGCTGCGCCGCCGCCTGGAACGCGGGTCGAGCGAATCGACGGTGAATCAAGTCGTGGACGGGCACGATCTGCTGGCGATGCGCGAATCGGTCGAGCAGGTCACGGTGCACGATGACGTCCTGCACTATGTGGTGTCGCTGGCCACCGCTACCCGGCATCACCCGCAGGTCGCCGTCGGCGCCAGTCCGCGAGCTGAACTCGATCTGGTTCAGCTGGCCCGTGCCCGGGCCCTGCTGCTGGGCCGGGATTATGTCGTTCCCGAAGACGTCAAGGCGCTCGCCGTCGCGGCGGTCGCGCACCGGATTACGTTGCGCCCGGAGATGTGGGTGCGAAAGATTCAGGGCGCCGATGTCGTCGGCGAGCTGTTGCGGCGCTTGCCGGTGCCTCGAACTGGGTGAGTTCGGCGTGATCGAAACCCGCGAAGCCGAGGTGCGTTGGCGCGCATCACCACTGACGCGCGCGATCGCGACCTGCGCGGGGGTCGCGCTGGCCGCCGCGGTAATCGGTGCGCGATGGCAACTGATCGCGTTCGCGGCGCCGCTGCTCGGTGTGCTGTGCTCGATCAGCTGGCAGCGCCCAGTGCCGAAGATCCTGGTCCACGCCGAGCCGGATTCGCAGCGATGCTTTGAAAACGAGCAGGCGCGGGTGAAGGTGTGGGTTACCCAAGACACTGGCGCGGCGGCGGTGCAGCTCACCGTGGAAGCCGTCGATGGGATGCAGCTCGAGGTTCTCGATGCGGAATCGGGGCAGGTGAAAACCGTTGCGGCTATGGCGCAACGGTGGGGCCGATACCCCATCCGGGCCCGCGTCGAAGTGACGGCGCGCGGCGGGCTGCTGGCCGGGACGGCGACGGTCGACGCGGCGGAGGTGATCGTGTTCCCGTTGACGCCGCCGCAGTCGACGTCCATCCCGCAGACCGAATTGCTCGACCGCCTCGGTGCCCACCTCACCCGGCATACCGGCCCGGGCGTCGAGTACGCCGACATCCGCCCCTACGTGCCGGGCGATCAACTACGGGCGGTGAACTGGCCGGTGAGTGCCCGCCGCGCTCAGTTGCACGTGACACAGCGGCTCACCGACCGAGCGGCCGACGTGGTGGTGTTGATCGACACCTACCGACAGCCCCCGGGCCCGGCGACGGAGGCCACCGAACGAATCGTGCGGGGCGCGGCTCAGGTGGTGCAGACCGCGCTGCGAAACGGTGATCGCGCGGGGATCGTCGCGCTCGGCGGCAACCGGCCGCGCTGGCTGGGCGCCGACATCGGGCAGCGCCAGTTCTATCGCGTGCTCGACACCGTACTCGGCGCCGGTGACCAATTCGAAAGCACGACAGGGACACTGGCGCCGCGCGCGGCGGTTCCCGCGGGAGCGATCGCCATCGCGTTCTCCACCCTGCTGGACACGGAGTTCGCCCTGGCCCTGATCGACCTCCGCAAACGCGGCCATGTCGTCATCGCCGTCGACATTCTCGACAGCTCCCCGTTCGAAGGGGAGCAGGATCCTCTGGTGCATCGGATGTGGGCGTTGCAGCGCTCGGCTATGTATCGCGACATGGCCACCGTGGGGGTGGACGTCATTTCCTGGCGTGGGGATCGCAGCTTGGAGCAGTCCATGGGTGTGCTGCCCGACCGCGGGCGCCGGGTGCGGGGACGGCGATAGTATGGCGGCGGTCAGCCAACTCCGAAATCGTTCTCTTGCAATGGTATTCGGCCTGGTCATGGTGGGCTCGGCCGCCGTGGGGGCACATGGACCGGCGGTGGCCACCGCCGGGGTCGCGGCAGTGGCGGTGGCCATGGGCTTGGTGCTTCGGCCGATCGCGACGCTTCCCGTGTTGCTGTCGGTGTTCACTATTGTGTTGTCCGATCCGTCGCACCTGCTCGTAGCCCTTTCGGGACTTTGCTCGGCCGGCTACCTGGTGTGTCGGTATGCGGGCGCCGTAATCAGAAGCTGGGCAACGCTTGTCGCCGCCGTCGGATTCACCTTCGCCGGGCTCGTCGCAACCTCGTTCCCGCTACAGTTGCCGTGGCTGCCGTTGGTGGCGCCGCTGGCTGTCGTGGGCATCTACGTATTGGCCACTCGCCCGTTCGTGGGTTAACGCGGCCGTTAATTCAAAGCTCGTTCTACGATCCGCTTTTACGGGGTGGTGGCGTTTCGGGCACGCAACGGTCCCGGGGGAAGAAGTTCGTGTCGCGCCTACGGGGGGACGCTCTCGTATGAGTTTCTTGACTGCTCCACCTGAGATTAATTCCTTATTTGATGTTCACGGGTCCGGGTTGCTCTCCGATGCTGGAGGCAGCGACGGCCTGTGAAGGCTTGGCCAGCGAGCTGGGCTCGTCGGCGGACTCGTTTTCGTCAACTCGGGCGGTTTCCTGAACATCGGCTTCAACAACTTCGGCACCATGACGACGGGCATCGGCAACCACGGTACGAACGACTCCGGTTTCGGCAACGTCGGTGACCACGACTCGGACGCCGTCAACGAGGCCGACAACATATCGGGCATTTTCAACTTCCAAAACCCCGCACGGTGTCGCCGCCGGTGCGACGCGCACCGCCACAGAGCGGGATTCTCCGCTCGCCCGTACGGATTTGGGGTCAGTGCAGCAGATACAGCTGCGTAAGAACATGTGGGGGGAGGTAGGAGGGTGGGGATGGGGGTAGTGAGTTGTGTTAGGGTGGGAAGAAGTTGAGTTTGAGTTTGTAGGAAAAGAATAGTGGGTGAGGGTGGTTGGGAGGTGGTGGAGAGTAGATGAAGTGAGGTAGGTAGGGGGATGTGTTGTTGAGGGTGAAGGTGAACGTGTAGTCGGTGATGGTGATGTGGAAGTGTTTGGCCATCTTGTAGTGGTTGATCACTTTGCCCACCCGTAGCGAGATATTGTCTTGGCCGCGCAGCGGGCGGCGCGCTAGGCGGGTGGCCTCGGCGTGGGAGACAGCAGTTTTTCGGTGGCTGCCAACAGGTATTGGCGTTTGCGGGTGCGTTGATCGGACAGGGCGGGGTTGAGGCAGCACACCAGTCGCTCACCGGGATAGTCCGGGAGAGTGGATCTCGGCGAGGTCGTGTTCGTCGAACAAGCTCAGCTGCAATGCGTCGGTTTGGACGAGGGCTTTGATCTGTGGGGCGCGCAGCGCGGTGATCCAGTCCAGGCCGGCTGGGCGCAACTCGTCGGTGATGCGCGCGCTGGTGAGCATGCCCCGATCCCCGACCAAACAGACGCGGGACAGCCCGAAGCGATTCTTCAGCTTGGTGATCTGGGCGGTCAGGGTTTTGGGGTCGGCGGTGTTGCCGTCGAACACCTCGATCGCTATCGGTATCGCGGCGGTCGAACACAGCAGCGCGTAGACGATCTGCAGCGGGCTTTTGACCGCGTCGCGGGCGTGCGCGCGCTTGCGCAGCGGGCAGGTGCGGCACTCAAAGGCCGCTGAGGACACGTCGTAGAGCACCAAGGTGCCGTTGGCCAAATACCGTGCGGCCAGCGTGGTTTCGATGTCGTGTTTGCGGGCCAGCACCCAGTCCATCGCCGCATACAGGTCGTCTTCATCGCAGCGGCCACGCGCAGCAATGGCGGCGTGGTCGGCCAGTTCGAGCAGCGGCTGCGGCAGGATGCCCAGCCCCAGGGTGATCACGGCGCAGACCGCGATCGCGGTCTTGCTCAGGGCGCTGGGTGCCACCACCTGCGATGTGTTGCCGGATGCCTCGGTGAAGAACATCGACACGATCACCCGCACGTAGAAGTAGGCGGCTATCCCGCTGGAGATCACACCGATGATGACCAGCGGCACCGCGCCGCCCTGCGCGGCGGCCTTGAACACGGCGAACTTGCTGATGAATCCACTGGTCAGCGGAATACCGGCAAAAGCCAGCAGGAACATCGAAAGCATCACGCCCACAATGGGAGAGCGTTGCCCGAGTCCGGCCCAATGAGACAGGGTGGCGTCTTCCTCGCCGTCGGCGTTGCGGATCAGGCCGACGACGGCGAACGCGCCGACGGTGCTGAAGCTGTAGGCGACCAAATAGAACAATGTCGCCGACAGGCCCGCCGCGTTGTCGGCGATCACACCGGTGAGGATGAAGCCCACGTGGGCGACCGAAGAATATGCCAGCATGCGCTTGACGTCGGTCTGGTTGACCGCGGTGATGGTGCCGACCGTCATGGTCAAAATCGCAATCGCCCACAGCACGGGCCGCCACTGATCATGCAGGGGCGGCAGCGCGACGTAGACCACGCGCAGCAGTGCGCCGAACGCCGCGACTTTGGTAGCCGCCGCCATGAACCCGGTAACGGGCGTCGGTGCGCCCTGGTAGACGTCGGGAATCCAGGAGTGGAACGGCACCGCGCCGACCTTGAACAGCAGGCCGACTGAGAGCAGTGCCACGCCGACCAACGCCATCGAGGTGTCGCCCTGCGCGGCCAATCCATCCCGGATACCGGTCAGGGTCAGCGTGCCGGTCGCGCCGTACAGCAATGCGACGCCATAGAGAAAGAACGCCGACGAGAACGCGCCCAGCAGAAAGTATTTCATCGCCGATTCCTGCGACAGCAGCCTGCGATGCCGAGCCAGCCCGCACATCAGGTACAGCGGTAGCGACAGGACTTCCAGCGCGACGAACATGGTCAACAGGTCGTTGGATGCGGGGAAAACCATCATGCCGCCGACGGACAGCATCGCCAGCGGGAAGAGCTCGGTCTGGGCCGCTCCCGCCCGCTCCGCCTCGCGTTCGGCGTCGCTGTCGGGCACCGCGGACGCCTGCGGGGTAAAGGAATCCAATCCCCCCAGAGCACCCACGGTCACTTTGGTGGTGGTCACTTTGGTGTTGACGGCGTGCGTGCGTTCGGCCATGAAGATGACGGCCATGATGGCGACCAACAGCAGGGTGCCCTGCAGGAACAGGGCGGGCCGATCAATGGCCACCGCGCCCAAAACCGCTTGACGACCCGAAGTGGGAATCGACTTGGAGACCTGGATGACCGCGACGAATGCCGCGATCAACCCGCCCAACGCCAGGGTCACCTGTGCGGCGTAGCGGGCGGGACGCGGCACGAAGGCTTCTACCAGCACACCGACTACCGCAACGGAAAAGACGATCAGCATCGGGCACAGCAGGAAGTACTCGACGCTCGGGGTGGGGAGGGTCATCGGTGCGGTCCTTCGGCTGTCCGGGGTATGCCGGCCGGCACAAGCGGCGCGGGATCATGCTGGCCGGTGGTAGTCATGGTGTTGTCGACCGCGGGGTTGATGACCTCCAGCAGCGGTTTGGGGTACACCCCCAGAATCAACAGCAGCGCGATAAGCGGTGCCACGACAATCAACTCGCGTGCCTTCAGGTCACCGATGCCCGCACTGCCTTTGGCCACCGGGCCGGTCATCACCCGCTGGTAGAACCACAGCATGTAGATTGCCGCGAGGACCAATGCGGTCACCCCGAACGCCGCGGCCAGCCAGTAGCGGTTGAAAGTGCCTAGCAGAACCAGGAATTCGCTGACAAACGGTGCGAGGCCGGGCAGTGAGAGCGTCGCCATGGATGCGACAAGGAAGGTGCCCGCGAGGATGGGCGCCACCTTCTGCACGCCGCCGTAGTCGGCGATCGACCGGCTACCGCCCCGGGAGACCAGGAAGCCCGCGATCAGGAAGACCGCTGCCGTGGACAGGCCATGGTTGAGCATGTAGAGCGTTGATCCGCTCTGACCCTGCGTGGTCATCACGAAGATGCCCGCGATGATGAACCCGAAGTGCGAGATCGAGGTGTAGGCGATCAGGCGCATCATGTCGGTCTGGCCGATCGCCACGATCGCGCCGTAGATCACCGCAATGATCGCCAGCGTCACTATCAGCGGACGGAAATACGTTGAGGCCTCAGGAAACAGCTGCAGGCAGTAACGCAGCATGCCGAAGGTGCCGACCTTGTCCATCACGGCTGTGATCAACACCGCGGTCGCCGGCGTGGCCTCGACCGCGGCGTCCGGCAGCCAGCGGTGCAGCGGCCACAGCGGAGCCTTGATCGCGAACGCGAACATGAAGCCCAAGAACAGCGCCTTGAACACCGTGGGGTCCACGCCGGCGAAGCGGCCCGTCGCGATGCCAGTCACGATTTCCCGGAAGTCGAACGTGCCCGAACCGTGCTGCGCGGTCACCACATACAGCCCGATCACCGCGGCCAGCATGATCAAGCCGCCGAACAGGTTGTACAGCAGGAATTTCACCGCGGCGCGGGACCGCCCCGAGCCTTTGCCGAAGGCGCCGATGAGGAAGTACATCGGGATGAGCATGGCCTCGAAAAACACGTAGAACAACAACACATCCAGCGCGATCACCGAGATCAGCACCATGGACTCGATGGCCAACGTCAAGGCCACGTAGGCGTGCACGCCCCGGGGGTTGCGTTCGCCGACATCGTTCCAGCCGGCCACCACCAGCAGCGGGATCAGCACCGCGGTCAGTAGCACCAGGATCACCGCAATGCCGTCCACGCCCAGGGTGTAACCGGCGCCGAACGCCGGTATCCACTGGTGGGATTCGACGAATTGGTAGGTGGCGCCGTGTTTATCGAAGCCGACCGTGATCTCGATCGCCACCGCGAGCGTCAGCACGCTGGCGACCAGACCGGTCCACTTGGCCAGCTGCCGCTGCCCCGGGGGCAGCAGGATGATCAGCACGGAACCGGCCAGCGGCACCAGCCACAGCACACTCAGCCACGGCACATTTGAGTTCACCACAGCTTCACCGCCAGGATCGCCGCGGCCACCAGAGCCGCACCGGTCAGCATGGACAGTGCGTAGTTGCGGGCGTAGCCGGTTTGCATCTCCCGCAGCCGATTCGAGGTCCGGCTCACCAGCGCTGCCAGCGCATTGACCGAGCCGTCCACACCGGCGTTGTCGACTTCGACCAGCGCGTCGGTCAGTTCCGCGCCTGAACGCATGAACACCTCCTCGTTGAAGGCATCGCCGTAAAGGTCGTTGCGCGCCGCCGTCGTCAGCACCGAGACCTGGACGGGGGCCACGCTCGGGATTTCCGCCTTGCCGCCGTACATCCGGTAGGCCACCACGACGCCGACGGCGACGACCGCCAGGGCCACGGCGCTGACCGCCCCTGCCGGGGCGGCTGCCTCGGTTTCCAAGCGGGCTCCGACGACGGGCTCGAGCCAGTGCGGCAAGGAGTCACCGAAGGTGAACAGGAAGCCGGAGAACACCGAGCCGAAGGCCAGCAGGATCATCGGCCAGGTCATCAGGGCCGGTGCCTCGTGCGGGTGGCTGCCCGGGGCCCAGCGCTTTTCGCCGAAGAAGGTCATCAGCATCACCCGCGTCATGTAGAACGCGGTGATGCCCGCACCCAGCAGCGCGGCGCCGCCCAGTACGTAACCTTGGGCGCCGCCCGAGCCCAGCGCCGCCTCGATGATGGCGTCCTTGGAGAAGAAGCCCGCGAACGGCCACACCCCGATGATCGCCAGGTACGCGAGCCCGAACGTGGCGAACGTGATCGGCAGTGCCTTGCGCAGGCCACCGTAGCGGCGCATGTTCTGCTCTTCGTGCATTGCGTGGATGATCGAGCCGGACCCGAGGAACAGCCCGGCCTTGAAGAAGCCGTGTGTCAGCAGATGCATGATCGCGAACGCGTAGCCGGCCGGGCCCAACCCGGCGGCCAGCACCATGTAGCCGATCTGGCTCATCGTGGAGGCCGCCAATGCGCGTTTGATGTCGTCCTTGGCGCAGCCGATGAACGCCCCGAACAGCAAGCGTGACGGCGCCGACGATGACCACGCCCAGTCGCGCGTCGGGCGACAGGTTGTAGATCGGGTTGGAGCGCACGATCAGATACACGCCGGCGGTCACCATGGTGGCGGCGTGGATCAGCGCGGACACCGGGGTGGGGCCCTCCATGGCGTCACCCAGCCAGGCCTGCAGCGGAACCTGCGCGGACTTGGCGCACGCGCCCAGCAGCAGCAGCAACCCCATCGCGGTCAGCGCGCCCTGGTCGGCGCCCGGCGCAGCGCCGAACACCCCGGAGTAGGAGAGGGTGCCGAAGTTGCTGAACATGACGAACATGCCCACGGCCAGGCCCGCGTCGCCGACCCGGTTCATCACGAACGCCTTCTTGGCCGCCGTCGCCGCCGTCGGCTTGTGGTACCAGAAACCGATCAGCAGGTAGGACGCCAGGCCGACGCCTTCCCAGCCGACGTAGAGCACCAGGTAGTTGTCGGCGACCACCAGCAGCAGCATCGAGGCCAGGAACAGGTTGAGGTAGCCAAAAAAGCGACGCCGATCGGCGTCATCGTTCATGTAGGCGACCGAGTAGATGTGGATCAGCGACCCGACCCCGGAGATCAACAACACGAAACACATGGACAGCTGGTCGATCTGCAACCCGACGTCGACCTGCAGTTGGTTAACCGGGATCCAGGTGAACAGCGTCTGGTGGATGGTGCGGTCGGCGGCGTCGCGGCTGAGCATGTCGGCGAGCAGTGCGGCGCCCACCCCGAACGGCGCGAGTGCCGCGGCGCAGCCCAGCCAATGGCCCCATGGGTCGGTGCGCCGGCCGCCGAACAGCAAGATAGCGGCACCCGCCAGTGGCAGCGCGACCAAAAGCCAGCTGTATTGAGTCTCGAAACTAGTCACTGTGGCGTTCTTAGCCTTTGAGTAGATTCGCGTCGTCGACGGACGCCGATTTGCGGGCACGGAAAATCGTCATGATGATGGCCAGGCCGATGACGACCTCGCAGGCGGCCACCACCATCGTGAAGAACGCGATCATCTGTCCGTCCAGGTGGCCGTGCAGGCGCGCGAAGGTGACGAACGCCAGGTTGACGGCATTGAGCATCAGCTCGACGCACATGAACATGACGATGGCGTTGCGTCGCAAGAGCACTCCGGAAGCCCCGATGGTGAACAGCAGTGCCGAAAGGTACAGGTAATTGGCCGGATTCATGACTTGCCGCCTTCAAGCGCTCCGGAGACAGGCTGGGGAGAGGGAAGTTCCTTACCGTCGGATCCGCGGCTTCGCAAGATTCGCGAAACCGACAGCTGCGAGTAGGACCCGTCGGGCAGCATCGCCGCGACGTCGACCGCGTTGTGGCGCGCGTAGACGCCCGGGCTGGGCATCGGGGTCGGGTGACCGCCGGGACGGAAGCGCTCCTCGGACAGCTCGCGCTGCGTCTTGCGGCGCTCGAAGCGTTCCCGATGGGCCAGCACCATCGCCCCGACGGCCGCGGTGATCAGCAGCGCGCTGGTCAACTCGAACGCCCACAGATAGCGGGAGAAGATCAGCGCCGCCAAGCCCTCGACGTTGCCGTTGGAGTTGGCGACGGTCAGTCCGACGAAACTCCCGGTCCCCGCGGTGCCGATGGCGGCGATCAGCAGAATGCCGAAGCCGATCCCGGTGATCACCGCGGCGACCCGCTGTCCGCGCAGCGTTTCCTTCAGCGATTCCGCCGAATCCACGCCGATCAGCATCAGCACGAACAAGAACAGCATCATCACCGCGCCGGTGTACACGACGACCTGGACGACACCCAAGAACAGCGCGTCCTCGACCATGTAGAACACCGCCAGGCTGATCATCGTCATCGCGAGGAACATCGCCGAATACACCGCGTTGACGGCCAGCACCACACCGAGCGCGCCGATGACGGCGAGCGCGCCGAACAGCCAGAACGTGACCGCCTCACCGGTGGAGGTGCGGGCGATGACGTCCGAGGCCAGATTAGCCACGATCATTGGGCTTCTCCGGTTTTCGCACCGGCGTTCCGCTTCTCGCGCAAGCCGTTTGGGGTTACGTTGCCCTGGTAGTAGTCCTTGTCGGTCGCACCCTCCGCCCTGGGGTGCGGCGGCGCGAGCATATCCTGCAGCAGCGGGGCCAGCAGCCGGTCCTTCTCGTAGATCAGGCCGGCGCGGTTATCGTCGGCCATTTCGTAGTCGTTGGTCATCGTCAGGGCCCGGGTCGGGCAGGCCTCGATACACAGGCCGCAGCCGATGCAGCGCAGATAGTTGATCTGGTACACCCGGCCGTAGCGCTCGCCCGGCGAAAACCTCGCCTCGTCGGTGTTGTCGGCGCCCTCGACGTAGATCGCGTCGGCCGGGCACGCCCAGGCGCACAGCTCGCAGCCGATGCACTTCTCCAGGCCGTCGGGGTAGCGGTTGAGTTGGTGCCGGCCGTGGTAGCGCGCCTTGACCGGACCTGGCTTCTCCGGATATCCCTCGGTGACGCGCTTTTTGAACATCGCCGCGAACGTCACCCCGAATCCGGCGACGCCATCCAAGAATTTAGCCACTTGCCTTCTCCTTGCTCGCAGCCGCCAGCGGCTTCAGGGACTTCATTGGCAGCGGGGGTGTCGGGAATGCCGATGCCGGGATCTCCGGGGCGGCCCCCTTGTCGCGTTGTCGGCGCAGCGCTCGCTCCCACGCGCGATTACTGCTCGCGCTGATCGGCTTTCGCAGCAATAGCACCAACGCCACCGCGAAGACGGCGCTGCTGGCCACCAGCAGCGGGGTCCAGTGCTGGTAGCCCTGGTTGCGCAGCGTGCGGATGCCCGCCGCGATCACCACCCAGACGAGCGACGCGGGGATCAGGAGCTTCCAGCCCAGCGCCATGAACTGGTCGTAGCGCAGCCGGGGCAGGCTGGCTCGCAACCACATATAGATGAAAAGGAAGGTCCACATCTTGGCGGTGAACCAGAGCACCGGCCACCAGCCGGTGTTGGCCCCCGCCCACATGTTGATCGGCCAGGGGGCGTGCCAGCCGCCGAAGAACATGGCGGCCGCCAGTGACGAGACCGTCATCATGTTGACGTATTCGGCCAACATGAACATCGCGAACTTCAGTGACGAGTACTCGGTGTGGAAGCCGGCGACGAGTTCGCCCTCGGCTTCGGGCAAGTCGAATGGGGCGCGGTTAGTTTCGCCCACCATCGAGATGAGATAGATGATGAACGACGGCAACAACAGGAAGACGTACCAGACGCGGTCCTGGGCGGCCACGATCTCCGAGGTCGACCCGGACCCGGCGTAGAGGAACACCGCCGCGAACGACAGCCCCATCGCGACCTCGTAGGAGATGACCTGGGCGGTGGACCGCACCCCGCCGAGCAGCGGGTAGGTGGAACCCGATGCCCAACCGCCCAGCACGATGCCGTACACCCCGATCGCCGAGAACCCCAGGATGAACAGCACCGCGACCGGCAGGTCGGTCAGCTGCAACGGCGTGCGGTGCCCGAACACCGACACCTCGGGGCCGAACGGGATGAACGCGAATGCGGTGAACGCGGGAATCGTCGAGATGACCGGCGCCGCCATGTACACGAACCAGTCGACGCCGCGGGGAGTGATGCTTTCCTTCAGCGCCAGCTTGATCCCGTCGGCCAGGCTCTGCAGGACGCCCCACGGTCCCGCCCGGTTGGGGCCGGGCCGCTGCTGCATCCAGCCCAGGATCTTGCGCTCCATCAGGATCGCCACCAGCACGTTCAGCATGAGGAACACGAAGATGGCCAACGCTTTCCCCAGCACCAGCCACCAGGGGTCGTGCCCGAAGGCGGTCATGCGCCTACTCCGATCTTCGCCCCGATTTTGACCAAGCTGCCTAGCGTCACACCCAACTGCCGATACACCGCGGAACCCGGTGAGTTCAGCGGAAGCCACACGACCCGGTCGGGCATGTCGGTGATGTTCAGCGGCAAGGTAATTGAGCCGCGCGGCGTGCTGACCCTCACCTCATCTCCATCGGCGGCGCCGATCTCGGCCGCCGTGTCGGCCGACAACCGCACCACGGGTTTGCGCGCGGTGCCGGCCAGATGCGGTTCGCCGTCCTGCAATCGGCCCTCGTCGAGCAGCATCCGCCAACCCGTCAACACCGCCTCACCGGATCCCGGTTGGGGTGGCTGCGGGGCCGAGATCTGGGGTCCTGCGGCGCGTTCGCCGTCCCAGGCGCCCAGCTCGGCCAGCTCCTCGCGGGCCGTCTCGACCGTGGCAGCGCCGAGATACACGCCCATTTCGTCGGCCAGCGTGTCGAGCACCTGGTGATCCGACTGGCGGGCCTGCTGCGTGCTGCCTTGCAGTGCGGGTTCGAACGGCCGGTAGCGACCCTCCCAGTTGACGAAGGTGCCGGCCTTCTGGGTCGTCGGCGCGACCGGGAACACCACGTCGGCGCGTTCGGTGACGGCGCTGTGCCGTAGCTCCAGGCTGACCACGAAGCCGGCGGCATCGAGTGCGGCCAGCACGGCGTCGGGATCGGCGAAGTCGGCGGGTTCGATGCCGCCGACAACCAGCGCGGCAAGGCTCCCGTCGGCGGCGCCGGCCAGAATGCCATCGGCATCACGTCCAGGCGCGGAAGGCAATTCGGTGACGTGCCAGGCCGCGGTGACCTGTGCGCGGGCGGCCTCGTCTGCCACCGGGCGGCCGCCGGGCAGCAGGTTGGGCAGCGCCCCGGCTTCCAGCGCGCCGCGTTCCCCGGCCCGCCGCGGCACCCAGGCCAGCCGCGCCCCGGTCGCGTCGGCGAGGCGGGCCGCGGCGGACAAACCACCCGGTACCGTGGCCAGCCGTTCCCCGACCATGATGACCGCGCCGGGCGTGGACAGCAGATCTCCTACGTCACCGGTGGCCAGTGCGTCCAGCGCCGAGGGTTCCTCGCCGGGAACGGTTTTCAGCAGCCGCCCGGACATCTTGTCCAGCGCGCGGGTCGCGAACGGAGCCACGGAATAGATCGGCACACCGTTCTTGCGCGCGGCCTTGCGCAGCCGAAGGAAGACGATGGGTGACTCATCCTCCGGCTCAAACCCGACCAGCAACACCGCCGGGGCCGATTCCAGGTCGGAATAACTCACGGTGACGGGCTGGCCGGCGATGCGGGAGGCGAGAAAGTCGGTCTCCTCGGCCGAGTAAGGGCGAGCCCGGAAGTCGATATCGTTGGTGTCCAACGTGATTCGCGCGAACTTGGAGTAAGCGTAGGCGTCCTCCCAGGTGACCCGGCCGCCGACCAGGACACCCGTGCGGCCGCGGGCGGCCTCGAGCCCATCGACCGCCACCGCGATCGCGTGTGACCAGGACACGGGTTGCAGCGTGCCATCGGCGTCGCGGATCAGGGGAGTGCTGATCACGTCCGGCTGGGTCGCGTAATTGAACGCCCAGCGGCCCTTGTCGCAGTTCCACTCCTCGTTGACTTCCGGATCGTCGCCGGCGAGGCGACGCAGCACCTTGCCGCGGCGGTGGTCGGTGCGTTGCGCGCAGCCGGATGCGCAGTGTTCACACACACTGGGGCTGGAGACCAGGTCGAACGGGCGGGCCCGGAACCGGTAGGCGCTCCCGGTCAGCGCGCCCACCGGGCAGATCTGCACCGTATTGCCCGAAAAGTAGGATTCGAACGGCTCATTGGCGTAGATGCCGACCTGCTGCAGCGCGCCGCGCTCCTGCATGTCGATGAACGGATCCCCGGCGATCTGCTCGGAGAACCGGGTGCAGCGGGCGCACAGGATGCAGCGCTCGCGATCAAGCAGCACCTGCGAGGAGATGTTGATCGGCTTGGCGAACGTCCGCTTGACATCCTCGAAGCGAGAATCGGGGCGGCCGTTGGACATTGCCTGGTTCTGCAGCGGGCATTCGCCGCCCTTGTCGCACATCGGGCAGTCCAGCGGATGGTTGATCAGCAGCAGTTCCATCACGCCGTGCTGGGCCTTGTCGGCGGCCGGCGAGGTGAATTGGGTGCGGACCACCATGTCGTCGGTGCAGACGATGGTGCACGACGCCATCGGCTTCCGTTGTCCTTCCAGCTCGACCAGACATTGCCGGCAGGCGCCGACCGGGTCGAGTAGCGGGTGGTCGCAGAACCGCGGGATCTGGATGCCCATCAGCTCGGCGGCGCGGATCACCAAAGTTCCCTTGGGGACGCTGATTTCGACGTCATCGATCGTGAGCGTCACCATGTCCGGCGGACGCACCTCGTCGCCGGTTTCAGTTTTGGCCGCACTAGTCATGCGCGCCGCTCCTCCTCATCGCTTCGCTCTGCATCGTCGCCATCGCGTGTCATGCGCGCGTCAAGCCTTTCCATTCGCCGTGAGCATGGACTCTCGGGGGTCGAACGGGCACCCGCGCCCCTCGACGTGGGCGATGTATTCATCGCGGAAGTACTGGATCGACGATGCGATCGGGCTGGCCGCGCCATCGCCCAACGCGCAGAACGACTTTCCCAAGATGGCGTCGGCGATGTCCAACAGCTTGTCGATGTCCTCGAGCGTGCCCGCGCCGGTCTCCAGCCGCTCGTAGATCTGGCTGAGCCAGAAGGTGCCCTCCCGGCACGGCGTGCATTTGCCGCACGACTCGTGCTTGTAGAAATCGGTCCATCGGCCAACCGCGCGCACCGCACAGGTGGTCTCGTCGAAGATCTCCAGCGCCTTGGTCCCCAGCATCGAGCCGGCGGCGCCGACACCCTCGTAGTCCAACGGCACGTCGAGGTGCTCGTCGGTGAGCAGCGGCGTCGACGACCCGCCCGGCGTCCAGAACTTCAGCCGGTGCCCGGCGCGGACCCCGCCGGCGTAGTCGAGCAGCTCGCGCAGCGTGATGCCCAGCGGCGCTTCGTACTGCCCGGGACGCGTGACGTGTCCGGACAGCGAATACAGCGTGTAGCCGGGCGACTTCTCGGTGCCCATCGAGCGGAACCATTCGACGCCGTTGAGAATGATCGACGGCACGCTGGCGATCGTTTCGACGTTATTGATCACCGTGGGGCAGCCGTAGAGCCCGGCCACCGCGGGGAACGGCGGGCGCAGCCTGGGCTGGCCCCGGCGGCCTTCCAGGGAGTCGAGCAGCGCGGTTTCCTCGCCGCAGATGTAGGCGCCCGCGCCGGCGTGCACCACCAACTCCAGGTCGAAGCCGGAGCCATTGATGTCGCGGCCCAGGTAACCCGCCGCGTAGGCCTCGGCCACCGCGTTATGCAGACGGCGTAACACCGGCAGCACCTCGCCGCGCACATAGATGAACGCGTGGCTGGCCCGGATCGCGTAGGAGGCGATGATGACGCCCTCGACGAGGACGTGCGGCGTCGCGAACATCAGCGGAATGTCTTTGCACGTACCGGGTTCCGACTCGTCGGCGTTGACAACCAGATAGTGCGGCTTGGCGGCGGGACCGGCGTCGCCCTGGGGGATGAACGACCATTTCGTCCCGGCGGAGAATCCGGCACCGCCGCGGCCGCGAAGCCCGGAGTCCTTGACGGCGCCGATCACCGCGTCGGGGTCCATCGCCAGGGCCTTCTTCATTGCCTGGTACCCGTCGTGACGTTCGTACGTCGCCAGACTCCACGACTCGGGGTCATCCCAGTAACTGCTGAGTACCGGGGTCAGAGGTGTCGTCATGACTGACCCTCCGGCGCGGGTGGCGCCTTCATGTTGTGTTCCTGGGCCACGCGCAGACCGGCCAAGGTGGCCGCGCCGGCGCCGCCCTGGCCTTCGTCGGGGCGCTGGTCGGGTAGGCCGGCAAGGATGCGCGACGTCTCGCGGAACTTGCACAGCGGCAAGCCGCGAGTCGGCGCCTTGGGCTCGCCCGAGCGCAGCGAGTCGACGAGTTCGCGCGCCGACTCCGGCGTCTGGTTGTCGTAGAACTCCCAGTTGACCATCACCACCGGCGCGTAGTCGCAGGCGGCGTTGCACTCGATGTGCTGCAGGGTGACGGTTCCGTCGGAGGTGGTCTCGTCGTTGCCGATGCCGAGGTGCTCTTTGAGGTCCGCGAAGATCGCGTCGCCGCCCATGACCGCGCACAGCGTGTTGGTGCAGACACCGACGAAGTAGTCCCCGGTGGGGCCGCGGCGGTACATGGTGTAGAAGCTGGCCACCGCCGACACCTCGGCGCCGGTGAGTCCGAGTTGGGTGGCGCAGAACTCCAATCCGGCCGGTGTCACGTAGGAGTCCTCGCCCTGCACCAGGTGCAGCAACGGCAACAGCGCTGAGCGTTTGTTGGGATAACGGCCGACGATCTCCTTGGCCTCGACCTCCAACCGTGCCTGCACCTCCGGCGCGTACGACTGCGGCGCACCCTCGACGACGAACTGGTTGGGCTCTTCGGGCGGGGGGCCGAGGCGGATGAAGACGCGCTCGCCAGAACTGGAGACAGGGTTGGAAGGAATAGGTTCTGTCACCGGTCCACCCCTCCCATCACGGGGTCGATGCTCGCGACCGCGGTGATCAGGTCGGCGACCATGCCGCCCTCACACATCGCGGCGACGGACTGCAGATTGGTGAATGACGGGTCGCGGTAGTGCACCCGGTAGGGCCGGGTTCCGCCGTCGCTGACCATGTGCACGCCGAGCTCCCCGCGCGGCGATTCCACCGCCGAGTACACCTGGCCGGCCGGAACCCGGATGCCCTCGGTGACCAGTTTGAAGTGGTGGATCAGTGCCTCCATCGAGCCGCCCATGATCTTGGCGATGTGCTCCGGCGAGTTGCCCATGCCGTCGGGGCCTACCTTGAGGTCGGCAGGCCAGGCGATCTTACGGTCCTCGATCATGGTCGGGCCCGGTCGCAACTTATCCAGGCACTGCTCGACGATCTTCACCGACTCCCACATCTCTTTGACGCGAATGATGTAGCGCCCGTAGGCATCACACCCGTCGTCGGTGATCACGTCGAACTCGTAGTTTTCGTATCCGCAGTAGGGTTCGCTCTTCCGCAGATCGTGGGGCAATCCGGTGGCACGCAGGATCGGGCCGGTGATGCCCAGCGCGATGCACCCGGTCAGGTCCAGGTAGCCGACGTCCTTGGTGCGGGCCTTCCAGATCGCGTTCTCATTGAGCAGCTCGCCCATTTCGCGCAGGACCACGCGCAACTGCTTCAGGGCTTCGTCGATCTCGGTCTGCCGCGTTGGGCGGTAGGTCCTGCGCCACGCCGCCGGGCCGGATGTAGGCGCTGTTCATCCGCAGACCGCTGATCGACTCGAACAGGGTCAGGATGATCTCGCGTCCCCGGAAACCGACGAACATCGCGTGTCATCGCGCCCAGTTCCATGCCGCCGGTCGCCAACGCGACCAGATGCGACGAGATCCGGTTGAGCTCCATCATCATCACCCGGATGACGTTGACCCGCTCCGGTATCTCGTCGGTGATGCCGAGCAGCTTCTCCACACCCAGGCAGTAGGCGGTCTCGTTGAAAAACGGTGCCAGGTAATCCATCCGGGTCACGAAGGTGACGCCCTGGGTCCAGTAGCGGTATTCGAGGTTTTTCTCGATTCCGGTGTGCAGGTAGCCGATTCCGCATCGGACGTCGGTGACCGTTTCGCCCTCGATCTCGAGGATCAGCCGCAGCACGCCGTGGGTGGACGGGTGCTGGGGCCCCATGTTGACGACGATGCGCTCGCCGGGATCCGCGTCGCGGGCGGCTTCGACGATCTGCTCCCAGTCCTGGCCGCCGGCGACCAAGACAGTTTCGGTGTCAGTCATTTTCGCTCGGTTTTCATTTAGTTGTAACCCCTCCGCTCGTCGGGCGGGGGTATCTGCGCGCCCTTGTATTCGACCGGGACGCCGCCCAACGGGTAGTCCTTGCGCTGCGGATGCCCGTGCCAGTCGTCGGGCATCTCGATTCTGGTCAGCGACGGATGGCCGTCGAAGATGATGCCGAAGAAGTCGTAGGTCTCGCGCTCGTGCCAGTCGTTGGTCGGGTAGACCGCGTAGAGCGAAGGGACGTGCGGATCACTATCCGGCGCAGCCACTTCCAGCCGGACGCGGCGGTTGTGGGTAATCGACTGCAGTGGATAGACCGCGTGCAGTTCCCGGCCAGTCTCGTGCGGGTAGTGCACCCCGTTGACGCCCAGGCACATCTCGAAGCGCAACTCCGGTTCGTCGCGCAGCCGCTGGGCGACCTGCGGCAGCAGCTCCCGTCGGACATGCAGGGTCAGTTCGTTGCGGTACACGACGACCTTTTCGATCGCGTCGTCGAATTCGACTCCGTTGCGGCCCAGCGCTTCGGCCAGCCCGTCGACGACGTCATCGAAGTAGAAGCCGTAGGGCCGGGGGCTGCTGCCCGGGAGCGTGATCTCACGCACCAGCCGGCCGTAGCCGGAGGTGTCGCCGGTGCCGGTGACCCCGAACATGCCGCGACGCACGTTGATCACTTCGTCGTCGCCTTTTGTTTCCGGTGTTTCGGGAGCCGAAGTTTCCTGGTCCGAAGAGCTCATCGCAGGAGCCCGTGCATCTCGATCGTGGGCCTGACGGCCAGCGCCGCCTGCTCGGCCTCGGCGATGGCGGTCTCCCGGTTGACGCCCAACGGCATTTCCTGAATCTTCTCGTGCAGCTTGAGGATTGCGTGCAACAGCATCTCCGGACGCGGCGGGCAGCCGGGCAGGTAGATGTCCACCGGAACGACGTGGTCGACGCCCTGCACGATCGCGTAGTTGTTGAACATCCCGCCCGATGACGCGCACACACCCATGGACAGAACCCATTTCGGCTCGGCCATCTGGTCGTAGATCTGGCGCAACACCGGAGCCATTTTCTGGCTGACCCGCCCGGCCACGATCATCAGATCCGCCTGCCGGGGTGTCGCCGAGAATCGCTCCATCCCGAACCGTGCTATGTCAAACCTCGGCCCGGCGGTCGCCATCATCTCGATCGCGCAGCAGGCCAACCCGAACGTCGCCGGCCACAGCGAGTTCTTGCGGACGAAGCCGGCCACCTTTTCGACAGTTGACAGCAGGATGCCACCGGGCAGCTGTTCTTCCAGGCCCACGTCTTACCTCAATCCCAGGTCAGGCCCCCGCGGCGCCACACGTAGGCGTAGGCCACGAAGACCGTGAGCATGAACACCACCATTTCGACCAGTGCGAACGTCCCGAGCGCGTCGTAGCTGACCGCCCAGGGATACAAGAACACGATTTCGATGTCGAAGACGATAAATAGCATTGCGGTCAGGTAATACTTCACCGGGAACCGCTGCCCGGCCGTCGCGTTCGGGCCGCTGACCGACGTCTCGGTGGGCTCGATTCCGCATTCGTAGGGCGCCAGCTTGGACCGGTTGTAGCGCCTCGGACCGGCGAGGCTCGCGATCACCACCGAACCCACGGCAAAGGCGGTGGCGATCGCTCCAAGTACCAGGATGGGTATGTAGGCGTTCAACTCGCTCCAATGATCCGTCGTACGGGCCGCCAGCAGGCGGCCGGGCGGGTGACCGGGCTGCTGTGACGGACCGGGCTTGTGGGCCGTCGCAGTGACCTTCAACATAGCGTCGTGACGGGCGGAGCCCGTCCTCGGGGTCGGCTCATGATCCAACGCCTGCGCAGGTTGCGCAAAGCGAACGGAATTTGCTTGGAAAGCCCAACAGCTGGGGGTACCGCGGAATACCATCATGAGCTCGGTGCTTGGGCCGGTGCCGAGACCTGCTGGCTGCACGAAATACAGGCGGGGCGTGCTGATGGATTTTTTGGTACTACGGCCCGAGGTGAACTCTTCGCGGATGTTCTCCGGAACGGGTTCGGGGCCGATGCTGGCGGCGGCGCGTGCCTGGGACGCGCTGGCCGACGAGCTGCAGTCGGCGGCGACCTCGTTCGGGTCGGTGGTGTCCGGCGTGACGAGTGGGCCCTGGCAGGGTCCGTCGGCCGCGGCGATGCGGGCGGCAGCCGCTCCGTATGTGTCCTGGCTGACCGCGGCGACTTTCAGGGCCGAGCAGTCGGCCACCCAGATCCGCGCGGCGGCCGGGGCGTTCGAGACGGCGTTTGCCGCGACGGTACATCCGGCGGTGGTCGCGGCCAACCGCACTCAATTGGTGTCACTAGTCAGGGCGAACCTGCTCGGGTTGAGCACTCCGGCGATCGCGGCGATCGAGGCCGACTACGAGCAGATGTGGGCCCAGGACGTCGCCGCGATGGTGGGCTACCACGGGGCGGCCTCAGCGGCCGTAGGCCAACTGATGCCGTGGCAACAGGCGGCGCAAACCGTGTCGACCGAGGCTCTGGGCTCTTTGAGCTCGTTGGATGCATCCACCGGCACCCGCATCACCGTTCCTCCCGCCTACATCTTCGAGAATCAGCCGCTGATTGCGCCGCTGTTGAATCTGCCGTCGTATTCAGTCCTCAGCTCAGGGGTCGGTGAGAATTGGTTCCCCGGCACCACGCCGCAAATGGTGAAATACCCGGCCACCGCCGGACTCCTCAGCGGATTTTTCAAACCCACCGCCGACCAGTCGATGGCCATCGGCACAAAGGCGCTGAACTCCGACATCCTCACCGCCACCAGCAACGGCCAATCGGTGGTGGTCGCGGGCGAGTCGTTGGGCTCGATGGTGATCGATCGCGAGGAAGCCTATCTGGTCACCCAACCCAACGCGCCATCGCCGGAGCAGGTGACATTCGTCGAGTTCTCCAACCCCGAGCGTGGGCTGGCCGACACCTACCTGCCCGCCGGCACCCACGTCCCGCTCCTCGGATACACCGTTGGAAATCCGCCGGTGACCCCCTACAACACGACGATCGTCTACCACCAATACGAAGGTTTCGCCGATCCTCCCGACCGCCCCTGGAACCTGCTGGCCGACGCGAACGCCGTCATGGGCGTGAACCACTATCACCTCTACACGGAGTTCACCTCGCAGGACCAGGTGGTCGAGGTGTCCTCGGTGACGAACTCGGCGGGTGGAACCACCACCACCTACATGGTCCCGGCAACGATCCTTCCGTTGCTGCTGCCACTGCAAACGTTCGGCGCGCCGACGCCGATCATCGACCACCTGAACACTGTGCTGACGCCCATCGTCAACGAGGGCTACTCACAGTACGACCCGGGGGGCGGGCCCTACTTCAGTCACGGCAAGTTGGTGTGGCCGAATTAGCCATTCAGCTATTGCACCGGGGCGCGTAGCAGCCCGAGCACTGTCCGGCCCAGCACGATGGGGTCGACGGGATGGGACACCGAGGCCTCGGCGCGCGACCAAGTGGCCAGCCAGGCATCGTCTGGGCGCCCGGTGAGCACCAGAATCGGTGGGCACACCGCGAGCTCGTCTTTCAGCTGTTTGGCAATCCCCATGCCGCCGGTCGGCGCCGCCTCCCCGTCCAGGATGGCCAGATCGATACCGCCGGCGTCCATCTGCTGTATCACCATCGGGCCGGTCGCCACCTCGACGTAGCTCAGCTCGGGCAGATCCGGATGCAGGTGTTTGCCCAAGGCCCGCATCACGTCTTCGCGGGTCTTGACGTTGTTGCTGTAGACGAGGATCCGCAGGGCTAATGGCGAATCGGGGCTCGAATCGGGCACGGAGCAGATGCTACTGGTTTCCGCCCGGCCTCATTGGGTGGCCCGCACGAAGATCGCGTCTGCCGCGATCGTCGCCGTCGCGCTGATCACGCCCAACTTATTCCAGTCCAGGCCGAACTGGGCTCGATCGACCTTGGTTTCGCCGGATATCCGCACCGAGCCGTCGTCCAGCTCCGCGATCCTGACGGGCAGCGGCACCGGCTCATTGTTGCCTTTGACCGTGAAGCTGGCCCGCAGCTCGGCCGCATTGCCGGTGGTCGGCTGCAGAGCGGTAACGACGACGCTGATCTCCGGGTAGCGCTCGACATCGAAGAAGTCCGCCGAGCGCAGGTGCTGGTCGCGGCGGCCGATACCGGTGCGCAACGACGCCGCGCGGATGTCGAGGCGGCCGTACACGGCCCCGTTGCCGGTGAGTTGCCCATCGCCGCTGAACTCGGTGAACCGGCCTTTGACTCGGAGCAGGCCCCACATGTTCCTGATCTTGAAGGTGATGGCCGAGCGATCCGCAGCCAGGTTCCACACGCCGGCCATGTCGGGATCGAGGAGCAGTGTTTCCAGCGTCGTCACGGTCACTCCTAGTCACCCTTAGTCACATAGTCGAGGTCTCAGTCGAGCAGCGGGCCGATCCCCGCGGGGTCGAAGTACTCGTCGATCCGGTTGATCAAGCCGTCTGCGCCCACCTTGATCACGATGCAGACTCGCAATGAGATCGATTGTCCGGCGTGCCCGGTGGCGTGCAAGATGTGCTGCTGAACGAAGCCCCGGACGGATCCGCTGTCGAACAACTGACGATCGAGGATCTGGTAGCTGCGCTCGGTGGTGGTGGTGATGAACCAGTCGATGACGCGTAGCGCGCGAGCTTTATCGTCAAATTTGTTGGGGTCGCGGTGCGACCCGACCCGCCAGACGGCGATATCGGCGCTCCACATCCGGTCAACCGCTGTAATGTCGCTGTTCTCGATCGCGGTGAACAGGCGGTCGGCCACGTCGACGATGGTTTCGGTTGAGCCAGGGGTAGTGCTCACAGGATCGGCTCCTTTTCGCTGTCGTACCCGGGATGCGCGACGGCTAATCGATGTCGCACCAGTGTGCGCAAGCAGGCGGTGACGTCGTCGGCTCGCCCGTCCACCTCGCCGGCCCGGATTGCGGCGGCAAGTTCTTCTTCGTCAGCGAAACCCAAGCCGGCCAGGGCGGCACCGGATTCTGCCTGACTTTCGTCGAGTAGTTCACGCTCGACGATGCGCAATGCGTTGGCGGCCACCCTGGCGTGGAAATTGACCTGTCCGCTGGTCGCCGCCCTGACGTCGGTCTCCAGGAATTCGGCCACTGCCGCCACGAGTTCAGCTGCGATCGGGCGGCCGTAAGCACCGATCACGGCCGAACCTCCTCGAGGAGATCGAGCAGGTCCCACTCGGTCTCGCAGACGCGGCGGCCGATTGCGGCCAACTCCACCGAGCGGAACTGACCGCTCAAATGCCGCTCCGCCTGGTAACGGCAGATGACACCCCAGCGCAGCGTGGCCAGCACCAGCCACCAGTGAAACACCACTCGGTCGACGGTAGTTGCGCTGGCTTGCTCGTAGGCCCGCAGGAAGCTCTCGATGCTGCCGAGGCCGCCGGCGCCGAGGCTGGCCGGAGCGCCGAATCGCCATGCCCGGATGCAGAACCAGGCCAGGTCGTCGTATGCCTCGCCGAGATGTACCAGCTCCCAGTCGAGGACGGCGGCAAGGTCGGATCCATCGACGATGAGGTTTCCCATCCGGTAATCCCCGTGCACCAGAACCTCCGCCGACGGCTGCGGCCGGTGGGCCGCCAGCCAGCGAAAGGCCCATTCGAAGGTCGCGGTAGTGTCGCCCATGGCGTCGAGCCGCTCGCGCCACTGCGAGAGCTGGTCCTGTTGGGCCAGGCCGGGAACGTGGGGGTCGGCCCGGTGGATGGCGGCCAGCGCCTGCGCGCATTGCCGAAGCAGCCCCGCACGGGCCGCTTGACCACCAGCAGCGTGGAGCTGACGCTGGATACGCCGGACGATGGTCTCGCCCTTGATCTCGTTGCAGACGAGAAACGGATTGCCCAGTGCGGCAGGCGAATCGTCGGCGACCAGTACGTTCGGTACGGGTGCGCCGGCCGCCGCGGCGGCGGCCTGGGCCCGGGCTTCGAGTTCCATGCCGGCGTGGATGTCGTCGGGCGGCCCGGTGCGCAGGATCAGCGACCGGCGCCGGCCGCCCGTGACCGCGTCGAAGGCCCAGGTTCCGCGGCTGGCCCCGCCGGTGAGTGCGCGGAGGTTCTCGATTGCCACATCTCCGGCTTGAAGGCGCCCAGTACCGGGCTGAGTACCGCAGGCAAGCGGTCTTGCAGGGTCACTTGTTGCCGAACTTGAACAGTCGCTGCGCCACCCGCCGAATCTGAATCTCCTCGGCGCCCTCGGTGATCCGGTAGCGACGGTGGTGGCGGTAGATGTGCTCGAAGGGCTCGTGACGGCTGTAACCGAGACCGCCGAAGATCTGCATGGCGCGGTCGGCGGCGTCACAGACCAATCGGTTGGCGCGGTAGTTCGCCATCGAAACCTTGTCGGAGACCTCCATGTGGTGGTCACGGTCCAGGTGCCAGGCCGCGTAGTGCACCAGCAATCGCACCATTTGCGCTTCGGTGTGTAGCTCCGCCAGCGGCCATTGCACGGCCTGGTTGACCGACAACGGCTTGCCGAACACGACGCGCTTCGCGGCGTAGTCGGCGGCGCGGTCGATGCAATATTGCGCCGCGCCAAGGCTGCTGGCGGCCTGGCGAATCCGGTTCTCGTGCAGGAAGGTTTGCGCCACTTCCAGACCGCGATCCACTTCGCCGAGCACCGCGTCGGCGGGCACCCGCACATCGGTCAACTCGACCTCGCCGTGGTCGGTGGGCATATTGAACGTCCACCAGTAGTACGGGACGTTGAACCCGTCTGCGTCGGTGGGGACGAGGAACGCGGTGATGCCCCGGGCCTGCCCCGGCTCGCCGGACGTGCGGGCGAAAATCAGGTCGTGGGTGGCGCGGTGGACGCCGGTATTGAACCGCTTGGAGCCGTTGATAACCCAGCTGTCGCCGTCCGGTTCGGCGTGGGTTTCCAGCCAGGTCGCGTCGGAGCCGTGCTGTGGTTCGGTGAGGCCGAAGGCCATGGAGCGTTCCCCGGTGATCAACGCCTCGGACCAAAGGCGGCGTTGCTCGTCGGTGCCGAAGCGTTCCATCATGATCACCTGCGGGAAGTTGCCGACGATCGAGGATTCGTTCTGCAGGTCGTTGTGCAGGCCGAGCCCCTTGTGCGCCAGGTGTTCCCGGATGATGGCCATGTCCACGTTGGTGCCGTCGCGGCCGCCGAGCGACGCCGGCAGTCCGTAGCGCAGCCAGCCCGCCCGGTCGGCTCGCCTGCGCATCTCGGCGAGCAGGTCCTCCCACTCGCGCGTCGGGATGCCGTCGTTGTCCCAATCCGTGCGGGCATGCTCTCGACGCTGGTCGAAGTACTGCATGTTATCGGCCTGCAGCGGAGCGATCTCGCGTTCGATGAACGCGTCCATCTCGGCAAGTAGCCCCGGAAGGTGTTCTGGCAGCGCGAAATCCACTTTTCTCTCCTTAAGAGCTCCTTAGTAGCCGTACAGGGTTTTCTTCCAGACCGTCGACAAGGTGGTGATCGCGTCCTCGTCGCTGATTTCCAGGCGGAGGCCTTCCGGTCCGGAGCGCCCGACGAACACGGTGGTGAAGTTCTCGAACAATAAGGCGATAGCGGCGGCGATGTGCTCGGGGTGCAGGTCGCGACCGTAGCCCTGCTCCTGCGCGTGTCGAACGGACGCGGCGACAATGTTCATGCCGAAGCGTCGAAATTCATTTTGGACGAGGGCGAATCGCCGCTGGGTGGCGGCCAGCTGCGCGACCGCGATCATGATGCCGATGTTCTGTTTGAACATGTTCCAGTAGCCGGTGACCACCGAGGTGAAGAACTCATTGTCGTCGGGGGAGTCCGGTAACGCGACACTCGATCCGGAGGGCGTGACGACATCACGGAGGAACGATTCCGCGAGGGCGGCAAGCAGGTCTTCCTTGTCATCGAAATACCGGTAGAACACCGCCGGCGACCTGCCCGCGGCTGACGTGATGTCGGCCAAGGTGGTGCCGTGAAAGCCTCGTTCGGCGAACAGCTTTCGCGCCGACTGCTCGATGGCCTGCCGGGTTTGGCGGCCTTTCGAGGTCAGAGTCTCGGTGGGCATCAGGCCTGGATTCGGTCGCCGGCGCGCAACAGGGCGCTCGGCAGGTCATGGCCGACAAGGGATTTCGCGACTTCCGCCGCGGCGATGGCGGCCTGCAGGTCGATGTCGACATCGATGTCGCTGTCCCGCAGCAGGTACACCAGATCTTCGGTGGCGATGTTGCCGGTGGCGCCCGGTGCGAACGGGCAGCCGCCCAGCCCGCCGACCGAGGCGTCCAATCGGGTGACGCCGGAGCTGACCGCCGCATAGGCGCTGGCCAGCCCGGCCCCCCGGGTGTTGTGGAAATGTCCGGCCAGCGGCATGTCGCCGATCACCGGAAGCACCTGGGAGATCAGCGAACTCACCCGCCGTGGGGTGGTGGTGCCGATGGTGTCGGCGATGGAGAACCGGTCGACGCCCCGATCGCGGGCGACCGCGGCGATGTCGAGTACCCGCTGCGGCGGGGTGGGCCCCTCGAACGGGCAGTCCCATGCGGTGGCGACAACGACCTCGACGGTGACGTCGCTGTGGTGCGCGATGGCGACGATTTCTTCGATCTGCTCGGTGGCCGCGGCACTGGTGCGCCCGACATTGGCCGCACTGAACGTGTCACTGGCGGCCACCACGTACTCGATCGAACGCAGCCCCGCCGCGACCGCCCGCTTGGCGCCGTTGGGACTGGCCACCAGAGCGGAGAACTCGATGTTCGGGTAGTTGTGCAGCTCAGCGGCAAGTTCGGCGGCATCGGCCATCGACGGCACCTTCGACGGGGACACGAACGCCGTGGCCTCCACCTCGCGCACCCCGGTGGCAGCGACCGCGGCCAGCAGTTCCAGCTTGGCCGACAACGGGATTGGCTTCTCGATCTGCAGGCCGTCGCGCAGCGACACCTCGCGAATATCGACGTGCGAGTTCACAGCACCTCCTCGGCGCGCAACTGTTCGAGCTCCTCGGCGGTCTTGCCCAGCAGCCCGACATAGACGTCGTCGTTGTGTTGTCCCGGTCGCGCCGGGCCGGCGTTGCGGACACTGCCCGGGGATTCGGACAGCACCGGAACGATTCCCGGTCCCAATACGGATCGTTCGACTCGTTCATCGAAGTGTTCGACCAGCATGCCGCGCGCGCGCAGCTGTGGGTCGTTGACCACCTCGGCGACGGTGTTGATCGGCCCCGCGATCACCCCTGCGGCGGAGAGTGTTTCGATGATGTCGCCGGGTTGCCGCTCGGCGGCCCACGCACCGATGATCTTGTCGAGTTCGTCTTGATTGCGTCCGCGGGCCCCGTGCGTGGCAAACCGGTCGTCGGTGGCCAGTTCGGGACGTCCCATCGCCGCGCACAGCCGGACGAAAACGGTGTCCTGGTTGGCGGCGATCACCACCCAGGAGCCGTCGGCGCTGCGGTAGATGTTGGACGGCGCGATACCCTCCAGCCGGGTGCCCGACGGTCCGCGTACGACGCCACCGAGGTCGTAGTCGGGAATCGTGGATTCCTGTACAGCCAAACAGGATTCGGTCAGCGCGACGTCGACCACCTGGCCACGGCCGGTGACGCTGCGCCGGTAGAGCGCGGCCAGCGCGCCCTGGGCGCCGAACATGCCGGCCAGGCTGTCGCCCAGCGACAGCGCCAGCCGGGGCGGCGGCCCGCCGGGGAAAGCCGTTGAGGTGCCGTAGCCCGCTGGCCGCTTCGGCCACCGAGGCGTAACCGGCCTTATGCGCGTCGGGCCCGGTTTGCCCGTAGCCGGAAACCCGGACCAGGATGATGCCCGAGTTGCGTTCGGACAGCACGTCGTAGCCAAGGTTCCACTTTTCCAGTGTGCCGGGACGAAAGTTCTCCACCACGATGTCGGATTTCTCGACGAGATCAAGGAACAGCTCGCGGCCACGTGGCCGGCGCAGGTCGAGTGTGATCCCCTCTTGTTACGCGCGTGCACGGTCCAGAAGACGTGGTGTCCGTCGAGCTCGGCCTGGCCCCAGGTGCGCAACGGATCCGGGGCGCCGGGCGGTTCCACCTTGATGACGTCGGCGCCCATGTCGCCGAGCAGCCGGCCGGCGAACGGTCCGGCGATCAAGGTGCCCAGCTCGAGCACCCGGATGCCGTCCAGCGCACCGTCATTCGGCGCTCGCGAAGTCGTGGCGGACCAGCCAGTCGGTGACGACGTCGACGGCCTGACGAAGTTTGTCGCGCTGGTCAGGGCCCGCGTAATAGTGTGTGGCGCCGGGGATTTCGTGCATCTCCTTGTCGGGGTGCCCGATCGCCTCGAATAGCCGCCGGGTGTGGCTGGGTGTGCAGGCGTCGTCTGCGAGGTTGCCGATCACCAGCGCCGGGATCGCGATATCGGGGCCGCAGGCCACCGCATCGCCCCTGGCTTCGTCGTAACTCCACTGCGACAGCCAGCCGCGCAACGTCGAAAAGCGGGCCAGCCCAACAGGGCTCATGTTCACCACTTGAGGATCACCGAGATAACACGTTCCCGGCGCGCGTTCGTTGGGGTCGACGGCGGGATCCAGCCACCGCGGGTCTGCCATGGTGCCGTGCACGACGAACCCGAACTCGTCGTCCGGGCGCCCGGCGGCCTCGAGCTCTGATAACTTGTCCCTCACCCACGCCGTGATGCGGCGGTTGCGGTCGATCTGAGCTCGCCGATAGCGCTCCAGAAACTCCTCGCTGTACGGCGGCTGGTTGGGGTTGTCGGGGTTGTACAGATCCAGCTCGGGATCGCGCTTGCTGGGGTCGGATTCGTCGAGGATGGACGCGTCCAGCCATTCGGTGAGCGTGCCGTGCCGGCTGATGTGCGCGGCCAGCAGCATGATGCCGTCGGCCGCGATCAGGTCCAGCTGAGTCAGGTCGGGGCCGTCGCCGGACGGGCTGGACGTGATCGTCGCGTGTTGGGCCTGCTGCTGATAGAAGACCGAAAGCGAACCGCCGCCACTCCACCCCGCCAGCACCACCTTGGCGTAGCCCAGCCGGTTTTTGGCGTCCTTGATGCACTCGCCGAGATCCTCGACCACCTTCTCCATCAGCAGCGCCGAATCCGTGCCGCGGAACCGACTGTTGCAGTAGATGACGTGGTGGCCCGCGCGGGCCAGCGCGTTGATCATCGGCAGGTACGCGCCGCCGCCGATCGGATGCATGAACACCAGTACGGTGTCCGACGGCTTGTCCTTCGGCTTTAGCAGATAGCTTTCCAGCACGGTGAGTCTCGGCCAGCCCCCCATAGACATCCCGTACTCCGGAATTGTTCTGGAAGGCAACCAGATAGGGGATTCGGTCGTAGTCAAATTTTTTAACGTTCACTGCCTGCTCTTCGTCAATGCTGTCCCAGGTCGTGTGCAAGTACTTCGGCGGACGGCGTCAGTCGTCTTCGGGTGTCGACGGCGATGACCTGCCAGTCGACGCGGGAATGCTCATCGAACTTGCGGCGCGCTCGTTCGCGCGCCTTCTCCGGCGCGCCGTGGTGAACCCCTTGCGGCGCATGGGTTATCAGGCCCGGAGGCATCGGGATGCCGTAGAGCGAGCCGCCGTGAAAGAAGGCGATCTCGTCGTAGTCGACATTGCGGTGATACCAGGGGGTGCGCTCGGTGCCGGCGACTCCTTCGGCGGGTTTGGGCAAAAAGTTCATCACGTAGACGCCGGTGGCCTGCATGAACAGATGCACTGTCGGCGGCAGGTGAACGCTGTCGGAGGTGATCACGTTGTAGTCGGCGATGTTGAAGGTGAACGCGAAGTTGTCGCCGCGCCAACCCTCGATATCGATCGGATTGTGTTGATAGTAAAGCGTTGTCGGGCCGCCTTCGTGGACGAGCCGGACCTCGTACTCGTCGCGGCCGTCGTCCTCGATCGGCTCCGGCTCGGGGATGGTGGCCTGCGACGGGTCGAACGGAAAGTGCCGGCCCAGCGGGCCGGGCGGCGGCACCCGGAATTCGTCGCTGGCTTCGATCATCAGCAGCGTGGTCTCTGCATCAGGGACCTGACGCCAGGTGCACGCCTTCGGGATGTAGACCCAGTCGCCCTCGCGGTAGCGCAGCGGCCCGAACTCGGTTTCCAGCAGACCGGCGCCCTGATGCACGAAACACAACAGGTCCCCGTCGACATGGCGGGTGTAGAACGGCATCGGCTCGTGGCGGCGGCTCAGCAGGATGCGGCAGTCGGCGTTGCTGAACATCAGCAGTGGCCCACCGTTGGCGTCGGCGGCGTCGTCGGGTTTGAGCTCGCTGGACAGCACGTCGACGGGGCGCAGCGGACCGACCGACCGGTAGGCGGTGGGGTCGTGGCGGCGGTAGACGTTGGCGGTGCGGCCGGTGAATCCGCCCCGGCCGAGTTCGTCGTCCTTGAGTCCGTCCAAATCGGCATGCAGTCGGTGTGGCGTGGTTCCTTTTCGCAGGTGGACAAAGGATTCCATGGATTACTTCCTGGGATGTTCAGCCTCGGCAGATGAAACTGAAAGTGACATTACTTTTTCTTTTGCGTCCGCACAAGGGGCCTCCGCGAGGGCGCCGCACAATTTGCTCGCGTCACATTTTCTTGTGGGCCAGCTTGTGATTTGATTCCCGACGAGGTTCGCCAACCGACCCAGGAGGTACGACCGCCGGTGACAATGCACTGTCGGTGATCGACACCACGTCCCGCAAGGTCATCGAAACCATCCCGGTCGGAAAAACTCCCGACGGTTGGGTGGCGGACCCGGGCACCCACACCGTGTATATCACGAATTCCCATGACGATTCGATGTCGGTGGTCGACCCGCAAGCCCGCAAAATCACCGCCACCGTCAAGGTCGGAAAAGGCCCAGACGGCATCGCGGTCGACACGGCCACCCACATCGTCTACACCGTCAACGAGGGCGATGGCACGGTGTCGGTGATCGCCACCGCATAGGGGCCTGACGCCTCAACTCACCGGACGCGTAGTACGACTTTGCCTTTGGCGGTGCGATTCTCCAGGGACGCGACCGCGGCTGCGGCCTCATCCAAGGGGTAGACGTCCGGCTCCGGAGGGGGCAGCCTGCTCGAAGTGAGCAGCTTTGCGAGGTCGGTCCACTGTTCGGTCAGGGCGCCGGGGTGGGTACCGGCCCACGCGCCCCAGCCAACGCCGACCACATCAATGTTGTTGAGCAGCAAGCGGTTTACCTTGACGGTGGGAATCTCACCGCCGGTGAAGCCGATTACCAGCAATCGTCCGGCCGGCGCAAGCGAGCGCAGAGAATCGGTGAACCGATCCCCGCCGACCGGGTCGACGACCACGTCGACACCCCGGCCGTTTGTCAGCTCCTTGACGGCATCCTTGAATCCCTCGGCCAACACCACATCGGTCGCGCCGGCCGCCGTGGCGATCCGGCCCTTCTGCTCGGTGCTGACCACCGCGATGGTGCGCGACGCCCCGAGCACCGGCGCGATTCGAAGGGCCGAGGTCCCGATGCCGCCGGCAGCCCCGTGCACCAGCACGGTCTCACCCTCCTGCAGCCGGCCGCGGACATTCAACGCGAAGTACATCGTCAGGTCGTTGAAAAGCAGGCCGGCGCCCGCCTCGAAGCTCACATTGTCCGGCAGCTTGAAAGCTCGGTCGGGGGACAACACCGCGACCTCGGCCATGCCTCCGGTGAGCATCGTCAGGCCGACGACTCTGTCGCCGGGACGCACATCGGCGTCCTCCGGTGCGGATCGCACCACCCCGGCGATCTCGGCTCCGAGGACGAAGGGCGGGTCTGGCCTGTACTGGTAGAGGCCTCGGGTGAGCAACGCGTCGGGGAATGCCACCCCAGCGGCGTGCACATCGACGACTACGCCGTCGCTGGCGGGTTCGTCGACCTCGGTTACTTCGATCGCGTCTGGACCATCTAGCCGAGTCACCCGTGCCGCGCGCATGCTACCTCCGTCGTCGTCGACCAGCGGTCATGGCCTTTGAGTAGCCTACTGCCAGCTCAGAATCCGCCCGCGACCCGCACCACCGCCCGGCCCGAGAACGCCCCGGCGCGCACCTGGTCGAGCACGCCGACGACGTCTTTGACGTCGACATCGCTGGTGATCTCGGGCAGATGGCGCGGCCGCAACGAATCGCCCAGCCGCGCCCACAGCTTCCGGCGCGGGCCGATCGGCATCGCACCGGTCCCCGTCTTGGCGCGCGACTAAAGCTTGAAACGTGTCCAGGATTCGACGCTAATCTCACTCCATGGATTCATTTCCACTCGGTCGCTTTTCGGTCGCCCGCATCGGCTTCGGCGCCATCCAGCTTCCTGGTCGCGGGGCGTTCGGGCCGCCGCGCGATCGCGGCGAGGCGCTGGCCGTGTTGCGGCGGGCCGTCGAACTCGGCGTCAACCACATCGACACCGCCCAGTTCTACGGGCCGAACGTGTCGAACGAACTGATCCGCGAGGCCCTGCACCCCTATCCGGCGAACCTGGCATTGGTCAGCAAGGTCGGCGGCCGCCGCGACGATGCCGGCGGCTGGCTGCCGCTCGCGGAGCTCTCCGACTTCCGCAAGGACATCGAGGCTAACTTGCGCACGCTCGGCGTCGGCCAGCTCGCGGTGGTGAACTTGAGGCTCATGGGCAGCGAGGGGCCGGACGAACGCTTCGACGACCAGCTTTCCGTCATGATCGCCGCCCGCGACGAGGGATTGATTGGTGGAATCGGACTGAGCAACGTTACCCGCGAGCACCTGTTGCACGCCTTAGAGTGCACCGAGATCGCCTGTGTGCAAAACGCTTTCAGTCTCGTCGACCGGTCCGCTGCTCCCGTGTTACAGGAGTGCACGGCGCGTGATATCCCGTTCGTCCCTTTCTTCAGCCTGAGATCGCCGTTTGCACCGAGGGATCAGATACTGGGACACGAACTGGTGTGCCAGACCGCGGCGCGGCTCGGCCGCACGCCGGCGCAGGTCGCTTTGGCCTGGACGCTGAGCGTGGCACCCAATGTGCTGATGATCCCCGGTACCTCGTCGGTGTCGCACCTCGAGCAGAACCTGGCGGCGGCCACCGTTGAGCTCGACGACGAGACCCGCAAGCGGCTCAACGCCGTCGCTGCGTAATGGCACTACGGGTCCGTTCCGCGATCGGCGCCGATGCCGCCGCGTGCGCCGAGATCTATCGCCCGTATGTGCTGGATACCGTGATCAGCTTCGAGACCGAACCCCCGACGGTCGAGCAGATGGCAGCCCGCATTGCCGCCGCCCAGGTGAAGCACGAATGGCTGGTGCTCGAGGTGGACGGAGACGTCGCCGGTTACGCCTATGCGCAGCAATTCAATCCGCGTGCGGCGTATCAATGGTCGGTGGAGACGAGCATCTACGTGGCGCGGGATCGCCTGCGACTAGGCGGTGGGCGCATGCTCTATGCCGAATTGCTGAGCCGACTGGCAGGACGCGGCTTCCGGCGGGCGTTCGCCGGCATTGCCCAACCCAACGAGGCCAGCAACGTATTCCATCAGGCCTTCGGGTTCCGGCCGGCGGGCCGCTATCAGCGGGTCGGATGGAAGCTCGGAGCATGGCACGACGTCGAGTGGTGGCAGCTCGACTTGGTTGCGGCCGATGGCGAGATCGACCCGCCGGCCGAGATCGCTACTTGAGCTCGGCCGACGACAGGCCCAGCAAGCGGCGCGCCACCACCAGCTGCTGAATCTGCTGGGTGCCCTCGAAGATGTCCAGGATCTTGGAGTCGCGTCCCCACTTCTCCAGCATCGACTGCTCGGAATAGCCTGTGGTACCAGCTAATTCGACCGCCTTGAGGGTGACGTCGCTGGCCATCCGGCCGGCTTTGGCCTTGCTCATCGACGCTTCTTTGGAGTTGGGGATCTTGTTGTCGGCCTGCCATGCCGCACGCAGCGTCAGCAGGTAGCTGGCCTCCCAATCAGCCTCCATCCGCAAAAACTCGGCAGCAGGGGCGCTTTGGGCGTGCGACGGTTTGTCATAGGAGATCTCCACGCCGGCGTCGGTGAGGATCTTGCGGATTTCCTCCAGCGCCGCGCGCCCGATCCCGATGGCCATGCCGGCCACGATCGGCCGGGTGTTGTCAAAGGTCTCCATCACCCCGGAAAAGCCCTTGCCGACCTCGATTTCGGGATTGCCCAGCAGATTTTCCTTGGGTATGCGGGCGTTGTCGAAGCGGATTGCCGCGGTATCTGAACCCTTGATGCCGAGCTTGTGCTCGAGTCGTTCGATGGTGACACCGGGGTGCTCGCGCGGCACGATGAACGACTTGATCGCCGGCCGGCCCACCGACTTGTCCAGCGTGGCCCACACCACGATGTGGGTGGCGCGCGAACCGGCGGTGACAAAGATCTTCTCGCCGTTGATCACGTACTCGTCGCCATCCAGCTTGGCTGTGGTGGACACCGCGGCAGAGTCCGACCCGAATCCCGGTTCGGTGATGGCCATCGCCGCCCACACCTTGCCCAAGCGCTCCAGTTGTTCGTCGGTGGCGACCGCGGAGAGGGCCGCGTTGCCCAGCCCCTGGTACGGGACGGACAGCATCATCGCGACATCACCCCAGCACGCCTCCATCGTCTGCAACAGCGCGGCCATATTGGCGCCGTTGTGGTTCTTCTCCTTGAGTTCACCCTCGTCGCGCAACGCGTCAGCGCCGGCGAAGGGCATCGACTCGGCGGCGCCCTCGAACATATTGATCAGCGTGTCGAGTTCGACCGGGTAGGCGTGTTCCTTCAGGTCGTATTTGCGCGCGATGGGCCGCATGAACTCCGCGGCGCCCTGATGGGTCTTGACGATCACCGCTTGCAGCTTGCGCGGTAGCTCCAGATTGATTGCCATGATTGATCTTTCAGCTCGTATCAGGTCAGGACTCAGATAAGCACGACGCCCTCGGCGACGCCGATGGCCCGCAGATCGCGGTACCAGCGTTCGACCGGGTGTTCCTTTGTGTAGCCGTGGCCGCCGAGCAATTGCACGCCGTCCAAACCGATTTGCATGCCCTTGTCGGCGCCGAGCCGCTTGGCCAGTGCGGCTTCGCGGGTGAACGCGAGGCCTTGTTCGGCGCGGGCGGCGCCGCGCCAGGTGATCAGCCGCAACCCGTCCAATTCGATGGCGATGTCGGCGCACATGAACGCGACGGCCTGCCGGCGGGCGATCGGCTCGCCGAATGCCTCACGCTCTTTCACGTACGGGACGACGTAGTCGAGCACCGCGTGCGAGGTGCCGACCGCCAGCGCCGCCCAGCCCAGCCGGGACAACGCGATCGCCTCGGAATAGTCCGCGTCGGTGGCCTCTTCCTCGCCCAGCCGGGCATGCACCGGCACCGTCACCCCGGACAGCTCCACCTGGCCGAGGGCCGCGGCGCGAATCCCCATGCTCGGGTCCGCCTTGACGGTCAGGCCTTTCGCGGACGACTCGACGATGAACAGCGCCGGCTTGCCGTTGAGTTGCGCGCCGATGATGAACAGCTCGGCGTCGGCCGCGGCCGGCACTAAGGACTTGACCCCGTCGAGCCGGTATCCGCTGGGGGTGCGTGTTGCGGTGGTCTTGAGCCGGGTGGGGTCGAACAGCGGGTGTGGTTCGGCGATGGCGACGCAGGCCTGCGGGACATTCTCGCCGGCGAATTCGTTCAGGTAGGTGGCCTGCTGGTCGGCGCTGCCCCAGTGCGTCAGCGCGGACGCGACGCCGCCCGGGGCCAGGATCGGCAGCGCCAGACCCATGTCGCCGTATGCCAGCGCCTCAGCCACCAGCACGTTGGTCACGCTGGAGCGGTGTGCTGCGATGCCGTCGAAATCCTCGGGGATGTTGATCGCGGTGATCCCCAGCTCGGCGGCCCTGGCGATCAGATCCTGCGGGTAGCCCGCCGCGTCGTCGGCGTCGTGAGCCGCGGGCCGCAACACCTCCTTGGCGAAGTCGTTGACGGTCTCGATGATCAGCTTCTGGTCGTCGTCGGGGGTCAGGTCGAAGTAGTCCTTGCCGCTGGACTTCAGCCGGGTCGGTCCGCTGCGGAGGCTCTGCACCCGCTTGAACTGACGGCCGGTGGCAGCGGCAGTGGAGAATATGGTCTTCGTGCCGTAGCGCAGGGTCCGGTTGAGCGGATCGCGCAGATGGTATTTATCCAGGAAGTCCTGGCCGACGATCGGCGCCAGCAGCGCCAGCGCGATGTCGATGCCGGTCCGTTTGTGCGGCTGCAACCCGACGCCGGTCTCGCGACCGCGCCGCTTGCGGCGGCGGGATGTGGGGGTCTTGTTGGGGGCGCTAGCGGTCATATCGGCAGCCTCGGTCGTTGGGGCGATGCGAATGACGCCTAATCTTACTCCGGAGTAAGATAGGTTGGGTCTGTCCTGTTAGTTATTTCACACCGATCCGGCGTTAAGCCTGCTCAGCACGTCTTGATGGAGCAGGCCGTTGGTCGCGACGGCGCTGCCGCCGTGCGGGCCGGTCGCGCCGTCCAGGCTGGTGAACTGTCCGCCGGCCTCGCGCACCAGGATGTCCAGCGCCGCCAGGTCCCACACCGACACTTCCGGTTCGGCGGCGACGTCGACGGCCCCCTCGGCCACCAGGCAATAGGACAGAAAGTCGCCGTAGGCGCGCACCCGCCACACGGCATCGGTCAGCGCGATGAAGCGCTCGCGTGAGCCGCGCTGCGCCCACCCCGACAAGCTCGAGAACGACAGGCTGGCCGAACCCAGCTCGCCCACAGCGGACACCGACAGCCGGCGTCCCTGGCCGCCGTCGACCGCCGCGAACGCGCCCTGGCCTCGCGCCGCCCACCATCGGCGCTGCAGCGCCGGCGCGCTGACCACGCCGACCGAGGGAACCCCGTCTTCGAGCAGCGCGATCAAACTGGCCCACACGGGAACCCCGCGCACGAAATTCTTGGTGCCGTCGATCGGGTCGATGATCCACTGCCGTCCGCTGAAAGTGGTTGTGCCGCCGAACTCTTCGCCGACGATGCTGTCATCCGGCCGTTCGCGCCCGAGCGCCTGACGCACGTCGGCTTCGACCGCCCGATCGGCGTCGGTCACCGGGGTCAGATCCGGTTTGGTGTCGATCCTCAGGTCGAGCGCGCCGAACCGGGTGCGAGTCAGCGCGTCTGCGCGGTCGGCCAGCGTCAGCGCCAGCGTCAGATCGTCGTGACTCATGGAGCAGTCCTACCATGGCTGGGGTGTGGGAATTTGGTGTGCTGTTCCTGTTGCTTGCGGTTCTGGGGGTGCTGCTTGCCCAGCGGTTCATCCAGCGCGGTCCGCGCGGCGACCGCGCCAGCGGGACGCTGCTGGTGACCGGGGTCAGTCCGCGACCGGACGCCGGCGGTGAGCAATACGTCACCATCGCCGGTGTGATCAACGGGCCCACCGTCAACGAGCACGCGGTCTATCAGCGGATGGCGGTCGACGCCGATCACTGGCCGATCGTGGGCCAACTGATGCCGGTGGTGTATTCGCCGAAGAATCCGGACAACTGGAGTTTCGCACCACCCGGGCCGCCCGCTGGCTAGGCACCGTCACCGAGCAGCAGGATGGTTCGAAGCGGTCCCGTTGACTCGCGATCACCCAAAGGGCAAGTAGCTGTCCGGCTCCGGACCGAAGCTGAAGTGGCGGCCGGTGATTTCGGATGGGATCACCCGTATGTAGTGATCTTTCTGCGTCGCTGTCCACGGAAATAATTCGGCGCGTTCGGCTTTCTGGATCTCGTCATCGCTGTTCAGCACTTGGGCATGGCCCTTCACAATCACACTCCAGCCTTCGGCGACGTTGTGGTCGTCGGCTTCGAAGGCCACTTTGCCGTTTATCACGGCTACAAACAATTTGGTGCCCTCGGCGGTTCGAAACAGCACGGTGCGGTCTTGCACGACGAAGTTGACCGGGAAAATCTCGGGCTCACCACCGATACTGGTAACCAGTCGGCCCAGCGAGGCGCTGTCCAGCAGACTCCAACTCTCGTCTTCGGATAAGACGGTAACTGGCTCATCAGCCATGGATTCACCCTTCCTCGGGCATTTGACGGATCTTTAATACGCTATCCAGCGGCAGCCTTGGCGTGGGCGCAGGGGGGCTTTCCATCGGCGGTGCAGTGCCGACGCGGATCAAGACTTGTGGCTCGCCGCGCCGGCCGATCAGGCCGCCGACGATGTCGCGACTCTCCCCGGATTCGATGAGATGGGTCAACGTGCACGTCGCCATGCCCGCCATCGTGCACTCAACGAGCACGGTCGACAGCGCCTCGCCGCACCTCAACACGTCTGCCCGCGTGTCGTCAGGAGTTGACAGCACAAGGATTTTCGAGCAGTCCGCATCCATCTCAGGTCGTCGATCCTGGTGGTTTCTGATCGGGAACTCCCGGGCGATATCGACTCGGCGGCGTTCATTAACTGATAGCAGCGCACTCGGCGGCATACCTTGGGTCAGCGCGAATGATGAAGTCCACCAATGGAGTTCGACGTGATATGCCGGGTCGTCACGCCGAAATGCTTCGGAGAGCTGCGACACCTCCACAAGGTAAGGCCGTTGATCATCCGATAAGACGTCAAGCATTGCAACATCTTCGTTGAGGGCGCTGCGCAGGACGGGCTCGAACCGCTGCCAGTCCGTGGGAGCGCCGAATGGAAGGCGGTCGGTGCGGCGCCGCAGCATTGCCCGGACACGGTCTCGCTGTGCTTCGGTGACGTGGTCGATTGGGCTGAATTCGACGGTGGCGAGATGGCTGGGATCGTTCGGGTTGGGGAACCGCGAAATACTCGTTTGATACTGCGCCGCCGTCATCGCGATGCGAAGGTGGTCGAGCACAGCGCCACGGCTGGCTGTTGTGCACCGACGGTGCCCGGCACGCCAGCAGGACCGCCTTCTTAAGGACCTCCACGTCCACGACAATGACGCTAACGGGGCTCGGCGTGGGTTCGGTAGGGCCCTTCGTCCCCTCAACCAAACCCCTTGTGTCACTTTTTCTTCGGTGGGGCGGGAAGAGTTACTGCACCAAGATCAATCCTGCTGTTGCAGATCCCCAGGGGAGAAGGCTTGCGTTGGCCTTGTCAGCTGGCATGCTGATGACATGGCAGGCAAGGAAATCGATCCGATCCGGGCGAAGAGCGCGCTCGCAGTGATCAGGCAGAACCCCGGGATAGCGCTTTTCGCGCTGTCGCCAGCGCTGATCCTGTTGGGAGTCATCTGGTGGCTCGCCGGCGCCGGCTGGGCTATCGCTGCGGCCGTGGTGCTGGTGCTCCTCGGCGGAGCGGCCGTGGTCCTGAAACGCTAACGTCGTCGAATGCGTTCGTGGTGGGGGTGGGGCGCGGTCGAGGACGCGCTGTCTGAGCAGGAGACGCGGGCCCTGGAGTCACGGGTCGCCGCGATGTTGCCCGGCCATGACCTGACCGACCACCGTCCACCGAACCCCAACGAGCTCGGGTTGGCGGCGCCGCGGATCACCCCGCCGCCATCGCTGGCCGCGCTGTGTTCGACCGACCCGACCGATCGGGCCGGCCACGCGCGGGGCAAGGCGTTTCGCGACGTCGTGCGCAACCTGAAGGGCGACCTCGATCACGTCCCCGACTTGATTGTTCGGCCGCGCCGCGAACAGGATGTGATCGACGTGCTCGACTGGTGCACGCGTGAGCGGATTCCCGTGATTCCCTACGGAGGCGGCAGCTCGGTGGTCGGCGGTGTCGAGCCGCGGTTCGACGGGCCGGCGGTCACGGTGGACGTCTCCGTGATGAGCTCGGTCCTGGAAATCGACCGGGTCAGCCGGGCCGCGCGGATTCAGGCCGGGGCGCTCGGGCCGTGGATCGAGCAACAGTTGCGCCCACACGATCTGACATTGCGGCACTTCCCGCAGTCCTTCGCCTTCTCCAGCCTCGGCGGCTGGCTGGCCACCCGCGCCGGTGGTCATTTCGCCACCCTCTACACACACATCGACGACCTGGCCGAATCGCTGCGGGTTGTCACCCCGTCCGGGGTCAGCGAGTCGCGCCGGCTGCCGGGATCCGGTGCGGGCCCGTCCCCGGACCGGCTGTTCGTCGGCTCCGAGGGCACGCTGGGCATCATCACCGAGGCGTGGATGCGATTGCAAAACCGCCCGCGATGGCAGGTCACGGCTTCGGTGGCGTTCGACGACTGGGCGGTCGCGGTCGCGGCGACGCGGGCGATCGCACAGTCTGGCCTCTACCCCGCGAATTGCCGATTGCTGGACCCGGCCGAGGCGTTCCTCAATGCCGACACCGCGGTCAGCGGCGGGCTGCTGGTGCTCGCCTTCGAATCGGCGGACCATCCGATAGACCCCTGGCTGGACCGGGCCGTCGAGATCGCCGCCGAACACGGCGGCACTCTGATCGCCCGGCGTAGCCGCGAAACCGGAAGCGACCCAACGGAAACCAACGATGCTTCGCAGAATTGGCGCTCGGCTTTCCTGCGCATGCCTTATCAGCGCGACGCCCTCGCACGCCGCGGCGTCATCGCCGAGACATTCGAAACCGCCTGTCTCTGGGGCGGATTCGACGAACTGCACACGGCGGTGACCGAGGCCGCCCGCACGGCGATCGAGCGGGTCTGCGGGGCCGGCGTGGTGACCTGCCGGTTCACCCATGTCTACCCCGATGGCCCGGCCCCGTACTACGGCATCTACGCGGCCGGACGCTGGGGCTCACTCGACGCGCAGTGGGACGACATCAAAGCCGCTGTGTCCGAGGCGATCAGCACGACCGGCGGCACCATCACCCATCACCATGCGGTCGGTCGCGACCACCGCCCCTGGTATGACCGGCAGCGCCCTGATCCGTTCGCGGCGGCCTTCCGCGCGGCCAAGTCCGCGCTGGACCCGGCGGGGATCCTCAATCCCGGGGTGCTGCTCGACCCGTGATCAGCCGTGGCTCACATGCAGCAACTTGGCCAGGCTCGGCAGCTTGACGCGAGGCCGCCCGTGCGGCTCACCGGCCTCGCGCTCGAAGCGGTCGATCAGCTCCCAGTGCGCCGAGGTGACCAGCTTGGGTTGGCGCGAAGCCAGCCAGTCGGCCAACTGATCGGCATGATCTTCGGGGAATTCGGCGATTCCGTCAGAAGCAGCCAGATCCGCCAGCAGCGTGTCGACGGTGTCCTGCGAGTCCTTTTTATTGGTGCCGATTACCCCGGTCGGACCGCGCTTGATCCATCCGACGACGTATTCGTTGCGGCTGCCCTCTACCCGGCCGTCGGTGTTGGGGATGGTCGCCCTGCTGTGGTCGAACGGCAGCCCAGGGGTGGGCAAACCGCGGTAACCGACCGAACGCACGACCAGCTGAACCGGCAGCTCCTCGCGGTCGCCGGTGTCCTTGGCCGCCACCCGGCCGCTCTCGTCGGTGAACAGTTCGTTGCGGCCGAGCACGATGGACTCCACCCTGTCGTCGCCTTTGATCTCGATTGGTGAGGTCAAGAACCGGAAGACTATTCGGCGATGGCCGGGCCGCGGCGCGCGCTGAGCGTAGTCGCGCAGGACCTTGATGTTCTGCTTGGTCGTCTTGCCCGCCGCGGCCGCGTCCTCGTCGGTGATGCCCTCCAGCTGCGCCGGATCGATGATCACGTCGACCCCTTCGAGGTCTGCCAGCTCGCGCAACTCCAGCGTGGTGAACGCCGTCTGCAGTGGCCCGCGCCGGCCGACGATCACTGCTTCCTCCACACCGCACGGCCGCAGCGACTCCAAGGCGTGATCGGCGATATCGGTAAGCGCCAGCTCGTCGGGGTTGGTCACCAGGATGCGGGCGACGTCCAGGGCCACGTTGCCGTTGCCGACGACGACGGCCCGGGCACCCGACAGATCGGGCGACGTCTCTTGGAAGTGCGGGTGCGCGTTGTACCAGCCCACGAATTCGACGGCGGCCATGCTGCCCGCCAGGTCCTCGCCGGGAATCTTCAACGGCCGATCCGATTGCGCCCCGATGGCATAAATCACGGCGTCGTAGCGTTCGGCGAGTTCAGCGGGACCCACGTGCTCCCCCAGTACCACATTGCCGAAGAAGCGGAACCGGGGGTCTTCGGCGATCTTTTCGAATTGTTTGCTGATCGATTTGATCTTGGGGTGATCGGGAGCGACGCCGGAGCGCACCAGCCCCCACGGTGTCGGCAGCATCTCCAGTATGTCGACGGCGACGTCGAACTCGTCGGACGTGTCGGCCGCCTTCAGCAGAGATGCCGCGGCGAAGAATCCCGACGGCCCGGAGCCGACGACGGCGACATGGTATGGACGCATACTTCAGCCTTCTGTTTCGTGCCCGGCTGCGGCGCGAGGGGGCTGAGTAGGGCTGGGCGTCGCAGTCGCGCGGTGCACTGATGGTCTTCTGATGCTAAACGGTGGTGCCGGTAACGTGGTCGGCTGTGGAACCTGACCGTCAAGCCGACATCGCCGCACTTGACTCCGCCTTGACCACGGTGGAGCGGGTGCTCGACGTCGACGGTCTGCGCAGTCGCATCGAGAAGCTGGAGCACGACGCGTCCGATCCGCAACTGTGGGACGACCAGGCCAACGCGCAACGGGTTACCAGTGAGCTTTCCCACACCCAGGGCGAGCTGCGCCGGATCGAGGAGTTGCGTCAGCGCCTCACCGACCTGCCGGTGCTCTATGAGCTCGCAGCCGAGGAGGACGAAGGCGCCGCCAGCGGAATTGAAGCGCACGCGGAGGCCGACGCCGAGCTCAAGGCGCTACGCGCCGACATCGAGGCCGCCGAGGTGCGCACCCTGCTGTCGGGCGAATACGACGAGCGCGAGGCGCTGCTCACCATCCGTTCCGGCGCCGGCGGGGTGGACGCCGCCGACTGGGCCGAGATGCTGATGCGGATGTACATCCGATGGGCCGAGCAGCACAAGTACGGCGTCGAGGTGTTCGACACCTCCTATGCGGAAGAAGCCGGGATCAAAAGCGCCACCTTCGCCGTGCACGCGCCGTTTGCCTACGGCACGCTATCCGTCGAACAGGGCACCCATCGGTTGGTGCGGATCAGCCCGTTCGACAACCAGAGTCGGCGGCAGACGTCGTTTGCCGAAGTCGAGGTGCTGCCGGTGGTGGAGACCACCGATCACATCGACATACCGGAAGGCGATGTGCGCGTCGACGTCTACCGTTCCAGCGGGCCGGGCGGCCAGTCGGTGAACACCACTGACTCCGCGGTTCGTTTAACGCATATCCCAACGGGTATCGTCGTGACTTGTCAGAACGAAAAGTCGCAATTGCAGAACAAAGTTTCGGCAATGCGAGTGCTTCAAGCAAAGTTGTTGGAGCGCAAGCGTTTAGAAGAGCGCGCTGAGCTGGACGCCTTGAAAGGCGAAGGCGGCAGCTCGTGGGGAAACCAGATGCGCTCCTACGTACTACACCCGTATCAGATGGTCAAGGATCTGCGCACCGAGTACGAGGTAGGCAATCCGGCCGCCGTCCTGGACGGAGACATCGACGGGTTCCTGGAAGCGGGGATCCGGTGGCGCAACCGAAAAGATGACGACTAACACAACTCTTCTTGCAATCTCGACAGCGCAGCGCTGGCACGATTTCTGGCGCGGCGAAATAGGTGGATGGATCATCACCCGGGGTCTGCGGATCGCCATGCTGCTGATCGCGGCGGTGCTGGCGGTTCGGTTGGTCACCTGGGTGGCCCAACAGGTGACCCGGCAGCTCGACGAGGGTTTCGCCGAAAGCGACGCCCTGGTTCGGTCGGAGGCAACCAAGCACCGACAGGCCGTGGCGTCGGTGATCCAGTGGGTGTCGATCGTCATGATCGCCATCTGGGTGATCGTTCAGATCGGCGCTGTGCTGCAGTTTTCCGTGGGCGGACTCATCGCGCCGGCCACTGTGCTGGGCGCGGCGCTCGGCTTTGGTGCTCAGCAACTGGTCAAGGACCTGCTCTCCGGCTTTTTCATCATCGTCGAGAAGCAGTACGGCTTCGGCGACCTGGTCTCGTTGACCGTTACGGGGATCGCCGCCGAGGCGCGCGGCACCGTCGAGGACGTGACGTTGCGGGTCACCAGGCTGCGGTCCTCGGAGGGCGAGTTGTTCACGATCCCCAACGGCCAGATCGTCAAGACGGTCAACCTGTCCAAGGATTGGGCACGCGCGGTGATCGACATTCCGGTGTCGACGAGCGCTGACCTCAACCGGGTCAACGAGGTGTTGCACCAGGAGTGCGAACACGCGCTCGACAATCCGGTGCTGGGGGCGTTGCTCCTCGACGCGCCCACCGTGATGGGGATCGAAAGCATCGAAGTCGACACCGTCACCCTGCGCGTGGTGGCCCGCACGCTGCCCGGCAAGCAGTTCGAGGCGGGCCGGCAGTTGCGGGTGATCGTGATCCGGGCACTTGAGCGCGCCGGCATCTTCACCACAGCCGACGCGACCGTCGCCGTCATTGCCGACCCCGCCGACCCCGCCGCAGGCAGCCGAAGAAGCCGCCGGAGACAAGAGCGGCGAAACAACCCAGGATGCGGTGCATCAGCGGTGAAGTTCACGCTGAACGTCCTCGAGAAGCGCAGCGACGACGAGGCGGATCGGAGCTGGCCGCGCCACATGTTGGGCGGCCGGGTCCGCACCTCCACCATCGTCTTGATCGTGGTGTTCCTGGCGATGTGGTGGACCTACGACACCTACAAGCCACAGCCGCCGGCTCACGAAGGCCCAGCTACGCAGGTGGTGCCGCCGGGATTCGTGCCGGACCCCAACTACACCTGGGTGCCGCGCAGCCGGGTGCAACAGCCGCCCGCTGACACGTCCACGCCCACGCCCACGACGACGCCGCCGCCCCCGCCGCCGGTGACCACGACCACCACGCCGCCGCCGTTCGTCCTGCCGACGCTGCCGTGCATACCGCCCTTCTGCACCCCCAGCACGACCCCGACTCCCTCACCGCAGCCGGGGCCGGGCCCGGTGCCCACGCCGGTGCCACCGAGGAGTTGATCGTCGCGTGCCAGCGAAATTCACGGCTAAACTGGCGTGCCGTGATGATCACCCTGGACCATGTCAGCAAAAAGTACAAAGCGTCGGCGCGTCCGGCGTTGGACGACGTCAACGTCAAAATCGACAAGGGTGAGTTCGTTTTCCTGATCGGCCCGTCGGGTTCGGGCAAATCGACGTTCATGCGGCTGCTGTTGGGTGAGGACACGCCGACCGCCGGAGACATTCGGCTCTCGAAGTTCCACGTGAACAAATTGCCTGGTCGCCACGTGCCGAAGTTGCGTCAGGTGATCGGCTGCGTCTTCCAGGATTTTCGGCTGCTGCAGCAAAAGTCGGTGTTCGACAACGTCGCCTTCGCGCTGGAAGTCATCGGCAAACGCCGAGACGCGATCAACCGGGTGGTGCCCGACGTGCTCGAGACGGTCGGTCTGTCCGGCAAGGCCAACCGGCTGCCGCACGAGCTGTCCGGTGGCGAGCAGCAGCGGGTCGCGATCGCCCGGGCGTTCGTCAACCGGCCGCTGGTGCTGCTGGCTGACGAGCCCACCGGCAACCTCGACCCGGACACCAGCAAGGACATCATGGACCTGTTGGAGCGGATCAACCGCACCGGGACCACGGTGCTGATGGCCACCCACGACCACCACATCGTCGACTCGATGCGCCAGCGGGTCGTCGAGCTCTCGTTGGGCAGGCTGGTTCGCGACGAACAGCGTGGCGTCTACGGAATGGACCGCTAAGTGCGCTTCGGTTTCCTACTCAACGAGGTCCTGACCGGCCTTCGTCGCAATGTCACCATGACCGTCGCGATGATCCTGACGACCGCGATCTCGATCGGCCTGTTCGGCGGCGGTCTGCTGGTCGTACAGTTGGCCGACCACTCGCGAGAAATCTACCTCGACCGCGTCGAGACGCAGGTGTTCCTCACCGACGACGTCTCCGCCAACGATCCGGCCTGCAGCGCCAACCCGTGCAAAGCGCTGCGGTCGAAGATCGAAGGGCGAGAAGACGTCAAATCGGTGCGCCTCCTGAACCGTCAGGACGCCTACGACGACGCGATCCGTAAGTTCCCGCAGTACAAGGACGTTGCCGGAAAGGATTCCTTCCCTGCGTCGTTCATTGTGAAGTTGGCAAACCCCGAGCAGCACAAGGAATTTGATGCTGCGATGCAGGGCCAGCCCGGAGTGCTTTCCGTGCTCAATCAAAAGGACTTGATCGACCGCCTGTTCGCCGTTCTGGACGGCTTGAGCAATGTCGCGTTCGCCGTCGCTATGGTCCAGGCCATCGGGGCAATCCTGCTGATCGCCAACATGGTCCAAGTCGCCGCCTATACCCGGCGTACCGAGATAAGCATCATGCGACTGGTCGGCGCCAGCCGCTGGTACACCCAACTGCCGTTCCTGCTGGAGGCGATGCTGGCGGCAACGATTGGCGTCGTGATCGCCATCATCGGCTTGGTCGCGGTGCGGGCGTTCTTCCTGGACAGCGCTCTAAACCAGTTCTACCAAGCGAATTTGATAGCGCGGGTGGACTACGCCGACATCCTTTACATCGCGCCGATTCTGCTGCTGCTCGGCGCGGCGATGGCTGGGCTCACGGCCTATGCAACTGTGCGCATATACGTACGGCGATAGCTGTGGCCAACAACACATCTCGCGCGAAGGCTCGTGGGGGCAAACAGATCATCGCCAGCAATCGCAAAGCGCGCCATAACTATTCGATCTTGGAGCAGTACGAGGCGGGCGTGGCGTTGCTCGGCACCGAGGTCAAGAGCCTGCGGGCGGGTCACGCGTCGTTGGTCGATGCCTTCGCCACCGTCGACGATGGCGAAATTTGGTTGCGCAACTTGCACATTCCCGAGTATCAGCATGGCACCTGGACAAACCATGATCCTCGTCGCAATCGAAAGTTGTTGTTACACCGCAGCCAGATCGACACGCTGATCGGCAAGATCCGAGATGGTAACCTCGCCTTGGTGCCGCTGTCTCTGTATTTCTCGGAGGGCAAGGTCAAGGTTGAGCTCGCGCTGGCACGAGGCAAGCGAGCGTATGACAAACGCCAGGACATGGCACGTCGCGACGCCCAGCGTGAAGTTGTTCGGGAGCTGGGTCGCCGAGCGAAAGGTATGAGCTAACTGATCGGGGCCGCTTACGCACAGCTGTCTGCCGTTTCGTACGGCGTCAGCGATTTTATGGGCGGCGTGGCAGCGCGGCGGATAGCCGCGCTGCGCGTGATGCTGGCGGCGTACCCGGTCGAGGCGGTGTTGCTGGGTGTGCTGGCCCTGTTCGCCGGCGGACCGATTCACGCGGGTGCGGTCTTTTGGGGCTGCATGTACGGCATCGGCCAGGCGTTCGGCATGTGGGCGTTCTACGCGGCGCTGGGCTCCGGCCCGATCTCGGTGGTGGCGCCGTTGGCGGGGGTGCTCAACGCCGCCGTGCCCGTGGCGGTCGGCATCGCACTGGGGGAGCGACCGGGCCAAGCGGCCTCGATGGGCGTCGTGCTGGCAATCGTCGCGGTGCTGCTGGTCAGCCGCGAGGCCGGGGAAGGGGGAGCCGATGGTGCCAACCCTTATCGGTTCACCCCCAAGGTGGCCTGGCTCGCGGTCTTGGCCGGATCCGCGTTCGGGCTGGATCTGGTGTTCCTGCACCAGGCGCCGCACGAATGCAAGCTCTGGCCGCTGGTGTTCGCCCGCCTGTCGGCCACGTTGGTGATCACTGCTCTCGCGGCCACGAAGGGCGACCTGCGGCTCCCGCGCGGCAAGTCGATGAGGCTCGCGCTGGCCATCGCGTTCCTGGACACCTGTGCCCTGGTGACCCAGCTGATAGCGCTGCAGTCGTGGTTGCTCTCGTTGGCCAGCATTCTGATTTCCCTGTATCCGGCGGCAACCGTCGTGCTGGCGATGGCGGTGTTGCGGGAACGGGTGACGCGCTGGCAGGGGATCGGCATGGCGATGGCCATGGGCTCCGTCGCGATGATCGCAGCGGGGTGACACCCGCGCAAATTCTCCGGGTCGGCCTCTATATCGGGCGTTGATCGGCCTAATATCCGACCATGGCGACCCGTTCCATCACCACAGTCGACAAGTCCAACGTGCTGCTAGGCCTTTTCGCCGTGTGGGACTCCATCGACGCGCAGCTGGAAGGGTTGCCCGAGAGCGGTTGGCAGGCGATGACGCCGCTGCCCGGGTGGTGCGTGCGTGCCGTCGTGTCCCACATCATCGGGACCGAGTCATTCCTGCAGGGTGTCGCCCCGCCGCAACCAGATATCGACGTCAAGGCCCTCGAGCATGTGCACAACGACATCGGAGCGATGAACGAGTGCTGGGTGCGCGAGCTCAGCGCGGACCCGGGTCCCAGCGTTCTGGAGCGCTACCGCGCGGTGACCGGCAAGCGCCGCGAGGTCCTGCCGGCTATGTCCGACGACGAGTGGAACGCGACGACACCGACGCCGGCGGGCATGGACAGTTATGGACGGTTCATGCGAATACGGGTCTTCGACTGCTGGATGCACGAGCAAGACATCCGGATGGCGTTGGAGCACCCGTCGACCGACGACGAGCTCATCGGGCCCGCGTCGCAACTGTCCCTCGACGAGATCGCGGCGACCATGGGGTTCGTGGTCGGCAAACTCGCCCAAGCGCCCGAGGGTTCACGCGTCCAGTTCGACCTGACCGGTCCGCTGGCACGCAGCATCCGCGTCAGCGTGGATGGACGCGCTCAGGTGGTCGACGACTTCGGCGGGCAGGAGCCGACGGCGACGATCCGGCTCGACGGTCTGCAGTTCACCAGGCTGGCCGGCGGGCGTCCGATGTGCCCCGCCCGCTCGCAGGACGTCGAGCTTGACGGCGACAAAGAGCTGGCCGCCCACATCGTCGAGCGCCTCAACTTCGTGATCTGACCGGGAACTTAATTGCGTTGCCGGCTGTTGGTAACGGCGTACCATAGATTGTCCTGCCGAAAATCGGTGGGGATGCGAGGGGCTGAACGGTTTCGACTTCGCGCATCGAATCAAGGGAAGCGTGCCGGTGCAGGCAAGAGACCACCGTAAGCGTCGTTGCAACCAATTAAGCGCCGTGTCAACACAGCGCGACTACGCTCTCGCTGCCTAAGCGACAGCTAGTCTGTCAGACCGGGAAAGCCCTCGACCCGGACCCTGGCATCAGCTAGAGGGATCAACCGATTAGTCCGGTCGCGGGACTTATCGGGACACTAACAGCGACTGGGATCGTCATCCTGGCTTGTTCGCGTGACCAGGAGATCCGAGCAGAGGCATAGCGAACTGCGCACGGAGAAGCCTTGAGGGAATGCCGTAGGACCCGGGTTCGATTCCCGGCAGCTCCACAAGAAAGGCACTGGTCAGAGCCCTAAGCTCTGGCCAGTTTTCTTTTCTCGTCAACATCTCATCAGCATCCGGTTGTCCCGGATTGGTGCGTGCGCTTCGCGGTAAATCTGCCCACGCTGCATCGCTTGATGGCATCAACTCGGTTGTGGGGCCCGTCGGACATCAGCCAACGATGGCCGGCATGGAGTCCCACCCGCGCACAGTGGACGTGCGTGACCGGCGGGCGTGGTCGAGGTCGATCTGCCACTCTGGAAATCGCTTGAGTACTTCTTCCAGTGCTACCCGGCCCTCCAGTCGGGCCAGAGGGGCTCCGACGCAGAAGTGGGCTCCGCGGCCGAAGGTCAGATGCGCGCCGGGCTTTCGGTGGATATCAAATCGATCGGGATCCTCGAAGTGGCGCTCGTCGCGATTGGCGGAGGCCAGCATCATGAGCAGCGCGCTGCCGGCCGGTACCGTCTGGTCTTGGAACGACACATCCTCGGTTGCGACGTACCGGGCGACATGCGGACCAGGCGGTTCGAAGCGGAGGAGTTCTTCGATTGCGATTGGGATCAGGGAGTGATCGTTGACGAGTTCCTTGCGTTGATCGGGGTGCTCGGCCAACACTTTGCCCATCCATCCGAACAATCGACCCGTGGTTTCCACGCCAGCGCCTGCGACGACCGCCAGGAATATCAACAGTTCCTGTTTGGTCAACCGGCGCGTCGTCCCGGTCTCGTCCTCGAACTCGACGTTGAGTAGTTCTGTAATCAGATCGTCGGATGGATTCTTCTCGCGCCACGCGACGTACTCGGTGAACATGTCGCCGTCGAAGTAGTGGTCCTTGTTCACTGGCAGGGGTTTGCCCGGCTCATTCCGCAGGACGCGATGTGCCTCGGCGCGCACAGATGGTTGTTCGGAGTCGGGGATGCCGGCGAGCATGCCTATTGTGCGCATCGGGAGTTCGCGCCCCAAGTCAATTACGAAGTCGAAGCTCTGCCTGTCGGTTAGCGGATCGAGGCAGGCTGTACAGAACGCGCGCACCTTGTTCTCAAGTGCTCGCATCTTCTTCGGCATGAACGCCCTCGATACCAACGCACGATGGATGGTGTGCAGTGGCGGGTCCTCGTTGATGAAGACCCCTGGCGGCATGACGGGATCGGTCTTCACCACCTCCAGGATGTCGCCCTTGGCCGAACTAAGCCTGATCGGATCTTTGAGCGCTGCCTCGACATCGGCGTAACGGCTCACTCCCCAGAAGTCGTGGCGCTCGTTGTAATAGAGCGGAGCCTCGTCCCGTAGTCGTCGGTAGACCGGGTACGGATCGAGATCGATCTCGACGTCCCACGGGTCGTAATAAAGCCGCTCGCTCAACGTCCCTCCTCATGCGTTACTGTACGACAGTACAGCACATGCTGTACGCTCGTATAGTCGAGGTGAATGGAGGAACAGTCAGGTGAGCGATCGGTTCTCTCTCGAAGGTCGGGTTGCAGTGATCACCGGCGGTGGCACAGGAATCGGACGAGGCTCAGCATTGGTGCTCGCCGAGCACGGAGCCGATGTCGTGCTCGCCGGTCGACGTCGCGATCCGCTCGAATCGACCGCCAAGGAGGCACAGGCTCTGGGGCGACGGGCACTCGCGGTGTCAACCGACGTCACCACCCCCGAGGCATGCCAGGCTCTTATAGACGCAACGTTGCAGGAGTTCGGTCGGATTGACATCCTCGTGAACAACGCCGGAGGCGCCGAAACCAAGTCGATCTTGAAGTGGCCCGACGACGATTTCGACCACGTCATAGCGCTGAACTTCGGTGCGGTCTGGCATCTTTCGCGCGCCGCGGCCAAGCCGATGCTTGAACAAGGCAAGGGGGCGATCGTCAACATCTCTTCGGGAGCAAGCCTGGTGGGCATGCCGCAAGCCGCGCCCTACGGTGCCGCCAAGGCAGCGGTGAATAACCTGACCGCGTCTATGGCCGCAGCGTGGACAGGAAAAGGCGTCCGAGTCAACGCCATCGCGGTCGGTGCGGTTCGTGCCGCGACGCTGATCGACGACGCCGCACGGTACGGGCTCGATCCGGAGGCGATCGGAATGACTAACGCATCGGGGCGCCTGGGTGAACCTGATGAGATCGGCTATGGCGTGTTGTTCTTCGCGTCTGACGCGTCGAGCTTCTGTTCGGGTCAGACGCTGTTCATGCACGGCGGGCCGGGACCGGCAGGCATCTGAAATGACACGGGTAGCAGTGGTCACCGGGGGTGCGTCCGGTCTGGGTCAGACGATTTCAGAGTACTTGGCGCGCGAGGGCCGCAGGGTCGCGGTACTCGACGTCAACGCCGAAGCTGCCGAGAAGGTTTCATCTGATCTGGTAAGCGGGGGCGCTTCGGCGATCGCGGTACAGGTTGACGTATCCGATCCCGCTGCCGTAAAAGCCGCTTTCGAGACGGTGCGGGACAACCTCGGGCCAATCGAGGTCCTGGTCACGAGCGCGGCGGTTGCTGGGTTCACCCGCTTCGATCAGATCGGCTTCGACGAGTGGAATCGGTATCTGGCTGTCAACCTCACCGGCACATTCCTGTGCCTGCAAGCCGCTCTTCCAGACATGGTCGCCGCAGAGTGGGGCCGTGTCGTCACCATCTCGTCGGCGGCTGGCCAGACCGGCTCTGTACGACAAGGCCACTACTCGGCATCCAAGGGCGGTGTCATCGCCCTGACGAAAACCGTTGCGCTGGAATACGCCGCCAAGGGAATCACGGTCAACACCATTCCGCCCTTCACGGTCGACACCCCGATGTTGCGCGAGGCTCAGCGCGCCAAAAAGCTCCCGCCGAGCGAGATCCTGGTCAAGGCGATTCCCGCGGGGCGGCTAGGCACCGGCGAGGACATTGCGGCGATCTGCGCGTTCTTGTGCTCAGACTCCGCGAGTTACATCACCGGCCAGGTCATCGGTGTCAATGGTGGCGCAGTGATCTGAACTCGGCTGTCCGCTTCATTATGGAGCGGCCACCGGTTCCTCCCCCACCAGGGTGGTGCGGTGCATCAGCCGGACCGACGTAGGCTCAAACGGCAAGGCGCGGTGCAGCATACCTGTGTTGTCCCACATGACGAGGTCACCCTTGCGCCACTTGTGGCGCAGCGTGAACTGGGGTTGTGTCGACCAATTCAAAAGCCGGTCCAGCAAGGCGCGCCCCTTGCTGGCGGGCCAGCCGACGATCTCGGCTGCGGTGGCACCGAGAAGCAGCGACTGGCGGCCATTACTGCGCGTCCAAACCAGCGGATGCACTCGGACTGGGACGCGGTCCCACGACCGGCGTTGGTCCTCGGTTGCGTCCTGGTTGGCCAGCGACTGCGCGTGCGCGAAACTATGCACGACCCGCAAGTCGGCGATCTCGGCACGCTCATCGTCCGTCAAGGCGGCGTAGGCGGCATAGGTGTTGGCGAACTCGGTGTCGCCGCCAGCCGGGTCTACCGCACGCGCGGTCAGAAGCGTTGCCTTTTGCGGGTATTCGTCGATGGCGCCGTCGATATGCCAATGGAAATTGCCCTGCCGGTACGAGGCCAACAGCGCATTCGTCTTGGCTGGATCCAAAGTGATGGTTTGGATTTCGGGGTATTGGTGTTCGCCTGTTGGCTGCACCACGAGCTTCCCAAGCAGTCGGCTAAATGCCAGCAGTTGTTCGTCGCTGATGTTGACCTCGCGGTAGACCACGACGCCGTGTTCGTCGAGGGCACACTGCGTGTCCGAGGCAGTCTGAGGCTCGACCAACTGATCCGCGCTCATGCCAATGATCTCAAGACCCACGGTGGGCGTAATCGCATTGATGGTGACCGGCATTGTCTGCTCCTTCACTATGACACCAGCTCGCGCAACAGATCGGTGGTCCGCCGCACCGACGTACGTTTGTCGTCACCGACGGGAAACACCGCCGCCCAGATGTCGGTGGCACCGGCATCGAGCAGCGACTGGAGCTGGGCACGCACTGATGCCTCGTCTCCGACCACTGCGGCCTCGGCGGGATCGGCCGCCCCACCGATCGCCAAAATGCGTTGATAGTTAGCCATCCCCGAGTACATGCCCGAGGTTGCCGCGGCTGCCGCACGCGCCTCGGCTTCGTCGTCGTGGACAGCCACGGGCAAGCCGGCCACGACACGGGGTGCTTGCCGGCGGGCCGCTGATGCGGCGGCGTGCAATTTCGGAATGACATGGGTGCCGATTGCTCGCGTCGATGCCATCCATAACACGACTCCATCGGCCAGCTCACCTGCAACGCGCAGTAGCCGCGGACCCAGAGCCGCAAGCAAGACCGAAACTCGCTGTTGAGGTTTCACCCCACGTCCCTGCGTGTGGACCGACCAGTCGTGGCCGTCGAAATCGACATCCTCGCCGCGTAGCAGCGCGGTGATGATTCGCAGGTACTCCTCCGTGTTTCGTCCAGGGTGTTCATAGGACAGCCCGTACACACCGCGGATGAGCGGCTCATGTGAGGGACCGATCCCGAGGGTGAAACCGGGGCGGCCCATGGCGTCGACCACCGACGTGATTCGCTTGGCCTGCAACAGCGGATGGCAGGGGTAGGTCTGTAGCACTGCGGTGCCCAGCTCGATCGCGGTGGTCTGCGCACCCGCGAGCGCCATTGCGACCAGCGGGTCATCGCACACTTCGCTGGCGTACCACAGCGCGCTGAACCCGTCTGCTTCGGCCTGTTGAGCCTGCGCAACAATTCGCTCGGCCGAGGAACCGCCGCCGGTCAAACCGATACGCATGCTGTACGACAGTACAGCATGAGGACACTAATACAGCATGAGGCGTATCGCTACGAGCGCGATCGGTTGCGCGAGGACAACCTGGGCTTGCGGGCGCGGGGCTTGGGCTCCATGGAGTCGAGATATTTCTCGAACGCCGTGACAAGTTGGCGGTGTCCCATGCTGACGTCGATACTGTCCTCCAGGCTGAGGTATTTCGGCATGCTCGTCAGCAACAGCGCCATGGCGTCGGGCGTGAACCTGTCATCGAGGAAATTGGTGTCGCCGTATCTCCTTGCCAGAGCTTGGAGTTGGGCTCGGCGAATCCTCTCGGTTCCTTCGGTGATCTCGGCGCGCACCGCTGGCCGGTGGTTGCCCAGTGCCATGAGTTCCATGCTGAGCACGCCAGCGGCCTCGCTCCAGCTGTATTCCCAGAGCACACGCAGCGGCTCATCCGGGCGGCGCTCTAGTGCATCTGTCCAGCGGGCGATGTCGCGTTCGATCAAGCGCCTGATCAAGGCCGCGAACATGCTGTCAAGGGTGGGAAAGTAATACTGGATGAGGCTCGGGGTCACGCCGGCTTTGCTGGCCACCGCCCGGTAGCTGACGCCGGCATAGCCCTCGTCGAGCAGCAGTCCCTCGACGGAATCGAGCACCGCATCGCGAGTTTTCGACGTCTCCGCGCCCACGCGCCGATTGGTTGCCGTGGCACCCACCTCCCGATCCGTACGCCGAACGGCTGTGCTCGCCCATGTCATTACTGTACGATCGTACAGCACACACTGTCGCTGCGGACATTTAGCCGCCTTCAAGGCTACGGCAAGTGTGTGTCAGTCCAGAGGAGATCACGATGGAAACCGAGCTAACCGCTGTGCGACGGGATGTCGCCTACCTGATGGATCGCACCGCGATCATGGACTGCATCGCCGGTCATGCACGCGGTTGCGACCGCCACGACTTGGACCTGATCACCGCGGCCTATCACCGCGATGGCATTGACGAACACGGCAACGTGACCAACCTCGGCGCCGAATACGGTGATTGGGCCAATCGCACGCACGCGGCGACCTCCCAGGTCCACACGCACAACATCACCACTCAGAGTTGTGAGATCGACGGCGTCAACGCCCACGCCGAGAGCTACGTCATCGTGGTGCTTTTGAGTCTCGACGGCCGAACAGCTCAGTTCATCAGCGGTCGATATGTCGACCGGCTGGAGCGGCGGGACGGACAGTGGCGCATAGCAGTTCGCAGATCAACGGTCGAGGTCATGTTCTTGGCCGACGCATCGGTGCTGCAATCGTCGTTCTTCAAGGACACCGGCTACCCGGTGGGCACTCGCGACCGCAGCGACCTGTCCTACCAGCGTCCGCTATCCATCGACACGCCGGCGCCGAAACGATGGTAGGCCGCGAGCGATCCGCACCTTCACCCAGCGAGGCCTTCTCGTAGGTCGTCGTCGAGATCGATACCTAGGGACTTCACCATCCACGCGATCGTCGCGTATGCACCGGCAGTGAAGATGACATCGAGAATCTGCCGAACATCCAAGTGCTCGACCAGGACCGCCCATGTCTCGTCCGCGATAAAGCCGTCGCGGTCGAGTTCGCCGACGGCGCGCAACACACTTGCGTCGAGCTCGTCCCAAACCGGCGCTTCTGGCCCCCAAGCGATCCAAGCGATTTCGAGGTCGGTCAAACCTGCGTCGCGCGCCAGGAACACATGCTGTGCCCACTCATAGCTGCACTGGCGTAGCACGGCCACGCGCATGACGACCAATTCGCGTTGACGTGGAGTCAGGGTTGTGGCCCGTAGCAGATGGCCGTTGAGCGTGAAGAACGCCTTCGCAAGGGCTGGATGGTGGGCGAGCGCACCGAGAATGTTGGCGCCCTGACGACGACGGTCGCCGCTCAGGGAATGCCGGTGCCCAGGCGGGGTCATCGCCGCCAACGCATCGCGCATCTCAGGCGGCCAGTTCTTCACCGGCAACGGTTGCATCCGTGTCATCGCGTCAGTCCCTCCGCATCGTTCGGCCAGCACGAGCGGCGCGACCGGGCTGAAATCGGTTGTTCCACCAAGTGCCTTTGGACGCTGTGTGACTATCCTTGCGCCCTACGACCGTATAGGCTATACAAGCGTACAACCATTGGGAAGATACCGCCTCGACCAGAACGGAACAGCTGTGGACAGCGTAGAAGCCCGATCGGCCGCGGATGCGGTGGACTTGGAGGCCGCCGACTTTTTTGCCGACACTGAATTAGTCAGCGACCCCTACCCCTACTTCGATGCGCTGCGGTCGCGCTGCCCAGTGCACCCGGTAGCCCATCCCGGCGTTGTGGCGGTGACCGGTTACGACGAAGCGGTGCAGGTATACAAGGACGCATCGACGTTCTCGTCATGCAACTCCGTGGGCGGCCCCTACCCGCCGCTAGAGGTCCCACCCAGGGCACAGGACATCACCGACGTCATCGAAGCGGGTCGTGATCAGTGGCCGATGAACGAGTTCATGGTCACGATGGACGGTGCGGCCCACGAAACCCAGCGCAGCCTGCTGCGGCGCCTGCTGACCCCGCGCCGGCTCAAAGAGAACGAAGCAGCGTTGGCGGGCATCGCCGACCGGTGCATCGACGAGTTCATCGGCACAGGTCGCTGCGAAGTCATCAACGAGTACGGCAAACCGTTCACCACGCTGGCGATCGCCGACCTACTAGGTGTGCCCGAAGGGGATCGCCACGAAGTCCGCCAGGTCTTGGCGGGCAGCACCATCGCCGTCGTCGGTGACGAGCAGACCCTTGCCGTCAATCCACTGGAATTCCTGTTCGATAAGTTCCGAACCTATCTCGAGGATCGGCGACGCGAACCCCGTGACGATGTCCTGACCCAACTGGCCACTGCCACATATGAAGACGGCTCACTGCCCGAACTCGACGCGATCGTGCGGACCGCCGCATTCCTGTTCGGCGCGGGCCAAGACACCTCGGCGCGCATGCTGTGCTCCGCGCTTCGGATCATCGCTGACAACAAGGATATTCAAGGACGCCTGCGCAGCGAGCGTGTCCTGATTCCCGAATTCATCGAAGAAGTGCTGCGCCTGGAAAGCCCGACGATGAGTGACTTCCGGATGACCAGGGTCGCCACCACACTTGGCGGGGTCGACATTTCGGCAGGAACCACGGTGATGATCCACCCCGGTGCAGCCAATCGCGACGAGCGCCGCTTCCAACAGCCCAACGAGTGCCGCTTGGGACGTGAGAACGTACGCGAACACATCGCTTTCGGCCGCGGCGCACATTCGTGCCCAGGCGGTCCGTTGGCCCGCGCCGAGGGGCGCGTCACGCTGGGCCGTTTCCTGGATCGCACGCGCGACATTTCGATCTCCGAACCCGAGCACGGACCCCCGGGGCAGCGGCATTTCGACTACGACCCCACCTTCATCGTGCGCGGGCTGAGCAACCTGCACATCACCTTCACCCCGGCCGAGTGAGACCGCCAGCCCCTCGAGAAAGAAGAGAACAACCATGAGCAGAGTTGCCGTGGTGACCGGCGGCGCCTCCGGCATCGGCCAGGCCATCAGCCAACGTTTGGCCAAGTGCGGGAACAAGGTGGCCATCTTCGATCGGCAAGGCGAAGCGTTGAAAGGTCAGGTCGCGGCTCTGCAGGACAACGGCTTTCAGGCGATCGCGTTCAATGTCGATGTCACCGACCGACCCGCGGTCGACGCCGCGATAGCCTCGGTCCGCGACGAGTTCGGTCCCATCCAAATACTGGTGACCAGCGCTGGCGTTACCGCCTTCGAGCCGTTCACCGCCATCACCCTCGATCAGTGGAACCGCACGTTGGCGATCAATCTGACCGGAACCTTCAACTGCGCGCAGGCCGCGATCCCCGACATGATCAGCGCCGGCTGGGGTCGGATCGTGACGATCTCCTCGACTGCCGGACAAACGGGTGCACCGAATCAAGCCGACTATGTCGCCTCCAAGGGGGGCGTCATCGCGTTGACCAAGGCGCTGGCGTTCGAATTCGCAGCACACGGCATCACCGTGAACACGATTCCGCCCGGACTGGTCGACACGCCGATGGCGCACACCGCCGAAGAACAAGGCAAGTTGCCCAGTATCAAGGACCTCGGGGCCATGATGCCCCTCAAACGCGTAGCCACAGGGGAGGACATCGCGGCCGCGTGCCACTTCCTGTGCTCGGATGAGGCGGGCTACATCACCGGAGCGCAGATCAACGTCAACGGCGGGGTGTACATGTGACATCTCCACCAGTCATCGCAGTCCATGTCGACACCAGCTGCACTGCCAGCATCCCTGCTATCGAAGGAGATCGGCCGTGGACGAAATCGGACCACTGACGCGAAAAGTCATGCAATATCAAGACACCGTGCGGCAATTGGTGCCGACAGTGAAGACGCCGGAAGACTGGGCACCACTAGCCACTCTGATCGCAATCGACCGCTTTGAACGGATCGGAACATTCCTCGAAGTCCAAAACTGGCAGCAATACGCCGAGATGCTGACCCAATGGGCCCAATCAGTTGATTCCTTCGAAACAACCGTGCGACGCGTGACCGAGCTGCCAAATCTCGTCTACTTCGAGATCGAAGAACGGCACTTCTTCGGCGACAATGCGCATGCTGTGAACTCGCTGACTGTCTTCGAATTCGACACCGACGCCAAGATCTGCCACGTAGCCGTCTATCTGCAACAAGCTGCCTAAGATTCGACGACCCCGCGCGCCAAAAAACCGGAATGCACTGCCATGGACGCATTTTTGCGCCGCGGGCGTTACGACCGTGAAGCCATCAGACGCCGCGTCCCGGTGGTGCCGGGCGAATCCAACGTCGTGTGGAATGCCGGACGCGGCGTAGCTCGGTGGCCCGCCATGGTGGGGGAGCGTAGTGCGGTATCGACCGGTGCGAGGCCGGTTTGATGCTTACCCGTGCTACTTCTGCTGGTGGGTATTCACTCTTGACGCCGTCAAGACCCGAGAACGAAACCGCAGGTAACGAGCGGGACTGAACCGGAACGAGACGTAACGAAACAGCAGTTCAGAAGGCATAATGCCTGGTAGAAGCTCGGGTTCGATTCCCGGCAGCTCCACAAGAGAATTTGCAGGTCGGGGACGTAAGCCCTGGCCTGTTTTCTTTTCCATCACATCATCAAGTTAGATAGCTAGTTGGTCGTGCAGCGCCGACCGCTTTCGCTGCACGCCCAACTGGTGCCGACACCACCGTGGGGAACCAAGAGCTGGTTCGCGCACCGGAGTACAGCGCCGCCCGGGAGCTGCCGACGACGAACGGCGCAGACGATGCACACCTCCTGAGGGAAGGATGGCGCGATGGCGATCAGGTACGACGAGAACACCAAGGCCAGAGCGGTGCGCTGGTCCGCGAGCAGCGGACACAGACCAGTGGCGCGACAGGCGACGCGAGCAGTAGGATGAGCGCAGAGACACGCGCAGTGGTGCGCCAGGCGAGACGATGCGGTGAGGCGCGGCGCGAGCGAGGAGAAGCGGGAGCTGCGCGCGCGGCGCAAAGCAAGGAGCTGAGCCACGGCGAAAACCAAGGCCGCAACAACCGCGCGGGAGGCGACCCGCGACACCATGACTGCGAGCACGACCCACCGCGAGGAGCGGGCGTACCGATCTGCGGGCCTGGCCGTGCCGGGGCAGACGCCCCGCGCCTACGGGCGCACCGCGCGACAGCGCCGTCAAACGGGCCTGTGGGACACCCGATCACCGAACCTCGCCGGCTACTACGACCCGGTCCGCGGCAAACGCCCGCCGGTGCGTACGCAGCTGAAATGTGAGCGCCCTGCGCGGCGGTCCCGGTGGCGCGGTGCCGGTGGACGGATCAGCGGGCCACGGCTGGCGCGGGTGACCCGCGCCGCGCACCCGCACCGCCGAACCGGATCCGGCGCGGCCCGCGCGCCGACCTGGTGGCCGGCAGGGCGGGCGGCGCCAAACCTGCGGCGTGGCCGACTCACGTCGTGCCGAGACCTGCGGGTCGGCTACACCGCGGGGCGAGCACGCCGGGCGACCCCGGGGGAGTGCTCGCGACCAAGGACACCGGCCGCGACGCGCGCTACGCTACGCAGCGGGCCGCTCCGCCAAGGCACCGTCGACGAGCAACCACAAGCGACGCCGGGCAGACACCGCACAACGGCGAGACACGAGCGGCCGGGCACCCACGGGGGACGGGGAGCCCGAATGCGGCGAGACGACGCGGGCACAGACGGAGGCGCCGCGACGGCAGCGGGCCGAACGCACCGGCCGACCGGAGACACCGGCGGGAGCACGAGCCGGCCAGCACCGACCGGCGGACCCCCGGAGCCGAGGCCGAGCACGCCGCCCGCCGGCGGCGCGAGCCGGCGGGCGCGAACCAAGCGGCCGGCCGGCCCGCCCGCCGCCGCCCCCGCCCGCCCGGGGCAGACGCGCCAGCACGCGGCGCACGCGCGACCCCACGCACCACGGAAGGGCCGCAGCCCCGCGGGGGCACCGCCGGACGGGCCGGGCGCCAGCCGCCGAGGCCGCCCCCGGCCCGCGGCGACACCGAACGGCGCCCAACGCACCCCGCGTCGGCGCCCCAGCGGGCCCGCACTGGCGCCAGCGACGCGAGACTCGACCACTAGCCCAGTCGAGCCAGAAAAGGTTTAAGGGGTTTGCAGGTCGGGGACGTAAGCCCTGGCCTGTTTTCTTTTCCATCCACATCATCAAGTTAGATAGCTAGTTGGTCGTGCAGCGCCCGACCGCCTTTCGCTGCACGCCCAACTGGTGCCCGACACCACCGTGGGGAACCCAAGAGCTGGTTTCCCCATCGCACCGGAGTACCCCAGCGCCCGGCCCCAGGGATACGAGCTGCACTCGACCGACCCCAACGCCCTGTCGCAGGTGTCCCAGCTACTGCTGGAGCTATGACGCCGCATCGTCCGGGCCACCGAAGCCGCCAAGAAACCTGGGGCGACTGAGGCGGCGGCCTGGACACGCAAGGCGACTGGCCCAAGGAGGGCTAGCAGCCACCGCCTGACGATCTCCTGCCCTGATGCGGTTTGCGCCCCGTTCGTCCTAGAGGCACCGAAGAACTTATGTCTCGGGCTGCCGAAGCTCCCCATTCACCAGGCCAAGTGGAATCGTTAACGTATGCGATCAACGAAGACTGTTCAAGATATGTGGGACGAAGTATGGAACGCGCATGACCCCGATGCGGTGGACCGGTTTGTGACCGATGACGTGGTCGTCGTGATCGGCGGCACGGAGATCTCTGGGAAGGACCATTTCAAGGACTCGATCCGAGAACTCCTCAACAACGTTGAGGACCTCCACCTTGACGCCATCGAGACATTTCAGAACGAAGACGGCTCCCGTGTCACGTCCCGTTGGGTCTTGACCGGTTCAAATAACGGCTTCCTCGGCACGCAACCGAACCACAAGCCGATTGCGATGACCGGCACCGCCGTCTGGGAAGTGCGCGAAGACGGCAAGCTCACGCGCAACACAGTGGAGCAAGCCTCATTCGAGGTCTACCACTATCTACTCGAGAAATAGTTCATCTCGGCGCACTGGGCAGCTCGACGAGGTGGAACTGGTCGGCCATGCCGAACTATCCCTCGCGCGCCACAAGCTGCCGAAGTCGAAGTAATGCGCGGTGCTTGCCGCAATGCCGTCGACCACCCTGGGGTCCCAGTTGTCGAGGTTCGTGGCGAGGTGATTCACGAAGATCACCGGTACGCCGCTATCAATCCCAGGCTCCCGGTAGACGAATCGAGTTCCGCCGACGGAGACGGACTTCGTCGGCGCGTTCTTGTACGACCCGCCGCCCTCGAACGCACCATCCCCCGCCGTTTTACGCGAGGAGATCAGCGCCACATGGTCGGACGATCGGGAGCAAGGAGTGAGTATCCAAACAGACGCTGTACCAAAATTTTCCGAGCAAGTCCGCTTGGTTGAGGAGTACCTGCGCAGCTCCGGCAAGAAGCCTGTGAGGTTGAGCGAACGCCCGTCACCACACCGGACGCGCAGCTGCTTTATTCGACATCGCCGACGGCGGCGACGTGCGGATGCCGGGATGTCTTTCACAACACGGCGGTCGATGCGGCGGGGTCATGCGGGAGTCGACCGCATCGTTCACCTGCACAAGCGCGACTACGTGGATTGCTTCGTCCGCCTTGCCTGACAGGTGGGCGCGGAGGACCCCTGGGCTCGTGCCTGAGCGGCGGCCCAGGCCCTCATTTCGATGTGGTTGCCGCTGCCAGAACCGCGTCGTTGACCGCGGTCGGCGTAATCGCAACGACGGCTTTCTGGGCCCGACTGATGATATCCAACAGATAGCGACGCTTAGGACGCCTCGATGTCAGCGCGTGATCGACGGCCTTGGTGACCCGATTGGGGTCGGCAGCAAGTTTTTGCATACGTCCCAGCAACTTCCGACTCCCAGCCAGGTGCGACGCATAGAGTCGGCGATGCTCGTCACTGAGTTGTTTGGTCATATGGTCGTAGTCGTTGAGCACGTCGGCCCACATATCGGTGCGGATCGGTCCTGGCTCGATGAGTGACACGGGAATGCGCCAGGGGCGCAACTCCATTCGGAGTGCATCGGCCAGGGATTCGATCGCGTACTTTGATGCGGTGTAGGCGCCGGTGCCCGGAGTGGTGATCAATCCGCTGACCGAGGACATGAAGACCACCCGGCCGCGAGCGGCACGAATCTTTGGCAGCACCGCCTGTGTCACGGCGATTTGCGAGATGACGTTGACGTTGAGTTGCTGTGTCAGATCATCGAGGGATAACCCCTCGACCGGCCCGTTGACGATGATGCCGGCGTTGTTGACGACGCCGTTCAGCTCAGCGGGAAGCTGGTCGGGAAGTGCTGCAATCGCGGACCGGTCGGTGATGTCGAGCGCGATCGCGTGAACATTGGGCAAGCGGTCGAGGCTGTGTAGTGCGGCGTCGGATCGGGCGGTGGCGTAGACGTTCCAGCCTCGCCGGCTCATGTGCTCGGTGATCGCCAGACCGATTCCTCTGCCTGCGCCGGTGACCAGTACGGAAGGCATCTGCTCAAACCGCCTTTACAGATAGGCGCCGCTGCCAGGCGAGCAGGATCGGCACTCCGATGGTCTCGAGGGCGATTGCCCCCACGGTGATGGGGTGCGGGCGCCCGCGTTGTTGCCATGACCTCAGCCGCGCGAGACCGCCAAACGTGATGGTTGCGGCCGCGAAAGACACGGCCGGTGACTGCTCGATATGTCGCAGTTGAGACCAGATGACAGGTCCGACCACGAATTTGAACGCGTTGGCATAGCGGAGAGCACTGTCCACGGTCGGAATCACATCGGGTGAGCCGCCCGGCACCCCTTGCGGGCCTCGAAGAATCTCACCGGTTGCGCTCGCCACGGGGATTGCGGCGAGCACCCCCAGCGTCCATTGCAACCTTCGCCGGCTGCCGCTACTTTGCTGACTCATGCTCACTCCTTGTGTGCCGATCGGTGTAATTATCGATGAAATCCATTGCAGTACGAGCGAACTCGTGGTGGTACTGGAAGATCGCACCATGTCCGGAGTCGGGATAGATGGTGAGCTTCGAACCGGCGATGCGACGGTGCATGTCTTCGGAGAGGGCCGTGGGAACCATGCGGTCGTTGTCGCCGTTCGCAATGAATGTCGGCTGGGTGATCACAGACAGATCGGCGGGTGTTGAGCGCCCCCAACGTTTGATCGCTTTGAGTTGAGTTCGGAAAGCCTTCAGCGTGATCGGCATGTCTCGATCCTCGGTACGTTCGTCGAGGCGTTCGACGAACGCGCGTGCGGCTCGTTTGCCGGTGTCGTCGCGGTTGAAGAACAGAAACTCCTTGGGGTCCTGCCGGGTGAGCATGGCACGCAATGTGTCGTAGTAGGTGGTACCGGCAACCTTGTCAATGCCCTCTCCGCCTGCGGGTCCGGTTCCGGTGAGGATCAGCTTGCGGACGAGCTCAGGATGTTTGATCACCAGTGCCTGGGCGACCATGCCGCCGAGCGAGAAGGAGAGGATGTCGATGGTGTCGAAACCGAGTGCGGTGATGAACGTGTAGGCGTCGTCGGCCATGGACTCGACGGTGTCGGGAACGGTTCCGGTGGACGCTCCCACGCCGCGGTTGTCGAAGGCAATGACACGATGCTGCCGAGCGATGGGATCGATGATCCGGGGGTCCCAGTTGTCCAGCGTGGCGGCGAGGTGGACGAAGAAGATCACCGGAATCCCGCCCTTCGGCCCAAGTTCGCGGTAGGCGTAGGTGACACCCCCTGCCGTGATCGTGCGCGATGGCGCATGTTTGTACGACGTGATCGCGTCGTTGTGTTGACTCGGCTGTAGGTTCATGACGTTCTCCTAACGGTCTCGAAAGCTCTTTCCTCGGCGAGGAATTGCAGCGCGTCGGGGACGAAGGTTCGATGGTGCTGGAATACTCCGCCGTGTCCCGAGTTGGGATAGATCTTCAGTTGGGCGTTGGGCAGTCGGCGTGCCATGTCGGCTGAGTGGCTGCTGTCGACCATGAGGTCGTGGTCGCCGTTAGCCACGAAGACGGGTTGCGTGATGAGTGACAGGTCGTCAGGTTGGCTCTGGCCGGCGTGCCGGATGGCTTTGAGCTGAGCGATGCGGGCCTGCATCGAGATTCGTCTGTCGCGGTCCTGGGTGCGCTCCTTGAGGCGGTTGAGGTAGTCCGACGCGGCGCGTTTGCCCTCGACTGTGCGGGGAAAGAACAAGAAGTTCCTGGGGTCGCTGAACGTGAGTGCTGCTTTGAGGTAGGCGATCCCGACGATGGTTGCCATTTTGTCGATGCCGCCGCCGCCGCGTGGTCCGGTGCCGGCGAGGATCATGCGTCGCACGAGGTCGGGTGCTTGTAAGGCGACCATCTGGGCGACGCCGCCGCCGAGCGAGAACCCCAAGAGGTCGACGCGTTTGAGGCCCAAGGCGCGGATGAAGGCGATCGCGTCGGCGCCCATCTGTTCGACCGTGGGTGGCACCGAGGAGCCCGTCGCGCCGACGCCGCGGTTGTCGAAGGCGATCACGCGGTGGTGCGCGGCGATGCCGTCGATGATCCGAGGGTCCCAGTCGTCGAGAACCGCGGTCAGGTGGTGAAGAAACACCACCGGAACCTCTGACCCGGCGCCTAGTTCACGGTAGGCGAACTCGACGCCGTTGACGTCGATCTTGCGCGTCGGAGTGTCTTTCCAGGTCGTCATTTCTTGCCTTTCGATTCGGTCGTGTGTCCTCTATGAACATGGTAGAATGGGAGGCGTGGGATCGGGTGTCGAGTTGGGACAGGGCGGCCAGGGTCCGCCGGTCACGGATTAGATGTGAATCCATTGCGGGCGCAAGGAGGCCGCGCAGCGCCGACAGGGGCTTCCACCTGGACGGCTCCACGACGCGCGGCAAACGATGCGCCAGGCCGTTGGCGAGTGCTGTTGCGGCAGTGTCGGGTTGAAGACGTTTGAGAAAGGGCCGGGGCAGACTCGCGAGCAGTTCGTCGACGAGTGGATCGGCGTCGACACCCTGCTTGATCATGTTGGTCTCGATCAGGGAGAAGTAGGCGATCGTCGTGGAGACGCCGTGCGCGGCGAGTTCCACGCGCAGTCCGCGGCCGAGCTGCTCGACGGCTGCCTTGCTCATGGCGTAGGGAATGGTGCCCATTCCGTTGAGAAACGCGAAGACCGAACTGATCAGGACGAATTGGCCGCGGTGAGCGATGACTTCGTCCATCGCCGCCTGAACGGTGTTGACAACGCCGTAGATGTTGACCGCGAGCACGGACTCAATTGATGGCGTCGGCGTAGTGCGCAATGTGGCGGCGCGAGACAGGATGCCGGCGTTGGCGATCGCGACGTCAACGCGCCCGAAGCGGTCGACGACTTCGGCGACGGCGAGGTCGAGTGCGTCGCGGTCACACACGTCGGCGATCGTGCCCATGGCCGAATGTGACGACATGCACGCGGCGATTTGTGGCGTCCGCGGGTCGACGTCCACGATGGCGACTTTCGCGCCACGGCCGATGAGTTCGCGTGCGGTAGCGCTGCCGATTCCGCCGGTTCCGCCCGTGATGAGCACGACCTTCCCGCAAACGTCGTAGGAGGAACGCGGCTGACGTCTCATTGGACACCCCGCTTGGGGCGGAACGAGGTTGTGCCGTTGCGGCGGAGCATGGCCACCGTCGTTGCCAGCCGCCCTCGGTCGAGGTCAGGCTCGAGTCCCGCACCCAGTCGGTGCAGTTGATCGGTGTTCCAACTGATGTTGAGCACGCCGTCGAGCGCCTTGACGTCGACGAACCTGCCCAGCACGCGGCGCATCCCGTAACGCAGCTCTCGCGTCGGCAGCACCTCTATCCGGTCGGACAGGATGGCGGACGCGGCGTCGGGGGTTGTCACCGTCGGACGGGCGAGCCCGACCACATCGCAGTCACCGTCGCGCAGCGCGTCCGTTATCGCTGCGCGTGACCGGAATCCGCCCGTGACCGCCAGCGGCACCTCGCCTGCC